>JAOARC010000023.1 GCA_025210745.1 Bacteriovoracaceae bacterium
GAATACACTCATCAAAGGCCATCATAATATCTGAACCAAGGTTTTGTTGAATGTTGATACTCGTCTCTGGAGTTAAAAGAATATCTTTTCCATTTGGACCTTTAAACTTAGATCCTTCTTCAGTTATTGAGTTTCCTTGTAGAGAAAATACTTGAAATCCACCTGAGTCAGTTAGAATAGGTCTATCCCATGCCATAAATTTATGAAGGCCACCCATCTTTTTTACAAGCTCTGATCCAGGAGTTAAGTGTAGGTGATATGTATTTGATAGGATTACAGGAACATCCATCTGCTCTAACATAGTAGGCTGAAGAGCTTTGATTGCACCATGAGTTCCTACGGGCATAAATACAGGAGTTGGAATACTTCCGTGAGGAGTATGGATAATTCCAGCCCTTGCTCCGCAATTTTTGTCCACATGAACTAACTCAAATTTAAAATGCTCTTTAACTTGCTCTCTAATATCCATAACTTAGAAACCTTAACCTTCAAATAAAATTGTAATACTGATATATGCCCTAAGGAGGTAGGTTATGCAAGTTCACTCAGTAATTCTTTTATATGTAGCTCTACTATCCTCTTTTTTATGTGCTTTTACCTCCTTGGGGATCCCTAAACAAAAATGTACAAAAGTCATTGATGGAGACACAATAGTAGTAGGAAAAAAGAAGGTGAGGTTATCTCATATTGATGCCCCAGAATTAAAGCAAAAATCATATGATGGAAAGCCTATAGGGATATGGTCAAAAAAGTATTTAGAAAAATTAATTTTAGGAAAATATGTAAATCTTAAAGACACAAAGAGGGGATATTATAAAAGGGTTATTGCAAAGGTTTATTTAAATGGAGAGGATATAAATTTAAAGATGGTAAAGAGAGGATATGCTATTTCTATGGACTATTACGGTTTTGTTATGAATGAAGCTAAAAGAAGTAGGAGAGGGATTTTTAAGACCCTTGGGTTTAATCACCCAAGGGTATATAGACGTTTAAATTAAATTATTACCAACCAATGTTTAAACCTAAGTTTACACCAATTACATCAGCAGCTAATTGCTTATTTGCGTGAACGTATAAGCTCACTACTGGAGCATTTATTTGGACACCAAGAAAACCTCTCATTTTTGCTGATTCTGGTTCTCCTTTTGATACTTGTGATGCCGCTATTGTACCCGTATAGTTACCTCCTGCACCAGCATTAACGTTTACGGTACCTGATCCATTAAAGCCAATTTTAGATTCACCAGATGCAATATCCATTCCTAGTCCACCATAGAATGTAAATGCATAGGCAAGCCTGATGTAAGTAGATACTTCAATAGGAATAACAGTGGTATTACTATCAATTTCAAAAGTACCCGATGCATTTGTGAACGACCCTGTGTAGTTAAATGCACCTTGAGAACCCGAAATTGTTTCATCATTTAAGTTTTGAACAAGGGACATATTCATTTTTGATTTTTGAAAACCAGTGTGAAGCATAACTCCACCCCACTGAACCATATAACCTGGAAGTATATCTACTGGGTCCATAATTCTATACCTTGCCATAAGACCAAGGCCTGAAACTTCTCCAGATGCTTCTGCACTATCAAGTTCTTGGTCAACATTTAGATTCATAAAGTTAAACATGACATCAAGTTTATCAAAGTCAAAAAATCCTATTTTCCCAATAGGAAAAGCATCCATATTTACACCGACCATAAGACCTGCACCAATTGCAACGCCAGATGCATTATCGGGATCACTAAGTCCACCTTCAGAAGCATCAACACCTATTCCAAGTGGATTTATTTTAATTGTAAATAAATCAAAGTTCTGTCCATAGTCAGATCCTTTACCTGTATTAGCAATTACAGTTGCATTAGCTGTACCATCCGAGTATTTTGATATATCTACATCTGGCAAATCTGAAGAGGCAACAGATTCAACTTCATTTTTGATATCTGTACATAGAGACCCACCACTTCCCCCGACTAATCCAGAGCAGTCATGGGTATAGGTAAAGTCAATTGCCTGTGCCGTCATTATTGAACTACATAGCGTTAAAAAAAGCATTTTCTTAAACATTTTAAATCCTTTATTTTGTTTATATTTGAATACTAATCGGAATGATTCTTATTATACTCTAAGACAAAGGTTCTGGGAGGAATTTATTACTCGGTATTGGGTTATTTTTTCATGTGATCTTGAGTATTTGTCTATATTAATGTTATTAAGTATTTAAAAATAGGATAAAATTATGAGTTTTGAAAAGCTAGGTATAGATGAGGATTTCAATGGTTATTATGCAGAGATAGGCATAAAAAGTCCAAATGAGGTTCAAACAAAAGTAATTCCAAAGATATTGGATCATAAGAATGTATTGTGTGTGGCACAGACTGGTTCGGGGAAGACTTTATCGTATGCTCTTCCCATCAGTGAGTTGATAAAGTTACATGAAGATGAAAATGGCGTTAATCCAAAAAATGGAAGACCCATGGCAGTTATTGTTACTCCAACCAAAGAACTTGCTTCTCAGATCTTTAAGGTTTTTAAAGAGATTTCTCATCATGGAAAGCTTAGAATTAGAAATCTTCTTGGGGGGCAAAAGAAAACTTTAAAAACTCAAGGTTTTGAAATCTTAGTTGCTACACCAACTAAGCTTGCTATGCATATAAAATCTAAAGATGTAAACCTAAGTGATTTAAAATATTTAATATTTGATGAAGCAGATACTCTTTTTGAAATGGGATTTAAAAAAGATATTAATACTATTGTATCTAAAGTTGATTATGATGAAACTAATATTCATTTCTTTAGCGCTACTTTAGCAACTTCAATTGAAGAGTATTTAAATCAAAAGTTTGCTAAAATTAATTTTGAAAAAGTAACTTTTAGTACAACTGGTAAATTACACGGCAAAATTGATACGTTTAATCTCTATACTTCGGTTAAAGAAAGATTAGAGTTCTTAACAGCATTTTTAGATAAAACAGCTAAAGGCAGAGGTGTTATATTCGCTAATCAAAAAAATCAAGTGGATGAAATAGCAAAGCATATTACTGATACTGGCTCTAAAATTAAGTTTATAAAGCTTCATGGAGATATGAGCAAAGAAGATAGAGCAAAGTCATACGAAGATTTCTCTAGTGGTAAAGGACAAGTATTGATAGCTTCAGATATTGCAGCTAGAGGTATTGATATTAAAGATCTAAAATGGGTTTTGAACTTTAACCTTCCAAGAACAGCGGAGTTTTATTTACATAGATGTGGTAGAGTTGGAAGAGCTGGAAAGCATGGAGTTGTATATAACTTTGTCACTCATTATGATGCAAAGTTAATTGGTCATATTAATATGGCAATTAAAGGACAGTCATCTTTAAATTTAGATTTTATTGCTAAAGATATAACTGAAGCAAAAGCAAAGTCTTTAAAAAAGAAAAAAAAGAAAGTTAAAACAAAAAGAGTAAAAATAACAAAAAGAACGAGAATATGAAAAAAGCTTTAGTTACAGGGGCAACAGGGTTTGTAGGTAAACATCTTGTCCGTTATTTATTAGAGAATGAATTTAATGTTACGATTTTATGCCGAGATATTGAAAAAGCAAAAGCAATGTTTTGTGATCGTGTTAAATATTTGTTGTGGGAAGATACAAAAAAAAAGTTTCTTACTCAAAGTGATAGGTTTGATCTGTGTGTCAACTTGATGGGAGAAAATATTTTCTCTAAAAGATGGTCTAAAGATTTTAAACAAAGAATTTATGACTCTCGAGTTTTAGGAACAAAAAACTTAATAAGTTCATTAGAAAAATCAGGCGTAACAGTTAAAAAACTTATTTCTATTAGTGCCATTGGTGTTCATACGGAAGGTTTTTTAAAAGAAGTATGTGATATTTGGGAAAATGAGGCATTAAAAAAGTCTGATTCTGTGGAAAGTGTTTCTATTTTAAGGCTACCAATTGTATTAGGAAAAGATGGAGGAATGATAAAAACTATTTATCCTATTTTTAAATTGGGATTGGGTGCATCATTAGGTTCGGGGAAACAAAAAATGCAATGGATTCATATTGATGATTTGATAAGATCAATTCTTTTTGTGTATGAAGATATAAATGCCCCACAAAAAATAAATCTTGCCAGCTTTGATACAGTAAATAATAAAGAGTTTACGAAGTTATTTGCTCGTTTGCTTGGCAAAAAAACAAAGGGCTTTGTACCTTCTATGGTCTTAAGAATTTTACAGGGGCAAGTAAGTCAAGTAATACTTGAAGACGTTGATATAGAACCAAAATATCTAATCGACAATAAATTTCGCTTTAATTATCCAACAATTAAAGGCGCTTTGAAAGATATTGTTTCTCATATATAATAATAAATATGAAAATATTATTAATTTGCTTTATATTAGCTTCTTGTAATAGTGAAGAAAAACTTTTTTCTAGAGAAGAAATTTATTCAATTGGTAAACAAGTCGATCCTTCTTTAAAGCTTGTTATACCAAAGTCTTTAGATCATAAATTAGTAGATTGTGATGAGTATATTCCAAAATGTGAAATGGGTTATAAGGTTGAAGTAAAACTTGTTCGCTTTAACGCTATTATGTACAAGAATCATAAAGATGCTAAAGCGGCTGCAAAATATGTCAAAGGTATGTATGCGAGAAACTGGGTTTTTGATTATGTAAAAGGTGAGCCTATTTTGGAGCGTTTTGTAAAAAAAGCCTTTGATGCTAAGTCGATAGACGAATAACTCGCTCTTTAAATATTTCAATTTTGTTTAGCCATACTTTTTTATCTTCTTCGCTTATTTTAAGTTCATTTAATGTCTGATTGAACAAGAGCACCCATCTATGCACTTCACCTAAGTTTATTTTTAAATCCTTGTGCTTACCAATGAGATCAAATGGTAAGTATTTCTTTTGTACAGCTACTTGATTGAACTGAAGATCCCAAAAAGATACAATTTTTGGAATATGTTCATCAAAATTTTTTATAGTTCTAGTAAAGTGATACCCAATTAAAATATCAGTTTTAGCTTTGTCATAAAAGTGATGAATGACTTTATTAATTTGCTCTACAGGTATCATTAAAAAGAGCTTCCGCAGTAAGGACAAAAGAGCCAAAACTGTTTATCAATATCTGTTTTGCAGCTATTGCAATTATGAATTTCCTCTAAGTCTTCAAAGGTATCTGTTGCAAATATATTTGATCGAAGGGCCTTAAATGTTTGAGATGTTGTGAACCAATGGCCAGGGTTTTCTTTGTCTTCTTTAAAAGTAGCATGCTTTAATGAATTATCTATTTTAAAATGAACTTTAAAGCTATCATGGTTACTTAAATCAAAGTGAGGATTATTTATATCATTTTCAATTTTAGCTAAGTCGTTTAGTTGTTTTTGAATATAGTCTTGCTGCTTCATTATTGTAGAGAGACTCCAACGCATCTAATTGCTTTAGTTTCTGTTATAGGTGTCTTCTCTAAAACTCCTGTACTTTGAGTAATAGACCAAGCTTGATTATTAGCTATATAACTTGAAGTCCAAAAACTATTTTCAGTATTTCTGAGAACGGCTCTAGCTCCATTGATATCAGCTTGTAGAAAATCTCCTCTTGTAGGTAGCCTCCAGCTTATTTGAGAACTAGGAATACCATGAGGGTTATTATTGTTATACTGATCACAAACTCCATTTTCAGAGCTTGCTTCTTGCCAGCTAGAGTTTTCCTTGTAGATATCTGCCCAAAGTAGTGATGTTGTTCTGTCTTGCCATATTACTGATTGATTTTTTGAAACCGAAACAACCAACCAGTTTCCTTCTCCGGCAATACCATTTGTCTTAGGGTTCCACTTCATCATTTTTTCAGAGCTTTGTCCGTAGAATTCATTGTACTTTCTTATGCAATCTTCTGATCTATCACTTAGTTTTTTAAACTCGGAATATTTACCACAATCTATGGTATAAAAATTTTTTTCGCTCTTTCTAATTTGATTTTCAGAATGCTTTTCCTTATCAGGATATTTTGAATATCCATCTGGTAGCTCTAACTTACTTGTAGAATAGCTTTGCTGTTTTATATATGCAGTAGAAACTTGGTTACTTCCATTAGCACGAAGAGCTTGAGACTTAATAACTTTTCCATCAATATCGTCATCTTGACCCGCACTTTGAGCGGTAGAGACAATAGGGTTATTGTCAGGAAGGCCGCAAGAGCCTAATATCACTAAGGTTATTAGGTATAAAAGATGTCGTTTCATAAAATTATTGTATCGAATTTATATCTATATATAAAGAGTTTATGTAAAAATTACTGCTATGCATATACAAGTGTATCCATAAGGTATCTACTGTGTTAAAAGCCCTTTATATATGAAAAACTATGCTATTCACTCAGTTTATAAAGCGACAGAGGGTGAAGGAATATTTATTGGTACACCCCAAGTCTTTGTAAGATTTCAAGGTTGTGCTGTAGGGTGTTTAAACTGTGACTCTATGGAGACGTGGGAATTTATAGCACCTAAGTACAATCTTGATGATATTTTAGAGATGATTGAAAGCCAAGCGTCTTTGGATAAAGGAAAGATAAAAAGAGTTTCCATTACCGGGGGAGACCCTCTTCATCCAAAACATGAAAAACATGTTTTAAGTTTAATTATAAAGCTACATGAGCTTGGATATACAACAAATATTGAAGCTGCTGGAACAAGAGTTGTTACTAGTATTTTTGATGAGGTTGATTATATTTCTTTTGACTTCAAAACGCCTTCAACAGGAGTTAAATTTAATGAAAAAGTCTTTCAGCGATTTGTTGAAAATTATGCAGATAAATCTCAGATAAAAGCTGTTATTGCAGATGAAATAGACTTTAATACTTATTTATCCTTATATGATAAATATAATAGTATTTATAAAAATTGGGTTATTACTCCTTGTTATGAACCCAAAGAAGAGTTTCCATTAGAGAGATTTAAAAATATTATTGATCTTAATCAATCGTACGGAGGCCCTTTTAGAGTTATAGGGCAGCAGCATAAATGGCTTTATGGATCAGATAAAAGAAATGTCTAGTTTCTTGGGCAAGTCGTTTTAACTTCTATACAACTTCTAGAATAAACAATTGTAGTCCACCAACTTTCTCTAATTGTTGTATTCATCAAGTAATTATTCTTTCTGCATATACCATTAAGCTGCATTGGTAAAAAGTTTAATGAATCTTTTTTAGCATTTTTATTCCAAAAGAATTGAGAAAAACATCTTTTAACCGTTCTTTTATTTGTAGAAGGAAGGAGTCTTTTAGAAATAATTCCAGCTACTGGATTATCTTTTTTAAAGTTTCTTTTATCAATAATAGGGTAGGTATTATATTTACTTGCACATGAAGTAAGAATAATTGTTAGTAATAATATTTTCATTTAATTTCCTTTGCTTTAATAAATACATTTAGCCATCCAATTAAAAATAATATTCCCCCAATAGGAACGATCATGGCAAATGTTTTGATTGAAGTTATCCCATAAAGATAGCAATTAAAACTAAAAAGTAGGATCCCAATAAAAAAGAACTTATAGCTTCTTGCAAAGATATTATTAAATTTTGAATTTAATAGGGCCATCATAAATAGAGCAAAGCCATGGTAGAAATGATAATCAGATCCTGTGCTAAATGTCTTTAGAGCTTTACCACTTAGCTTTAATCCATGAGCTCCAAAAGCTCCGATGGCAACGGCTAAAAACATAATAAGTGCTGCTATTTTAAATTGATTTTTAATTGTCATAATATTTATCCTAATAAAAATATTTTCTTTACTTTATTTTTTATTGCTTGGTTAATGGTAAGATTTTTTCCTTTTGAGTGTCCTTTTTTAAAGCTTTCTTTATCAATAGAGGAGCTTGAATAAGTTTTTGAAAGTCTTCCATAAATTCTTTGATAAGATTCTTTTGGAACAAGGTTTAAAAGGATAAGCTCTTTATCTTTAGACAGATTTGATTTTACTTCTTTGTTCTTATCAAGATAACCCTTTGCTATGCCTTTAAAAAAAGAGTTTTTAGCCTTTAGCCCCTTTGCTCCTGTTTTTTTATGCTCATTCCATAAAAAATCAAGGTGGTTATTTAAAAATTCGTATATATACCCAGCTAACTCTATATTAATAAGGCTTGCACAAACTTCAATTTGAACACCCGTTTTAGAATACCTAAGAATAGGATTTACATAAAAACAATTTAAGATCTCATATATAGTTGTAAGCTTTGTATCTTTTCTTTTTGCCTTACCAAGAGTAGTAACATAGATATTTTTATCGTCATTAAAATGAGTTTGCTCTAGATTATATTTAATTAAAAGCTCATTGGCCTTTTTAGTTGCAAGGCTTGCTTCATTTGCATTTGAACTTTCTGCAAGTTTTAAAAGCTTTTGGATTTTTTCTAAAAGTTTTTTTTCATCATTGCTTGTTGATTTTGATGAAAGCTCGTATGTGGATTTACTGGACTCAATGGGGAAATTATATTTTGCACAAATTTGCTTAAATTCAGATCCATGATCCTGAATACTATTTCCATATTTTATAAAACATATAAAGTGAGCAAGTTCATGTCTGATAATATTTTTAAGGTCATTATCATTTGGGTGTAGAACAAGACATTCATTAAAACCAAAACGATAATTTTCACTATCATAGTAAGCTAGGGTATTTTTATTTGTAAAAACAGCAAAGTCTAAGGGATAGTAGGTTCCTTCAAAAAGAACTCTTGAACGAAGTGCTGTTAAATCTGTATCTTCCTTGATGATTTTTAATGTGAGTTTTTTTATTTTTTCTAAAAATAAAAAAATTGTTTTGTTGTATATATACATACTTTTAAAATAAAAAAGGCCAGGCTTTTAACCTGGCCATGATATTAAGATTTTCTAGAAAATGTTTTAGCTTTAAAATATTCTCTATTCATTCTTGCAATATTTGATAAGTTAATATCTTTTGGACAACTTGCTTCACACTCAGCGTGATTAGAACAGTTTCCAAATCCTTCCTTATCCATTTGCGCGACCATTTTAGCTGCTCTATCGCTAGCTTCATGCTCTCCTTGAGGAAGTAACTTAAGCTGAGAGATTTTAGCAGATGTAAATAACATGGCACTTGCATTTGGACAACTTGCTACGCAAGCTCCGCATCCAATACAAGCAGCTGCATCCATTGCTAAATCAGCATTTTCTTTTGCAATAGGAATCGCATTAGCATCTGGAGCATTTCCTGCATTAACAGAAATATATCCACCAGCCTGAATAACTCGATCAAAGGAGCTTCTATCAACCATTAAGTCTTTTACAACAGGAAATGCTTTTGCTCTAAATGGTTCAATAACAATAGTATCACCATCATTAAATGATCTCATATGAAGTTGACATGTTGTTGTTGCTTTTTGAGGTCCGTGTGCCTGTCCATTAATCATTAATGAACACATTCCACAAATTCCTTCTCTACAATCGTGATCAAAAGTTACAGAGTCTTTTCCTTCTCTAACTAAAGTTTCATTTAACATATCTAGCATTTCTAAAAATGACATGTCTGTTGAAACACCTGGTAGGGTGTAGTCTTCAAAGAATCCTTTAGACTTTCTGTTTTTTTGTCTCCAAATTTTTAAATTTACATTTATATTTTTACCACTCATAAAATTATCCTTATTACTTGTAAGATCTTTGTGTTAGAGGAACGTTTTCAAAAGTAAGCTCTTCTTTATGACGATTAGGCTCACTATCTACACCTGTAAATTCCCATACAGCTGAATGGGCATAATCTTCATCGTTTCTAAGAGCTTCGTTTTCATCTGTTTGAGATTCTTCTCTAAAGTGACCTCCACAAGATTCTGGTCTCATAAGAGCATCTCTTGCCATAAGTTCACCCATCTCTAAAAAGTCAGCAACTCTTGTTGCTTTTTCTAGTTCTGAGTTCACTCCATCAGCATCTCCTGGAACGCTTACATCTTGCCAGAACTCTTTACGAAGTTGTTGTATTTCACTGATAGCTTTTTTAAGGCCTTCTTCATTTCTACTCATACCAACATAATTCCACATGATCTTTCCAAGTGCTTTATGAAAATCATCAGCAGTTCTTTTACCTTTAATATTTAAAAGTTTATCAATAGTTTCTTTTGCCGCCTTTTCACAAGCATCAAATTCTGGATGATCTAAAGTCACTTCTTCTAGTTCATTTGTTCCAAAAAAGTTTCCTAAAGTATAAGGAATAACAAAGTATCCATCAGCAAGACCTTGCATTAGAGCAGATGCTCCAAGTCTATTGGCCCCATGATCTGAAAAGTTTGCTTCTCCAAGAACATGTAGTCCTGGGATCGTACTTTGAAGGTTATAATCAACCCATAATCCACCCATTGTATAGTGAACAGCTGGATAAATTCTCATTGGTTGCTCGTATGGAGATTCATCTGTAATTCTTTGATACATTTCAAAAAGGTTACCGTACTTAGCTGCGATAACATCTTTTCCATCTCTATTAATTGCATCTTTAAAATCTAAGTATACTGCAACACCAGTTTCTCCAACCCCTTTACCAGCATCAACTTGAAGCTTAGCATTTCTAGAAGCAACATCTCTTGGAACTAAGTTACCAAAAGAAGGGTAGATTCTTTCTAAGTAATAATCTCTTTCATCTTCAGGTATTTCATTAGGGTGTCTTTTATCCCCCTCTTTTTTTGGAACCCATACACGTCCATCATTTCTTAATGACTCACTCATAAGAGTTAGCTTTGACTGACTTTCTCCATGAACAGGAATACAAGTAGGGTGAATTTGAGTAAAACACGGGTTTGCAAAACCAGCACCTTTTTTATAGGCCTTCCAAGCAGCACCACAGTTTGATGCCATGGCATTTGTAGATAGGTAATAAGTATTTCCATATCCACCACTTGCTAAAATAACAGCATCTGCTACGTATCTTTCAATCTCACCAGTTGTAAGATCTCTAACGATAATACCTCTAGCTTTTCCATCGATAATAACGATATCTAGAATCTCTCTTCTAGTGTAAAGCTTGATTTTTCCTTTATTAACTTCTTTCATTAAAGATGAATAAGCACCTAAAAGAAGTTGTTGACCCGTTTGTCCTCTAGCGTAGAAAGTTCTTGAAACTTGAGCTCCACCAAAAGATCTATTTGCTAGGTATCCACCATATTCTCTTGCAAATGGAACACCTTGAGCCGCACATTGATCAATAATATTATTTGCAACTTGAGCTAATCTATAAACGTTAGCTTCTCGTGCTCTATAATCTCCGCCCTTAACTGTGTCATAGAATAATCTCCAAACAGAGTCACCATCATTAGGATAGTTTTTAGCAGCGTTGATACCACCTTGAGCGGCAATCGAGTGAGCTCTTCTTGGAGAGTCTTGAATACAAAAAGATTGAATATTGTATCCGAGTTCAGCTAGAGTTGCAGCAGCAGATGCACCCGCAAGTCCAGTTCCAACAACGATAACATTATATTTTCTTTTATTAGCAGGGTTTACTAATTTTGATTTGAATTTATGATTGTCCCATTTTTTCTCAATAGGACCTTCTGGAATCTTTGAATCTAATTTAAAAGACATATGGGTCACTCCTTAATTTTGAAAATAACAAAAAATTGCTAGGGCTGAAAAACCAATTCCTACTCCAATTCCGTATAAACAACTAATTGTTTTTACCGCAGGAGTATACTTTGGATGATCTAAGCCCCATGTTTGTAATGAAGACCATAGTCCATGAGATGTATGAAAACCAAGACTAATCATAGCAATTACATACCAAGCTACATAGTAACAGTTAGAAAAGTATTCGATAACAGTTCTGTATAGATCTCTCATTTCAATGCCATCTACAGTAGTTGGGTAGTTTGATCCAAATTTAAAATTTAAAAGGTGTAAAATTAAAAATACAAGCAAGATTGTTCCGGTATACGGCATTGTTTTAGATGCAAATGTCTCACCTCGGCCAGTTCTAACTTTTTTGTAATAACTTTGAGGTCTAGCATTTTTGTTTTGCATTACAGTAATGAAAGCTAGTGCTAAGTGAGTTAAAAACATACCCAATAGTGCGGCTTCTGCTAAATAAATAAGTTGGTTGCTCGTTAATTTGTGAGCATAAAAATTAAAAGCATCCGGTCCTACAAGAATTAATAAATTTCCTAGTAGGTGGGTTGCAGTAAATCCTACTAACCCAAGACCCGTGATGGCCATAATTTGCTTCTTTCCAATAGACGAAATAAAGTAATTATGGGATAAATTCATTGGTAACACTCCCTTGTTTATATTAAGTAACAAATTCAATATAGAATAATTCTAACACTTTATATTGATATGTCATTGATAAAGGTCATAGATGCAAAATAGCGATTATGAATATCCCAAAGAAATGTATATTGAGCTTATAGGTCTTTCACCTGACTTTAAGGGGAGGGTGACAATATACAAAAACCTTAAAGCTTATGATGCTCATATTGATATTGTTACAGCCCAAAGCAGCAAGATATTTAATCATGTTGGTCGGGTTTATTCTCAGCCTAGTGAAAAAGAAGCTTTTGACTTATCATATATGAAGCTTAAAATTTATTTAAAAGCTAAGTCATAGTAAAAAAGGAGTTTTGCTATGCATCAAATATTTTTGGCAACAACTAATAATTTTGTAGACTCATTATATGAAATGAATTTAATGGCCTATGTTGGGTATGAGCCTACAAGGTGCACTTCGTTTTCTAATGTATTTGAAAAGAGTTCTAATATATCCTCTAAAAAACAACTTATAGTTGTTTCATTGTCTGTGATTGAAAATTTGGATGAGTTAATTTTTAGGTTAGACTCTTGTCCAAGTCTGTATACTTTAATTATTGGGAAGACAAATTTTGAGCATGACAGAGCTTTAGTTGTTCAAAATAAGTATGATATTAGAGAAATTATTAGATGTAGTGCTAAGCTTTTAGATGTTACGGCTAGAGATATGGCATTAAAAAAAGTCCCTGACTTTTATCCCATTCCAAAGGTTATATTTTCTAAGCTAAATGAATCTGAGTCAGATATATTTAAAAAAGAAAATGATGAATATATAAGAATTTATAAGAAAGAGGATGAGTATAGTTATCAAAAGGATATTTTTGCAACAATGGAAGAACATCTTTACATAGAGAGTAAGAAACGTCTTTCTTTTATAAATCAAACATCGAAGTTAATAGTTCATGAGCTAAAAGATAAATCTCTTAAAGTTGATGAAGTTTTAAAAATTGCAGACGAGGGAATGAATGTTGTTGCAAATTCAATTCTTAAAAATGACAAGATTTCAAAAGAAATTTCTCAAATATCCAAGCTATGTATTGACGCTATTTCTGATATTGCGAAGTCTGTTTCTAAGGCGAAAAAACTCTTGGAGCAGTTATTAAATAATCAAGGTGGTTATATTTTTAATCATACAGTCCTAACAACTTATCTTGCAAAACAGATTATTAAAAATATGCCTTGGGGAACTAAGGAACAAGAAGATAAAGTCGCTTTTGCCATTTATTTTCATGATATTTATCTTGTTCCAATTTTTAATAAGTATGATGAAGTGGATGAGGAAACTCTTTTATTTCGAAGTGATGTTTTTGAAGAAGAAAAAGAGACTGTTTTTGATCATGCAGCTTTAGCTGGGGAATTGGTTAGGACTTTTGATCGAGCACCTTTGGGGGTTGATACTTTGATTACGCAGCATCATGGTGATTTACATGGTAAGGGATTTCCTGACTTTTTTAATGATGAAGTTTCTCCGTTATCTAAAATTATTCTTATTGCTGAGGAATTAAGTAAGCATATCCTAGAGAACGTAAAAGAAAATAATTTATCATTAGCTTATGATAAATCTCTTATAAAGAAAAAACTTTTAGAGCGTTTTACAAGACATACTTATAAAAAAATAATTGAACAAGTTGATAAAATTCTACTTTAGGACTAAAGAATATTTTAAAAATATATCTCTTGCGTAGCCAACTTCAAAGTCTCTTTTTATAATTCGAAAGGTATCTTTGAAGTTAATTTCATCAAAAGCTTTTCCGTCAATAAGAGCTGCAAAATAAGTGGATATATTAAAAACGATTGAAAGCTGATTTAAAGATCCAATTGCTATTTGATTAGGAAAGCCTCTTTTGCTTGGAAGTTCGTGATGGTTTTCTAGTATTGATGAAATATCGGGATATTTTGAAAAACTAGTGGCAAGATGAGCTGCTTTAACGGGATGAATCTCAAACTTCTTTTTTTCGTCTTCATTTAGATTCTTAAAAAGAGAGTCTTTTAGGCGTATGATCTTGCTTAGACTATCATCTTCTACATAGTAGTCTTGTAAAATTGAAGCAGCTACAAGTCTGGCCTTTGTTGTTTCTGAATCCCATTGCATAACATTAGACATCGAAAGATTCATTAGTGCAGATAATAACGATTTACTTGAAATACCTTCGTAGTAATAAGGATAACTTTCAAGGTGCTGTAGGAGTTTATTTTTTTCTTTATGGATCTTTAAAATATAATTTACTATCAGCTCAAGCAAAATTTGAGCTTTTTCACTATGTCCAAGAGCTTGAAGATATTGATGAAGAATTGTTATTGATTTGAGTAAAAAAACATACTGAGCCCCAGAGAGTTTTAATATTTTTGTAAATTCATTGATGCAGCTTTGAACCTCTTCGTCTAGATATTTTAAATGCTCTGTTTTTCTAATTTGAAAGTATTTTATGTTCCTTTTAGCATACTTTGATAAAAATGAATGAGAATATTTTGTTCCAGCAGGAAGTATTTTTAAGAACCTTGTGGATGTAACCTCAAGATATATATCATATTTAAAAGCATTAAAGAGATAAAATGATCTTAGCTTTAATTTGATGAAGTCTTTTGGATCAATAGTTTCAAGATCTTGTTTTCTATTTTCTTTTTCAACAAATTCGATAATTTTAGACAGAGCTTCTTTTAAGTCATTTAAGAAATTTTCGTGCTCATATGGTTTGGGAATAAAGTTATTCTTTTCATGTGAATCATAGTTTTGCTGACTAATTTTTCCTTTAAAGGAATTGTAATGGCCAGTAAAAAGTATTGGTTTAGAGCCTGCAAAATCATTTATTGTTTGAAGAATATCAGTTAGAGAAAAGCTTGTTATATCCGAGTCTATAATGTAGAAAGAGCAAGGGGACTCATTGCAAATAATTTCCATCGATTGTGTCAGATTTGTGGCTAAAGAAAATTCAAAGTTTGGTAAAATATGAGTAATGAGTTTTTGAAGCTTAGATATCGCTTCTTCTTCTTCACTAATAAGTAGAATCTTCAATTAAGCATTTCCTTGGTAGTCTTTTTCTTTTTATTATATCTAATAATATTATTTGGCACAAGATTAGCATTGTAAATACTAAGTTTAACTAAATATTCAGCATAATTGAGTACTTACAAAGAGTGATTATTGTCTAAAAATTAGACAGCTGAATAGTAAGTTTAGGAATTATAATGTTTAAGTCTTTATCGTTATTAATTTTATTTTTTGGATTTAGTTCTTTTGGGCAAGTTGATCCTTGCTTTAATAGGAAGTTTGAGGCATTTAATCCAAGAAAAGGAATGATTCCTTTAGCATTTGGTGTAAGACCAGCAGCAGATTTAATTTGTAATTTAGATGATTGTCAAAATGGTGTAAAGAGAGGAGAGCTTTTATCTCCTAAGCAAGCAGTCGATTTATATGAATACCAATCAGACTTAACTAGGTGTAATTGGGATCTATCTTTAGTTGATCCGGCACAAGTTCCTGGTGTTTGGGAAAATAAAGTTAATACTGAAGGTGATGATCTAGGTATTAATACATCAGATAATGTTGAGTTTGTTTCAAAAGGATGGACAAAGGTTGGAAGTTTTAGAGTTACAGTTAATAAAACTAATTCTCATGGGACACCAATTCAATATTCATTATTTTTAAATAAGTCTATTCATAACTATCTTCTAAGAAAAGCTCTTTTAAGAAAACTTGGATACTCTGTGTCTGCAGTTAAGTACTTAAAAACAATTACAATTAACTTTGATACAAAAGATCAAAAGAAAAGCTTTATGAATCAATTAAAAGATAGTGGAGCCGGTTCATTAAATAGATGGGTTCAAAGTGAAAAAGCTAAGAGAGTTGTTCTACAAGATCTTGTTGCTATGGAAGATCAAGAGTTTAAACTAAACCTAGCAAAAGGATATATTTCACCTGATATCTTTGAAGGAAAAAGAATCTATAGATCTTTATTAATTCCTTATGCTCTTACAAATACACCAGAGAGTATCAATATGTTTAAGTGGACAGTTGGAAGAATCATTTCTGAAAATGTAAGACTTGATTATCCATATGCTGATGAGTTTAGAACAAGTCGTGATGATGCTAGATGGATGGTTAAAAGAATATTAGATCTTACTGAGCAAGATTGGAAAGATATTGTTAAGGCTGCACATCTTCCAGCTTCAGTTGAGGTTCTATTATTAGAAAAATTAAAGTCGAGAAGAAATCACTTAGGTGCTTTATTTTCAATTGATAATGTAAATCTTTCTACAAATACAATTATTTCAAATGGAGATGATTTAAAAGATGGAAAGTTAACAAAGTACTTCTATGCTGGCTATGGAAGACAGTTTAGAATTGAAGAGCCAGATTCTCCTCTTTCTTTTTCTGAGATGACATCATTTTTAAGAGCAAAAGGAAGATCTCTAGGGATTGAAATGCTACTTAAAGCATTTAACTCTTCTAAGTTTATGGGAACAGATATTTCTGGAAAAGTAGAAGAGTTTAATGAAAAGGTTTTAGCAGATGCGGTTGCACAGAACCTTACAACTAATGCAACGACAAGAACACCGATTAAAACATTTGCTTTTCCAACATTTAAAGGAAACTTAATTTTAAATATACAAATTGTAGCAGGAAGTTACTTGGGTACAGATAATACGATTCAGTTAGTCGATACTTTAGGGGCAAGTATTTCAGCAGGTGCTTTTAGTGGAGTTACTGGTGTTTACTCTCAAACAGGTAAGGTGGTTCAATCTGCGGATGGGCCTGTAAGACAATATGCTCCTGTCGATCTAAAAGGTAATGCGAATGTTTTTTATAATAGAACTTATGCTCATATTAGACCAATTACTTCTATTCAAAAGGCATTAAAATATCCATTTAAAAACCTAGCGGTTCCATATTTAAAAAGAAAGTATGGACATTTATTAGATGAGATCATTAGTGAGCCATATGAAAACTTAACAGCGGCTCAAAAACGTCAGCAAAATGAGCTTTTTGTTAATGGTTTAAAAGAACTTTTAAATAACTTAAAAACATCAAGATCAAAAATAGCTCAAAAATATCAAAGTGAAGATGTTAATATTGCGTTAGATGATCTTGAAAAACTTGTTAATGAAAATGAAAAAGATATTTTAGAATCAATAACTCAAACTCAGGTTATCTCTAGACTTGTTGATAGTATCACAAATCTTGATTCAACGATGTTAGCCGCTTATGAATCTTCTTCTACATGTAGAAAAGAGCAGACTGATAAAATTTGTCCTTATAAGAGCAAGAAAAGATATGTAAGACATTTTAAAAATTATAAGAAGAATATTGTAGCAATTATTAAGAAAGTTAAAAGACAACAAATCAAGGTTAATAACCAAGAAAAAGAGACTCAGTTAACTGAAGTAACAAGCTTGATTTCTGAAAACCTTGAAATAAATGAGTCTATGGTTGTGACAGATTCAGTTGGAGCAAGTTTAGGTGTTTCAGCAGGGATGACTTTCTTTAATGTTATTAAAACAAAGTTAAATATTGGTGGAAGAAAAGTTATTACTGGAAGATTACACTTTTTTAGAGCAAGTGAAAATGAAATTCATGTTTATAAAGACCTTGGTAACTTAAATGGATTTGAAATGTCTTTAGGTGTTAAGGCCTTTGTTCCTCTTGTTAAGATTAACTTTACTGCTAATAAAGGTAGGGGAAAGGTTAAGTTCTATAAAGTAAATATTGGAGAGCTAGAAGACGCTTATTATCAAACAAAGAATGAAAATAGGGTCGAAAAACTAAAGGCTTTAAGATCAGTTCTTTTAACTGGTTCAATTAAAAAGCTTGATAATGTTCAAAAACCGGTTGTTCTTAAGCATAAGTTTTCTGAAGATGATGCTAAGGCTGCAGCTTTAGTATTAAGAGCAAGTAGATTAAAACAAGCTGATAAGGTTGAAGTTGTTCTTCCTAGTGGTCACTCAAAGTTATTATATAGAAACATGATTGGAAAAACACAAGGTCGTGACTTTGAAAGCTATTTTGATGATCTAGTTGGAACTTTAGCTGGTAAAATTTTAAAATCTGAGTTCTTTCCTACAAACTTTTCAGCAACAAACCCTGGTTTTACATATTATGGTAAAGCTACAAATAAAATTGTCTCTTATGAAGGAGAACTTGATGATAAGAATGAGGTGAAAAAACCTTATATGAAACTCTCAAGAATTATTAACGGATGGAAGTTACCAAAAGAAAAAGCTCTTAAGAAGTTAAGGCAAATTAGAGATAAGTATAGATATAAGTTCTTTGAAGATGGAACTTTAGCTCAAACAAAAGAGCTTTTCTTATACAATATTAATGTGAATTTCTTTATCTATGATACGGCAGTTAAGCATATGCTTTCATTACCAGAAAAAGAGATAAAGAGAATTTGGAAGAACTTTCAATCAAGAGATATGACAAACTTTGCTGGAGATGATGCTCTTATCTTAAGTGGAATTAAAAGATTTCTAAAACAAAAGAAAAAGTATCTTAAGTTTAAGAAACGTGGGAATTTAAAGAAACTATCGACAGCATTAATGAAAATGATCTCGATAGCTGATGATAAGCTGACATTAAAAGGGTTAACTCAGCTTTATGGCGGAGCAAAGAATTTTAGTGCTTTAGCAAAGATTGATGGGTTTAGAGTTGGTGATGAAAATGGTGATCAAGCAATCTTCTCAAATAGCTATGGGCGCTTTGGTAAAGAGTCTTTAGATGGACCATTTAGAAAAATGAAAAAACTTTTAGGTATAACAACAGGTGAGTTTATGATGAGTTGGTTGTTGGGGAGAGTTATATGATTATATTATTAGTAGTTATTTTATCATTTAGCTCTTTTTGTGCAGACCTTGTTGTTGAGTTTAAAAATAAGTTATCTGAAAATGATATTGCAAAGCTTGTTTCTCATAAAGACATAAAGAGTGTTGAGCTATTTTCAAACTATTCATCAGAATATTTTGATAGGTTATATAGCGTTGCTGGATCTAAACAGTTAAAAGGCATTTTAGCTAAAATGGATAATGTAGCTCTTGTAGAAGAAAACTTTGATGCTAATTTCTTTGAGATTAAACCTAATCAAAAAAGTGAGATGGCAACTTATGATATGTTATTTCCTCTTCAGTGGGGTCTTTTTAATCAGAGGCAAGTTTTAACCAGAAAGAGCCTTTCAGGTCTAATTGTTGAAACTTCTGGAAAAGTATCAGCTGATATTGGATGGAAAGGACATATTGACTCTATTGAAAAGAAATTAAAGAAAACTCCTGTTGTTGCAGTTGTCGATATGGGAATTGATCTTGATCATCCAGAGCTTAAAGATCAAATTTATAAAAATGAAGTTGAATGTAATGAAAATGGTAAGGCAACAGGTGGTACAAAGGAAGATAAGGACAATAATAAGTATCCTGGGGATTGTCATGGGTGGAACTTTGCAACCACTGATAACTTATACTGGCAATATCCACTAGATGATAAGAATCATGGAACTCATATTGCTGGAATTATTGCTGCAAAAAAGAATAATAAGTTTGGCGTAAGTGGTGTTTCTGATAAGATTAAGATCCTACCTGTTAGGGTCACCGGAACTGTTGATGAAACAAGCAATAGAAATAAGATCTTAATGAGAGCTCCATCAAAAAGAATTGCAAATGGTATTTTATATTCAATTAGAAGAGGTGTTGATGTCATAAACTTAAGTCTTGGTTGGCCAAAGACTATGGACACTAAATTTATGAGACAAGTTATTGCTGAAGCTGTATCAAAGAATATTATTGTGGTTGCAGCAGCTGGAAATAATAATACAAATGCGACGATCTATCCTTGTGCTTATTATGATGTAATATGTGTTGGTGCTACAACTATTGATGGTAGTATGGCAAACTTTTCTAACTATGGAGGACAGGTTGATATTCTTGCTCCTGGGGATCAGATTGTAAGTACAATACCTAAGAACTTTATTCCCCTTAAGTTAAATATTCAAGGATATGAGATTCTTTCTGGAACTTCTCAGGCTGCTCCATTTGTTTCAGCGGCGGCAGCTCTTTTAAAAGGAGCTAATCCTCAGATAACTCATGCAGCATTAACAGGAAAGCTTATTCATGCAGCAGATAAAAACTTTGATAAAAAGAAGTCTTTACATGGACAGATGCATCTTGGTAGATCATTTGATCAAGTTAATGAACCAGTTATTAAACCAATCTTTAAGCAGTTTAATGAAATTGTCATTGATAAGAAAAATAGCTCATTTAGATTTTTATTAAACTTAAGAAACTATGGAACTGAAGCGCAAAATATAATTGTTAAGCTTAAATCTCAAGATGATGTCTTAGTATTTGCAAAGCCTGTAAATATAATCGAGAACATGCAAGATAGTAAACCTGTAACAATTGAAGTCTTAGGACGTGTTCAAGATCAACTAAAAGATATGAAAACGACAATTGTTGTAGAAATAACTGTGAATGACAAGACACAAATCTATAAACATGAGCTTGTTTTAGCAAATAATCTTTTTTCTTATAAAAGTCAGAATAAAAAGTTTTTCTTTAAAGGAAAACCACTTCCAATTGGAATGGTTAAAGATGGAAGAATTATTGATAACTTAAGAACTGTTTCTACTAATGTTTATGCTAGTGGAAAATCATCTTATTATTTGAAATTTCAAGATAAAGACAAGGTTAAGGTTGATTACTTTCAAAGAAGACAAAATGGTTATTTTCAAGTTGCAAATTCTTTTGAAGTGATGAATGCTACAAAGTTAATCTCTGTCACAAGAGGTGACTATAATTTAGATGGAACTGATGATCTTTTAATTAAGACCCTTATTCGTAAAAATGGTGATGGATATATTCTTTATTCATATAGAGATTTGAATTTAAAGCCACTTGTAGGGAAGTACTCTGATATCAGATATAGACCGAATGTTCTTTTAGTTAATGATAAGTCGTTAACATTAAAGGCCACTAAGGTTGGGGAATATACACTTGCGACACCTGTTTTTATTGAAAATGGTCCATTACCAATTAAGGATCAAGTTAATGATCCGTGGGCACCAAAAGATAAGTCTAATGCTCAAAGATTATATGAACTTCATATTGTAGAAAAAGATGATGCTATTGAGTATGATTTAAGAAGTCAGACAAATAAAGAATTTATTATATCGCTAAAGGATAAGCTTAGACCTTTTACTCATTCTACAGTTGCTTTTGATGATACGAGAATTAGTTTATTAGGATTTAAAAATATTTCTAAAGATCAAATGTCAAAAGGACAAATTACAGTCTACTTAAGCTATGGAGTAGGATTTTATAAGAAAAATTTTATCGTAAACTTTGTAGATGGAACTTATAATGTTAAAGAAATTAATACTTTTGAAAAAATTGAAGATGCAGATTTAATTAATCTTATTAGCTTAGATAAAGCTAAAGTCGAGATAAATGCATTTGTAAGTTATATTTCAAGTAAATCATTTGAATTAACTATTGATGCAAATGAAACAAGAAGCTATATCTTTAATCTTGATAATGAAGAGAACTTTATTCAAAGCTTTCTTGCTTTATTTAGTGATGCTAAAAAAGATTACTACTTTGTAGAGTCAGTTGATTATATTGAGTTTGTTGGTGCGGATAAAGTCAGTGGAAATATAACGAGATCAAAAAGAAATACAACGAAGTTTAGTTTCTTACCAGGGTTTATGATGAGCGAAATTTTTTATCCAATCGTTGGAAAAAAAGATGGTATAAATACTCCTGCTATCTATGTTGATGGAACAAGAATTAGCGGTAATCATGTTTATGTAAACACTATTATCGAAGATAAACTAGTTGCTCCAATATCTTCAAGTATTTTTATACCTAGAGGTTGTGTGACAAAGAATCCAATTCAAAATAATGATGGAAGTTTTGACTATGTTTTTTTGTGTAATTCAAAAAATGGGTTTTATTTGAAGACTGTTCCTGTAAAATTTTTCTAATTTTTTATGACATCTACAAGTAGTATATGCTGATTAATCATTATTTGTAGGTGTCATTTAGATACCACTTCTAAATGAGAATTAACGAATTTTCTGTTATTTAGCTCAAAAAGGCTTGTAGAAGATAGTTAAGTGTCATTATGTCACTCGATAACATTTATACATACACCTATGCGCGAATTGACGATAGTTTATAGCTTATTGTACTTCTAACTTTAGGTACTCGAAGTTAACGAGCTACTAAAAGGGGTATTTAATGAATAAGTATTTATCGGTTATAGTAATGACTGTTTTTGTAGCTTCTAGTTGCAATGGAAAGTATCAGTCATTTTATGATCAAGGCTACAATGAAGCCTATCAAGAATCTTTTGATGAAGCATATCAGTCTTCATACACACAAGGACAAACAGTAGGTACAACAGATGGAACGAACCACGGTTATTCTGATGGTTTTGCAATTGGTGAAGACACGGGGTGGGATATGGCCTTCGATCAATTTGCTTCAGCTGAATATCAATCTGGTTTTTCTGATGGTAATACTGCTGGTTATAATCAAGGTTTTTCTGATGGAAATGCTGAAGGTCTAGTTGCTGGTCAAAATGCAGGTACAACAGAAGGTTACAATAATGGTTATAATCAAGGTTATGACTTAGGTGATGCTGATGGGTACGCCGATGGATATAATTCAACTTATAATAATGCATATTCTGATGGTTTTGCTGATGGAGATGCAGATGGATATTCTAATGGATATTCTGCTGGTTACTCTGATGGAGATGCCGATGGTTATAGCTCTGGGTATGATAGCGGTTATGCTGATGGTTATGCTAGTGGTGATACTCAAGGTTATAATGATAATTATAATACTGGTTATACAGACGGTTATGATGATAACTACACTGCTGGCTATGATGATGGATATGATGATGGATATGATTATGCAATGGGATTTTCTGTTAAATCATCGAATCCAACAGTTAGATTAGCTCAAATGGTTAACTCTGATTTAATTGATTATTCAAAATTAGAAAGATTCGACTCAAAATCTGTTTTAGAATCACAAACAATTGTCTTTTCTCATGCGCAAAGTGGATCTGTAGATATGGAAAAACTAGCAGCTCTTAAAGAAGCTCACTATTTAAACCAAATGTCTTCTCAGTTATCAGCAAAGTTTGCTTTAACGAAAGAGTCTGCAGACAAGATTGCTAAAGTCGCTCACCAGTTTAATAAAGTTTCTGGATCAAGAAATATGTCAGAAGCTGATGCAAAAGATTTTACAATGCAATTAATTGGTGTTGATTTTGCTGATATTAGAACCGCAGTTAAGCAATCAATGAAAGGTGAATCTCAAAATCTTAATAGTCTATTGAATAAAGCTTCAGGAAAAATTGGAACTTCTCCTGAAAAACTTAACGAGATGATCTCTACAATATTTAATTAATTATTAAGGTAAGGAAAAATAAATGAATAAGTATATAGTTTTATTAGTTGCAACTTCTTTTCTAACTGTAGGTTGTAAAAGTAAATATGAAAAACAACAAGAAGCATATTCTGCAGGTCAAGCTCAAGGTGCTATTGACGGACAAAACGATGGTGAAAATCAAGGTTTTAGTGATGGATATAGCAGTACATACACATCTGCTTATAATACAGCCTTTAATCAAGGTGAGGCCGATGGTATAGCCCAAGGTCTAGCTGATGGTGAGGTTTACTATACTACAAATAATAATTATAGTGATGGTTTTTCTGATGGTTGGGCACAAGGTTATACAGTAGGGGATAACGCTGGTTTTACAGCTGGATATAATACTGGTTATAACCAAACTTATAATGGTGCATTTGCTACAGGAGAAAATGATGGCTATCAAGATGGATACAATGACGGATTTGGTGACGGTGCATACGATGGAGATACTGATGGTTACAGCGATGGTTATAGCGATGGTGAAGAAATTTCATTTGATGATGGATACGATGATGGATATACAGATGGATCAGTAGATGGTTTTTCTGATGGATACTCTGATGGTCACAGCGATGGATTCAATGATGGCTATGCTGATGGATCTACTGATGGTTATAATGATGGTTATACAGATGGATCAGTGGATGGTTATAATGATGGTTACGATGATGGATGGGACGATGGATACTATGATGGAATGGGTTTGTCTGCTAAGTCTAAGAATCCTTCTGTAAGATTAGCTGCTATGGTTAATGCTGATATGATTGACTATACAAAGCTTCAAAAGTTTGATTCAAAAAGCATTGTATCTTCAGGAATGGTTTTTTCTCACGCTGATAATGGAACAGTAGATATGGAAAAGCTAGCTGCTTTAAAAGAAGCACACTATATTGGACAGATGAGTAAGCAAATTGAAGTTAAGTTTGGATTAACTTCTGATAGAGCTGATAAAATTGCAAAAGTTGCTCACCAGTTTAACAAACTTTCTACAACGAGAGCACTTTCAGATGAAGATGCTAAAACTTTTGCTGTAGAGGTTTTAGGAACTGATATTAAGTCTATAGAAAAAGCAGTTGTTAAATCTATGAAAGGTGAAAGTAGCGATCTTAATAAATTATTAAATGAAATCGCAACTCACAATGAAACAACTCCTGAAAATGTAAATGAAATTATTTCTCAGATTTTCTTTTAATCTAAATAAATAGAAAGTCCTTCAGTTTTGAAGGACTTTTTTTATTTAGTCTATTGCAGGTAAGTTATCTCCCATACTAAGAGGATCATTACCAATTCGGTAGTGATGCCCTTGACCTAATTGTCCGTATGGATTATTTCCAAAACATTTCATTTCATTTTGCATATTTAAAATACATGTTGAGTATCCACCAGCTGCTATATCTAGTATCTTTTCATCTGCTCCAAGTATGATGTAAGGAAGGTTGTCTCCCATCTCTCCAGCAGCATCTCCATAGTGTGTTCCGATACCATTTCCAAGCTGTCCCTCTGTCCCTCTTCCCCAGCACTTTGCATTTCCATCACTAAATAGGGCACAAGCATGATAAAATCCAGCAACAACCTTCTTAATTGTTACACCTGTTCCAAGATTTCCTAGGTCTGCAGCTAAAAGACTATCTCCCATTTCTCCAGCATTGTTTCCATAATGAGTTTGATTTTCTCTGCCTAGGGCTCCATAGCTTCCTCGTCCCCAGCATTTTACTGTATTATTATCCAAAGCAGCACAGGAGAATTCGTATCCACTTGCTATATCTTTAGCAGTTCTTCCCGCTCCTAGATCAATGCTAGTTAGTGCAGCCATTTCACCGGCATGATCACCCATATAAGTATTATTATTTCTACCAAGTTGTCCGTAGTTATTTAATCCCCAGCATTTTACTGAGTCATCCGATAAAATAGCACAAGTCGATCCTCTTCCTGTTGATATCTTTTTTACAGTATCTCCAACATTTACTAGGGGAAGGTTATCACCCATTTCATTGGCACCGTCGCCTCTGTCGGCGGCACTATCATAACCAGTTCCGCCCCAAGATCCTTCTCCCCAACACTTTACATTGTTGTTGTTTAAAACTGCGCAAGCATGATATTCATAGCCAAGACTTAATTTTGTTGCTGTTAATCCTGTACCTAGGTCTAAAGCGGTTAAGTTGTTGCCCATTTGATCAACTCGAATACCAAGGTTGGTTTGATTTCCTTGTCCAGTTACCCCTCGTCCACTGTTTCCTATACATTTTACTTGTCCTGAAATACTTGTAAAACAAGCTGTATATCTTCCTATGGCAACATCGGCAGGCTCAAAACCAGTTCCAAGGTCTATGGCAGAAGCTGCGGCAATACTTTCTGAAGCTTCGTCTCCAAAGCCTTCAGATGCTTGTCCAAAATTTCCACTTTCTGAGTAACCGGCACATTTTATTTTATTATCACTTGTTAAAAAGCAAGATCCATATCTTGCATTTGCACTAACAGTTGCGCTTATACCTGCACCAAGGTTAATAGCTGGAAGATTATCTCCCATCTCTCCAGCATTGTTTCCAAGTCTATCAGTACTTCCTTGCCCAAGTTGTCCGTAAGCATTTCCACCCCAACATTTTACTGAGCTATTATCTAATATAGCACAAGTATTTCTCTCTCCGATAGAAACACTTACTGCAGTTCTTCCTGTTCCAAGGTCAACAAATGGAAGATTATCTCCCATTTCCCCAGCATGATCTCCTCTGTAGGCTGTATTTCCAAGTCCTAATTGTCCATAGTTATTTAATCCCCAGCATTTAAGGCCACCATTGTTAAAAATAGCACAAGAAACTTCAGCTCCAGCATAAATCTTAGTAGGGTAGCTTACTGATCCAAGATCTGTATAAGCAAGTGATGCTCCCATCTCTCCAGCACCGTCACCTCGATGTTGGTTACTTCCTTGTCCAAGTTGACCTCTTGTTCCTCTTCCCCAACACTTTACAGAATCATCATCTAAGATAGCACATGTATGATAAAGTCCAGATGCAATATCTTTAACTGTATGAGTTCCAAGATCAACAAAAGATTGATCCTTTGGCTTTACTTGTTGAGTTGCAGTTGTGTTGTAACCAGTTTGACCATAGTTTGATCTTCCCCAGCATTTTACTTTATTATCTGGAGCAATAAGAGCACATGTAAATTCATGCCCTGTCGTCATTTTTGTTATCGATTTTCCACCAGATAGTTCAAGTTCTCCAAAGTTGCTTCCACAATTGCTTGCAGCAGTACATTTATAAGCTGTATCTCCATATCCTAATCTTCCATAGCTACCTAGACCAAAACATTTTGCTGATCCACTTGATGTAAGAACACAAGTGTGTTGACTACCAAGAGAAGCTCTATTTTGAATAGGAACAGAAGTATTTACGTCAGCATCAATATTAATATAATTTAAGCTATCACCCATAGTTCCCGGAGCATGTCCGTAGTAGCTTTGGTTACCAAAACCAAGTTTTCCGTATGCTCCATGTCCATAACATTTAATTTTATTATTCGTAAAGCTTACACATGTGTGATAATAGTATCCCATCCATAAGCCATTAGGAGTAGGGCTTCCAAGTTTAGATACAGATAAATCTTCTCCAGGATCATCTCCATAGTAAGCTGATCCAGCATCAATTCCTCCCCAAACATTTCTTCCCCAGCATTTTGCACTTGCTGTTGTATTGTCTGAATTAACTTGAGTATAACAAGCAAAGTTTTCATTTGTTGCAATCTTTTTTGGATTAAATGTTGTTAGAGTAATATCATCGAAAAATCCGTTTGCATCAGTAACTCTTATAACAGTTGTATCTGCCTGAGTTGGAGCAGTGAAAACGCCTGTAGAAGAATCAATAGACCCAGTACCACTAAACAAGGCATAAGAAAATGGAGCCGTTCCACTTGAGCTTGAAATTGTAGATGTATATTCTGGTGGAAGATTTGTTTGAGTCGCTTGTGCTTGCGGTCCAAATTTAACTGAAATTGGAACCTCTACAATAGTACCATCTGTATCAGTTACTCTAATAATATCATTTGTTTCTGTCGCTGGAGCAGTATATAATCCGCCAGCATCTATTGATCCATTGCCAGCATAAATGCTATATGTATAAGGAGCTGTTCCGCCAGCAACAGATAAAGATAAAGTCGCAAGGTCTTCAACTGTTGCACCACTTGGAGTCACCGTTAGAGCATCAACAATTGTTACTGTTGCAAATGAAGTATTATTATTAATATCTCTTACTTCTATTGTCGCTGATCCAGCAAAAGCTGGCGCCGTATAAACACCAGTTGAAGAATCAATTGATCCTACTCCTGATACTTTTGTATATGTAAAAGGTGCAATACCACCAATTGCTTCGAAAGTTTGCACTTGAGAAGTTCCTATTGTTTTTGAAGCCGGAGAAATCTGAAGAGAGTTCCCAATAAGAACTAATGCATAAGCACTATTTCCAGAAATATCTGTTACTTGAACAGTTGTGCTTCCCGTTGCAATAGGTGCTGTAAATAAACCTTCATTTGTTATACTTCCAGAGCCCGAGTCTATAGAGAATGTATAGGGTGGATTTCCACCAACAGCACTAAACTGTGCTGTATCGCTAGGGGATACAACTGTGCTAGCGGGTGAAATTTTAAGTAAATTAATTGTTATATCTTCAATTTTTGTTCCGCTTAAGGATTCATCGCCTTTTTTAATACATGAAGTTAAGCTTAAAATTAATAGTGAGAGTACGTACAGCTTTTTCATTATTTAAACTCCACTGTTGGTAAGGCATCACCCATGGTGCCAGGGAAGGAGCCAACATCAGTTCGATTACCAAGGCCTAGTTGACCTTCATCATTTCTACCGAAACATTTAATTGTTGCATTATCAAGAACAGCACATGTATGAGAGTGCCCAAGATAAATATCTACTGCATATCTATTAGTTCCAAGGTTTACAGGTTGAAGAATGTCTCCCATCTCTCCAGCGGCATCACCAATATCACCTGTTGCACCTTGTCCTGTTTGTCCATCACTGCTTTCACCGAAGCATTTTAAATCATTATTATCTAAAATTGCACATGTATGATAACCACCACATGCTAGTTTCTTTACTGTTCTGCCTGCACCAAAATCTAAGAATTGAAGGTTGTCTCCCATATCTGCAGCATGATTTCCAACATCATTTGTATCACCATTTCCAACTCTAATATTATCACCCCAGCACTTTACTTTTCCATTATCAAAAAGTGAGCATGTATGATAAATACCTGCGCAAATATATGTTGAATTTATTCCTGTACCTAAATTTAGAAATGGAAGAGAATTACCCATCTCTCCACCACCATCGCCTTTAGTTGTTGTTGAGCCGATACCAAGTTGTCCGTAGGCATTATGTCCCCA
>JAOARC010000024.1 GCA_025210745.1 Bacteriovoracaceae bacterium
GAGAAGCTAACTCATTAGAAACATCATAAGAAATAGTTTCATCAATCCCTATTGTTACAGGATAGCCACCAACACTATTTTCTGAAAATTTTTCAAGTAATTTACTACCTTCTTCAAAAATTTCTTGTGAGTGCTTAAAAAGTTTTTGACCATCTTGGGTTAAACTAAGACCTCGCGAGCTTCTACGAAAAAGTTTTTTATCAAACTTTTCTTCAAGTTTTCTAATTTGCTCACTTACTGTAGAAGAAGCTGCTCCTAAAACTTCAGCTCCTCTTTTTAATGACTGAGCTTTGGCAACTTCATAAAAACAATATAAATGATTCCAATTGATATCTTTAAGCTTATTCATTATTTCCTATTTTACCTATTTCTTGCTAATTGGTAAAATTAAAGACAACTTAAGCTATAAATAAGAAAGACAGTCACTATTTATTAATTCTTTTCTTAAGTGATTATAAGGCTCTACTTTTGTCTCATTAAACTCTTCTAATAGTTTCGTATCCTCAAAGCTTAACTCTTTAACATTGGACTCTTCGTTTACATTAATACTGATTAGTTCATTTTGTGTGTTTTCTTTCATAAATCTATTAAAACATCTATTTTCTATAATATAAATATTCGAATTCATTGATTCGCAAAAAGCGAACAAATGAAGCGTAACTAACTGATAGTACTATGTCATTCAATTTTTCATTAGAGTTTATAAGCTTCAATAAAGACAGGCAGTACTAAAATTAATGAATACTTATATGAGTTTTAATTATTAATCACCTTAGAAGACTGAACTTTTTGTGTCTTAACAACCGGCTCTTTTTTTAAAGAAAAATATGATTTACAAAAGAAAATAGCGTCTTTAATACTACCTAGTACACTATCAGCATTAGCTAAATCTCTTGTATAAAAAAGTGGTTTACCATTTAGGTAGCTATGACTAATATTCTTTTTCATTGTTGTAATATCGCGCCTTTGATCAACAGCATTTTCTTTAATTAAATTTTCGTCGATCCACAGTCTATCCGACAAAGCGTCACTCAACTCTTTACAAGTTTCAATTTTATTTTCAAGATTTTTAAGATCTCTTCCTTTTACTAGGTTTTGACATGTTGACTTATTAACCGTCCAGCATCCCATGATTGTACACTTTGTAAAACTTTTCATTTTATTATCTTCAAAAGATGCATTCCAAATTGGGCCAGTTGCTCCCCTTGAGGACTTAAAAGCTAAATTCGATATTTTCCCACTCTTTTTAACTAGTTGTATACCAGCTTTATAGTCATCTAAGGATGAATCATTTACCTCTTGAAGAAATATTACTTTATTATCCTCGGAGCTTTCTATATTCCATGAAAAAGGATCAAACTCAAACTTATTTTTAGCAGTTATCATAAACCCTCCGGGGAATCCATCCATATAACTAACTAATGATCCTATGTTCTTACTTTGAGCAAATATATTTCCACTAATAACAACTATAATCATTAACAAAAAAAACTTCATAAGTAATCTCCACCTAATTTTTAACTTCTATTGCATCTAAAGACATTTTGTCTGTAAACCAAATAATATACACAAAAGTATATCGACATAAGTTTTAAAATACTTAAGTAGTTAAATTTAAGATTAATTATTGCTCGCTACAAGTAGTTTACTAAATAAAGAGTCGCTACCAGTTTAGTCATTAGTTTTTTCAAAATGAGATAAAAAAGATCAAAAGCTGTATCCTTAAAAATTATGGAATATATTCGCAAACAAAAATAAGCAAGTTGTATTTTCAGATAATAATATCGAGTTATTTTCTAAAAATTTATCGGCAAATTAGATAAAAATTGCTAAATTGGTTGGCAAGGGTTGGCATTAGTTAATCCATGCTGACTGAACTCAATGATATTAAGAGGTTAAATGCAAAATGCCCGAACTCCCCGATTTATCTTCTTAACTAAAAACAACTAAGTCATTTCAATGAATTATCAATTTTAATGGGTTTCTTCGCGATCCTTATTTTCACTTGTCTTCACAACTTTTAACCTCATTTAACGAAAAAAGTCGTGTAACAGTCGTGCAGATATCAGGCGGCTTCTAATAGTTTTTTCTTAAGCCTTTCTAATTTCTTATACCCTTTTATATCTTTAAGGCCATTAGGAAAGAGTAATCTTTCAATTCTTACACCGTAAATAACAGAAAACCTTCCTGCTAACTCTGCTCCAATATTTCTTTTATCATTTTCTAGCGCTGATAAATTAGATATAGAAATTCCAATAGCTCCTGCAACCTCTTTTTGAGTTAATCCAAATCTATTACGAAATGCCTTGAGAATTTTACCTGTTGATAATTTTCCAGTTCTAATACTCATAAAGCTACCTCCTAATTATAATCGTGATCAGGAGTAATTTTTATTACTTTAATCACAATTGCATTTTTAATAACAGAATATATAAGTCTACCGCCAGTATCATTCAATGCTATAGATCGTTGACCTTGTCTATCACCAGTTAGCTCATGATCACTTAATACAGTAAATAATCTAGACTTAACATATTCGTCATAACCAAGATCTTCAATCTCTGTAACCCAATATTCAATAAGGTCTCGAACTTCTGGATTAAAAAGACCCTTCTTGAAATCTTTGTTAAATTTAACTTCAATATTTTTGTTTACTACAACCTTAGTTATCATTATTGACAACTTACCATAAATGGTAACATAATAAAAGAGATCAGTTAATAATTTATTTAATGATACCTAATCTTGTGGTAAAATTTTTTTACAATAAAGAAAGATAAAGTACTAGAATCACAAGACTTTTTTATTTTTGCTATCACCCAATCCCCACCCATTTGAGCTATATAGTGAGAGAATCCATTTACTTACTTGCCATTTATTAACAATCTTTAAACTACATACGAAAATAACATAAATATCAATTTTAATTTTTTTATATGAAAACAAACTTAAATATATGAAATTAATCAATTTTTCTAAGTTGCGCCCCCCCCCTAATCCCCCCCAAATAAGCTATATAGTGAGAACTTCTTTTTTTTAACGTAAAATAATCAGATCTATGAGAGAAATATATATTTCTAAAGTCTTATAAAAGATTGCGTTAATGAAAAAAGCCAGCGTAGATACACTGGCCAGACTATATTTAAATTTTCTTTAACAACTCGTGCAAGATTAACTCAAATAACTAGAGATTATTTATAGAGCAATGCATATTTTTTAAACTAGTAATTTCATAAATCTTGCTGCTAGGTAAAGTCCTATTCCATAAGACAAATGAGCACTAGTTGACTTTAGCCAAATAGTAAACATAAAAGGCGTTTTACTTCCCGCTATCCCCAAACCAAAAGCAGGTTGCATAATAAAAAATGGGGCAACAATCGTAAAAAAACCAACAATTAAGCATGGAAGTAAAATTGGATCACTTAACCAAATTTCACCTTTCCAAATTAAAAGAACTTTTGCAAAGAAAATTCCTATTCCATAATGTACCAGGTAACCAAGAATGAGTTCATGTTTGTAAGGCTCACTTGTAAAGATTTTTTCGTGAAAAAACTGAAAATCTTTGAAATAATAGAACCATCTTCCTAGCATTCGATAATCAAGACCATTTATCGAAAAAGCTGTTCTTAAAAGAAACGCCCAGAAATCCATAAACAGAGTTGCCAGAACCCCTAATATAATAAAATTCACCATTTTCTCCTTTGCGTTGATTAAACTCTTATGAGATGTTACTACTTGAAGCCAACTTCAAGTCAAGGGAAAAATAGTTATGTTGGATATTACTGAGTTATCAAATATCACAGGGTTAGCATCATCAAAAATCCGTTATTACGAAAAGATAGGCTTATTAAAGTCTGTAGGCAGAAAAGGGTTAAAAAGAACATTCAACAAAGAAGTAAAATATACATTGGCATTTATTCAACTATGTAAATCATGTGGATATACCTTGGAGGAAATACAAAAGGTTCTAAAAAGAAATAACAAAATTAATCTGGATAACGAATCGATCTCTAGTAAAATTAATGCTATTGAGATGCAAATGGCAACTTTAAAAAAAATGAAAAAAACGTTATTACATCTAAAGAATTGCCCAGAAAAGTATCATTTTGATTGCCAGAACTTTAGGAAATTACTTCTTTAAGAATTTTCTAGACCTTTTTATATTATAAACATTTAAGTAATATCTTTTGTATCCACTATGGACATCATTTCTTTATATTAATAATGATAATTCAAACTTCAATATCACCGTAAAAATGCTTATTGTTTTAGTAGTTTTTACACAGCTCATTCATAGCATATCTAACTATCTAATTTTATATAGGACTAATTATAAAAAGTGATCAAACTTTTTACACCAACTCTTTAAACTTCACTATCACAAGGAGAATCATTATGAAACGAATTAGTATTACTAACTGGGAGATAGATTTATTTAATTATCTTCACGAAAACAAAGTTGCAACTGTTGATCAAATCTTTCGAGATTTGCCAAAGTACAAAACCAGGAAAAGCTTAATCTGGAGACTCTGGAAACTAAAAAAGCTAGGATACCTAACAGGGCAATACAACACAGATCATAATGGCTTAAATGTATATAATCTCACAAAGAAGACATTTCGAAGATTTATTTCAAAAGATCGTTTTGTCAGGATGGAACTGAAAAGCAATAGCGTTCTTCATGATATTGAGTTGGTCGACATCAGACACAAGATTATGAATATGATAAAAGTAAATGAATACTATACAGAAAACTTTCATCAGGCTTGGGAGTATATAAACTTTGATTTTGGCACTCCTATTCCTGACACAATAATTGATGTAAATAAAAAAGATGGCAAATATATTTTTGGTATTGAGTACGAAGCATCAGCAAAATCTAAAAAAAGATATGAAGATATCATTCGTAGTTATTACAATGAAGAAAAGATTCATTTCGTTATTTATATCTGTAAAACAGAAAGCTTATTAAAAAAGATACAGAAAATTGAACATAAACTATATCCAACAAAATATAAAAGACTCTTTTATGTCACACTAGATGAATTTTATTCTAATAAAGATTTTATTATTAAGAATTCACATGGATTTACAGTTAATCTAAATGAAAATATAAGCTCCAATTCACCTCAAAACGAAACTCCAATCTAGCACCAATATTTGGTAAAACTTGATATTTCACACAAAAATCTAATTCTAGATAAATACTCAATCAAAACAATTACTTACTAGACATTGGATTTTATCAAAAAAAGCTGACTATACCCTCCTATATTAAAACTTCCCCTAAAATCATTTCACTTTATTTATACACGGAGTTATATTTATGACTGGCTGTAATAACACCAATAAGATCTTTGAAAAAATAATATGGACAATAGATGATGTATGTAAGTTCACAGGCTATGCAAAAGGTACGATCTACAATTTTGTAAGCCGAGGTGAAATTCCATACCGACGAGGACGCAAGAAGAAGCTCATTTTCATTCCAACAGAAATCATTGAATGGATAAAAGGAGAATGAGTATGAACTTTAGAAAAAATTTAAAAAGAGTTTCAACTGGTGTGTATAAAAATACAGCAACCGGAAACTTTTTTGCAGAAAAAAGAGTAAAAGGAAAACTATACAATAAAACTTTTAATAATCTCTATGATGCTAAAAAGTGGAGAAAGAACTTTAGTTTGCTAGATATGATCAAAACTTCACAAGAAAGTGAAAAAAAGTTCTCTACTCTAAAAAATGTATGGAGTTCAATGCAAAAGAATCACTTTCCAACACTCGCAACAAGTACTAAGGCCATCTGGCAAAGACGCTATGTTTATTTAAAAGATCTAGAGCATTTAGCAATGGACAAAATTACTCCATCAAAAATCACAATATGGGTAAATAAATGGACCCAGTATTTTAAATCAAAAGAGTACAAGAACTCAGGAAGAGGAAATGCTGGAAGATGTAATATGAATAACGAGCTCAATATGTTTGTTACAATTTTTAACTGGTATAAAGAAAGTGAAGAGTTTGAACAAGAGGCACTTCATTTAACTTGCCCAGTAAAAAGAAAACATAGAAAACTTGGATTTATAAAACCAGTTCCAGATAAGAAAAAACAAATTGATTTAAATCACGCTTTCACTTTTTTTGAAAACCTTAAACCTCTCTACAAAGACCTTGCTATGATGCAGTTTTTTTGTGCAGGTAGAATTGGAGAAATAGCTGGTATTCAATGGTCAAATATTGATCTTGAGAATAGAAGGATGGTGATCAGGCATACTTGTATTTGGTGCATGAGTCATAAAACTTTTATTGAACTTAAGCCTTTTCCAAAAAATAGAGAAGCAAGGCCTGTTTACATTACAGATGAAATCTTAGAGATTCTTAAAAGAAGAAAAGCTTTTAAACTTGATGATAATGATTTTGTCTTTCATGTAGACGGAAAGCCTTTAAACTACTGCACTATTCAAATAAACTATAGAGCTGCTCAAAGAAAAGGTAATATTCCATACTCTGGCACTCATATATTACGTCATGGGATGGCAAAGCTAGCAAGACAAGTTGGAGGTGGCCTAGACGCTGTAATTGCCATGACTGGCCATAAGGACTTAAAGCTAGCAGATCACTACTCAAAGTGTGATGAAAGCGATCAGAAAGAGTTTTCTCAAAAGATTATGAGGCATATTCGATTAGAGATGAATACTGATTCTTATGAGCGAGAAAATGATGATACGAGCAATATCATATCGCTTTCAGCTTTCAAAAATGCTATGAATAAGTGAAAACAGTCGTGAAAAGTCGTGTAAGCGATATTACAGTAACTAAGAATTAATAATAACAACAGGTTAAAGAAGATATGCCAGAACTACCCGATGTACATAAGGTATAATAAACAAAACTCATTAAATTCTTCTACTTAGCTGTGATTAAGGGCTTCTTCGTCGTTTATTGATTTCATTTTCTTTCAATAAAATTCACAAATTTTAATCAAAACGGTTGGCATGGTTGGCATTACTAAAAAAACTCACTGTTTTTTATGTGAGTTTTTTTAGTAATTCAATTGTCTTCTTAGAAGCGCTGATATAAAGCACCTGTTCTATTGTCTATACAGTGTGATATGTTTCTACATTTTTTAGATGTCTTCTCTGAGCACTTTTGTTTTGCAAGTCTCTTTGCAATTTTTCGATCATTACTTGATGCTGAGTATGTTTCTTCAATACCAGAACCCAGCTTAGCTGCACAAGTCCAAGAAAACTCATACACTCTTCTTGAGTTTTCAACAGCACCTAAATACTTGGCCATCTTTTTAAGAAACCTATTATTAATTTTATTGTACTTACCTTCAACTTTTTGGCAGAAATAGTCAGTATCTTTATTATTAATTAAAAATTCTTCAATAATATCATCAGCAATAAGTATGGATGAAACATCTAAAAGCTTTTGTTGTAATACTTTTAAACTTGAAGATACTTTTTCTTCTTCTAAAGAGCTATAAACTTCCTTTAAAAGATCAATATTACCATTTTCATTTTCTAAATTATGTAGTTTATAGTCTGCAATGAGTGGCCCTACCATAGTAAGAAATGTAGCTGTCCCTACTATTTCAGTTTTCTTCATTTTCTTTATATTTTCTTTTTTAATCAATTCAAAGCTATCAGCACAGTAATGGTCTAGTGCAAAGCTAGAAAAACTTCCTAATACAAGTAATCCTATAAATAATTTTTTCACGGTAACTCCTAAATAATTTAAATATTTATATCGTAAAGATAACACAACAATGCGTCGCGTCAAAAAAAACCAAATATATTGAATTTTTTACATGCTTTGGGTTTGGTATATGATTGGAGGGGTATCTTTATCTAAGCAGCCAAAAGATCAAATTCAATCTTCTGATAGTCGACAACCGGTTTTTTTACCGTTCTATTGTTCTTTTTAGACTCTTTAACCTTGATAATTCCATATCCTTCAAAAAAGGCGATAGTCTTATTAATGTTTGATTGGTCTTTACCTAAAAGCTTTGCAAGCTCATATACAGATGATGGCTTAAGGGATTGAATAGTCATAAGAAGATCAATATTTCTAATGAATTTAGCAAAGTCCTTTTTATTGTCAAAGGCTATCTCATAATGCTCATTAGATACTTTGCCTTTTCTTGCTGCCTTTAAGGCATTCTTAAAGTCTTGTAGAGACTCTGAAGGTGACTTTAGACTTACAATTAGCTTTTTCATAGTTTTACTCCAAAATGCTGAAGGACTAGCTTTTTAAAGTCCTCTATCAATTTATCATCATTTCTATACTCATAATCAAATTCATCCTCATTCAGGTGAAAATGCGGCCCTTTGGGATGATGATTATCCATAAGAACTTTTTTTTGAGTTTTGGGATTAATCATTAAAAGAGAATATTTAACTCTATGCTCATACCTTTTATCATCTACAGCATGAATCTTTAACTCCATAATGTACTTATTCTTAATCTCTTCTTTTAAATGATAAATAATTCTAGATTTCCCCATCAATGAGAATATAGCATCCATGCAGGTAAAAAACAACCTATATGCATTTAGGATAAAATTACTCTAATGTAACATATTAAAATTACAGTAAAATACTAATTATACAAAAAAACTTTGTGAGATTTTCATCAAAACTATTACTAAGAAGATGAGGGAGCACAATAGATATTAAAGGGTAGCAGTTATTAGCAAAATAGAAATTTATAAAGACATTATTAGAAAGTATGGAGGAGCATTTAAGCAGCTTTGTAAAAAATATGAAACTCGTCACGAAAGAAAACGAGAAGAATTATTTCAGCAGATTCTTTTAAATATCTATGCGTCCTTGGATAATTTTAGAGGAGAATCAACTCCCCACACATTTGCTTATCGAGTAGCTCTAAATACTTGTTGTAATTATGTTGGAAAAGAAAAAACTGAAGCCATGCACTCACTAGACTTTGATATTGATCTTGCCGGTGTCTCCTTTTCTTATGAAGCTATGGTTGATTTTAGAATAATGGTGGAATTTGCATCTAAATTTAAACGAATTGATAGAGAGATTATCTATATGTACCTGATTGGAGAAAAACAAAGCTTTATAGCACAGGTATTGGGCCTAACTGAGACAAATGTATCAAGTAAGCTTAACCGACTTAGAAAGGCAATTGAAACACATATGAATAAAGGAATGATTGATGAAAAGTAATTATCTTGAAAATATGATTGCTCTAATGAGTGAAGAATCTCAAAAGTCATCTGAGATTGAAATAGAGAATATAAAAAAGCAAATGAATAAACTAGACGCTTCATGGAGAAGAAAATATTTTTTAGAAAATTATATGCTCCCCTTTATATTCTTAGTTTTCTTTGCATCTATATATCTAAGCTTTGAAGGAGTGCTTTTTATTGTTAACCTTATACCGTTTCTTACAGCTCTAGGCTTTGCAATTGTAGTAATGTATCAAAACTATAGACTTAATCAGCTTGATCTATCTTTAGATCTTACTCAATATGGTAAAAGACAATATAGCATTTATAAAAATCAAATCGTTGGGTTTAAATGGTTTAGATGGATTGTCTATCCAGTAGTTATTGCAAGTATCTTATTTGAGCTTGCTTATTACATTTATACTAAGCAGTTTCTTGCTCAGTTTATAGTTATATTAATCAAAGTAGCAATACTAGGAGGTGTTTATTGGTATGAAAAAGACAGTATAGAAAAGTTGTGGACTAAAATTAAAAATTTATAGATAGGAGGTGAATATACAAGAGCGTTTTTTATTTTCTCATACGTATGAGGACATTATTTATACTTTAGGAAAGTGGAGAATTTTATCCTTAAGTGATTTAAAGAAAAAGATTGGTTATCAATGTAGTCATCAGGCTTTTTCAAAACTAGTAAGAAGACTTGAAAAATATGAATACCTTGAATCAATTTATTATCAAAACTATAAGAAATATCTATTTCTAACAAATAAGGGATTAAAAGAGGCAGGACTTAAAAAAACTTATCCAATAAATAAAGAAGTCATTCAGCATGACCTTATTTGTGTGAACGTTTTGCATAAATTACTACAGGAAGATGAAATTTTTCTAGATGGAAGTTTAAGCTTAGAAGATGAAGGAAGATCAAATCGTCCAGATGGACTTATAAAACTAACGAATAGGAGAAAGTTAGCTATTGAGGTGGAGCTAACTCAAAAACAAAGCTACCGCATAGAACAGAAATTTACTGAGTATACGAATAATCATGGAATTGATTATGTTCTATACTTATTCTCAAGGCCCTCTGTATTTAAGGCATATCAAAAAAGGATTGATGAGCTTGATAGAAAAATCAATCCCCTAGTAAAGAAAAAATGTACAAGCAAAATCATTTTAATGATTGAGCCTACAATTAAAAGCAATGACTTTTATTTAAACAATGCTGACTGCTATTTTAATGGCAGAATATCAAAATTTGAAAAGATAAAAAATCAGTATTTAGTGTAAGAGTTGAAGCTTGGTTGAAGCTGGATTGTAAGTGTTGAAGTCTAACTTTTAGGCCCATAAAAACACGTGTTATTTCAAACTGTTATGGCCGCTTATTTTTGACCTCCCTCTCTCTACCATTGGTAAGAGAAGGAGGTCAAAAAGCGCTAGTAAGGTTTAATTAAAACGTGTTTATAAGGGCCTAAGTATAAAAAAAGTGAGGATATATTAATGGTTGGTGATGGTTTGGGTCTGATGACTATAAAAGAAGTAATGGTGTATCTCAAGATTCGAGAGTCAAAAGCTAGAAAAATGATTCTAAATAAAGAGATAAAATATATAAAAATTGGAAATTTAATAAGATTTAGAAGAGTTGATATTGAAAAATATATTGATGAAAACTCTATAAAACCTAGACTTATTAATTTTCAAAAAGATAAGGATTTGTTAATATGAGTCAGCTCTTTGAAAAAATAATATGGCAGATAGATGATGTATGTGAAGTTACCACATACAAAAAAGGAACGATCTACAACTTAGTAAGTAGTGGTGAAATTCCTTATCGTAAACGACGAGGAAAGCTCTTTTTCGTACCTAGTGAAGTAATTTCTTGGGTTAAAAATGAAAAGGAGACTTAAATGAGTAAAAAAGATTACAGAAAACTATCAGGACAAACTGGTATTTATAAACACCAAAGTTCTAAAAATTATTTAGCAATTAAGAAAATCAAAGGTGTTGTTCATCAAAAAACTTTTGATAATTTGTATGAAGCTAAAAAATGGAGAGCAAATTTTGATGGTAAAATTGAGATTGTAAAAGCATCAGAGTATTCTACTTTAAAAGAAGTATGGATAATGATGCAAAAGGTTCACTTCCCAAATCTAGCAACAACAACGAAGGCCATATGGCATCGTCGTTATAAGCCTTGGAAAAAACTGGAGCATCTTCCGATGGATGAGATTACACCGTCTAAAGTTACAAGCTTTGTGCAAAACCTTGCTAAATACTATAGCTCAGACTTTTATCAAAGCTCTGGACGTGGGCGTGCTTCAAGGTGCAATCTTAATAATGAGCTAAATCTTTTTGTGACTATTTTTAATTGGTATAAAGAAAGTGAAGAATTTGAAAAAGAAGCTCTTACACTTACGAACCCTATTAAGAAAAAGCATAAGAAGATGGGCTTTATAAAACCTGTACCTGATAGACGTAAAAAAATTAGTCTTGAGCATGCAATAGAGTTTTTTAAACACCTTGAACCTATTTATTCTGATTTAGCTCAAATGCAGTTTTACACAGCAGGACGAGTTGGTGAGATCTCAGGGCTTCAATGGCGTAATATTGATCTTAAAAATAAGAGAATATTAATTAAGCACTCTTGCATATGGGATATGACAAATAAGACTTTTATAGAATTAAAGCCTTTTCCAAAAAATAAAGAAGCACGAGCAGTTTATATTACTGACGAGATAGCTTTAATTTTAAAGAGAAGATTAGCTTTTAAGCAAAATAAAAGTGATTTTGTATTTCATATTGATGGAAGGCCACTTAATTATTGCACCATACAAGTGCAGTATAGAAAGGCTCAAGTTAAGGGAGAGCTTCCCTATTCAGGAACTCATATCCTAAGACATGGAATGGCAGTACTTGCTAGACGTGTTGGCGGCGGCCTTGATGCAGTGATTGCAATGACAGGACACAAGGATATCAAACTTGCTGATCATTATTCAAAATGCGATGAAGAGGATCAAAAGGACGTATCTTTAAAGATTATGGAATATATTCGCAAGCAAAAACAAGCGAGTACAATTCCTAAAAGTACTGACAATATTATCGAGTTATTTTCTCAAAATTTATCGGCAAATTAGATAAAAATTGCTAAATTGGTTGGCATGGGTTGGCATTAGCTGATCCATGCTAACTGAACTCAATGATATTAAGAGGTTAAACACCAAATGCCTGAACTACCCGAAGTAAAAACCATCCAAGATCAACTAAATAAAATCATGCCACTCACTATAAGCTCTTTTTCTAAAAGCAATGTGAGCGGCTCCATCATTCACACCAAAATGGACAAACTCAAAGGTAAAGTCATTCTCAATGTCTCAAGAAAAGGAAAAATGTTAGACTTTATCTTTAATGATGGAAGACATCTTCTATGTCATCTTGGAATGAGTGGAGGATGGAGAATATCTAAAGAGAAGGTCTTAGAAAAGCATACTCACTTACAGTTTAAAACAAAGAATAAAAATGCTGAAATTTACCTTGCCTATGTTGATCCAAGAAGGTTTGGGCATATGTATCTATACAACGAAAAAGATGCATCTAGAAAACTTAGTGAACTAGGTCATGATCTTTTAAGTGATAAATTTACTTTTGAATATTTTAAAAAATCTTTATTAAAATATCCAAATCGTTTTCTAAAAGTCACCCTCCTTGATCAATCACTATTTGCCGGAACTGGAAATTATATCGCAAATGAGATTTGCGCAAGAGCAAAAGTTAGACCTGATAGAAAAGTTGATACACTAAAAAGCTTAGAAATAAAAAAAATATATAAGGCTATTTTTGATGTTATTAATCCTGCAACTAAAACAGGGGGAACTACATTTGCAGGAGGCTACGCTGACACCAGTGGAGACAAAGGATCTGGTGTTGTTCATCTAGTAGTGTTTTATCAAAAAATCTGCCAGATGTGTAAAAAAAGTGAAGTAAAGAAAATCATATTGGCCCAAAGAGGAACATACTATTGTCCTAAATGCCAGAAATGATCTAAAAATTAGATAAAAATCATATAATCAATATAGTTGTAACAATATCAATGAAACCATATATTCCTGCCCACATACTCTCTAAAGGAATACTATTATGAAACTTATTATCTTAACTATTTTAACTTCGCTAAATACTTTTGCCTGCGATCTAAAGTCTATAGAAGAGCAGTTTATAAATCAAACTCCTAAATATGAATATCATAGTATTAGCCCAAAAAATATAAAACTTATTGGTGCATACACAAAGCAAACTGTTCACCATGGTGTTTTTACTCAACTTGGTTACCCTTTTGATATTCTAGAATATAATGGATCTAATGAATACTGGGGGGCATATGGAGCTTATAAAATATATGTTGATAAACAAACTTGTCAGCTTATCAAAATCACAGAAATATACAGCGAATAGATTTATCGCTGGAAGCCAAAATTAATAAGAGCTGCAAGTGATATCACAAATATAAAGTAAGTAGGTTTTACCAGCTGAGAAGTTGGTAAAAGTTTTTTTATTTTAATCATTTTGAAACTATTAATAAAAGGCATTAAAGCTACGCTTAATGTTATGAGAATACATCCGATAATTGCAATTTCGCTCAAAGTCTCAGCAAAGACAAAATACCCAAATATTGCAGCAATGGGAGATTCTAATAAGTAAATAAGACCTGCAACATGCTCATCTATAACTTCTTGGGCTTTCATTTGTAAGCTAAAAGCAACTCCAGTTGAAAATACTCCCATAAATACAATTCCACCAATTGCAGCATGATTATTTAAAATACTTCCTTCAATAAAGCTATTAGGAATCCCCTCAAAAAGATAAGCAATAAAGGTCGTTAAGATGGCAACAAATGTTAGTTGTTTAAAATTAAATAAAAGAAAGTCCTCATTTTTCGAATATCTTGAAATTCCAATAATATGAAAAGCACTAAAAATAGCACAACAAAAAGTTAAAAAATCACCAAAATTTAAAGATGAATAGTTAAAATCACAAAGCATCATCATTCCAAAAAATGCGATAGCTAGAAGCCCCCAAAATACTTGCCGTATCTTATTTTTATATAGAATTAAACAAATAACTGGTGTAAAAAATGCATAGAGTACTGTTATAAAACCACTTTTAGCAACACTGGTGTATTCAAGCCCCGCGACTTGTAAACATATCATCATGCTCAAAAAAAAAGCACAAATAAAAGCTCCTTTATTATTTCTAATGAGATAGTTTAAAGAGAGTTTTCTTTTTAAAATAAGTGGGACTATAACAAATGTGGCCATAATAAAACGACAGGCGCTTACCCACAGCGGCCCCATCTCTTCCAAGCCAAAACGACTTCCAATAAAGCCAAGTCCCCAAAATAGCGCCGCCAATAAAGCGTAAAAATATGCTATATTCATGAGGTGCGTTATACAACTAAACCTTAATGTATAATAGTGTTATTGTAACTATTTCACGGAACGACTAGTACTTTTTTAAATGCTCAAAACGCCAACTGAAATCATTGTTTTCATCTTTACTTTTTGAATAACTACTCAGAATCTCGAAATTACTAAAGTCAAACTTCGGAAAAAAAGTGTCTGCATCTTTAAATTGAGCATCTACATAGGTAATATACATTTGCGAAATATAAGGAAAACTCAACTCATATATATATGAGCCTCCAATAATAACAGCTTCCTGCTCACCTTTATTTTTACAATAACTCAAGGCGCTTTCTAAATCATAAAAAACTGTAATACCATCTGCTTTAAAGTTTTTATTCTTAGTTAAAACAATATTTTCTCTTTTTGGAAGTGCTCTTCCAATAGATTCAAAAGTTTTTCTTCCCATTATAATCGGTTTATTTAAAGTACATTTTTTAAAGTTCTTTAAATCATCTGCCAAATGCCAAAGAAGATTATTGTTTTTTCCTATAGCTCTATCTTTGGCCATGGCCACAATTAAAGAGACGATCATACTGCAACGATACCCTTAATATGAGGATGAGCTTCATATCCAATCAATTCAAAATCCTCATACTTAAAATCATCAATATTTTTAACATCTGGATTAATTTTAATTTGAGGTTTTTTAAAAGGCTCTCTTGTTAGCTGAAGATTTACTTGCTCCATATGGTTCGAATAAATATGAGCATCTCCAATTGTATGAACAAAGTCTCCAACTTCAAGATCACAAACTTGAGCTATCATATGAGTTAAAAGAGCATAACTTGCTATATTAAAAGGAACTCCTAAAAAAATATCTGCACTTCTTTGATAAAGCTGGCAACTTAGTTTTCCATTTGCCACATAAAACTGAAAAAACATATGACAAGGAGGAAGCGCCATACTCTCAAGTTCCCCTACATTCCAGGCGTTAACAATTAGCCTTCTAGAGTTTGGATTCGTTTTGATCTGCTCAATAACATTATTAATTTGATCATGAACTTTTCCATCCACACCTTTCCAACTTCTCCACTGAACACCGTAAACTGGCCCAAGATCTCCATTTTCATCGGCCCACTCATTCCAAATTCGAACTCCATTTTCTTTAAGATAATCTATATTACCACTACCTTTTAAAAACCATAAGAGCTCATGAATTATAGATTTCATATGGCACTTTTTAGTTGTCACTAGTGGAAATCCTTCAGATAGGTCAAATCTCATCTGATGTCCAAAAACTGACTTTATTCCAGTTCCAGTTCTATCTTCTTTCATTGCCCCTTCTTTTAGGGCCCGTTTCATTAAATCTAAATACTCTCTCATCTGTGTGGTTCCTTACAAGTTAACAATTGAAGTTTTTTTCTCCGTTTTCATCAATTGTATATTTTTTTTGTGTTTTCTTTTTTTCATTAAAATTTTTCTTTGGTCTTGGTCCTCGAGGGGCCTTTCTTAAATCCTTTTGTCCCTCAAAAACTTTTGTTGGACCATACCTTCTAATATACTTTCCTTGCTTAGAAAATTCACTTTGATTTGTCACTCTACAATCATCATGAATCTCCGCTAAATCGGCACAATTTACACACATCCACTGAGCATCAATGTGATAAATCTTATGCTTAAATTTTTCTACATCCGGATAAGTTCCATGACATTGCTCACAGTAATTTCTTTGATACTGATGTTTTTCAGATTTTGTTAAATCTTTTTTTAACTTTCTTTTTCTTTCATTCTCATTTTTTGTCGTTTTTAATCCTGCTTTTAAAAGCGCATCTTTTAAACTTGCCATCCATAACTCCTGCCTAAAAAATTCCCTTTAAATATAACAAAAAACACGGGATAATTAAAACAAAACAAAGGATAAAAAATGGTAAAAACGGGTCTTGATATTCTATGCAATGATAAATCTCTTCAAAAAGAATTTTCGGGAAATTGTGCCTTGTTATGCCACAGTGCAAGTGTAGACAATGAACTCAATCATGCTCTAATAAGATTAAAAGATATATTTTCTAATCGATTGATAAAAGTATTTGGACCTCAACATGGTTTTGTTACAGATGTGCAAGATAATATGATAGAAACCGACCATTACACTCATCCTTATTTCAAAATACCAATATATTCTTTATATTCAGAAACAAGAAAACCAACTCAACAAATGCTTGAAAACATAGATCATCTTTTTATCGACTTACAAGATGTTGGCACAAGAATATACACCTATATTTATACTATGACTTATGTTCTAGAAGCATGTGCTAGGAAAAATATTGAAGTTATTATTTTAGATAGACCCAATCCAGTTGGCTGCATGCAAATAGAGGGTAATATTCTTGATTTGAAATTTGCAAGCTTTGTGGGAAGACATGAGCTTCCAGTAAGGCATTCTCTTACTATGGCAGAAGTTGCTCTTATGCATCAAAAATACTGGGCCATAGAAAAATGTAATCTTCGTATCATATCCATGCAAAACTATAAACGCTCTATGTACTTTGAAGATACTAAGTTACCATGGGTAATGCCCTCACCAAACCTTCCGACAGTAGATGGTTGTTTTACCTTTGTAGGAACAGTCTTATTTGAAGGAACTTGTATTTCAGAAGGAAGAGGAACCACAAGACCTTTAGAAATTGTTGGACATCCATTAATTAAACCTTTCGAGCTAAAAGAACATCTTGATCCTATCTTAAAAAAAGAAGGACTTGAAGGATTTACTTTAAGAGCTCTTAATTACCTACCTACATTTCAAAAACATGCTGGAAATTCTTGTGGAGGGTTTCAAATACATGTAAAAGATAGAGAAAAATTCAAAGCTTGGAAACTAAATCAAATTCTATGTAAAGAGTTTGTAAATTTACTTGGTGCAAATTTTCATTATAAAGACGATCCCTATGAGTACGGAGGAGACCTTAATCCCATGGATATGATAAATGGTGATGATAGATTTAGAAAATGGTATGAAAATAATGGAGATAATTCATTTTTAGACAAGATTGAAAGTGAAAAAATGGAAGACTATCTTAAAAAGAGATCTTCCATTCTTATTTATGAATAGGCTTGTTAAAAAGCCTATTTTTTATTTAAAAGCCTTAATCTGTCCAGACTTTAATTTTGACTTATACTCACTAAGCATTTGTTTTACTTTTGGCATTAAAATAAAACAAGCTATTAAGTTTGGAATCGCAAGTAAGCCATAAACAGCATCAGAAATATTTAATACAACATTTAACTTCGCAATTGCTCCTAAAAATATAAATCCAACAAAAATATATCTATATATAGGAATCATTTTTTCACCAAAGATAAATGTCACTCCTTGTTCACCGTAGTATGACCAAGATATGATTGTAGAAAATGCAAACATTGTAACAGTTAAAGTAACAATACCAGATCCAAAGCCGCCCATTACAGACGAAAATGCCGCCGCTGTCATATCAGCTCCTGAAACACTTGCATCAGTCCACGCACCCGTTAAAAGAATTGCTAAAGCAGTAATTGTACAAACTATAATTGTATCTACAAGAGGCTCTAATAATGCAACAACACCCTCTTGAATTGGTGTTGACTTAGCTGCAGAGTGTGCCATCGCCGCAGATCCCATTCC
>JAOARC010000025.1 GCA_025210745.1 Bacteriovoracaceae bacterium
CCTTTACTTGGATCATATAAAGCAGAGTCAGTATTTACTCTTGAGTAGATAGCTGTAACAATTGGGTTTTCTTTTACAGTTCTTAATCTGATATAACCTTTTTCATCTTGGTATAATTGATCAGGATCAGCATAAATTAATCCGGAATAAGCAGCTAGTTGATGAATTTCTGGAGCAGCTCCATTTTGTCCACCTGGTGGAAGTAAAATCTGAACACCATCTTTAATCCCTGTCCAGTTTTCACCTAAAGACTTATATGTTTCACCTAAAATTTTAAAATGATCATTTGGCATTAGCTTTCCTAGAGACTCTAAAATCTCTGGATTTTGAGCATAAATACCTTCAAGCATATTCATATTATTAGATGCACCTGAAGGAGATCCAGCATTAATTTCTAAAATTCTAAATGGAAGATTAGGTAATGCATCGATATCCTTTTTAGCAATTAAGGCTGGAAAGTTTGCTGATTTTTGAAGATAGTCTTCAACTAACACTAAGTCTAATCCAACGTTATCTAGAAATGGATATTTTTTCATATTCTTATGGTGAAGCTGAGGAAGATAAGTTGGGCAATTTTCAATAGACTCAATAAAAATCTTTCTAATTTCTTTTGGAAGACTTTTAGCAAATTTACTTGATCTAACATTTTTAGATCCATAAATATCTTGAAGAACACATCTAAGTGCAATCATTAATTTTTGTGATGCTTTTTCAACTTCATTGAATAAAGATTTCTGTAGCGGAACTACAGTTGTTGTACATGGTACAACGAATGTTTTATATCCTTTAGACGTTTTTTTCGAAAATGTTAAATCTCTTGTTTTTAAAAACTTTGTAAGCTTTTTACTTTCAAGATAATGAGATGAAATTTCTTCTTTTAAAATTCTATCAGCAACAGGTTTTGCATGAATATAGGCCTTTCTCATTCTTTTACCTGAGAAAAGATAATTTGATACCTTAACTTCAGTGTTTCCAATGAAACCTAGATTAGGGTTATAAGCTTTTTTCTTGTCTTTACTTCTTACTTTCACGTAGCTTCCTTAAAAAGTTAGTCAGTTCCTGATTGTTTTAGTTTATTATATATACACTCTTTTTGTGCTTTGCGCAATATTTTTTTACACATAATGTTATTTTAATATAATTTTAATAAAATCAAATAGTTAAGTTCAATAAAATTAGTTTGTTTTTATAAAAAATGTCTAGGTTTTAGTCAGTTTTAGAATTAAAAAAACATTCTAAATTCAAGTTCATACCGATCTACATCTGGGTTATTTGTTCCTGAAAACATCTGACTTGTTTTAAGTTCGATAGAAGCTGGTAGAACAAACTTTTGTTTTTGAAAAAGTGTGATTGTAGATAAAGTTAAGCCTAAGTTTAGAGTATGTGTTGATGAATCTGAATTATAGGCAAGATACTTATTTTCTATTCCATAAGCTGAGTCGTATTTTGATGTTCCAATATATTCATACTCATATCCACTTTTAAAAGAAATCCAATCATTAAATGAATAGTCTAAGTCAAAGTGATACAAGTGTTTATTTCCAAGTTTTTCGTTAAATATTCCTTTTTCATTTGACTCTTTTATTTCATTTGAAATAGGTCTTCTTAACTCTTTTTCACTTGCAAATTGATATGTATATCTCATATAGGAATTGAAAGTAAGTCCAGCACTTATGTGATAAGAGCCTCCAAACTCTAAAAACATATCCCATTGTCCATCACCAAAGCCAAAGTCTTGTAAAATATCAGGGTCATCAACTCTACCTGTAGGAGCAACAGCTCCTGTTGAAAAAAGTAGCCCGTAGTCATTTGCAGTATAAAAGTTATATAAAATACCTAGTTCAACATCACCCATACCACTTCCATTCCAGTCTCCAAGAGGCTCATAATCAAGCTCGTTTGTTAAGATATTTTGTAAAATTGTAGCATCAAAATCAAAAGTTTTACTGGAGCTTGCAATGAGAGAACTTGCACCTTGAGCCACATTATCTGTTGTACTTTCCTCAAGAGCTTCAGCTAGAGCAGAATAGGTGTTTCCTTTTGGCCTTGAGTATTTCATTTTTACTCTTGCATCAAATAATGGAATCCCAACATATGCAGTAACTTTATTAGTAATACCGTAGCCAACTCCAAATACTTCAGCCTGAACATCAGCAGATCCAGATACTTTATAAGTACCTAGACTAAATTGATCGCTAGGTATGTATTGATTCATTTCACTTATAGCAAGTTGTATCTCTGGAATTTCAATATCTTGTAATAGCTCTCCTGTGGCTTCAACTTGAAATGTATAAGGAGACTTTGTATTAGAGTGATTATAGCTAGATTTAATATTTGCAGTATTAATATTTCTATATACTAGAGTTCTGGCACCTTTAGGTAGAGTCTTGTAGTACTGTGAAAAAGCACTTAAAGATAAGGTTAGCGATAAAAATAATAATTTAGTCATTGCTCTTTTTCTCTCAAAATGAAGTTTTAATAGGGTTTATGAGATTTATTTTATAAGAATTTTTTGATGAGAAGAATAAAAAATGTCGCACCGTGTAAAAAAGACATGCTTTTAATATTTTTATTCATTAAAAATTAAAAACAGCTTAAATTATACTCTCTATAAAAAACTAAATGATTGAGGCGATGAGAATTCTATATGTTAAAAAAAACTAATGTATTATTTATTTTAATTTTATTGGTAGGTTGTCACTTTGAGGCAAGATTCAAAGAAAAATCTTCTATAGATGCATTAGCTCCGTCAAAGACATTTGCACAAAAAAATAATGGAAGTGAATATATCACTAAAACAGCTTATCTACCCTTAACTCAAGATATTGTTGAATATTATGATTATGATAAGTTAATTAGTGAACTTAAGGAAAATGCCGGTAGTATAACAAAGCTATTTAGTAGTTTAGGTAATGGTCTACTTAATGTTGGGATAAAGCTATCTAATAAAAAACATCATAAGTTATCAATGGCATTGCCTTTTGATTATGTTGATACGGATTATATAAAGTCTGTGAAGATTAAGAACTTATTTTTTCAACTAGAGGGTTGTGGAAAAGAGCTAGAAGACTGCGATCAAAGTGATGATAAGAAAAAGGTAAATTTTCGTTTTTTAGAGGAACTATTTATTAATCTTTCCCCTGACTATACTGAATCAGAGAAACTTTATGATGTAGATTATGTGACACTTGATACGCGAGGATTTAAACACTCTTCTAAGATGGCATTTCGACCAATGTTTTCTGACTATGTAACTAAAAAATCTAAGAAGTATGATACGTTTTTAAAAAACTTTACTGTAGCGAGATATAATAAAATTAAAGATCAAAAACCAACAGATAATATCTTTATGCTAAAAGTTGAGCCTGAATTATTAACGGACTTAAAAGATCTCATCATAGAAGAATATGGTCATCTTATACTACATATTAATCCTTTAGGAGATAATTTATATATAAAGTTCAAAGATAAAAATGATATTGCTTGGTTTCAAAGAGATATTATAAAAAGTAGAAGATCATTATACAAAGTTGCGATAAAGGAGTCTTTTCGCTGTAGTGCTGCTAATTGTATTAACTTTGAAGTTAATCCAATAAACCTTTTACCGTGGTTAAATAAGTCCAAAATTATTAAACTCGATACTTATATGAAAATAAATGAGTTAATTGGAACGGACTTTGAGTATAGAGGATTAGTTGAATTAGAGGTAAAAATAAAGTTATAATGGTTCTATGGAAATAATTAATAAAATTTTATCAGCAGCAGATATAAATTATAATGTAAATATCATTGAACATGGAGCTCCTTATTGGCTTGTGATTGTACATGGATTAGGTGAGCACTCACAAAGGCATGAACATCTTTATGGGCTGTTTGCGAGTGATTTTAATATTATTAGCTTTGATTTAAGAGGCCATGGAAAGTCTTCTGGAAAAAGAGCTTGCGTTGACTCATTTAATGATTTTATTCAAGACTTAAGCTTTATTATAAATTTTTTAATTAAAGAATATAGAATGGAAAAATATATTCTATTTGGTCATTCAATGGGAGGACTTGTTGTTAGAAGCTATATTTCTAGCGATTTAATGAGCTTAAAGCCAAAAGCAGTATTTTTTAGTTCTCCTGCTTTTGGAACAGTTGGAGCTCTTGGTCGTTTTGTGTCTAAAACTCCAAAGTCGATTTTAAATAAAATTATTGGGCTTCAAGATGGACTTTATTTAAAAGGAGTTTTAGATCTAAAAAAATTATCTCATGATCCAACAGTTTATGAAAACTATATAAAAGATGAGTTAAATAGTTTAAAAATAAATATTAAATTATTATTAAGTATAATTAAGCAAATTAATATTATTGCTAATAAAGATATAGACTCTTCGATTTCTTTATTTGGAGCTATTGGAAGTAAAGATGCTCTCGTTTGTCCGGATTCAGTAAAAAGCTTTTTTGTTAAAAACAAAATAGAAGAACAATTATGCTTTATTGAGGGCGCTTATCATGAGCTACACAATGAAATACAAAAATATAAAACTCCTTATATCGAATTTTTAAAAAAGTCGATTAGAGGTATTATCTATGAAAATATTTAGTTTCTATACTAATAGCCCGCTGAGAAATTTTAATCATTGCATATATTGTCAAAGCACAGATTCATTTTATGTCTTTGATCCTCTAGATCTAAAGAAAATTGAAGAGCTGATAAATACAACTTCTGCAAAATCAATCTATTTATTAAATACACATAATCACTATGATCATATTGGACAAAATGACGATTTTATTTCTTTGTATAATGCAACTAAAATAGATGTCTATGATCAACAAGAAATCTATCTTGATAATGATCATTATTTAAAAGTTATTAATACACCTGGACATATTAACCCGCATTACTGTTATCTCATAAGAAAAAAGAGCGAAAACGTAGGCCTTATTTGTGGTGACACTATTTTTAATAGTGGAGTAGGAAATTGTAAAAATGGAGGAGATGTAGAGCAGTTATATGAGTCTATCCAATATATTTATAATTTAGATGATGAAATTACTCTTTATCCTTCACACGATTACTTTGAGACAAACTTATTATTTTCTTTATCTATTGAGCCTCAAAATACGCATATTAGTAAAGAATTAGATAAATACAATACTTATGGTTATAGTTATAAAAAAATAGGTGATGAAAAGTTATACAATCCCTTTTTAAGACTAGAGCAATTGCAAAAATTGGCTCAGTTTAATAATATGTCTAAAAAACAAATTTTTATAAAACTTAGATCCTTAAGGGATAATTGGTAGGAGAAAAATAATGAGTGATTTACCTAAAATTGGCAATATGGCGCCAGCTTTTACACTTTATAATCAGGATGGAAAGAAAGTTTCTTTAAAAGACTATAAAGGAAAGAAAAATGTTTTACTTTATTTTTATCCTAAGGCAATGACTCCTGGATGTACAAATCAAGCTTGTGGAATTAGGGATTATAAAAGTGAATACAAAAAAGCTCAAACAGTTGTTTTAGCTGTTAGCCCAGACTCAGTTGAAAGATTAGCACGATTTACTGAAAAGCAAGATTTAAATTTTGATCTTCTTAGTGATGAAAATCACAAGATTGCATTAAAGTACGGATCTTGGGGAAGAAAAAAGTTTATGGGAAAAGAGTATGATGGTATTTTACGTCAGTCTTTTATTATTGGAAAAGATGGAAAGCTCAAAGAAATTTTTACTAAGGTAAAAACAAAAACTCACCATGAAGACATGCTAGACTATATCAAAGAGAATCTGTAATCGTTATATCTTTTAATATTTCTAAAGAATACTTTTTTGAAAAGTGATTTAGAATATTTTCTAATTGATCGCAAAGACTAATATGCGTGTTTAGGCAAATATCTCTGTGGCCTTCAGATTTATTTCCATCTAAAGTGGAGTAGAATGCTATATTTTCATTAGCTTCTAATATGAAATAGAGCATACTAGCATCTTTTTTATTTACCCTCACAGTTATCTGTCTTAGTTGATCAGACATATACAGTATCCTTTACATAAAAATTATTTAAGCTCTTAAATATCATTGACTTAAGCAACCTACAAGTCCAAAATATATTATAGAGCAGTGCAATTAAAAATAGTCATGGAGGACTAATGAACAGTAAACTTCTTATAAATTTATTTATTTGCTTTGTGTTAAGTTCATGCGCTGGACTAGTGGATTCTGCCAAAAAAATGATGGGTGATAAACAGCCTAAAACTAAACCTGTCTATGTTTCAAAAGCAAAGTATGATGACCTACTTGTTAAATACAAAAATTTAAATGATAAATATATGGCCATACAGGCCAAAGATATTGAAGCCAATAAATTTAATCAAATAGATGAGTTATCTTCTAAAGTGTCTAAAGGATCAAGTGAAACGACTGTTGATGTTTTTGAAACTCAGAATCAGAAAAGAAAAATTGTAACAGCGCCTTTACCAACAGATAAGGTTACGCAACAGTTAAGTTTGTATAAAAAAGGTTTAACTCTAAAAGATAATGGTAAGCTTAAGGATGCTCTAAGTATTTTTCAGTCTTTAGAAAAAAAATCGAGTGATCAAATAAGAGTAAGAGCGAAGTATCAAACGGCATTAATATATTATAATCAAAACCAGTTTGATCTTTCTTTACAGGTTTTTGAAAGTATTTTGGATGAAAATAGTTATTCTTCAAAAGTTATTGATGCCTTAAGGGGTGCTATAAGAAGTGCGCGAAGTCTTGGGTTGAAGCAAAAAGTCGCAAGATATGAGTCTGTCTTGCAGGATTTTTTTGGATTAAAAGGTTAAAATGAATTTAATTTATAAAAATATTTTAATTATCCTTGCTCTTCTTAGTGTTAAGGGATACTGCGAGCAGATTAATGCTGATGACTTAGTATTAGATGATCCAGAAGATATTAAACTCCTTTTAGAAGAATTTCCGCAAGAAAGTGGAGCTGGGCCAGTAAATTCAAATTCTAAAAAAGTGGAAATGGTCAATGAAGCAAGTGATCTTTCAAATGAGCTAAATACAACGGTGGATGATCTCGATTTTTTGAAGGACGATCTAAAGGATGCTCATTTTGCTTTGCCTGAAGAAGATGAATTTGTAAAAAAAGTTGATGAAGTTGAAAAGGTAAAGAAAACGAAAATTGTTTCAGAAGAATTATCAAGTGAAGATAAAGATTTATTCGATGTAGGTTCTGCTGAGAAAAACTTATTAGAGATCGCTTCAAAAATGAAGGGCAAAATTGATAATAAAGTATGGCATGAGATTGCATCTCAGACGACGCAAACGAAATATAAAGTTGTTAAAGGCGATTGGTTATGGAAAATATCGCAGCGTTTTTTTGGCTCAGGTTTTTATTATGCTAAAATTTGGCAGCTTAATTCATATATTACAAATCCTCATGAAATAGAACCGGGTATGATACTTTTATTTACATCTGGCTCTCAAGAAGAATTACCAACTGTTACTGTCGCCACGGGAGAGTCTCATTTAAAAGCAACTACCGAGCAAAAAAAACAAGAAGATGAATTTGCAAAATGGGGAACTTCTGCAAAGCCAACTTGGATTACTCAAAGACAAAAATTAATTAAAGATGGTGCGTTTGTTCAATATTCAACAGGAGATACTTTAGAAGATTTAGATCAAATATCTAGTCAATCACTTATTAGTGAATACGAATCTTATGATCCTCCAGCTCCAGATTTCAATTTAGAGATCCCATCTGATGAGTATGATAAAACAGGTTTTGATAAAGAGTCGAAGGTTGCCCCTAAATTTAAAGAAGGATTCTATTTAAATACTTTTATATCTACAAATATTGTTCAAGACTTTGGAAAAGTTGTCGCTGCAATTGATGAAAAATCAATGTTTACAAAACATGATAAAGTATATGTTACTTTTGATGAAAATATAGAGGTCGCGGCGGGAGATAAGTTTTCAATTTATTCAGCTGCGGGTAAGTTGACTCATGAAAACTCTGATCGACAAGGTTATAAGTATACAATTGTTGGTAGTATTCAGCTTGTTCAGAAGCATCAAAATAGATGGGAATGTACAATTATAGATTCGTCGGGAATTATTAATAGAGAAGATAGAATAACTGTTTACACGCCTAAAATAGAAAGAATAACGAGAACTTTTAACAACAGATTAGTAGAAGCTGTTATTATTGGTTCTTTCAATAAGTTACAAGAGTATGCAAGTTTTGGAGATGTCGTTTATTTAGATCGAGGCCGAGCAGATGGTGTTGAGATGGGAAATGTTTTTGAAGTTTATGGTTTTAAAGACAGAGGAACGGCAAAAAATATAACTGATAATCCAACGTATAAGAATGGAGAATTAACTGTAATATCTTTGACAGATAACTTTGCAACGGCTTTAGTTACATTATCAAAAAGAGATTTTAAAGTTGGTGAAATCGCAATTACAAAAACGAAAAAAGCAGCTTTAAAAGAACTGCATTTAAAGAAAAGAAAGGATCGCCTAGACGATGCTGATAATGCGTTAGATGAGCTAGATGTGGAGCTAAACCTTGATGATTTAAATGATGATCTTTTAAATAAAGCGGATTCAATCAAGTTTACGGAAGATGAACTTGCCGAACTTGAAAGACAGGAAAGAGAAAAATCAATTATTTCGGATAATGAAAAGGATTTGAGATCTTTAGAAAATCTTGAAAAGGAAATTACAACCGCTGAAGCGATGTTAAACCAAGCCAGACTAGATGAAGATAAGCTACTTGAGGGACAGAATTTAGACGGAATTGAAAAAAAATTAAATTCTACATATGAAGAGTCTTTAGATGAAATAGAAGAAAACTTTGGAAAATTATATTTAGACGAGGATCTTAATGATAAAGATAATCCGTATGGTCTTACAGAGTTTGATATAGAAGAAATTGATGAGCTTCTAAATATAGAAGGTGAGTTAGGGCGTCAACAAGAAGATGAATAAAAACTTTTCAATCTTTTTAAAGGGAATGTGTATGGGAGCAGCAGATATTGTTCCCGGAGTATCTGGAGGGACAGTTGCCCTTATTTTAGGTATATATGATAAACTTATTTATACACTTAGTTCTTTTGATCATCATTTTTTTAAAAGCTTAATAAAGCTTGATATTAAAATGGCGTTTAAAGATATTGATATAAGATTTCTTATAACTTTATTTTTAGGGATTATAAGTTCTATTATTCTTGGTGCTAAGTTAATTCACTTCTTACTTGATAATTATCCTATTTATATGTGGTCATCTTTTTTTGGTATGATAGCAAGTAGTGTTATTGTTCTTATAAAAAAATGTGCACATCCAATTAGATCTAATACCATTCCTGCTATAATTATAGGTGTTGTTATTGGATCTTTAATTGTAACAATGACCCCTGTTCAAACACCAAATACAAACTTTTATATTCTTTTGGCTGGATTAATTGCTATTTGTGCGATGATCTTACCTGGAATTTCTGGATCTTTTTTACTTTTAATTCTTGGTAAATATGAGTTTATAACAGGTGCAATTAAGAGTTTTTCAAGTCTTGAAAATATAAAGATATTGATTATTTTTTCTTTAGGATGTTTTATTGGTTTAGTTTCGTTTTCAAAATTATTAAAGTATGCTCTGAAAAAACAATATAACTTCGTATTAGCAATGATGTGTGGTTTTATGATTGGTTCTCTTCAAAAAATATGGCCATGGAGAAAAGTTATTGAATCTAAAATAATACGAGGAAAAACTTATATTTTAAAAGAATTAAATTATATTCCAAACTTTGATAAGGAATTTTATATAAGTTTATTTTTACTTTTAAGTACATTTGTACTTATTTTATATTTTGATAAAAAACTAAAAAAATCTGGGGCGTTGGTGTAGCGGATTAGCATAGGAGTCTTCGAAACTCTTGAGGCAGGTTCGATTCCTGCACGCCCCGCCATTTATCAAGCTATTCGAGCCAATTTTAGCCTTTTTTTGTTTGTAATCTTCTTTTGTGTAACCTAATAATAGATTTCAGGATTATCTCCTGCAACTTTTTAACTTAATAATTTGTTCCATTTTTTTAGATGAGATCCTTTCTGAGTATTTAAAACCATCTGAAGGCTAGATTTTCTGTAAAAGATATATGATGTCTTTTTAAACATCAGTAAGTGCAGGCTTTGTTGCGATGCAGCTTAGGTCGATGTAAATTATAAAAAAGTGTAGAAATAAAAGGCAAGAGTCACAAGATAAATATTAGGTTTATGAGCAGAGTCTCAAAAGGAAAATTATGAAAAAGTTATTGATTGGATTACTAGCACTTGGGAGTATTTCTGGTTTTGCTATAGAAGAATGTAAAGAATTAGAGCTAGATATTGTAACAAGCATTAAGATGAAGGAAGTTGGTGGGTTAAAAAAGATCCTAAAAGGAGAACCTAATATTACAAAAGAAAAAGTAAGATTTGATATTTGTGCAGATGTACTTCATGTTTTTAATTATGAAACATCTGAAACAAATATTACAGCATTAAGAGTTAATAGTTCTAACATAGAGATAAGTGCATTTGACTATAAAAAAGTTTCAAATAAGTTATGTTCTATGTTTAGCAAGAACCCAGCTGACAGAGTTGAAACTTTAACAAAAACTTCGTCCATGAAAGCATTGCAAATTGCGGGAAAAAAATCTGGACGTTTTTATGAAAGAAAAGAAAAGGGCTTTAACTCTCATACCTCTATCTTAAAGAGGCGAATAAGAGTTATTGATACTGTTAGGTGTATAAACCTCTAGAGCAAATAACCAAGATCTGAGCAGCCAAGCTTAGACTTAAATAATAAAAATGAAAGTTTGCTTAAAAAGCTAGATTTGATGAGCAATAAATATAAAAACAAAGAAATAAAATATAAACATGATCAAAGGAATATGTGATTTATGAACATAGTCTCGAGGAGATAATTATGACAAAAATAGTATATCTATTCATAACTTTAGCAGTTTGCTTTCAGGTATCTTTGGCTCAAACTTTAGATACATTACACAATGTTAAACAGATTAATAAATATTCTGCTTTGTCACAGGTGGATAAATTAAAGTTCTTGCAAAAGAATAAGAAGAAAGTTCTTAAGTCTCTCGATCTAGCCATAAAAAAAGAGAGAAGAAAAAATAGAAGCCTTGAAGATTCGAAAAGTTTACTTACAAAAAAGATGAAAAAGTATAAAAAAACAACGCAAAGAAAGATAGAGAAAATTCTATCAAGTAAAAGAAAACTGACTAGATATCAAAGACGTTTAAAAAAGCTTGGTATTGATATAACAATAAACGAGCTATCAGAAACCTTAAAGTCAGAACAAAGTAATGAGAACTTTGACAATCTTGAACGAGAAATGCTTTTGAAGTTAGATGAAGCTGGTTCGTTAGAGCGCTTTTTAAAAGATATAAGGTTACAAATCGAAAAGGATCGTATTCAAAAAAGTGTAAGAAAATCAAAAAACATTAGTCGCTCTATAGCACAAGATATTTCTTCTGGTACCTGGGCTATAGTCATTTTGGTTGTTGTTTTAATCGTTCTGGTATTGTCAGGTGTCGTATATCTTGCAGTTTCAGCCATTTCGCTCTTAGTAGTGGGTAGCTTTATTCCTATAACGGTAGGAGTTATAGCATTTGTTGTAGTGATTGGCTTAATTTCATGGTTTGTAAGTTTAGATAGTACAGATAACCAGAATGCCAATTTACTCGTTTAGCGCTAGTATTCAAAAGAATAAGAATTTTAAATTAAAATAACTTTAAAAATGGGTCAGTTGTTTGGCCCATTTTTTATAAAGAAGTGATTTTTAAATATCCTCTAGAGGCTCAGAAGCTGCCATGCCCAAAGTATTTGAAACTTTCATAAGAGTCGTAAAAGTAATATTTTTCTTTTTGCTAAAACCATTATCTTCTGTTTCGTGAAGAGTCCAGTCTCTGGCTAATCTTTCAGCTTTAATCCTCTTAGCAAGTTTTTGTAACTGTTTTCTCTCCGAGGGAGAAACAAGAACAGTACCTTTGGCAATGCCTCTTTTGGTTGATTGTCTTGAAATATTTCTAGATGAGCTTATGTTTTGATTACCCAAAAATAAAAATAGCTCTTTTAAATACACTTTATCTCATGAACTTAAAAAATGTGTTGATGATTTCTTTATTAGATGCTGTATAATTTATTACAGCTTTTTCAAATTCAGTTAGTGGGGTATTGTAAATATCTAATAACTCATGAAGTTTAGAAACTGACCGACTAAACTAATGTTGCAAATATCAAAGACCTACTAAAATAGAGACAAAATACCTTTAAAGTATATTTTAACTTCAATATTTATAAGTACTTAGTTCATTTGTCCTTAAACAAAACTTTGCACAAGTATTC
>JAOARC010000026.1 GCA_025210745.1 Bacteriovoracaceae bacterium
AATTCATAGGAATACTTGTGCAAAGTTTTGTTTAAGGACAAATGAACTAAGTACTTATAAATATTGAAGTTAAAATATACTTTAAAGGTATTTTGTCTCTATTTTAGTAGGTCTTTGATATTTGCAACATTAGTTTAGTCGGTCAGTTCTAGGTTTGTCCTTGTAGTAAAGAATTTGTCCGATGATGATTAAAACAGGAATTGTAGTAGCAACTTGTTTTACAAGAAAAATGATTGATCCTTCGGCATAAGCTGTGTAGGTAAGAATTCCAAAGCCAACTGCAAGCATAATATGATAAGTCATAGAAAGATCATTGACTTCTTTTAATTTATAAATCTTATATATTTGAAACCAATAGCTTATACTGAGTACAATTATTGCCGTCCATGATAGTATTTTCATTAATTCCTTATAACGTTTTTAAAAAGTGTATTATATTAATTTTATCTTGATGAGTAAACTTTTCGCTTCCATCTGCGTTTACGAGCATTTTAGTATGCCCCATATTAGATAAGCCTTTAAGCTTTGTATTGAAAAGCATATTTTTATTTTCTTTTGTTTTTATATTGGGGTAACCATTTTTTAAAATATCAAAATCTTTTTTCTTATCGTTAGCAGCTGTAGGGTAATAGAATGATGGTCTATTATTTTCTTTAGATAAGATATCATAAAGTGTAGGAACAGAGTTATTATGAAAATAAGGCCATCTTGCCCAAATTCCAACTAGCGGAGGTGGTACATACCCTTTTTTCGGTTTTACCAAAGTACCAATTTGTTCTGAAATAGCGAGTCTATTTAAATCTTTATAAAAGTATTTCATACCTTGGTATCTATAGGGGTCAGTTCCAACATCTATAGTTGGTGTTTTTGTATGAAACCATATTTTTGTTGTTGCTATTTTTTCTTCATAAGTGACAGAAAACTCATCACTCCATCCTTTTTCATAGGTTCCATGACATCCGGCACAGGACTTTTTAAAGAGAGCTTCTCCTTTTTTTGCTTTGTTAATGTCAATCTGATTAGCAAAAAAATCATTAAAGCGAGGAGCTTTTGTGCTAAAAACATAAGCAGTTAGTTCTTTTACGATTTGTTTGTTTTCTTTTTGCCATTGATCAAGTTTTTTAAGATCTATTCCTCTTCCTATTTCATTCCATAAGAAATTTGTGTGAATAGGATTTCCCGACTCTATGGATCCATCTGATAGCCATTTTGTTTTGTATTTCACATTCCACCATACAGCAGGTTTTGAGTCAGCTGGAAGATGGCGTAGTTTATTTTTTCGTGGAAACATTGCTGTTAATCTATTTTTAGTAGCGTAAGGATCTAAATTTCTTTTTGCAAGAGAAAGTCCTACTTGTGCTAGAGAAGTATCAAGGCTTATGTGTTTTGGTTTTTTAAGCCCAATATGTTGTATTGCTTCTTTAGCAGTTTTAAAAATAAGTTCTTCTTTTTTTGTGGGATTTATTATTTTTTTGAAAAGTTTTGTTGGTATTAAGCTTAGAGCTTTTTTACCATGTATGAAAAACTCATTGGCCCTAGGAAAACGGTTTGTAAGTCCCATTACTTTTGTTCCAAAAAGATTTGAGCTATGGCAGGCAGCACAGCTTACAGTTAGCTTTTCTCTGTTATCCCAAACAGTGGCTCCCATTCTTTCTGTTTTAACTTTCTTAAAGTTATAAATAATATTTGGGTTTTTTAAATCTGGTGAATTGGGATATTGATGTAATCCAATCCAGGAATAAAGATCATCTAAAGAGTTTATTTTATAAAATATACTAGCAACTTTGTTAAAGATTTTTTTTATGACAGAGTTATTTTCAAAAGAGCTCTCTAGTAACTTGTAAGGAATTTGAAGTTCAGATACACTAACTGGGTAGTGAAGGGCATGAGTACTTCCACGTCTTTTGATTTCATCAAGTTTATACTTATCAAGTTGATAGATATTTTCTCTATTTGAATCACTATAACATATGGTTTTTTGATGAATATTTTTACATTTTTTATTTCCTGGAAGCTTAGCATCTTTTGACCAATCTTGCGCATAAGTTACTATGGAAAAAAATATTACTATGGCAATATGTGTCATTTTGTAAACTCCTAATTTTCGATAGTTTCCCAAAAGTTGTTCATATATGTCAATTATTACAAGTTCTGAAAAATACTTAGTTTATGATTTTTTAAAGAATATCTTGTGGATATTTTTAGCTTGGTTGGTATAAAATAGATATGAGGCTTTAATCTTAGTTGTGTTTAAAGTCTTTTCTTCCCAGTAATAAATGGCTTTAGGGCCATTTATTACCTTTCTAAATTATTAATTTTATTAAGATATGATAGAATCCGACCTTTTTGCTAAAGAATTGTCTCATAGATGACGATAAGTATTGTAGAAAGGTTATTATATGGGCGTTGAAGATTTAAAAAATTTATTTATAGATGATACTGATCAGCAAGATACAAAGGTCAACAATGATGAAGTTATTGGAGATTTAGATTTTAGTGCGGCAAATATAGATGCGACTAAAGTTATCAATTTAAATAGATTGAAGAATAATAATACTGATATTTTAGATATTTCTGATACACAAGGACTTAGTACAAAGCTTGCAGCTCTTGAGCAAAGAGTTCTAACTTTAGAGCAGAATCAATCTCAAGGTCTTTTAGCTGAATATAAAAATTTAGATAAGAAAATCACGATGCAATTACAAAAGATGATTAAATTGAATCCATCTTCTAAAAATGAAGCTGTCGTGATTAAAAAGTTATTAGCCTCCTTTGCTAAGAAGCTGTCTTAGAGCTTAAAATAACACCAACTATAATTAAAGCTAAACCTATAATTCCACTATATGTTATCGTTTCATTAAAAAAGATTATCCCGCATAGTAAAGCATAGACAGTAGTAAGGTAATTGAAATGAGATATTTTACTAGCACTTGAGTACATATAAGCTTTTGTCATAAATATTTGTGCTAATTGTGTAAGCACTCCAATTAAGATCAATCCTAAAAAATCATATAAAGTAGGAGTAACCCATTGACCAATTAATATAGGTAGACAGATGGGGATTGTGATAAGTGGAAAGTAGAAAATAATAAGTTGGGGGTCAGTTTTATCTTTTAGTAGTCTTATTGTATTGTAGGCAAGAGCTGCAAAGATTGCAGAGGTAATACCCATGACAAAATATTTAAAATCAATAGTAGGGTCAAATGATTTGATAACAATTGCTCCACTTAAGCTCATTAATATAAATGGCCATTGTAAAGGTTTTGGTTTTTCTTTGGTAATAAAGATTGCAAATATAACAGTAAAAACAGGAGCAAGGTATAGAAGTGTTACGGCTGTTGCTAATGGAATTTTTTGGATTGTATGAAAGTACATGATAAGTGCTGTTGCACCAAAAGCACCTCTTAAAAATAAGAGTTTTGAATATTTATTAAAGATTTTTAGCTTTCTTTTGGATACATAATAATAGCTTATAAATAAAGTTACAATTGATCTAAAAAAAACAATTTCAATAGAAGGAATATGAGAATAGTATTTTACGGCTGCATTAATTACGCTAAAAAATAATCCTGCTATCAATATATATTTTACACCTAAAGACATTATGTTTCCTTTGTGAAATAATAGTCCCATGAATTATTTAAAATGTGAAAAAACAAATTTTGATTATATTAAAGTAGGTGGGTCTAATAATAAGGACATATTCATACTTCATGGTTATGGTGCTTCTATGGACGATCTTGCACCTTTACACTCTTATTTGGATCCACAAAAGAAGTTTAATTGGTTTTTTATTAATGGTCCTAAGGAAGTTCCAATTGGACCACATATGAGTGGTAGAGCTTGGTTTGATATTGATATGGCACAGTTACAAAGGGCAATGTTGAGTGGAGAATTTAGGGACTACTCAAGTCAGTATCCAGAAGAGTTAAATTTTGTGCTAGATAAACTTGAAAACTTTATTCGTCTACATGGAGAAGATGAAATTATTGTTGGAGGCTTTTCTCAAGGATCGATGGTAACTTCTCATCTTATGAATAAAGTTAAAGATAAATTAATAGGATATATTGCTCTATCGGGAAGTCTTATAGGTAAGGATTTACTTATAGAAAGACTTGAGCATATGAATAGTATCCCATTTTTTCAAAGTCATGGAAAAATGGATCAAGTTCTAGAGTATAAACAGGCCATGAATCTTTTCGAGCTTTTAAAATTAATGAGATTACAAGGTGAGTTTGTAGGGTTTGAAGGAGGTCATGAGATTCCACCTATTGTTATAAAAAAACTGAAAGTCTTTTTAGATAAGTTATTATAGCTTAAGCTGCTATATCGTTAGACTCAATTTTGCTTTCATTAATTAGTTTGAGAATAAATTCTTTTGTTGCTACAGGAGAGTCGATATATCTTAAGGGGATAATCTGATCTTGAGAACATAAAATGATGGTACTAAAAGGAAGTTCTTTTTGAGGAGCAATTACTTTTGTTATATCTTTAAAGTAGATCGTTTTGTTTGAGCCAAATAAAGTAGTTGTTTCTAGTCTATCTTTAAATATTCTAGTATAAATTGTTTTATCATACCAAAATAAAATAGCGACATATGAGCATATTGTGATAGCACAAAATATAGTGTAATCGCCAAAAGATTCTTTTGGATAGGCATATGACATAACCATATTTTGAATAAGAAAAAGTATTGCTATTAAGGGCATACTTCTGTTTATATGTTTTATGTGATTCTGCCTTGATAATATTAAAGCTTTCTCTTTCATACAAAATTTATCGGCTAATATTTATTAAAGCTTTAAGTAATTTATTGATTAAACCGATATAGTCAGTATGGTATTTATGCTTGTATTACTTTTTTCATTTATGGCCAATTCATTAACTGTTGATTTAATTTCTAGTAAAAGAGTTGACATTAATAGTTCTGAGCAGTTTTTAGATTCAAATTTTTCTTTGGTAAAGGGTCATTATATCAATGAAAAAAACAGGATAGTAACTACTAATTTACCACTTGAAGGTCTTAGGCCAATTGTGTTTGTTGAGGATTCATATATTGCTAAACTTGAACTTGAATTATATGTTCTGATACATAAAGATATAAATGATCTTGTTGAGTATGCCCAAAAGTTAGATTTTAACTTTTACAAGGTTTCAGATTATAAATATAAGATAAAAGTAAAGTCTTTTACACAGTTAAAGAAGGTTTATTTACATTTAAAGAGTTCAAGTAGACTATCTTATCTATTATTTTCCTATAAAAAACTGAATAAAGTAGTTGTTTATTAGTTTTTATAGATTAGTATATTAAATATGGTTATTTTTTCTCTTATTTTAGTTCAAGTTCTCTTTGGAATTAATTTTTCAACTAATAAGGTTATGGTTCAAACATTTGATCCTCTTGTTTGGTCAAACATAAGGTTCTTTATTGCTGCAATAGTAATGGGAGGCTTATCTGTTTTTTTAAAGAGAGAAAAGCCGCCTCTTAATAAGCAATTTATTTTACCCTGTATTGCCTTTTCATTCTTGGCCATGAGTATAGGGCAAGTTTTATTTCTCTATGGATTGAAGTATACTTCATCTATAAATACAGCGATTTTAACTTCAACAATACCTCTTCTTACGATATTCGTTGTTGTTTTAAGAAAAGAAGAAAAAGCGAGCTTTAGAAAAGTGTTAGGGCTTTTGCTTGGTTTTGCTGGTGTTTTAGTTATTAAAGACCTTAGTAAAGTTAGTTTTTCTTCAAATTCATTTATTGGTGATTTATTAGTTTTTATTTCAGCTTTATCTTTTGCGCTGTATTTAAGTTTTGCAAAAAAATTTTTAAAATCTTATGATAGTATGTGGATTACAAGCTGGATGCTATTTTTTAGCTCTATCTTTCTAACTATTATTAATTTTAATAAATGGATGGCATTTGAGCTGCCTTTAATAGATTATAAAATAATATTTAGTGGTTCTTATACTATTATTGGAGCTACTGTTATAACCTATTTTTTAAGTAATTGGGCATTAAAGAAGGCTTCTAGTTCTAATGTTGCTCTTTTTATATATCTTCAACCTGTTGTTGCGGGTATAATAGGCTTTCTATTTTTAGGAGAATCTATTACCACAAGAATGTTTATATCTTTCATCCTCATTTTTAGCGGTCTTGCTATTAATATTTTTGGAGTTAAAAAAGTTTAGCTAGAGGAAAAATAACTGAGAGTCCGTAAGTTGTAGCACTAAATTCATTTTTGGCCCAAGTAATAAGATTAAGTTCCCAGTAATAACCTTTTCCCCATCTAATCCAAGCATTCTTGTATTCTAAGTCATTTTGTGTGCTAAGAAAAATTCCACCAGATAAAATATAATGAGGAATATCTAGGAAATTTCGATATGTAAATTCTATACCTTGGGGGTAAATCGGTTCATTGTAAGAAGTACTATTAGAGTTAAATTTAAAGTGTAGGTATTGCACACCTAAAAGAGTAGTCATAACAAGTTGCTTATCAAAAGCATAAGAAAAGTCATTGGCCAGATATATTCCAGCATTGTTAAAGGTTGAATCATTCCATACGGCAGCGTCAAAGCCTCTTATTGAAGTACTATGGTTAATTTTAAAGTTAGTATAGACCATTAGAGCTGAAGATATGCCATTATTTTTTTTCTCGTTATTGAACTTAGTATCAAACTGGTAAGGTCCTAGACCTAAGGCCAGTCCCATTTTGTGATCTTTATTATTATACTTTGTATATATACTTATGGTGCTTTTATCAAAATGAATTGTAGTGCTTCTTTTATTTCTAATTCTTACGACTTTTTTTTCGTTATTAAGAGCTTTGAAAGTAAGAATGAGTTTCTTTTTCTGGTTTAAAAACTTTCCAGTAAGCTCGTATTTACAATTGAGAATTAAGGGCACCTTTTGAGGATTATCTAGAATAATAGTTGCCTTATTACAGGTGTGGTCACGTAGATAGCTTTGTCCTTCTAAGAGTGCGGTATGCACCTTTACTTTATATTTTCCTTTTTTGTTAAGAACGTAAAAATAATCGGATTTAAAGGGATCAAAAATGAGGCTTGTGTATCCATATTTATTTGAGACTTCAGATACATACTTTATTTTATTATAATGAACTTCAAAATGATTAAACTTTTTATCCATTATTTTAAGGTATAGCTTTATACTTTTAGCACCATCTTTGTCTCTAGAAATATAACTATTTTCTTTGATTATTTTAATTCTTAAAGATCGACTATTTGATTCGAAGCTAAAGTTAAAGGGGATATTGTCAATATCTGAAACCTTTTCGCTAGCAAATGAGCAAGTTATAATGAAGTAGAGAAAGAAAAGTCTCATAGGCCAATAATGAGCTTTTGTCCTGGGTAAATTCTAGCAAGACGTTTTCCATTTAGACTTCTGATTTTATTTAGGCTTAGACGGTATTTTTTAGCTATTTTTAAAAGGTACTCTCCATTTTTCACGACATGATATTTAAAGTTTCTGTGAGGAACTTTTAATCTTTGACCCTTATAAATTCTTTTTGATTTAAGTTTATTCATTTGAACGAGCTTAGATATAGAAGTTTTGTATTTTTTAGAAATTAAATGTAGGTTGTCTCCTCCTTTAACTCTATAACTTGCTACTTTTCGATATGCCTTTTTTAATTTCATTTTTCTTAATGATAATTTCATACCAGGGTGTATTTTGCTATTTGTGAGCTGATTAATCGCTTTAAGTTTACTTACACTTGTTTTGTACTTCCTTGCTATAAGTGTAAGATTTTCACCTCTTCTTACTTTGTGAAAGTCAGTAGATTCTTTTGGTTCTTTTTTCTTTTTATATTTCTTTGTTCTTGTAATTTTTGGAGGATTGAAGTTACTATATTTTGGTATATAAAGTTCATATCCTCTTGTATTAGGAGTGTAATATCCTTTTATGTCTGTATTAAAAAACTTCAGAGTATGAGAACTAATACCTGTTTTGCGTTCTAATTGTCTTATACTGTATTGTTTATCTAGAGTAACTTTTTTTAGCTGCGTGCTAGGAGCTCTATTTGTAGGTATATTAACTCCGTAGAAATGTGAGTTTTTTGAAACTTCCATTGCTGCAATAATTTTAGGAACATAATTTCTTGTCTCTCGAGGTAGTTTCTTTTTTGCACTAAGCTTATAGAAATCTCTTGAATCAGCACCTCTGATTCTTCTAATAACACCAAATTCTCCTGCATTATAGGCACTTAGAGCAAGCTCCCAAGAACCGAAGATATTGTAAAGATCTTGAAAATAAAGAGCAGCAGCTTTAGTTGATTTTATAATATGCTTTCTTTCATCAACCCTTGAGTTTACTTTTAACCCATATCGTTTAGCAGTTGCCTTCATAAATTGCCATGGGCCAACTGCGGAGGCTGAGCTTTTTGCATTTAGAAAATAACCGCTTTCAATAAGTCCTACATAAAAAAGATCTTTGGGAAGATTATTGTTTTCAAAAATCTCTTCTATTTGGTTTCTATATCTATTTCCTCTTTTTAAATACTTTTTTAAAGTGTCTTTGCCGTTTGTAGAAAAGTATTTGATCCACTTTTTAGTATCAGTATTTCTCTTGTTTTCTAAAAAATCCTTGGAACTTCGTGTTTTTTTCTTATCAATAATATTACTAAGCTCTATTTTCTGAGTGTTAAGTTTGTAGTTTCTGATTTGTACAGTCGCCTGTTCATTACTATATTTTTTTTGAGTAGTACTACATGAAATTGTAAAGCAAAGTGATAATAAAATAATTAGTTTGTTCATGTTTCTATTTTAAAATATCTTAGAAATGATTCAATGCAGGTAATATTTGACTAGTTAAATTGATTTTCTCTATCATATATAAAATTTTATTTTTTAAGGACTCATGGATGACAAAAATAGTACTGATTCTTTTAGTAGGTTTTAATGCCTATGCACTTCGTACAGCACCTTTAATAAAGGGAAAGCAAAGATCAACCTATGAAGCTATAGGCAAGAAATATATGATTTCAAGCCAAGGTGGATACACGACAATGGCAGCTAAATTCGCCTTTGATAAGGGTGGAAATATCTATGATGCCTTTGTAGCAGCAAGTTTTGTAATAAGTGTAGAAAGGCCTCATTCAACTGGAATTGGAGGCGGAGGCTTTCTTATTTCACACGAAGCAGCAAAAAGGTCTACTTATACATATGATTTTAGAGAATCAGCTCCATTAAAGTCTCATTCTAAGATGTTTCTTGATAAAAATGGTAAGCAAATAAATGATAAATCAATTACTGGAGCATTAGCAGTGGGTACTCCAGGATTAGTAGCTGGTTTATATGATATTCATAAAAAACACGGAAAGCTTCCTTGGAGCATTCTATTAACTCCTGCAATAAAGCTTGCAAATCTTGGTTTTCCTATTTACCCCGCACTTTACAAGGCAATCGATGCTGAAAAGAAAAGACTTTGTAAGTATAAAGATTCAAAAAGAATTTTCTTAAATGATGATTGTAGTGCAAAAAAAGAAGGGGAAGTTTTAGTTCAAAAGGATCTAGGAACAACTCTAAGAATGATTGCTGCTAAGGGAAAGAATGGTTTTTATAAGGGGCATGTTGCTAAGATGATTGTTAAGTCTCAAAAAGAGTTAGGTGGACTAATAACTCAAAAGGACCTTGATGTTTATAAGGTGAAAATGAGAAATCCTGTTGTCGGTGAATATAAAGGGTATAAGATTATCTCAATGCCTCCGCCAAGTTCAGGTGGAACTCATATTATTCAAATTTTAAATATATTAAAGAATTTTGACCTTAAAAAGCATGGCCCTCAATCTGCCAGGGCCATCCATTATACAAGTACTGCGATGCAAATAGCTTTTGCCGATAGGGCAAAATATATGGGAGATAGTGACTTTGCTAAAGTTCCTGTAAATGAGTTAATTCATCCAAAGTATGCTAAGGCAATTGCAAAGAAGATAAGCTCCAATAAGGCAATGTCTTCAAAGTCTTTTCCTCAAAACTTCAGAAAACTTATTTATGAGTCAGATGATACAACTCATTTTACGATCATGGATATTAAAGGAAATATCGTAACATCAACTCAGACAATCAATGGTTGGTTCGGTTCAGCAGTAGTTGCTCCAAAAACGGGTGTTGTTTTAAATAATGAGATGGATGATTTTGCAAGCCATGTTGGTGGGGTAAATCTTTTTGGAGCTGTTGGGGGACAAAATAATTTAGTTCAACCCCTTAAAAGACCTTTAAGCTCAATGAGTCCAACTATTGTATTTAAAAATGAAAAACCATTTATGGCATTAGGCACACCATCTGGGACAAGAATTTTAACTTGTGTTATGCAAACAGTTTTAAATGTTTTAGAGTATGACATGGATTTATGGGATGCGGTGAGTGCTACAAGGTATCATCATCAGTGGTCACCTGATGAAATAAGAGTTGGACCTCCTTATTTTGAAAAAAGTGTTGAGGAAGAACTTAAAAAAATGGGCCATAAAATTAAACATAAGTCTTTAGGATGTAAGATACAGGCAATCATGAAAAAAAATGAAAAGCTCATAGGTGTATCAGATCCAAGAGAAGAAGGTATGTCATTTGGTATTTAATAAGCATTGAGGGAGGATATAATGCAAGATGTAAATAAATATTTTGATACTGCTATTGAGCTAACTATGACTTATGCACCAAAAGTTCTGTTAGCAATAGCAACTTTAGTTGTAGGTATGTGGATTGTGAGGATGGCCAAAGCCGTTTTAGAAAAGCAATTGAAAAAATCGGGAATGGATGAGTCTTTAAGACCTTTTCTAGTAGGTTTAGTTTCTAATCTTTTAAAAGTTATCGTTGTTATTTCTGTTGCCGGAATGGTTGGAATTCAAACAACGTCATTTGTTGCCGTTTTAGGTGCCGCAGGTCTTGCTGTTGGTATGGCATTACAAGGATCTTTAGGAAACTTTGCAGGCTCTGTTCTTATTCTTATTTTTAAGCCTTACAAAGTGGGTGATTATATTAGTGTTCAAGGACATGAAGGAGTAGTTCAAGAAATTCAAATTTTTTGTACAAAAATTTTAACAGTTGATAATATTGTTGTATTTGTTCCAAACGGTGCTGTTGCAGGTGGGGCAATTAAAAATGTAACTTATGAAGATATTAGAAGAGTAGATTTTACTTTTGGTATTGGATACGGTGATAGCATTGATGAAGCTAAAAAGGTCTTTGCTGATGTAGCAGCTTCTTGTGATAAGATTTTAAAAGATAAAGAAGTAGACGTATTTGTATCTAATCTTAATGATTCAAGCGTAGACTTTGCTGTTAGGCCTTGGTGTAAGACGGCTGATTATTGGGATGTTTTCTTCTATATGAATGAAAATGTTAAAAAGCAGCTTGATGCAAAAGGAATTTCAATTCCATTTCCACAAAGAGATATTCACGTACATAACGTTCAGTAATTTAAACCTTTCGACATTACTACATGTATGTAGTAATGTCGAAAGGTGAATATATTTAAGAATTATATTGATGAAGATTTTATACTTACTGATGATCAACAAGAGCATATTTTTCTTCGTCATCCAGATGCAACTATAGAGTTAATTTCACAGTGTTTAAAAGACCCTCTTTGAGGTTAGAAAAAGTAGTTCTAATAATATTTCACAGTTGTATTATATAGCGAAAGTGCAAAATAGATTTTTTTGTGTGGTTACTAAAATATGTAAGGATGGAAACTTTATTTCTACGGCTTATACAACATCAAAAATGAAAGTTGGAAAAACTATATATAAAAGGGAAACTTAATATGTATATCTATTACGACAAAGACTTAGACTACGTTGAAATCTTTTTTGAAAAAGATAGTAACTATCTTGAGCCTATGGAGTCGAATGAAGAGCTTGGAAAATTTATTTCAAATAAAGATAATCGTGTGATTGGCTACTCTATAGAAAATCTTAATAGTAATTTTGACGAGCTTACTTTTCTAAGTCCATATCAAAAACTATCTATTATTATTAAAAAATATAGAATTCAAATGGGAAAAACTCAACAAGAGATTGCTGATCAAATGGGAATAAAACTTCTTCCTTATCAGAGATTAGAATCAGGACAGAATAATCCTACGCTAAAAACACTTTTAAAAGTTAAAGAGGTTTTTCCTGATATTAAGCTTGATGATATTGCAGCTTAAGATATTATCACTCATATAACTTTAAACTTAATAAAAAAGGGAAGCTTTAAAAGCTTCCCTTTTTTATTTAAAATAATCTCATCAAATTAATTTACCGGCGGAGCATAGCTAGTAAGCTTAATCCCCTTAACAGCAGCTAAATACTCATCCATAGTTGGAGTCCTACCAAGTAATGTAGATAGAACAACAATTGGAGTTGACGAAAGAAGTGATTCTCCAACCTTTTCATCAGAATCAGCTACAACTCTTCCTTGAAATAGACGAGTTGATGTGGCCATAACAGTATCCCCAGGTTCTGCTTTTTCTTGGTTACCCATACATAAGTTACAACCAGGTCTTTCTAGATACATTTTATTTTCATATTTTTTACGGGCCTGTGCTTTTGGATTCGTATCATCAAATTCAAATCCAGCATACTTAGATAAAATTTCCCAGTCACCTTCAGTTTTAAGCTCATCAATAATATTGTAAGTAGGAGGTGCTACAACTAGAGGAGCTTTAAATTCAACTTTTCCATACTCTTGTTCAATATTTTTAAGCATCTTTGCTAAAATTTGCATATCACCTTTATGAACCATACAAGATCCTACAAATCCAAGATCAACAGTTCTTTGTCCTTCATAAAAGGAGATAGGTCTAATTGTATCGTGAGTATATCTTTTAGAGACATCTTCATTGTGAACATCTGGATCTGCGATCATTGGCTCAACAATCTGATCAAGATCTACTACAAATTCAGCAGCATATTTTGCATTAGCATCTGGAGTTAATGCAGGATTTTTTCCTGATTTAATATCTGCGATTCTAGCATTTGCTTTATCAACCAGACCTTGAAGCATTTTTCCTGCATTATCCATTCCTTTTTCAATCATGATATTAATTCTTGATTTAGCAATTTCTAATGATTCAATTAAAGTTTCATCTGTTGAAATACAGATAGAAGCTTTTGCTTTCATCTCCGCAGTCCAGTCTGTGAATACGAATGCTTGATCTGCTAGAAGAGTTCCAATATGAACTTCGATTACTCTTCCTTGGAATACGTTTTCACCTTTAAAGTGCTTAAGCATTTGAGCTTGAGTAGCGTGAACTACGTCTCTAAAGTCCATATGATCTTTTAGTGTTCCTTTAAAAGTAACTTTAACTGACCCAGGAATCGGCATTGAAGCTTCACCTGTAGCTAAAGCTAGAGCAACTGTACCAGAGTCAGCACCAAATGCTACACCTTTAGACATTCTTGTATGTGAATCTCCACCAATTGTAATATCCCAATCATCAACAGTGATATCGTTAAGTACTTTGTGAATAACATCTGTCATAGCAGGGTATTTGTTTTGTGGATCTCTTGCTGTAATAAGGCCAAACTTATTCATAAAGTTCATAAGCTTTGGAATATTAGCTTGAGCTTTAGCATCCCAAACAGAAGCTGTGTGACAACCAGATTGGTAACCAGCATCTACTGAAGGAGCAATAACTGTAGCAGCCATCATTTCAAGTTCTTGAGATGTCATAAGACCAGTTGTATCTTGAGATCCAACGATATTTACTTGAACTCTAGCATTTGATCCAGCATGAAGAGTTTTTCCTGATCCACCTAAAAGGTTTCTATTAAAGATTTTTTCAACTGCTGTAAGCCCTTGGCCATCAATAGAGATTTCTTTTGATTCAGCGTAAGCTGATTTTTGTTCAATTCCTAGCGCGCTACAAGCAAATGATTGAAGTTTTTTACCAAATACTACTGCATAAGATCCACCAGCTTTGATAAATTCCATTTTTCTTGGAGTTAAAGAAGCTGATATATCCTTTAGCTCTTTATCACCGTTATATAGTTTTTTAGTTTTAGTATTAATTGTTAATACAGTTCCTGTTGCTACTGAAAATACTTCTTCTAGTTCAGGTTCACCATTTTCATCAAGAATAGGGTTTCCTGAAGCATCTAACTTTTTAGTCCAGTTTTGAAGATCGATTCCAATCCCACCTGTTACATCAACTGTAGTTAAGAAGATTGGCGCGATACCATTAGTTCCTGCTACAACTGGAGCGATATTAATAAAAGGTACGTATTTACTAGCTTGCTTTCCTGTCCATAGAGCAACGTTATTTACCCCTGACATTCTTGAAGATCCAACACCCATAGTTCCTTTTTCAGCAACTAACATGACTCTTTTATCTGGGTGAGCATTTTTAAGATCTACAATTTCTTTTTGAGCTTCAGTGCTAATTAAACACTTTCCATGAAGTTCACGATCTGATCTTGAATGAGCTTCTCCTCCTGGAGATAAAAGGTCTGTTGAAATATCACCAGTTCCTGCTACATAAGTCACAATTTTGATTTCTTCTTCTACTTCAGGAAGATTTGTGAAAAATTCTGCGTTTGAATAACTTTCTAAAATACTTTTAGCTGCAGCATTTCCATTATCATAAGCTTCTTTTAATCTATTTGTGTCTGCATCGTATAAGAATACTTGAGTTTTTAAAACCTCAGTAGCTTGATTAGATATATTTTCATCATTTCCTAAGGCTAGATCAATTAAAACAGCAACCGAAGGTCCACCTTTCATATGAGATAATAATTCAAATGCAAAAGTAGGTGTGATTTCATTAACAACAGCCGATCCAAGAATGATCTCTTTTAAAAAGGCTGCTTTAACACCTGCTGCTGCAGTTGTTCCTGGAAGTGTGTTATAGATAAAAAAGTTTAATGAATCTTTTCTATGTTCGTTGGACTCATCTTTAATTTGAGCAATTATTTCTTTAGTAAGATCAGCTCCATCAATTGGTAGAGGGTGTAGTCCTTCACCTTTTCTAGTTTCAATTTGTTGTAAATACTGCGTGTATAAACTCATGCAAATCCCCATTTTTTAGCGCAAGGCGCAAATTTCTAATAATTTTAAAGTAACTGGTGATGATTTTACCATAAGGAACACGCCTCATAAATAGAAAATTTATCTAGTTATTATATAGCTGTTATAAAAAACTTGTTATATTGAATAAGATAAAGAGATTAGGGACAAAAGAACATCTCCCTTGAATTTTTATTGATATTTTAAATTTATTTTATAGAGGTTCTTACAACTAGGCATTGTGTTGATAAAAGCATTGACATACTTTTTGTCTTTTTGTCTACGAACTTTCATAAATTGAAGAAATTGATCACCACCTACTGTGTAGATCTCTTGTTCATCTTCACTGCCAAGAAAATCATCAACTGATTCGGCTTTGTGTCTAACCATTTTAATATCATCTTTGTCGTGAACATATGTGCTTTCACCTAAAGATTTGGTTCCGTATATGTAAGATATAAATTCAACTTGCTCGTGTCTAATGTCAGTATAACCTGTCCCAATAGCAAGTCCTTTTATAGGCTTTTTATATTCATGATATATATCTTCTACAATTTGAAGGTCTTTTACTGAATAACCAAGTTTTTTAAGTCTTAGTCTGATTCTTTTTTTGTGACCATTTGTAAGCATATTATTTATTTTAATGTTTTTAAGAGTTTTTTGGTATTGGTCTTTCGTTAAAGAGCCTTCTTTGAATAACTTCCAGGCATCTTCTTTTTGAGGAAACTCAGATTCAAAGCTAAGTCCAAGTGCTGTTATTCGGCACTTTTGAGAGGTAGCAAGAGCTAAATTAGTACCTAAGATAATAATTAAAACTAATTTTCTCATTACGTTTTTCTCCTTGAAAGTGTGTTTGTTAGCTATCATTGTTTTAATCTTTTTTGCATATATAAGTAGAGCTTAAAAATTCTTTTTCTTCATCTTTTAGTGAAAAATAAAAAGATTCTGGCTTTGTATATGGATTTTTGCTCATCTTAGCAAGAATGCTACTTTGCCATGCTCCGCCTCCATTTAGTTCAAGACACATAGTGTAGTGCTTTGAAGGCATGCAGCTAAGCTCTTTTAATTGTCTTGTATAATAGAGTCGATCAGCTAAGTCTTGTGGGGCAACTGTATTAAATAGATTTTTAACATTTACATAAAAGTAGGTCCTGCGATCGATGCTTGAGCTAGTTACTGTAGGGCTAGGGGATTCAAAATCAATTTGATTAATATGAATATCTTTTAATTCAAGTAGCTCTATGGTGATAGTTTCATTCTTTATGCCATTTTTGCATGTATAAATAGTCGTTTTATCATCTGAAAAAGATATATTGGTTAACAATGAGCTAAGGAGAATAAGTATGTGCATATTTGAATTTCCTTTTTATGTTTATATATATGAATGTCTTTTACTATAAAGATATTCATAATATAAAAGTTGTAGGGAAAATTGATGTTTATGCTCGCATCATGAATATTTTACAAGTTGGTCAAAAGAAGATGAGATGATGTGTTGTGGATTGTTATAGAGCTAAAAGGTGTGAGTCTTAAGTTCTCCCAAAAAGTCTATTCTGGTAAAGTTGTTCTTTAAGTAATGCTTTTATTCTGTCTTTGTAAGCTCAAAAGGAGAGAGTAATTCATTTCGTTTATTTTTGTCAATTTGTCTTGCAACTCTTATTTTTTTTAAGTCTTTACTTATCCAAATAAGTCCTTTATCAATTTTATTGTTGAATTGAAAATCGCAGTTTAAGGTTCCCATAGGATTCATGTTGTTTGAATTTACTTTTCCTATTTTTATAATTCCATTTTGTGTGCTTGTTTTGATAATTTTTTTGCGACATTTGCTATCACTATACCAGTTGAAGATATATTCAAAATTATGATCTTTGTCAAAGCGATAGGACTCAGTTGTAAAGCCTATCTGTTCATTATCAATATTTGTGTGGGTGCACTTTGAAAGAAAGTGACCTTCAATAGCAAAAAGTAATGTGGGAATTAAACAAAGAAATATACCTAGTTCTTTCATCTATAAAATCCTAGTTGTATTTATTAAAATTTGAGCCAGATGTAAGATCTGGATGGATGGGTTGTATTTTTTCAACTTTAAAAATATTTTCTTTTAAGCCTTCTTGTTGACTAATATCCTTTTTTAAACCTATGACATTTCTTTTTTTTGTAAGCTCATATGTTTTATTTTTAATTTGCTCTTCTGTCCATTTCCACATGAGGTCTGGGTCCCAAAAAAAGAGATCATATCCATCTTCATTGTCTTTTGCCCAATTAAAATTTTTAAAAAGTAGTTTAAAAAGACTTACTTTATTGTTTGTAAGGGGGTTTCCACTAAGCTGGTAGGGAACCTTTACTCTGTTTGACCAGGCCATTTTTATATCGTTATCTAGCATTCCAATAATATCCATTATACTTGCTCCAAAAGCAGAGCATCCGGCACCTTCACAGTGTAGTGGGGAGTTTACAAGTCCATAGTAAGCATCAAGTTTTTCTTTTTTAAAGGTATCAAGGTATTCATGAACTCTTTTTGCCATAGAGTTAGATATTGAAAATTCGATGAAGTTCATACGCTCATTACCTTTTTCGTAGTACTGTTCGAATTCTTTTTCTAATTCAGTATTGTCTTCTAGCCTGCCAGCAAAGCTATGAAATACTATACCTAGACCAATTTTTTCTTTTAATAACAAACCTCTTGCTCGGTCGATATCTATAGCGCACATACCTGTAAAGATATCTATGTTATCGTATTGTAGTCTTACATTGACATGTCCCATAAAGCGATGTTTTCTCAAAATTTGATTTCTTACAATCGTTCGCGCAAGTTTTGTTGGGCTTGACCAATCAAGAGGTTTAGGTGAAGGGATAAAGTATAGCGTTAATTTATTCATAATAAGTTTAACCTTTTAGACAAGTTCTTTACATATTATCTCAGGTTAGAGACAATTTTCAATAATTTTGAGTATAGGTATCTTTAGCCGGGAGTAAGGATGAGTAACAAAGTAAAAGAGTTTACTTTTTTAGCAGTATTTTTAGGGATCATAATTGGAATTATTATGACGGCAGCAAACGTTTACTTGGGTTTGTATGCGGGAATGACTGTTTCTGCATCAATTCCGGCGGCAGTCATCTCTATGGCAGTTTTTAGAATGCTAGGAAAAAAATCTATTCATCAGTCCAATATTGTTCAGACAATGGCAAGTGCTGGAGAGTCTTTAGCTGCTGGAATTATTTTTACTTTGCCTGCTTTGGTTATTGTTGGAGCTTGGAAGGACTTTGATTTTTGGCCAACAACTCTTATTGCGATTTCTGGAGGTCTCTTAGGAGTTATTTTTATGATTCCTTTAAGATCAGCTCTTATTAATAATGAAAAAGATTTAACTTACCCTGAAGGTGTTGCCTGTGCAGGTGTTTTAGAAGTTGGTTCAAGCGATAGTAATGAATCTGGTGCGGGAGTTATTTTTAAAGGAGTTTGGTTAGGTGGACTCTTTAAATTATTTTCGGGTGGATTGAAAATATTTGTACCGAGTTTTGAAAAAGCAAAGCTTGTGAAAGGATCAAGTTTATTTTTTGGAATGGATATATCACCAGCTCTTCTAGCAGTTGGATATATTGTAGGAATTAACGTTTCGGTTTTAGTCCTTATAGGTGGGCTTATTGGATTTAGCATTGCTATTCCTATGTTGGGAACTCCAGAGGGTCTAGAAAATTTATCGGCTCTAGATTTATCTTGGACTTTGTGGTCAAAGAAGGTGAGATATCTTGGAGTTGGAGCGATGATCGTGGGAGGAGTTTGGTCTATTATTTCTGTACGCTCGGGAATTAGTGCTGGAATTAGTGGTCTTAAATCTTCATATCAAAAAAAGAATGAGTCTTCTTCGGACATGGGACTTTTTTCAATGCTAACCTTAATGCTAATTTGCTTTGCTATTGTTTTTGGACTTTATCAGGCAATGATAGGGCATCTTGGAATTAGTTTCTTAACGACAGTCTTAATGATCATATGTTCTTTTTTATTTGTTGCTGTTTCAAGTTATATTGTTGGGCTTGTAGGAAGTTCAAATAACCCCGTTTCAGGAATGACTATATCTGCTTTACTTGTTAGTGCTGCTCTTTTTCTTGCTCTTGGTTTTAATGGAGATAGCGCAATCTTGTGTACATTAGGAGTTGCGGCAGTGGTTTGCTGTGCAGCTTGTACGGCTGGGGACTGTTCTCAGGATTTAAAGACGGGGCAAATTATTGGAGCAACTCCAAAGTATCAACAGTGGGCACAGGTTATTGGGGTTGTTATACCTGCTTTTGTTATCGCTCCTGTTTTAACTTTGCTTCATTCAACCCAAGGTATTGGTACAGGTCTTAAGGCTCCACAGGCAACTCTTTTTGCAAGTATTACGAAGGCTTTATTTGGTTCTGGTGATTTACCTTTTGATATGGTTTTAATCGGAGCCCTTTTTGGTATTGTTATTTTAGTTATTGATAATCTATTTTTGAGTAAAGCAAAGTTTAGGCTCCACTTAATGCCTATTGCGGTTGGGATTTATTTACCTGTTACATTGGCTTATCCTATATTTATTGGTGGGGTTATAAATTATCTTATCAATAAAAAGAAAAAAAATGTAAGGGGTCATGATGGAGGAGTTTTACTTAGCTCGGGATTAATTGCTGGAGAGGCCATTATGGGAGTTGTTCTTGCAATTATTACTTATGCTGGGATTACTTTATACAACTCGGATATGTCATTTGGCTTAAAGGAAATTTTATCTTTGGTTGCTTTTGCATACTTATCAACAACTTTATATAAAGCAGCTAAAAAGTCTTAATGTTTTTTTTATTAGCATTTATTGTTTTAATATTTCCGTATTTTCTTTATCGTTATGAACAAAGCAGATTTGTAAAGTTTTTTGGACCTGTAGTTCTTTGTTATGTTTTAGGAATTTTGCTAGGGAATATGAATTTGCAACAAGCTTCAATTGTAGCTAAAAGTCTTAGTGAGTTGAGTATTCCTCTTGCTATACCACTTTTGTTACTTTCAACTAACTTTATAGCTTGGTTTAAAAGTTCTAAGGCAACTTTAATATCCTTTATATTAATTGTATTTACTGTTGGATTTTCTTGTACTTTAGCAAACTTTATTTTTGATTTGCCTCAAATTAATAAAATAAGTGCAATGATGGCAGGAGTTTTCACTGGAGGTATGGCAAACTTAAATTCTATTGGTCTTGCTATAGGAGCTTCACATGAATCATTTGTTTTGTTGAATTTATCTGATGTTATTTGTGGTGGAGCTTACTTATTTTTTATCTTCACAATAGGTAAGCGGATTTTTGAATATATTTTGCCTCGCTATCAATTTAAAGGTGTTGTTGAGCAGCAAAAAGAATCTTTATTCTCTAGTCTTGCATATAAAATAAAATTGCAAAGAATCCTTTTTTTCATAGCATTGTCTATTTTGGTACTTGCTGTTTGTTTTACTTTGTCTTTTTTTATTTTCGCTAAGCTTAATGTTGTTTTTTTAATTCTAGGAATATCAACGCTGGCAATTTGCTTATCATTTGTTGAAAAACTGCGTCTGTTACCTGGTAGTTATGAAGTAGGAGAATATCTTCTATATGTATTTTGTATATCTATTGGTATGATGGTTAATTTATCAAGATTAGCTGATGCAAATTTTGAATATCTCTATTTTTGCAGTTTTATACTTTTATTGTCGGCTTCATTGCATCTTGTTTTATGTCGTTTATTTAAGATTGATGCTCATACAGCGTTAATAACGTCGGCGGCAGCAATATTTGGCCCTCCCTTTGTTGCCCCTGTAGCAAAAAGTATTAATAATAAAGAAGTTATCGTTGCTGGAGTTACGACAGGAGTAATTGGTTATGCTGTAGGTAACTATTTAGGGATTGGACTCTACTATCTTTTTAGTAGCTTAAGTAGTAGTTAAGCCTAGATTTTGTATATTATAAGGCAAGGTATAGCAATTAAAATTAATATTAAGTACTACAGATGAGTTGGCGGAGCAAAATCTCTATCTAAGATAGTCTTTCTTTTATCTGAGATTGTATTTTGAGAAGAGTTTTCAATAATTTTGTGAATTCTAACGCTTAATTGCTCAAGACATTGCTTTGATGTGCTCATCCCAGCTTTTTCTTTAATATAAGCTTTTAATTTTGATGCTGTTACTAAAATAGCTTCAACTTTTGGTTCATGGACATAAAAGTTAAAGTCTCTACCCATAACAGTCTTTCTATTATTCTTTTTAGCATGTTCTATAGCAAAATCTATGCTTGAGATAAGTTCTTGATTAAGAGGAGCTACAAAATTAGACCCGAGGCTTAAGCCATGGTTGTCTTTGACATACTTTTTTACTTTGCTTAAAACGATAATATTTTCCATTTTGAGTCCTTTTGTTTAACCTTGCTGTTTAATAATTCTATAATTTTTGAAGTAATGATAAAGCCGCAGCGCATTTGTTCACTCTTGTCTAGCTCAACTAGCTGAAATTTAATACTTTTTAGTTGATTTTATTTGTCTAAAATTATAAAAATACAGTCTAAAAATTTATCTAAAGTGGGATTAATAATGGACCAACAGAAAAATAGAATTGTTATCACAGGAATTGGTTTGTGTGCTCCTAATGGAAGTAACTTAAGTGAGTTTAGACAAAACCTGCTTAATTGTAAGTCTGGAATAACTTCAAATGAAATTAGATATATGGGAAATCACCCCGCTGGCTTTTGTGAGTTTGATGAATTTAAGTATCAAAAAAAGAAAACGAGAAAAAGAGGAACAAGAGCAGGAAGTATTGCCATCTATTGTGCTAACGAAGCTATTGTAGATAGTAAGATCGACTTTGATAATATAGATAAATCTAGAGTGGGAACATATTTAGGGATTACTGAGCACGGTAACGTGGAAACTGAAGAAGAAATTTATCAGTTGCATCAAAATGATTTAGATACAAGCTTTTGGTCTCATCATCATAATCCAAGAACAGTCTCAAATTCACCTGCAGGGGAAGTAAACTTAAATCTTTCAATAACAGGACCTCATTACACTATTGGTTCGGCTTGTGCTGGTGGAAATATGGGAGTAATCCAAGGGGTACAACAGCTTCTTTTAGATGAAGTTGATTTTGCTCTTTGTGGTGGAGTTAGTGAAAGTAGCCAAACTTTTGGAATCTTTGCTGCCTTTGCAGCTCAAGGAGCTCTTGGTTCTCATGAAGATCCAACAAAAGCTTCTAGGCCATTAGATACAGATAGAAATGGAATTGTTATTTCTGAAGGTGGATGTGTTTATACATTAGAAAGGTTAGATTCAGCTCTTAAGCGTGGAGCAAAAATCTATGGTGAAATTGTTGGTTATGGTGTGAATACTGATGCCACTGACTTTGTTTTACCAAATACAAATAGACAAATTGAATGTATTAATAAGGCCCTTGATAAAGCGGGGCTTAAAAATTCAGATATAGATATTGTAAATATGCATGCTACAGGAACTAAGGCCGGTGATATAAATGAGCTTGCTGCTGTAAAAGAAGCTTTTGCTGGTACAAATGCAAGTGTGAACTTTACTAAGGGACATATTGGTCATTGTATGGGGGCTGCTGGAGCACTAGAGCTAGCGGGAAATATTCCAAGCTTTGATGATAATATGGTCCACCCTGGAATGAATGTAGATAATCTTGATCCGCAGTGTGCAATGGATAACTTAGTTATCAATAAGCCTCTTCAAAAGGATAGTGTAAACTATATTTTAAATAATTCTTTTGGAATGCTTGGGATTAATTCAGCTTTAATTTTAAAAAAATATTAGGAGATAAAAATGACAAATGAAGAGGTAAAAAAAGTAGTATTAGACATTATTGAAGATGTTGCTCCTGATGAGGATGTAACAAGCGTTGATCCAGCAGTTAGTCTTCGTGATCAATTAGATTTAGATTCTATGGACTTTTTAGATATCGTAATGGAATTAAGAAAAAGACATAAGGTAGAAGTTCCATCTGAAGATTACCCACAATTAGCTACATTAGATAGCTGTGTGGCTTATCTTGCTCCAAAAATGGCATAAGTGGAAAACAAATATGACGCTATAGTCATTGGTGCAGGGATGAGTGGTCTTGCCTGTGCCATAAGACTAGCTATGTTCGATAAAAATGTTCTTCTGGTTGAAAAACATTCTATTAGTGGTGGATTAAATTCATATTACAGAAGAAGAAACTTCGATACTAAAGACTTTAGGCTTTTTGATGTTGGACTTCATGCTTTAACCAACTATATTGAAAAAGGTGAAAAGAAAAAACCATTTTCAAAACTTTTAAAACAACTTAGATTAAAATATGATGATTTTAATCTAAAACCACAATCTCATTCAATTATTCGCTTTAATAATCAAGATTTAAAATTTGATAATGATTTTGAGACTTTTAAAGCAGATATAAAAAATAAATTCCCTGATCATTATGAAGAGTTTTTAAAACTACATGAAGATATTTTAGCTTTTGATGAGCTAAATTTATCTATTGAATATAAAGCATCTAAGGATGTGCTTAGATCATTTATTTCAAGTGAAGAACTAGTTGAGATGATTCTTTGCCCGCTTCTTATTTATGGAAGTGCTTGGGAAAATGATATGGATTATGCTCAATTTGTTATTATGTATAAGTCTATATATTTAGAAGGTTTTTCAAGACCTGTTGGTGGAGTAAGAACGATTTTAAATATGTTACTTGATAAGTATGAAGCTTTAGAGGGGAAATTATCTTTTAGAACAGATATAAAAAAAATTCATCATAAGAATGGAAAAGTTTTTGCTGTAGAAACTAAAAAAGATGAGATGCTTTATGCTGATAAAGTCTTTTCTAGTGCAGGTATCGTTGAAACTATGAATCTATGCGATATAGCTCACGATTATCCTATTGGTAAAATGTCCTTTATGGAATCTATCATTATGACAGATAGAAAAATCAAAACAGATACCTTTGATACCACAATCATGTTTTATAACGATAGTGATAAATATTCTTATGAGATGCCAAATAAGCTCTATGATGATTCTAGTGCTGTTATCTGTATTCCTGATAATTATGAAAAAGATATCACAGATGGAGAAGGAACATTTAGAATTACCTATATGGCAAATTATGACATGTGGAAAAATCTAGATAAAAAAGATTATAAAGCAAAAAAAGAACAAGTGCTCAACAGCTCAATTGAGCTATTAAAAAAACAAATACCGGGCTTTAGTGAATTAGACGTAAAATTCACTGATGTTTTTTCACCTACAACTATAAAACGCTACACTTATCATGAAGGCGGAGCGGTTTATGGAAGTGAAAAGAAAAATAGGGATGGAAAAACTGATATTGAAGGTCTTTATATTATAGGAACAGATCAAGGGTTTTTAGGGATTGTAGGTGCTATGTTATCTGGAATCTCTATTGGAAATCTTTATGGATTAATGGAATAAATAAATGTTTAAAAATGTAGTTATAGATTCATATTCATATATAGATCCTAAAATCTTTTTAACTAGTGAAGAGTTTGAAGCAAAACTATCTTCTGTATATGAAAGATTAAAACTACCTTTTGGAAGGTTAGAGCTTCAAACATCAATAAAGTCCCGTGGTATGTGGCAAAGTGGCACAAGGCCATCTGATATATCAAGTATGGCCGCTAAAAAATTACTTAAAGATAATAATATTGATCCAAAAAGTATTGATCTATTAATTCACTCATCTGTGTGTAGAGATTTTTTAGAACCATCTACAAGCTCTTACATCCATAATAATTTAGATCTAAGTCCTCATTGTATTAGCTATGATTTATCTAATGCATGCCTAGGCTTTGTAAATGCGATGGATCTAGCGGCAAAACAAATTGAAGCTGGCTTTATTAAAAAGGCTTTAATTGTAACGGGTGAAAATTCAGGACCCTTAATAGAACAAACAATAAAAAGATTAAATGAAGATACAAGTATAACGAGAAAATCAATCAAGAAGTTTTTTGCAAACTTAACTATCGGTTCAGCTGGATGTGCTTTTTTATTAACTCATAAAGATTTATCAAGTTCATCAATCACTATAGATAATTCTTTATCGTTAACTGACTCAAAAAGCTCTAATCTATGTCAGGGAAATGGAAGTATTGATAATCTTATGATGGAGACTGATTCAACCACTCTTTTACACGCTGGAGTTGAATTAGCATCAAAAACTTGGATGGATTATAAATCAAACTTTAATATAGATAATGATCATTTTTCTCACTTTATTACACACCAGGTGGGAATTGCTCATACAGCTTTATTATTTGATAAATTAGAAATAGATATAAATAAAAATCACTACACATTTTTTAAATATGGAAATACTGGTAGTGCAGCAGTTCCTCTTACTTTTATTAAGGCCATGGAAAACTCTAAGATCTCTAAAGGACAAAAGGTTTGTCTTATGGGAATTGGAAGTGGACTACATTCAATAATGATGGGAATAACATGTTAGATAAAAACCTATATCCATTTAAATCAAACTTTTTAGATATAAACGGACAAAATTATCACTATGTAAATGAAGGAGCAGGGGATCCGATTCTAATGGTTCATGGAAATCCAACTTGGTCATTTTATTATAGAGAGCTTATAAAAGAATTTTGTCCAACTCATCAAGTGATTGTTCCTGATCATATGGGATGTGGTCTAAGTTCTAAGCCTCAAGATTATGAGTATACTCTTGAAAACCATATTCAAAACCTAGAGACCTTAGTTAAGTTTTTAGATTTAAAAAATATTACTCTTGTGGTTCATGATTGGGGAGGAGCAATTGGTTTTGGTCTTGCCACAAGATATCCTGAATTAATTAAGAAAGTTGTCATTTTAAATACAGCAGCTTTTAATCTTCCAAAGATACCGTTTAGAATTAGCTTATGTAAGTTACCAGTGGTGGGACCATTTATTGTTAGGGCCTTTAATGCTTTTGCTTGGCCTGCTACTTTTATGACAACTACTAAAAAGCTAGATAAAACGATCAAAAAACACTATCTTATGCCATATGATAATTATAATAACAGAATTGCCGTAGCTAATTTTGTTAAAGATATTCCACTAAATGATAAGCATCCTACTTTTAAAACATTAGATGATATTGAAAGTAGATTAAAAGATCTTAATATTCCTAAATTAATTATTTGGGGAGGAGCTGATTTTTGCTTTAATGATCATTTCTTTTCTAAGTGGAGAGAGATTTATCCTGATGCTGACTTTAGATACTTTAAAGATGCAGGTCACTATGTGATTGAAGATAAAAAAGATGAAGTTATCATGAATATGAGAGAATTTATCTAATGAACTTAAGTGATAGGATAAGTGAGCATGCTATAAGTAATCGTGATAAACTAGCGGTTATTTGTCCATCAAATAATAATAGTAAATATATCTCGTACACATTTTTAGAGTTAGAAAATAAAATTAATCAATTTGCTAATAAGTTAACTTCACTAGGTGTTAAAAAAGATGATGTGGTCCTTATATTTATAAAACCCTATATCGACTTTAGTGCTATTATTTTTGCTTGTTATAAAATAGGTGCCGTTTGTACATTTATTGATCCTGGAATGGGTAGAAAAAAACTTTTAGAATCTATTTCAAAAAGTACTGCAAGTGTTCTTATTGGAATTAAAAAAGTTCACATTGCTAGGATGTTATTTAGATCTTCTTTTAAAGATATTAAACTATTTATTACAACGGATAGATTAGGCATTTTTTCACACTCTATATATAAAAATCTAGATAAAATGAGCTCTAGATTTAAAAGTGTAGATATTGAAAATCAAAAGATTGGATCTTTATTATATACTTCTGGTGGAACAGGAGCTCCTAAACCTGTTATTTATACTCAAAAAATTCTAATGGAGCAGACTAAAAAACTGCAAAATGAATTTGATTTGAAACCACAGGATACGGATCTAGCTGGCTTTCCACTTTTTGCCTTATTTACACTTTCAATGGGAATGAGCTCTGTTATTCCTTTTATGGATCCAGCAGCTCCAGCTAAAGCTGATCCACAAAGTTTAATCAAAAATATTAAAGATAATAAATGCTCTTTTATAGCTGGTTCTCCTGCTATTTGGAATAATATGGTCAAATACTGTAATGACAATAATATTAAGCTCGATACAGTTAAGTACTTTGTTATGTTCGGAGCTCCTATAAGTTATAAAATGCACAAAAGAATCTCTAATATTATACCTAATGGAACAAGCTACACTCCATATGGGGCAACTGAATCTCTACCTGTATCAAATATATCTGGAAAACAAATTCTAAAAGAATTTAGTGATGAAAATATTATGGGCAAAGGCATCTGCGTTGGAACTCCAATGAAAGGTGTAAAGGTTAATATCATTAAAAAACAAGATGGTGCTATCAATAATATTAAAGACTGTGAGTTTTTAAAAACAGGGCAAGTCGGAGAGATTATAGTTAATTCTACTACCACGACTATTGGCTATAATAATATGGAAGATATTACTAAAGCATCCAAGATTTATGATGAAAATACTTTTTGGCATCGTATGGGTGATATGGGTTATATGGATGATAAAGGGCAATTATGGTTTTTAGGACGAGTAGCACATACTTTTGAAACTAATGATTCTATGTATACACCTATAAATATAGAGCAGTTTTTTATTGCTAAAAATGAAATAGAAAAAGCTGCTTTTATTAGAGCAAAAAATAAGAATGTCATTATCTTAAATTCAAAAAATGAAGCTTTAGCTAAAGATATTATTAAAAAGAATAATCTTCCTATTGATAAAGTTTTAGTGAATGAAAACTTTCCTGTGGATATTAGACATAATATAAAAATTGATAGAAAAAAATTATCAACTTGGGCCATTGGAGAGCTTTCATGAAAATACTCGTTACTGGTGGTGGAGGTTTTCTAGGCCGTTACATCTGTAGAGATTTAAAAGAACTAGGTCATGAAGTCTATAGTTTTTCTAGAAATCATTATGACCATCTAGATGAAATAGATGTATCTACTATTAGAGGATCTTTAACAGATCTTGATTCTATTGACAGAGCTCTTGAAGGTATTGAAGCAGTATTTCATGTAGCTGCCATTGCTGGAGTATGGGGTAAGAAGGATTCTTTTTATAAGACAAATTATGAAGGTACAAAAAACCTAGTTGATGCTTGTAAGAAAAAAGGTATTAAATATTTTATAAATACATCTTCTCCATCTGTTGTATTTGAAAAAGAAGATCTTTGTGGAGTTGGTGAGACAATCCCTTATCCAAAAAAGTTCTTAACTCATTATGCTCATTCAAAAGCACTAGCTGAACAGTATGTTATGAAAGCTTGCGGTGATAGTTTTTTAGCAGTTAGTCTTAGGCCTCATCTTATATTTGGTAAAGAAGATCCCCATATAATTCCAAGGGTGCTTCAAAGCGCTAGAGCTGGTAGATTAAAAGTTGTTGGAGATGGAACCAACCTTGTTGATATTATTTATGTTGAAAATGCAGCAAAGGCCCACGTGGATGCTTTTTTAAAACTAAAAGAAGATCCATCTATAAGTGCTAATTGCTATTTTATAGGACAAGAGAAACCGGTTAATCTGTGGGACTTTATAAATAAGATTTTAGTTCTAAAGGAAGAAGAGCCAATTGTAGATAAGATATCTTTTAAAAAGGCTTTTAGAATTGGTGCTGTATTAGAGATTCTTTATAAGATTGCTGGCATTCATAGTCCTCAGCCTCCAATGACAAGATTTGTGGCGTGTCAATTAGCTAAATCTCATTATTTTGATCATTCAAAGGCCATTAAGGACTTTAATTATACTGTAAAATACAATACAGATGATGCAATAAGTCTAAGTTATAGCTCTTAAATTTGTATTCTAGCTTCTTTTGTTTTATCTTGAAATATACACACTGAGTAGTTGTTTTTTTATAATGATTGAGAGCATAAGAGAGAGTTATGAAGTTTATTATTATCATTGTGATAGTGCTTGTTAGTTGCGCTGATACAAATAATCATCCAAAAGATATGTCTAGAATATTTGTAGATACTGTAGAGAAAAAAGGTAAGAGTGATAAATTAAATATAGATAATCTATATTTAAAAAGAAAAAATGATTTTATTCACATTTCAGATCTATTACCAACAACGTATTATATCCCCCAGGAGTCTAAGATTTCTTGTAAGGGAACTTATTTGGGAAAAGAGTATATGGGAAATGAAGTTTCAAGTATTTTGTCTTTTGAAAACTCTCAGGTTTTAGCAAAGGTATGTACTAGGTTTTATAAGCATTTACAGATGGAAGGAACGGCGATTTTAGATGATCGAGGAGATGGTAAGAGAACTATTAACTATGCAAAAAATAATAAGTATCGCTTTGTATCTAAATGTAAATATGGAGAAGGAGTAAAGAAAAACTTATGTTTACTTCCATATCACACGATAGCAGCAGATAATAAAATTCATAAAATAGGTGATATCATTTATATTCCAAAGGCAAAGGGGCTTATTCTTGCAGATGGTACAGCTCACAAGGGATATTTTATTGTTCGGGATACAGGAGCTGCTTTTAATGGAGTTGGTTCTCAAAGAGTTGATTTATTTACAGGTTTAGATTCGGATTCAAATAATATATTCTTAAATAGAGGTTTTCATCACAAAAATCCTCTTCGTGCATATAAACTTAATGGTAAATACGAGAGTATTGTAAAAGAACATTTAAGAAAAAAATTTGTTGAAATATATTGATGAGATAAGATGAAAAGAGATTTATTTATATTTTTTGGTGTTTTAGTTTTTATTTTACTTCTTACTTCGATTTTGAATTCTTGTTCAAGTATAAGCAAAGAAGATTGCCAAAGAAAAAATTGGTATGAAATCGGTAAAAAGTTTGGAAGTCGTTTATCCGATTTTAAGGAAAGCTACAATTCTGTTGTAGAAGCCTGTGCCGAATATAAAGTAAAGCCTAATATACAAGATATGCTTGTCGGATATGAAGATGCTTTAAAGAAGGCATGTTCTTTTGATTTAGCTAAAAATGATGTGATGAGCGAAAAAAGTAGAAATATAAGATGCCTTCCTTATAAGAATTACATGAAGGGGTATGATGAGGGACTTGCTCTTTTTTGTACTTATGAAAATGGCATGGATCATGGTCAAAAAGGAAGATCTTATACCACTATATGTCCAGAGAATATGCTAAGGAATTATCTAAGAGGTCATAGTGCAGGCAAGATTATCTTTGAGCAAAGAAAATATCATGAACAAATACTCGCAAAGCATACTCTTATTCATGAAAAACAGGCCGCAAATTTAAAAAAAATAAAATGT
>JAOARC010000027.1 GCA_025210745.1 Bacteriovoracaceae bacterium
AGCTTTCGCTGTCTTCACTAAAGATTCCATAGTTACCAATAAGTGGATATGTCATACAAACCATTTGGCCTTCATACGAAGGGTCTGTGAATATCTCTTGATAGCCACTCATGGAAGTATTAAATACAACTTGTGCGCACACTGTATTTTGAGTTAGCATTTTTCCGTTAAATGAAGTTCCATCTTCAAAAATGATCCTACCTTGCATAAATAATCTCTCCATCTTTAATTGTGTATATTGGCATTGCATAAACTTTATGGCCTAAAAAAGGTGTATTTAAGCTTTTTGAATAAATAGTACCGGCATTAATCGTATATTCTTTTTGAAGGTTAGTTAGAATGAAATTAGCGCTATTTCCAACTTCTATTTTGTTTTGATGAAGATTAAAAACCTTTGCTGGCATTATAGACATTCTATCAATAAGGTATTCAAGGTCACATTTTTTTGTCATTACAAAATGAGTATATAAAAGTGCAAATGAGCTCTCTAATCCAATAATTCCAAAGGGAGCATCTTCAATACTTGTATCTTTTTCTTCTATGCTATGTGGAGCGTGATCCGTTGATACCATATCAATAGTTCCATCTAAAAAAGCTTGTTGTAAAACCTCTCTGTCTTCTTTTGATCTTAATGGTGGATTCATTTTAAAGTTCGTGTTTTTTATGTCCTCATCACATAAAAGCAAATGATGAGGTGTTACTTCACAGGTAATATTAAGACCTCTTTTTTTTGCATCTTTTATTAAATCAATGGATTCTTTAGCACTTACATGCAGAACGTGGTAATGACCTCCATGTTTTTTTAAAAGTTTAATATCTCTTTTAATCATCATAGATTCTGATGAACTTGGTATTCCTTTTATATTATTATCTTTAGAAAAAGTCCCTTCATGGATACTACCGCCATCTGATATTGAATCGACTTCACAGTGTTGTAGTATGGATAAATCGTACTTAGAAGCTTCGATAAAAATTTGTTCCATAATATCATCATCTTGAACTCCTTTTCCATCATCTGTTATAGCGTGGATCCCATGTTCTTTATACATTTTATAATCACAAATTTCAGATCCTTTTAAGCCTTTAGTCATAGCTGGAATAATTTCAATATTAATATTTGATGATTCTTTTATTCTTCTTTTTACATCAATTAGAGTTTGTTCATTATCAATGGTAGGTGAAGTATTTGGCATGATTGCAACAGTTGTAAAACCTCCTGATACAGCACTTAAAGAGCCACTTTTGATAGTTTCTTTATGTTCAAAACCTGGCTCTCTAAAATGAACTTGCATATCAATTAAAGATGGAAGTGCATTCATTCCATCGGCTTCAACTACTTTTTTAGCATTAGGAGCTTCTTTAAAAATACTTTTAATAAGACCATTTTCTATATAAATATTTTGAAGTTCATTTTTAACCAAAACATTTTTTACAAGTATACTACTCATCTGTTTTTCCTTATTAAATAATCAATTATTGCCATTCTTATATAAATACCATTATTAACTTGATCTAAGATTTTTACTCTCTTATCAGTTAAGACATTTTCACTGATTTCAACACCGCGATTTATTGGTCCTGGGTGCATGATAATAGCATCATCTTTTACAAGTTTGATGTTTTGTTCATTAAGTCCAAAAGTTTCATTATAGTTAGATAGATCGATTCTTTTTTCATGTCTTTCATTTTGTACACGCAAAAAGATAAGAACATCACTTGATTTTAAAGCATCATCGAATTCAATATAGTTTTTATGCTTTGTACGCATTGATTTAGGAGCACAGAAGTTAAGATCATTTTCTAGAAAAGAGTTTAAATTAGCGTGAGAACTTGCAACTCTTGAATGTGCGACATCACCAATAATAGTGATCTTAAGCCCTGTAAGCTTATTAAATTGTTTATAAATAGTTAGCAGATCAAGAAGAGCCTGAGTAGGATGAAGAGTTTTCCCAGAACCAGCATTAATTAAAAATGAAGATCTTTTTTGAATATGATTTTCAAAAAGATTTTCATCTTTAGTTCTTATTATAACGCCATCAACTTCCATTGCTTCTAATGTTTGGAGTGTATCTTCAATGGATTCTTTTTTATTTAAAGAGCTTTTAGATGGATCTAGGTCAATTGTATCAACACCAAGTTTTTGACAAGCGATCTGAAAACTAAGCTTTGTCCTTGTGCTATCTTCTAGGAACATTGTACAAATTCTTTTACCAAGAGGCACTATAACTGGATTTTTTGCAAAAAAAATGGCCTTCAAAAGAAGGCCACGAATCGTATCAATATTTTGTAAATCATAGATGGAGTTTAAGTGAAAATGCAGTTTTTCTGTTTTCATATATTGCACCTTTTTTTCTAAATTAAAAAATAATTTATTTTCTTGCAAGAAAAAAATAAATTATTTTTTGTATTGACACTAAAAAATTATAGGCCTAGCATTTATTAACGGAGCTAATATTTTTTCAAAAGGATTAGATTTGATTCCAAGGTATGAAATCTCCGTTATCTCAGATATTTGGTCAGCAAATTCCAAATATAACTACTTTCTTAAAGTTGAAAAATCCCTTACAAAAAATTTAGAAAATCATGGTATTATTAAGCCTGGTTTATATGCATTATTAAATGATGTTAAAGTTAATGAAAACCGTGTAGATGTGCTTGATAAGCTTCTTAAGCATGATGTAATAGCATTTACTACTTCTATCTCAGAACAAATAGATTCGCACCTTTCAAAGTACTTTCATTATGGAGTAACAAGCTCTGATATTGTCGATACAGCTACTATGCTTCAAATAAAAGATAGTGTCTCTATCGTTATGAATGATCTAAAAGATGTATTAGTTAAACTAATACATCAGGCGGATATTTCTTGTGATATTTTAACCCTTGGTAGGAGCCATGGGATCTATGCTGAACCTATGATCTTTGCTCATAAGTGGCTATCTTTTATCAGTGAGTTTAAAAGAAGGCAAGTTGAATTAGAACAAATTATTTACACTGGTCAAATTTCTGGAGCAGTTGGAAACTATTCAGTGATCACGCCAAAGCTTGAAGAAGATATTGTAAAAGATCTAGGCTTAGAGCTTGAACCTATATCAACACAAATTATTCCAAGAGACAGATACGCTAAAATTGCACAAATTTTTTCATTGCTATCAACAAGTATTGAAAGAATTGCATTAGAATTAAGGCATCTTCACCACAGTGATGTTGATGAAGTACATGAAGGATTTAGCAAAAATCAAAAAGGCTCATCTACAATGCCTCATAAAAAAAATCCTATCTCCAGTGAAAATTTAACTGGAATTTGTAGGATGATTAGATCTTTTGAGTCTATTGCTTTAGACAATACTCAAAGTTGGCATGAAAGAGATATTTCTCATTCATCTAATGAAAGAATGTATCTTCCTGATATGTTTGGACTTACAAGCTATGCTCTAAGAAGGCTAAGTTCAACTCTAGAAGGTCTTTCATACAATAAAGAAAAGATAGAAAAAAAAGTTTTAGATAACCCAAAAGTTTTTTCAAGTATGATTCTACACACACTTATTGATCATACAGACTATACAAGAGAAGAGCTTTATCGAATCGTGCAAAAAGCATGTTTTGAAAATGATTCTCTAGAAAAAATCGCGGCTTCCATTCAAGGCGATACCGGATTTTGTTTAAAAGACTTTAACTTTGAATCAATAAAATCAAAGTATAAAGAAACTTATAACAAGCTATACAATCGAATTTTATAATTCTTTTGTAGGGGGACATTTATGACAAAATCGGTAGCAATTATTGGCTCCCAATGGGGAGATGAAGGTAAAGGTAAGATAACAGATTTTCTTACTAAGGACGTAGACTACGTAGTACGTTTTCAAGGTGGAAACAATGCTGGCCATACAATTTGGATTGATGGCAAAAAAACCGTTTTACATGTGATCCCATCTGGGATTTTAAATAAAGATAAAATTAGTGTTATTGATCATGGAGTTGTTTTTGATCCTGATAACTTTTTAAAAGAAGTTGCTGGGTTAGAAAGAGCTGGTGTTGATATTAATCCTAGAAACTTAAAGATTTCTAATGAGTGTAGTGTGATAACAAGTTATCATAAGATTTTAGATGGAGCGAGGGAGGATGCTAGTGCTAATAAAATTGGGACAACAAAAAAAGGTATAGGACCAGCTTATGAAGATAGGGTTTCTAGAAAGGGTTTAAAGCTTAAGCACTTATTAAATAAAGAAAATTTAAAGAAGAAATTAGAAGGTCTATTTTTTGAAAAGAAAATTCTTTTTGATAATGTATATCATTGTGAATACCCAAGTATTGATGAGGAAGTACAAAGCCTTTTTGAGATGGGAAATAGTATAGCTCCATTTTTAGTAGATACATTTAGTCTTTATGACAAAGATGATAAGATAACTCTTTTTGAAGGAGCTCAAGGAGTACTACTAGATAAAGATTTTGGATCTTATCCTTTTGTGACAAGCTCTAGTACATCTTATGCTGGTATCTTTAGCGGAAGTTCAAACACTCATAATATAATAGATGATGTTATTGGAATAACAAAGGCCTATACAACGAGAGTAGGAAGTGGTCCATTTCCTACTGAAAGTGAGTGTGAAGACTCTGTTACTTTAGGCCGTGTGGGACACGAGTTTGGTGCAACCACAGGAAGAAAAAGAAGATGTGGTTGGCTTGATCTTCCACTTCTTAGATATGCAATTAAGGTTAGTCGTTTTACATCTTTAGCTTTAACAAAGGTGGATGTTCTTTGTGCTATTGATAAGATAAAGGTTTGCTATGCTTATGAGTATGAAGGGCAGATCATTGAAACTGCATTTGCTGGAATTGATTTAGAAAAGGTAAAACCTCTTTATAAAGAATTTGATTCCTTTAAAGATACAGTTGTTAACGGATCACTTGATCAAAAGTTAGAAGAATATATTTCTTATATAGAGCAGCAATTAAATATAAATGTAAGTATGGTAGCTTTTGGGCCAGATAGAAGTCAATTACACCACCGCCACGCACTTAATATCTTTCAATAAGGAGACATGAAGATGAGTTTAATTTTTTCAAGTGATGAGATTTTAAAAAGACCAAAGGCTTTAACTTTTAATGATGTGCTTTTAATTCCTAAGCATTCAGAAATTAGTTCAAGGCACACTCCCAAGCTAGCAACAAGGTTTACTAAAAATTTTAATTTAGATATGCCAATTATTGCTTCTAATATGGATACTGTTACTGAGATTGATATGGCCTTTGCTATGGCTAAACTTGGTGGAGCAGGAATTTTACATAGATTTATGGATGTGCAAATACAAGTCGATCAAATAAAAAGATTAAAAGTTATGTTTAGTGATCATAATATCACAAGTCCAGTTTGCGCTTCTATTGGTGTTAAAGAAGGTGGAATAAGTAGGGCCCATGCACTAGCACAAGCCGGAGTTGATATTTTAACGGTAGACATTGCTCATGGTGATAGTGTGATGATGTTAGAAACACTAAGAGAAGTAAAAAAGAATCATCCGCATATTGATATAATCGCAGGTAATGTTGCAACTGGTGATGGAGCTTTAAGACTAATTGATGCTGGAGCAGATGCTATAAAAGTAGGTATCGGTCCTGGGTCTATGTGTACAACAAGAATTGTTACTGGATGTGGAGTACCTCAGTTAACTGCAATTGCACTTGTTCATGAGGCCATTAAAGATACTGATATTCCATTAATTGCTGATGGAGGAATTAAATCATCTGGCGATATGGTTAAGTCCTTATGTGCTGGAGCAACTACTGTGATGGTTGGATCTTTATTAGCTGGAACAATGGAGACTCCAGGTGAGATAAAGAATGGAAAAAAACTCTATAGAGGAATGGCATCAAAGTGCGCTCAAGTTTCATGGAGAGGAGGGGTCTGTCATGGCCTTGCTCCAGAAGGTGAGTCAACACAGATTGCTTGTAAAGGATCTGTAGAAAATGTTATTGTTCAATACCTCGGTGGGATCAGATCAGCAATGACGTATTTAAACGCTTCTCAAGTAGATGCATTATATAGTAATGCTCATTTTATGGAAATGAGCTCATCTGGATTTGATGAATCTTCAGCTCATGGATTATAGTAATTACTGTTGTTTGATGATACCTAATTTTAATAATTCTAGTTCTGTATGTAAGCTTAGAGCTTGCATATAGGACTTATAGAAATTAACAGATGCTTTGACATAATTTTGTTCTCTCATACCATAATTATCGAACCATTTACTCATTATATCATTGAAAAAAGCGAATAAGAAGTTTGAAATTTTAAAATGGAAGTCGCAAAACTCATCGCATAGTATCGACAAGTGCAGATTAATCAAGGGTAGGTGTATAAGATGAAATTTATTTTTACATTAGTTTTAGTTATAAATTCTATTTCTTTAGTATGGGCAAATACCAATAAGAAGGTTTTAACACCTGGTAATATGAGCTCAATAAAGATGAATAACTTTTTTTATCAGCTTAAGAAAAAATCAAGCTTTAGCCATTTTTCGACTTTTGAAGGGCCTGCTATAAATAATATTTCTACTGATGCCGTTAATGAAAATGGGCAAAAGGATGGAAAAATCAATTCTTGGCATCAAATCAGTTATAGATATCAAATTAACAAAAGATTTCGATTTGTAATTAATCCACGCTTTACTTTGAATTATGCTAATGATGAAACAAATCCCAATGATCAAGCATTTAATTGGATAAACCCTGTCCTTGGAATAACGGGAACATGGTTTTCAAATGGAAATTTTTCCTTTACTGGAGGGATTAATACTTTATTTTTAAATGTTGAAGAAGATTCGAGAAAAGATAAGTTAATTGCAAATCCAGGAGGGTTTCAAACATTAAATTATAAGGTTAATAATAATATTGATACTGGGGCATGGTATTGGTTTAGATTTTATGCATATGAAGATAATAGGGATAAAAGATTATATAGTTCATCAGTTTCACCTTACATTAAATATACGTTAAGTGATAAGATAAGTTTTCAGGGGTGGTATGATACATATATAAAGCATACTGCAAATAGGTCATTGAATCATCTTGCGATGAGTGATGACTTTGATATCGGATTAGGTATGTTTTATAGTATAACGAAAAAAATCTCTATTTTTCCACATCTAAGAACAAATCCAGATAAAGGTTTTAAATCTGATAGTACAACACTAAATGCTTGGTTATTTGGTTCGTTTTAAGCAAAGTATAACCATGAATTTATATAATTTTTTGCATTATATCTTTGTGTTAAATTAATTATGTAGATTTAAACAGGAGAACGTTTATGAGAAAAAACTTGAGTTTATTAGCATTATTAGTTTTATGTTTATCTTTTATTTCTTGTGCTAGTACTGAATCAGTTGATTATAAGAACAAAGAAGTTCAAAAAGAAGTAAGAGATAATGAGCATCTATGGAATATTTTGCATAATAGAGATAGATAAAACTTAGACAGCTTGCCACAGAGTGATCTATCAAGCTAGAATGTAGATTATGAACAAGTGGTTAAATTATCATCATTTATTATATTTTAGAGTTATAGCAACGGAAGGAAGTATTGCTAAGGCATCAGAAAGACTTCTTGTTGGACAGCCGGCTCTTAGTAGTCAGCTAAAGAATCTTGAAGAGTCTTTAGGACAAAAGCTTTTTGATAGAAAGAATAGATCTCTTGTTCTTACTGAGGCTGGAAAAATAGCTCTTGAATATGCTAATGAAATATTTGAAAAAGGTGAAGAGTTTCTTCAAGTTTTCAATAATGATAATATTGTGGGGAAGAATCATATTAGAATAGGAGTAGTTGATTCTGTTCCTAAAGTACTGGCCTGTGATTTTGCTGAGTTTGCTAAAAACTATTCTGATGATTGTTTTATATCTTTAGTTGAAGGCAAACCTAAAGAACTTATGAGTGAGCTTAACAATCATCAGGTCGATATATTTTTAACTAGTAATAAAGATGCATTTGTCGAAGAAGACGATATTCTTATTTCTCATATAGGTGAAGATAAAATTAGTGCTTATGGTTCGAAAGACTTTTACTATTTAAAAACAAATTTTCCAAAAAGTTTAGATAGACAAGAGATGATTTTGCCAACAAAACATTCTAAGTTGCGTTATGACTTAGAGCTTTATTTTCATTACAATAAAATCCATTATAATCTATATGCAGAAGTAGAAGACTCCAGTGTAAAAAAACTGATGTCTGAACATGGTAAGGGAATTATTTACTTGCCTAACTTTGCTGCCAAGCCTTTGGTAGAAGCTAAAAAGCTCTATAAGATAGGTGAATTAGAAGATGTAAGCGAGGGTTACTGGTTAGTGGCCAAAAAGAAAGTGATAGATACTCCATTAGTGGATCATATACTTAAAAACTTTAATCCTATGTCTAAATAAAAATGTAGCTTTAAATATAAATATGTATTAGATGGCCATATGCGCTCTAGTACCTTAGTATTTATGTATGAAACTTATATATTTAATATTTTTTACCTCTTTGTTCGCATATTCCAATAGTCGTATCTATAATCATAAAAAAGCCGTAAGTGAGTTTTCAAAGCTTAACTTTTTTTACGAAGGTAAAGGGATGGTTATATCTCCAGATATGGTACGCCTTTACGATGCTTTAAAGCAAAAGGGGATTGGTGTTAGTGACTATGGACTACTTAATAAAAGATGGGGACTAAACTTAAAAGATAAGCAGATTAAGGGCTTTTTTTCCATTCCGTATAAGAAAATGCAAATGGGTGTTTTAGGTTGTGTTGCTTGTCATAGTGCTAAAGCTGCTGGGCAGTATATTGTTGGACTTGGAAATAAAAATATTGATGTTGGAATGATTGGAAAAGATGCTTATTTAGCACAATTTTTATGGGGCATGCTTCCAAGAAAGAACCCTGAGTTTAAAAAAATACATAAAAATGCAGTGAAATTTACATCTGTTTTAAAAGATAAAAATATTAATAATTTAACTCAAGGATTAGTACCTACGAGTTTAGTTAAAACTTGGTTTTATGAAATACAAGGTAAGAAGATCCCAAAAAATTTTGGAAGAGGTCAAGTTAAAGTACCTCATCTTTGGGGGTATGGTGAAAAAAGAAAAAGTGGTTCTTTTTGGGATGGTTTTGCCGATGGAAGGCTTCCTGGATGGGCGGTAGCTGTTGAATTAAGAGGTGGACAGTCAGTAGAAAACATTAGAAAAATGTTAGATAAAATTCATCATGCTGAAGATCTTTTATCTGACTTATTACCTCCTAAGTATCCCTTTAAAATAGATTATACATTAGCGATAAAAGGAAGAAAACTTTTTAATAAAACATGTTATAAGTGTCATGGAACTTATGAAAAGGATATTTATGATTTACCTATTTATAAGACAGTAAAGTTCATACCTTTGAAGGTTGTTAAAACTGATGAGGAAAGATTAAATTTTGTAACAGAAGACTTTTTAAGGCTTATTCAAACAAATCCTTTGAATGATATCTTAACTTATGTCAGCAGACCTAATAGAAGAGGTTATGTTGCTCCTAGGTTAGAGGGGATTTGGTCAAGATTTCCCTATCTTCATAATGCATCAGTTCCAACTCTTTATGACTTATTATCTTCTTCAAAAGATAGACCTATTGTTTTTGATCTTTATAAGTCTGGGCAAAGAAATAGATTTGATGAAAAAAAAGGAGGGCTTTTAGTTAATAGAGATATAAACTCTTCAAGCTATAAGAGACTTTTGAAAAATGCTAAGAAGGGAAAAAGGTTTATTTATTATACGGGTAGAGTTGGTCATGGGAACTTTGGCCATGAGTATAGCTTTTACAGTAAATTAAACCATGAAGATAGGATTGCTTTGATTGAGTATCTTAAAACATTATAGACTGATATTTTCATACTCTGGTACATCTTATCAAGGATGGCAAGATCAGTCTGTTTTAGCAATTAGTATACAAGGAAAAATAAAACAGAGCTTTGCTTGTTTTTTTGGTCATCATAACTTTAATATTTTTGCTGCTAGTAGAACAGATAAAGGGACTCATGCTTTTAATCAGTATTGTCGTTTAGATATTGAAGAAGAGTTAGATTGTAATCATTTTTTAAAAAAAATAAATTCCAAGTTAGATGATATTGTCTTAAAAAGTATTGAAGCTTGTTCAAGAGAGTTTAATCCTTTAAATAGTAAAAGTAAGGAGTATCATTATTATTTTTCTTTTGAGGATAAGAATCCTTTACTTTTAAAGCAGGTCTATTTTACAAAAAAGATAAATTTATCTATAGCAAAAAAGAAGTTAGAGCAGCTGCTAGGCGAGCATGACTTTTCTCAGTATACGAGTGCAAAGTATAAAAATTCATTAAGAACTATCTATGATGCCAAGATTCAAGAGTCTATTATTTTTGGAACACAAGTATATATATTAAAAATTAGAGGTGATGGATTTTTAAAGTATATGGTTCGCTATATTGTTGGCTATTTACTACATTCAGATGAGTCTAAAACACCTTATAAAGTACCATCTCATGGCCTCTATTTGTATGATATAAGATATTAAAATTATTATAACTTTTTATATGTTTTTAGTTTATGGATAAAAATTTCCTACCCGAAATAATTAACAAAAATTAATAATATTTCCTGCCCCGATGGCGATAGGTTAGGTGCTTGTAACAAACAATGCATTATTAAATTAAACACCTATAGCAGTATGCTTATCCTCTTCAAAGATGAAGTGTGAATTCTAGGATTGATCAGAATTTCAACTTATTTTTGGAGGAAAAAGTATGGGTTTCAGAATTAACACTAACGTATCGTCAATCGCTGCACAAAGATCATTATCTAAGACGACAATTAGCCAAGAAAATACATTAGCCAAAATGGCTTCTGGTTCTAGGATTAATAAATCTGCAGATGATGCTGCAGGATTAGCGATTTCAGAAAAGTTAAAATCAAAAATTAGATCAAGTGCTCAAGCTAATAGAAACACGAATGATGGTATTTCGATGATTCAAACAGCAGAGGGTGGTCTTGATGAAGTATCAACAATCCTAACAAGATTAAGAGAACTATCTATCCAATCAGCTTCGGATACAGTAGGAGATACGGAAAGAAGTTTCTCTGATATGGAATATCAAAACTTAAAAAAAGAATTAGAAAGAATCTCACAAGTAACAGAGTTTAATGGAACAAAGCTATTAAATGGAGAAGGTGGAGTTTTAGATTTTCAAGTTGGTTTAAATAATGACAACTTTCAAGATAGAATTTCTTATGATACCTCATTTCAAAACTCAAGAATTGATAATTTAGGTCTTGCTGATATATCGGTATCTTCAAAAGAAGGAGCTCAGGGAGCTTTAGCCAATATTGATGCAGCCATAGAACAAGTTTCGGGACAAAGAGCAAATCTTGGTGCTCTACAAAATAGAATGATGTCAACTTCAAGAAACTTAGAGACGACAATTGAAAACTTAAGTGCTGCAAACTCAAGAATTAGAGATGTTGACTACGCGATGGTTTCTGCTCAAAATGCGAAGAACAATATTCTTACTCAAGCAGGTACTGCAGTTTTAGGACAAGCAAATGCTACAGGACAAAATGCACTTCGTTTAATCGGTTAATCTTAAGCCCACCCATACGCTTAGAGGTTAATATCTAGATATGCGATAAGGGATTTTTTCCCTTATCGCTTTTAAAACCTTTAGGCATTTATTTCCTAACAGATCAAACAAACATAAATTTTAATATAATCTTAATATATAAATTATTTTAAGGAGAATTTATGTTTGGAAGGTCAGCTAAATTACTAGCACTTACTTTTTTTGTTTATTCATGTGGAAAAAACCCGCATATTTTTAAAGCTGATACTGGCCAAATATTATCTCCTGGATCTGCTCAGACATCTGAATGTGTGACTGAAGTTAGGACTATTAATCCTAGTGAGTATAGAAAGTCAGAGCAAGGACCATTTATTTTCAGAACAATTAAAATGGGACAGTATACAAGAGTTATTACCGACGCCGCTAGTGGGTTAAAACATAATTCTGTAAAGCATGCTCAGGTGAAAATTGATTATGATTTGTCGCAAATTAATAAGTTAGATGGAGATGTAACGAATGTTAATCTTTCATTAAAAGGTTCTCAGATTACAAAAATTTATGCATATAGACATCTTGCTCAGTTATGTCATACACAAAATAATACTTGTGATGGAGATAAAAAGAGCGTAAGAACTCATATTGCAGCTAATGGGTTTAAGTGGATTACAGATAGTTTTACGAAAAAAATAGAGTCTATCGAAAGAACGAATGAAATGAAAAGATTCTTTAAGAAATATATTGATATTTCTTATAATATGAATGAATTATTTGGTATCAATAAAAAAAGTTTAAAGCTCTCTGATTTAGTTAGCAATTATTCTATATACTTAGCAGATGATATCTTAGTTAAAAGAGCTAAGCTTAAGATTGAGTATAGAGTTTGTGACTAAAAACAATATCAAGAGTTTGACATCTATTTTTGAAATAGTGTAGAAAATCTCCTGTGTATAAAAACAGGAGAAAATATATGAAATTATTAGCATTAGTTCTAATATCAACTAGCATTTTTGCTTCAACTAGAATCATTGATAATGGCGATATTATTAAGAAAAAGTATTTACGTATTGATGTAGATGGAATGCTTTTAAGAGAGTTTCCAAAAGACCAAAGACAAGCAGCAATAAAAGCTTTTGAACACAAGTGTCTAGTTGAAATTCCTGATGAGACAACTGAACATTATAGAGCTCTTCAGAGCAATTCAAACTTTTTTAATGTTCATGATATACATGGTGAGTATAGAGTAATTAAGAGTTTTACAAAAAGATTTGGGCCTCATTATATATGCCAAGCAGATATTTATACTTCAGACTTTTCTAATATTTATTTTGAAGCTCATTACTCTGAAATTTATAGAGCAGAAAATACTCTTGGTTTATGTAAGAAAAAGCTAGAAGAAATTGATCAGACTGCTGAGGTTGATGGTGTTCTTACAAGAAGAGCTTATTTTACAATTTTTAGTAATGGAAGAAGAGGTTTTTCTTATCCAGAGTGCCAAACGATGAAAATTATTGTTAAAGAAGAGAATTAATTTTTTTGTATAATTAAAGATATAAAATATTATAGAGGCGCTTTTTTAAGCGCCTTTTTTTATAAGTTTTTTTTGATATATTTATAGTTTTCTTCAATATTAATTGGCTCTTTTTGCTCATTTAAACTTGAATAAAGAGCTGTTAGGTAAATTCCAATAAAGGCAAAGTCACTAGGTACTTTTTTGTTTTTAGAGACAATAAAACTAAATATTAGGCTAAACGAATGAATAAGATGTTCTAATTTAAAATAGCTGGCCCTAATGTCTTGAGATTTAAAATGCTCAAAAAAAAGTTGTTCTAGTTTATCTTTGTCACTATCTTCCCAACTAGAGTCTAATAATCCTAGTTCTAATAATTCTTCCTGTATAGATAAATGAGTTAGAAAAAACTTTTCATAAGTTTTTTTTAGAGCATTAAGTACATTTGAATTAAATGTATATGAAAGTCTAGTTGAGGTAAATCGCCAGTGCTTATCATATTGAAAGTTTGACTTTCTTAAATCAATAGAAAAAGGGTTTAAGTTTTCTATTTGGTAAAAATACAATCTTAAAATAAATTGAGCTTTTGAGCTTTCTGTATGAGAAAGACCATGGGAGAGCTTTTTTTGAATGGAAAGTGGAATTGAAGGGCATTGTGCTTTTACAAGACTGTGACTCTTTTTTATAAGTTCTATTTTTTTAAATGCTTTTAGGTTTTTTGGATTAAGTAATATAGAAAAATCTTGTAGTATTTGAGGAACTTTAAGCATACTTTGCCTTTAAATAAGATTTAAATCGATTCATAATATTTAAATGTACAAGAGCCTGAGTATATTTATAGATAAACCATGGAATTGATGGCCTAAAATCAATAAGGGCGATAACAAGTGTATTTTGATATTCAATTTTTCTAAATTCTAATCTTGCTCCGATTTGATTTTGATGGGCAAGTAAACCATTTATTATATAGTATACGGATCTTGATTGATTACTTCTGTTATAAGATTTTTTTAGACGTAAAAGCTCTAGTATTCCAAAGAGACGAAACGATATTTCATCATCATTTTGAATGATTTTTAATAAGAAAAAGAAAGAGTTATTAAGCCAGTCAAAATATTGTTCAGCTACTTTTTTAGAAGAGAAAGAAGATTTAAGACTTAGTCTTTGAATTGAGGTTACTGTTTTTAACCATCGTAAGTTAATATTTTGATTGTAATTAATAATAGATCGTACAAAGCTTTCTTTGTTTTTATTGAGACCTTCTTTTAGTGAGTCGCTAAAGGTACGGTAGTCATGATCTTTCAAAAGAAGTCTTTTATCATTGTCTACAACCATATTATGCTTTAGTGACTCAACAAGAGGGTAAACAAGATTTGAACTTGATCCGGTAATTTTAGATACCCATAACTTTGATAGCTTGATAGGAATAATTGGTAGATGTAAGGTCATATTATTTCTATTAAGTTCTTGTGCTGTTAATTGAAGCATTTTTTCATATGTCATAACTTCATTTGAGCCAATATCATAGTACTTTTCTAATTTATCATAGTTTTTTATTGTAAATTGAATCGATGCTAAAACATCTTGTAGATCAATTGGTTGTGTTTTTGTTTTTGTCCAAGGAGGGCAGATAAGAATAGGAAGTCTTTTAACTAACTTTTCTAGAATCTTAAAACTACTACCACCTTTTCCTATTATAAGCCCAGCTCTAAGGCTGCATGTATCATTATTGTAAAGACTTAAAATTTTTTCAACTTCTAGACGACTTTTTAAATGATTTGATAATTTAGCGCCGTCTTTAGGTATGATACCACTTAAGTAGATAATTTTTTTTACATTATTTTTGTGACAGGCACGAGAAAAATTATCAGCTAAATAGAGATCAAAGCAAGAAAATCCACCTTGGGTAAGTGAAGACGATGGAAGCATAGAGTGAATAAGGTAAATAAGTATATCAACGTCTTTAGTAACTTCTTCTACATCAATCATGGAAAAACCATTGCATCTTCTCCATGTAACATTGCCTTTTTTAGCTCCATCCATCTCATGAGAAATCCTGCGACTAAGAGCAATGATTTCAATATCTTCTTTTTGTTCTAGCTGTGCAATAAGGTTTTTCCCGATAAAACCAGTTGCCCCAGCAATACATATTTTTAACATATTTATAAACTACTTTCTATCTGTCTATTAAGGTCATTTAAAATACTTGTATTAGGAGTGACATGTCCAATATTTCCAAAGTACTTATGAAGATTCCCTTGTTCTTGATTATTAAGAGCAAGGTGAACTTTTTTCATGAATTTTTTGTACTTAATTCTTTTTTTTCTGCTTGGAATATTACTTAACTTAAAGCCATCAACATAGGGCTCTACTTCATATTCTCCGGTGTCATTGTTAAAGCTTAGAAGAAGTTTGAGATCGTTATTTTTACTTCGCAGAATGAAGGTATTTTTCTCTTTAATAAGTTCAATAAAATCTTTTACTGAGCCTCCTGAACGATCAATTCTTTCAATTGCTTCGTCATTAAGAAAATTTATATCCTCTTCAATATTCTTTCCCGTTAGAGTTATCTGTGGCAGAACTTTTTGTTCATCTTCCGACATTCCCTGAAACTCTTGTGCAATTTTAGGGTGGGCAAATGCCCAGGACTTTGTAATGGAAGTAGGTTTTTTACTTATTTTGTTGTTGTAGTCAAAGTAATCCTTTGCAAAGGTTTCTTTTAAGGCATTGTTACTATAATTAGAGTTATAATTATTTTCTATGTGTCTTGAGATATCTTTAAAATTATTAAAACTATCATTTTTTGGCGTTGTACTTACTTCAGCCGCTTTAAAATCATCCTCGTTTTCAATTGCATATTTACTTGAAAAATTATGATCAACTCTGTCTTGTTCATCAGATTTTGTAGAAGTTTTAGATTGCTCACTAATAGAAGAAATGGGAGAGTTGTCACTTGCAATCTTTCTGTTTTCAATTTCAGTCTGAACAGCATTATTAAAGCTTTCCATCGGATAGTTATCAGCAACTGTTGCTCCCTGAATGATTATTTTTTTATCTTTTTTATTATATTTAATCGGTCTATCTAAATTTGATTTTTTATGAGTTTCGGAAAATACATTCTTTTTAGAAGAATTTGTATTTAAATTACCTGATATATATGGAGTAGAAGTTTTAACTTCAATGATATCTTCTTCTTTTGCTGCTTTTTTAAACTCTTTTTTGGTTCCGAAGATGCTGTTTACGGCAAACTTATTATTACTGATAGAGTAGAATGGATTACTGACTTTATCTATGTCTTTAACTTCTAGACCTTGTTCTTTTGCAACCTTTTTAATAATTTCAGCTTTCTTATGACTTGATTTTAAGATTGCGCTGTATGATCTAAGGTATGAGCAGTATTCACCTAAGTTTGCTTCGGACCGGATTGAACTTTTTTCATAAACAACAGATTTTCCATCTCGTGGAATTGGTGTTTCCAAAACTGGAAAATCATCATTGTTGACTGTTGGGCATTGATCTCTTAGTTTTGTATCGATATTCTTTATTTGCTCATTAAGAGGGGCGCCAAGGTTTGGTATATTTTTGCATAGATATGCTCTTGTTTTTAAACTTTTATCTTTAAATGAGTTTCTGGCTAAGTCTTTTGTGGTATACTTGCTATCTGCTTCGTGATTATGATAATCCAACTTTTTAATAAAGTCAGAATCTATACTTTTTGAATCACTATTTTCTTTAACTTCATTACAGTAATAATTAATTGCACCTAAGTCTTCAGCGCTTACTTCTTTTAAAAAGAATTCGTCTTTGTTTGTACTATCGTTTAACGAAGGAGAGCCTTTTGAACATAAAATCTGCTTTGTATTATTAAATAAGTCATTACATTTTTTTGCAATTCGATCTCTTTCATACTTTAAGCTTGAATCACTATTTAGTTTATTGTTTAAATTTGCAAGTATATCACCTTCTAAAAGAGTTTGAATTTCATCTTGATTATCTAAGTTTAGCAATCTTGATAATTGTGGATCTAATGTTGAGTTGTCTATAATTTTTTGTATATTTTCATAATTAGATAAGCAATCCTTGCATTTTTCATCAAAAATAGAGTTTATAATCCTATCTTTAAGTGTACCACTATCGGTAGTTTTTAATGGACCTTGTACAATATTCAATACGAAAGCTAAGTCTGATCTTGCTTTGTTGAAATATATTACCTCTGAAACATTGTCGGGAATATTACAACTTGATTTATATATACATCCATTTCTATTTATAAGCTCTTGTTCGTCATCGTTATTATTACATTTATTATCAGTATTGATCGGGCTTGTTTTTGTCAATAGCTCTCTTTTTAGTAACTCTGAGCTTTTGTTAATTTTAGAAATAGCTTTTTTAAACAACTTTGGGTTTTCACATCTAGCCGGAGCTGTAAGTTTCTCGATATTACACTCAAGAATAGGTTTTTGATCATTATTAGCTTTACCAGAAAGGGCTTGTTGTGATTGATAGTAAGATAGATCATCAGCTATAGAAAATAAAGATTTCTGAAACTCCTGATCAATTCTATCAATAGCAATCTTTTCATAGTCTTTTTTTGAAGGCTTGTTGGAAATCTTTGCTTCAAGTGAGCTATTGTGACATGAACAATAATTAAATTCTGTATTCGTTTTTGCTTCTTCTTTGCAAAAAGCAGTACTTATTGATAAGTGTTCTGTAGATACAAGCTTATCAGAGATCCTTTCACACTCTGAAAAAACACTAATTGAATATATTAATATAATTAAATATTTTATAATTCTTCTGCCTTTTTAGCACCACAATGAACTAAACCTGATCTAATTTCTTTTAGTCTTTTTATATCATATTGAACGTGATTATTTTCATCCTCAATAATAAGATCTAAATAATCTACAATAGTTTCTTTTTTTTCATCAATCATATCATAGGCATTTAAATCTAGCTTTTTTGAAGCATCATCTGTACAACCAGTTTTATATAGATATTTTTCAACAAATGCATAGTTTCCAATTTGAATATTATATTTAAAATATGAGACTTTGCTTCGTATGGGGTTGTGTTTCGTATCTGTACAAACGATTTTGTCTAAGTGAGTATTAAAAAAATTAACAACTTCATAGCTATCTACTGTAGGCTCGCTGCTATTTGTATCCTTTCCTAGAATCTCTAGTACTTGTTGCCTTGTCACTTCAACAGTATCTTTAGATCCAATGGATAAAGCTAGTTTCATACACATTTTCATGATAAGATTTTTGCTTAAGTTATTTGGAGCTGGATCTAGATTTAAATTTTCGGTTATTTTCATCGCTGAGCTAGCAAAATTAACAGTATCTTCATTTCCTACAGTGGCGTGTTGGCAAGTCTCTTTTGCATTAATTGAGCTTATTATAAGCATTATTGCTATTAATAACTTCATATTGTGTACCTACTAATTTGGTTTACTTTTTATTTATATCGGTAAGTTTTTCCGAACAATTTAGGGGTATTTTTGTTTAATTGTTTAAGAGTCGAAAAGGTAAATATTGTTAAAGCTGTGGAGAATGTATTTTGTTTAAGTATTTTATGTGTATATTAGTTTTTTCATTGAAAACTTATTCTTCAAGTTTTTCAATGCTTTCTTGGTGGGATTATTACAATAAGAGTGTGCTTGAAAAAGAAGATCAATTGACTGTTATTGAATATAGAACAGGAGATGTTGGCTTAACAAAAGCTATTTCTAATAAAGATCTTGATATATATATTATACCAGAGTGGATTGTCATTAAATTGCATGATATGGGAAAATTGGACGATTCGATATTGAAAGATTTAAAGGCTAAGAGGGACTATATTAAGGCATTTAAGCTGGATAAGATAAGTTGTATTCCATACTTATGGGGAGTGACAAGCTTTTATGCTAATGAAAAGGTAAGTAATTTTGAAGAGATGATCAAGTTAAAAATGAGAGGTCGCTCGGTTAGGTTCCTTGATGATAAGATGGAGTTTTTTTATCGGTTTCTTAAAGATTATAATCTTGAAAAGTGTTTTTATGCAAAAAAATTATCAAAGAAATGTGAGCAGAGAGTGAATTCTATCTTAAGTTCTGTAAAAACAGAAAACTTTAAGTCATCAATAGACGGAAATAGGACGTTTGATATTTACTACGGGTGGCATGGAGTTCTTGCACATACTTTAGATAAAAAAGAGAAGTACCAGTTTTTTATGCCTGAGTTGGAGCCGGTTGTTGGGTCAGACTATATTTGTATTTCAAAGAAAAAAAGAACTAGTACAGAAATTAAAAAACTTAAGATTTTTGTAGAGAATTTTTCGAGCAAAAAGAGTATTGCTATGCATTCGCGACAGACACTATATTTTTCCCCTTTTAAAAAAAATAATATTATTCCTCTTCCTAAAAAACTGAGTGATTTGTATTATATATCTAGAGGTTTCTTAACTAGAGATAACTATATTAAGGTAGGCACAAACAAAAAATACAACATAAAACTAATAAACTATTTCTGGAAAAAAATAAGATTCTAATGTTTGCTCATACTTCAATAAAGAAAATTGCGATATTTATTTTGATTCTATCGTCAGTTGTACCTGTTATTATCGCAATTTATTTTTTCTATAAACAGCTTTTGGGAGTTGAAAAATATGAAAACGAAAGGATTGAGCAAGAGATAAAACAAGAAAGAATTATTGTTGAAAATAGGCTTGAAAAAATTAACTTGTTGCTTAATAGTTTTATTGGAACAGACGAAGTTATTAATTTTTTAAGACTTAGTGATGATTTAAAAGACTATGTAGAGACACAAATGTTTTCTCAATTTAGTGATATTTTTAAGGAGGATAAGAGGCAAATTAAATTAGAGCTTTTTCTAGATGATCAAATACTATCAAGTTATGGAAAGTTGAAAAAAGAAGATGTTATTTTTCTTACAAGATTGTTTGATATAGATGATCAAGATAAAATTGTTTCAGGTACTCGATATCGTGCTCTTTTGAGTGTGAGTAAAGAGCATCTTAAAGATGGCCTTATTCGAACGAGTGATATTGTATACAAAAATAAAGAAGTTCGGCTTAAGTACGATAAATCTCTTTTTAGTTTTTATACTTTGTATTCAATTAACTCTTTATACATCCTTTTAGGATTATTAATTTGTATTATTATTTCATATTTTTTATTACAAAAATTCTTTTTTAGCCCTTTTGACAAGCTGGCCTATAAGTTAAATGATAATAATATTTTAGAATCAGAAAAGAATGAGTTTAGTAAAGTTTTCGAATTGTTGGAAAATTATGAAAATTTATTAAAAACTAAAATATCAGCAGAGTTAAAACTTAATCTCTCAAAGCAGCTTGCCCACGATATTAGATCTCCTCTTGCGGCGTTAGATATGGCAATAAAGTCCCTAGATAAGGTAAGTCCAAAAGAGAGACAACTCATTAGACTTGCTATAAATAGAATTCATGATATCGCAAATAATTTAGTAGGAAAAAACTCTGATTTTGTGGAGCAAAAGAATGAAAATACTATGCTCTCATCGATCATTAAATCTGTTGTTTCTGAAAAACGATCTGAGTATCGAGATCGCTCTGTTATTATTGATTATATTTTTGATGATTCTCAGTATGGACTATTTTCTTGTATTGATAGCTTTAGTTTAAAAAGAGTAATTTCAAATTTGATTAATAATGCTGTAGAAGCAACAGATGATAATACTAGGATGACTTTTATAAAAATTTGGATCGAGTCTTGTGGAGATAAGAATATAATAAAAATTCAAGATAACGGTAAGGGGATCTGTGACTCTATAAAAGATAAAGTCTTTGATAATGAGTTTAGCTATAATAAAGATGATGGAACAGGAATTGGTCTGTATCATGCGAAACAATATCTTGAACAAATAGGTGGAAGAATCTTTTTTGAATCTATAGTAGGCGAAGGTACACAGTTTTACATTGAACTAAAAAAAACAAATGCGCCAGATTCTTTCTTAAAAGAAATTGTCCTTGATATTGATACTCATCTTGTTATTGTTGATGATGATAAAAGTATCCATGAAATCTGGAAAAATAAATTAGATGGGATGGAGCTAAAGTATAGGCCAGTTTACTATTCTTCAGCAAAGCAATTTGTTGATGACTTTAAAGATAGTAAGAAAAAAACAACATTTATTTTTGACTATGAATTTATTGGAAGTGATTTAACTGGCCTTGATCTTATAGATATTTTTTTAGGAAATACAATATATCTTATAACTTCAAGGTATGATGAAGAGAATATACTAAGTTTTGTAAAAGATAAAAATATTCCTGTTTTAGATAAAGGTCTTCTTAGTTATGTTCCTTTAACTTTGAAAAACTATTCACATAACTTAGTTTTGATTGATGACGATGAACTAATACATAAATTTTGGCAAATGGAAGCTAAGATAAAGGGTTATAATATCTATACCTACAAAAATATTGATGACTTTTTGGATAACTTTAATTTAAGCAATAAAGATTCTCCCATTTATATTGATGTGAATTTAGGAAAAAATATTTGTGGTATTGAGCAGTCTAAGAGGATTTATGACTTAGGCTTTACTAATATTCATTTAGCAACAGGATACTCTAAGAAAGACTTAGAATATCCTCGCTATATAAAATCTATTGTATCAAAAAGATTTCCGGTTTAGAAACTAAGTTCTTCTATTTCACCTTCAACAACAAGTTGAGCTTCAGTCTTTTCAATAATCTCTTCAACCGAAACACCAGGAGCTCTTTTAAGTAGATGAAACTTACCATCTCTAAGCTCCATTACAGCTAGATCAGTTACTACTTTTTTAACACAGTTTACACCTGTAAGAGGTAGGCTGCATTTTTTTAATATTTTTGATTGACCATGCTTATTAGCATGAGTCATTGCTACGATAATATTTTCAGCGCCAGCAACTAAGTCCATGGCACCCCCCATACCTTTGACAAGTTTTCCCGGGATCATCCATGAGGCAATATTTCCACTTTGATCGATTTCAAAAGCACCAAGAACTGTTAGGTCTACATGGCCACCTCTAATCATTGCAAAGCTTTCTGCCGAGCTAAAAAAAGCAGCTCCATCAATAGCGGTTACAGTTTGCTTTCCAGCATTGATTAAATCTGCATCAACACTTTGTTCATCAGGAAATTCTCCCATTCCTAAAAGACCATTTTCCGATTGAAGCATAATTTGAATATCATCTGGAACATAGTTAGCTACTAGAGTAGGTATACCAATTCCAAGATTTACATAATATCCATCTTTTAATTCTTTTGCGATCGTTTGTGCTATTTGTTCTTTTGATAATGCCATGATTAACCCTTAACCGTTCTTTGCTCAATTCTTTTTTCAAAGCTTCCTTTGATGATTCTATCTACATAGATACCTGGTGTATGAATAAAGTTTGGATCAAGCTGCCCTGGTTCAACAATTTGCTCAACTTCTACAACAGTAATTTTACCAGCTGTTGCAATCATTGGATTAAAGTTAGCCGCAGTATATTTAAACATAAGGTTTCCAAACTTATCGGCTTTCCATGCTTTTACTAATGCGAAGTCAGCTTTTGGATATGCATGCTCTAATACATAATCTCTACCATTAATATTTTTAGTTTCTTTATCATTGGCCACATCTGTTCCAAAACAAGTTGCTGTATAAAAGGCTGGAATTCCAGCTCCTGCCGCTCTAATTTTTTCAGCTAGAGTTCCTTGCGGCGTAAGTTCAACTTCCATTTCACCACTTAAGAAAAGTTCTTCAAATAATTTGTTCTCTCCAACATAAGATCCAATCATTTTTTTGATCTGTCTTTTTTCTAAAAGCTTTCCAAGGCCAAAACCATCAACTCCAGCATTGTTTGAAATACAAGTTAATTCTTTGACTCCAGTATCCGCTACTTTTTGAATTAATCCTTCAGGTATTCCGCAAAGGCCAAAGCCTCCAACCATAAGTAACATACCATCTGAAATACCTGCTAAAGCTTCATCATAGCTTGTAACAACTTTGTTTAGACCACTCATATTGGTTCTCCATTATTTTTTTTATTTATATCAGTACATTCTGTGAGCTTTATATCAAACTTATTAATTTGAATTCTTCCCGTGCCATGTATTCTATTAAGATAAAACTTAATTTGGTTAGATGAATATAAGTAAGCATCTTGTTTAACGATGAGTTTGTCATCGATTAGAACAGGAGATGGTTTTTTATTTTCAATAAAAACAAGATAGTTTTCTATGTTATTTTTGGATCTTAGAAGTGCAAAGTCAGTATTTGGAAAATCAGTTTTACATGTTGTTATATAACTTGAAAAAGCTGGAACTAGGTAAAGTAGTGATATAAATAATATTTTCATGAAACTATTCTATATAGGACAATCTTAGTTGTAAAAGAATTAGCTACTATCATAGTATTTTTATTTTAGAATATTGAGTAATAACTTCCAATACTAGACTCAATATCATCTAGTTTCGATGTTTGGTCTGAGTTATAAATAATAATTTCAGAAATATTCATATCAGTAGCTCTTTGTGCTGGCACTGTGTTATTAACCCAAGAGCCAATACCAAGAGGATTGCTTTGAGTTGCCGTTGCAGTTACAGCTCCAGAGTTTCTTGATGGGTAGTTATTGTTTAGCCAAATAGAATGAGTTGTAGCTACTCTTTGATTTGCGATAAGTGTTAATTGTGAGCTTGTTACAGAAACAAATCTTCCATATGGAACGCTTGATTCTTTTACTCCACCTCCGAAGTTTCCAAAAGTATTTTCTCTTCCAAACCATAATCCCTGTGTGTAACTATGATCTATTATCCTTTCATATTGTGTAGAACTTGAATTATCACTAAAAATAACAAACATAGTCCAATCATTTAAAGAAAAGGAGTTAATCGTTGTCATTGAAGATAAATTAAATAAAACAGAAGCTATAGTATTTTTAGTTATTAGTGAGCCAGTACTAACTATCATGGGTTGAAGAGAAGTATTTGGTTGTGCCGCATGATTTGAATTAGGGCTTTGGTCATACCATGTACGAACAAATCCATTTGAACCTCCAACAAATGCTAATAATGTAGTTATGTCTAGTTCATTTCCATCAAATGCAATATCTTGTTCAGCATTATCAGATGATCTTCTTACTCTAATACAGGGACCCGTATAAGAAGAGTTTAGTTTTCTTAATGAAAATGCCATATAAGGTTGCGGAATTTGTACTGTAGAACTTACTGATGTGTTGTCAGAAGAAATAATATCTCCTAGGAGACTATCTGATTTGAAGTTAGCTGTCGGGTTACAAGAGCTAGCAATAAGACTAAATGAAAAGATAAAAAATAGAGATAGTTTATTCATAAAATTATTTTATATGAAATTTTGATATAAAACAATTCAGCTTTATTGATTTATTAAAGCGCCATGATACAGATTCTTTTTTATAAATATATTTTAAATTTAGTTACATTGCGGAATCATAGTAAGAAGACTTTTAATTATTTTTCTTTTTGACCTTAAATCAAATGTTGTTGTGTTCCAGTTTCCACAGTTACCGATGCATGCACGACGCAGAAGTTTGCTATGTAAGATAAGGCTTTGATTATCAGTATCTTTTAAGATGAGTTGCTCGTAATTTCTCCAGCTCGTAACTTCTTTTATATAGTGAGTAGTTTTTCTTGCTGCTTGATCTAAATTTTGAAAAGTATTTTGCAATGTATTTCCTTTTAAATAACCTATTCGACTTGTATATGAGATTATTGGGCGCTTATAAAATCCAATAGATAGTTTGTAGCCTTTTTGATGATTGTTAACTTCATATCCTTTCATCCTTAGTTCATCTTTGATCATTTGTTGCAGGGAGTTTTTGTGAATTTTTTGGAAAATGATTTTATTAATATTACATTCATTTGCGTATGAATAAAGGTGTGTTAAGGCCAGTAATCCGATCAATATTTGTTTCATTTTATTGCTCCCAACTTTGTATTTATAAACTTGATTCCTGATAATTAGTTGACTTTAGCATGAAAAGCTGCGGCGCGAAATTGGATGAAGCTAAGATTGATGTCTGGGAGACATCATATATTTTTTATATATTTAAGTTAGTGCTATCTATATAAGGAATAATTACTGAAAATGGTGCAGGTGAGAGGACTTGAAATACCATCACAAACGCTCTAAATTACATACTTTTTTAAAGGCTTAGCCATTCTATCTTATCTCTTTTGTCCTACTTTTTCCTGAGTTAAAACAAAAGTCTTGCAAGAAAGTCTTGCATCTTTTCATGGAACTCTTTCTCTGTTTTTTGACATTAGTCCCATCTTCGTACTACTCTTTAATTATACCAACTGCAAGTACTACCTCACTTGCGGGTGTTATTAACTTAAACACTGGTATGAATACTACTGCTTAGGAGGCTTAGAAATAGGCCTCCATTTTTAAAAATAAGTTGAGCTTTCACACAGCATATCAACAAAGAGTAAACAACATAAACGCAGTATTAGGGGTAACATGGAAAACGAATTAATAGAGGGTGAGGCTTATGGCCTTACGGATCTAGAAAACCCAGACAGTATCATTAATAGAATTCCTACGAATTCAGAAATTCTAAAAGGTGCAATCAATTATCTAGTTAATACCAATAAATACAAAGACGCTGTACTTGAAAAAGATTGGCGAGAATTGTTTGGTCATAGCAAGCACTATAAAACCATGAGATATCTAAGGTACTCATTCTGGAATGAATATAGGCAAGCATGTGAACTAAATAGAGTAATACAGGTTCCAAGAATTCATTCAGGTGTTTGTACTCCATACATGTTTAACAGACTTCTAAAAGAAGAAATGTTTGCTTGTTATCTGTTAACTCAACCTCAAGATTTAAAGTTTGTTCAAGAAGACCTAATCAATATGGGTTATGAGCAATTATATGAAATTCTAACAATGGACAACCTTGATGATAAGGGACAACCAAACGTTAAGCTTATACAGCAGAAGCAAAAGATTATTGAAGGACTGGAGGCAAGACGTTTCGGATCAGTAGTCCATAGATCACAGGTTTATCAGAAATCAGAAACAACACATACAACTAAGCCTATAGAAGATCAATCTAAGGAAGAACTAGAGAAGCAACTTGCCGAGTTACAAGCTAAACTAGGAAGTGATTCTGTAGAAGCTGATTACGTGGTGGTTGATGAATCAAGATAAGTTAGAAAAAGAAATCCTTAAAAGGAAGATTGCTCTACTTGAAAAAGAAGCCCAGGACAAAGAACTATTACCTCATAAGTATTATGATCTATATGATTGGCAACATGAATTCATTGAGTGTACTCACCACAAACAGTATCTAACTGCTGCGAACCAAACAGGTAAAACTTTTTCCATGATGCTTAAGGCATTCAAGATGAGTGCAGATGTTGAGTGGAGAGAAAAGCAGTGGGGCGATAATCAGCCAAGGATGGGATGGTATATCCTTCCAGATCAAAAGACTATAGATGATAACTTCTATACTAAATGGGAACCAGATATCTTACCAAGGGGTGAGAAAAAGAAAAAAGGTAAATACAGATGGCAACTAGTTAAAAGTGGTGGTCACGTAAGAGGTATTTATTTTCCTGAGACTCAGTTCACTTTATCTTTTGTATCCTTTGGTGCAAGTGCTTCCAACTTACAATCGAGAACATTAGGCTTTGTTATATTTGATGAGGAGCCAAAAGAGTTACATAAGATAGCTGAGATTGAAACAAGAACACTAGCGTATAACGATCCAGTTACAGGTGATCCAGTATCAATCATTGTATATGGTTTTACGCCTACTATTGGCCATGACAGATTTAGACGTATCTTTTCATTTAATGATCCAAATTTCTTTAACAACATACCTGAGGATATCAAAGAGAAGTACTTTGAAGATGGTTATCTAGTTAACCCTAGAAATGAAAAGGATGAAATAGAGAAGAAATCTAAGCTCATATGGAAACGTAGAGTATCCATGTTTGATTGTATCAAGTTTAGAAGTGGTAAGCCTGGTAGGTTAACAGTTTCAAGAATCAGACAATTTATCCAAGCTCAACCTAATGCTAGATCTATTATGATCAGAGTATTCGGTTCTTTTGAAAAGGATGATGATGGTGGTTTAGTTTATTCTGCATTTAACAGGATGATTCACCTTCAACCATATCACGATGTATTTCACCATGAGAATGTTAACACTGGCTTTTATACAGCAGGGATTGATTATGGATCAGGTACTAACCACCAAAGCTCCATTGTCATCAGTTGGATATCGCCAGACTATAAAGCTGTACGCATATATAAGATGTGGAAGGGAGCCAAAGGTGTTCCGACTACTGCTGATGATGTAATCAAGAAATACGTAGAAATGACTAGAGGTATTCAGATTAAATTCCCTTTCTATGATTGGGCCGCAGCAGACTTACGAGAGATTGCTTTTAGAATGGGTATTACCCTACACAAGGCTCAAAAAAATGTGGAACTAGGTACAAACCTAATGAACACATTATTCAAAAACAACATGATTAAGATTCTAGTAAGACCAGGTGACGATATGCCTCACCACTTAGCACTAGAGCTTGAAAATATCACACATGACCAAAAGAAGAGATCTAGGAATGATGACCTCTCAGATTCACTTAAGTATTCACTGTCAGGAATAGCTCACTTATTCAATTTATTAGAGTTAAATCCTGATTACAAAGCACCCATTGAACAGAAAATGGTTGTTGAACCTGAATACAAGAGAAGAGATTGGCAACCAGACTTATCGGGTAAAAAGCATGAATGGACAGGAGAGATAGAAGATGAAATCAACGAATGGAGCGAGTATTATTGAAGCTAAAGACATTGTTAAAATTATTGAAGCCCTAAAAGATAGTGGTGTTAAGAGTTTTAAATACAATGGAATTGAGATTGAATTCGCTAATTTGACAAACAATACTGAGTTACAAGATAATAGTACGAGGATGGTACTAAATTCACCACATGTTAAGGATATCACAGTCCTTGGTGAATCATCTGAAAATAAACAACATAACATTGCAAACGAATACGTAGGGGAAGAATTCCAGCATTTAGCTGAAGAACTAAGCATCTTATCAGATCCTACTACATTTGAGAGCAGGCTACAGACAGGGGCCTAGATGCCAAAGAAGAGTATAAAAGACCTTAATAAACTTATTGAGGATAGCACTTCAACTGACAAGATCCTTAATGAGGAACAAAGAACTAACATTCAATTATTTTTAGGTAATCACTTCTATAAAACTAGAGAGTCTTTAAGTAGATCTTTAGAAAACATAGATACAGATAACTCTAAGAAGATAAGAATCACAAAGAATCACATCTATAAGATATCTGAATATATCATCAATGCTATTTTATCTACAGCAGGTGACGTTGGTATTTTCCCAAGAAATGCTAGTGAAGTACAAGATCAAAAGAGTGCCGAGTTACATAATTCAGTTTTATCTAAGTGGAAAGAAGATATTGGCTTTGAAGAACTACTTAGAGATATGGCTTATCAGTTTGTTATTCCAGGTGAGATTGTAACTAAAAGGTTTTGGAATCCTAATAGAGGTGAGATTGTTGGTGAGGAAATCCGTATCAATGAAATGGGTGAGCAAGTATCAATCCCTGTAAGAGCAGGTGAAGTTGAAGTAGAGCTTATCTATCCTTGGGATTTAAAAAGACCTACAAACTCTAAGAGATTAGAAGATATGCCATGGATCGGTTACGAGAAAATGGTAAGCACAAAAGAATTACAGTCTCAGGTAGATGACCCTGATCTTAAGAAGCAAATAAGGGATAGTGAAGATGAGACTTTTAAAGTAATAGATCCTACAACTGGCATCTATAGAGAGTCGAAAGGTAGAACTTTAGTAAGAGAAGTTTATTACAAGCCAAGCGCAGTATATCCTAATGGTTACTACTATATCTTCACAAAAGACATTATTTTATATGAGGGTGAACTAGAACCAGGTCATCCATTCCCAATTAAAGTTAAAGGCTACACAAATATTCCAACTAGCCCTAGAAGTGTTTCTATAATTAGACAGCTAAGACCATTACAGGTTGAGGTAAATAGAGGTGCATCTTCTCAGGCATTAGTTCAATTATCAGTAGGACTTCCAAAGGTTGTTACTTTAGCAGGTTCTACAATTGAATCAGGTGGAATGAAATCAGGCTTAAGAATATACAAGTCAAACGGTATGCAAGCTCCTGTTATTATTCCTGGACAATCAGGTGCGCAGTTTGTTGATTCAATGAACCAAGCGATAACTGAAATGTATCAGATTTCAAACGTACCAGAGATAGCAGAAGATAAAGTAGGTGGACTTGATCCACAGACTGCTATGTACATTGCTTTAAAAGATAAAAAGAGATTTTCATTAGTAGCTAAGAAGTTTCAAGAGTACGTAAAAGATCTAATTAAAGATGTGTTAACTCTTAAGAAAATATATATGAATCCTGCTGAAATCGTACAGGTTGTAGGTAGATCAGAGGCTATTAATGTATCAGAGTTTAAAAATGCAAAACCTATAGGGTTCCAAATTAAGTTAGAGGACGTATCAGATGATATCGCTTCTACTATGGGTAAATACATTAATATCAGAGATATGCTTCAGTATGGAGCAGGTGCAATGAATGGTGAACAAGTAGCTTTATTAGGCAGAAATATGCCTTTCTTAAATGACGAAAAGATGTTTGAGAGTCAACTTGTTAACTATGATAACTATGTAAACATTCAGCTATCTATTGAGCGTGGAGAACAAATTGTTCCTACAATGAATGATGATGCTGATTATTTACTTCCTAAATTACAATTAAGAACACGTAGGCCTGACTTTAAATTCTTAGAGCCACAAGTTCAACAAATGTATGGATATTGGATTGAGCAATTAGAACTAATGCAAGCTCAGAAAGCACAGCAATTAAAAGTAATGCAATCACAAATGATTCCTACTAGTGGTGGTAACGTTCCAATTCCTATCTATCAAGATGTGCCTAACTCAACAGGTGGTTTTAAGTCGGAAAGAATTAAAGTTCCACATGATGCCCTAGTTGATCTAGTTAAGAAATTACAGTCACAAGGTGCAACGTTAGAAACAATGAATGAGCTACAAGATGTTAATGCATCTAATATTGCTCAACTATACAATCAACAACAACCAGAGGCGCAACCTCAATTGGTTTAATTGATATAAACGTAGCCGCAAGCTACAAAACAAGGAAGTAAAATGAGTATTACACTTGATGACATGAAAGTAGAAAGTGCCGAAAGCACAGAAACAACTATGGATTCAGAAACTACAGAGAGTATCGAAAGTACAGAAGTAGAAGCAAACGGATCTGAATTAGCTGAGGAAACAATAGAAGCTCCTGAGGCCGAAAGCACAGAGGAAGAAATTATTCCAGAGTTTGAACCAGATTTTAGTTATGAAGTTAAAGGGGAGAAGAAAGAGTTCCCTGAGTGGATTAGAGAGTCTATTAAATCAAAAGAAAATGAAGATGAACTAAGAGATTATTTCACTAAGATTGATGGGTTTGAAGGTATCAAAGAAGCAAGAACGAAAGTTGAAGCTGAATTTAATACTTATAAAAAACAAATGAATCCTATGTTTGAAAGAGTGTCACAGTTCGACAATTTACTAAACCAAGGAAATTTAGGTGATGCTTTTAAAATGGCAAACATCAAGGATGATGATCTAGTAAATTTCATGTTTTCTTCTGAGAGTAATATCTCAGCAATTGAACATAGACTTAAGCAGCATTATGATCTAATGGAATCAGGGCCGCAAGCTCAACAAATGTACCAGCAGCATAATCAATTCGCACAGGAAAACAAAACGTTGAATCATCAATTACAGATGGCCAACACTCAACTAGCAGAAATTCAACAAAGAGAACACACTAACACTTTAAGTGCAGCGATTAATCTACACAAGGATGTGGCAGACAACTATGATCAGCGCATGGGTGCAGGTGCATTTATGAACTTTGTACAATCTATTGGAAACGTAGAGTGGAACAAAGGAAACAGAATGACTCCTGAGCAGTTAGTTCCTCATGTTGTAAATATGCTAGGTATTTCTAACCCTGCACAAACTCAAGAGCAAATTATTCAACCAACTGAGCAACCAGTAGCAACAACTCCAAAGGTTTTACCTAATATTGGTGGTGGAGTAACTGAGAGTAAAGTGGGGAAAGTAGCAAGCTCTCTAGATGAGTATAGAGATTTAATGAGAAACGTAGCCGTATAAGCGATCACACCACTTGGCTACAAGTTAACAACAAAAACAAATACAAGGAAGTATTAATATGAGTTTAGAAGTATTAAATAACATGTTAAAGGAGTACAATCCTTTTAACGCTATGACTGATGATGTAAGAAGGCATGACTTTTTACTTAAAAACATCAAGAAAACAAACGTTTTATCAGACTTTAGAGATGGTAAATGTAATATTCCAATGGTTACTGCTCAGCAATCTAACGTTAGATCTGGAAAACTAGTAGCTGCTGGAAATGGAACTAAAGGTGAGCACGGTAAAGCATACGTTGAAGGAAATGACCTAACAGTTCTTAATGGTATGATTGAATTTACTGAGGAAGAAATAAGAACTTACGGTTCTACTAAAAGAGCATTTATCAAGCTATTTCCAGATAAAGTATCTGAGCTAATGGAGAATATGAAGGAACTTGTTTCAGTAAGATTCCTACTAGATGGTTCAATTTCAAGTGCATTAGCTGATCAAACAGGTGCAACAGCAGTAAATGGTGAGTTAAAAGTTTCTAGAGTTCAAATGTTACATAAAAATCAAAGACTAGATTTCTCTGATGGAGTAACAACTATTGTTGGTGTAATCAAAAAGATTGATATTAACTCTGAGATCATTGTGGTTGAAGATGAAGTAGCAGCAGCACCAATGGATTTTGCAACAGGATTCACAGCAGCAACAGATGTAAAAATCTATATCTATGATGATGCTAATAAGACAAAAATTACTCTTAAGTCTATGTTAGACTCTGCTACTGCCAGTTTATACCACCTTAACAAAGCTGATGCAGGGCCAATCTGGCAAGCGCAAAACATTGACTGTTCTGGTATTTCTTTTTCATCTGCTAGTAGAGTTGAGCAATTCTTTAAAACTGTAGTTGAGCCTATCAAGAGAAAAGGTAAAGTTATGGTTCCTGAGATTGCTCTTCCATGGGCAGCGTTTAACGCTCTTGCATTGAAGGCGAATGAAGACAAAAGATATACAGCATCAGATGTAGAGATGGTTGTTGGTTACGATAAAATCACAATTAAGTCTGCTGGTGGAGCTGTAACTCTTTACGGTGTTTATGACCTAGAAGACGAAGGATTTGTAATCGACTGGAAAAACTTATGTTTTATTTCTCCAGAAATGTTCACAACAAACAGAGAGAAGGGTGCAAACCAATGGTACCACTCAAGAACAGAGGATGGTCACTCTTATATCCTAGATATTAAATTTCAAGGTGCAATCGCTCCTAAGAAGTTATCAGGATTCGCATTACTTACAAACATTAATGCTTAATTATCGGGAGGGCTTCGGCTCTCCTTTTTCTCTTTCTTAAAGGTGAAACATGCCAACTTTTGATACAAGAACAGATTTGCAAATATCGGGTTTTAGAGATACCCCTATGAAGGTTTATACAGCTTATATAAATCCAGGTGTGGATGATAGGGTAGCTGTAATATATGAAGCCTACAATGAAACAGAACACAATCAAGACTGTAGAGCAACGGTATACGTATACCATGGAACCTCAGATAATATTAAATATACTTTTGAAAAGCCAGCTAAGTGGGATGAGCAATGGGATATCGATGCTCAAGCAGAAGCAACAGCACTAGGATACTGGCAAGTTAATGGTGAGGTGTAACAATGGATTACAATAGACCTCTATCCAAACTTAATTTATACAGAAAACAAACAGCAAAGAATGAAGCGTATTCAGGTGCAGGATTACCAAGTGATATTGATACAATTGGTGAGTTCTTAGATTACGCTCTTAAAATATTAATACCAAATGCAAAGCCAGCAGTAGCAACAGAAAACGATTTACCAACAGTAGGGAATGATCTTTATGACTATAGAATAGTTATGGATTACAACAACACAGGTAATGAAGCTGGTTTTAGATGGTATACAATTGAAGGTGAATCTACTCCTAGTTGGCATCTTGTTAACATGAGAGCATCTACTGATTCTATCTTGCAGCAGTGGGAACAAAACGCATCAGCATTATATGTAAATCAAATTGGTATCCCAGGTGGTCAAATGATCGCAGGTGGTACAAATGCAAATGACAACTTAGTTCTAACTGCAAACACAGGTGATGGTTCTAATTTACCTGAGGATCAAACAGGACACATAAGATTATTTGGTGATACTAAACCATCACATGATGACGTATTTGATCTAGGTACAGCATTAGAAAGATTTAAGTCTTTATATGTATCAGGTAATATTTCAGATGGTACAGCAATGGTAACGGTTGCTGAAATGATGATAGCTTATGCACACTCTCAAGTTGTAATAGGTAATCCACACCAAATTGACTACGATGAACTAGTAACAAAGATTGGAAACCTAACAGTATCAGGTGGTGTCTCTCCAGTAGTTTTAGACCTTTCTACAAGTGGTAACAAAGCTTTAGTTTTAAACATTACAGATGATTCACATAATCACACAGTTTCAACTATTACAGACTTTGACCAAGGGGTATATGACAAGCTTAAGACTACACTTATTGACTCTAGTACAGTTAGTTATTTATTCGATGACATTAATCAAGAGATCACAGCAACGGTTACTTTCTCAACAGCAGCTATTACAGATATATCGTCACCAAGTGCTAATAAGATCTTAGCTGGTAGTGCAGCAGGTACAGAATGGGAGCAATCTGATGGATCTATTAATCTTTTTGGCGATATCAGTGGTAGCGCAAACTATAATTCTACAAATGGATGGCAAGTAAGTACATCAGTACAAAATACGCCACTAGAAAGTGTAGATAGATTAAAAATAAATAACAGACAATTTACTTCTACATTGGGCGCAACGACAAACTTGAATATTGTTAACCATAAGATGACAAATGGAAGTCAAGTAAGAGTGTTTGGAACGTCTTTTGATGGGGTACACACTATCACTGTAGTCGACTCAGATAACTTAACTATAAACGCAGCAACAGCAAGTAACGAGTCAGGCTATTTCATAAGTGAAAATGATCAATTCCTTTACAATCCAGCGTTAGACTTATTTGAACTTAAGAGAGAGTTTGAAGGTATCTCGCATCACGAGATTGCAAACCTAAATGCTGATGATCATACACAATATGCAAAGCTAGATGGAAGATCTACAGAGCAAGTTCTATCAGGAGGAGAGTTAATAAATGGAAGACTTATCTTACAATCAACTTCTGACAGATCTAATCCTGGAGTCATCTTACTTCGAGATTCAATCGAGCCAGAGAGTGGTGCTAATTATACAGCCGGTTGGCAAGGAACAGACATTGGAAGCAATACAAGAGCTTTCAGAGATGTTCATATCAGGGGATCTGTATACGGTTTAAAGTCGGAAGAGGTTAGTTCTTTACCTATTGTACAAGCGACTGAGAAGGGTAGAAAAGTAAGGCTTCCAAATGGTGATGAGTGGATTAATAAGGGAACAGCTTATAGGAAATTTTTTACTGAGCCATCATTTACAGGGCAAGCAAACAAGATACTATCTGTTAAAAGTGATGAGTCTGGCTTTGAATTAATTACAAATGGTGGACTTGATATTCCATCATTAAGCGAAAAAACATCACCAGCAAGTTCAGACTTACTTTTAATTGCAGATTCCGAAGATTCAAATAATTACAAAAAAGTAAACCTTGGAAATATAACTGGAGGTTTAAATAATCAAAGTAGTGGAATTAATCACTTTGGAGTAGATGGTGACGCTGACAATGGTTCAGGTAGCTGGTCAAGTGACACAGACTTCATTATCTCTGTTAATACAGTTAACCCATTACGGGGAAGTTCTGACTATAGGATTGATTATACTGGGCCAGGCTCAACTCAAACAATTAATTCTTATACATTTAATATCGATAGCGCTGACATCGGAAAGGAAATGGAAATTAGTTTTGATTTTCAAGGCTTAAACTCTAATAACTATTTTGATAATGAAATTTTTCTTGGATTAACTCCTGGTGACGCTATAACAAATGCTAGTGTAGTATCTGGAAAGTTTAAGAAGGTTGCATATTTTACTGCGAACAATCCATCATACACACTGAGTTTTAATTGCTTTGGTAATGGAGGTATTTCATATCATGTAAACATAGATAATATTATTATCAAACCAAGGGAAGTCCAGGAAGTAAGTAGTGAAATCAACTATGCAGGTCAAAGTTCTTCTGCCGAAAATAATCAGTTAGGAGACTGGATTTCTTTAGACGGCACGACAGGTATATCAGTAAATAACACAAATCCCCTTAGAGGTAGTTATGATTATTTAGTTCAAGACTCAACCAGCGCGACAGCTGGTGATAAAAAAACATTAGCTGCATTACCTTTTTCTGTTGATTTGCCTGATAGAAATAAAATTATATATGTATCTCTTGATGCTGATTATAAGGGCTTTGCTACTAATACATTTCTCAGGATAAACATATATGATGAAGATAACTCTCAGTATGTCTCTATAGAAAGAAATAAAGATATTAAGAAAGACGGTTCGCACATCATGTCTTTTCAAGCAACAGGATCTACAAATTACAGGCTAGAACTTCAAAGAGTTACAACTTCAGTTTCCTCTGCAAATTTTAAATATCAAATAGATAATATCGTTATTGCTCCAGAAAATTTTATTTCAACAGGTGCATACATCACAGATTGGGAGGAATACACTCCTAGTTTTGCTGGATTTGGAACGCCTACTAATACTCAGATTTACTATAGAAGGGTAGGGGATACCCTAGAGCTGGAGGGTAGATTTACTGCCGGTACAACATCGGGGTCAATTATTGGTACAGTTGGATTACCTAGTGGATTAAAATTAGATTTTAACAAAATAAGCAATAATAATAATCATGTAGGTACTTACGTTAGAAATGTTACAGCAGCTTCTAAGGGTGGGGTAATTATTGTCACACCTAGCGAGGATAATGCTATAGGTTTTAGTGCGTCTGGTACATTTAATAGCTCTTCAACTAATCCCTTGAGTCGAGCTGTAGGAAGTTCTATTACAGCAACAGGACAAGCGATAAGTATAAGTGCGAAATTTCCTATTGATGGATGGAGTGGCAGTACAAAAATATCTACCATTCTAAACCAAGCTCCTATTGACGTTTACGCTGAAGGGAACTCTGGTCAAACAATAACTGCAAACAGCCCTATTGTGTGGGATGGTGATATTCAAACAGGTGGTATTTACTTCGATGGTAGTAAACTGACTAATAAAACAGGTGAGACAAAAGTTCTAGCCGTTAAAGCAGTTGTATATACAAATTCAGATGTTGAAATATCCATAAGAAGAAGAGTTAATAGTGTTGCCACTAATAGGGTTTTCGATCAAAACGGGCCTACAACATCTCTAGTAAATAATGAGCATCATTTTAGCGATATGGTAAAACTAAAGCCGGATGATGAGCTAGAGTATATTGTTACTGGTATTACAAGTATGACTTTAAGTAGTGGTGATTTTACTAGGCACTGGATTAGATTTAACTCTTTTGAATCGGGGGCATCTTTACTAGCCCCACCTGTAGTATCACTTATAGCTGAGTCAGACTCTGGTCAAGCCATAGGTACAAGTGAAACCCTTATAACATATGAAGATATTGATAGTGAGTTCAACCTCTCATATGACATTGCTAATGGAAAGATAAAATGCAACTTTAGTGGAGTATATCGGTTTAACGTTTCTTTTTTGAGTAACTCTGTAAGTCTTTCTACTAGTCAAGGAATTGCGCTGCATATCTATGTGAACGGAACAAAAAAACGAACAGGAAGATTGAGCGGTGTCGGATCTTCATCTTTTTTTCAACCAAAAATTGATACCACTCTTCTATTAAATGAGGGTGACGAGGTTGAAATATATGCAAATGCTTCGGTTGCTACAAGTATGAATACTCAAAAGGTGTATAACTATCTCTGTGTAACATTACAAAAATAAAAGGAAAGTATGAATAAAATTAATGAAGCTATTAAATTAATCTCGGTAGGACTTGCAATAGGGTTTTCCTTAATTGTTTACGCTAACAACAACTTTGCAACAAAGAATGAAGTAAAGGAATTAAAGGGATCTCAGATGTTTGTTAATGGATTAATCATTAAAAGACTTGATCGCATAGAAAATAAAATCGATGGACTGAAGGATAAATAATGAGAATAGGAAGTGAATTAAAAGAAGCACAACTAGAAAATACAAATGCTGATTACAATCATTCAAATGAAAAGAAAGGTCTAATTTGGTTTGATACTGTAGGGGATAAAGTTAAATCTCTATTTAACTCTGCAGTTAAAGTTTTTGCAACTGAGGATTGGGTTCATAATGAAATCTCAACAGAGATATCTAACTATAGTACTTCAGCCCCTTTTATAGACAACAAGATTGAGTCTACAGGAGTAACTGTTCTAAATGGATCCGTTTCAGGTCTTAATGTTACAGGTTTTGGTGTTTATGTTGAGGTGCCTGAACTCGAAATAACATTTAATCATAGTGGAGGACATCTTATAATTGATGCTATTCCCAATGATCTAAATGCTAATCAGACAGCATTCTTTCAAGCTTCTACTAACACCTCCGCCAGTGGTAGTGCCTCAGGAGTCTTAAGATTTCTACTTAATGGTAATGTTATAGCGAATTATATTTCTACTGACTTTGGGCCATCAAGCATTCCTGTTTATGAAAGAAATGAATACCTTTTTTATCAAGATGTGCTACCAGCAGGAAGTTACATATTAAAGGCAGAATATTCTTTAAGCTCTGGCTTATCAGCTTCATCAGCAGGTATTAACGCTAAAGCAAGAGTTTTTCACACATAGGAGAGTAAATGAGAGTAACAGATAATGGATATAGAGTTCCTCAAGATGGTGATTCAGGTAACGTGTGGTCAGATGCAATTGAGTTCTCTTTAGATAGAGTAGCTTTACATAAACATGATGGTATTGATTCTGAAAAGATCACAATTGAAAACCTTCAAAGGTCTACAACATTATTAGATCCATCAAACTGGGCCGTTAACGGTTCGGGTTCTGGTTATGTACAAAATGTATCAATGCCAGCAGGTTTAACACTAGACAAGGTTAAAATGAAGTTCTCAATTGCATCAGGGCCAAATCAGTATGAAGAAATACATCCAACAGTTAAACCAACTTCAATTACATCGTTTAGGTGCATTATAAATAATCCAAGTTATGAAATAAAAATCCTTTACGTATAGGAATAAAATGGCAAAACATAAGTTCAATGATTTTTCAGGCGGCTTAACAGACCTACCTTTTAATACAGCATCTAATTATGCAACGAATTGTGATAACTTCCTCATAGGTAGAGATAAGTCAATTGAGGTAAGACAAGGATTCAACTTTCTTGATTCAAACAACCCTCAGTTATCAACTGAAAGAATTAATAACATAATTGAAATAGATGATGACCTTGTATACATAAGCAATGGCAGTGGTTACTTCATAAACGGAACTGTTCAACAGGTATCAACACCAACAAGTAATCCTATATTTCATCAAGCAACACCAGATACAATGTCTAGTATAGCTCAAATAGGTGAGCAATTCATAGCTGTAGATGACTCTTATAGTTTTCCTATGAAGTTATTCAGAGATGAAACAAATACATTAAAAGCTATAACAGCAGGTTTACCACCAATACTTACTGATCCAGTATTTTCAACGACTGCAAGCAATAAGAATTATGTGTATGCCATCTGTTATGCTTATGAGTATCAAGTGGGTACA
>JAOARC010000028.1 GCA_025210745.1 Bacteriovoracaceae bacterium
GAATACTTGTGCAAAGTTTTGTTTAAGGACAAATGAACTAAGTACTTATAAATATTGAAGTTAAAATATACTTTAAAGGTATTTTGTCTCTATTTTAGTAGGTCTTTGATATTTGCAACATTAGTTTAGTCGGTCAGTTTCAAATTGATTAAGAATTTTAAAATACATCTTAGCTGTATTGATAGCATCCTCTAAAGCAGTATGAGAAACTTCCCCCATATTAAAATACTTCATCATCTTTTCTCCCGAGTCCATTCCTTCTTCTAAAAGACCCATATCTATTAAGCCTTTGGTAAAACAGGATAGATCTAGATTTCTGTGATGAAAGTACTTATTCATCCATTCCCAGCCTAAGTCTCGATTAAGAAATGGAAGATCTATAGAACTCATAGATTTTCCAAAAAGAGTAATTTTTTTATTATTAAAATATTGTTTTACAGGTGTTGACTCTAAGTAATTTTGCATTTGTTCTTTAAAGTCTTTTAATTCAATACCATCTTGATGTGCTTTTCTGATAAGGTTTTCATTATTTTGAATAACCCATTCATTAAGTTTTGGTTTGAGTTGTTCAAAACTTGGGCATTTGATGTAAAAATGTTTTTCAAGAGAATGGTTAAAAGTTCGTGTTTTAGAGCAAAAGGGTATCATTGCATATTCAATGATAAAGGCATTTTCCTCTAAGCCAGTGGCTTCAATGTCAAAACTTAGATATTTCATATTTTCCAGTCTGACTAAGATGACACATATTGTAAAGAACTTTTATTTTTAGGAGGAGATAGATATATAAGTTTATCTTATATATCTAATAAGAAAATCTACTGGAACAGTGTGTTTAAAAACTGTCATTATATTTTAATATCTTATATAAACAATAATAATTTCAGTTATTTAGCGATTTTTATTAAATGTAAGAAATAGTTAGTAAATAATTCATAGGAAAAAGTTGACCTTATCAGTTTGCTTATGTAGAAAACAGCAACGCTAAAACAAAAAAGGGGAACACATGAACAAGCTTTCATTATTATTAGCATTAATTTTAATAACTTCTTTATCATTTGCTAACGATGAACAATATTATTCAATTTCTAGTTATGAGTTAGTTGAGGTTCTAGAAGATGCTGATGGCCATGAAGTAGAAAAGTCAGTCGTTATTTCTGATAATAAACAAAAAATCGATGAGATTTTAGGTGGAAAACCAAAAGTTCCAAAAAAACCTGGACAGGCAATGACAATTGGAGAAGTTATAAAAGTTGGTAGTGATTTGGTAGCTTTAGGAAAAGATGTTTATGACTTAGTAAAGTTAGGTAGACCAGTGCTTAATGTAAATACAACTCCAATTAGTATTGTTCCAATGAATGAGCAAAGAACTGAAGTTGTAGCTCCTTTTGATATGGAAAATTGGAAACTTCCAAAAGTAAAAAAGTTTAGAGTTAAGGCCAATAACTACCTTGGTATGGAAGTAATCAACTTTACTTGGAAAGTAATTTTTAATTATGGTGGATCTTACATGGGTAAAGGAGCATTTATCACAGGTGCGGAAATAAAGCCTGAAGAAGTAGATTTAGGTTATGGTTACTCAATGGATGTAACGTATAAATTGCAGTCTATGACAAATGTAGGAACTAAAGAAAGTCCAATGGCACAAGCCGTTTTAGAAATAGAAATGAAAGTTGAAACAATGTTTAAAACTTCATTGAGAAATTTTTCTTATGTAATTAATGGAGCAGGTGGTATTGTTGAATTATAAGATTTAATTGCTTAAAAATATATTAGCACAAGGGAGGACGAAGAGCCTCCCTTTTGTTTTTTATAGATAAGATATTTTAATTTCTCGATCTAAAAAATCTTTAACAGTAAAGTTACACATTAATAGCTTTTCATTAAAAACACACTTTTTACAAACTTTATGACCATTACAACTTGAGGCCAGAGGAATTTTCTTCTCTTTTAGTAAGAAAAATAAAAGTGACTTTTCTAAGTCATTTGAGCTTAAACTTATCTTTTTTTTAGTACCTGATGCTAAGCCTAGGATATATAGTTGCATATTAATCTCTGTTATTGTCCTATGAAAAAACAATGGTTTAAAATGATTTATATTAATTTGAAAAGTATTAAAACAAGGAGTAAAGAAAAAGTTATTGAAATAAACTTACATCAAATAATATTTATTAGAATCTCTGATAGTGTTAGTCGGTATACATCAAGGAAAATTGTTCCATAATAAAAAAGTTCTTTTTTATTTTTTCGGTAGGGGTTATACTAATATTGAGGATGACAGGAAGTTATTCTTTAAGAGGCAAGGATGCCGAACAAAAGAGAGGGCCCAGTGCAGGAGGGCCCTTTTTTTTTGCCAAAAATTATGGATAAAAAGCTCGTTAAAAATTTTCTAGATAATCAAAAAGAATTCAAGCTTCATCATCTTACAACGGAGAGTTATCATCCTCTATCAAAAGAACTGTCTCTTTATAAAGAAGATACATATAAACTACTTTCAATTTTTAAAGATGTTGATTTATATGCTTTAGATAAATTAAAAAATTATCTCGATTTAGCTATCCAATTAAAAAGTGATATACATGAAACAATTAAATCAGGTGGAAAAGTCTTTCTTAGTGGTTGTGGTGCGACGGGAAGGTTATCTTTAAGTTTAGAATTTCTCTATCGTAAAATAGTAAGTCAAAATGATGTTATTAGCTTTATGGCCGGTGGAGATTACGCTCTTATTAAATCTGTTGAAAGCTTTGAAGATCAAATTGATTTTGGTTCAAAGCAACTTATGGAACTAGGGTTTAGTGATAATGATTTACTGATCGCCATTACAGAAGGAGGAGAAACAAGTTTTGTTATTGGAACAGCTCTTAAAGCTAGTAAAGTATCTAAGCGTTCTCCTTATTTTATTTATTGTAATCCTGATAGTGAGTTAGTTCATTTAAAAAGGTGTCAGGCGATATTAAGTAACGATAGAGTAAATAAAATAAACTTAACTTGTGGACCGATGGCAATTTCAGGTAGTACTAGAATGCAAGCAACAACTGTTCAACAAATTTTTGTAGGAGCTTGTTTACTTTACAACGAAATAAGTGACTCTCAGTTGATTAAACGATTAAATAAAATCATTTCTAGTTTAGAAAGACTGAATTATACCGATCTTTGTGAATTTGTAAATTGTGAAACAAGCATATACAAAGCAGGTGAAGTCGTTACCTATAGCTGCGATACCGATCTTGCAATTTGTGTTTTAACTGATACGACAGAGAGATCTCCAACATTTTCTTTAAAAGGATTTGAGACTGTAGATGATAATAAACTATCTTTATCCTATCTTGTTTTAAATAAAAAAATATCAGTAGAGCAAGCATGGCATAGCTTACTTGCAAGAGAACCAAGGTGCCTTGATTGGAAAAATATAAATAAAGATTTAACGATAAGAGCTTTATACCAATTTGATATTTCGTCAAAATCAATTAAAAGAAGAAGTTCTTTAAAAATAAATAATATTTTTTATGTGGAAAATAACCTAGAATCAATAGAATTAAGTTTAAAAAAACATAAGGTTAATATTTCAAATAATGATGATTTATTTATGAGACATCTTATACTAAAAGTCTTATTGAACTCATTGTCCTCTGCTATTATGGTAAAATTAGGTCGAGTAAGAAGTAATATTATGAGTTATGTAAAACCTAGTAACTTTAAATTGATTGATAGAGCAACTAGATATGTTGCTGATCTTGCAAAAATGGCAGGACATGATATTTCCTATGCAAGTGCTCAAAAAGCAATTTTAGATAGTATGGAAAATTTAGAAGATGGACAGTCAGTTGTTTTAAAGGCATTAAGCCTTTTAAAAGTATAATCCATTGTAGGTCTAGTTCATTTGTATGTCTTTTATTCCAATTGTTCCAAGAATAGCTTTTCTGTTGGATTTAAAATGTACTCGAGTGATGATTTTGCCATTTTTTACAATTCTCCACTGATCGGCAATTCGTTGAAGATCAACTATTTTAGACTTTATGTTCATTTTAATCCCATTATAAAGATATTTTACAATAATAATACCTCCGTGTTGTGTAGAAAGTTCATTAGAAACAAGTCTAACAATATCTCTTTTTCCTTTTTTGTAAACAACAGCTCCATAACCAGAAATATCACTTGAATAACTAGCTTTACTTATTAATTTTCCTTTGTTGTAAGAAGATATATAAAAACTTTTAATATCATTTCTCTGATCAAGTTCAATCCCTAGTCTCATGGTGCCTGGATCAACCTCATTAGTCATTAGAAGTAGATCTTTAGTTGCAGCATAACTTAAGTTCAATGTGAAAAGTAAAAGTAGTAATTTTTTCATTTTTTATGCTCTTCCTATCTTAAGCGAGTTATTTATTAAGTTTATTTATATGAGTAAGAATAAAAATAGGAAAAAAAATGAGATTCTTGATGAATCCAGATCGTTTCTTAAGTACATGTTCTTATTACACATTAGTGACATTTGAGTTAATTTTTAAAGTAGAATGAATAAGGGAATATTGAGTCCTTTATACGAGTAATAATGTAATATTGTTATTAAGAAATACTATTATAAAATAATGGGCAATACAGGTAGCTTGATTTGCTGAGCTACCTGCTTGTAAGAGATAGTAAGTCTTAAGGCTTTCTTATAAGTATTATGGGTAATAAGTGATATTGAATTTTATTTGAAAAGATACCACTTATTTGAGAGTAAATAAAGCTGCTGACATAGTAAGGATTTTTTTTTCAAAGCTTCTTTTTTGTTTTTGGCCTGCTTGTAAATTTCTTGAACAGAGTTGCTATATTTTCTTTTTACTCTAGCGGTTGAAAAACGAGAACCTAGTGCAATTCCTATTTGTTTTGATTTTAAAATAATTTCAATATTACATCCACAAAGATATTTTGTTGGAAAGCCGTAATCTCCTCCTGGATTTTTTCGAACAAATTTTAATAGTAGAAAAGACTACTATATTAGCATCATTAATTTTTAGATCATTAAGCTTATTTCTTATATCCTCAGTTAGCTCGCTTTCAGTTTTTGAACAATTGTACTTTAGTTCATTTTCATCATAATCTCTGTCAAGATAGTGTAGATAGGGTATCTCTAGATCAATTTTTTGTGCACAAAATCCTGATGTAGATATTAGTATTAAAAATAAAAAAAACATAAAAAGTCTACTTGCGAGTATTGTCTCTGTTACTAACAACTTTATTTTAAAACTATGAAAGAAAATAAGATTATTTGTAAAAAGTACCTGTTCATTTTATATGATCTTATTTTTCTTCCTATTTTTCTTTTGCTTAAGCTAGGTTTGCTTTAATCAAAAAACGAGGAGTATTTTTATGAAAAAATTTTTTTTAGGCTTAACTTTAATTTCTTCAGTTTCATCTTTTGCAAGTTGCCCAAAGCTAGTTGGTGATTTTAAGACATGCAAGGTAAAAGAAGCAAGTATAATGGGAATGGAGATATCAGCACAGGAACTTAGGCAAATGCCAGAGCTAGCATCTGTCATCGCTGATACTATTAAAGTTGAACAATCTTTAGAAGGTAAGAATACAAAGTATACTATTACTAGTACAGATATGGACGCAGAAGAAGGGGTTATAGAGTATGTTATATCAAAGCCGACAATAACGTTATCCTCTTTAATTTGAAACAAGCACTCAGGCGAATTCGATATAATAC
>JAOARC010000029.1 GCA_025210745.1 Bacteriovoracaceae bacterium
CAGAAAAAATGTATCAAAAAATTTTACATATAGAATACTTCTTGAGCTACTAACGATATTTTCGGTTTGCTTTATAGTCGAAGCAAAGTTTGTGATATTCATATCATCATATATTTTATTAATATCATAATCCTTGCTTTCAACAATTGAATTAAAGGTTTTTATTTTTTGCGATATATTAAAACTTTCTTTAAATAAAGATAGGCAAGATTTTTTTTGTGAAAGTAAGTTATTTTTTAATAAAATTATTTTTTCTTTTTCTTCTAAATGATCAATGCTGTAGTTCTTTGTTGTTAAAATATGAGACAAAAGCTCAAAGCATCTTTGTTCTTTTTTAATAGAGAAAGTATGGGGCTTTACGTATTGAGAAATAACACTACAGTTATATTTAAAGATCTGCGATTTTTTATCTACAGAGGCATTAACTCGTATTGATGGATCAAACATAAAGTGATTAAAGTCAATCGCAAAAGTAACTAATTCTTCTCGAAACAAATTGATAATAAGTGAGGCCACCAAATATGAAGGTTGTTCTAGAACCTTCTTTTCCAAATAAAGATCTAGAAAGAGTTTTGCTTCATTTTGCTCTAGTTTTAAAAACTTAATATTTCCCCTATCTTTTTTATAAAGAAAAACAGTATCTTGAGAATATGTAAGCTTTGTATCGGCATCTAAGTAGACCTTTGATATTAAGCCTTGCGCTCCAAAAGTTTGCCCTATAATATCAAGAGTTTTTTCTTCAATATTAGCAAGCTCAACTTTATTTTTTTTCTTACAAGCATAATGAGTCTTTCTATCATTTTTTTTATTTTTGAAAAAAACATAGCCAACAAAGAAGAATATTTCACTGAAGATCTTTATAATAATTCTATAAAAATTAGGATCATGCTTGAAATACTTTTTGATACTATTTTTAGCGTGACCAATCATTTCTAGATTCTTTGTAAATGTTAATTGCGCTGAGTGTTTATTTATCAAATCAACATATGTCTTTCCATTTAAAAAAGACCTTTTCAAATAATTTATTAATGAATCTGTCCAATACACATATGAAAAAGCATGCTTGTTAAAAACAATGTCATAACCTAGTTCACTGGCCCTAAAAGAAAGATCTGTGTCCTCATGACGCTGCAAATGAACATCAAATCCATCGAGTTTATCCAAAACTTTTTTTTCATACATACAAGAAGCTGTATTTACAATTGGATACAGCTGTGTTGCACTTGCTATTTCCATAAAAAACCAATTTGTAAAAATAGTCTTATTATTTAATCGAAACAATCCAAATTCTGATTGTTTTTTACTCACTGGAGTAATAGGGCCCATAGCAACTGCTGCCCTACTAGAATTGTTTAAGCTTCTAACAAGATAGCGAGTCCATTGCTTTGTTAAGGTTACATCAGAGTCTATAAAAGCAATATACTCACTTTTCGCATTTTTCCATCCGGTATTTCGAGCATAAGATCTTCCTTGCTTAAGCTCCTTTATAATCTTGATAGAAGGATCTTCTTTAAAGATACTTAAGCCATTATCTGTTGAATTATTATCAACGATGATAATCTCTATTTTATCTTGAGGATATATTTGATTTTTAATGCTATCAATGCATTTTTTTATTATTTTTCTTTCGTTATAATAAGGAATAACGTAAGAAACAGATGGTAGGTATGTTTTAATCACAACAAAAGAATATTAACTACTTGTTCCCGGAGGAGCAAGTGGTCCAGTTCCTATTGGAGAAGGCCCAACCATTGGAGCTGGCCCCCCCATACTACCAGTGGAAGTACTACCTCCACCAACGAGTCCAAGAGCGCTTAATGGTTTCAAAATAACTCCTAAAATAGAAAGAAGAAAAATTGATACCCTACTTCTTTTCTTAGCTGAAACTTCTTTTACTATTTTTATATTTAGATCATCTTTTTTCATATCTCAAATATACCACCTGTTATAAGTTTATAAAAGTTTATTTTAAAGCTATTCTCCTAATATTGTATCTAAAAAGTCTAAATATCCCTTATCTTGATTTTGCCCTGCAGAAGTTTGATTGTTATCATTAAATAGACCTTGATATTCTTGATACAAGATTTGATCTTGCTCATCCTTTGAGTTTTTTAAAGCTTCTATTTCTTTGCTACCCAGCTGGCTAAATGTACCCACGACTTCTCTTGTTTTATTATCACCACTTCCCTTTTCAACACTAAGTTCTAAAAATGAAGAAATCATATTGCTGTATTCATACATTGTAGCAATATATTCTTTTTTATCCTCAATACTTTTAATCTTTTCACTTTTTAATTTATCAACTTTAGTGTCTTTGCTATCTTCAAAAGTAACTTCTGTGCCAGTGACCTTTTTTTTCAATCCCATTTGATTGTATTTATCCATCATTGAATCAATAAGTGCACGCTTTTTTGTAGCGTAATCATTTCCTATGATCTTAGCAAGTTGCGCTGGACCCAAGTCTTCTAATTTCTGTCCATATTTTTGATCGAGGTTGTTATTTTCTAAATACTTTTTAAACTCATCTTTATTTTCGGAAAGCTTCTCTAGCTTTGCTTGATAAATTGCAATAGCTGCATTATTTTCAAACTCAATATCTTTAACATCATCATCTGATAAATCTTCTTCTAAGCTAATACAGTCTAAATCATTTGGGTTGTCATCACATTTGTCTTTTAATTGCTCCGCTTCTTGTTTTGATGATGCTATTTTATCAACACTATTAACGAGGTCTCTAGAGGCAAGAGTTGTTAAGTTATCAATGTTTTTTTGACTTGTTTTGTTAAATCTATAAGCCTTGTCTACCTCTAATCCGACAGAACTGATCCTATTATCTTCTAATAATTTATTCTGTTCCTTGATAGCTCCTAAAGTCTTTTTATAAGCTTCTAATCTTGTTGTTAATGAGCAAGCCACTTTTCCTTTAGTATTACTCATTTTATAAGATGCACTTAATTTACGACAGGTTGATTTTTCCAAATCAGACCTCTTATTCTCAGGAGTTTGAGTACATTGATAATACTTACAAAACATAGGAATCAATGCCCCACACATTGTAGTTGTCGTGGCCTTTTCCTTTAAAGCTCTTTTTACTTGAAAATCTTTTATCTTTTTTATTTGATCTAAGTCTCTTTTATTACTTTCATAATACTCATCTAATTTATCAAAAGAAACATCCTTAGGCCCTGCTATTCCATTATCAAACTTTATGATATGAGAACCATCAACTTGTTCATAGTGAGATAAAGAATATGTTTTACCTAGATGAGAACCAAGTGTTTCTAGGCAATAATTATTAATATCTAAAAGCATATTTTTACCAAGTTGAGATTTATAAATATCTCGATACCTATTATGATCAACAAGTTTTATGTCCTTAGCAGATCTTTGCTTTTTAGAATTTGCTTTATCTCCTTGCATAATATTTTCAATTCTTTTTTGCATAAAAGCTCTTATTGCTGCTGAATCTTTTCCTGCTTCAATGTCATAAGAAGAATCACTTTTTAAATCTTCTGTTATGGCCTCTAAAGCTTTAGTATCCATATTATCAACAAGTTGTTTTATACAAAGACTTGGATCCTCACTTTCTTTGCACTTAGCAATTTCTTTATTATTAGATAGCTTATTTTCAATTTCTTTTTGTTTTACCTTGGATACAAGGATCTGCTTTGGACCATTAGCAATAAGAGAACTACTAAATATAAAAAGTAATATAAGAAGCTTCATTAAATCTATTTTACCAAATAACCATATTTAATAAAAGAAATAAAATACTTAAATAGCTGAAATTATTTATTTTTTAGCCTGTTTAAAATGTAAAATACAACATAGAACTGACAACAATAGGAGCCCAAATCCTATATAGTTAATATAGTTTGTTAAAAGAAGTTTAGGCATAAGGATGATTAAAGACACTTCAAGAGGTGAGAGCATAATATAGGACATGGCCAAAATCGGAATAATGCGAGCATTTTTTTTATTTCGAATCATCTGAGTTAAAGCTACTCCGTATACAATACCTCCAGTGCTCCATCCCCAGGTAAAAAGAGACTTTTCAAAAGCAAATTCTTTAAATCCTTTTATTCCCATAAATTTATAAATAAAAATAGAGCTTACTATTCCAAAAATAGCAATAAGGACAATAGGCAGTAAATATGTCTTAACTACAACTATTTTAATTGCACCTATTGATACAGCAACTAACGCAGAAGTAGCAAGTACCGAAAAATTAGATATATCATACATATCTACACTCGACTTAATAACAAATGGCCTTATAAGAATTCCTACTCCAATACCCGAAGCAAGCATTGGTACTTTAAAATTAAAAAGATCGCTGCAAAGTTTTGATGCAAAGAAACTTAAGATTACACATATTGTGAATAAAAAGAAAGCCCTAAGTTTTGGAATGACGTAATCTTCACTGACAACTTCTTTTAAACTAGATACTCCTTGCTTTTTTATCCAATACAAACCTCCAAATAAACTCACGAAAGTTCCTATCGTGGCCATTGTTATAGAAACAGATAAAAAGTCTAATATGTTTAGTTGTTTAAAAATAGAATCTAAAACAGCTGCTGCCCCAAAGCCACCTACGAAACCTCCTGGTAAACTTGCAGCAAGATAAGTTCCAACATTTTCAAAAAAGTATGAAAAGACAAATGAAAAGATAATGATAGCACTTGCCCACTGAAAAAGGTGCTGAAATATAGAATAAAACATTATGCTTTTCGTCTGCTGCACTAAAAGCTTATCAAACTTTTTTACTGTCAATGGAAAACTTGCAGAAATAATACATAATAAGATATCAATATAAAAAAGAAGATTATTTTTTACTTGCTCAAGTTTAAAATAATAAGTTAGTGCTAAAAGAATAAAACCACTGAGCATTCCGATTTGAATGGCCCAGTGATTTTTAAAAACTTTTTTCTTTATTAAAAATGAAATATAAAATATGAGCCCTATAGCTACAATTTCAACAAGGTAGCTCAATCCTACTCTCTTAGCTCTTTTCTTAAGATTTTTCCCACATTAGACTTTGGAAGATCATCTCTAAATTCAACAAACTTTGGTCTTTTGTAACCCGTTAGCTCTTCTTTGCAGAATTCTTTAATCTCCTGTTCTGTTAAAGAATTATCTTTTTTTACTATGAAGACCTTAACCAACTCTCCTGACTTCTCATCCTTAACACCTACTGCTGCGCATTCTAATACTTTTGGATGAGATACGATAACTTCTTCAACTTCATTTGGATATACATTAAAGCCAGAAACAAGTATCATATCTTTTTTTCTATCAACAATTTGAAAATATCCTCTCTCATCTCTAAAGGCGATATCTCCAGTTTTAAAATATCCATCTTCACTCATAACCTTTGCTGTTTCTTGCTCTCTATTCCAATAGCCTTTCATCACTTGAGGCCCTTTAATGGCTATTTCACCTGTTTGCCCATGTTCAACTTCATTACCTTCGTCATCTAAAATCTTAACATCAGTAGAAGATATAGGAACTCCTATTTTTCCATTATATTCCTTTATATTAAGAGGATTAATACAAGCAGCCGGAGATGTTTCTGTTAAACCATAAGCTTCAACTAAAGCTTTTTGAGTAACACTTTCCCATTGCTGAGCAACAGCTTTTTGTACTGCCATACCACCACCTAAAGCTATTTTAAGAGCACTAAAATCTAAATTCTTAAAATCTGGATTATTTAATAAAGCATTAAATAAAGTATTGACTCCAGTAATAGCTGTAAACTTCCATTTTGATAACTCTTTAACAAAGCCAGGTATATCTCTTGGGTTTGTTATTAAAATATTATGAGAACCAATAGATGAAAATAAAAAGAGATTCGCTGTCAAAGAAAAAATATGGTAAAGAGGAAGAGGAGTAATAACAATCTCTTCTCCATTACTTAAGCACGGTTTTATCCACTCCCTTGCCTGAAGCATATTTGCAACGATATTTTTATGAGTCAGTTCGGCTCCCTTAGAAACACCTGTTGTTCCTCCCGTATATTGTAAAAATGCTGTCTCGTTTATGTCAATTTGTGCTTTAGAAAACTTAGATATATCCCCCGCTGCAAGAGCTGTATTAAACTTAATACTTCCTGGTAAATTAAAAACAGGAACCATTTTCTTCACATTTTTAATAACAAAATTTACAATTAAAGACTTTGGAAAACCAAGCATATCCCCAACACTTGTAGTAATAACATTTTTTATTGGTGTATCTTTTATTACATTTTCTAAAATTTTTGCAGAGTTTTCAAAAATAATAATAGTTGTTGCCCCCGCATCATTTAATTGATGCTCAAGTTCTCTTTCCGTATAAAGAGGATTGACATTAACAGCTATCATTCCACTTCTCAATATTCCCAATAAGGCAACAGGATACTGAATTATATTTGGCATCATCAGAGCAACTCTTTGCCCCTTCTTAAGTCCTAATTTATTTTGCAAATATGAACCAAACTTTTTTGAAAGTTCATCAATTTGAGCAAATGTATAAGTTTTTCCCATACAAGTAAAAGCAGGTTTATTTGCATACTTTTCAAAAGCTGTTTCCATGATATGTGGAATATTTTTGTACTCATTAATATCAATTTCTCTTGCAACACCTTCTTGATATTCATTAAACCAAATTCTATCCATTTCAAAATCCTTTTAGATCAATATATTTATTTTTATATTATTATAGATAGTTTTCCTAAAAGCCCAAAGAATAAATTTTTACCTAGAAACAACAATGCGCAATGTTTTAGGCAAACTTTCATGACACATCCCTTTATATTCACAAAAAAGATCAAATGAAAGCTCACTATGATAGTAGAAGTATTTAATTTTAAAGCCAGCCTCTATAAGCTCTGATTCAATTTCATGAGTCTCCAAAATAGCTCTATAGGGAACGTATTTTCCAGATAAATCCTTGTATAAAACGCCATTATCTTGCATAAGATAACCTACAGGAAAGCTCATCTTTTTATCAAAAACCATAGTTTCAATAAATAACCGAGAATTCTTATCCATCACTTGAGTTAAAAACTCATAGTACTTAAGCCTATCTTCTTTAAGTGCCAAACAATGAAATAAGTGCGAATCAAACAATAGATCAAACTTTTCTTCTAATCTAGATAGACAAACATCCATAACTCTATATTTACAAAATAGAGCATTTTGCTTACTAATCTCTTTTGCCATACTAATAGCAAGGTCTGATTGATCTATGCCTAAGGTATAAAAGCCTCTTTTACTAAAATACAAGCTCAAACCTCCAAGTCCACAACCTAACTCTAAAAGCTTTTTTTCAGTACTAAGTGCCCCAAACTGCTTTTCATACTTTTCTATAAAATCAACAAGTGACTCTCTATTTTGCTCTAAATAGACATTTAAATTCTTTGAAGTTAAAAAATCTGGAGTAAATCTTGAATAGCTGTCATTTGCTTGAGTATAATAACTTCTCATAAAGATATTATATAGATAAAGGTTAATTTGGAAAACTATAAAAAAATTAAAACAAGTGATGGCTCCTATACTTACTACAGCGCACTCTTTGATGAAAACTGTCACTCAACAAGTGGTGCAAAAAATGAAACTTACACCCATTATGTTCTAGGTTGTAAGTTAGATCGCAAAGTCGTACAAAAAAAGCCGATCAATATTTTAGAAGTAGGTTTTGGCACAGGACTTGGATTTATAACAACTCTAGAGTACCTAGGGAAATACCCTTTTAATTTTTTAAGTGTCGAAATTGATGAAAAAATGATTCAAATAGCACAAAAAGAATTTTCACAATTATTAAAATTAGAAAAAATTTGTGCATATATCTACAAAGCTAAAATACAGAATGCAAGCCTTACAATTTTGCTAGGCGATGCCACAAAAACATTAAATAAGTATTTTAAAGAAAATAAATATAAGCCAAATACTATTTATCAAGATGCTTTTAGTCCCAAAAGAAACCCTTATCTTTGGACCACATCATGGTTTAAGCTCTTAAAAGAAAATGCTACTGATGACTGCATCATGTCCACCTATTCTTCTAGCTCTAGCATTAGAAAATCAATGCTAGCAGCAGGATGGACTCTGCAAGAAGGAATAAAGTTTGGCTCAAAAAGATCTTCAACGAGATCAGATCTTTGTTTGGCGACAGAGGATACTATATTAGAAAAACTGAAGCGTTCCGGTGCTCCAGAATTAACTATAAAAATAGCAAAGGATTATAAATTATGAATAAGGTAACTCAAATTCTTGGTATAAAATATCCTATTATTCAAGGTGGTATGGTTTGGGTTTCAGGAGCTAAGCTTGCAGCGGCAGTTTCTAAAGCAGGAGGCCTTGGGGTTATCGGCGCCGGATCAATGGCCCCAGATCTTTTAGATCAACAGATAAAAAAAGCAAAAGAGCTTACTTCAAACCCTATTGCTGTTAACCTTCCACTGCTTTATAGTAAAATAGAAGAACAAATAAAGATTTGCTTAAAAAATGATATTAAAATTTTAATCACAAGTGCAGGATCTCCCAAAAAGTTCACTTCCTACTTAAAAGAACAAGGTGTTATTGTTATACATGTAACAAGTAGCCCCTTGCTCGCAAAAAAATGTGAAGATGCAGGTATTGATATAGTGATTGCCGAGGGCTTTGAAGCAGGTGGGCACAATGGCAGAGATGAAATAACAACAATGTGTCTTATTCCTCAAACAGTCGATGCGATTAATATTCCAGTCATTGCAGCTGGAGGTATTTATGATGCCAGAGGAATTAAAGCAGCCTTTGCCCTTGGAGCAAGTGCTGTTCAAATGGGAACTCGCTTTGTCATGAGTAAAGAAAGTAGTGCTCATGACAATTACAAAAACTTATTACTAAATGCAAATAGCTCTTCTACAAAACTAGTGATGAAAAAGCATGTACCCGTAAGATTATTTAAAAATAGATTTTTTGAGGAAATTGAAAACATGGAAACAAGAGGAGCTCAAGCACAAGAATTAATTGAACATCTAGGAAAAGGTAGGGCCAAAAAAGGAATGCTCTTAGGAGATATTGAAGATGGTGAATTAGAAATAGGACAGGTGTGTTCAAGTATAAAGAAAGTTGAAAGCGTAGAAGATATTTTTAAAAAGCTTATTATTGCTTTTGAGTAGAAACATTTAAGTTTTTAAACTCATTACTTTGCGTATCTGGCTTTGGCAGATCATCATTAGCGATTGATCTAGAATTAGAATTAATGGTATCAACACTGTTTTTTAAATATTTTTTCACATACCTATTAATCTGCTTTAATGTATACTTCTTAAAAATGCCAGAACAAAAGTCTTCTGTGTCCACACCATGCTTAAATGCTCCTCTAAGATCATCTGATGTTATTTGCTCCAGGCCTTTTTTCTTTTTTAACTTCTTTAAAAGATCTTTTATATATTCCGGAGTATAAGTTATTTTCTGATCAATAGCATTTAACACTTTATCTTCATAAATATTATAATCTTCTTTTTTTGGCATTTGTAAATTTTGTGCTAGCGCCGAGATAACGACATCAGAGCTCATCGCCATATTAAATTTTTGATCATGATATTTATTATAAGCCTTTTTAAATTTTGCCATTTTTTTATCATAACTATTTTGATAGACCTGTTTGCAAGATTCAGCAAATGATAATGATGATAATGTCATTATAAAAAAAGCTAGAGTTTTCATCTCTAGCTTTTTCGGACAAGTAATAAGTTATCTTTAGCGATTTCTTTCTAAGGCAGAAATTCTATCTGAAAGCTTTGGATGGGTTGATAAAAGACTCATAAGACCACCTGCTGAGGAAATTTTAAGAGCATTCATTTTAGATGTCGATTTATCAAACTTTCCCGCTTCATATTGTACTTGAAGTCTTCTAAGAGCTGCGATCATTTTAGAGCTTCCACTAATATGCGCAGCTCCTGCATCTGCTCTATATTCTCTATACCTTGAGAAAAAAGCGATAATAAACATACCAATAAAACCAAACAACACTTCAAAAAGCATTGTTGTTAAATAATAAGACCAACCTCCAACACTTGAAGAGTTATCCTCATCATTTGATCTTAAAGCATTCTGTATAGCAAAAGCAGCTATTCTAGCAAAAAACATAACAAAAGCATTAACAACACCTTGTATAAGGGCCATAGTTACCATATCTCCATTTGCGATATGAGAAACCTCATGAGCAAGAACTCCTTCTACCTCATCATCATTCATAGAATTTAAAAGACCACTAGATACAGCGACTAAGGATCGTGACTTACTAGGCCCTGTAGCAAAAGCATTTACTTCGGGACTATTGTAAATTCCAACTTCTGGCATAGTATTAAGCCCAGCACTCTTAGATAAACGATAAACAGTATTTACTAGGCTTCCAAATCTTGGATCATCACTTTGAACTAGCTGAACGCCCATAAACTTTTTTGCTTGCCATCTCGATAATTGTAAAGAAATAAAAGATCCTACTGAACCCCATATAAGACAAAATAGTAATAATGATTGATAGTTTAAGCCATTTGCACTTAAATATGGCTGAACATTAAAGATACTCATTAGTAAAGATACAGATATCATTATTGTGATATTCATAATGAGAAACAAACCAACTCTTTTAAACATAAACTCTCCTTAAAATAGGTCTACAATAATAAGATAGTAGCTATATCTTAAACGTCAATGTTAAGATTGTATAAAATGCGCCGCATAAAAAATGACGAAGTGTCCTTTCAAGTATACTGTTTTAGTATGAATTTTATAAATATTTTAATTTTATTAATTTTATGCATCTGCTGCACTAAAAGCAAAAAAAGCACAGTGTTTACGGCTTTACATTATAATATTCAAGAACTTACAACTTACAAGCTACAAAACCCAGGAAAACAGCTAGCAGAAGTAAAAAAAGCAATATCTCATCTAAAACCAGATATTTTTTCCATTAATGAAATTCAATATGATCTTATTAATGTTCCAAGCTCGAGCTTCAAAAGCTCTGGAGAAAATCTTAACAAATTAAAAAAGTTCTTGGGATATGACTATTTAAAAAACCAAAGCTTTATAATAGCAAATACTGGTAAAAATGCTAAAAGACAAAGCAATGGAAAATATCACACTCAGATAAATAAGAAAAACGCCAACTCTTATATTGACCTTGTAAATTTTGGCCTTTTTCCTGCGCAATATTCAACAGGAGCTTTATATAGATTTGAAGCAAAAAAAGTTGATATAATTAGAAACCTTCGTTGGCTACATTTTTTTCCAGAAGATGAACTTAAGAAATTCAGCTTGGCAAATGGCAAAAGAATACCTCACAATATTGAGCTTTTTGACAAAAGCTTCAGCGATACACTTCTTAAAATAAATGACAAAGAAGTTCATCTTATTCTATTACATGCTGTACCGGCCTATAACTTTGGAAATAAAAATAGCATTAATATACTCAGAAATAAAAGGCAACTAGACTTTTTAAGATGGTATGTAAATGTAGATGGAGCATCATATATTACAGCAGGTATTCACCCTCTTAAAGAAAATAGCTCATTTATCATTATGGGGGATTTAAATGTTGATATTAATTCATCAAAACCTGGGGCACAAAGCTTAAAAAAGCTGATAAGTTTTACTCAACCTTGGATTAAACAAGATAAAATGAAGGCAACACATCCTAAAGGCTCTCTTATTCTTGATTACATACTAACAAGCCCTGATATAAAAATTATCGATGGCAAAATTCTAAGACAAGCAAGCTCAACTGCTAGCGATCATTTACCAATATGGGGGAAATTTGAAATCAATTAGTAGCTTAATTATTTTCTTCTTACTCGCTTCATGCTCCCTTGCCCCATTTGGAGCAAGTAAAACAGGTCGAACTTACGGAAAAAATGTTACCAACTTTGAAATGGGCAATGTTGGATCAAACTACTACCTCAAAGCGGCCAATGGTCTTGGAGAAAACCTAGATCTTGGTTATTTTATGGAGTTTGGTGGATTTAACTCTTCAGGACTATCCTTAAAATTTTCTTTTTTAAACCAAGAAACAGGCATGGCATCTGCAATGGAACTTCTATACGGAAGCCTTGATGATTCAAGGTATACAACAATTGGAAATATAAGCTCTTATAACTTTGGCAATGGTGTTGAGTTTTTCTTTAATCCAAGATTCAATATGGTAAGTACAAGTGATGCGCATTTTGATCTTGGAAAGTCTCAAGGCGGCGTTACTTTAAAATCTTACGAAGCTAATTATATAACCATTGCCTATGGAACAAATCTATGGTTTACCAGTCAAGTAGGATTTTCCTTTTATGGACTTTCTGGCTTTGGATCAGACATAGAACTGCCAAGTATGATATTTGGCGGAGCTATATTACTTAATATTTAAAAATAAGGATAACATTTTATGAAATTACTCGCACTTTTAATTCTTAGCCTAAGTACTTATGCTAACCAAAAACTAACTTCAGATGATTTTTTAGAAATTGAAAAAAAAGTTTATTCAAAAGCAAAGAAGTTTGGAGTAAAAAATGTTCTTGTTGTGCTTGATATTGATAATACAATTATGAAAATGCCTCAAGATTTAGGTTCAGATACTTGGTGGGGATGGCAAGAAAAAACTTGTATTGGAAAAAAAGCACTTCCAAAACACTGTGTTTCTAATAACTTTACACAATTACTAGAAGTTCAAGGACAAATATTTGCCATGAGCAAAATGCTACCAACTCAAAAAGAAACACCACAAGTTATTAGAAGATTACAAAAAAAAGGATATAAAGTTATTCTTTTAACAAGCAGAGGACATGCTTTTAGAAGTGCAACAGAAAAAGAACTCAAAAGAAATAATATGAATTTTATAAACTCTGCTATTGGACCAAAAAAAGGCTTTGCTGGAACTTATAAACCATATGATCTTAAAAAGTTTAAACAATACGGTCTTACCAAAGATGATATGGTTGCTATGGGAAATAAAAAACCTAGAGCCGTAAGTTTTCAAAATGGTATTTTTATGACAGCAGGTCTTAATAAAGGAATTATGTTAAAAACTTTACTGCATAAAACTCAATCTAAATTTAAAGCCATTATCTTTGCTGACGATCATGAAAAACACTCCGTTAGAATGCACGCCATCTTAGGAAAAGTAAAAGACATTGATTTAACAACTTATAGATATACAAAAATTGATCCTGAAGTAAAAAGGTTTAAAGAATCAGATAAAAAACAAGCTAAAATAGATTTAAAGGCCTTTCTTTCTTTAAGAAATAAGGTTTTTAAATAAAAAACATCTTACCTGACATAAAATGTAAGAAAATAAAGATTGAGTCCTTGTCTCTACTATTGTCTAATTTATACTTAAAATTAAGACAAAGGGGCAAGGATGAAACTTTTATTAATAATCTTACTTACAAGTAACTATTTATTATCTCAAGATAAAATTGTTTATGGAGAGGATAATAGAGTCGAATGGTTTGAATCAGATAATAACTTATTTAGACAAATAGCTCTTTCAACAGCTGCAATGATACCAAAGAAAAAAATTACCGTTAAAAATAAATCTTATACATTAAAAGCAAAAACTTTAGCTCAAAGAGGTATCTGCAAAGAGGCTAGATTTCAAGATCAAATAACAGCAGCAAACTGCTCTGGGTTTCTTGTTGGAGAGGACTTACTAGTTACAGCAGGACACTGTATAAAAAATATGAATGACTGTAACTCTTATGCATGGGTTTTTGACTTTAAACTTACTAGCAAAACAGATAAAGCCCTTAGTGGACAAGCAAGCAATATCTATAATTGTAAGGAAATAATCGAAAGAAAACTATCAAGCTTTTGGGGGAAAAATGACTACGCCCTTATTAAGCTAGATAGAAAAACAGATAGAAGGCCTCTTCAATATTCTAAGAAAAAAGTAAAAGAAGGCACTGCCCTTGTTGTTATTGGACATCCGACAGGCCTTCCTCAAAAAATAGCCGATGGTGCTGAAGTTAGATCTACTTCAAGGTTATACTTTAATGCCAACCTTGATACATTTGGTGGAAACTCTGGATCAGCAGTCTTTAATGCCAATACTGGAGTTGTCGAAGGTATTCTAGTTAGAGGTGATAAAGACTATATAAGAAAAAATGGGTGTATGCTACCCAATCAAGTTTCAAATGAGCAAGCTGGAGAAGAAGTTACTTATATAAAAAATATTAGAGCTCTACGCTAACTAATAAAGAATAATAACTATTGAGAAAAGAGCTCTATAAAAGACATAGAGCTCTTTTAATTTGACTCTACAGCAGGCATCGGATACTTAATCATATTTGGATTTGATGCTTTAATCATTGCCATAAACTTTTTTTGTAAATCTCTATTTGTAAAAAATGTTTTTCTTCTAAATGTATCTGCAATGACATATGAACTTTTCTTATTACTATTGATAAATATAAATAGGCCATTTGTAATAAGAACTAAAGAGTCTTTTTTTCTTCGTTTATCAAAGAAAAAACCACTTGAATGTAAAAAAGTTCCACAACCACTTAATAGAAGAAGTTGTTTATTAACGGCACTATAGTCTATTTTTTCGCCATACTCTTGCTCATGAGCATCAAAGTCCAAAATACTACCTAGACCAGCATGACCTGAGTAAGATATTGCAGATCCTTTTTTAAATGCATACTTAAAAAATTTAAAAAATTCATACTTTGCTATTGGTGTTGATTCAGTTGGATTTCCTGCCATAATATAAACATTTGTTTCAATTCCATCAATATGGCCAATAAACTTTGTATAAAAACTATGAGTTTTCTCTTTATTAAAAATAATCTTTTTTTCTTTCACATCAAAATCTTTATAAAAACCTTTTCTTCTTTTATAAAATCTAACGAGGTCTTTATAATTTGTTAACGCAAATCCCATCTTTGATCTTTTTAAAGAAAATTTGTCTGCACCAAAATAATAAAATAAATTATATTTTCCATCATTTAAAAATTCTTTTGTATAATGAGGTTTACTGTCATCAACCTTTTTATACGTATCAAGCTTTATTTTTAAATAATCGTGATCTTCTATTAAATTGCATTTTTTAAACTTAGGGTGCCATGAAAAATAAAAATCAACTAAATCTAAGGAGCTTGCACAACGTCCATTGGATTTATTAAAAGCTCCTCTGACATAGATTGGGGCATATGTTTTAAAATTATTTAAATCAAGACCATTTTCTGCGACTAGATTTCCTTTATATCTATAATCTACTCTTCTAAAAGAATTATCAATTTTTGTTATTTTTAAAACTTCATACTCAAAATTATGGCTAAAAGAAGAATTTTGTCCTGCCCTCTTAAAGACTGTAGATGGCCCAAATGTATGATTCACCTGCCTTTTAATGGCACGCTCAACATTATCTAAATCTGTATGTAAATAAGAAGTAAATTCAACTTTATACACACTTGTATTCCACACAGCACCATTGGCCACAATACTCAGTAGTAAAAGAAATAAGATTATCATAGCTTTAGAACTAGCATTCTTTTGAATAAATCTTAAAGTCATCGTATAATTTTTTTATGGTTTATTTTAACTAAGAACTACAACTAGCTCCTCCAAGAACACAAAACTTTGCACAGAACTCATGATTAAGATAAACATCTTTTTTCGAGCTCATTAATGTACTACCAAGACTAAACTGCTCATCATATGCTAACAATGTACAAGGTAGTACTGTTGGTAAGTCAGCTCCCTTTTTCTTTACAACCATTCTTTGAGAAGCACACATCATATCATCAGGAGATTTACTTAAAATATCCCAACATTGAGTGGTTATTTCAGGTACATCCTCTCCTTTATGCATTTCAGGAAAAATAATCATATTCTCTCCTAAAATAAGATTAAACTTTATACCATGATCCTTAAGTAGTTTCTTATAACCAAAGAGCCCATCATCTATAGTCTCATCAACTAATGATCGTCCCGCAATTGATATATTAAATCCCTTTTCAACAAGCTGTCCTATTTGCTCTAAAGTTTTATCAAATGTTCTTTGACCTCTTTGTTCTTCATGTACTTTTTGTGTGTAATGATCAAGAGAAATTCTAAGATTAAGCTTTTTGGTATAAACTTCATTTATCTTTAGTAAGTTATCCATATGTCTTTCTAAAACTTTATAAGCATTAGTAAGGATTAATAGATCATATCCCTTTGCTAGTATCAGATCTATAATTTTAATTATATCAGGATTTATAAAAGGTTCTCCTCCCGTCAAAGCGATTTGTTGTGTACCAAGTTGATTATTTTCAATTTCATCCAAAAAGTTGCGAACTTCGTGCGCACTGATATAACTTAATCTATCATTAGTTGGAGAAGACTCGATATAGCAATTAGAACAAGAAAGATTACACCTTGTCCCCGTATTAATCCAAAGAGTTTCTAGCTTTTTTAAACTAACACTTGCTCTTTTATCACCCTTTGCTGTTATCTTTTCATTTTCAAATTTTTTATACATATATTAGCTCTCTATTTTAGATAGAATTAAGTTTTCTAATGAACTTAGATAATTCTTATAAAGAATATCCTGTTCATCCGAACAAATCATATTAAACATTACCCCATGAACATACTTTTGAATAAAATGAGCAAACTCCTCTAAAGAAACACCTTCTACAAGATTAAGATTTTCTAGATACTCATACAAAATATCTAAACCTCTTTTCACATAATGCTTCTTAAGTTCATTGAAAGATTTATCGTATGAGCTAAAATAAAAAAGCAGAAGAAATAAGCTTGCCTGATCAGGATATTCTTTTGCCCAATGAATAGACATATCAAGAAGAGTCTTAAGTCTCTCATAGTCAGAACTTGCCTCTTTTAAATTTTTAAAAAGAATATTTCTACTATTAAGTAAAGAGAATTCCAAACATGCTTCAAATAGTTTTTTCTTTGTTTTAAAATGATAAAGCACGTTTGTCTGTGAAGTTTTACACTCATCTGCAATTTTTTGTATAGATGTTTTTGCATAACCTTTCGTTGCAAATAATTCTATTGTTTTTTGAATGATACTATCTTTTACTTCCATTATCAGGCGATTCCAACCTTCTGTTTATAATAATCATAATTTCCAGGATAATAAGTAATACTTCCCTTATCAACTTCATAAACAACATCTGTTAACTCTGATAAAAAATGTCTATCATGACTTACAAAAATGATTGTTCCCTCAAATTTTTTCAATGTTTTTAGTAGAACTTCTCTTGAACTTATATCCAAATGATTAGTAGGTTCATCTAATACAAGAAGATTGCAATTTTGACTCATAAGAACAGCTAAAACAAGCCTACTTTTTTCTCCACCACTTAAAAC
>JAOARC010000030.1 GCA_025210745.1 Bacteriovoracaceae bacterium
ACTTTCTTCTTAGTTACTTTCTTTTTAGCAACTTTCTTCTTAGTTACTTTCTTTTTAGCAACTTTTTTCTTAGTTACTTTCTTTTTAGCAACTTTTTTCTTAGCTATTTTCTTTTTAGCAACTTTTTTCTTAGTTACTTTCTTTTTAGCAACTTTTTTCTTAGCTATTTTCTTTTTAGCTACTTTTTTCTTAGCTACTTTTTTCTTAGCTACTTTCTTTTTAGCTACTTTCTTTTTTGCCACGATATATCTCCTAAGATAATTTCATTTTTTATGCATGATAACACTTTTTTATTATAAGAAAATAAATTTAAAACTGTCTATAAGTAATGTGTCACAGGGGGTTAGTGTTTGACTTTATCTTGAATAAAGCCAGCGTCAGGACCACTTAATTTATTTCTAAATTCTCCTGTTGGTAAAATAGGTTGAGTTGTTGTTGTGGGGCCATTTGAAAAGACCGAAAATCTTTGTTCTGATAAAAGAGATGTAAGATTAATAAATTTTGTTGAGTAGTAGTTTCTACTCATATTCGTATTGCTAGAGCTAGATCTAATTTTATTTTTAAATACTCCATTTGGTGCATCAGTTCTTGCTATAGGCCTAAAAGAACTATAGATACTCTGTCTAATAGCTTGTGTAGGTTCAGTGTAAGTGCTGTTGTAGTATAGACCTAGTTCTGATTGATTATTACTCCAGTAGGTACGTAGCATTTCCGGTAGAGTTTCATTTGCATAAGTTCCGCAGCTTCCATTTGAGTTATCTATCAAGTCTTGACTCCCTGTGTAGAAATACGCGAACTTTCCTGCAATACTTTTACAGCTTGGCTTTGCATTTTGATCATTAGGGTTATTTTGGTAGTAACTTATAGGTATGTCAGCAATGAGGTTTGCCGCAGCTAAAGCTGTATTTTGATTTGATGCTCCAGATATGTTGCCATTGTATATCCATGCAGCAGTCGATTTCATAGAATTTATATATTTTTCAATAGAAGGTTTTTGGTTGTTTATATAAGAGTTGAATTGATTTAATACATCATTAACCGATTTATAAAGAGTATCGTTTGTTTCTGAAAAAACAGGTGCATAAATTTGCATTGAATAGACATTTTGCTCATTATTTATAGAGGCTGTAATACCATTTTTTTCGTTAACAAAACCAAAGGATGGCACACTGTTAGATTGATTTATAGCTTCACTTGTTGGAACAGTGTAATTTAGCATATCATAAAGAGTTGGAGCTCTTACAGAAAGGATAGCAGTCTTTATTTCATCTGGAGTAATTCCATCAGAGATATTGATATTATTATTTATAAATTTTGCCAAAGAGTCTTTATTAAATAGTCCAGCTCTTAGAGTTGCATCATTTGGGTTATCTTTTATAACAGTTATAGGGGACGATGAAAGATATGTTGCTGTAGTATCACTTGCAGATCCTGGGTAGTCATAAATCATATTTGGAATTCCAAACCTTATATCGTCACCTGAGATCCATCCACCAATTGCTTGGTTTTCACTTTCTTGCCAAAAACCGGTAAATGGAAGGGGATCTCCTAGTTGAAAATTATTCGAACCACCAGCTCCTCGGCGTATACCCATTGTTTGGGCACTAGATAAAAATATTTTTCCTCCATCAGAAATGGGCTCTATTTGTGCTCTATCATCGCCATCAAGGTTAAAAAGAGCTGGACCAATTTTTCCACCAAAAGGTTTTGCCGCAGCATAAGCAGAGAGTTTTATTCCTTTTTCAAACTTGAATGGATTGAATAAACCAATAAAATTTGATTCACCTTTAACAGCATAATATGTCATAACGTTAGGGTTCTTTACAAAGCCTAGAGGATAACCTGGTATTGGAAGTCCTACTTTAGTTGCTTCACATCCAGCTTCAGTACTAACTCCACTAGAAGTTTTTCCACCAGAGTCTACGGCAAAAGCAGTATAAAATGTAGAATAATTTAATGTCATTAGCTTTAGATCAAGATAGAACTTTTGAGTGTTTCCTTCTGGAATAAGAAGGTTACTAAGAGACCTAATATTTGGCGATTGATAAGGTGTAGGAGATAGTTCTTTAAGGGTAAAGGTTTTTTTTAAAAGATCATTCGGTGCTAGACCACCTAGGTTTCGCCAAGCTGACTGGTAAGCTTTATTTAGTCTTTCATTTGCAATAAGCCCTTCCGAAAGAGCTTGGGATAGCTCTAGCCCACAAAAGTCTGAGTTATATTCATCCTTTTGCATACAAACACCTTGTGTATTTGGAGCTTTGTTTACTTGATACTCTAGGTTTCTCATCCTAATTGCGAGTTCAAAAGCCGCTGGAAAAGCACCTTGTCTATCAAAGGCAATTTTGGGAGCTTCATCAATAAGAAAATTAGATTCTCCTTCTTTAGGTTTAATATTATAGGCCCATAGTGTCGCTGTAGAAAAGTTAAGAGCTGATCTTCTTGCACAATCATTGGCTTTTTCACCAACGATGGCGTCTATTGTTGCATTAGTTGTTTCTGTCATTCCTTGTACGTTGTAAGCTTCGAATCTAGGAAGACCTGGAATTCTATAAAAGTTACAAATTCCTGTATCTCCAGAGTTTGAAAAATCTATACAAATAGAAGGAACATTATATTTGTCAATTGAGTTAGAATCAATACCATTACTTTGCATTGTGAATTTTGGAAAACTACCTGAAGTAGGATTTTTTATAGCATCAACATTTAAGTTTCCAAGAACATAGTATTTAAACATCCATTCTTTAAAAACATTTCTCATTTCCCAGTTAAGATAAGCAATATTTGTTAGTTGTCTTGCTTGTACACTTGCGCCTGAATAGGCAGCCGCATCTACAGCATTTTGAAGATTAATTTTAGCTTTTACGAAATAACCAATATTAATAATAAATGCAATAAGCCCCAAAACAACAACCATTGTCGTTCCAAAAAATATTGATAATTGTCCTTTGTTGTTAATAATCTTCATTTACTTAGCGGTGCATTATGCACTTTTATATAGTGTCATTATTTTCAAATGATAGCTAACCCAAGTACATAAGTCATTGAAAAAAGAATAAGTTTAGAGCAAGTTCTTTGGCATGAATATTGAACCTTTTTAGTTGTGTATCTTTGGGGTGGTGATCCAAAGAGGATGAACGTTCGTTAAATTCACCAAGCATTTCAATATCCTATCAATATCCTACCTAATGTTCACCCCTGAGGCATGCAGATGCCTCAGCTGGCCATTTCTTCTAGGGTATTTAAAGGTCTTAAGAATACTGTTAAAATTAAGATAGTAAAGGAGCCTAAAAAATTATGCCAAGGATAAAAGCAAACTACGCAAACAGAAGAAAGTCTCAAGTAAAATTATCTTCATTTTTATGTGCACTATGCGGTGTGAGTAGATCCATGAAATACAGTAAAAACCTAAGTAGGCTAAATTATTTGCAAATTTTAGTTCTTTCGGCAGTAACAATATATTCTTTTTGGGCAATTATAGGACCAAAAGTAATTTTTTCTCTTTTTGTATACTGGATTGGCTTTGAAGTGATTAATAAAGTTCTTTATAGAAAAGAAATTCCATGCCCTCATTGTGGATTTGATGCTACATGGTATAAGCGTGATGTGACAATTGCAAAGCAAAAAGTTGAACAATTCTGGAGCTTACAGAGCCCTGAAAATTTAGGAACTAAAACAGACGAAGTATCCCATGAACAAAGCCATTTGAACTGAGGCTATGTGTCAATAAAAAGTGATTTTAAGCACATAAATCATTCGACTTTAAAGCGATTTTGTACTATTTTTCACAAGATCAATTAACTTTATAAGGAGAGATGATGAGCGTTAATAAAGTAATTATTTTAGGTAGATTAGGACAAGACCCAGAATTAAAATACACTCCAAGTGGAGCAGCTGTTTGTAACTTCTCACTAGCAACAAGTGAGTCGTGGACAGACAAAAATTCTGGTCAAAAAAATGAAAGAACTGAATGGCACAGAATTGTTGTTTGGGGAAAACTAGCAGAATTATGTAACCAGTATTTATCTAAAGGTAGACAAGCATTTGTTGAAGGAAAACTTCAAACGAGATCTTGGGATGATAAAGATGGAAACAAGAGATATACAACTGAAATTTCTGCAACAACAGTTCAGTTTATTGGAGCTAACCAGTCAACTGGTTCTACAATGAATAATTCTGCCCCTATGGAAAACGCTGCGCCTCAAGCCGACTATACAGTAACGACTGATGCATCTTTTGCTTCAGATGATATACCGTTTTAATAAAATATAAAATTGTTGCCCGCTAAAATCAGCTAGCGGGCATATAAGTCCCCTTCCTTTAAGCTCTCCAAAATAGTTGCTAAAATTATCTATAAAATAAAATTCATAGCTTTATTCAAAAGGATTTAGGTGAGTACCAGAAGCTATTTTTCTATTAGTTTTGATTTAATATTAATTGGCCATGAAATTGGTTATGATCTGTATGTTAATTCTTCGGGGTTAGACTCAAAACAAAAATTTATAAAGATATTTAATAGAGACGATATATTCGAAACAACAGATCTTAAAAGATTAAGAAATAATTATCCGATGATTTATGTTGCAGAAGAAGATAGAGAAACTTATTTAAAAAGCTTAGTTAAGATTTCAGATGTTGATGTTAGTGAGGCGACTTCAATTATAAAAAATAGTGCCATTGAATATCTTCAAAATATATTTGAAGGTAATAAGGAAATAACTTCTGAAATATTATCAGATACTATTAGAAAGTCTAAGGTTGCCGTCGAATCAATGATTGATGTTTTAGATGATTATAATATTGATTCATTAAGAGGACTTATTGGGCAATTAAGTGCTCATGATTTTTATACTTATGATCATTCTATTAATGTTTCGATGTATAGCATTATGCTATTAAAAGCAATAAAACCGGATGCTACGAAATCTGAATTGTTACATGCCGGTTTAGGTAGCTTATTACATGATTTAGGAAAAATAAAAATATCGACTTCGATTCTTAATTCACCTAATGGTTTAACGGAACAAGAGTATCAAGAAATTAAAAAACATCCGGGGTATGGAATAGATTTATTGCTTCAAGGAGAGCTTGATGTTGATGATGATTTAGACCTTGAATCTATTGGAAGAGTAATCAATGAACATCATGAGAATGTTGATGGTTCTGGATATCCTAATAAAAAGAAGGGCAGTGAAATACATCTTCTTGCTAAAATATGTGCAATTGCTGATTTCTATGATGCTATAACAACAAAAAGGTCTTATAGCGATGTTATGACAACATCAAAAGCTATTATGGTAATGGAAAACACATGTGACAAAAAAATTGATAGAGTCTTATTTAATATTTTTAAATCTCATTTGAACTATGGCCAATTAAAAGCAAATAAGGACTATGTTATGGATAACTCATTTGATCCGACGATACCTTATGCTAAGTTGCCTGTTGAAGAAATTGAAAAGTTATTTTCTAAAAAAGATTTTGGAAAGATTAAACTTACAGAAAATATCCCAAAAAGAAAGAAAAAAAAATGAAGTTAGAAGAATTTGAAAAAGCCTATAAGCTGATAGCATCTTATTTACATAGAACTCCTTTGATAAAAAATGAATGGTTAAGCGCAAAGTATAAAGCAAATATTTATCTCAAACTAGAGAATCTACAACCTGTTGGTTCTTTTAAGTTAAGAGGTGCAATTAATAAATTATCTCATTTAACAAAAGAGCAAAAAGAAAATGGTGTTTTTGCTGTGAGTGCTGGAAATCATGCTCAGGGTGTTGCTTGGGCGGCAGCAAAATTTGGAATAAAGGCAACTATTATTATGCCAAAACCTTCACCAATAGTTAAAGTTATGAATACTAAAGCCCTTGGTGCAAAAGTTATTCTAGAAGGTGATACTGTTGATGAAACTTTCGAATTTGCTAAAAAGTATCAAGAGCAAACAAAAGAAACTTATATACATCCATTTGATGATGATGAAGTTATTTATGGTCAAGGGTCTATTGCCTATGAAATAAAAAGCCAAAAAGAAGATATTAATTTTATTTTTGGCTCTATTGGCGGTGGAGGTAAGATGGCTGGTGTAGGCTTTGTGGCAAAAGAGATATTCAACGATATTACTGTTGTTGGTGCTCAAGCTAGTGGTGCTAACTCAATGATTAATTCTCTTCAAAAAGGTAAAGTTGTAGAGCAAGACTTAAAATCAACTTTTGCTGATGGAATAAAAGTTAAGAAAGTAACTAAAAGAATGTATGAGTTACTTGATAATGTTATAGATGAGGCGATTAGTGTTGATGATGATAAGATCGCTAGTGCTGTCTTAGCTTTAATGGAGCAAGCAAGAGTTATCGCTGAAGGAGCAGGAGCTATAAATTTAGCGGCTTTTGATCTTTTATATGAAAAGAATCCTAGGCGTTTTAGAAATAAAAATATCGTTATTATCATTTGTGGTGGAAATATTGATATTAATCTTGTGGATAGAATTATAGAGACTGGTTTAATTGAGTCGAATAGAAGAATTAAAATTGGCCTGTTACTTAAAGATAAACCTGGTGCTTTAATGCATTTAACAAAAGCTATTTCGGATACAGGGGCAAATGTTTTACAGGTTTCTCACGATAGGAATGTTTCCAATATTGATTTTAATGAATCTGTAGTTGAGTTGATCTTGGAAACTAGGGGACAAGAACATGTTGAAAAAATTGTTTCAACTTTATCTGATGAATATGAAATAAAACTATATAAAAAAAGCCACTCTTAAGAGTGGCTTTTTAGTATTATTTTTTTAGTAATTTTGTGTCTTATGCTCCTATTCGTCGCATATTCTTTTTCAAAAGTGTAGCGACAAAATTGCTGTCGCCTTTGGCGAATAAGTAAGAAGACTACTTCTTTTTTGTCTCAGGAGCTTTTTGTGTAGTAGCTTGCGTCTTTGGAGCTTCAGTTGCATCAGAGTTTAATGGAGCTGCAATTGGAGCTTCACCGTCAAATACAGATTCGCTAGAAGTAGAAGATTGTATTGTTGTTAAGATTACAGAATTAACCATAAAAGCAATTGCTAAAAATGTTGTTAATTTTGTAAAGAAGTTACCTTTTGCTGATGAAGTAAATACTGCTTGAGAAGCTCCTCCACCCATCATCGCTCCAGCTTCTGCTCCTTTACCAAACTGAACTAAAACAGTGATTGTTAAAAGAATACAAACAACTACGTGAAATATAATAAGACCTGTTAACATATAATTTTCCTTAATTTTGTTTTAAAGTACCGATATTTTTATCAAAATCTTTGTCAGATTGCAAAAAATCAAATTGTTGCTATGCATAAAGCTTTAAAGCTATCTGCTTTAAGACTTGCTCCACCCACAAGACCACCATTAACATTTTCTTTTGCCAGTAAATCAACGACATTGGCTGGCTTTACACTTCCACCATATAAAATTGAAATATCTGATCCATGCTCTGGATACATTGTTTCTAGTTTTTTTCTTATTTCATTATGAACTTCATCTGCTTGCTGCGGAGTTGCTGTAACTCCAGTTCCAATGGCCCAAACTGGCTCATATGCAAGGATGATATCATCACTTGAGTTTATATTTACATTGTTTAAACCATCAGTGATTTGTCCTAGAACGATATCTAATGTTTTTCCAGCTTCTCTTTGAGCTAGAGTTTCACCAATACAAAGAATGGGAGTGATTTCATTATCTAGAGCTGCATGAACCTTTTTATTAATAAGTTCACAAGTTTCTCCATAAATGCTTCTTCTTTCACTATGACCAATTAGGGTATGAGTCACATTATATTCTTTTAATGAAGCAGGGCTAAGCTCTCCTGTAAAAGCTCCATTATTATTTTCATTTATATTTTGAGCACAAACAAAGTTTGATTTAGAAAGGCTTGCTACATCACTTAAGTGAATAGCTTGAGGAGCTATTCCAAAGTTTCCATTTATCCCTTCATTATTAAAAGCATCAAAGAAAGCTTTAATTTCGCTTTTATTTTGATTCATCTTCCAATTTCCAATCATATAAAGTTTTGCGCTCATTAGTTAACTCCAAATTTTAAAGCTTGAATTCCAGGTAATTCACCTTTTTCAATATATTCTAAGCTTGCACCACCACCTGTTGATATGTGAGATACTTTATCTGCGTGACCAGATTTATTCATAGCGCTTACTGAATCACCTCCACCAACAACAGTGAATGCACTAGATTCAGATAAAGCTTTTGCAATAGACATTGTTCCATTTGAAAAACTTTCGTTTTCAAACATTCCCATTGGACCATTCCATAAAACCGTTTTTGCTGTGCTAATAATTTCACAATAATTTGCAATTGATTTTGCACCAATATCTAATCCAATCATTCCTTCATCTATTTTTACATCGTCACATGTATTGGCATCACCATCTAATGAGTTTGATACAATGTGATCAACCGGAAGTTTAATTTTTCCAACTTTATCAGCTTTTAAAATATTTGTTGCTAGTTTTACATCTTCATCAGAGCAAAGAGAGTTTCCAACTTCAACTCCTTTTGACTTTAAAAATGGGTAGGCCATAGCACCACCAATAAGAAGATGATCAACACTTGTAAGTAGTTTTTCAATTGTTGCAATCTTGTCACTAACTTTAGCTCCACCAATAATTCCAACAAATGGCTTTTGTGGTTTATTTAAAACTTTATCTAAAGCTTCTAGTTCACTTTTAATTAAAAAGCCAGCGTAGGCATTTGAAGCAAAGAATCTATTTATTTCATGAACAGAAGCATGTTTTCTATGAGAAACACCAAAAGCATCGTTCACATAAACATCAGCATAATGAGAAAGTTTAGAAGCAAATTCCATTTCATTTGCTTTTTCTTCTTTATGAAACCTTAAGTTTTCTAAAAGAACAATCTTAGTTTCATTTAATGTTAATAATTCTTTTACTCCAGCATCAACTGAAGCAGGAGCTAGAACAACATTAAAATCTAATTTTTCGGCAATATACTTAGCAACTGGCTCAAGAGAAAATTGAGTATCTTCATTTGACTTTGGTCTACCAAGATGACTCATCATTGTAAGCTTAGATGCACCACTTTCAAGGATATGCTTTATTGTAGGAAGAGCTTTATCAATTCTACTTGTGTCAGTAATATTTCCATCTTTAAGAGGAACATTAAAATCAAATCTTGCTAAAACTTTTTTACCTTCAAAGTTTGCAGTGTCGATATACTTTATTGCCATTATTTTTCCTTATAAGTTATCTGCGATGTGAGAAGCAAGGTCTACAACTCTATTAGAAAAACCAACTTCATTATCATACCAAGTAACAATCTTTGCTTGGTTTCCAATTACATTAGTTAACCCTGTATCAAAAATAGAAGAATGTGGATTACCTAAAAAGTCGATTGATACTAGTGGTTCATCTTCAAAAGATAATACACCTTTTAAATATCCATTAGCTGCTTCTTTTATAGCGTTGTTGATTTCATCTTTAGTAGCTGCTTTTTTAAGGTTTACAGTTAGATCAACCATAGAAACGTCTGGTGTTGGAACTCTTACTGCAAAACCATCTAACTTTCCATTTAAGTTTGGAAGAACTTGTCCAACAGCTTTAGCAGCTCCTGTTGTAGTAGGGATCATACTCATTGCACATGCTCTAGCTCTTCTTGGATCTTTGTGAGAACCATCTAAAACATTTTGATCTCCTGTATAAGCATGAACTGTTGTCATTAAACCTTGTTCGATTCCAAATACTTCATCTAAAACTTTTGCAACTGGTGCAAGGCAGTTTGTCGTACAACTTGCGTTTGATACAATATGATGGTTTGCTGGATCATACTCTGTATGATTGATTCCATAAACAAAAGTTCCATCAAGATTTGAACCTGGCGCGCACATAATAACTTTCTTTACACTTCCACCCATGTGCTGACTTAGACCATCTTTATCTTTAAAGATTCCAGTTGCATCAATTACAATTTCAACTCCATGAGCAGACCAATCGATTTCTTTTGGATCTTTTTGTGTAAAAAAGTGCATTTTATTCATTCCTGCAATTAAAGTCTCACCATCTAGTTTTACTTGTCCTGGAAAATCCCTGTGTAATGAGTCGTATTTCATTAGATGTGCATAACTAGCTCTATCACCTGGATTATTAACAGCAACTATTTCTAAATTAGAAAATTTTCCTTCATTTTTTCTTTTAGTAAATTCACGAATTACTGTTCTACCAATTCTTCCTAGTCCATTGATTCCAATTTTGATTGCCATAACTATACCGCCTTGCGTAATTTAAATTAAAAACTTTTGTTGAATATGCCATAAACTTGCTTAATTGGATAGAGCCAGCTAAGTTTAATCCATCTAAATTCGTAAAAAATAAGGTTAATTTATGTCTAGAATCACTGTGAACTCACTTTCTCCAAAAGATAATATTGAATCGACATTTTTAGTAAAGCATATTGCTTTGATGGAAGCCAAAGATGGAAAGAAATATTTAAATATTATTCTTTCTGATGCAACTGGAGATATTGAGGCAAGAGTTTGGAATGATGCAGCTGATATTTTTGAAAAAATTGAAAAGGGATCTTTTGTAATTGCAGCTGGAAAAGTAAATTTATATCAAGGAAGAAGACAGTTTGTTATCGCTAAACTTGAGAAAATAGAGGCAAGCAAAGTTGATGAAGATGAATTTATAGAAAAGTCAGAGCTTAATCCAGACATGATGTTTATGGACCTTATGGCAATTGTTGGAAGATTAACAGACGTTTATATAAAAGAGCTAATTGAAAATATTTTAAACGATGCTGAAATTCAAAGAAGATTAAAAACATGGCAGGCGGGGAAGTCTATTCACCATGCCTATAAGTCAGGTCTTTTAGAGCATATTTTATCTTGTGCAACTCTAGCTGAAACTTTAAGTTCTCATTATCAGTGTAATAAAAATTATGTAATAGCAGGGGCTATTTTGCATGATCTTTGTAAGATATATGAATTATCAGATGGAGCAACTGTTGATTATACTGAAGAAGGAAAACTAGTTGGTCACTTAGTTAAGAGTCTGGAGATTATAGATAGATTCAGTTATAAAATAAAGGGGTTTCCGTATAGTTTAAAATTACATTTAAAACATGTGATGTTATCTCATCATGGAGAATATGAATATGGATCTCCTAAAATTCCTCAGACAACGGAAGCGATGCTTGTGCATTTAATTGATCTTATGGATTCTAAGATGCATGCTTTTGAAACAATTAAAAAAAATGATAACCAAGTTGGACATTGGTCATCTTTTGTTCGACATTTAGATCGTATTATTTATAAAAAAGATCTTCCTTTTTTTGATAAGAAAGTTGAGCAAATACCTAAAAAGAATGACTCAAATGTAAAAAATGATACGATGTCTAAGCTTCTTAAAGATTTTAAAGTTTAAATAGTTTTTTTGCATTTTCACAAGTAATGCCTTGAACTTGTTTTATTTCAATATTTTTTATTCTTGAAATTTGCTCGATTATATAAGGTAAATTTTTGGGAGAGTTCTCTTTACCTCTAAATGGTACAGGAGATAAAAAAGGAGCGTCTGTTTCTACTAAAATACGATTAATTGGGCAAAGTTCTACAATTTGTCTTACATTTTCTGCTTTTTTAAATGTAATAATGCCATTAAATCCAAGATAAAAGCCAAGTTTTAGAGCCATATTGGCCAGTTCTACTCCAGAAGTAAAAGAATGGATAACGCCTTTTCTTTTTAAGTTTGGAGCATATTCATTTAAGATTTCTATCATATCTTCATCAGCATCACGAGAGTGAATAACAACAGGAAGATCATATTTAATTGCAATCTCAAGATGTTTTTTAAAAACTTCTCTTTGAATATTACGTGGAGAGTTATCATAATGATAGTCGAGTCCAATTTCTCCTATGGCAACAAGTTTCTTTTCATGCACACGGCTTTCTATGATTTTATATGTTTCGTCTGTAGCATCTTTTGCATCATGAGGATGAATCCCTTGTGTAAAGTAGACTTCTTCATATTTTTGAGAGAGCTCTAAAACACTATCAAGATTATCTGGATCAACTGCAATGGTAATAATTTTTTCAATACCATTTTCTTTTGCCTCTAGAAGTATTTCATCTAGAGGCTTTGCTTTTAAATAGTCTAGGTGGCAATGGGTTTCAATTATCATTAAAGTAAAGACCTTATGATTGATTTTAAATGAATTGTTGGAATTGTTCCTTCAATCTTTTTTCCATTGATAATGATCGTTGGAGTCGATTTTACTTTATATTGCTCTCCAGTATCGATATTGCTTTTTACAATGGCTTTAAGATTTTCGTTATTAAAACAACCATTTAAACCAAAGTCTTTTTCCCATTTTTTCAGGTTTTCACTATTAAGGTCTTTTTGATGTTTAAAAATAAAATCATGAATTTGAGCAAATTTTGACTGATCACATGCTGCTAAATAGGCAGCTGCACAAGCACTTTCATGAAATCTACCTTTTATATTTTTATTACAAGAAGCATCTAGAGGATAGAACATGTATTGAATGCTGATATCATTTGGAAATTCTTGTATTAACTCATGCATTTGATCAGAAACAACCTGACAAAATGGGCATTGAAAGTCAGAAAAAACAACAAGCTTTATCTTCGCCGAACTATAATCATTATTTGTTAAATTATACTTTGATGGAATAATTGGGTCCCCAATTGTATTTAGACCTTCAAATTGTTTGATATACTGATTACTTAGATTCTTTTTCGTTGCCTCTTTTCCTGCATAATAGCTATTTAAGAAGATTGAAGGAATTAAAACGACAACAAACATAACTCCAAGGTATTTAGGTTCAATACCAAAGTTTAGGCCACTAAACTTGTAAAATAAAAAGAAGCTTATAAAAGATAAAACATAATAAAGAGTGCAAAATTGACATAATCCGCTTAAAGCAATTAATGAATAAGCTAAAAGAATAATACACCCAATGGCGTTGATTAAAGATAAGAATTTATTTGTTCTTTCAAATTTTTCACTAGGAAAAATGCCACCTATTAAAACAAAGACACTGATTACAATACCAAAAAATGATGTTGGGATATTAAAAAAACTTCCAAAAGCTGACGTTGTTGCTTTATTACAACTCCAAAAACCTGTTCCTGAGCATAAAGAGTCTGCCGATCCAAAACCTGTTGGAAAGTTCACTTGGTAAAAGTGTTTTGTAAGATAGATACTTGTAATTAGCATTCCTATATTCACAAGTATTAATAAGAGGTTTTTACCACTTAATCCATTAAGGGTTAATCCTTTGTTTGCATTCATAATTCTTCCTTTTGTAATATATCTAAAATATCTTTAAAAATTTGGGGAGGTTCTTTTTCAAAGTAGAGCTCTTCATTTGTTATAGGATGTTTAAAACCTAAAACTTTTGCATGTAAGAATGGATATTCATAATCTTTAAGTAGAGACTTTCCTGCAGATGGAAGCTTTTGTTTTTCTTCTTTTTCTCTACCATAGGTTTTATCATTTAATATTGGTGTTCCAAGAACTTCACTTAAATGAACTCTAATTTGATGTGTCCTTCCTGTTTCAAGAGTTAATTCCACATGGGAAAAACTTTTAAAAAATGTCTGTATTTTATAATGTGTAATAGAGTTTTTTGCTTGCTTTGCAAGAGTACTCATTTTTAAACGATTATGAGGGCTTCTTCCAATAGGTTTATTTATTGTTCCGCTTGATTCAACTTTATTCCCAATAATAATTGCTTCGTATTGTCTTTTTATATCATGGGTACTAAATAGCTTTACAAGCCCTTCATGACATTTTTGAGATTTAGCAACAACCATAATTCCCGTTGTTCCTTTATCTAATCTATGAACGATACCTGGTCTTTTTTCATTTCCTATGCCTTTTAGATCTGGACATTTATACAAAATAGCATTGACTAAGGTTCCGTCTGGATTTCCTGGAGCTGGATGCACTACAAGTCCGGCTTGCTTATTAATTATAATGAGATGCTCATCTTCAAAAAGAACTTCTAGAGCAATATCTTGTGCCTCTAAATCAGTTTCTTTTAGTTCTGGTTTTGTAAAAGTCACGATAGTAGGAGACTTTGGCATTTTTTTTAGTTCTATTTTTATATCGCTATTAAAGTGCCCACTTTCAAATAGTTTTTTTATATTTGAACGACTAATATCTGGAAGCTTTTTTGATAAAAAAGCATCTAGCCTTGTAAAGTGATCAATATCTTCTTGAGTTACCTCAATACTAATTTGATTATCCATTTAATACTTTAGTTAGTTCCTGGCAGTGATCTAAGTATGATTTAGCTACTAAGTCTGGATTTAACCTTAAGAATTTTGCATATTGATAAACAAAGCCTCTGGTATAAACTCTAGCAGGAAGCTTTTCAACATTATCACTTTCAATATGCTTTAAATATGTTTTGGAAATTCTTGTTATATCTGACATTTTTTCAATTGAAACATTTTTATACTCTCTAATTGATTTTAAGAAGTCTCCTGTAAAGCATTCACATTGTTCTATTTGTCTTTCAAATTCTTCGTCTTTAGTAAACTCAAGAGAGAATTTGTTCGTTGCAATGTTTTTGGAAACAGTAACACTTTCTTTTTTTGTTTCAACTGACTGGTATTTAAAGTCATCACTTAGTTCAATATTAGTTTGAGGTGTTTGAGTATGAGTTTTTACAATAAACCCTTTGGCTTCATCATACTGTTTTTTCTTATCAACAGAACCAATAACAGAATAAGCTTCTTCTATTTGCGAAAGGATTGATTCACACTCATCTTTTGTTAATAATGAGTACATCGCAGAATTTTCGCTATTATATGTATTCTTAGCTCTAGTATAAGCTTCATTAATTTCATTTGATGTTGAATTAACGTTAACTTCTAGAATCTCATAATAGTTTTTCTGTGATGTGTTCATAAAAATCCTTTAGCTTAAAAGCTTTGTTACTATCTTCTCAAAATTTGTGACTAATTTAGAATTTGGAAATTCCATTAAAAGAGGTTTTCTCTTTTTTACACTTTGCCAGACACTTGGATCATAATCTAAATATCCAGCATAATCCATATCGATTCCAAAGTATCTTTTGGTAACAGACTTAATTGAAAATCCAATATCGATATCACTTTGGCTTCTTACTTGATTAATTATAATTTGAAAGTTTAGATTCTCCATTTGTGTTTTTATAAGAGAACCTACCTTTGGATCCATTTGTGATATTTTTTCAATTAGAGCTGTAGGCGTTGTAGCATTTTTTCCCATCTTAGAATTCATCGCTTCGTTAACAAGATATTCTATTTCATAAACTTCTTGTAGGGAAGTAAGCTTTCTATGGTAGACACTTTTAATAAAACGATACGTATTTTCAATTGAAGTTGGCTCTGGAAGCATAACTAAGATACCTTTATCAGCAGTTAGGAAAAAATCCAAAGTATTTGCTGTCGTTCCAGCTCCTAGATCAAGCAATACAAAATCTGCATCAAGTCTACCAAGTTTACTTAGTATTTTACTTTTATGGGCCTGCTTCATATTTGCAATTGCCAATTCATCCTGAGCACCACTAATAACACTTAAGTTCTTAATAGGTGTTGGGACAATAAGCTCTTCAATAGTATCTACTTTTTTCGTTATATAATCAGATAAGGTTTTTTGAGGAATTGGCAGACCAAGACAAGTATGAATATTAGCCCCTCCAAGATCAAGATCAATTGTTACAACCTTGTAACCCATAAGAGCAAGACAGATAGAAGTATTGGCAGTTACAAGACTCTTGCCAACACCACCTTTTCCGCCGCCAATGGCCCAAATTTTACACTTTGAGTTATTATTTTCTGTATTCATTACTAATTTTTTATTTAATCTTGATTTTTCACTCTTATTAATACATAAACATTTAAAAAATAATATGATGGATTTTACGATCTTTAAAGCTTAAAGAGGACTTTTGCCTTGGAAGAGATGATACTTTCAAAAAGACAAGATATGCACTTATCACGTAAGTTTTTTCACGTGTTTTTCGGTGTGTCATTTTTATGTCTTTATTTCTTTTCTAATCTTTTGGTTAAGGAGCTTAGGTGGGTTTGCCTATCTATTGCAATTGGGGCATTTGTTTTTGATTTTTTTCGTTTAAGATCTAAAAAGATAAATGAAAAAGTAGTTAAAAGCTTCTCTTCTATAATGAGAAAATCTGAAAACAACTCATATCTTGGTATTCCATTCTATGCCCTTGGTATTTCTTTAAGTTTGTTCTTTTATCAAGAGGATATAGCAATCCTTTCAATTTTATTCTTAGTATTTGCTGATCCTTTTGCTTCATTTATAGGAATACTTTTTGGTAAAGATGAAATTTTACCTAATAAGACTTTTGAAGGAACAGTTGCAGCCTTTGTAATGAGCGCTATAATAGCCTTTTTATACTCATTTGTTGTTGAGACCCAAATGATTAATTTACTTATTTTTAGTATTTTCAGTGGAATTATCGTTAGTCTTGCTGAGCTCCTCAGTAGTTTCAATGTCGATGATAACCTTACGATCCCTGTACTCAGTGGGGTGGGGATGAGTCTTTTGAATTACTTTATTGGAATTTTTTAATTTTCCATTTAGAGCATCATTTAACTCTTTTTTAATTTTAGTATCATTTTCAACAAAGTTTATATTGAGATAGCTTTTCATCTCAAAGATTCCATATACGATTGCTGCAGCAGTAATTAAGTTCATCACAAGTTTCATACTTTAATCCTACCAAATTTTTTTTCTTATGCTAGCGCAACTTTGGCCTCATATTTCCAAAGCATTTGGTGCCATATTGCTTTGTACATAACTGTATGGCCCTAATTCCTTTTTGTATTTTTCCTACTTTCAATAACTAGACGCGGTGCAGGTAAGAAAAGGTGTTGGCATCTATATTGCTCATTAGGTCTTTAAGTCATCTACAAAAGGGGAATTTTATGATGAACACTAAAGTATTAGTAGTTATGGGTATGTCTTTATTAGGAACAGTAAATGTAAAAGCAAATGTTTTATGTCAGGCAGATATGTTAGATGAAAGCCAGATGTTAGTACAAAACTTTGTGGTTGAAGCAGATCTTGAAAGAGAGGCCTGTAAGCAAGCTATGAAAGGATGTAGATTCACATTAAGAAAACTTCAAAAGCAAGGTCTGATGATGGGTGGTACATGTCAAAAGATTGGTTTAGTTGATGTGGCCCCACCACCAGTTGATGATGATCTTTCATCTGATGATATGGATGTACCAGTAGGTGATCAGTACGGACAATTTCAATATGAATTAGATGATCTTCAATATGCTTTAAGCAGCTCAAGTTGGAGAACAAGACTATATGCTGTTAAAGAATTAGCAAACTATCCAACCCTAAGAGCTTTAAAGATGGCCATCGAGCACATGGCCGATAGTGATTATGATGTAAGAGTTGCTGCCAGTAAGAGCGTAAATACATTAAAGGTTCAAGTTATACAGATGTCACATCCATTAGAAGTGATAGCAAGGTTAGAGCCATTAACTAAAAGCTCTTCTTGGAAAAAAAGATTAGCAGCTGTTAAAACTTTATCGCAAATTCAAAGTGCACAAACGATATTAGTAATGATCAAAATGGTTGGGGATAGTGACTATGATGTAAGAGTCGCTGCTGTAAATGGATTAAATAAAGCTATGAGTTTTTCAGATCTAAAAAAGGTTGCAAGAACTTCTAAAAGAGAACTGGTTGATCTATTAAGTTCAAGTTCTTGGAAAACAAGATTAAATGCTTTAAAGGTTTTAACTAAAGCGAAGGTAAGAAGTACGATTGTAAGTGTTGTAAAAGGAACTGCAGATAGTGACTACGATGTAAGAGTACAAGCTGTTAAAGCACTAAATGCATTAACAAATGCTAGAAACTATACAGGTCTATCTTATGGAAAAATAAATAAGTTAAAAGATCTTTATAATACTAGTAGTAGCTGGAAAGTAAGAATGAATACACTTAAAGCTTTAGGAGCAACTTTAAATCCATCAGTTAAACTAACTTTAATGATGGCACTAGATGATTCTGATTACGATGTAAGAGTTACAGCAACACAAGAGCTTAGAAAGTTTTAGACAATAATTAGATTTTAAATACTTAGAAAGGATACCCTATGGGTATCCTTTTTTTATTTAGTGGCCGCAAGAAAATGTAAGGTTATTATATAGAAATTAGATTGGCCGAATTGTTTCTTTTTCTCTATGCTTTTATACATAAATTGTATTAGCACACACATAAATACAAAAAAACACACAATATATAGTATGCCCATGGGCGACAAGACATAAAGGAGAGAGGGATGTCTACAGGTGAAGTTCTGCTGGATCAGAGTAATGATCGTTTTGTTTTATTTCCAATTAAATTCGATGATATGTGGGAAATGTATAAGAAAGCTATGGCTTCTTTTTGGACCGCAGAAGAAATTGACTTATACCAAGATCTTGATGACTGGAATAATAAGTTAAATGATAATGAAAGACATTATATCAAGCATATTTTAGCTTTTTTTAGTGCAAGTGATGGTATCGTTAATGAAAACTTAGCTCTTCGTTTTTATAATGATGTTCAAATTCCTGAAGCAAGAAGTTTTTATGGATTTCAAATTGCTATGGAAAATATCCACGCTGAAACTTATGGTCTATTAATAGATACATATATCGAAGATCCAAAAGAAAAAGACTACTTATTCCACGCTATTGATAATATTCCATGTATTAAGAAAAAGGCTGATTGGGCACTTAAGTGGATCTATGGACAAGATGACTTTGCTTTAAGATTATTAGCTTTTGCTGCTATTGAAGGGATTTTCTTTTCAGGATCTTTTTGTTCAATCTTTTGGCTTAAAAAACGTGGTCTAATGCCAGGACTTACTTTTTCTAACGAATTAATTTCAAGAGATGAGGGGCTTCATACTGACTTTGCATGTCTTCTTTATAAATATATCAAAAACAAGCCAAGTGATGAGACTGTTTATTCTTTAATTAGAGAAGCGGTTGATTTTGAGCAAGAGTTTATCACTAAAGCACTTCCAGTTTCTTTAATTGGAATGAATGCCGAACTGATGAAAGAATATGTTGAGTTTGTTGCTGATAGATTATTAATGGAAATTGGATTACAGCCAATGTATGGAAGCCAGAACCCATTTGATTGGATGGAGCTAATTTCTCTTCAAGGTAAAACAAACTTTTTTGAAAAGAAAGTATCTGAGTACCAAAAGGCTGGAGTTATGAGTGGACTTGAAGCTGATAACTTTGATTTTTCATTAAATATGGATTTTTAATTTATAAGGAAATAAAGAATGTACGTAATAACGAGATCGGGAAAAAAAGAAACTGTAAAGTTTGATAAAATTACACTAAGAATTCAAAAGCTTACTTATGGACTTGATATGGGATTTGTTGATGCAATGGAAGTTGCAAAAAAAACAATTCAAGGTCTATTTGATGGGATTACAACTGAAGAATTAGATAATCTTTCAGCTGAAGTTGCTGCTTATATGAGTAGTACTCACCCTGACTATGGAAAGCTTGCAGCTAGAATTGCTATGGCCAACCTTCATAGAAAAACATCTGATTCATTTGTTGAAACAATGAGTGCTTTATATGATTTTGTTGATCCAAAAACAAAAGAGGCTTCGCCGTTAATTTCAAAAGAATTAATGGACGTTACTGTGGAGCATAGAGATAGAATTGAATCTGAAATTGCATATTCAAGAGATTTTGAATACGACTATTTTGGATTTAAAACATTAGAAAGATCATACCTATTAAAAATAAATGGAAAGATTGTAGAAAGACCACAGCAGATGTTAATGAGAGTTGCTCTTGGTATTCATTTTAATGATATTGATGCAGCTATTGAAACTTATCACTTATTAAGTGAAAAATGGTTTACTCATGCATCTCCAACTTTATTTAACGCTGGTACAAATAAACCACAAATGTCTTCATGTTTCTTAGTATCTATGAAAGATGATTCTATTGATGGGATTTACGATACATTAAAGCAATGTGCTCTTATTTCTCAATCTGCTGGTGGAATTGGACTTAGTATTCATAATATCAGATCTAAGGGAACTTTTATCAAAGGAACAAATGGTACATCAAATGGTATCGTTCCAATGTTAAGAGTTTTCAATGATACAGCTAGATATGTTGATCAAGGTGGAGGAAAGAGAAAAGGAGCTTTTGCTATTTATCTTGAGCCTTGGCATGCAGATATTAAAGACTTTTTAGAGCTTAAGAAAAATCATGGTAAAGAAGAACTTAGAGCAAGAGATTTATTCTATGCTTTATGGATTAATGATTTATTTATGGAAAGGGTTGAAACAGATGCGCAGTGGTCATTATTCTGTCCACATGAAGCTCCTGGATTAGCTGATACATACGGAAAAGAATTTAATGCTCTTTATGAAAAATATGAAAAAGAAGGAAGAGCTAAAGAAACAGTTTCAGCTAGAAAACTTTGGATGAAGATTATGGAATCTCAAATCGAAACGGGATCACCATTTATGCTATTTAAAGATGCTGCTAACGAAAAATCTAATCAAAAGAACTTAGGTACAATTAAATCAAGTAACCTTTGTACTGAGATTATTCAGTATACTGATGAAAAAGAAATTGCTGTTTGTAATCTTGCTTCAATAGCTCTTCCAATGTTTGTTAAAGGAAGAGATTATGATTTTAAAAAGTTATATGACATTACTTATACAGTAACTAAGAACTTAAATAAGATTATTGATCTTAACTACTATCCAGTAGAAGAGGCTAGATATTCTAATATGAAAAACAGACCAATTGGAATTGGTGTTCAAGGTCTAGCAGATACATTTGCAAAAATGAGAATGCCATTTGATGGAGCTGCAGCTAAAGAGTTAAACAAAGAAATCTTTGAAACGATTTATTATGCATCATTAAAAGCTTCTAATGATTTAGCTCGTGAGCATGGAGCTTATGATTCTTATGAAGGATCTCCTGTATCAAAAGGTATTTTACAATATGATATGTGGGGAGTTGCTCCATCTGATAGATGGGACTGGGCTACTCTTAAAGAAGATATTAAAAAGCATGGAACGAGAAACTCATTATTATTAGCTCCAATGCCAACAGCATCAACTTCTCAAATTTTAGGAAATAATGAGTGTATTGAACCATTTACTTCTAATATTTATACAAGAAGAGTTTTATCAGGAGAGTTTACAGTAATTAATAAGTACTTAATTTCAGACCTTATAAAATTAGATCTTTGGAATGATACAATGAAAAATGAAATCATTAAGCACAATGGTTCAATTCAAAATATCGAATCAGTTCCAAGTGAGCTTAAAGATCTTTATAAGACTGTTTGGGAAATCAAGCAAAAGAGTGTAATCGAAATGGCCGCTGATAGGGGAGCATATATCGATCAATCTCAATCTTTAAATATCCATATGACAGATGTTAATATGGGCAAATTAAGCTCAATGCATTTTTATGCATGGAAATCTGGTCTTAAAACTGGAATGTACTATTTAAGAACTAAAGCGGCAGCTGATGCGATTAAGTTTACAGTACAAAATCAAGAAAAAGATCAGACCCCAACTGCGGCTCAGATGATGAGCGGTGAAGAAGCGATGATGTGTTCATTAGAAAATCCTGATGAATGTATTGCTTGTGGTAGTTAGTATGAAGAAGATTATTCTTTTGTTAATGCTGATTGCTATAGCAAATTCCTTTAAGAGTTTTTAAAATAGAAAAGACCACTTAAAGTGGTCTTTTTTTATTACCAAGGAATCTCTTTTCCATTCCAGTGAAGAAGTTTACCACTATCACTGGTTTTAAGAGAACTTAAAAGATTCCATACGTTTTGTCCCGTCTGTCTAGGACTTAAAATTTCGTGCTTTATTCCACTTAAGTAGTTTTTTGATAGTTTAGAAAAAGTTGTGCCTGGATGAATAGCGCATATGATACTCTTTGGCTTAAGACGATTTATCTCTAAGTGAATATTTTTAATGGCCATATTGAGGGCAGCTTTTGTTGTTCTATAAGCATACCATCCACCAGATCGATTATCACTAATACTACCGACCATGGCAGATAGTGTTACGAGATGACTAGAGTATTTTATAATTTCTTTTTTAAAGTATTTTGCAATTAAAAGAGTTGGTATCGAATTTATTGAAAAAGAATATTGTAAATCTTCTTGATTGATATCTTTTAAACTTTTCATTGGAGTTTGATCACTAAATGAAACGGTTCCGATACAGTTTATAAGAGCAAAAAGAGATGCGCCAAAACTATGACTTTTATCTAAAACCTGTTGGAAATCATCTTCATTCAAGGCATTTAACTGTATTATTTCTAATTTATCTTTATAAGTTAATTTTAGTTTTTCAAGATTTGTTTTATCTTTATGATAAGTTCCTAAAACATAAAAATTATTTTTCAGAGCAATTTTTGTTATTTCAAAACCGATATCTCCATTTGCTCCAAATATAATAACTTTATTCATAGACATCACAACTTATTAATGAGCTCTTCAACGACTTGTGGGTTAACTAAGGTAGAAATATCTCCAAGATTATCTTTATCACCAGCTGCTAGTTTTCTTAAAATTCTTCTCATAATTTTACCAGATCTTGTTTTTGGAAGTCCTGTTGTTATGACAAGTTTATCCAACTTTGCAATAGGACCTAATTGCTCTACAAGGTGAGAATTTATTTGAGACATAATATCTGCATGAGATCCTTTACTTATAGCATATGCCATAATCCCTTGCCCCTTAATTTCATGAGGCATACCAACCACAGCAGACTCGATAATGAGTTCATGTTTATTGATAGCATCTTCAACTTCAGCAGTTCCAATTCTATGACCAGAAACATTAATAACATCATCTACTCTTCCAGTAATTCTGTAGTTTCCATTTTCATCTCTTTTTGCTCCATCTCCTGTAAAGTAATTTCCTGCATATGTAGAAAGATATGTATCTATATACCTTTGATGATCTCCATAAATGGTTCTTGCCATTCCTGGCCATGGCTTACTAATACATAGATTACCACTAGCTTTTTTATCTTTTATTTCATTTCCATCAGCATCAACTAAAATAGGAAAGACTCCTGGAAGAGGATTTGTAGCATGGCAGGCAATAGCTTTAGTAACTCCAGCTAAGTTTGATATCATAATTCCACCAGTTTCTGTTTGCCACCAAGTATCAACAATAGGGCATTTGTTTTTGCCAATATTTTCATGGTACCAATTCCAAGCTTCAATATTGATTGGTTCTCCAACGCTACCTAATACTTTTAAAGAATTTAAATCTGCTTCTTTATAAAAACGATCTTCACATGCTTGTAGCGCTCTAATAGCCGTAGGAGCAGTATAAAAGTGAGTGACTTTATACTTGTCGATAATATTCCAAAATCTTCCTGGATCTGGAAATGTTGGAATCCCTTCAAACATAACTTGAGTAGCTCCGCTTATTAGTGGGCCATAGGTCATATAACTATGTCCTGTAATCCAACCAATATCTGCACTACACCAAAAGATATCATTATCTTTTGCTTGAAAGACATTTTTAAAAGTTTGATTAGACCAAACCATGAAACCTGCAGTTGTATGTAAAAGACCTTTTGGTTTTCCAGTAGATCCAGATGTATAAAGTATAAATAGAGGATCTTCACTATTCATAACAACTGGTTCAAAAGTGGAAGAAGCTTTTTCTAAAAGATCATTAATAATAATATGTTTTTCATTATAATCTAGATTCGCAAAAGTTCTTCTTACAACTAAAACTTTTTCTACACATGAACACATTGAAATTGCTTGGTCGCAAATTTCTTTAAGGGGAATTTTTTTATCTCCTCTAGGTCCTTCATCATTTGTTATAACAAACTTAACAGATGAGTCCTCAATTCTTCCAGCTAAGGCCTTAGCTGAAAAACCACCAAAGACAATGGAATGAATAGCACCAATTCTAGCACATGCAAGAGCTCCAACTAAGAGCTCTGGAATCATAGACATATAAAAACAAACAGGATCACCTTTTTTTACACCCTGATCTTTTAGGACATTAGCAAACTTACAAACTCTTTCTAAAAGTTCTTTATATGTGATTTTAATTTCTTTATCTTCTGGATTATTTGGCTCCCAAATAATAGCGATTTTATTAGGAGTATTTTTAGCATGTCTATCAAGAGCATTGACTGTGATATTTAATTTTCCATCATTAAACCAAGTGACGTTAGCATCGTTAAAGTTTCCTTCAAGAGCTTTTGTTGGAAAGTTGAACCATTCATATTCTTTACAGGTTTCAAGCCAAGCAGTGTCGTCTTTATGAGCTTCATATTGCTCTTTGTATTGAGTTAAACTCGTAATATTCATAAATTCTCCCTATGTTAGATATTCTAGTTTTAATAGGGAAGTCTGTAAATTATGATGCGCTTTTTCTTTTAAACTCGTCGATCTTTTTTGCTAAGTTATCAGCTTGTTTTGAAATAAGAGCATATCCTGCGATATCTCCATTTCTTTGTAGAAAAACGGCTTTTTCCATAAGCTTTGCATATTCTTTTTCAAGTTTTTTGATAGGGTCTTTTTTTAGAAAGTTAAACATAATATTCTATCTCCTTAGAGTTAAAGATAGAACATTATGTTTTAAAATTATAGGCTGTGTGGATTTTGTCTAAAGTTATTTTGCAACAAAATTACAAATCTTTCCAGGAATATAGATTTCTTTAACAATAGTCTTTCCTTCTAAGTATTTAGAAATTTTTTCATCAGACTTTGCCATTGCAAGAAAGTCTTCTTTTGATATATCAGCCGGTACAGTTAAAGTTCCTCTTGTTTTACCCATAACTTGAACCGCCATTGTAATGGAATCTTCCACAACTAACTTAGCGTCAAATGATGGCCATGCTGTATAAGACAGACTATCAATATTTCCTGCAATTTCCCAAATCTCCTCAGCTGTGTGAGGAGCATAAGGTGCAACTAACTGAGAAAAAATAGATGCTGTTTGTTTTGAAAAAGATTTTTCTTTAGCACAGTGATTTGTAAAAATCATCATTTGTGAGATAGCTGTATTAAACTTCATAGACTCAATATCTTCAGTTACTTTTTTAATTGTTTTATGAAGCATCTTTAAAGTCTCTTGTGAGTCTTCTTTATGATATTCAGTATTAGCAAAAACTTTAAAAGCTTTAGAGATAAAGTTATAAACGCCTTTAACTCCATTCATTGACCATGGCTTTGTTCTTTCTAATGGCCCCATAAACATTTCATAAAGTCTTAGAGTATCAGCTCCATATTCTTCAACAATTGAATCTGGATTGATAACGTTTCCACGAGACTTGCTCATTTTTTCACCATCTTCACCTAGAATCATTCCTTGATTAACTAGTTTTTTAAATGGCTCTTTTGTAGATACTAACTTAAGGTCAAATAAAACTTTGTGCCAAAAACGAGCGTATAGAAGGTGCATTACAGCATGCTCCATTCCGCCAATGTATAAATCAACTGGCATCCAGTATTTTTCAAGATCTTCATCCCAAGGCTTATCTGCATTTTTTGGATCGATATATCTTAGATAGTACCAACAAGACCCAGCCCATTGAGGCATTGTATTTGTTTCTCTTCGAACTTCCTTTCCACTAACTGGATCAGTAAAATATAACCACTCATCAATTGTGGCTAATGGAGATTCTCCTGTTCCAGATGGCTCATACTTTTCTACATTAGGAAGAGTCACTGGTAGTTCATCTTCATTTAAACATCTTACAACTTTTCCAGTTTCTTTATCTTTTAAAATTGGAAATGGTTCTCCCCAATATCTTTGTCTTGAAAATAACCAATCTCTTAATTTGTAATTAATAGTTTTTGAACCAAGGTTTTGATCAATTAACCAACTAATCATTTTATCAATTGCTTCATCTTTTAACAGTCCATCAAGAAAATCAGAATTAATATGTTTTCCTTCTCCTGTGAAAGCTTCAGTTTCAATATCACCACCTTCTAAAACAGGTACGATATTAAGATTAAACTCTTTGGCAAACTCATAATCTCTTTGATCGTGAGCTGGAACAGCCATAATAGCTCCCGTTCCATAAGTTGCGAGAACATAATCTGAAATCCATACAGGTATTTTCTCTCCATTAACAG
>JAOARC010000031.1 GCA_025210745.1 Bacteriovoracaceae bacterium
AAAAGCAACTAAGAAAAAAGTAGCTAAAAAAGCAACTAAGAAAAAAGTAGCTAAAAAAGCAACTAAGAAAAAAGTAGCTAAAAAAGCAACTAAGAAAAAGGTTGCTAAGAAAGCAACTAAGAAAAAAGTAGCTAAAAAAGCAACTAAGAAAAAGGTTGCTAAAAAAGTAACTAAGAAAAAGGCTACAAAAAGAAAGCCAAACCCGGCTTTTATGAAAGCTTTAACTCCTTCTAAGGACTTAGCTCAAATCGTTGGATCTAAGCCACTTCCAAGAACAGAAGTTGTTAAGAAACTTTGGGTTTACATTAAGAAGCATAACCTTCAAAACCCTAAGAATAAGAGAAATATTATCGCTGATGCAAAATTAAAGCCTGTATTTGGTGGTAAAAAAGAAGTTAGTATGTTTGAAATGACTAAACTTGTTTCTAAGCACCTTAAGTAATTTAAAATTTACTTGAATATAAAGAGCCGAATCTTATAGATTTCGGCTTTTTTTTTGCCTTTCAAAGTAGTAACCTGGAAATACATACTAAAAATCTTCCAAAAAGGTCAAAAAATGTCAAAAAGCGTTATCAACTCTCAACTTATTTGTGCTGATTATAAAAAAGAATATCCAAAGATATTATATGGTAAAGATGTTTTTCTTTATGATGTGAATGGAAAAGAATATATCGATACTTGTGGTTGTACTGCCGCGGTTATGAGTATTGGCCATGGAAATGAACAAATAGCAAATATTTTAAAAGAACAAGCATCTAAGTTAGCTGTTTATCCTACTCACTTATTTTATAACGATGAGCTTGATAATTATCTTAAAGCCTTATGTGAATTTGCACCTGAAGGCTTTAATAAGGCCTGGACTATAAGTGGTGGAACTGAAGCAGTAGAAAACTCAGTAAAATTAGCTTATCAGTATCATAGATCAAAAGGACAAACGAGAACTAAAGTTATTGGAAGATGGGGAAGTTATCATGGAAACTCAATTCTTGCTTTAGATATCGGTGGTATGAAATCTAGACGTGGCTATTACACGGATCTTATGGTGGATCATATTCATGTAAATGCTTGTCATCCTTATAGAAAAGAAGAAGGAATGAGTGATGAGCAATATGAAGATATGCTTATTAGTGAGCTTCAAGTAGAAATTGAAAAGAATAAAGATGATATTATGTGTTTTATAGCTGAGCCATTTGTTGGATCAGCCCTTGGAGCTGTAGGGCCTACTAAAAATTACTTTGAAAAAGTGCATAAACTCTGTAGATCTCACGATATTTTAGTGATTGCAGATGAAGTTATGACTGGGTTTGGTAGAACTGGAGAAAACTTTGGAATGAATCATTTTGCTAATAATGCAGATATCTTAGCTTTAGCTAAGGGAATAAGTTCTGGTTATCTTCCACTTGGAGCAATAACAGCAAGAGATTTTGTATTAGAAGCAATTGAAAATACAAACCTTCCATTCTTTAGTGGGCAAACTTATTCTTGTATTCCACTAGCTGCTAAAGTGGGTCTCGGAGTTTTAAATTATATTAAAGATAACAACCTTGTACAAAATTCAAAAACAGTAGGTAACTTTCTTAAGGAAAAACTAGCTACTTTAAAAGAAGAGTTCTCTTTTGTTGGTGATGTAAGAGGGCAAGGGTTATTTTTAGGAATAGAATTTGTTAAGAATAAAGAAACTAAAGAATCTTTTAATCCTGCTGATAAGTTTGCAAAAATAGTAGAAGCTAAATGTCTTGAAAATGGACTAGTTACTCTTGGAGCTGGGGGATCTAATAATTATACCGCTGGAGATCACCTATTACTTGCTCCGCCGCTTACTTTAACAAAAGATCATGCAACTAGGATTTATGAGGGGATTAGGAAATCTTTAGGGCAAATTTAAATAGAATTAATAATTTGTTCATACTCACTTATCTTTGATGCAGATAAAAGTGATGAGCTTTTAGACTTTTTAAATAGCTGATGGCAATCAGCAGAAGGAGCTTTAATTTCATTTTTAAAATACTTTAAGCATTCATTAGCATATTTTGGAAAATATTCAGGAAAGTATCTATCTATGGCCATAAGCATTTTATTAGACTTTTTATCTTTACCATAAAGAATCTTTCCAGCTAAAGGCCTTAGGCTAAATAGTTTACTCATTAAGCTTTGTCTTAATTTACTATCTTTAGATATCTTAATAAGCTCTTCCCAATTACCCACAAAGCTAGCTGAAGTTTTTGCTTCATTATCTAAAATTTCAATCATCTTAACAAGATGTATATTTTCCTTTCTATTGGAAAACTTTGACAAATAAGGCTTCCATATAGATTTATTTTTAGAACTTAAAAAGTTTTGCATTGTCAGTTTTTCTAGTTCTTTTTTACAGTTTTTGTAATCATATTTTGATAGAAAGCTAAGAAGATGTCTTCTTACATAATCATTTTTGACATAAAAACTACAAGTCTCATCTGCAAAAATTCTTGCCATTAATAGATTAGATTTTTTGTTAATAAATGGTTTATTTTGAGTTAATAAAATATGAGCAAAATCTGAAGTTTTATCTCTAGTCAAAATCCAATTAAGTTCATACGGACAATTATTATTACATTTTTTTAAGTTTGTGAGATTTAGTTCTTTGGACTTAAGCCAAAAAACGTCATCTTTTTTAAAGACACTCCAGTATTTGATTTTATTATAAAGGGCCAAATCCTTAGCACTTGGCTTGATTTGTCTTAGGTAGTCTAAGTAGTCATAAGCAACTTTCAAGGTTGTTTTTGACCATAGAGTCCCTCTATTAGCTGGCTTGATATCTTTAGCGTGTTCAAGGTATTCAACAATCTCACCTGAGTTGGCCAGTGTTGTTAAGTCTTTCATAGAATACTCTGCATAAAGATGCGACGAGTTAATTAATATAAATAGAAAAACAAAACTTCTCATATATATATAGTATTTTTCTATCTAATATCCGTCAAATTTACTTTACTAACTACCTAGAATTAATACAATAATCTCAAATTTTGAGGGTATTTATAAATGCAATTTAAGACAATTAGTGCTGATGATTGGAAAGTCAATATTAGTGATATTTTATGTGAAACGGATCTAGAAAAATTATCTAGTTATGCTGATATTATTTCTTATATTAATAAAGTTAATCTTACTGATGATTTTGTTTGGTCTATTGAACTTAAAAGTATCTATTATTTTCTTTTAATTGAACCTTCAAAAAAGACAATCAATATTTTCTCTAAGAATCTTTTTATGGAGTCTCTTATCTATAAAAATGACCCATTATTTGATAAAATCAAAAATATATCTATTGAAAACAGTCCAAGGGTAATTGATTATCAAAGTGTGATTAATAATCTACCAAGTTTTAATGAGCAAAAGTTTAATGGACTAGAAGAACTTGTAAATGAAAACATACAAAAAATAAGTGAAAAAATTAATGAATATAAAGTGCCAGTTTTTGAAAGACTAACAAATATAGGCCTTGACTTAACAGCGAAGTACGAACTTATTAGAGTTCATGTTCTAAAGTTTTTGGCCCTACTTCCTTCTTTAAATCATGACAAAGGAAGTGAAGTTAAAAGACTTTTTTTAAGTGCGCTAAGACATCTTATTCTTGATAGCAAGGTTTATGCTGATAAAGGAATGAAACTTCCACTTTGGATGATTGTTAGTTGTCACTTAGTATATTTTGTATGTTCACTGATACCTAGCGGAGCTCTTGCAAGAATTATTAGATTTAAAGTTAAATTTTTGGCAAAAAGATTTATAGCTGGTGTTGATATAAAAGATGCTAAGAATGCTTTAGATGAATTAATGAGTTCAAATAGATCTTATACAATTGATCAGCTTGGTGAACTTGTAGTTTCTAATATTGAAGCTGATGATTATCTAAATAAAGTATTAGATATTATAGAAGGAATTAAAACTGATAAGCCTAATTATAATAAAGCTGGAATAAATTACGAACATATATCAATAAAAGTTAGTGCTCTTTGTCGTGACTTTAAACCTCATAGTTTTGATAGTACTTATGAAGATGTATATCCAAGATTATCTAAGATTCTTCTAGCTGCAAAAAAAGCAAATGTATTTATTAATATAGATGCAGAACATTATCATTATAGAGATTTAGTTTTTAATATTTATAAAAAAACCTTATTAGAAACAAGTGAACTAAGAGATTATAAAGATACTGGTATTGTTGTTCAGGCCTATTTAAAAGATTCATATAAGCACTTATTAGAAGTTATTGAGCTAGCGAAACAAAGGCGATTAGTAATGCCAATTAGGCTTGTAAAAGGAGCTTACTGGGATGCTGAGACTGTTGAAGCTAATGCTCATGGCCTTGAATCATTTCAGTTTTTAAATAAATATGAAACAGATATAAATTTTAAACAGCTTGTTTATAAAACTTTAGAAAATAGGGAACATCTTAGCCTAGCTATTGCATCCCATAATATTATTGATCATGCTTTTGCAAAATCTTTATCTCAAAATTATTTTGATGGGACGCATTTAGAACATCAGTGCTTACATATGACTTATGAAGGACTTTCAACAGGATTATCTAAAGCTGGTTTTGAAACGAGAAACTATATACCAGTTGGGGATCTTATTGTTGGTATGGCCTATCTTGTAAGAAGGATTATGGAAAACTCATCTCAAGTAGGAATACTTACTATGATGAGGATGGATACTAGCGATATAAGATATCAAGTAAATAACAATTCTGATTACTACGTATATTCCGCAATGCTAAAGCATAATAAAACATTTAAAAACATAAACCCTATTGAGGAATATAGGCCTAACAAAGTTGAACTTATTAAGACTTATATAGATAAAATTAATCTTAATTCATTTAAACTTAATGATGAAAATTTAAGTGGGCAAGCTACTAGTTGGAATACAGACTTAGATTTAAGAAAGAAATCTCTTTTAAAGTTATCTTATCTTTTTCAAAAAAACAGAGATCATTTAAGTGCTCTTATAATGGTTGAAGCTAAAAAAACTTTTATAGAGGCCACACTAGATGTAGATGAAGCTATAGACTTTATAAACTTTTACGTAAAATCAATTCAAGAGATTTCTAATAAGCATGACTTTGAGGCCTTAGGGACAGTAGGGGTTATAGCTCCTTGGAACTTTCCTTTAGCAATTGCTGTTGGAATGAGTGTAGCTCCATTAGCTTGTGGAAATAAAGTGATTCTTAAACCATCTGAATACACACCAGTTATAGTTAGTGAATTTATTAGACTTGCTAGAATTGCAGGAATTGATAGTAGTGTATTAGGTGTTAAATATGGTGATGGAGCTATTGGAGCAAGTATTGTAGATGATGAATCTGTTGATTCAATCGTTTTTACTGGTTCAAAGTTTGTAGGAATGCAGATTTATAAAAAGAAAAAGGGTCAAATTAGTTCAAAAGTACCAACTGTTATCACAGAAATGGGTGGTAAAAATGCAGTTATTGTAACTAATAATGCTGAATTAGATGAGACTGTATCGAATCTTTTGTACTCAACTTATGCTCATGCAGGTCAAAAATGTTCCGCATCTAGTAGAATTATTATTGATAATAATATTAAAGAAAGCTTTCTAAAAAGATTTATTCAGGCTTCAAAAGATATTCATGTAGGTCCATCTTGTGATTTTAAAACAACTGTAAATCCTTTAATTAGTAAAAAACAAAAAGATAATTTATTAAGCGCTCTAGAGGATGCTAAAAAAGAAGCTAAAGTCATCCACTTAGATAGATCGGGTGAGTTTAGTGATGATGCTACAGTTGGCCCAGTTATTCTTGAAGTTGATAAAGATATGGCATTAAATAAATCTAGCTTTGCTCACTTTGAGTTTTTTGCACCAGTGGTACATATCATTGGTTACGATGATATTGATGATGCTATTAAAATATTTAATTCCACAAATTATGCTTTAACTGGTGGAGTGTTCTCACAGTCTAATGATGATTTAGATTATATTTCTACTAGAGTAGAGGTGGGAAATCTCTATTTTAATAGATCTAACACTGGGGCTAGGGTAGCAATTGAGCCTTTTGGAGGCTTTAAGTTATCTGGAACAGGGCCAAAAGCTGGTTCAAAAGAATACTTATTTTCTTTTTTAAATTTAAAAGAATCTCATAAAGGTAATTTTAGTGACTTTTATGAGTATACTCAAGGCTTTGATATAGAAAGTGCTAAATTTGATAACCTTTATATTCCTGGGCAGATTAACTTTGATAAAATGCAAAATAATCTTGGAAAAGGAATTTTTATTATCAATAAGGAATTAACAGATAATAAAAAAATTGAAATTTTAGCAGCAATTAAAGCAGGTAATGATGTACATGTTTACTCAAATGAACATCAAAAAGCTTTAACAAAACTTTTTGGCAAAAATATAAAACTTGTTCATCACTTCGATGATATTCAATATGGCTATTTTGATTTTTTAATTTGTGATGATTTAGAAACTTTAAAGGAACATACCACTGGTTTTGTAGCCTCAAGTACAACACAGCTTAAAAAAGTATATGAGTTTACTGATTATGGTGATGAATATTATTTATATATATATAAGTATGCCTATCCTACATCTTTTGCTGTTAATATAATGAGGCATGGAGCCCCCATGGAGATACAATGAAAAAAATAGCTTTTTTAGGCTGTGGTAATATGGCAAGTGCAGTAGCTTACGCAGCTTCTTTAGATAAAGAATATAAGCTTTATATGTATACTCCTTCAAATACCAAGGCAATTAAGTTAGCAGATAAACTTAATGGTACTCACGTTAAAAATATAGATGAACTAGAGAATATGGACATTTATGTTTTAGGCTTTAAACCACAAACAATTGTTGATGCTTCAAAACAATTTAAGCATTTAACAAAAAATAAAATGATTGTATCAATGCTTGCAGCAATTAATACAAAGAAGATCAGCGAGCTTTTTGATAGCCAAGACGTTTTAAGAATCATGCCAAACACTCCTATGTTTAAAAATAAAGGAGTAGTTCTATATACTCAAAATAAAGACTCTGGTGATCATGATAAGTTTATGAGTGCTATTGAAAATAGTGCTCTTATTTACAAGTGTGATACAGATGAAAAGTTAGATAAGCTAACAACAATCTTTGGTTGTGGTCCAGCATATATTTATTATCTACAGCAGGTTCTAGAAAATACTTTATTAAAGCTAGACCCGCAGTTTGAAAACTCTGGAAAGTTCATTACCAGGCTTTTTGAAGGTAGTACGATGATGACTCAAGATGAAAATGATCTTCAAAGTCTAATTGATAAAGTTACTAGTAAGGGCGGAGTTACTATAGAAGCTATAAACCGCCTTAAAGGATCAGCTATTCAAGAAGGCTTTTACCAGGCCATTGATAAGGCATTAGTTCGCACTTCACAAATAGCTGATAAAATGGATAAACTTTCCTAAATAATTTTTACTTGATTTTAATCTAATAATAAGAGAAAATTTATTTAGATGTATAATCTATGCTAATTTTGCATAGATAAACACGGAGGCAAAAATGGAAGATTTACAAGTTATCTTATCATCACATAACTCCAGTGTATTAGCGCATAGTGATTCTGACCCCGAGAAAAAAGTTACAAGCCCAAGTGATAGTAAAATACCGGATCTATTTTTTGATGAGATTTTAGTTGAATATAAGCTAACTAGAGTCGAGACATTGGTTCTTATGTATTTATATCGCATAACTTGGTGTAAGCCTAATCTACATGTAAAGTTTGGAATTGCTCCTATTCTTTCTCATAAAGAACTTGCTGCAAAACTTAATATTGACTTTGAGGCTTTATTATCAGCTATTAATAAACTTGAAGGATACGAGTTCATCGAGACAATTAGATCTGGACAATACTTTGTAAGAAAATATTTTACGGCAATTAACGATAAAAAGTACGGACAAAACTACGATAATTTTCTATAACAATTAGGTGAAAACTAAGCGTATAGAATTTTTAGCAAGCCTTTGTAGTGACTATACTACTGTTTATGATTTGTGCTGTGATCATGGAAAAATCGGCAAGATTCTTTTAAATCAAAAAAAATATGTTCATTTTATCGATATAAATAAAGAAATCATTGATAAGCTAAAAGATCAAAATTTAGATAATTGCTCTATTAAAGCAATGTCTATACTAGATATTAGATCCATAGAACAAAATGCTGCTCTTATTGTCGCTGGTATTGGATCAAAGCTAGCAAGTGATTTTCTAGCTCATATAACAGCTAAGATAGACCATACAAACACTATTATTATCTCATCTCAAGGGAGCATGAATCTTCTGCTAGATTCAATAAATAAAAACAAATTTACTAGGGTAGATGAATATATTATTGAAGATAGGGGACGCTTTTACGAAATTTACATCCTTAAAAAATTGCAAGATTTTACTGTAAATCGTATGATGAACAAGCACTTAGATGATCCCAAGTTTAAGAGTTATAAAGATAAACAAATTAAACACTTAAAAAATAAAGAAGAATAAAATGTTAGTTAGGGCCATATTATATTTCATCGTTTTTATTATTATAAATAAACTTATTAGAAATCTTTTAAAGAAAAATACTATAAGCAGTGGTGTAAAAAAAGATTATAATGATGCCGTAGATGCTAGCTTCACAAAAAAAGATGAATAATTTCTTTAAAAAAGTCCCTTTAGATTTTAATGAATATGAAAAGTTTGGAATTAATCAAGCTTACGAAGCTTTTATAATAACTATGGAAAAGATCACATTAGCTGAAGCGGAAAGTATTGAAGAAGACTTTATAACAAATCACTATAAAGTCTTTAAAAATGATTTAAAAATTCATAGTGAAGGTCTGTATAATCTAGAGATGATTATAGCAAAGGGTAAGGGGTTTACCTTTTAAAAAGTGTAAAATACTTATCTTATTGTCTTAAAATTGAACATAAATGACATGATATTTAGCATTAATCCTGGCATTTAAATTGCTTCTATCGTTTATATGAAAATAAATCTATTTATTACAATACTATTTTTTAGTTTTTGTGCTAACGCTAAAACTTATCAAATAAAAAAAGGAAAGCACTCTGCCAGTGGCCTGCATACTTCTTCTTTTTCTGGAGATACTCTAAAATTTAGTGCTAAGTTTGATCAAACAGCAGTTTATCCTCAGGATTATACTGATGGAGGCTGGAATAAGTTGTATGGTTTTTCTGACTGCTCAAGTCAGCACCACAAAAACTCAATTCGTATTGGCTGGAGATGGTATAATAATGAACTTCAAATTGCTGGATATGGATATGAAAATGCAAACCGATTTTCAAGGCATATTGAGTCTGTCCCACTTAATGAATCAGTTCTTTATCAAATAAAAGCTTTAGAAGATGAATACGAAGTTACTATAGGGCAAAATAGTTATTATTTTAAACGCGGATGTAGTGATAAAAAGTCGATAAAATACAAGCTGTTCCCATATTTTGGAGGATCAAAAACGGCCTACCAAGATATCTCAATTGATCTAGATGAAATAGATCCTAGCAAGACTCTTGTAGAAATAACAAGAGCTTATCCCAATCCAAGCTCAGGACCTTTAAATATAGAAATTAAAAATAATGAATATTTTGACCAGCTTTTTAAGCTAGAGATTATAGATACATCTGGGCGCCTAGTTAAGCAGATACCGCAAGATGGTGAGTACTTTGAGGTTTATGCCAGGGATACAAAAAAACTAGAGCTAAATCTATATGAAAATAATGAACTAGCAACTCAAGGTATGTACCTTATAAGAGTTATAACTAACGAGAAAAAAGTTTCAAAAAGTATTCAGAAGATTATTTTCTTGTAAAAAAAGTCAAGATGCATACTTTTGCACGATAACGATTATTATCATGCACTGCATTGCTAGCCAATAGAACCTTCAAAATCTCGTGCTACGAAGTGCATAATTAGCACGATAAGATCACTATTACATGGAATCGGATCTCGATAATGAGTTAGCTCGGCCCCATTAAACAAGGCAAAGCTTCCGTTGTTTAGAGATAGACTCTTTTTCTGTCCTTCTTCATTTTCACAGTGCAAAGAATAATGGTCCTCAAATTTATTTTCCCTAGATGATCCAAGTTGAATACTTAAGCTATAAGGAGCTTCAATTCTGTCTTTGTGTGGGTCTAAATGAGCATTTTCAAAGTATTGAACAGTATAATTAAAACTGGGTTTTAGCTCTACCGGTAACTGCTTATTTATAATTTTCACAAACTGAGTTTGCAGATGAAGGCAAATTGGATCATCATACACGCTATAGCGATCTGGACATTGATTATCTCCTTCTAGGGCATATCCAAGTTTAAAGTAACTTTTGATATAACCACAGAAACAACTGGTTAAAAAATCACCTATCGAGTTTTTGCTTGCAACAAATGCAAAATCTGAAAAGCTTTCTGGGTCTTTGAACTGGGGAAGATTTTTTTTGTTGCCAATTCCTGCACTATAAAGCTTTGCAAGAGTTTTTTCGTCCAGTTTTCTATCTTTTAATTTTATTAAAAAGTCATCTTCAAAATACATAGGCAGAAAAAATGTATCAAA
>JAOARC010000032.1 GCA_025210745.1 Bacteriovoracaceae bacterium
GTGTACAACTAAGGATCCAATAAGACTGAGTGATCATTTGGAGCTTTTTATTTATTATTATAATCAAATCTATCTTAAGAAATTAGCCCCACGTTAGTAGGGCAGTTATTACTATTTTAGGGTAAATGAGCTAAACTTTTCATGAATATCACTAATTTTAAGCTCGATTTTGTGAATCCCTTTATAGTGGACTCTCGTTGTAACTTTTTTAAATTTAATCTTTTTTACTAAAGCTTTCGATTCATTCTCTTTAAGAATAATATCTTTTAACTTAAACACTTTTGGAGATAAAGAACCATTTTTCTTTGGATAATAAATAATATAGTCAATGCTTAGGTTTAAATCTTTTTTATCAAGATTTTTAATAGAAAAACTCAAATCAAAACTATCACCTTCTTTTATTATATCTTTAGATAGTTTTTTTCTTGTGATTTTTACCTTAGGGTTCGTATCATATCCATTTAGCTTTAAAACATCTGAGTTTGCATTTTTTAACAAAGATCTAGATGCATGTTTGATAATCCATCTTTGTTTTTCATTTGGATTTTTCCAAGCAAGTAATGTTTTAATAAAAAGTTTTTCATCTACTCTTGAGATATCATTAAGGTGATTTGCAACACTTTTTCTAACATATAGCGAGTCATCATTTTTAAGTTTATTTAAAAGCTTAATATTCTGTTTTAGGTTTTTATTTAAATAATGAACTTTTATCCCCCAAGGAAGATTCGGCCTTGTCCCTTCACTAGCAAGCCTTCTAATGTGCTCACATGGATCATGGGTCCAATTAAATAGGAATTCATCAAAGATTTCTTTTTCATATTTTTGTAAAAAGTACCTTATCGAAAACTCAGCACTAAAACGTTTTGTCATTTCATACTGGGCCTTCATCGATGTCTTTAAATCATTTAAACCAAACTTGTGAACATAATCAGTTAATGGCCATATCCAAAAACTATTCATATTTTTTACTTCATCTAATTTTTTAATAAGATGAGTGATAATTTTTTTATAGGAAAGATCAAAGAATTCATTGATTGAATCACTGATAAGTTCAACTCTTTGTTTCATTTCCAAAGAGTCGAGAGTTTTAAGAACATGTTTACTAAATCTTTTTGAATCTAGCTTAGGGTGATCAATGATTTTTAAAAATTGAGTAAGCTGCTTTTTATCGTAATTATTTTTAAAGGGTTCGATTTAACATTCCCCTTCTTCACAAAGCTCTTTTTTAGATTTTTCACAACGATCTTTAAGTTCACAGATATCACATGATGAAGATCCCATTACAGCACCAATACCACCACAAGAACCTTTAATCTCTTTATTACTAATAATTACACCTACTGCCATCCCAGCAAATGCTACTAAAAATACTCCAGCCGTAATTAAAATCGTATCCATATATAATTTCCTAAAAAGTGCTTATTTCTTTTATTATTTCATCTTGTTTTACCAGAAAAATTACTTTTAATCCTTCTTTTTTTGCTACCTGTATACCCTTTGTATGTCCAAGGCTCATTAACGCTGTGGCCCACGCATCAGCTAAAGCACAAGTCTTTGAAATAACACTTACAGATATGGTCTTATGATCTACTGGATAACCTGTTTTTGGATCAATCGTGTGGGAAAATACCTTATCACCATATTTTATAAAGTTTCTATAGCTACCGCTTGTAGCAATGGCCTCTTTATTAAGTTCAATAACTCTTTGAAGACCTCCTTGTCCTTTTAATAAAGAAGGTTTTTCTACTCCGACTTTCCAAGAGGAGCCATCTGCTTTTTTTCCCATCGCAAAAACCTCTCCTCCTATTTCTACAAAAAAGCTTTTTACTTGGAATTTATCTTTTAATAAATAAGCAACTTTATCTACTCCATCACCTTTAGCAATAGACGAAAGATCAATAAACATATTTTTTCTTTTCTTAATATAGTAAGGAGCAATTAATTCAAAGTTAGATCCACTTTTTTTCAATAATTCTTTAACTTCCTTTTTAGAAGGTTTTCCTTTTTCTTTTATAGGCCCAAATCCCCATCTATTCACAAGAGGTCCTATTGTTACATCATAATGGCCATTAGTTTTATTAAAAATATGCTTTGATAACTTTAAAACTTTAAATAAATCATAAGAGATTTGATGTTGATCATTTAAAGAAGCTTGGTTTAGCTGAACTAGTTCAGACGTTTTTATATAAGTAGAGAAAATCTGATTGTAATCACGAAGTAATTTATCAACAGCAGATTTAACTTGTTCATTACTTACATCCGTATAAGCCTTAATACTATAAGTTGTACCCATCGTTTTACCTGAAATAGCAATTAAGTTTTCTTTTTTTGTACAACTAAACAATAGTGAAAGTAGTAAGATGTATTTCATTAGTAAATTCTCTTTGCCATTAGAAGCTCAATTGAAACTCCGTCTCTTTCTTGAACAAAACTTCCTTTTCTAATATTTCTATTTAATAATTCAAATCTAGTTAGTTTTACAACAGGCCAAAAGTTATCTATTGCTTTAGGAGAAGTCATAGAAATACCATATTCAATATTATTAAATCCTTTTGTGTTAGCTCCATATAAGTATCTATTATGCAGGTGATTTGCATAACCAATTGCTGTAAATAAACCGATATTTACCATTTTCTTTTCTTTTGAAAAGTCTAGAAAGTCATACCTTCCTTTTAACTCATAATACTGTCCCTTATGAGCTTTTATATCTTTTGCAATATTAAATCTTAAATAAGTACTCGGCCTAAAATCATATTGAAAATACACCAGAACTTCATTTGTTTTTTCTCTTCTTATCCTTTGCTCTTTCTTTTCATCAGAAAAATATGCTGGATGATCTTCAGTTGAATCAAAATGAAGTCTTGACCTGATATGGAAATTTTTATTAAATGCATACTTATGATAAAGGGATTTTCCAGCTAAAATAAGATTTGGATTAAAAAGAACTATAGAAACTAAGGGGACAACCTGATAACCTTGATAAGTTATTATTCCTCTTTTATATAATAAAGACTTTCCAGTGGCCCCAATCGCAAACTCAAAGTTCTTCTTCGTAAAATAATCAGCAAAACTAGCTGATGAGCAAAGTAGTAAAATGAACAAATATCTCATAATGACTCCTTATAAGTTGGTCAAAATGACCAATTAAACCAAAATAACACTAATATTGTTTATAAAGTACATCTAAACACTTGAAATTACGAGAAATATTTTTGGCATAAAGATTGCTTCATAAAAAAGTAGAAGGAGTCTAGATGTGAATAAAACATATTATTTATCAATTGCATTTTTATTCTTATCATTTTTTGTTTTAAATCAATAAATAAAGCTCATTTGTAGTTAATTTTTCTAAACTCTAAGCTTAAATTAACCGATATAATCTAAGTGAAAAAGATATACTTACTTTTATTATCATTTAGTTTATTTGCTCAAGTATCTACTACTGGAGGTGGTGGCCAACCAACATCAGGTCAACCAGATGACCATATTGATGCTTACATAACAAAATGTAGTGATATTAATAAGAAGCTTCTAAAGCAAATAAATCTTTATATATATAACTATGATCTTAATATTAAGAACATAAAACAGTTTAACCAACATTTAAAAGAGTTAAATGCAAAAAATACAATACGTTCTTTAATCGAAATCAACTTAAAGACAAGTTCTCCTCAAAAAAAAGGATGTAACTGTGATGACAAAAAGAAAGTTCATTTTGATATGATTTATATGGAAATAAGATCCTTATTTATCTATAACTGCCAGCCCTCAAATGATGTAAAGGAACTTAAGTCTATACTTAAGAATATACTAGGGAAAAAGCCCTATGAATGGTAGTTTTTCTAAGGTCCTAAGTTTCATTTACGTAGATCCACAAAAGTATAAGTATTACTTAAAAAATAATTCATTTAGCATTAATGAAAAAAAAATTTTAAAAGCTTATCTTGCTTATAAGAACAAAGACAAAGAGCTTGTATTTTCTTTATTAAGAAACAAAAAGTTTAATACTTCTTACCTTGAAGGATTGAGATTATACTTTTTAGGTTTAACCTTTAATACTTTTGGTGATTTTCGTTTTGCCATTGAAAGACTAGAAGAAAGCCTCAACCACTTAAATGGAGATTGGTTATACTATGCAAAGGCTGAACTTATTATGGCTTACTGTAATACACATCATCCACTAAAAGCATCTGAGCTCATTAAAGAGTTTGAAAAAAGCTCTCCTTCAATACTATATCAAGAGCACCTTAATTCTTTTGTCTTAGCGACTTATTATTTAAAAACAGAACAATATGAAAAGAGTTCTCACTTTTCTTATTACTCCCTAGATAAGGATGATGAATTTGCCAAACATTTTAGAGCATCTACTCTCCTGAATTTATTTCAAGCTTCATTATGTTTAGAAAAAATAGATGAGTGCTTTTTATTACTTGAAAAATACAAAACAAGTAGTGGATACACTGTAAAAGCGAATTATAAGTATATGTCTTTGCTTTTAAACTTTATATACAAGGAAAGTCCAATTTATTTTTATAAAAATGACTTTAAAGACTTTCCTGAACTTTGTGAACAATTAGAAGTTATCTGGTTACTTGATCAAGGTCTTAAAGATGATGCTTATAAAGTATGGAAAAAGCTTGCTAAGCATAATAGTGCCTACGCCAAGAACTTCACTTTTAAAGGAAACAAAAGCTTATTTTCTATTGCTTTACAAAAAGTTAATCATATCCAAAAGCTAAATCAGGATAGTTTTCCTGATTTACACCATTTTAAGAAGACCGAATTTAAAATTAAGTATATTCTGGAGAACTGTTCAGGAGTCATAACAAAAGAGCTTTTTATAAAACTTCTTTATAATGATGTAGCTGACGAAAAAAACCTTAGAAAACTTAGCCGCGCTCTTGGTAAATACAAAAAAAAGTATGGTCTAAATATAAAATCTGTAAAACAATCTTACAAAATAGTTAGTTGACTATTTTTCACATTTTAAAATCAATGAACCATGCCTATATAAACAGTGCTTTTGGCCAGCAACTTTAACTAATTGCCTTAATCTTGCAACATATTTATCATTTAATAAAATAGAGTCCGGACAACCTCCAAATGAAATAATTCTCGATTCACTAGAAATTTTTCCACCATATTCATTTTCAGTTAAATCTCCATAATGAGTACAATTATGCACACTATAAGAAATAAGAGGTAAAGATAAAATAAATAGAATAATAAGTTTCATTTTTTTCCTTTTAAATAATACTAAGAAAAATAATTTAATATATAGATATTCTAAAAAAAATGAAGCCCCAAAAGGGGCTTCAATTTAATATCTGTATAAGTTTTTAACCACCAAAGTCATCTAGCATGATATCTTCTGGCTCAACCCCAAGATCCAGTAACATATCCGTTACACATTGATTCATAATTGGAGGTCCACACATATAGAACTCACAGTCCTCTGGTGCCGGGTGATCTTTTAAATAGTTTTCTAGAACTACGTTATGGATAAATCCAGTGTACCCTGTCCAGTTATCTTCAGGAAGAGCATCAGAAAGAGCACAGTGCCACTCAAAGTTATCATTTTCATTTTGAAGAGTATCAAAATCTTCAACATAGAACATTTCTCTTTTAGATCTTGCTCCATACCAGAAAGTCATCTTTCTTTTTGATTTTAATCTTCTTAACTGATCAAAGATATGTGATCTCATTGGTGCCATACCAGCTCCCCCGCCGATGAAAACCATTTCTTTTTCAGTTTCACGAGCGAAGAACTCTCCATAAGGACCAGAGATAATAACTTCATCACCAGGCTTTAAGTCAAAAATATATGATGACATTAACCCTGGAGGTACATTTGGCATTCTTGGTGGTGGAGAAGCAATCCTTACGTTTAACATAATGATTCCTTTTTCCTCAGGATAGTTGGCCATTGAATATGCTCTTACTGTTTCTTCATCTGATTTTGAAACAAATTGCCACATATTAAACTTATCCCAATCACCTTTGTATTCTTCTTCAATATCAAAGTTCTTATAATCAATTGTCAGCCCTGGAGGTCTTTCAATTTGGATATAACCACCAGCTCTAAATGGAACTTCTTCTCCAGCTGGTAATTCAAGAACTAATTCTTTAATGAAAGTTGCAACGTTATGATTTGATCTAACCTTACAAGTCCACTTTTTAACTCCGAATACATCTTCAGGAACTTCAACAACCATGTCTTGTTTACAATTAACCTGACATGCTAATCTCCATCCTTCTTTAGCGTGCTTGTTAGAAATATGAGATTTTTCAGTTGGTAGAATATCTCCCCCACCTTCTAAAACTTTAGCCTCACATTGACCACAAGTACCACCACCACCACAGGCTGATCCTAAGAAGATCTTTTCTGTAGCAAGTGCACCAAGAAGTTTTTGACCTGGACTTACTTTAATTTCTTTTTCCCCATTGATTGTGATTGTAATATCACCTTGAGGAACTAACTTTGATCTAGCAATTAGGATTAGTACTACAAGGGCTAAAATAACCGCTGTAAACATCCCTACGCCTAAAATAATTTCATTCATATTTTATACCTTTACTTAGCTTATTATAGTTTAATTCCTGCAAATGCCATAAAAACAATTGCTAGAAGTCCACAAGTCATAAAAGTCATACCTAAACCTTTAATTCCCTTTGGAACGTCAGAATAATCAAGTTTTTCTCTAATCCCAGCTAATATAGCAATTGCTAATGCCCAGCCAAGACCTGAACCAAATGCATAAGCTACTGATTCACCAAAGTTATAATCTCTTTGTACCATAAACAATGATCCACCAAGAATCGCACAGTTAACTGTGATTAATGGTAGGAAAATCCCAAGAGCGTTATATAAAGGAGGAAAAAACTTATCTAATGTCATCTCTAAAATTTGAACGATAGCAGCGATAACTCCAATATAAGAGATTAGTCCTAAAAATGATAAATCTACATCTGGAAATCCGGCCCATGCTAATGCACCTTCTTTTAAGAAATAAGTATATAATAAGTTATTCACTGGTAGAGTTGTCATCTGAACAACGATAACAGCAACCCCAAGACCCAAAGATGTTGATACCTTTTTCGACACAGCTAAAAACGTACACATTCCCAAGAAAAAAGAAAGAGCTAAGTTTTCAATAAAAACCGCTTTAATAATAATATTTAAGTAATGTTCAAACATCTTAGTTCTCCTCTTCTTGCTGAGACGGATCTTTTTCTCTTAAAATCCAAATAATAAAACCAATGATAAAAAATGCACTTGGAGGCAATAACATTAAACCATTTGGTTGATACCATCCACCATCTTTAGTTAATTCGAAAACCTGCATTCCAAATAGTTTACCAGAGCCAAAAAGTTCTCTAAAAAAACCAACTACAATAAGAATGAAAGAATAACCAAGTCCATTTCCAATTCCATCAAAGAAAGAGGCAATAGGTTTATTTTTCATTCCAAAAGCTTCCGTTCTTCCCATAACAATACAATTGGTAATAATAAGTCCAACATATACAGCCATCGTTTTCCACTGATCATAAACAAAAGCTTTTAAAAATTGCTCAGCAATAATAACAAGTGAAGCGATAATAATCATCTGCGCAATAATTCGAACAGAATTAGGGACATAATTTCTGATAATTGAAACACCCATATTTGAAAAAGCTACTACAAGTGTAACAGCTCCACACATAACTAAAACGTTATTTAACTGAACCGTAACAGCAAGGGCAGAACAAATTCCAAGTACACCTAAAGCTATCGGGTTATTTTTAAATACAGGCTCAAATAATAATTCTTTTATTTTCATTTTAAATCTCTCCTGCTCTTACGTTTGCTAAAAACTTTCCATAAGCATCATTTCCAAACCAGTACTTAATTGAAGTTCCTACACCAACACCTGTAATTGTAGCACCTGACAATCCATCAACTTGATATTTAGCCATTTTTGATGATTTATCCACAGATCCTTTAAGAACATCAAAAGCCACATTGAAGTCTTCATCATAAATTGATTTTCCAATCCACTGACTCTTCCATTTAGGATTATCAACTTCACCACCAAGGCCAGGTGTCTCACCTTGAGAATAATAAGCAAAACCTTTAACCGTTTTTGTATCAGCTTCAAGAGCTAAGAAACCATACATTGTAGACCATAATCCCATTGATCTTACATTTAAAACAATAACATCAGGTTTACCATCAGCAGATCTTGTTAAGAAAACCTTTGCCACTTTAGCTCTTATTCCAAGGCCAGCAATATCTTTATCCGCAGGTATTTTTACATTATTTGCAGGATCAGTTGCTGCTTTATTTTGATCATAAGACTTAGCATCTCCCTCAATAATTTTTCCCGTTTCAAAATCAACTAAAACGGTTTCAACTTTAGAAAATACCTTTTCAATATCATCACCAGCTTTTAATAATCCCGCCGCATTTAAAATATTTTTCTTGTAATCAAGATCAGCATTTTTCTTTTGCATTGGTCTTAAACTAACAACTGTAACACTAACTAGAATTGAACAAACAATACAAAGTGCAGCAGAAACAGTAATCGTCTTCATTGATTCACTCTTAGCCATGACGTGCCATCCTTCTTTTAATATTTTTATTAACAACAAAATAATCGATTAGTGGAGCTGCTCCATTCATAAATAAAATCGCTAACATCCACCCTTCTGGATATGCAGGATTAACAACTCTTACAATTGTTCCAATGACACCAATTAAAAAACCGTAAACCCATCTTCCACAATCTGTCATTGCAGCTGATACTGGGTCAGTTGCCATAAATACAGTTGCAAAAGCAAATCCACCAAGAACCATATGCCAATAGAATGGAACATCAAAAAATGGATTCGTTGATCCACCTACAGCATTTAAAATTAGAGTTGTAAAAATTAAACCAAGAACAACTCCTAGCATAACTCTCCAAGAACCAATTCCAGTCATAATTAAATAACCAGCTCCTAATAAGCAAGCAAGTGCAGAAGTTTCTCCAATTGAACCAGGAATAAGTCCGATAAAAGCATCATTCCAAGACCATGCGATTGCATCCATTCCACCAACAGCAGCTTGTGCTAAAGCTGTAGCTCCAGTGATTCCATCAGCAGCAATCCAAACAGCATCCCCTGAAATTTGAGCTGGGTAAGCAAAGAATAAGAAAGCTCTTGCTGTTAGTGCTGGATTAAAAATATTTTTTCCAGTTCCACCAAAAATTTCTTTTCCGATTACAACACCAAAAGAAATACCAATAGCAACTTGCCATAGAGGAATTGTAGCAGGAAGAGTTAATGGAAAAAGAATACCTGTAACTAGGAAACCTTCATTAACTTCGTGCTTTCTTACGGTAGCAAAAACAACTTCCCAAAATCCCCCAGCAATTTGAGTAACTAAGAAAATTGGAAAGAACCACATAAAACCATGAAAGAAATTATGTAAAATATTCGTTTGATCAAATCCAAGACCAATCATTCTCATGATATCAGCTCTCCATCCCGATGCTTCTAATCCAGCAGCAGCTAATGCAGAGTTTGCTTGGTAACCAGTATTGTATAAGGCCATGATTATTACTGGAAATAGCGCCATGGCAACAGTGATCATCGTTCTCTTTAGATCTATTCCGTCTCTTAAGTGCGTATTACCTTTTGCAACAGAACCTGGAGTAAAAGCAAATGTATCAGCCATCTCATATAGAGGATACATTTTTTCTAACTTCCCACCTTTTTCAAAGTGATGCTCAACTGAATCAAGGATGTTTCTTAATGGTTTCATTATTATCCTTCCTTCTCTATAATAGTTAATTTTTCTCTTAATCTTGGACCAAAGTCATTCTTACAAGGGTCAACAAAAGTAAGTAACGATAGATCTTCTTCATCAAGCTCTAAAATTCCAAGCTTAACTAGCATCTCATTATTAGTAGAATATAAAAGTCTAACTAAGTGAGTTGGTAAAATATCTAAAGGCATTACTTTTTCATATGATCCAATTGGAACAATTGATCTTAAGGATCCATTTTCATCTGTATCAAATGAAAACTTTCTTCCACCCATAAGTTTAGAAAGATAGATAGACTTAACTGAAAACCTATTAAATCCAGGACTATGCCATCCTAAAAATTCTCTTTTTCTTCCTTCTTTTAATAAACTTACTTGGTGATGAAATCTTCCAAGATAAGCAAATGGCCCACTTGCATCTCTTCCACCAAAAACAGAACCTGATACAGCTCTCGTTTCATCGGTTGTATTTTTCTCATCAGCAACTAATTCATCAATACAAGCACCAACTCTTGTTTTAACAAGTCTTGGATTCTTTGCCGCAGGACCAGCAATAGAAATCACTCTTTGCGTAAAAAGAGATCCTGTTTGAATTAAGTGACCAATAGCAATTACTTCTTGGTAGTTAATATACCAAGTAATATTATTTTCATTGACTGGAGCTAAAAAGTGAATATGTGTTCCCGAAAGACCTGCTGGGTGTGGTCCAGAAAATTCTTCTTTAACAACACCTTCTGTTGTCGTTACAACTGAGTTGGGCTTAGTAGCAACAAAAGTTTTTGGAGCTAACATTGAAAGCGCTTTCATACCAACTGCAAATGCATCTTTTTGAGACTCAATAATTAAATCAGCATCAGCGGCAAGTGGATTAGTATCCATCGCATTGATAATTAAAGCTTGAGGCTTTGTTCCCGGAGCTGCCGCTTTAGAAAATGGTCTTTGTCTTAAAGATGGCCACATTCCAGACTCTTGCAGTAGAGCTGCAACATCATCAGCACTATAGCTAGAAACGTCTGATCCTTTGTGAGAGTTAAAAGTTACACTGTCATCTCCAGTAATCTTGATTACTACAGATTGGAATGCTCTTTTAGCACCTCTGTTAACTTCAAGTACTTCACCGCTTGCTGGAGCTGTATACTGCACACCTTCAGTTTTTTTGTCAGTAAAAAGTACTTGTCCTTTCTTTACCGTGTCACCCACCTTAACCATCATTGTTGGCTTCATACCAACAACGTCGTCACCAATTATGGCAACTTTAGTTACAGATGCGGCATCATAAATCTTTTGCTCAGGGGTACCTTCGATCGGAAGATCTAACCCTTTTTTAATCTTAATCATACGCGTCCACGTCCTTTAAAAGTTATTAAAAATAAACTTAAATATCTTAAAAAATTAATTTAGTAGTACTGGCCAATTCTAGATTAATTGGTGCGGTTATTCAATCATTATCGATACTTGCACAGCAAATATTTATCTGATTCAGATCAAAAAAAGAGCATTGGAATATGCGATACTACCTCTGAGATAAAATAAAACTTGATGCTTTTTCACAAGCATCTTCTAAGCTCTCGATCTCAAGACTATATGGGCGCATAAGGTTTTTAAAACTATCAATGGTTCTTCCTTTCCATCTTTTAATTCTGCAGTCCGTTATAATAATAGCACCCTTATCACTTTGCCTTCTTATTAGTCTTCCTAATTTTTGGTGTAAAGATCTTGTTCTAGAAGCTAAAAAGTAATCATTAAACTCATTTCCAAATTGCCTTTCATAGAAATCTCGTCTTTTATCAATAACGTATTCTCTTCTAAGATCTGGAACCTTATCTACATAAACAAGTTCTAAACTATTTCCAGGAATATCAATTCCCTCACCTAAAGATTCCATACCAAGGAGGATCCCTCCATCAGACTTTTTAAAGTCCTCTACAACATTATTTCCCATTCCCTGAATAAAGACAGGTATTTTTCCCTCAAAATTCTTTAAAAGAATTTCTGATGCTTTTTCAAACCTTACCCTTGAAGAAAAAAGTAAAAGAGTTCTTCCACCTATCTTTTCAATAGTTGGTACAAGCTGCTCTAAAACACTTGGAACAAAGTCTGTATCATACATTGGTTTTGTATCTGTACATAAGAAGACTCTTGCATTTTTTTCGTAGTCATAATTATTATCTAAAAACAAACCTGTCTTAAACCTTCTATCGCTTTCAAGATAATTATACCCAGTCATCCACTCTACAGCCGGCATACCAACTGTTCCATCGTGGTTAGCTAAAGTTGCCGATGTAAATACAACTGACTGGGATGGCTTTAAAACATCCTCATAGATCATTTGACCAACATTTATTGGGGCTGATTCAAGTGTGTACCCAAGATCATAATGATAATTAATTGTATTAGCGATAAGTTCATCTTCTTTTAAAAGAGCTGCAAAAGTAACCTGAATATCTTCAACTGTACTCATAACAGATTCAAAAGCTGTAAAAGCAATAGCTGTATTATCATCTTCAATTTTTTTATCCTGCCATCTTACAAGATATGGATAAAGAAGATCATTTAAGCTTTTAAATATATGAGCAAGGCTGGAAATATGATTATAAATAGCCGCTTCAAGATTACTTTTGGCCTTATTTTGTCCAAGTAGTTTTATTTCATTCCAATAAATATCAGTAAAGTATGGAAGTTTTTTTGCACTCTTTTCTATATTGTCTCCAAGCATTGGAACATGATCACTGATCATATCTGAATAAGAGTTCATTTCTTTTTTGATATAACCAACTGTATCTTCATTAGCATCTTCTTGGCCTAATAAATAATATAGCGGACCTATCATTGAGTTTAAATTTTTCGAAAAATTTTCTAGATCTCTTTGCTTTACTGAAAAAGTAAAGGCACTTGTGGCTTCTGATTCCATCTTATGGGCCTCATCAATAACGATAAAGGGCGGCTTTTCAATAGATCGTGGAAAATTTAATAAAAGAGCATGGTTTCCAACAATAAGGTGAGATTCTTTTGCTTTTTGAATTCCTTGAAAATACGTACACGCATTTTTAAACGGACACTTATGCCCAGTACATGCCCTATAATCAACAGCTATAGACTCTTCTATTTCAGAAAAACTTTTGTATTTTCTTTTAAAAACATAAGGAAAGCCATCTCTGGTAACAATATTGTTATAATCACTAACTCTTTCGTTATAGAACATAACAGTTTCAAGATATGCATGAGTGAATTTTTCTTCAAAAGGACGTGCCATAAGTAGCATATCATCCTTCTTCTCATTTCTATACATAAGCTCACATAAATGGTTTTTTGATCCTACCAATCTTGTAACCTTAAGCTCATCCTTATCTAAACCTAAAATATTATATAAAGCAGGTATATCTTTTTGCACAGCTTGGTTTTGTAGAGTTTTAGTTCCAGTAGAAACTAAAACTTGGGTTTGCATTTGTTTTGCTAAAAGAGCACTTGGAAGAAGATAACCTAGGGATTTTCCTGTTCCAGTAGGCGCTTGAATAATAGAGTGGATTCCATTTTTAAATGCTTGTCCAACTCTTAAAGATAAGCTCTCTTGAGCGGCTCTAAAAGTGTAACCTTCAAATAAAGAGCTCATTCTATCTTCATTTCTAAGTATATTTTGAATATTTTTTCCAGAAAATTCCATCTGAACTTTATCTGTCTTATATTCAAAGTCAGATTTATAAGTTTTTTCAATATACTTTTCAACATAGTAGTTTAAATCAAAATCTATTCCATCAGCGATCTCTAGAAGCTGCTCATCACTTAAAAATAAGAATTTTTTATACCACAATTCATTTTCTTCGAACTCAGACATGACCTGAGTTAAATGAACATAAAACTCACCATCTTTTTTTGCGAGCATTGTAGCAACCAACACAACCTGTAATAATGCCACAGAATCAGCAAGTCCCCTATGCTCTTCTTTTTCAGCAATTTCAAAGTCCACCATAAAGCTTTCAAGCTTTAAAGAAGATCTTTTTGGAAACAATAAAGCCAAATAGTTCATACTATCATGATATGTTTCTCTAAAATCATCTTGAGTTTCTAGTTCATCAAAATATTTTTTTAAAAACTGTTTTTCAAAATCGCTATTATGTGCCAAAAGAGCATGTCCATCTAGCTCAAACATATCAAGCTTAACTTTATCCCAAGTTGGAGCTTTACGCACTTGCTCGTCTTTAATTCCTGTTAACTTTTGAATGAATTCTGATAATTTAACTTGTGACCTAACAAGACTTGAATACTTTTGTACAACTTTTGTCCCTTCAAATTGAACATAACCAATATCGATGATCTCATCATATGTAGGGTCTATACCTGTCGTTTCAATATCAATTAGGGCCCAATTACCAAGCATTAAATCTAACCTTTTCAAATATTTATAATTTTGTTATTTATATGCTCATGTCGACATTATTTTTTCAAATTCAATCAACTCTTATCGTATTACTCATGTTCTATGGGGTTTATCATAGAACAAACAGATATAAGCACGTAAAAACTATGAAAACTTGTATCATTTGGGATCTCATTTTAATAGTCCAAATTGAATTAACAAGAGGTGCTATAGCTCAAGCAAGCAATCCAATTGAAAACAATACAATTCTTAACATTCATATAGCACTAGCTCTTAGCACAGTGCTCCTATACTTTATGATGTTCTACACGGGAAAAAAAGTTATTGCTGGTCACGCTAAATATAGAAAAAAACATAAAGTTCTTGGTCTAACAACATTGACTCTAAGACTGAGTACTTTTATAACTAGTTTTTTAGTTCTTTAATACTGTGAGGCTTTATGAATCCTTTAGAATATGTAGAAAATTTAATTAAACAAAATGTATCCGATGCCGTTGTAAAAGTCACTGATATGACTGGAACTTTAGACCATTTAGAAATAATGGTTGCAAGTGATGTTTTTAAAGGCAAAATGCTTATTGATCAACATCAAGTGATTATGGATATATTAAAAGAAGACCTTAAAGAAAAGATTCATGCTGTAAAATTAAAAACAATGACAATTGAAAAATACAATAAAAAATTCGGAGATAATAATGAGTGATAACAACCCATTTAATATTATTAATAAAGACATCTCTTCTGTAAGAGAAATTGACCCTGTAAAAGTTGAAGGGGCACTTAAAGATAGAATTGAAACTATTATTGGTTCAAGCGACCTTGTTCTTTTTATGAAAGGAAATAGCGATTTTCCTCAATGTGGATTCTCTGCAAATACAGTTGGAATACTAAAGCATATCGGCGCTTCTTTTAACACTTTTGATATTTTACAAGATATGGATATCAGACAAGGTCTTAAAGAATATTCTAACTGGCCAACTTTCCCTCAACTTTACTTTAAAGGAAAACTAGTTGGTGGAAATGATATCATTACAGAGATGTTTGAAGACGGTGAACTTCAGGAGTTAATTAAGGGCTAGTGAAAAGATCGTCAGGTCCTATTGGTTGGATCAATTTTTCAAATAAAACTGAACATATTTATGTATGGGGGGCTGGTGTAACAGGTCTTCTCTTTGGTTATTATTTAAAAAAAAACGGCTTTAATTTTACTATTTTAGAAAAGAAAAATAGAGCTGGAGGATTAATCGAAACAAAAGATACAGCTTTTGGACCCGCTGAAACTGCAGCTAATGCAATTTTTGCTGATGAAAACTTTCTAATACTTTTAAAAGAACTAAAATTAGATTATATAAAAGCTAAAAGCTCTTTAAAAAAGAAAATATTTAGAAATAACAAATTTACAACATTTCCCCTATCCTTTTTTGAAATAATTAAGATTTTTTTTCGTTTATTTAGAAAAATTAATTATCACTCTAACATGAGTGTCTACGATTTTTTTTTCCCACTTGTAGGAAAAAGAGTTTGTCTTGAAGTTCTTGCAAGTGCACTCAATGGTATATATTCAGCTCCTATAAAAGAACTCCATTTCGAAAGTATCTTTGGTATTTCACCCAAATCAAAAACATACTTCGGCTTTCTAAGAGAGTACAAAAAATTCAAAAAAACCAATATAAAACCTTACAGCATATCTTTTTCAAAGGGGATGCAAGCCTTTATCAGTCGACTAGAAAACGAACTAAAAGAACATATTATTTTAGATCATGACAAGAGCTTTAATCAATTTGAAAGGAACATCATTTGTACAAGTGCTAAAGATGCTGCATCTATAATAAATGATAATAATATCAGCAACCTTTTAGAAAAAATTGAATACTCATCCTTGAATACAACAACTGTTTTTTCTAAAAATAGAATACATGACCTACAAGAAAGCTTTGGGGTACTTTTTCCTTACAACGAAGATTCCTCCTTAGGTATTCTTCACAACAGCGCAATTTTTAATAATAGAGTAAAAGATAGCACCTACTCTAGCTATACATTTATTTCAAAAAATGACAAAAACCTAGACCCTTATAAATACCTTCAGAGTGAAATTGAAAGCTTCCCAACCTCTTGGAAAAAAGCGCTACCTATTTATAATCTAGAAAGAATTAAAACTATTTCAAAAATCAGGGCAACATTTTACACTAATCAATCACAACTTATGTTGCATGGTAACTATGTTCATGGGATCTCTCTAAGACAGATACATAACAATATCTTAGAGGTTTTTAAGTAAAGATTTATTTAAATCATGAAATAGTAAAGGATCTTTTAACTTCGCCCTAAATTCAAAATCTCTTAAAATTTTAAACATTATATCGAGCTCATTTGACTTCCAAATCTTGGATTGATCTAAAATTTGCTTATCATACTTAGTTAGTTTATTTTTTTTATATAAAAAGTCTGGTGAAGATATTTTTAATAAATGAGTCTGAAGAAAATAAAAAAGAGATCTTAAATCATCATAAGATGCATTTGCCCCTAATATCTTTCGATAGAACTCTTTAGACTTTTTCAATCCCATTAATCTTGCAACCTCAAAGTTATCAACTCTCTTTTTCTCAATTACATTGTCTAATTGATTAACCTCTATCACACTTGCCGGATATAAAACCTCTAATTTAGATATTAAGTTTAAAAAATCAATATAAGTATGTTCAACGGACTCTATAATCTTCATTCTTGCTTCGTAACTAAATGAAATAGAAAAGTCTCCAACAATAAAATCCAATAATTGCTCAGACTCCCAAAATGCAGGGGCTATAATTTGTAAGGTATTAATATGTTTTTTATTTACAAGAGACTTAAAGTTTTTATCGACTTTATTATAAAGACAAACAATCGTTCGATTTGATATATCTAATTGCTCATCAAATAAAATTTCTCCAACATCCTTTCTAATATTTTCCATATTTGTAATAATAAAAGACTCATCAGAGCCAAAAAGACTAAGAGATTTTAAATTATTATCAATCCACTCACTGGTAATGTCTTTTGCATCGACATGACGATACTGTCTCGACTCCAACTCTTTTTTTATAGATATTAAAATTTTATTTTTAAGCAAAGGATCATATAGGCCAACACACAGTATGCCAAAATGACTAAAAACTGATGTTCCTGAAGATGAAGAATAAAAATCCCAAACTTTCCACTTAGAATGCATACAGAATCATCTCTTTAAAGCTCGCTGCAACCTGCTCAGACATTGAGAGTAATGTTTTTTTCTTAGCTCCTTCGTTTTGAACATGGGCCAAGCTTATAGAATTTCCTGTTAAAATTTCCCTTGTAAAACTTTGAGCAGCCGGAATATTTTGTGTAAATATGACTCTTTTATCAACAATTGTTCCACTAGACTTTAAAAGATCTAAATCATATTTTTTCATATTACGAATCAACATCACCTTAACAGAAAAGCTTATTTTTGTTCTAGTAGGTATATAAAAATCTTTTCTTGAATCACCGAGTTCATTTTCTAATACAGACTTTGCCGCGATTTCACCTTCAGTAGTGTAAGTTCTTCTTCTTTCATCATTTGAAGCTATAACCCCAACAATTGTTGCATCTGCTTGTTTATAATTATTTGTCATCAAAAGCCCCGAAAAATCAGATAAAGATCGATAAAAGTCTTTTGTTAAAGCTCCAGAAATATTATTAATACTTGAATGATTATAAAAAGGAACTATGGCTATTTTCTTTATTCCATATTTAGCAAAGGGGTTTTTAGAACGCTGTGCTCTATACCCCTGACAAGACATTATTAAGATTAATAGGAAAAAATATTTCATCTTTATTAGCTATCTAAATATCTAGAATCAGACAAGATATTTTTCTTTTCAATTTATTATGCGCAACGCAAAAGGACAATATCCTATCCTATTGCTAGAAGTATTATATATGAAGCCTAAAAAGTTAAATGAAATTTTATCTCAAAAAACTGTTTATAAAGAATCTGCTTATGAGAATGAAAGAAATAAACACACTAGAAGACAAAATAAGGGCATCTTTTCTAGACATAATGGCATTTTTGATTTTCTCTACATTATTAAAAACTGGGAATCAATAGTTGGTAAAATGCTTGCCGAAAATACTATTCCTCTAAAAATACAACAATCTTCGCTTATAGTTCTTACAAAACATTCTATCTTTTCCCAAGAACTTGGCCTTATGGCCCCTCAAATCCTCAACAAGATAGAAACACAATACCCAAAATTTAAAGGACAAGTAAAAAAGATTCGTTTCATACATGGAAAGTTTTCTTCGAATGAATTTAACGAAATGAAATCCAATACTCACCGAAAAGCTCCATCTTCAATAAAAGAAGTTCATCCATTTGATCCTAAATATAAAGCAAAAATGGTCAAAATAAATAAGATGTTTCATGATATTGAGGATGATCAGATAAAACAAATGCTTATTAGTGCTGCTATTAATATATTAGATTAACTCAATAACTTTTAATTTTTTCGTTAGTACATACTCTTTATGCTCATAACTTTTTATAAGATTGTTCCATAAGCTTGTTGAGCTTATAACAATATATTTATGAGAAGCTGAAAAAGAAACGATCTTATCTAAGAATAATAATGCGACCTCTTTAGTGATAAAACGACATTTTTTTCTTTTTAAACAGTTGGGCGTTCTAGAACTTTGACTATCAAAATATGGAGGATTACAAACAAGAATATCAAAGGTGTCTGAGTTTTCTAATTTTAAGAAATCTTTTTGAAAAATTTTTGTATGAGTCGTATTAATAAAGGTTGAAATATTTTCCTTCAAATATGCAACAAACTCACTCTGGATTTCTATAAAAGTAAGGCTTTGAACATCTAGCTCTTTTGCTATTTCAATTCCAATAACCCCAGAACCAGCACATACATCGATGATTTTTAAACCTGTATAATGAGAAAATTTTGAACAAATAAAATGAGACAACTTTATTGAGTCTTCATTAAAATGATAAAAATTTGGTTGAGAGTAATTCAAAGCTTACACAATTGCCATTATCTTTTCTAAGACGATTTTCCTATTCATAAATCCATAGACAATGGCGATAACAAAAAGAAGTAAAAGAATAAATAGAATCTTACTGTTAATCAAACTCCATCCCTTACTAGTTATATCTTCACTTTTTAACTCTATTTGGATATTTTCATCCAAAGAAAAATCTTTTTTTATCTGTGCTTTTTCTAAATTGTCTAAAGTATCATCTTCGATCGCTTGCTTATTTGTATCGTGAACACTATTTGTTTCAAGTAATTCTTGATCGTCTTTAAGAAGGTCTAAATTAAAATCAACGACTGTTATATCATTTTTTACATCAATGGATATTGCATCTTGTACTTGATTGCTTACAAGAACAGTAGAAGCCTCACTAACCGGGTTAAAGCCTTGAGGAACTTCTTCATAAATGTATTTTTGAATAAGATCTTTTTCTCGAATAAAAAACCAGTATCCATTACCAGAACAAATTTCATCATCTCCCTTTAAAGATTTATTCTCTATAAGCTCTTTTACTTTATTTAAAGAAATAGGACCTAATAGATGATTGTTTCTTGTTCTAATTAACCAGTTTTTTTTCATTTTTTATAATGCTAACCCAAATAAAGCAGCTAAGTCTTCATCCGTAAACTTTAATCCTGCAGCAAGTGTATAATCTTGATCATCTTCTTTAGAAAGTACATCTTCTGCCGTAAACCTTCCATAAAAGACATTCCAGATTCTATATTCCATAGCAAACCTAACAGCTGCTCCTAAATCTTTATCAAAATCATAAGCCTCAAGGGTTGTCCCAAATCCATAGTGATATAAATTATAATCTATTCCAACACCACCAGTTGAATCTATTAATCCAACTCTAAAAGCCCAATTATTAATTCTTCGACCTATTTGAGCATTAAACTTATAATCCGTTTCTGTATATGTTTGAGTTGACTGAGTTGTAGATCCACCACTTGTTGTTGTAACAACCCTTTCTTTTTCTAATACTTCTCTACCAAAATCAGTTGATATTAAACCTACTCGAAAAAATCTTTCTGCAGATGGAACAAGATCTACATTAAGTTCTGTCCTACTTCCTTCATCAAAAGCTGCTCCCGCATACAAAGAAATATCTGCTTTAAAGTTTGTTACTCTATTTACAATTCTATTAACTCCTGACAAAGTCTCATTTACTTTATCAATAACCTCTTCATCTCTAAGAAGTTTTCCAACAGTTCCTTTTCCTGACTTTACATCAGCAACAATATCTTGAATATCAGCAACGGCTTTATCCATATTGGCCATAATTGGATTTAACTTAGAAAGATCGTTCATTATAGAATTCTCTGCATCTCTATCTGTTTCTCTAGCAATTTGAGCAGCAATTTTATTTAAATTATCTAAAGTTCTACTTAATTTTTCTTCATTACCAGTAACTAATTTTCTTAAAGAAGCACTAATTCTTTTTACATCATTACTAAAAACTCTAACATTTCCAATAATGTCTTTTACAACATTATTTTTATCGTCATCATACATTGCATCTTTTATTGCTTTTGCTATAACTTTTACATCTTTTAGTATTTCACCAGCATCTTTACCTAAAGCTTCAAATCCCTCACCTCCGGAGGAGCCAACCATTGATCCAGCTGGAAGCCTTTGAGCATTTTGATCCCCCAAGAAAATATCAATATATTTATCTCCTAAAAAACCAACACTCTTAATTCTTAAAGAAGAATTCTTTGTCATTTTAATTTGTTCTAAAACTTCAAATGTAATAAGAGCTTCTGATCCACTTAACTCTATTTTTTTTATTCGACCAGCTACAATCCCTGCAACTTTTATAGAAGACTTTTCATAAATTCCTGTTGCATCTTTTAAGATTGTTTTATATTCGACATATGTACCAAACCCAGACTTATTTGCAGTAATAGTCATAGAAACAACAACAAGTGAAACAATAGCTAGAACAGTTAAAAAACCAACCTTTAATTCGTTCATCAGAACCCCAAATTTAAAATTGTTATTACTAATATGATAACCTAAACCATTAAATTTTGGTGATTATTTGAAAGAGGTAAGCTTTTCCCATCAAAGACTTTAATTATAGAGATAGCTCTAAGAACCTTTTAATAACAGGATTTTGTGACTTCTTAAATTCTTCCACACTAGAATGCTCAACCATTTTTCCCTTTTCTAAAAAAGCAACATAATCAGATATTCTTAAAGTTGCAGCAACATCGTGAGAGATAATAATACTAGTCATTGGTACTTGGGCATTGTTTTTATGAGTTGTTCGAATAAGATCATCAACCATATGAGTTGTGATAGGATCAAGACCAGTTGTTGGCTCATCATAAAGCATGACTTTAGGCTCTAAAGCTAAAGCTCTAGCAAGCCCCACTCTTTTTCTCATCCCCCCCGAAATTTCAGAAGGCAACTTATGAAAAGAAATCTCCTCTAAATTAACTTGAGTCATTAATCGAATTACTTTTTCATGAATTTCATTTTCACTCATCTTAGTAAACTCTCTCATAGGAAATGCCACATTTTCATAATTAGACATTGAATCAAACAAAGCTGAGTACTGAAATAACATTCCAAAGTTTGTTCTAAACTCTCTCATCTGAGCATCACCTAGATCTTTTAAGTCTTGACCTAAAACCTTAACTTGTCCTGTTGTTGGATGATGTACCCCGAGAATATGTTTAAGAAGTGTTGATTTTCCAGCTCCAGAAAAACCTAAAATTGTTGTTATTTTTCCTTCGTGGATATTAAAATCAAGCGAATTTAAAACTGTATGATCGCCAAACGTCTTAGTCAGATGGTTAAATTCAACTGCATAGCTCATTTATAATACCTTTGCTAAAATTGCTGTTAAGAAAAAATCTGTAATAAGAACCATAATCATTCCCCATACAACAGCAATATTTGTTCCTTTCCCAACACCTTCTGCACCACCTCTAACTGCAAAACCTTGGTAAGTTCCAATAATTGAAATAAGATATCCAAAAACAGCCGACTTTATTAATCCTTCTAAAATCATTGATAAATTCATAAAGTCACTTATTTTAGAAAAATACATCACTCCATCAATATCTAAAACTTTTACCCCGATAAAGTAAGATCCTATATTAGCAACTAACATAAAGACCATTGTTAACATTGGCATTGTTATAACTGTTGCAAAAATTCTAGGAACAGCTAAATATTGAATACTATTAACACCCATAACTTCAAGCGCATCAATTTGTTCTGTTACTTTCATTGTCCCCAACTGAGCAGCCATTGCAGCTCCACACCTACCAGCAACAACTAGTCCTGTAAAAACAGGAGCTAACTCTTTACAAACGGCAATAGCAACAATTGGCCCAACAAAAGAGTCGACACTAAATGCTGTAAAACCTAAGTAAATCTGATAAGCAAAAACCATTCCCGAAAAAGAAGACGTAAGCAAGACAATAAATAAACTTTTATTGCCCATAAAAACCATCTGCTCAAAAAAGAGCTTTACTCTCAAAGGAGGTCTTAAAAACCATAAAGTAGACTGAATCATGTATATTGTCAGACGGCCTAGAGCTGGAGCTATTTCAAGAACTGTTGTTCCAACAGATTCTAATAATTTCTTTATGAAAGGTAACATTTGAAAATTGTATGCGATAAAGTATTGTATGAAAACCTTAATGATAAAGTTTTGGAACTCTCCTTGAGATATTAGTTAATACTTGATATGGAATACTACTTACTTGAGTACAAAAGTTGACTAAATTCTCATCCCAAATTTTAACAAAATCACTTTTAGGTTCATACTTAAAAAATACAGAAGTTATATCCATATTAACTCTTCCAAAAATATATCCAACTTGATCTGCACAACGAACCTGCGCCCCTGAATAATAATTAAGAAGTCCATCTCCATAACCTATAGGAATATATACAATATATCCATTCTCTTTAACTTTTGTTCCACCGTATCCTATTTTAGTTCCTTTCAAAACTTTTCGTATATCTATTATTTTAGACTCTAAAGAACTAATTATTTTTCCTTTCCACATTGAAGATGATTTACCAATTAAACCAAATGAAGCCGGTCCATATAACATAAGTCCTGGCCTAATATGACTTTCTTTTAGCCCAAAGCCTTGTTCAATAGCTCCAGAGTTTGAGACAGAAGTACCATTATATTCAATTGAGTTCGCATCAAATATTTCTTTTATTTTTACAAAACGAGAGTACTCAATAGAAGTTTGGCAACCTTCTTGAATCTTAAAATAGGAACTTGAAAAGTGTGTCATAAGATGTTCAACTCGATCAATCTGATTATCTTTCAAAATTTTAATCGCCTGATCAACATCTTCAATCCCCAACCTATTCATACCGGTATTAAATTTGAGAGCAAACTTGTGCCCCTTATAATGCATAATAAAATAATTAAGATCACTTAAAGTGCTTAAGACAGGGATGATATTATCTTGATATTTTTGTTTTGACTCTCTTATACCCAGTTCGCTAAAAATCCAAAAGTTAATATCTCTATTGATATTAACTTCAGATAACTCTTCTATCGATGCAACTCCAAAGTTCGTTATTCCACCTTGTTCATAAGCATAATCAATAATTTCATTTATTCCATGTCCATACGCATTTGCTTTTACCATGAAAATAATTTCATTATTTCGAGAAATATTTTTTAACTGTTCAATATTTGAACCAAGAGCATTCAGGTTAACTTTAAAAAATGAGTTTAACCTAAGATTTAGTTTCCTTTTTGAAGTACTGATGAAAAATCCTTAGAAAGATGCGTGCTTCTTAGAATACTAGATGAACTTAAGCCCGTTAGCATTAAAGTTGGATAATGCTTTTGAGCAAGAATAATTGTTGAGTTTTCCAGATAATTCCAATAAGGAAAATCATTAATTTTTTCTTTTAAATAATCATAGGCTTCTTTAATCTGTAGAGGTTTAACTCCCACATAAATAGCTTCAAATCCATTTGTTATAACTTCAAATTCAAGTGTTGCATGAGATGAAATTGCATTAATAAAAGCATTCATAAATTTATGAAAATACAATTTAGATGATTGAGCTGACTCAACAAAAGACCTAAAATTTCTTAAATCAATAGTTAAATACTTTTTATCTAAATCTTTTTTGTGAAAAAAAGACTTATCGATCTTATCTAAAAACTCCATAAAGTGAGTGCTTTGATACTGACTAATACTAGTTTGCTCAATAGAAGATAAGCATAATGTATTAGATAAATAATCAATAGCTCCTTGGGCTTTTAAAGCTGGACTAAACTGACCTAAGAGTAAAAGATTTGCTTCAAAGTTTAACTTCATGCATATAGGCTTGTGTACAAAATCATCTTCATACGCATTTGTAAGCATTTCAAGATATTCTTTTGAGACATCAAAGTTCTCAGCAATAGGCATTGAGCCTAAAACTTTGTACTTTTTTTGCTTTAAAGGTAATGACTCTATTTTTCCATTTGAAATATTCAATATCGTATAACTTTCACAGATTTGCCACTGCTCAAGAGACTTAACAAGAGAGCTTAAAAAATCTCCTTCTTCACGTTTTATTTGTCTCAAAAAATTTCCAATAACCTCATAACTATTAATAGCTTCGTATTGGGAAATTGACTTTTTTTCAACTCGGCTCAGATCTCTTGAAACTTCTCTTAGCTTAGTTTGAGTAAAACTAAGTTTTCTATCTAAGTTCATTTCTTTATAAACGAGTTTTAAAGCTGACTTTATTTGAGAACCAAGATCAATATTATTTTTTATAATTCCATAGTGATCATAGTTTAAAATTTGTCCAATATACTTTCTCGAATCTTCTCCATAAAAAAATGCTATTCTCATTGCATATTTTTTTAAAAAGTTACTTACAGATAAAGTACTTGCAGCAATAGATTTCACATCAGCTATTGCAAAGTCAATTTTGTTATTTTTAACATCTAATAAAAATGAATCTAAATTAAGATAAACACTGGCATAAATATCGTGTTCTCTTAAATTTAAAGATAAGTCCTTAGCAATACTTAAATCACTTACTAATAATCCAACTTTTATTTCATCTATGCTCATCATATAAAAAAATGATCTCTTTAAAGGTGCTATATGTCAAAGTTATAAACTTTTTGATAATGTCACAGCGCAAGATTCGTCTGTCTTTACATTCCAAATAAGACTTTTAGCTCCCTCTTTAGTCAAAAGGATAACTCTTACTCTATTGACCCCCAAAAAGCTAATTCTACGAATACTAATTGGGCTCTTAACCTCTTTTTGAACTTTAGCTAAAGCTTTCATTACAATATTTGGTTGTAAGGAAATTGGAGCTGTCACTTTACATGCTAAAGCGCTTTGTAATAAGAATGCAAAAACAAGCCATTTCATAAAGTTCTCCCTAAAAATTTAAAAAACAAAAGCTTTCTTTGATTATAAATTTCTTGGCAATACTGTCGACCCTTTTTTACAATAGGTCTACTTTCATCATTCTCAATTCTTTGCCAGCAAGTTTCAAAGTCTACATCTAAAAACTTAATATCAAACTCTAAATGATTAAAATGAACCAAAAAATCCTCCGTGATAGTTCCTCCACCAAGACTTATACAGTAGGACTTTTTACTATTGATCAGTTTCTTCAAATAAATGATCTCCAAATTCCTAAAAAAAGCAAAACCATTTTTACAAATCAACTCACCAATAGAATTAAATGCAGGATGACAAATAAGTATAAACTCATCCAGATCTATATACTCATCATATTCTTTTAAGACTTCTATTTGCTTTAAATAAGTTGTTTTGCCACTTCCAGTAAAACCGAAAATCAGTTTATGTTTTTTCAAACTCTTCTACCCTTTGACTATAAAAGATTATATCGTTATAAACTTAAGTTATACTAAAGGTTTTATTATGAATAATATTTTTGATGTGGACAATACCACTGGTGAGTACAATATAACAAAATTTCAGGTTAACAAAGAAATTGCCCATATGTTTAACAAAGAAACAATATGGATAAAAGATCTTCTTATCGAGCTTAATGAAAATGCTGATGAAAAAAGTAGTGAGGCTTATCTGCTTGAAACAGATATTCAAGTTAGATTTAATCTTATAAAAAAGTTTAAAAATACAATTGGTGAATATATTATTTTAAATGGAAATATAGATGTAGAATATGTAACAAAATGCGTAAAAACTCTACAAGATATGCGTGAAACAATTAAGGAAGAGTTTAAACTTTGCTTTGTAGACTTTGCACTAGAGTCTTCAGACGAATTTAGTGAACAAACAGAAATCTTTATTGAAAATGAAATGCATGAACTATACTTTTACAGCGAACGTAAAATGAGCCTAAAAGAAGTTATCAATGAACTCATTTATCTAAATGTAGATCAATATCCTTGCCTAGATAAAGAAACAGAATATGATGACGCAGGGATTAATTTAAAGCAGTAAAATTTTTCAAATTAAATGTTGCACAACTGATCAATCTATAATACATATACTGGTCTAAATTTATTTAATATTAGAATAAAAATAATAAGCGGAGAATATTATGGCAGTTCCTAAGAAGAAAACATCTGTATCTAGAAAAGGATTAAGAAGAGCTGGTCAACACCACAAAGAGTATAGAAAACATCCAATGACATGCCCAAGCTGTGGTGATTTAACAATGCCAAATACTGTTTGTTCTAGCTGTGGAACTTACAGAGGTAAGAAAATTTTTGAAGTAAAAGTTAAAGAGACAGAGCAAGAAGAAGCAGACGCTTAATTTTTTCTTTAATTACTACTATTTTAACATTTATCTAGTACAATAGACCTTCAATTAAACTATGTTTAATTGAAGGTTTTTTTATTGAGGTAAAATATGGAATTTTTTAATACAAAGATATCTGGCTCAGGAAAGTTTAATCCTGAAAAAATAATGACAAATGAGGATCTTACCAAAATGGTAGATACCTCTGATGAGTGGATCGTTCAAAGAACAGGAATTAAAGAACGAAGAATAGCAGACCTGGACAAAGGTGAATACCCAAGTGGTATGGCTTACTATGCTGCTAAAGATGCAATTGAAAAAGCAGGTCTAGAGCCTAATGATATTGATATGATCTTATTTTCAATAACTCTTCCAGACATGCTATTTCCAAGCACGGCATCCCAGCTACAAGATAAGCTTGGTATCACAACTCATTGTGCTTGCCTTGATATAAATGCAGCCTGTACAGGTTGGGTATATGGGCTAACTTTAGGAAACTCTCTTATTCAAACAGGTGCCTATAAAAATGTTCTGGTTGTTGGAACAGAGATGACTTCTGCTTTTAATAACTGGGAAGATAGAAACTCTTGTATTTTATTTGGAGATGGCTCTGGCGCCGTTGTATTATCAAGAGCTGAAGCTACAGAAGAATGTGCAATTGTTGATAGCGTTCTAAGTTGTGATTCATCTAAAGCAGATACTCTTATTCTTTACAAAGGTGGAAGTAAAGCTCCTATCACTCATGAGGTTTTAAATAATAAAGAACAATATGTAACAATGGATGGACAAGTTGTTTTTAAAAATGCCGTAAAAACGATGGCAAAACATTGTGCGACACTACTAAAAAGAAATAACTTAACAACTAATGATATTGACTGGTTTATTCCTCATCAAGCAAACTTAAGAATTATTGAAACAACAGCAAAACTTTTAAACTACCCTATGGAAAAAGTTATTTGTAATGTTGAAAAATATGCAAACACGTCATCAGCTTCCATTCCTATTGCTCTCACAGAAGCAATTAACGATGGAAGAATCAAAAGAGGACAAACTCTTTTATTTGCCGCTTTTGGAGCTGGGCTTACAAGCGGTGCTGTTCTTATAAAATTTTAGGAGATAGTATGGGTGTAACTCTGATCTTTCCTGGGCAAGGTGCTCAGTATGTTGGAATGGGTAAAAACTTAAATGATACTTCATTATTTGATAGTGCTAGTAGTGCTATTGATTTTGATCTAAAAAATTTATGTTTTGAAGGTCCAATTGAAACCTTAACTCTAACAAAATATACACAACCAGCGATTGTTACTCATTCAGTTAGCTTATTTAAAGAAGTAAAATCTATTTTAGATAAAAGAGATATCTCTATTGATCAAGTTTTAGGTCATTCTGTTGGTGAGTATAGTGCTCTTGTTGCAGCTGGAGCATTGAGCTTTGAAGATGCTATTAAAGCTGTTCACAATCGTGGGATATTCATGCAAGAAGCAACCCCAGAAGGTGCTGGAAAAATGTATGCGATTGTTAGAGTACCTAAAGAAGAAATCTTAAAAGCTTGCGCGGCTTCTAGTAATGAATCTGGAAAAGTTATGCCAGCAAACTTTAATGAGCCAATGCAAACTGTTATTTCAGGGGATGCTGATGCCTGTGATAGAGCTGTAAAATGGTTAGAAGAAAACTTTGAAAAAAGACATATGGCCATACCTTTAAAAGTGTCAGCTCCTTTTCATAGTTCTTTAATGATGCCAGCACAAAATAAAATGGAAGAATTTTTAAACACAGTTTCAATTAATGAAAATGAAATTAGTTATATTTCAAATATTGATGCTAAATTAAATTCGAAAGGAACCTCTTCAAATACCATTAAAGATAATTTAGTAAAACAAATTTCTGGAAGCGTTCAGTGGACTGACAGTATTAGTTCTCTAGATGAAAATACTATTTTTATTGAAGTTGGACCTGGAAAAGTACTAACTGGATTAAATAAGAAAATTAATAAAGCTTATAAAACTTTTACCATTGATTCAGAAGATGGATTAACAAAGCTTGAGGATTTTTTAAATGAATGCAACTTATAATGACTTAAAAGAAAAAGTAATTCTCATTACTGGAGCTTCAAGAGGTATTGGAAAACAAATAGCTAAGTCTTTAGCTTCTCAGGGTGCTCATATTGTTTTTAACTATAGATCAAATGAAGCAGCGGCTTTGGAGCTTAAAGAAGAACTTTTAAAAGATGGTGCTTCTCATGTGTCAGCTTTATCTTTTGATGTAACAGACTATGAAAAAATGAAAAGTGAAATTGATGCTTTTTCAAAAGAACACACTATTAGCGGACTAATTAATAATGCTGGTATTTCAAAAGATCAACTTGCTATGAAAGTTAAACCTTCTGATATTGATGATATTTTAAATGTTAATCTTAAAGGAGCTATGAATCTTACTAATATTTTATCTCGAAGCTTTTTAAGAGCCAAAGATGTTTCAATAATCAATATAAGTTCAGTAGTAGGACTTATGGGAAACCTATCTCAAACAACATATGCTGCTTCTAAAGCTGGTATGATTGGATATAGTAAATCTTTAGCTAAAGAACTAGCATCTCGTAAGGTAAGGGTTAATGTTATTTGCCCTGGATTTATTCAAACCCAAATGACTGATGAACTATCAGATAAGGTAAAAGAAGAATATCAGAAGCTTATCCCCCTAGGAGACTTTGGTGCCACTGAAGATGTAGCAAATCTATGCTCTTTCCTAATGAGCGGCGCATCAAAATATATCACAGGAGAGGTGATTAAAGTTGACGGTGGTTTATACATTTAATATCTTATACGAAAGATAATTTAATAATTATAAAGACATAGATACACTAGTATCAGTTTGGAGGAACATAATGGAAACTCAAGAAAAAGTAATTAAAATTGTTAGTGAAGCGACAAAAGTTGAAGCGGCAAATATTAAAGCTGATACAAATTTTGTAGATGATTTAAACTTAGATTCTTTAGACATGGTTGAAATGATGATGAAGATGGAAGAAGAATTTGGCATTGAAATCCCAGAAGATAAAACAGAAGATCTAAAAACGATCAGTGATGTTACAAACTTTCTAAAAACAAATCTTAACTAATAACAAGGCCTCCCTACTTGGGAGGTTTTTTTGTTTTAGAGACTAAATTTATGAATATAAGAAAAGTAGCAATAACTGGTATTGGTTCTATATGTGGTCTTGGTCACAATACTGATGAGATTTGGAATAACTCATTAAAGGCACAGTCGGGAATAAAACTAATTCAAGCTGATAATGCTGATCAATTTCCAGTAAAGTTTGCTGGACTAATTGATAATTTTGAAATTAGTGAAGGTTTATTAACAGCAAAAGAACAATCTAGATATGATAGATTTATTCATCTTGCACTCCACTCTACAGATGAAGCGATTAAACAATCTGGCTTATTAGAAGCTGGTTATGATCCTTATAGAATTGGATCGATTTTAGGAACGGGACTTGGTGGTTTTCCTTTTATAGAAAATACTCATAAAACCTTTTTAGAAAAAGGTCCAAGAAGAGTGTCTCCTTTTTTTGTCCCTTCATTTATTCCTAATATGGCCACGGGAAAAATCTCGATGCTTTATAACTTTAAAGGAATTAATCATGCTGTAAGTAGTGCTTGTGCTTCAAGTGCTCACGCTATTGCGGCAGCGGCAACAGAAATTATGCTAGGTCGATGTGATGCTATTGTAACAGGAGGAGCTGAAGCCGTCGTAAGTCCTCTTACGATTACTGGCTTTAATGCCATGAAAGCTCTTAGCAAAGATGAAGATAACTATGCAAGTGCATCTAGACCTTTTGACAAAACAAGATCTGGTTTTGTTATGGGAGAAGGTGCTGGAATCTTAATTTTAGAAGATTTAGAAAAAGCAAAAGCTCGTGGAGCTAAAATTTTAGCACAAGTTGTTGGCTTTGGAGCTACTGCCGATGCTTATCATATTACTTCTCCTCATCCAGAAGGACAAGGTACAATTCCATGTATGAAACAAGCATTAGATAATGCTGGAATTACTCCTGATAAGATTGATTATATAAATGCTCATGGAACATCTACACCCTTAGGTGACATCGCTGAAACAAAAGCAATTAAAGCTGTATTTGGAGAACATGCAAATAAATTAAATGTTAGTTCTACAAAATCTATGACAGGACATTTACTTGGAGCTGCAGCGGGAATAGAGTCTGTATTTTGTGTAAAAGCAATTATGGAGCAAACTGTCCCTCCTACAGCTCATTTAAATGAACAAGATGAGCTGTGTGATTTAAATTATACTGCTAATGAGCCACAAAAAAGAAATATTGAATATACATTAAATAACTCATTTGGATTTGGTGGAACAAATTCAACTTTAATTTTTAAAAGGTATAATGATTAATGGAAAACCTTAAAAACACAGACCCACAAATTTTTGAAATCATTGGTGATGAACTTAAAAGACAAGAAGATGGATTAGAACTAATCGCTTCGGAAAACTATTGTTCAAAAGCTGTAATGCAAGCTTGTGGGAGTGTTCTTACAAATAAATATGCTGAAGGATATCCTGGAAAAAGATATTACGGTGGATGTGTTTACGTTGATAAATCAGAAGACCTTGCCATTGAAAGGTTAAAAGAAATCTTTGGAGCAAAATACGCTAACGTTCAACCTCATAGTGGATCTGGTGCTAATATGGCAGTATATTTTGCTTGTCTTACTCCAGGAGACACAGTTTTAGGAATGAGCCTTGATGATGGTGGCCACTTAACTCATGGATCTAAAGTAAATTTTTCAGGAAAGCTATTTAACTTTGAAAGTTATGGATTAGATAAGGAAAGCGAAACATTAAACTATGAGCAAATACGAGCAAAAGCAATTAAAGTAAAGCCAAAGCTTATCGTGGCTGGAGCAAGTGCTTATTCAAGAACAATTGATTTTAGTGAGTTTAGAAAAATTGCAGATGAAGTTGGCGCTCTTTTATTAGTTGATATGGCCCATATTGCTGGGCTCGTAGCTGCTGGTCTTCACCCTAACCCAATTGAATATGCTGATTTTGTAACAAGTACGACTCATAAAACTCTAAGAGGACCTAGGGGTGGAATTATATTATCCAATAAAGAAGATTGGTTTAAAAAACTTAATTCAAATATCTTTCCAGGAATTCAAGGTGGACCACTAGAGCATATTATTGCCGCTAAAGCTGTTGCATTTAAAGAAGCTTTATCTAGTGACTTTAAAACATATCAAGAACAAGTTGTTAAAAATGCTAATGTGCTTGCACAAGGACTAATCTCAAATGGGATTGAATTAGTATCTAATGGAACAGATAATCATCTTATTTTGGTAAAAACGGACTCTGTAAATTTATCCGGAAAAGATGCGGAAAGTATTCTTGAAAGCGTTCATATTACATGTAATAAAAATATGATCCCAAATGATACAAGATCTCCATTTGTTACTAGTGGTATTAGAATTGGAACTCCAGCTATTACTACAAGAGGTCTAAAAGAAGATCATATGAAGCTTATTGCTAATTGGATTTTTAAAGCTTTAAAGAACCATGAAGATGAAACAATTTTAAATACGATTAGAGATGAAGTATTATCTCTATGTAATGAATACCCTGTATATTAAGGAAGAAAAATGAAAAAACTATTTATTTTATCAAGTTTAGTTTTATTTATCGCTTGTAATGAAACAAAGAATGAAGCACAAGATGGTTTTGTAGAAGAAAATGATATGTGTATTTGTACTAAAGAATATAATCCTGTTTGTGGATCAAATGGAGTTACTTATGGAAACTCTTGTGAAGCAAAATGTGCAAAGGTTACTTTTACTCAAGGTGAATGTAAGTAATACTCCCTGACACATCACAGAAAAATACTTCTATATAAAGCTTACCTACTATATATCTTTAGTTGCCATAAGGATAAATTAAGGCTAATTTGGCCCTATGAAATGCCCATTTTGCAATAATAATGACACTAAAGTAGTAGATTCCAGACTTTTAAAGAATGGTATGTCTATTAGACGTAGAAGAAGATGTGAAAATAAAGAATGTGATAGAAGATTTACAACTTATGAGCACATTGAAATACAAATGCCTGTTGTTGTAAAAGTTGATGGTAGAAGAGAAACTTTTAATAGAGATAAGATCTTTAATGGTATCCAAAAAGCTTGTCAAAAAAGACCTATTTCTACGGAACAACTAGAAAGAGTTCTAGAAAATATTGAAAAAAATATTTTAGAAGAGTCAACAAAAGAAGTAAATTCTGTATTAATAGGCAATCTTGTAATGATGTACTTAAGAAATCTTGATCCCGTTGCATATATTAGATTTGCTTCCGTATATAGAAAGTTTCAAGATGTTGAAGAATTTGTTAATGATATTAAAGGTGATGAGGAAAACTTCAATACGTTAAGGTGATATAAGTGAATAAAAAAAGAGCTGCTAGAGAATTTTGTTTCCAATATTTTTTTCATCTTCAACTTCCTATCTTTAGAGAATTAAAAGATGAACTTGCTAAAGATGCAAGTGATAAAGTTATAATGGATTCTATTGAAGAATTTAAAGTTTCTACTAATACCCTTTTAGAAGGTGATTTATCAAACTTTGTCGTAAATCAAATCAAGCAAACTCTAATGAATTATGCTTCTTTAGAGGAAACAATAAAAGAATATTTAAAAAATTGGAAACTAGATAGACTTTCAAGAGTTGATAGCACAGTACTCTTACTAGCTGTAAGTGAACTAAAATACAATAATAATGAGACATCAAAAAGTGTCGTGATTAATGAAGCTATTGAGATTGCTAAAAAGTTTGGAACTGCTTCATCTGGATCATTTATTAATGGTGTATTAGATAAAATCGCCAATGCTAACTGACTTTAATTTTTTAGAACAGATAGACTCTAGTATTGATGGTATCATTCATATAGAGCAAACGTATCTATCTTATAAATCTCATCACTATACTGAAATTAATTATATTTTTGATAGCCTTATTGCAAAGTCTTTAATGGAAAATACAGAAAATAAAGATATTTGTTTTTTCCAAACAGACTCTTTTGATAAAAAACTTAACTATATTTTTTTAAAAATTAATAGCTTTAAAGACTTAAGTAAGCTTGATCAAATCTCACAAATCTTAGACACGACAGATAATAAGAGATATTTACTATTGAATTATTGTAAAAACCTTGATGAAATTGAAGTTAAAAAACATATTAAAAATTACTTTAATATAGGAGATTAAGGTTATCTATGAAATATATTTTTATACTTATTATTTTTACACATTTTGCACTAGCTAAAAACTGTATCTATAAAATTGAAGCACAGGATATTGAAGCTAACTGGACAGCATTTAAAACACCTGCAAAAGTTGGTGTTAGTGGTCGCTTTAAAAGTCTCGGTTTAAAGAAAGAAATATTTAGTGCAGCATCTATAAAAGAAGCTATTACTGGGGTTAGTTTTAATATCAATACAATGAGTACCTGGACAAGAAATAATGCTAGAGATGCCAAAATCATTAAGTTTTTCTTTTCTGGACATAAAGATGGCTTTAAAATAACAGGAAAAATTAATAAAATTAAAAATAACAAGCTCCATCTTGATATAAAGATGAATGGAGTATCTAAAACTGTTCCAATGAATATCACTCAAGAAAGCTCAATTTTCAGGGCACGAGGGACAATTGATATTTTTGATTTTGGCCTTCATTCTTCTTTAGCTAAAATCAATAAAGCATGTCAAAAGCTTCACCAAGGAAAAACCTGGAATGATGTTGACATAGAATTAAAAATTAATTTTGATAAGACTTGTAAATAAGTCTTCCCCACTTATGCGATAGCCAGTAGAATTTGAGTTACAGTTAACATAAAAAAAGGCTTCATAAAGAAGCCTTTTTCAAAAAATAAATTTTATAAATTTCTAGTAATTAAGAATCTCTCTAACAGCATCCTCAATCTTATCAGCATTAGGAAGTACTGCTTTTTCTAAAATTCTATTAAACCCTACTGGAGTAAATGTAGATCCAACTCTTTTAACAGGAGCATCAAGATCTTCAAAACAAAGCTCGTTAATTTTAGCTACAATCTCTCCACCAAAACCACCAAATACTTTATCTTCATGAACAACGAGTGCTCTATTTGTTTTTCTAACTGTTTCTACAATAGCATCTTCATCTAATGGAATTAGAGATCTAAGATCAATAACTTCAATATCATATCCTTCATCTGCTAACTTTTCAGCCACAGCTAATGAAAAATGTACTGTATTTCCATAAGTGATAATTGAAAGGTCAGATCCTTGCCTTCTTGTTCTAGCTTTTCCAAAAGGAACTTCAAATCCTTCTGGTACTACAGTCATAGCCTCTTTAGAATTATATTGAGTCTTAGGCTCAAGGTAAACCGTTGGACCTTCACTTCTCATAGAAGTTCTAAGCAATCCAGCTGCATCATCAGCAAAAGCAGGACAAACAATTCTAATCCCAGGAAGAGTTGATAATGCTCCTTCAATATTTTGCGAGTGATATAATCCTCCACCAATGTATCCACCAGAAGCTAGTCTGATTGTAATGTTTGGAGAAAATGCACCATTACTTCTCCAGTAATCATGAGACGTTTCCACCATTTGTTCCATTGCTGGCCAAAAGTAATCTGCAAATTCAGCTCCCTCAACAACGATTCTAATATCATCTCTAAAACGGCTCATTCCATTAGCTGTTCCTAAGATATAATCTTCTGCGATTGGACCATTGAAAACTCTTTCAATTCCAAACTCTTGTTGCATACCTTTTGATACATTAAAAATCCCACCTTTTTCTTTGTTGGCCATATCTTGCCCCCAAATAAAAGTATGCGGGTTATGTCTAAATTCTTCCTTGAGTGTAGAGTTTAAAGCTGTAATAAACTTAATAGGCTCTCCATCTTCATCATGAGTTCCATCACCAAACTTATCACCAGCATAAGGCTCAGGTATAATATAATCATAGATTGACTCAGCAGTTGGATGTGGAGCTTTAACACCAGCCTTATGAGCTTCCATTAATTGTGCCTTACATTGGGCTTCAATTTCTTCTAATTCTTTTTCAGTAAATTTTCCTGACTTTAATAAAATATTTTTATATTTTGGAAGTGGATCTTGAGCAACAGCAGCTGCGATCTCTTCTTCATCTCTATACCATTCGTGCTTATCAGAGTTTGAGTGGTTCCCCATTCTTACACAATGAGCGTGAACAATAACTGGCTCTGATTTTTCTAAAGCATGTTTTCTTGCTGCTATCATTGTATTCATTGAATCAAAAACATCTTTTCCATCACAGTGAACGATTTGAAGGTTTTTAAATCCTGTAAAGTTGTCTGCTGCAAACTCATTTGCCGTTTGATCTTTTTTAGGAACAGAAATTCCATACCCGTTATCTTGGAAGACAAATACGACAGGAAGTTTTTCATTAGACGCTCCATTAATAGCTTCATAACAATAACCTTCTGAAGTAGAAGATTCACCTTGACTTGATATTGCTACACCTTTGTGATCGTATCTTTTCATTCCTCTTGCAACACCAACTGCATGCAAAGTATGGTTACCAGTACAACTTGAAACGTTATGAATATTCCATTCTGGTTTAGCAAAGTGATTAGACATATGACGTCCACCAGAAGCAAGATCATCTGCTTTTGATAGACCATTTAAAATAATTTCAGTTGCACTTACACCTGCAGATAATGCTGTTTGCATATCTCTATAGTAAGGGAACATATGATCAACTTCTTTATCAAAAACTTGTCCGATTGCTAACTGGATCGCATCATGTCCAGCATATGGCGCGTGGTATGACCAACCTAAAGCTTGCTTAAGATAGTTAGGTGCTCTTTCATCTAACATACGACCTAGAACTAAAAGTTCGTACCATTTTTTCAGGTCTTCTTTTTTGGTTTTTTTAATATCATGAACCTTAGCTACTTTCACTTTGAGTACTCTCCTAAAATTGTTTATATGTAAGTGCTTGAAAAATTAGCATAATATACCATATTTGGCCAAGAACATTAGTTAAGAACAGGTTTTTTCGAGCATATATTGCCGCGCTGCACGTAAGAATAAATTTAAATGTATTTAAAGTCGATAAACTCTATATGAAAATACTTATTCTATTAATATTAAGTACACAAATATATGCAAAATATACCTTTAACAAAATACAAACTGTTGAAGGTTTTGCACTTAACTTTAAACTCTCTCATATAACAAGTGAGACAAGTGCTAGACTTGACTGCCAAAGCTTTTTCCAAAAGTTTGATATAAAAAGAAAAGATCAAATTGTAAGTGAAAATTACATCACTATTTCAGAATGTGAACTACTCTATACTAAAATTGATACTTGTCTTAAAAAAGTAAAATACGTTTGTTTTGATACAAAAGATTTATATCAAACAAAATGTAGTTGTAATTAAAAATATACTCTCGCTCCGAAGGCAGTTCCTTTAATTTGTTGCTTCGAATTTCCTACGCCTAACTGTTTAATATCAAGATCTTCTTCAAATTGATAAACAAATAACCTAAGAAAGTTCAGTTCAATAAACCCTCCCCACTGAAATCTCTTTGAGCTCATCTCATATGTTTTTTCATTGTTAAGTTCACGATCATATATTCTGTATCTTGCATCAAAACCCAAAAAAGATACTAAATAAAGAGATATATCAGCCCCATAAAAGCTTTGTTCAAATGTTCCATTAACATCATCCTCAAAGTCTCTTTTTCCATAACTCAAAATTAAATGAGTCGTTTGATGGGATGATCCAATAAGCCTTAAGTTAACAGCATATTCCTTTTGATCATAGAAATCATAATCCTCGTATCGATACGAAAAACCTAAAAAAGCAATATATAAAGCTGTCTCAGATGAAAAACCATCTGTTTTAGTAGTATCATTATCATTTGTATCATTATCAAACTTTGTCTTGGCATAATCAGTGTAAAACTCAACTGCTAATCCAGAATTATCTGTATTGAGAACTAACCACTGATTTTGCAGCCCATATTCTTGTTTTGATTGAAACCAGCTTCCAAGGGTCCACCTTTTAAACTCTTTTCTTTCCATTCTTTTGTTAACGTAATCCCACACTGTACCGGCATGTGAAAAGTTCGCTATAAAGATTGACAAAACTAATACTATTTTCATAAAAACCCCGTATATCTTATTATAAATTAATTCTTAACTTTAAAGTAATTTTTGTCGATAAGTCCTTAAATTACAATTAGTTATCGTATTGCCGTTGGAGGAAAATATATGAGCAAAAAAAGCATTGGTACAACTTTTTTTGAAGATTCTAGAATAAATGAAGCTAAACAGCTCTTAGTCGATGCTGTAAAAGAACATTCATCTAAGATCACAAAGGTAAAACCTGCTGATCCAGAACTTAAACAAAGCTATGAACAGATACTTGAAGAGTTTGGATCAAATAGAGGTGGAAAATTATTTTACAATTATATTGGATCTGGAATTGGAAATGGCAGCCTAGTTGAGCTTGCCGATGGCTCGGTAAAATATGACTTTATTACTGGTATTGGTGTTCATTATTTTGGACATTCCCATCCAGGTGTTATTGCTGCTCAAATTGATGGAGCTATAACAAATACAACTATGAGCGGGAATCTTCAACAAAATATAGACTCTCCAAAACTATTTAAATTAATCTTAGATCAAGCTAATAAAAATGGTGGCGGATTTGATCATATGTTTATGACTTCATCAGGTGTTATGGCAGCTGAAAATGCACTAAAAATGGCTTTTCAAAAAAAGCACCCAGCTTCAAGAGTTTTAGCTTTTGAAGGATGTTTCATGGGAAGAACAATGGCTGTTGCTGCTATTACTGATAAACACGTTTATAGAGATGGGCTTCCAAAAACTTTAGATGTTGATTACCTTCCATTTTATGATTCAAATGATCATGAAGGATCAATCAAAAAAGTCGTTGATAAATTGGAAGAGTGCTTTAAAAGATACCCAGGACAATACGCAGCAATGTGTATGGAGCTTATTCAAGGAGAAGGCGGTTATTGGGTAGGACATAAAGATTTTTTTATGGCCATCATTGATATTTGTAAAAAGAATAATGTTTCTGTTATTGTTGATGAAGTTCAGACCTTTATGAGAACAAAAGAACTATTTGCATTCCAATACTTTGAATTAGATAAGCATGTTGATCTTGTTAATATTGGAAAGAACTCTCAAATTTGTGCCACAATTTATAGAGCCGATCACAAACCTAGACCAGGTCTAATTTCGCAAACATTTACTTCAAGTGGATCTGCTATTAATGCTGCTTATTATATTATTAACGAAGTTGCTAATAATGGTTATCTTGGAGAAGATGGAAAAATTGAAAAAACTCATAAGTACTTTTCTTCTAAACTGGAAGAGCTTTCAAAAAAACTTCCGCAAAAGATTGAAGGTCCATGGGGAATGGGTGCAATGGTTGGTATGACTTTATTTAAAGGTGACCTTGCAAAATCGAAAGAGTTTACATTTAAGCTTTTTGAAAATGGAGTCCTATCTTTTATTGCAGGAGGAAATCCTTTTACAAGAGTAAGATTCTTAGTTCCAATGGGAGCTATTACAAATACTGATATCGATAATGTTATCAATATTATTGAAAAAACTTTAGGCGAGATTGATTAATGTTTATTATTAGGCCAATTGCTGAAGGTGATCTTAAAGGTTTAATGGAGCTACTTGCTGATAGTGGGCATGGTCTTACATCTTTACCTAAAGATGAAAAAATCATAAAAAGAAAAATCTTAACTTCAGTTAGAAGCTTTGAACATAGAGATGATTCTCCTAATGGCGAGTCTTATCTTTTTGTAATGGTAGAACTGTTTACGGGAAAAATTGTTGGAGTATCTGGAATTATTTCTAAGATTGGTGGTTTTGAACCATACTACTTCTATAGACTTAAGAGCCAAAAAAGATACTCTCAAATGCTTGACGTAGAAAAAGAAATACGTTCGCTTCACTTTGAAAAGATACATGCCGGGCCAGCTGAAATTTGCTCTTTATTCCTATCTCCTGAATTTAGAAATTCTCAAAATGGAAGATTTTTATCTTTATCAAGATTTTTGTTTATGGCCGAAGATAGAAATTTCTTTGAATCTCAAGTTATTGCTGAAATGAGAGGAAGAGTAAATGAAGATGGGCATTCCCCATTTTGGGAGGCAGTGGGAAGAAAGTTTATGGATATAGACTTTGTTCAAGCTGACTATCTTACAATGAAAAGTAAAAAGTTTATTGAAGAACTACTACCGGAAGAACCTATTTTAGTTGATGTTCTACCTAAAGAAGCTCAAGAAGTTGTAGCTGAAGTTCATCCAAATACTGAGCCAGCAAAAAGAATTCTTATGCAAGAAGGATTTGTATTATCAGGACTTGTAGGTATTTTTGAGCCAGGTCCTGTTTTAAAAGCAAATCTTGATGAAGTTAGAGCTGTAAAAGAAAGTATTGTTGTAGAAGTTGGAAAAATTGTTCCAGATAATGAGATCGATTCTGAAACTTATGTCATTGCAACATCAGGTATGGATAAATACTTTAAGGCTTGTCTTGGAAAAGTAAAGGTTCAAGAAGATAAAGCCACGATTAGTGATGTTACTGCGACGGCTCTTGGTCTTCGCTTTGGAGATCCTCTTCGTTTTGTTTCTCTAAAGAAGAAGTAGTACTATCTTCTTCTTTAGATTCGCTAAAGCTCTCTGATTGCTCAGAATCTATTTTCATTTCTGACTCTTTATGGGTTTGTTCATCAGAATTTTGTTGCTCGATTGTTTTTTCTTGATTCTCTTTAGGATCTTTATCATCTTCAGATTCTTCGCTCTGTGACGGTGTTTGTTCTACTTGTTCTTCTTCCTCTACTAACGAATGATTGATTAGCACTCGAAGTTGTGCGCTTGTTTTTTCATTGAGTCCACTGATCACGGCTCTGTATCCTTCAGAAGCCATATTAGCCGTCATAGGAATAATTGTTAAAAACATTGGTACTGGTTCTATTAACTCTAAAACAGAGTACATTGGAAACTCTTTATTCGTTCTAAAAAAAACTTCACTTTCTGTCATTTCATAAATATCAATGATTTCTTTTATTTTAATGGCAACATTTTTACTATCTGAGCTTAAAAAAACCCTATCACCTTCAAAACAAACAGGAAAAGCTTCCTCGAATCTCTTGGCCAACTTTTCTATTATATCAATACTTAGCATTTGTGGAAAAGTAAGAGTTTTCTCATATTTAAATTCATCTTCTTTTGAATTACATATGATTAAGAATGGCTTATCTTCCTTTCTATTTAAATATTCTATAAGTTCATTAATTTTAATATCATCATTTTTTTCGCTCTTATTAAAAATAATAATATGTGGACAGAACCTTCTTATTTGATAAAGATCTTGTGCTAAACTTGTCTCATATCTTATAACATATTCTTGAACCTTATCTATTTCATACAAACTTTCAAGATGATCATCAACAATTAAAACTTTTATTTTATCTAAGTCATGATTCTTTTTTTCTTTTATCCAATCTCTAATTTCATCTCTAATATATCTGATGTTGACCTTTCTTTTTTTCACCTCTCGTATCATCAACTCATAGTTTTTTCCCGTTTCTTGTTCATACCTTTGAGGCTCATTTTTATAAGTATTATAATCTATCCAGCTTTGCTCAGTCCTTTGAAAATAAGTATTATCAATGTAAGTAAAATCTAACTCATAGCTATATCGCGTATTATAATATAAATTTGAGTCTTTAAAGTTCTTTACAAGAAATCTTTTTGAATTAGCAATATGATCCAAAGGATGAGCATCAATCTCAATAACTTGTCCAACCTCAAGAGGTAAATTTGTTTCAACATGATAATAATCATCTGTTAAAAAACAAATTCGTCCAATATGATAAACATCAAGCATTCCGATATTTTCACCTCTAGAAAAAGGTACTTGATTCGGTATTTCAACGTCTAATAATGACAATGTATTATAAATAATATTATGTAGCTCGATGCCTTTTATATGATTTATACGTACTTGAGAAAGTAATGCTTTTTTAAAAGACTTAGGCGATCCAGTTAAATCATGAAGTCCACAAAGGGCTTTTCTGCGAAACTCACCATTAGAGTTAATAAGCTTAGCAAGGTTTTTAGCAAACTCCATATCATCTTCAAAGTCTAAGAAAATAATTTGAGCATTATATTTATAAATTTTTTTGTATATTTTAAAAGGATTTGTCTGGTGATTAAACCCTTCTCTAAAAAAGACAAAGGCAAAACCAGGATAATCTTTACGAAACCTTTGTTCTAGTTCATCAAAAAAATAGTCGTCATTACCTATAAAGATAACCTTTATATTCATACGACTATTATACTATAGATTAAAGAAATTTTATAGAGTTGTAGATTCAAAGATCTTATCGGCAGACTTTGCCACAAACCCTTGATAAAGCTCCCCATTGGAAAGTGGATAACGTTTAGCAAACTCAAAATAGCAAGAAGCAATATTAGCAGTTGTATCCGAAAATGTAATATCAATAGAGTCGGCCTTAGTTGAAGATTGCTCTAAATAAACCTCTTTAGAACCTTTTATCTCACCACCACTATCATTAAGTTTAAAACCATTTTCTTTTAAAAATTTATTAAGATTTTCTAAATCATTAAAAGTCTTTAGCTTATTGACAAAAACGGTAAAGTGATTTGGTCTATAACCTATTGCGCTTAACCAAGCCGCATACTCACTCTCATCTTTTAACTTATTATAATCTTCAAAAGTAAAATCCCAAGACCTTCCAGTTGAGCAAAAATCAAAACTGGCAATTTGTTCATCTGTTAAAGAATCAACAATGGCATTAACTTTTTCATTTAAAAAAGGTGAAAACTCCCCTGTTAAAAGTTCACTGATAAAAATCTTTGGCATGTTTTCATCTTTATGCTCATAGTGCTTTGCAAACAGCTTTTTTTCTTCAAAGTTATAAGTTCCATTTTCATAGTACCCTGCTTCAATAAAAGGTTTTGCAATAACATCAACACAAACTCTTGGATGGTTAAAAGTTCTAAGTGCAATATGATCATTAACAACTTCATTTCCTTCTTTTTCAAAAAGTTCAACAATCTTAGCTGCCCCAGGGTTAAGACCTACGTAGTCATTCCACATTTTATCTAATAGCTGATGTATGTTCATAAAGCTCATCCTTTTTATCTAAAACCTAATATATGTACTATATACCAACATACTATGTGCATCGTTCAGCAAAGTATATGATAAATATCAATATTTCTTGTCTTGTAGCTAGTTTAATCTTGGTAATTTTAATGTCAAAATACCTATTTCATGGCAATATAAGCAAAAAAAACAACACAAGGATGATTCATGGCATTAACTATACTTGGTGACTACTTTAACGCTCAATTTACAAAACATAATATGGACTCTGGTGATGAACTGATCGAAAAGTTTTGTCCAGCTGATCTAAGTGATAAATTATGGAGTGCAAGTGTAAAATATGAAAATACACAAAAAGTAATTGAATCTGCAATTGAAGGATTTAATACTTGGAGAAAACTATCTATAGAAGATCGTATCAACTATTTAAAAAAGTACCAAGAAGCAGTTACAAAAAGAAAAGATGATATTGCTTTAGCAATTGCTCTTGAAACAGGAAAACCTCTTTGGGAATCAGGGACAGAAGCTGGTGCCATTAGTGCAAAAGTAAATGTAACAATTAATGATTCACTTAAAAGAATTGAAAATCAAAAAATCGAAAATGTATTACCAAATATTGATGGACATATAATTAAAAAGCCACTTGGACCAACTTTAGTAATTGGACCATTTAACTTTCCATGCCACCTTGCTAATGGTCAGATCCTAGCTGCTCTATTAACAGGTAATAGTATTATTTTTAAACCTAGTGAAAAGACGATTCACTCATCTCAGCTTTTAATTGAATGTTTTCATGAAGCTGGTTTTCCTAAAGGTGTCATTAACTTTATAAATGGTACGGTTAAAACAACTCAAGATATTATTAAACATCCAGCCATAAAAGGAATTAACTTTACTGGTTCTTTAGCTGTAGGAAAGAAGATTTTAGAATCAGTTGGTACTGATTTAACAAAGCTAGTTGCTCTAGAGCTTGGTGGAAAGAATTCTACTATTTTACATAAAGATACAGATATAGATCACGCTCTAGCTGAATTAGTTAGAGCTTGTTACTTATCTTCTGGTCAAAGATGTACTTCGACTTCAATGATTATTGTTCATAAGTCTATTCAAGATGAATTTATCGATAAGTTTAAAAAGATAACTGAAAGAATTATTGTAGATCACCCTACTAAATTTGAAACAAAGCCTTTTATGGGACCTTTAATTGATAAAGGAGCAAAAGATCTTTATGAAAAATTCTGTAAACTTGGAGCTGCTAATGGAGCTACAGAGATTATCGGATTAAATGAAGTAAAAACAAACTTTGAAGGTCATTATGTAAACCCAACAATTCACTATCTTGAAAAAGCAGATAAAAATAATCCTTTTACTCAAGAAGAAATCTTTGGACCAAACTGTACCTTCACTCCTTTTGAAGATATTGAAGATGCTATAAGAATTGCTAATATTTCTGACTACGGATTAGCTGCAAGTATTTTTACTGAGGATAAAGAAATTTATAAGCAAGTCATTAGAGATGTTGATGCCGGAATTATTAACTTAAATAGGTCCACAGTTGGAGCTTCTTCTAGACTTCCTTTTGGAGGGGTTAAAAACTCTGGAAATTTTCACCCAGCTGCTGTTTCTATGGTTGATCATACAGTATCAACAGTTGCAAGTTTAGAAACAACTGATAACACATCAAAAGTAGATGATATTGTAGGATTAAAATAGAAGTGGACAAAGTTCCTAGAAAAGAACTCATATTAATTATTGTATTAGCAACAATACAATTTTCTCATATTTTAGACTTTGTAGTTCTAATGCCTCTTGCTCCAATACTTATGAGGGAGCTATCTATAAGTGCCTCCGACTTTGCATTTTTAGTATCCTCATATAATTTTTCAGCTGGATTATTTGGTTTTTTATTTGCCTCTGTTGCAGACAAATACGATAGAAAAAAAAGTCTTATTTGGGTTTTCATTGGGTTTATTTTAGGTACAATTTTTTGCTCAATAGCTGACAATGCATCTTCTTTAATTGTTGCAAGAATCATCGCAGGAGCTTTTGGCGGAATTCTAACCTCAATTGTCTATGCAATTGTAGCTGGAGCTGTTCCTTTTGAAAGAAGAGGTAGGGCAATGGGAATTATTCTATCATCTTTTAGCGTATCAAGTGTTCTTGGCGTCCCTCTAGGATTATTTATTGGTGAATCTTTTGGATGGCATATGACATTTGTATTTATCGCCATGATATCTATTATTGCTCTTCTTATTGCTCTAAAAGTTGTCCCCTCTCTTAAAGTCGATAATTCAAACATGCACTTTAAGCAAAACTTAAAACATATGTTTGATGTCTTTATTAATATTGATTATATAAAATCTTATCTTCTTCTCAGTATGAATGTTTTTGCTATTTTTATGCTTATTCCCTTTTTAGCCCCCTATGCAGTTAAAAATGTAGGGTTATTAGAAAGTGACTTAAAATATATTTATCTTGTTGGTGGAATATTTAGCTTTCTAAGTGCAAGGGCCATTGGTATTGCAACAGATAAATTTTCAGCAATCAGAGTTATCGCAACAATTGTGCTTCTATCTTTTATTCCTATTTTAACGATAACGAATATGAGCAAGAACCCTTTGTGGTACTATATCATTATTAGCGGAACATTTATGGTTTTTGCTTCAGGAAGAGCGATTCCTATTATGACACTTGTAACTCAAACTCCAAAAGATGATGACAGAGGTGCATTTATGAGTATCTTAAATTCTCTTAGGGCTTTGGCCACTTCTTTTGCAACAATTGTAGCAAGCTTTTTTTTAGTAGAAACGGAAAAACAAATTATTGGATACAATAATGTTGGTTTATTAAGCGTAGCTTTTGGACTATTAACTATTTATATTGCATTTGTTGTAAATAGAAGGCTTAAATTATGAACAGTAGTATCCTAAGCTTTAAAAATGTAACTTATATCTATGATAAAAGAAAAACAGGTGGAGTCTCAGATCTATCCTTTGAGCTAAAGCAAGGACAAATACTTTCAATTATAGGTCCTTCAGGAAGTGGAAAAACAACAACATTAAAGCTAATTGATGGTCTACTAACACCTTCATCTGGAAAAATAGAAAGCCTGGCAAAAAAAATTATAAGCATCAACTCCTTTGAATCTAAAGATGAAGATGAAACTTTATTTAATACCTTAATGAACGAACTTCAGTACTTAGAAGATCATACTCAAGCTGAAAATATTATAAGAGGCGCATTCTTATCTTTAGAAATTACCAATGAACTTCATTCTACATTAAAATCATTATCAGCAGGTCAAAGACAAAGAGCTGTTATTGCAAAATGTTTAATCCATAACCCAGATATTATTCTATTTGATGAACCATTTGGACATTTAGATGAGTTCTTAAGGTTTAATCTATCTAAAGAGTTATTAAGTATTTTCAAAGATAAGGAAATTAGTGTTATCTGGGTTACTCATGATATAAAAGAAGCTCTTAGCTTTAGTGACAATATACTTCTTTTAAATTTTGGTAAGACATTTTCATATGGTAGGCCTATTGATGTTTATAATAGGCCATCAAATCTTTTTAGTGCAAAGTTCTTAGGAATTAGAAATGTATTTGTCAGCACTGTTAAAGAAGATAATACCTACCCTTTATTTGGAAAAGACTTCGACTTTAATCATAATACTGACTTAAAAGAACATAGAAATATTCTTCTTATTATTCCATATAATGCTATCAAGGTATGTGAAAAAAGCTCATTTAAAGTAAAAGTCCTAGAATCATTCTATCAAGGTGACTACTTTTTAAAGCAAGTGCAACTAAAAGATCAAAAAATCTGGATAAAAGATTACAATACAATATCCCAGCAAAAAGAAACTCTATATATAGAGTTTGATACCAATTCTTTTGTGATAAGAAATGAGGTTTAAATGAACCCTTTAATACATGGGATTTTGGCATTTTCAATGTGGGGAGTTCTTCCTTTATATCTTAAGCAGATTGCAATCTATAATATTTTTGAAATAACTGCTTATAGAATAATCTTTTCATTATTAAGTATTCTTATACTATTTTCTTTTATCAAGAAAAATAGAGTTGGAAAGGTTCTTAGCTTAAGAAATATATTTAGCTCGTTTTTAATTGGTGTAAATTGGTTTCTCTTTGTTGTAGCAGTTGAGCAAGGAAGGATTATAGAAGCAAGTTTTGGATACTTTGGAGGTCCAATTATTAGTATTCTAATTGGGGCTTTCTACTTTAAAGAAAAAATAAGTAACCTAAAAAAAATAGCTGTTTTTATTGCGCTCATTTCAATCCTTATACAAAGTAGCGCTCTTAATACTTTCCCAACAATTGCCATCAGCCTTGCTATAACTTTTAGTTTATACGGAGCTATGAAAAAAACAAGTAAATTAGATTCTATTGTCTCTCTTTATTTTGAATCTCTTCTATTAACTGTTCCAGCTATTATATATTTACTTGTTACCAATAAGACGACATATGAGCATATCAATATTGCTAGCTTTAGTGACCATCTCTTTATTATGGGTAGTGGGATTATGACAGTGGCTCCTCTTTATTTTTTTACAAAGGCAGCTAAAAAACTTGATCTTAATGTCTTAGGTTTTTTACAATATCTTGCTCCAAGTTTACAATTTCTCATAGGATACACTATATATAATGAGCCATTAAACAATGTAAGACTTTTGTCTTTTACACTTATATGGCTTGCATCGATCTTTATTATTTTTGATTTAAAAAAGGTAAAAAAATGAGAGGAAATACTTTTGGCAAACTTTTTTCGTTAACAACCTATGGAGAAAGTCATGGGCATTCAATGGGGGTCATTATCGATGGGATGCTTCCAGGAATAGATATTGATTTAAAAGAACTTCAAGCCTTTGTTGATAAAAGAAGACCTGGAAAACTCAAAGTTTCAACTGATCGTAATGAAAAAGATCTTATATCTGTTAGCAGTGGTATTTTTGAAGGAAAAACTCTTGGTACTCCTATTCATGTCAGTATAGAAAATACAAATCAAAAAAGTGAAGACTATAAAGAGCTAAAAGAACAATATCGTCCAGGTCATGCAGACAAAACAACTTTAGATAAGTATGGTATCCGCGATCACAGAGGTGGTGGAAGAGCTTCAGGAAGAGAAACTGTTTGCCGTGTCATAGCTGGTTTTTTTGCAAAGAAAATAATTGATATTCCAATAACTTCTACAATAACCAGTATCGGAAAATTTCAAACTAAAAACAGACAATTAAGTCCTAATAGTAACTTAGGAATAAGTATGGACTTTGATCATAAACAAATAGAAGACTATCTTTTAGATATGAAAAAAAATGGTCAAAGCTGTGGTGGTATTATTGATGTGAGCATTAAAAATACTCCAAAAGCTCTTGGGGAGCCATGTTTTGATAAGCTTAAAGCAGACCTTGCTAAAGCGATGCTAAGTATTGGCTCTTGTATTGGTTTTACAATTTGTGATGCAACGACAACAGTAAAAACTCTTGGGACTGATGTCAGTATTGATTCATCCTATTTTGGTGGAATGGAAGGTGGTATTTCAAATGGAGAAGAAATTCACTTTAAGGTATATTTTAAACCTCCATCTACAGTTGGAGATAAAGCCAAAGAAGGAAGACACGATCCATGTATTTTACCTAGAGTAAGAATTGTAGTTGAATCAATGGCCTATATTGTTTTAGCTGATCATTTACTTAGACAAAGAGCTTACTTAGCTTCTAAAGACTTTCTTAAGTAATAATCAGAAACAGACATAATTGAGCGATATCTTACTTTTAAATCCTCCTTATCTTTTTCTAATCCAGGATAGCTTTTACTTTTCCAAGAATAAAACTTATCCCTATAAAAGCTTCCAAGGTTATCAGCTTGTACTGATTCATTTAAACCATTTGAATTCGTATCTGCAAATAAATCATCACCAAAAGTTAAATAAGGCGTATTAGATAAAGTTAAATTATAAATTGTTGTCATAATATCTTCATGCCCACTTACTTTATATGCATCATATGAGCTTGGCTTTATCTCATTAGGTAAGTAAAAATAAAGAGGAACAGTATATTTAACAAAAGATTCCGATGTTTTATAATTTATTGATCCCCAAAAATTATGATCTCCTGTTACAGCGATAATAGTATTATCCTTAAATTTACTATCTTTAACCTTTTGAATAAACTGTGCTAATTTTTCATTAGCATAATTAAAAGCTTCAAACCTTCTTTTAAATAAATCCTCTTCTCTTTTAATTCTACCTTGTAACTTTTCTCCAGGAATAAGGGAAGGTAGCTCAAAATTCGTAGGAATTCTAAATGGCGGATGATTTGTAGTACTAAGAGCTAAAATAAACTGAGGCTTTTCATGACTTAACTGATCAAATGCATAATTAAATATATACTCATCATATAAGCCCCACTCTGTTCCATCTTTTTTAGACAAATTATATTTCTTTTTTATTTTACCTTCACCGATAATATTATTAAAACCTTGGATTTTGGCATATGATCCTAGTTTTCTCCAAGAAAGCTTTCCTCCATAAAGATATGTTGACTCATATCCATGTTTTTGAAATGGAATATTCGAGCTAGAAGACAAGGGCAAATTCATATATTTACTCATAGAAAAATTCTTAGCTCCAGAACGAAATGGAAGATTTGTCATAATTGTAAGAATAGAGCCTATCGTCCCATTACTAGAAGAAACATTTTTCTTAAACAAGATATCTTCTTTAAAATGCTTATTTAAACTACCCATAAAGTTAAAGTTCATATCATTATATTGCATCCAAAAAGCTCCAAAACTCTCCATGACAAATACAACAACATTATATTTTTTGGATAATTCTTTTGTACTTGTTCTTCTTTCTAATAAAGAAATTAAATCTGAATCTTTTGTGTAGGAAACATCTAGTCCAAGATAATCAGAAAAAGCCTTCTTATAGTCTTTTCCATAACCATATTTTTCAAGAGCATTATAATCTGCCCTATTATAGGTTCTTCTTTCTTTTATGGCCTTTTCAAGAGTTATTATTCCATTAACAGATAAAACATTTATAAATACATCATCTGAAAAATCAGAGTATTTAGGTGATAGGACATAGCTATTTAAGCCTCCTCTAGAACCGATAACCACGATTATAAGAGGCAAAAGTGAAAAAGATAGATAAGATAAAGCTCCACCTTTAAAAAAACTTTTTTGTTTTCTATGAAGAGAATTAAAAGTAAATTTAGCAGGAAGCCAAAGAAGACCTAAGCACAATACAATTAATAATCCAAACCAAAATACAGGATAGTTATCAATAACTGAATCAATAACGGCCTTAGTATCATCTTCAACTAAACCAAAGAATAATGGATTAAGATGATCTCCAAAATAAGAATAAAAACCAAAATCAGCACCTAAAAGGACAACAATTACAAGAGTAAAAAAGTAAAAATAGGTTTTCTTCAACTTTAAAGAAAAGTTATATAATGCCAATGATCTAAAAGGGCTACATATAATACTAAGCAAGATTGGAAAAACAAAAATATAACTTAAAATCATTAAATCATATCTGAATCCTACAAAAAATGCTTGAGCTAAATGAGTAATATGTGTTGATAAAAGAGACATCTCTCCATAGTAAATAAAGAAAGCTAGTCTAAAAGAGCTCATAACTAAAGTTAAGAATAATCCATATTGAAGATACTTCTTCATAGACGTAAACAAGAAATCTGTAGCACTTAAATTATGTCGCATAAAATATAAAAAGGCTCCGACTAAGGAGCCCTAGGTTATTTAATATTAATTTTATTTATAATGTATCTGTAACTAAATCACCAGAATTAATTGGATCAAGCCATTTTTTTAAAGATGTAGAATCAGTACCATCTCCTTCCCATGATGTGTAAAGCCTACCATACCAATCTGCTGTCTGACTTGAACATGAAGCATAACCACCATGAAGTTGCCCTATAACTCTATGACTTTCATTAAACAATGGTGACCCTGATGAACCAGGCTCAGTTGTCCCAACATCCCAGTCAGCAACCTTTACATGTGTACCATCTCCAGGAATATCATTTTCACCATAAGATGTTACCGTTGTCCCATCATATTCATAACTAATAGACTTTTCATCAGTACTTGGATGATGAATAGCAACGGCAGTCTTAGCATCTTCTCCAGACCTATCCCATCCAGCATACTGAACATTAAAAGCCGGCTGTGGTTTAGTTACCAGTTCCACCAAAGTAAAATCTGACTTATGACTAGAAGCTAAAAACTTAGCTCCAGTTGTATACTGACTAAGTTGTCCATCTCTATCTCCGCCACAAGAAGATGTTTGATAGTTCCAATAGGCAACTAAAGAATCAGCATTCCAACTTCTAATACCACAATGAGCTGCCGTCATAAATAATGGCTTTCTATCTTTAGCCGTATTATTAACCATAAATCCAGTACAGAAAGTTGATCCTCCAGTCGAAATAACAGCAACAGAATTAACTTCATTTTCCCACCCAACGCTTTCACTACAAGCGACATCAACATTACAAGATCCAGACTTAGTATTTAACTTTTGAGAAAATGTTCTAAACCCCTGATTGATCCTATGTAAAATAAAGAAATTTTCATTTAACTCCTCAACAGGTGCACTAAACTCGACACTTAACTCATCTGTCATAAAAATAGGAGACCATAACTTAGATAATTTAATATCATTTTGAGTAAATGTTTCTATTCTTGTATCTATTTTTGAAGAAAATATGGCCAAAGTTGCATTTTTTGATAATTTAATATCTTTAAATGCAATATTTAAAGAAACAGAGTTTTTTGACTCAATTTTATGCGACCAAACAGCTCTTCCATTTTTTATTGTAAAATTAGTTTTTTTAAATGGATTAATGCGAACTTTATTTACAACTGCAAATCTTGGAGCAACTCCCTTTTTTGCTCTTTTAATCTCTTTAGTAAATTCTTTGTAAACATCAACTGGCTTTAGTTTTGTAACTGATGCAGATGCCGCTCCCATAGCAATCACTGCCGACAGTATTAAAGAAACTTTCAAATTAAACCTCCTGTTGCATTTGAAAATAAATGTATAGGATCTATTATAACCTCTTAATAAATTTAAAGTGATATTGTTAGAAGATGTTAGAAAACAATAATAAGTAAAAAGATCAGCTTTATAGCCCAAGTTTTTAAATTCTTCACAATATTTAATCTTAGAATTCGATAAATCTACTAATTCATTCAAACAAAAACTTAAGGAGACTAAAAAATGTTTAAAAAGAACTATAATAGTAAGCTATTACTTTTATCAGTAGGATTAAGCTTCATCGTATCATGTAATTCAGGAGGATCTGGTTCAAACTTAGCAACACAAAATAAAAGAGTTGCTGCTACTTGCTCAACTCAATCTTCAACTATTAACGGAACGATTGATACATCTTTTGCTTCTTCAGGAGTTGCAAGTTTTAGTGAACCATCACCCTATAATTTTGCCGAAGTTCTTCAAATAGAAACCCTAAGAGACTGTAGCGGGTATTTAGCTTATTATGCTAGCTACGACAATATTTCTGGTTCAAATGGTAGACTAATTAAGTTTGATAATACAGGAACAGTAGATACAAACTTTGGAACAAATGGTGTTCTAAAAATTTATAATACAGAAAACTCTGCTAATGCTTATTTTGGATATGCTCTTACCTCTGATGGATTTGGAGATATTTATCTTGCAGGTAAAAATGCAAGTGCTAGCAACTCACTTATCTTAATGAAATTTAAAGCAGATGGATCTACTGATTCTAGTTTTGGAACTAATGGAAAATTATCTCTTGGAGATATAGGTGTTAGTGGGCAGGATGAAACTCCAACCTCAATCCAAGTTTTTGACTCAGGAGAACTTTATGTATCAGGAAGAAGTGGAGAAACAACCTCTGCTGCCGCATGGATTTTAAAACTTAATAGCAATGGAGATATCGATAGTACATTTGGCTCTTCTGGAGTTAGCGTAATTGATACTGCTTCTACCTATGACAATATTTCTAAAATAAAAGTGTTAAATGATTTTTCAATACTAGCTTTTGGCCAGACAGATAGTTCTGGCGATCATATTCCATTCATTATAAAATTATTATCAAATGGATCTTTAGATAGCTCATTTGCAACATCTGGTAGATTTAATTTTTCCCAAACTATTTCATCTCAAACAAGCCTTAATGCTCAAGACTTTACAACTGATAGTCTAGGAAATATTTATGCAGCAGGGACAAACAGATCTGGAAGTCCTTCTGTATCTTATATTTTTAAATTAAATGCCAATGGTGTACTTGATACTGGTTTTAATACAAGTGGCTTTATCGAGATTCTGAATCATCACCACAGTGCTTTTCACAACAGAGTTCGTTCATTAGTCATTGATAGAAATGACGAATTATTCGCTGCTTTTGAACAACCGGGTGGAGCAAATGGGTATGATTACGCTATTAGTAAATTTCTTACATCAGATGGATCTCTTGATACAACTTTTGCAACAAGTGGTCGATTTTCTTTTGACTCTGGAGTTGGATCTGATAATCGAGATTACACAAGAATTATGGGCTTAGATTTTAATAATAAACTTATGTTAGCTGGGCCATCTGATCAATATAAAATTGGAACAATCATACGTGTTGACTAATTTATAATATACTCAAATATAAAGCAAGATCTCAAATACAGTCCCACTTATTTGGGGTCTTGTTTTTAAAAGACTTATAGAACCACTACACCTTAATAAAATCTCTCGAACGATACTTAAACCAAGTCCCTGTCCTTCTAGAAAATAAGAACTATACGGATCAAAAAGAAACTGCTTTTCTTTTTCGCTTATACCTTTTCCTGAATCAAAAAAATGTATTTGTATCACCTTATCACTTTTATGAACACGAACCTCTATCTTGTTTGTCTTAGCTACCGATAATGCTTTTAATGAATTATCAAATAAATTACTAAATAATACCAAAGCTGAAGAATAACTCATTGGTAATTCAATAGGCTCTTTTGAATAAGAAAAAATAATATCAAAGCATTCAATTTCTTTAAAAAAAACTTTTTCGATATTCTGCAAAATCTCAACAAGATTACTTTTTTCTTCAGAGACTTCACTTTCTTGTTCTGAATATAAATCAAGAACACTATCACAATAAGCAAGTGCTTCTTTTAACTCCTGCGTTTTTTCTGAAGCCGCAGCATGAACTTTTCTCATGGCATGTCTCATATCATGAGAAACCATTGTAGCCATGATTTCTTTTCGAGACTTACTAATTTTTTTCTTTAACCTTTCAATAACTTTCTTCTCATTTTTAGCATTTAAATTATATAAAGAACTATTAAAACGAAAAGATTCAAATACAAAACCTAAAAAACCAAGAGGCACAAGATAGCTCATATAACCGGAGCTTAAAAAAACATCATTAATAATAGTGAAAAAAGAAATAATAACACCAATAATTAATAAATAATTTTTCTTTTTCATTTTTAAAAGTAAAACCAATACAATCGTATTGCTAACAAAAGAAAAAGTTCCTGTTAGAGCGAGAATAAAAAGTGTTATTATCGATGGATACCATACGTCCCATTTCCCAGTAGAAAAAGTACTTGCAACAGCCTGATCCCTTAATTGATATATCGTACTTAGATCTTGAAAAATAAGAGGTATAGAAAAATAAAGAACTATAAGTAAAACCCAAGTTTTCCAAAAAAGCTCTAACTTTCTTAACAACCAATCTTTTTCTAAATCAATTGTAAACCTTATGGAACTAATATAAAAAACGTATGAAAGACTTGCAGACGACAACAAAGAAGGAAAGATGAAAAAGAGTTTTGAAGGCGTATATCCCCTATAGGATAATAATAAAGTAAATATACAGTAACATGATGAAAAAAAAGCGAGATAAATATAACTTTTTATCAGCTTTTCTTTAAGCTTAGCATAAAAAAAGAAAGAACTAATTAATAAATAAACATATATTCCAACAGAGAAAAAGAGAAGACCATACCATATATTCATGAAAATCTATTATTGCCTTTTTAAATCAATCTGTAAAAATCTATTGCCTATAGCTAACTTCATCCTCATAATACTTTTATGGAAAAAATCGCGATCATAGATGACTCTCATCATTTTTTAGAACAAACAAAGCAATCATTAAATAATTTTGAAATTAGAGCTTTCAGCTGTCCAAACACTTTTCTTAATTATTTTCAAGAAAACTCTAAGCTAGATGGAATTCTTATCGATTTAAAAATGCCGCAACATGATGGCTTTTCTTTATTTAGACAAATTCAAACCTTAAAAGATAATATTCCTCCTTGTTTTATTATATCAGAGACAAATTCTAGCCAATATCGAGTTTCAGCTTTAAAAATTGGCTTTGATGATTATTTTCATAAAAAAATGAGCTGGGAAGAAATATCTCTACGCATAAAAAAAGCTCTCATAAGTAGATCAGATCTGATTCAAAGTTTATATTTTCAAGGTCTATCAATTTTCCCTAACCTCGATTGCCAACTTAACGGTCAAAATTTAAAAATAACAAAAAAAGAATTTATTATATTAAAATCATTAATTTCATCACAAAATCATTATATTCCACGAAAAGTTTTAATGAAGTTAATTTGGAAAAATAAGACTATATCACCTAAAACTCTTAATTCTCATATATGTAATCTTAATATCAAATTAATATCCTGGGAATATTCAATAAAAGTAACGAAAAATTCTAATGTTACTCTTGGCCTAAAATAACCATTTTGTTTTTACTCTAGAGTAAAAAAATCTTGCCTTACCCGACAAGGTATACAACAATGTATATATGAGGCAAATTGCAATTATAGACAGCTCTAATAAATTTTTTAGAAAATTACAAAATAGCTTTGGAGATTATGAGGTAAAAACTTTTAGCGACCCTTATATCTTTTTAGATTATTTTAAAGTCACATCTCATGTAGATGCTGTACTAATTGACTTCAAAATTTTACAAAATAATGAATGTCCATTTCAACAAAAACTACAAAAAATAAAGCCCTTAGTCCCCCCATCTTTTGTTATTGCAGATACTAATAGTCTTGAGCAACGCATTTTTTCTCTAAAAAAAGGTTATAAAGATTATTTTGATGAAAATATGCATAATGAAGAAATACTACTAAGAATAAAAAGCCATATAACAAATATAAAGTCTAAAAAAGAACAAAATATAGAGTGTGATGGTGTAAAGCTATCCAGTAGTTTAGAGTGTACTCTACATGATAAAAGAATTCTACTTACCAAAAAAGAGTTTCTTGTTTTAAAATTTATCTTATTGAGCACAAACTACACAATAGATAGAGATGAGCTAATCAATATTATTTGGCCAACAAGACAAATATCGCATAAAACTCTAAATACACATATTTGTAATCTTAATATCAAATTAATCAAATGGAATAAAATCATAAAAGTTACTAAAAACTCAAATGTTGTAGTTCAGGATAAATAGAAGTATTCAATTAAAATATAAAAGGAGCAAATATAAATTGCTCCCTTACCGACATTTATATTTTATTTAAATTGATCAATAACTAAATGCGAAAACTAAAGGTAAATGATCTGAGTATCCTTGTGCGCTCTTATTATCAAACCTTAAAGGCACATTATCATACACAGTAACTTCACCAGTTTGCCAGTCAGTCCATCGTCTTTTACCTAGCATAAAAGGTTTCGAAAAAATATTAAAGCTTCTATAGTTTACCTCTAGATTAGAATTCTTTAAGATAAAAACTCTATCTAATCTTGACCAATGTCCCTTAAACCAATGGCTTCCATCTAAAAGAGGTACTCCTAGTTTAAGTGCTTGAGTGTGAGCGTCTATAAAAAGAGGTAAAATATTTCTTTTAATACCATGAGGATGATCTTTATCTAAAGTATTAAAGTCTCCTAATGCGATTGTTAAATCGGCATCAGAAAACCTAGCTATTTGAGCAAGCTTAGCAGAAGCAATTAATCTAGTTTCAGCAACACTTCCCTGGCTTGGCCAGTGATTTGCGAGAAACTTTATTTTTTTATTATCAATCACAATATTTGCTTCAAAGATACCTCTTGTTTTTTTATTTGAATACGGCTTTAAAGAAAAATTATGTAGAGCAGTTGAAGAGATTTTATATCTAGAAATAATAGCATTATCTATTCCTCTTTGATCTGCACCTTCAATTAAAGACATATATTTATATCCATAGTCTTGTAGATGGCCAGTTACTAACATTCTCAGAACATTAATATTTTCAACTTCTTGCAATACAACAATATCTGCACCACCATTATAGGCAGTTATAACTCGAGCTATATTTTTCAATTTTTTATGTAAAACATTCTTATTCCAATCAGTGAAAAGGCAAGACTTTTTCCAACTTTCTTTAGCTAAAGAGTGGCAATATTTCTGAATTTTTCTTGATTTCTTTTTTACACTTAGTGGAAGATAAGTATAGTCCTTTTTTCCTTCATCATGAAGAGTATCGAAAAGATTTTCTACATTATAATTCATTACTGTTATTTCTTTTGCACTTAATGAAAAAATAAATACAAAAGTACTCAAAATTATTAACTTCAAACACGACCTCTCTATTAAAAGTTATAGCCTCATAAATCTATAATACTTCAAAAGAGTTGCAAAGTTTTTTAATAAAATTTCTTATAGTTTTTATTAGTTAAACTAATAAATAAAAGAAATAAAAAGATATCTTATATGTATTTTCAAATAGTTACGTATTCCTTTCAAAAATTAAGTTTCTCTCAAAATCATCTGCGGAGGTTGCATTTGCCTTCGCCTCATCAAGGGAAATGACTTTTAGCTTATAAAGTTCCGTTAAGTGTTGATCAAAACTTTGCATCCCACCAGAACCTTTGTTTATATAAGTATAGATCTCATGTGCCTTTTCTGGTTTTTTAATTGCTTCGCTAACACCTGGAGTAACAACCATAATCTCTAAAGCTGCACACATACCTATATCATCACGCTTTTTTATTAGTCGCTGGCTGATAGTTGAGTGAAGATTATCTGCAATTCTTTCTCGTACATTATTTTGTTCATTGGTTGGAAACATCGAAATAAGTCTACCTATTGTAGAAAGAGCATTTGTCGTATGAACAGTACCTAAAACGAGATGTCCTGTCTCAGCAGCTTTAATTGCTGTTGTTACTGTTAAAGGGTCTCTCATTTCTCCAATCAAAATAATATCTGGGTCTTGTCTCAAAGAATACTTAAGTGCGTCTTCGAAATTATCCGTATCAAGCCCTATGTCTCTTTGAGTAATTTTTGAGTTGATACTTTTATGGATAAACTCAACAGGATCTTCTAAGGTTAAAACATGACAAAATCTATTTTTATTTATGTAGTCAATAATAGCATTTAAAGTCGATGTTTTTCCACTTCCAGTAGCTCCTGTTACAAGAATTAAACCATTTTTTGCCTGAGCTATTTTTTTTAACTGACTTGGTAGGCCCAAAGACTCAATTGTTGGTACATTTAAGGATATAATTCTCAAAATAACAGCAAACTTAGATTGAAACTTTAAAATATTAAATCGCACACGGCAAAGATCTTCGACTTCAAATGATCCATCCATTTCTTTTAATTTTTTCAAGTCATAGGAATTTGATCCCATTAAGATTTTAATTACTTCTGTAATACTATTATGTTCATAAGTTGAAGTATTAACAGAAACGAGATCTCCTTTTATTCTAAAGCTTGGTTTTTCCCCTTCTCTTAGATGAATATCACTGGCCTTATTTTTTACAGCTGATTCAATTAATGCAATAAAGTGTGACTTACTCATTTAAATTCACCTAAAGAATCTAAGAACTTTGCTCTTGCACTTAAATACATTTGATTAGAAAGCCCTAAGTTTTTAGAGATTAATTTAATTAGTTCACTTTCGTCTAAAGATGTATTTCCATCGCTTGCTGCTAATGTAAATAATGACTCTAGTAAATAATACTTTTCATCTTCATTCATTAAATCTTTAACTTCTTTTGCATAAAGATGTGTATCAACACCAACAAGTTGCTTAGCATAATCAATGGAAACCTTAACAAGATGATTTAAACTGTTCTGTTCAAGGCTTACCCATTTTACAAACTCTCTTTTAAAAGCTTCTATTTCTTGTGTTTCAATTTTCAAGTCGGCATAAACAATAGATGCAAAAAGACCACAAAGAGCTGTTACTTTTGTTAATGCCACTTCATCTAAACTCGGAAATACAAGTTTAATTTCCTCTTCAAGATCATTTTTATTTTGATCATTTTTAGTAAACAAATTCCATAAACTCATATAAAATCCTATATATCATTACATGAGGTTATTTTATGAAATTTTTGACTCTTTCGCTACTAATGCTACTTATTGCCTGTAATCAGCAGATAAATCTAAAGTCTGGAGATTGTATTCAAAAGCCTGATGAAATTTTTGTATGGAAGATTATTTCTGTAGAATCTGGCTCATTCAGTGTAATAAATGCGACAAAAAAAGAAGAAGCAATTATGAACAAAAAGAGCTCTGGTACATGGGTTAAAACGAATTGTCCGAACTAAAAACTTTGGACGATAAGTAGACAAGTCTTGTTCTTTTTTCAATACTTTCGGGAAGCTCTAGCAAGAACTTTTCAAGCTCTTTTGCATAGCCTAGCTCGATAGCAAAGTTATCAGCTTCTACCTGAGACTCAATAAGATCAAGAGATCTTTTGTGATGATTATTGACTATATGACCTATCTCGTGGGCAAGTACTGCGTGTGCCATATCAGGATAAAAGCTTTTAAGTTCCTTAAGTAATTCAGGAAAAATAATGATTACTGGTGTAGATGAAGTTTGAAAAGTACAACTAAATCTTCCAGAACTTGTTACAAACCATATATCATCACAATTTTTATAAATTTTATTGATATTTTCTAAAGACATTTTATAAAAGAATTCTTCAAAGCTAGCTCTTAAGTACCTATCACTTGCTATCCACTCATGCTGAGCAGTTGCAAAGAACTCATAAAGAAAATCTTTCTTAGTATTAAATTTTCCTTTGCGTTGTTTGAATAAACTTATCATAAATATACCTCATAACTCATATCGAAAATTAATCATAAAAATTAATTTTCTAAAAAAAAAATGCAATATTTTCCGACTAAAACTCACTGAAATTACATTGTTTATTAATATTTCTTTAAAAAAGATATTGATGTCCGTCCAAAAAAGTCAGATAATACCTATCAAATTAACATCATGTTTTGCGCTGAACGTTTTTGAATGTAGTACGTAAGTCTGAAAGCAAAATAGTGGTATACCCAAATAAATAAGATTATTTGTCCATATTATCAAGGGGCGATATGAAAACAAATCTTGGGTTACTTTTCATTTTATTTACAACTCTTATCTCTTGTACGCAAGAAGAGTTTTACGACAAAGATTTTCTTGAAACTTTATCTGACAAAGAAAAAGAAGAAGTTCAAGATGATGACAAGTGTTCAACTCAATGTGAAGATGAGCCAAACACAAATACTGGCAGTACACTTACAACAATTGAAGAACAATTTGTTCAAAGCCAAAGCAATAATAAAATTGATATTCTTTGGGTTGTAGATAACTCTGGATCAATGGGCGCAGAGCAAGCTCTTCTAGCACAAAACTTTGATTCATTCATCCAAGACTTTGTAACTAAAAATATTGATTTTAAGATGGCCATTACTACAACTGATGCTGGTGGTGTACCTGTAACCGGATCACTATCAAAGCTTACAAAAACAGCAATGGATCAAGATACAAACCAATTTATGAATGACTTTAAAAACCTAATTAAAGTTGGTATTTATGGATCAGGTCATGAAAAAGGAATGCATAATAGTGACTTGTTTACACTAAACTATGCTCCTACTTACTTTAGATCAGATGCATACTATATCGTTGTTTATGTAAGTGATGAATGGGATCAATCTTCAAAAACAGTAGAAGAGTATTATGCAAACTTAACTGCATGGAAAAGTGATACAAGTAAAGTTAAAGCCTATAGTATTGTTAATATGAAATCAAACTATCAATATGGTCATGCTAGATACAAAAAAATCACTGAGCTTACAAATGGTACTATTAATTCTATTCATAGTGACTTCTATCAAACACTTACCTCAATGGGTACTAATATAGCAAACCTTGTTCACAGTTTTGTTTTAACAAACAATATCACTTTAACTGAATCAATTAAGGTTTATATAGATAATGTATTGGTAACAAGTGGTTGGAGTTATGATTCAGTTAATAATGCCATTCTTTTTGAAGCTAGTAGTGTTCCTGGTTCAGGAGCTCAAATAAAAGTTGAGTATCAAATAGAGAGTTAATATGTACATTTTATTATTAGTAATTTCATTTTCACTTTTTGCAAGTGAGCAAGACCTCTACGACTTTCTTTGGTTAGATAACGATAAGAAAGTCTATGTTCTGCAAAATAAACTGCACCCAAAAAAATATAAATTATTTTTGGACATTGGTTATATAAAAGATCAAACAGGATCTTTTCAAAAGACAAGCGGTTTAAAAGGAGCTCTTGGGTATTATATAAGTGAAGAGTTTAGCTTTGAATATCAATATGCAACTTATTCTCATTCTAATAATAGTACATATGATAATGTTCTTTTAGTTAGTGGTATTGAACCATTTATTAGAAGACAAAATGATAGTCATATTTTATTTTTTAACTGGACACCATTTTATGGAAAAATAAATACCTTTAATCAAATATATTATTTTGATTTAGGTTTTGGTATTGGATCTGGTGTAAGTACATTTGAAAGTAATCTTCAAAGTGTTACTAACCCAAGTCTTCCTTCTCATTTCAAAGAAGAATCATATAATCCAGTATACCTAAAAGTGGAGTCTAAATTCTATTTAAACAGTAGATACCATATAGGTTTTGAATATATTAATACAAATTTTAAAGCTGCTACACCAAAATCTCCTAATAGTAAAAGCCACAAGCAAGTTAATGAATTGACTTTAAAATTGGGGGTGATATTTTGAAGTTGGTTTTCTTTCTTTTTTCTATTTCTGCCCTTGGAAGCTCAGCTCTTGTGGAGTCAAAAAAGCTATATAAAAAGAAACAATTCTTTATGGCACTAGATACTATTGCTAAAGAATATAAGTATTCCGAACCAGATGCTAAAACAAAAAAATATATTACTAAACTTGTTAATAAAACAGGAACGCATTATTTCAACACATATAATGATATTGAACTTAGAAAGATGAATCTTCCTACAACAAATCTTATTATGGCAAAAAGAAATTTATATTTAAATAAACTCTTTCATGCTTTAAAAAGAGTTAATCTTGTTTCAAAAAAGAGTAAACTTTATCCTGAAAGTTTGTTAGTAAAAGGTGTTATCTACACACAAAAAGGTGATATAAATAATGCTATAAATACTTTTAATAAATGTATTGATGCCTCTAATGATTTCATTAGTAGAGTAAGTAAAAAAGTTAAAAGATACTTTTCAGTTATAAAAGAAAGTTGTCAAAATAATATAGCTAGAATTCACTTTAATAGTAAAGACTTTAAAAAAGCGATTGCAGCTTTTGAAAAAGTTCCAAAAAAGTCATATTTATGGCCATACACTCTTATTCAAAAAGCTTGGGCTTATTTTCACTTAAAAGAATACAATAGATCTTTAGGGGTTATTATGACTTATGACTCTCCCCTACTTGATAGCTATTTCCAGCCAGAAGCTCAAACACTAAAAGCTTTAAACTACTTCAAGTTATGCCATTATAAAAAAGCGAGTGATGTTATCAAAACTTATCATAATGTATATAAGCCTAGAGCAAAGAAAATTAGAAAGATCTTATCTAATGGGCAAAAAACAAGGTTGTACTATCAAAGATTGATGAGAACTAAATCAAGTAATATCTCTAAGGTATCTACATTTATCAATAACTTAAAAACACAAGTTACAAAAAGAGTAAAATACAATCTTGATCTTATGACATTAAAAAAAATCAAAAAAGAATATAAGGCCAATAAAAACAAAGCTCAAAGAGCTACTTTAAGACATATTAATAATGATTTGCTTGAACAAATTAATCACTATGTAAAATTATCTTTTTATAATTTTATCAATGATATTAATAAGCAATCAGCAAATCTTTTTACTATTAATTTAGAAATACTATCTAGTGCAAGACAAAAACTTTATAAATCAAACAAACTGGCAAAAGTAAGTACTTCTAAAAAAGAAATTACTAGAAAGCCATCTGAACATTTTTATACTTTTAAAAAAGAATTTTGGGCAGATGAGCTTGGTGAATATAGTTATGATCTTGAAAACCATTGTGTGGAGATAAAATAATGAAAATAGTATTTTTTTTAATAATAAGCACTTGTTTTGCAAAAGAAAAAGTTATCTACAAGTATAAACAATATGAAAAATTTGACCTTGGTGATTTGCAGATTAAAGGAGAGCTTATTGCCCCGGGGGATTTAACTGTAAAACAAAGAAATAACAAGTTTTTTTATAATGATCTCTACACCAGAAAAAAATATAAAAAAGTAATGATTAATGAAATTAAGTTTTTAAGATAAGGAGAAACAAAATGGAACAACAAGTTGAAAATTTAGAAAAAGTTCAAGAATTAAGTACATTAGAGTTCTTTGCAAAATTTATGGAAGATGGTGGTATCTTCATGTGGATAATTTTAGGGATTTGGGCCTTAGGTGTTGCTATCGCATCTGAAAGATTTAGAAGCTATTTAAAATTCTATATTGATGGATCAAGCTTTATGAACAAAATTAAAGCCGATGTATTAAACAATAAAGTACATGATGCCATTGTCGATTGCGGGGAATCAAAATCTCTTTTGGCCCATGTATTAAGATCAGGATTAAAAAGAGCAAACCAAGATAAGGAGAAAATAATGGATGCTCTTGAAGGAGCTATTATTGAAGCTACATCAGTAATAGATAAAAGATTAAGTTATCTTGCTCTAATTGCAAACGTATCTACATTAATTGGATTACTTGGTACGATTTATGGTCTGATTCAATCATTTGCGGCAGTTGCTTCAGCAGATGCAGCTCAAAAAGCCGAGCTTTTAGCTCTTGGTATTTCAAAGGCCATGAATACCACAGCCTTTGGATTAATATCAGCTATTTCAATAATGGTACTACATGTTTACCTTTCAAATAGAGCTAACCAAATGGCAACAGACTTTGAACAGTATTCTGTAAAACTAGTAGATCTTTTAAATCATAAAAGTATGAAAAGACAAGTGAGTGAGGCAGCTTAAATGAAAAAGACAGATACAAGCATTCCAAAATTGAATTTAATTCCAATTTTAGATGCAATCTTTATTTTTATTTTCTTTTTACTGATGAGTGCTCAGTTTTTAGATATATATGAAATTGGATCAGACGCTCCTATTTCTATGAGTGCTCCAAGGGACGATAAAAAAGACATACTTAATCTTACCATTAAGATTGGAAAAAACATCCAAGTGTATACGGGCCTAGAAGAAAACTTAGTCAAAAGTTTTTCGTTCAAAGAACTAGATAAGCTGAACAAGCTTCTTATTTCTTTAAAAACGAAAAACACAAAGGAAGATTCAGTTATTCTTAAGCCAAGTAGCAGTGTTAAATACGATAAGATTATTTCAGTCATCGATAATATTAAAGAAATAAAAGAAAAAGATAAGTATATCAAAGTTAATAAAGGTGGGACTCAAAAACTAAGTAATAAGTTATTCACACAAGTAATTTTTGAAATGGGTTAAATATGAAAAGAAAGTTTGGTAAAAGAAAAACAGCGCAGGTTATGGAAATCGATATCACATCGCTTTTAGATATCTTAGTTATCTTATTAGTATTTTTACTTAAAAGCTATAATGCTTCATCTTTAAAACTGACATTGAATAAGGGCATTACCCTACCTAAATCAGAATTAAGAAAATTAGGTGCTCATGCTGTTACACTTCAGATAGATCAAAATAAAGATATTTTCGAAAATGGAAATAAAATAGCAAATATTAATGATCTATCAGCTCTAACAGACTTTTTAGAAAAAAAGAGAGGTCCAGCATCGTCAAGCGAGCACAATATAAACTTAGTTTTTCACAAAGACTTAAGCTATCAAACAATTAAAGCGGTAATGAATACATGTGCTAGTAGTACTTATTCAAAGTTTAAGTTTATCGTAAAAGGTAATTATTAATGATTATAATATTAAGTTTAATCTTTACATTTACATCCTTTGCTAAAATCTCTAAGGATAAGAGAATTTTAAAACTTATAAAAAAAGAAGAGCAAATACTTCTTAAGGCAAGAAAGTATAACCAGAAGCTCAATTATAGATATTTTGAATTGCAAGTTGAAAAGTTTAAAATAAGTGCAAAAAAAAATAACAAAAAAATTATCACAAGTAGTGATAAGAAGCTTGAAAAGAACTTAAAAGTTAAATATGTAAGTATCTTAAAACTTGTAAGTGAAGCCAGAACAAAGAAGTTCAATATCTATTTAGGACATATGTATCATGCCGTATCTTTATTAGAAAGAGATTATAAATTTAATAATAATGAATATCATTTGATTATGGCAGGACTAAAGTATGCTAAAGGTGAAAATGCTTACAACCTTCATATCGCTTTAGCTGAATACTTTTATAATACAAAACAGTATTACAAATCATACAATGTATATAAAAATGCTATTAAAAATGAAGATGACAAATGGCATACAAAAAATTTATATAACTATGCATGGGTACTATTTAAAACAAAAAGAATTAGCCGTTCTATAAAAGTACTAAAAACTTCTTATCAATTATCTCAAAAAGATTATTATGTAGATTTTTCAAATCAAATTCTAGAAAGCTTAACAACTTTTTATGTATATAAAAAAGATATTGATAATGCAGTAAAGTTTTTAAAAGATAATAACGTATATAATTATGAAAATATTTTTAAATTAACTAAAAAAGCATCTCAAAAAGGACTATACAAGGATACTATTGGACTTGTGGGTGATTTAAACCTTATGGCAAAAAAGCCTGAGCAAAGAGAAGAATTGTTTGTATTTAAGATGAATCACTATAAGTCTTTTAATAAGTCAAAGTATCTATATAAGTTATTTGCAGGAACTGATCTTCGAGCATATTCCAAAGAATCTAAAGATGAAATTAAATACTTCATGATAAATGAAGCATCTCATTACCAGCAAGTTTTAACAAAAAGTTTTGATGAAAAAGATAAAATTTATAATAAAGGATACTTAAAGTTTGTTAATTTATATTTTAAAAAGCTAATTACAATAAATAAAAAAGATCAAACAAAGTATAATTTCTTTATTGCTGAGAGTTTGTTTGGTGTAGCTGAATACAAGATGGCTACAAATTATTATATTAGAACCTTAAAACTTAAGAATAAGGAATATCACCTTAAGTCAATTAATGCCTTATATGAAAGCATTGAAAGCGCAGCGTTTAAGCAAGAAGATAAAATTAAAAAGCTAAAATACGTTTATATTAAACATATTAGACTTGCTCCAAAAGCTCCTCATACTCTACCTATTTATACAAAGCTTTTTAACCTATATTTAAAGCAAAATAAACCTAAAAAAATGTTATCCGCAGTAAAGTTATTTAAAAAGAATAGACCTGATAGCTTTGATAAATTCAAAAAATTACATAGTATTTACATGGAATATCAAATTACTAATAAAAACACTGCCGTTTTAGCAGCAACTATTAACAAGGTAAAAGCTGGTTTTATAAAGTATACAAAAGAAGAATTAGTAAAACTAGATACCATCCTAGCAAATCTTTTATTTGAAAAATATGAAGCTTTAAGATCTGATTCAAAGCTTGAATTAGCAGCAGCTGGATTTGAAGGAGTATCAAATAATAAAACATATTCTAGAACTATTAGAGCTAAAGCAAGCTATAAAGCAAGTACAACTCTATTTGAGCTGGATAATGCAAAAAAAGCTTTAACTATGTTAGAAATATCTAAAAAATATGATTTTAAATATCTAGCAAAGCAGAAAAAGAATATTGAGAAAATGGCATCAATCTTAAGCCTTAGACACCAGTTTAAAAATTCTCTTTCTTATTCTAAGTTCTATAACAGTATGTTTTGTAATGAAAAAAATGAAGCCATTGCCAGTAATCTTATTTGGGCAAACTTAGCAGTTCAAGATATTGACGAAGCCTTAGCTGTTCTTTCTAAGAATAAAAAGTGTTTCAAAGAGGATTTATATAAAGTATCAAGGGCAAATGTTCTAAACTACCTTATAGATCATATGAAGCATCGTCATATCTACTCTCATACAGATATTCTTAATATCTCAAAAAGTGAAGTATTTAATTATTTAGAAAATATCTACTGGAGAACAGAAGATAAAAAAGATGTTTTATACTATATTACAAAGACAAATACCAAAGAAGCGAGCCACTTTAATAAAACTTTAAAGTTATTAAAAGAGCAAAGAGAATCATTTGATAAAGTATCAAAATTATCGATTCAGTTTACAAAAGAAGAGAAAGTTGAAGCTTTTAATAAAAAGCTAGAGTCTCATCTTAATACTATAATGAATACAATATCTAGATTTAATAAGATAGAAAGTTCTGGAAACCCATTTTTTATAAGAGAGTCTCTATCTAATACAGCAGTTTTTCTAGAAAACAGTGCTCACATTATAGCTAAGATTAAATCCCCTATTAAAGATGAACACTTTAACAAACAATTTAATGCTCAGATGCAAAGCATTTCACAAGACTTTATTTCACAGTCAAAAAGTGAACTTCAAAAGATCAAAGCAGTAGAAAAGAAAAGTCTCGTTTATACTAAACCATTTAGTTACTTTGATAATAAATTTGCTCTAATTGATAGGAAATAAATATGATTAAATTATTACTATTAACATTTGTTTTAATGAGTTGTGCTAGTAAAAGAGATATTGTAAGTGCTGATAAGAATAGTCTTTTAATCGAGAGTTTCTATAGATACGACTTTAATCAAGAAAAAATAGAAGAAAAAGGTTTAGCTAAATGTATTGCAAAACAAGATGTAAACCTTATGTCTAAAGACGTAAAAACAATCAATACAAACCTTAAAAACTTCTTCTATTGGATTAAGCAATCTAATTGCTATATGTATAACAATGATTTTTCAAAGGCCTATTATTTTTTAATGATTTCAAAGTCTTATCAAAAATCAAATATCGACAAGGCCATATTTAATAATAATATGGGGGCTTATTATCTTGCGATGAAAAGATTTAGTAAGGCAAACTCTCATTTTAAAACGTCGTTAAAGTATCATGAGTATATAACTCCAAGATACAATCTAACAATTTTAAATAACTTTTTAAATAAACAAGATAAAGTAAAACTACATGCAAAATACCTAAACCCAAACGACCCTATTTTAAAAGAATTAGGGAGGTAATCTATGAGTAGTGTAAAATCCAAAACAGCTTTTTTTCTAGAAGGAATTGATTCAAAGATTGAAATGAATCAAAAACAACTACTTGTAGGTTCAAGTGATAAGTGTGATATTTATCTGAATCACCCATCAATTTCATTCTATCACTGTTACTTAAGCATTAATGATGAATGCATCCAGGTAATTGATCTTAATTCAAGCAATGGAATTTTAGTAAATAATACAAAAATAAATGGAACAAGTATCTTATCTGAAGGTGATGAAATTCAAATTGGTGAGTATATCTACTATGTTGGAGCAACTGATTCAACAGATTCAATTGAAGATAAAGATGCAAACGTATTAGCTGTAGAAACTCAAAATGTAAAACAGTTTAATCTAGATAATAAGGATCTTATTCTTATCGATGATGAATACTGTGAACTTCGTTTTGAACAAAATATTTCATATGAGAAAAAGCAAGGTATTAGTACATTTACATTTAATTTAGATGATACTGGTTTTGTTGAATATGGTAACTTAATAAATCCTATTGAAATTGAAGATCAAGATATTCAAAAGAACTACCTTATTATTACAACATATATTAATGGGATTGCTGTAAGTGAAAAAACATTTAACGAAGGTATAAAGAGAATCTATGCAGCAAATAAAGAATCAAAAAATTCCATCTTTTTCCCCGAAATAAAAGATAAAAAGTTTTTATTTTTAAGCATTGAAAATGGTGTAATTAACCTAAAGGATGATTTAAACCTTGTATGTGATACTTCAAAGATGGATCTAGTAGATGGAAATACTTATCATATTCTTGGATTAAATTATTCCATTGAAATAAAAGTAGTTAGTAAAGATACAAAAATTGTAAATATTCCGTTTTTAACAAGAAGCAAAGAAATCCTTAAACAGGACTCAAAAGTATTTGCAATTCTATTCTTACCATTTTTGCTTCTATTATTTGTAAAAATATCTACTCCTCCTAAGAAGGAAACTAAAGTAGCCATTATTTATAAAAAGCCAACTAAAAGTAAAGTTGATAAGAAAAAGATTGCAAGTGAGAACACAACTTCTAAAAAACAAAACACTGGTCATCAAAAGCAAACAAAAAAGCCTGAAAAAATTGCTTTTAAAAAGAGTGGGAGTAAGAAAAAATCTGTTAAGAAGAAGGCTAAGTTAGTAGCAAAGAGTGCTCCTTCTAAAAAAGTTAAAGCTATTAAAACCTATAAGTTTAAATTTAATAGAAATAAGCTATTTAAAAATAGAGGAAAATCCATAAAAGTAGCTAAATCTAAAGCTGTAAGTACATCTGTATCAAGAGGAATTGCTAGTGTTTCTAATACTAATATATCTTCTAATGCAACAAGTGTTGGAAACTTTGGAGCAAATCTAAAAGGCGCTATGAATGATTTTGGAGCAAAGGGATTATCAAGTAGTAAAGGAAGAAACTCTTCTTATATTCAATCTAGAACAGTTGTTTTAGGGTCAATGGATCCAGATCTGTTAAGAAAGATTCTAAGAAGGTATTTACCGCAGTTTAGACATTGTTATCAACAAGAATTAAACCTTAATGATGAAAATATTAAAGGAGTTGTAGATTTAAACTTTAAAATTGGGCCTCGTGGTTCTGCAAACTCAGTGAAGATTGCAGCAAAGGATAAGCGTTTTTCCAAAAGGGGGATAAAGTGTATGAAAAGAGTATTAAGCATTATTGACTTTCCTTCCCCTAAGGGAGGAGGAACTGTAGCGGTAAGGCAACCACTTAATTTCTTTTCGGATAAAAATTCTTAAAAAAATGTCAGTCCACAATCTGGACAATCTGGCCCATCGGGCTTAAATACATGACCACAAGCCGGGCACGTTACAGTGCTTGCGCTTGGGTCAAATACACTTAGTGCTTGTTCCCAATCTACCTGAAGGCCTTCTGTTAGTTTCTTATAGTTATCTTGATAGATCTTAGCAATCATTTCAAAGTCTTTTTCATAAGCTAGAACTTCAACCGTAACTGCACATCCCCTAGTACAACTTTGTTCATTATGATCAAGTACAAGTTCAACATTATTTTTTGCCATTTGTTCTTGAAACTTTTTAGCATCTTCAAGGGGCATAACAGTAATAGTTTTTAGTTCCATATTTTCCTTCCTATGTTAAGATTTTAACATAATTAATTAAGGAAATAGATATGGAAAATATTAAGTATCAAGGAAACTATATAAAAGTGACAGAACTTGAAAAAGATGGTCAAACTTGGGAAAAAGCCTATTTTCCTAACTCAATGGTGGTTTTTCCTATAACTGAAGATAATCAGATCTATATGGTCAAAGAAAGAAGGCCTCATGAAAAAGAAGAAATAAGATTAAAGTTTATTACAGGACATATTGATAAAGGAGAATCTCCTATCGATTGTGCCTTTAGAGAAATGCAAGAAGAAGCTGGTATAAAAGCACAAAACCTTGAACAAATTTTAGTTCACAGCTCAAGTGGAACAATTAACTCTAACTTTTATTATATATTAGCTACAGATATTAGTCCGTCAAAACTTCCAAATCCAGATGGAGAGAATACTATTGTAGAAGTAATTAAAATGCCACTTATCGAATTGAAAAATAAAATCTATAATGAAGAATTTAAATGGACTTTAGCCTGTCTTGGACTATTTAGAATTTTTGAAAAGCTTAATATATGAAATTTTATATATTATACCCTTCAGCAATAATTTTCGCTAAATTTTTATCATTAGCATAAGAAACTTCTACTAATAAACCAGGACAAGTAACATTTACTTCCGTTATACAATCCCCTAAAAGGTCAAATGCCAATAATCTCACTCCATCTTTTAAAAGTTTATCTGCAACATTTTTACACTCATTTTCTAGATGATCTGGAAGGTTCGCTTTTTTAAACTGAGCCCCCCTAGCAATATTAGTTAAAAATTCGCCTTCATTCGGCACTTTTAAAATAGTACCTATATTTTTTCCATCAAAATAAATTGCCCGATACTCTCCATTAAGAACTTCCTTTAAAAATGGCTGTACAATTATTGCTCCGCCAAACTCATCACATTTAGAGATAAACTTCTCATCAAAATTACTAAGAGATACTTTTTCAACACCAATTCCAGAATATAAATCTAAGGGTTTTAAAATAAAGTCCTCTAGTCCTTTTTGTGTTTCGATAAATGCTTTTGCTCCACTGAGACTAGATCCGACATAGCTTTTCACATGATTTTTTAAAGAAAATGCAGTTAATTTTTCGTTATACTTCATAATCCCTAATGGATTATTTAAAACATCTAATTTAATTGTTTTAGACAAATAATCTAACATCCATAGATATCTTTGGTATCTACTATCATAAGGAGGGTCAATTCTCATATGAATCGTGTCACTAGAAGTTAATCCATAAGAAATTGACCTGGCAATTTTAAAAGAATCTATGTAGTAGCCATCATCTTTAAATGTTCCTTCAAAAGAATAAATATCTAATTTATAATCACCTGAATTTGATACAAAAAAATCTTTTTCAAATAGAAGATAAACTTCATTTCCAAGTTTTTTTAGATTTAATGCCATTAGAAGTGAAGAATCCTTCTTCGTATTTAATTTTTCTATAGGGTCAATAAAAAATATATGTGCCATAATGTACTCAATTTTAAAGTTCTGATATGCTTGATATTATCCTATCTGGTTTAATAATAAAAGATGTCAACTTTGCTAAAAAACAAATCATCTTAACAAGATAAGGAAAGATAATACCTTTTGGATGAACAAAAAAGTCACCATTATCAGTTTCATATATACTTAAAGATGCTATTTTATCTTGGTAGTTAAATATTTCTTTCATTCAAAAACTTTACAAAACTCTTAGCACTAGATCTATGAAATAAATCATACTGTGACTCTAAAAAGCTCATAAATTCCTTTATCGTACGAGAACCTCTTATTTTTTCAATCGATTTTTGTTCTTTTTGATAAGTTAAAAAGGCACTAAAACTTGCATTATTCCATACTCTTTTTAAAGGCCAACATTTTTTCATCTTAAGTTGATTACACTTTAAAGATATTTTTGGTTTAAAGTGGATGTCTAAGTATGACTCTAGTATCTTATCTGCTTGTTCCTTAGAAGTTGGTTTTATCTTATCAATGAGTTTTTTATATTTGTTAGCTAGAGATGTAAGCAGATATGAAAGTTCTCGATTTTTTTTATGGCGATTAGCTTGTTCTAAAATTTTCCCTTTAGAAAAGTTAAAATATTCATACATCATCTCAGTTGCAATATAGTCAGCTAAAGATTCATTAAAACTAACTTCATCTGTTACAAAAAAAATGGTATGAACAAGTTCATGAAAAATGAGTTCTGCTAAAGATGTCTTATTATACCTAAAGAAGCTAGATAAGATATTATCTTTAAATGGAAGTTTATCTAAAGTTGAATATGCGTAAACAGGTCTAATAAATACATAATTATTATATTCTTTAAGCTTATTTGCATAAACCTTTGCATCATACAGATCAAAAAAACCTAAATAGGGAAAGGTTCCAGCAAAAAAGAAAGAGTGTTGTTTAGGCTTTACTTCGTCAAACTTTGATGAAATGACTAAATATGTAACTGCCTCATCTTTTAAAATTGTCGTCTCATCATATATCGATGTTTTTTCTTTATTAAAATATTTATAAAAATATTCTTTATAAGCAATAATATCTTTTATTTTTTGTTTTTCTTTTTCATTCAGCTTGTCGCTTTTTAAGATCTCTTTATTATCTACACCAGATAATTCTAATGAAAGTTGTCCTATGGCTTGTTTTGAAACATAAGCTATTTTTGCACAAGATGAGAACAAAGCCACGAAAACTAATAACTTTAAAAGATCCACGACAATCCAGCAGAATATGTCATATTATTTTTAGCTTCTTCAAACTCCATATCAGGCATAACAGCTTTAGCTCCAAGTGTAATTCCCATAAGCTTAGTAAACTGAAACCTTAAAGAAAATGTTGCATAACTTGAAGCCGTAGACTCTTCAGGTATTTCGTCCGGAGAAGATATTTGAGAACTTCCAATTTGGACCAGTAATTCACGCTGCGCGCTTGTTGTTAAAACAGCATATCCAATAGCTAAAGATGGTACAATTTTAGCCGTTTTCTTAGCAAAAGATTGTCTAATCCCTACTCCCTTTACCTCTGTTTGAGTTTTGGTGACACTCTTTTTAATCGTAAATGTATCAGAACCATCCGTAATTTCGATCTGCCTTGTATCAACAATCTGTCCTTTTGTCTTAGAGTAGTTAAACTCTAAAGCCGTATAAGACCATATGTACCAAGCCCAATTAGCACTAATTGTTGCCGACTCACTAACGGCCTGTCCATTCATTGAGCCATTAACTTCAACCCCATCAACTTTTCTTTTCGAATAACTATAGTTAACTCCAAGATCAACATAGCAAAGAGCACTACTCATAGATAATATAAATAATAGAACAAATCTCATAACCTAAATCCTTGGTCAGTTAAAATGTTTAAACGCGGCTTTTTCTTGTATAAATAAATAACGATACACTTAAGCCAATACACATAAGCATTACCTTAAGAGCTAAGTTTAACTTTCCAAAAGTAATGCTCAATCCAAGCAAAATCCAAAGCATCAAAATAGCTAAAGTCTTTGCTTTAGGTCTTATTACTTTATTTTGCTCCCAGTCTATTATAACAGATCCAAAGTATGGATTTGTAGTGAGCCAAATATGCATTCTTTTAGAGCTTTTTGAAAAACAGTACGAAGATAATATTAAAAAAGGTGTCGTGGGTAAAAGAGGTAAAAAAGCACCTATTATCCCTAATAATAGGCTTATCCACCCCATTGTCATATAAAACGGCTTTGTTAGTTTCATAACTAGGAAATTATTGCCTTATGATTTTTTTGCCGTGAACTTTAATAATTTCACCTTGGCATGATAGAGCCGTAGCACTTGTTACTTTAAGATCTACCCACTGCCACTGAAGATTTTGCTGCTCATTTTCAGGTAAAAAATGAATTATTCTGTGACATGAAGTTCTTCCTTTCCACTTTTTAATTCCTTTCATCATTCCAAAGCCTTCAACTAAAACACGATATGTTTTTCCAACCATCTCTTTTCTAACATCTTCTTGAAGCTCTAATTGCAGCGCTTGTATTTCACGTAGTCTTCTTCCTCTAATGTCCTTAGTTAAAACATCATCCATTCTAGCAGCTTTAGTTCCAGGTCTTGAGCTATAATTATAAGAATAAATAAAATCAAACTTAGCTTTTCTTAAAAGATCTAAAGTTTCTTTATGTTCTTCTTCTGTTTCGTTTGGAAATCCAGCAATAATATCGCTTGAAATAACAATATCTGGATTAGCAGCTCGTATGCTTTCTAATCTTTCTAGGTAATGCTCTATAGAATACTCTCTAAGCATTCTTTGAAGAACAGTACTAGATCCAGACTGAACAGGAAGATGAAGATGATTTGCTAGTTTTTTACTTTTTCCATGCACTTCAATTAACTCATCACTAATGTCATAAGGATGAGACGTTGTGTATCTAATAAGCTCTAACCCATCGATTTTTTCAAGTTCCATGATAAGTCCAGCTAAAGACTCTCCATTTTTCTTTCCAAAAGAATTAACGTTTTGACCTAAAAGAGTAACTTCTTGAATTCCACTGTATTTAACTAGTCTTGCTACATCATTAACAATCTCAGCTGTTGACCTAGACTTTTCTCTTCCTCGCGTAAAAGGAACAATACAATAAGAGCAAAACTTATCACAACCTTTAATAATATTTACAAAAGCTTGTGGTGTTCCATGATTAATTTTTGTTTGAATAGAATAGTTATCAGATCTATCCCAGCTTGTTACTGCAAACTTTTTATCTCCAGCATAAGCTCTATAAACCATTTCACCGATGTTATCAATAACATCTGTACCAAAAGCAAAATCTAATTGCTTATATTTTTTTAATAACTCTTTACTTTCTGTTTGAGCGATACATCCACCGGCTGCGATTTTAACATCTCTGCCTTGTTTTTCTTTGGCCTTCTGATGCTTAGACTCACCCAAATGTGAATAGAATTTTTGATTAGCTAAATCTCTAACAGCACATGTATTGAAGATCATAAAGTCTGCATCTTCTTTTTTATCTGTTTGTGTAAAGTTTAGAGGTCCAAGATGATCTAGAATTCTTTCAGTGTCATGATAATTCATCTGACACCCATAGGTTTTAACCCATACTTTTCTTGGAGGAAACTCAATTCCACCAACTAATTTATTTCCATTATCCAGTGTCTGGATATCCTGTAGATTCACTTCATTTGTCATAAGATTACCCTGTTAAATGGTCCTTATACCGATTATTAAAATTTTTAGTGAATCTAGCTAAAAATAGCGAATTTGGCCATAAATATATCCTAATGACTCTCTAGGTCATAAATATTAAAAAGACTAAGTTAAATAGAAAATGTAGCCATATTGGAAGTATTACACCTTTTGATTTCATTCTGGCATGAGCACATACAAAACCTAAAAAGAAAGTATAAACAATCTGTAAAATAATAAAGCTTGAAAAGACTTTTGGTAAATGAATTAATCCAGATACATGAGATAAAGAAAAAATAAGAGCACTTAATAAAATGACTCTTCCATCAAGGGAATCTCCTTCTAAGCTATTAATTAAAACAAAACGATAAACTAATTCTTCTAAAATAGGAGCTAGTATTATGAGTTGTAGGACAGGGTTTTCTAAATAGATAAAAGGATTATTAAAGTTAAAGACCTTAGCAATTAGAATAGATACGAATGCGAAGATAAGAGTTAAAATTGAGTATTTTATTAATACTGTTTTTTCAACTTTTCCTTTTTTTAATTTAAGTTTAAAAAGAAAAGTTAAGCCTAGTATAAAAACAATATCAAAAAAATAAACACTAGAAATACTTGGTAAAAAGCTTATGCCTGGCCATGGAATAAACCATACAGCGATAAAATAAAGTGCAAAAAGAGCAAGTTTAACGTACACTTTTGGCCCTTATTCTAAAATAAATGAAGTGGCATATAAAAAAGATTCCACTTACGATATAAAAGCCACCTGTTTTAAAGAAAAGCCACTGGGATGTACTCATTTTAAAAGCAACAAATGCCATAAAAAAACCATATCCAATAAGTAAAATAGCGCAGTTTCTTTCTAATAGTCCGACTAGTTCGTTTGGAGGGTTTCCCATTTGCTCCATCATCTCCTCTATCAAGCTTTTTCCTTTAAATGATCTATAAAGAAGGTATCCTCCCATAATAAGGCCAGTGAAAAATGGTTGTAACTTAAACCAAATTCCTTCTCCTGCTAAAAGAGATAAAGAACCTAAGAATAAAATTAAGAAAAAATTAAACTTAGAAAGAGTATGTATATGTTTTGTGATAAACCATTCTAAGCTCATTTCAACAACACTTAAGGCAATTCCCCCAATAAGAGCTATTTTTACGGAATAGTTTTCTTCTAAATACCAATAAGCAATAGCCGGTAAAAAAGAAATTAAAAAGAACTGCTTTTGATTCATGAATTTAGGCTATCTTGTTTAAACTCTTTTGACAAAACTCTAAATACCCCAATTTAAAATCATTGGGAGCTAAAATCTCCACATTGGTATTTTGCTTAAATATCCATCTATAAACTTCTTCAGACGGTTCAATAGATGCAGACCAAATGGTCTGATTCCTAGAGTTTTCAACTTGATAAATATTTCTAAAATAATCAGTGGATTTATTATCATCAAAGCTTTTTATATCTTTAACTTTAAGAACAAGCCTTTGTTCAAGGCCATCCATTTGTCTTAGCTCCTTAATATAATTATCCACTAAACTCATATGAGGCTTTTTTGTAGAAATATCTATATCAGTAATATTATAAATATCGCTAATATTAATACTCGCTACAATACATAAATCTATTCGAAAATATACTAATCTTATATGTCCATTAAACTTTAAAAGTTCTAATGGTAATACTTGAAACTTATTTGTATTTGACTCAATCTCAATACTCTGAGTATCTTCAATACATTCTTCTAAATAAGGCCTAATCATTTGTTTTGATAATGTAGCTTGCTTTGGTAGCTCAAATACATCTTCATTATTAAAACTAAGCCATGAACCAAAACTTGGCTTAGTTGTATGATCTAAGTAGAGCATAAAGTATGCATATAGGTCCTCATCTAGTTCATCGCACTTTGCTTGAAGACAAGTAAATGAACTATTGTAAGTTTCGATTATCTGTCTAAAATTTTCTTCACTTATAACTGGTTTAAACAACATCTAGCAAAAACTCCTTATCTGACTATACTTGTCGGTTAAAGAAAATAATTCTTTAATGCTTTTTATGGCTTTTTGTTAGATAATATAGATATGTTATGGTCAAAAGCTATGAGATATCCAGCACTTACAATGGGTATTATCATGTTCGCAATTTATATTAGTGATGCCAAAACTCAAACTTGGTGGCAAAAAACGAAGCGTAGGTTTATTCCTAGTACTTGTGACTCTTTGTTAGCAAGAATGAATGATAAAGCTCCAAAGCAGTGGGAAATGAGTTGTCCGGGAACTGAAAAGCTAGTTCTAAAATATAAGCTCAAAGAACTCAACAAAGATAGAAAAGAAACAAAAGCAATAATGTACAAACAGATAGTTAATATTCTTGTTACATTCTCACAAATGGCGAACCCTGAAACACTTAATTATCTAAAACAGTTTAGAGTCATTATTAAAGCTGATTTTGTCTCCATTTTGGCAAAAACTGATGGTGAAGCGATGGTCGCTTTTAGAAAAATGAAAAACAAAGATGAAATTGCAAAACACGTAAAACTAAGTGTTAAAGTCAAAGAACAGTTCCACTAACTCAAAGTCACTATCAATAAATTCATGGCCATCTAAAACATATCTATAGCAGTGAAGAAAGAGTCTTTTAAAATCACTCGCCCCATAAAGAGTATCTCCTAATATAGGATGCCCTATATTACTTAATTGAACACGAATTTGATGTCTTAAACCTTCTTTTAAATGCACTTTCAGCAAAGAAAGGTCTTTTTCTTTATTATATAGTAAAGTCGTAAACTCTAGCCTTGCTAAAGTACCATTTTCTTGAACTCTTATCTTCTTACCACTTCTAGAGAGTCTATCGTTTAAAATTCCTTTAGGAGATGTTTTTCCCTCAACGATACATAGATATTCTTTAATACTAACCAGATTTTTAAAGTTTTTTCTGTAATAATTATAATGCTCATCATCAGTAGCATATAAAACAAGTCCGGATGTTTCAAAATCTAAGCGATATAACAAACCTCTATCATTATTTAAAACATTTACCTTCAATAAACTTGGATCTGAATACTTTAGTCTTGATAAACAATTATTTATTTCATTATATGTTAGAGGATGAGTGTGTTCATTATACTTTTTTTTAAAAGCTATGAGCCCTTTTGCTTTAGCTAAAGTCACCATTGATATATTAGAAGATTTTATTTTTCCATAATTAATCAAATTTATAGGAAGATATATTTCTTCTTTAGATTTTATTTTTTTTGTCAGTAAGCTTTTTTTAAGTCCTATTCTTTTTAATGCACTTTTAGATAAGTTAAAAGTGCTTAAAATAAAGCTCTCTAAAGTTTGATCTTCTTGGTGAACAATACAAAGTCCAACATTATCTTGATCCAACTCGTTTACCTTCAGTTCTTAAATCTCTTTTTCTTAAGATAAATTCAACTCTTCTAAATATGCGTCCTCTTTTAGACCTAGAGTCTCCATAAACGACAGTTGTTATTTTTTCTGGTTTTACTCCCCTAGAGATCAAGGATTTTGTTACTTCACCTGCTCTCATTGCACTTAAGCTCATAGGCCCGACAGAAGAGTCCTTAGACCATCTTTCTCCAAGGTCACTATAACCTTCTACAAAAAGAGTCCAATTATTCTCTTTCATAAGCTTTATAATTCTTTTAAATACTGGAACAACATCACTATTGGCCATTACAGTTGTTCCTTTTTCAAAGAAAATAGCATCTGTAATTCTAATCTTAATACCTTCGTTCATTTCATATATATTAACTGAATCTTCAAGATTATTTTCCTTAAGTGTTTCTTTCATCATTTTCAAATCTTCATCACTTTGTCTATTAATTTCTTTTTCTTCTAAAAGACCTTCTGTCGTTAATAGATCAATGGGAAATGGTTCAACTGGTTCTTGAGACTCTAATGTAGATAGAGAATCATCTGGTGAATTACCTAAAGTAATTGTCTCACCAATCTTCATGGCATTTCCGGCAAAAGCTTTTCTGATAGATCCAGCAACAGAGTTAAACTTTGACTCATCCGTCTTACTCATAGCATAGAGTAAAACAAAAAATGTAAGAAGTAGTGTAACCAGATCCGCAAACGTGGCCATCCACGCAGGAACCCCTTCCGGACACGGATCAGGTTCTGGACATGCTGGACATTCAACTTCGTTTTCTTCAGCCATTTTTATTCTCCGCCATCATCCCCAGCTGATCTTTGGCTAGGAGGTAAAAATGAGTCTAATTTTTCTCTAATAACTCTTGGATTTTCACCTGCTACTATTCCTAAAACACCAGCGATTATAATATTCATTTTTAGTATTTCGTTTTTAGAATAAAATTTAAGTTTTGTTGCTACTGGAGTTGCAAAAAGGTTTGCTAAAACAGCTCCATAAAATGTTGTAAGCATGGCAACGGCCATGGACTTACCTAACTGCTCTGGGCCACCTGATAAATTTTGAAGCATTAGAACCAGACCAATTAGAGTACCAATCATCCCAAAAGCTGGACCATCTGCACCAATATTATCTAAAATATCTGCACCTGTCGTATGTCTTTCTTTCATTGAATCTATTTCTAATTGTAAAATAGAAGTAATAACTTCTGGAGGTCTATTATCAGCAGCTAGTGTTACAGCTTTTTTCAAAAATGGATCTTCTACAGGAACCTTCTCTAGAGCAAATACAGATTCTCTTCTAGCTGTTTCAGCTAATTTTTGAATTTCCTCAATAACTTCTTGAGGATTTGAACTTGTAACGAGAATAGATTTTAAGTAAACAGGAACTATCGTTTTGATTTGATCCATTGGCCATTTTACAAAAACGGCTGCAATAACTCCTCCTCCAACAACAAGAACAGAAGGAACATCAATAAAAGCAGCAATTGATCCTCCAGCTAAAATAGAGCCTATAATTGCGAGCATTCCTAAAACTAAACCAATGACTGTAGCTATATCCATAATAGTACCTACGTTAAAAATTAATAACTTATGGAAACTAAATCGGATTAATTGTGATGATACTTAAATAAAAGTTAAGTAAAATTAGATATTTACCGGTATAAAATGATCAGATAAGTCTATTTATAAAAAAAGCACCTTAAATAAGGTGCTTTTTTTTAATGAAGTTCTTTTTTGTCTTCTAGCATTGTTTCATCAATAAATGAAAGCATTGCTTTTCTTAAATCAGCAAGTGGAATTTCTTGATTGTCTTCCATCTGCGTTCCATCAAATAATTCTTTTCTAATTAACTCAGCCGGAAAACCTGTTAAATTAGAAAGCGAATCCAGAGTAATCGTTTCCTCAGATTGATTATTCATTTGTAGCTCCTTGCTAATTACTTAAATCTTCCTTAATTTAAGCCTCTCTCCCTCTTTTTATAGAGCATATCGATCTTTTAAATTTTTTGTCAAATTTGCTATATCAGATGTAAGATTTTATTACATTTGTTCTTATTTTTAGCCTAAATACTTAAAATTATAGATCTTAGGTTAACATTTATTAAAAATTGTTAGAAGAAAGCTTTTATATTTCATCAACATTTCCTCATACTCACTATTAGTTTCACTTAATAATGTAATTCCTCCACCACTTCCATAAGAAAAAGTCTGACTTTCAAGCTCAAATTTAGCTGTTCGAATATTGATTGAGGCAGACTTCAAGCTTTTATGTAGTAATATGGTCGAACCACAATAAACTCCTCTACTTTGGCTTTCAATATCATCTATTATTTGCATCACCCTCTTTTTAGGAGCCCCAGTAATACTTCCTCCAGGAAATACATTCTTAATAATATCTAGCAAAGAAGTCTGTTGACTTAGTTTAGTTTTAACTAATGAGTATTGATGAACAAGGCCAGGAACTTTTAACTTCTTCTTTTTAAATACAGTATCACTTGGATTTAAATTTATTTTCGTTAAATCATTTCTAAGTAAATCAGTAATCATATAAAGCTCAGCTTGATCTTTTTTTGAAGAAGATAGTTTTTTCCATGCATCTTTGGATTCTTTAATTGTTCCTTTTATAGGCATAGTATATATTTCATCCTCTTTAATTTGAAACAAGCACTCAGGCGAATTCGATATAATACATTCTTTTTTATAAGGCATATTAATAATGTGAGCATAAGGAGAAACTTTACTCCTATCATTAAACAAGGCTTTTACAAGCATCATAGGTGTTATCTGCTCGCTATATGAGTGCTTAAATAAATGAGTAAGATTAACTTGGTAACAATCACCTCTTTTAAGATGAAAAAAGACTTTTTCTATTTTATTTTTATAGTCTTTTTTAGAGATCTTATTCGTTATCCTAAAGCTAGCTTTGATTTTTTCTTTTTCACTTAGAGTAATACGTTCTGCTTTAGAAAATATAATCATTGATCCTAAAAATTCATCGTCTTCTAATTCTTGACCTTCTATAATACGTCCAAAGTCATAAGTAAGATTAAAAACAACGGGCAAACTCTCATTTTTTAAAATATCATACCGATTTAAACATTTTTTTAAAAAGCTTAAGCCATCTCTTTTTTTAAGGCCTATTAGCTCATCAATATAGTATCCCTTATAAAAGCTATAAACTTTTATTGGTTCACTTAAATATAAGTTTTGATTATTTGCTAGTTTAAAAATGGCAAAGGTTTGATTAACCTTCTTGTCCATTTCCATCATGAAATCTCTTATCAAGCTCAGCAAAAGTTGTCTGACTCGCAATCCATGCCATCTCTACAGTTCCTTGTTCTCCGGCCCTGTTCTTAGCGACGATTACTTCTGCGATACCTTTTTTAGGAGTATTTTCATCATAATACTCTTCTCTATGTAAAAGCATAACAATATCGGCATCCTGCTCAATTGAACCTGATTCTCTTAAATCTTGAAGCTGAGGTCTTCTATCTGTTCTTGAAGTTGCAGAACGGTTAAGCTGAGATAGTGCGATTATAGGACAACCAAGTTCTTTTGAAAGTTCTTTAATTCCCCTTGAAATCTCAGCAATCTCTTGCTCTCTAGAACTTTTTTGTACATGGGGTTTCATTAACTGAAGGTAGTCAATAATGATCATACCAATACCTTCATCTGACTTTACTTTTCTTGCTTGAGATTTAATATCTAAAAGCGTTGTGGCAGCAGAGTCATTAATATAAATTGGAAGACCAGATAATGACTTAATAGCTGTTGCGATATTTCTCATATCAACATCATTAAAGTCATTTGTTCTAAGCTTTCTTCCATCAACTTTTGCTTCACTCGTTAAAAGTCTTCCTGAAAGCTCGGCACTAAGCATCTCGTAAGAATATATCATAACTGGAAGATGGCTTGCTTTACATGCATTAGTTGCAAGATTGAGGGCAAAGGCTGTCTTTCCCATAGCAGGTCTTGCGGCAATAATAACCATCTGACCAGCTTGTAGACCTAATAATTTTTTATCTAAACTTGGATATCCCGTCGTTAGACCTAAAATCTCACCTTCAGCTCTTTTACCTTTTTCCATATTTCTAAGGTTTTGCTTTAGTGAATCTTTTAATGTCACAACAAAATTTGTTCTTGTTTGGCTAGCAAGATTGAAAAAACTTGATTCAACCTCATCTAGAAATTGCTTAATATCACCTACAAAGTTTAAACCTTGATCTGTAATTTTCATTGAGTTTCTAACAATCGATCTTAAAACAGATTTGTTTTTTACAATTTTAGCATAGTGATAAATATTTGCTGAAGAAACTGTATCTTCAACTAAAAGAGCAATTGCGCTTTGACCACCGACTGAGTCGAGTTTAGCTTTATCTGATAATTCAGAACAAACACTAACAAGATCAAATGGTTTATCAGTTAAAGCTAAAGAGTGAATACTCTCAAAAATTTGTCCATAAGCAGGGTGGTAAAAATCATCCTTAGAAATTTGAATATCAGTGATTTCATCATATGACCTATTATCGATTAGTAATGATCCAATCAATGCTTTTTCGGCCATAAAATCGTGTGGTAAATCACCAACTTGTTTTTCCATTCAAATTCTCTCTACGTAAAATAAAAGCCCCTTAAATATAAGGGGCCATATAAATTAAGCTTCTGTAGTCTCTTCTGTCGCTGTTTCTTCAGCAGTTTCTTCAGTTTTAGCTTCTGTTTTTGCTTTAGCTTTTTTTGCAGCTGCAGCCTCTTGTTTTTTCTTAAACTCTAAAGCTTGTTCTTCACTCATTTCAATTTTAACTTGAAAGCTTGCTTCAACACCTTTAAAAAGTTTTGCTTTTACATCATAAGTTCCAAGGTTTTTGATCGCTCCATCAATAAAAATTTGTCTTCTTTCGATTTCAATATCTTTATCATTTAAAGCTTTAGCAAGCTCTGCAGTAGTAACTGTACCAAAAAGGCTTCCGTTTCCACCAACTTTCTTAATTAAGTTAAGAGTTAAACCTTCAACTTTTTTAGCTACTTCTTGTGCAGCTGTTTTTTGAGCTTCAACTTTTTTAGCTAACATTTTATTATAGTCAGCCATCTGCTTTGTATTAGACTCATCCGCTAAAATTGCTTTTCTTCCAGGGATAAGAAAATTTCTTGCATAACCTTCAGATACGTTAACGATCTCACCAACGTTTCCTAAAGTCTTTACTTGTTCTGTTAATATAACCTTCATAGGTTCTCCTTAAGTTTATTCTTTATTTTTAAAATATTTTCTAAAGTTAAAAAACATATCAAAAAGGCCGATTCCTGCTAATAAGTAACTTGCTGTTAATGTTGTGAATACAACTAAAAAAGTTCTAAAAAAACCTCTTATTCTTGTATAGTCTAAAAACTGAATATAAATTCCAAACCCTTGAAAAAAATAAAATACTCCAAAAGCTTTTAATAAAGTTTCGCCCACTAGAGGTAAAGAAGCATCAACTTTTTCACCAACTAATGCCATAACTAAGGCTACAATAACCCCCCAAATAAGGTTATCAGGCAATTTTATATTAATGAGATCAAAACTCGTTGCCCCGATATCAATTCTAAACAATCTTTTACTTCTAAAAAGAAGCATCAGGTTTAACCAAATAATGACAAAAGAAGAAATTATTAAATAAGAAGGCATTTGCCTAATAATCATATCTTTTAAAACTTCTGGCTGATTAAGAATTGATAATGCCTCAAAAGCCTGCTTTGAACTTCCCGCTTTTTCGAGCTCTTTTTTCTGGACTTCAAAAACATCCTTATTCTTTTCAATTTCACTTAAAATGAACTGATCTAATGTCTGATTTTTACTCTTTAAGCTAGAGTAACCAATCCCCGCAAAAAGGAAAATCAAAGCTAACCCACTAAAGAAAATTCCTTTTACCGGCTTAACTCTATTTAGATTTATTTCACTCACTAAAATTGAGATAAGAAAAGCTAATGCAAAAATAGCAAATCCAAGAATATTTTTTAAAACTACAACACTCAATACAAATGTTACTAACACAAGTACTCCACCAATTGCATAGCCACTCTTTCTTCCTTTTAAAGAAGTAATCAAAGATAGTGGAAATGGTGCAAATGCAGACATAAATAGACTCAAAGACATAATAATAGAAGTAAGTCCTAAAATTATGATTTTTGAATTAGAAATGTTTGCAGATGGGTACTGATTCATTTACGCCTTTATTATCTTGCTACGTGGTTGTTCATATAGCTAATTAGACCAATACATCTACCTCTTTTAATCGCTGTAGTTGCTGCTCTTTGGTACTTAGGTCTTAAACCTGTAACTCTTGCTGGAGAGATCTTACCAAATTCGTTTACTAACCAAGCATAAGAGTTTGTATTTTTCCAATCTGGTCTAGTTTTCTTTTCAGTAAAATAACAAGACTTTCTCTTAGCAAATTGTTTTTTATCTTTAAAAGTTTCCGTAGCATCGTCACCAGTAGCATTAAAAGGATTAGAATAACCTTTTACAATTGCTTCTTGATCAGCGTCAACACCTAATCTAATGAATAAGAACTTTAAAACGTCTTCAGAAATTTTAAATCTTCTTTCTAATTCTGTATTACAGTTCGTGTTAGCTTTGTACATAATGTAAAAGTAGTTACCACGTGTAACACCAGCTTCAGTTGGTTGAGCAAATTGTTTTACTCCCCAATTGTCGTTTACTAGGATTTCTCCATCGAAGTTTGATATCGTTTCACTTACAATATCAGTAATTTTTTTGATTGCTTCTTCGCCAGCTTCAGTGCGAAGAACAAATGCCGATTCATAAATCATACATTCTCCTGGGTTTATATTAAGCCCCAAGTCGTTATTGCTTGGAGCGAGGTTTGTATCATTACGTTTTTTGAATTATAAATGTCGCGTTAATTTAGCAAAAATGGTGTGTTTTGCAAAGCAAAGAATTTAGCTCGTTAAGGTTTGTGAAATCAATAACTTAGTTTTAAAAACAAGAAAAATTAATGTGACGCAAAAAAACACGATAAGTATTATTGTAGAGTTGTTTGTTATAAAAATAACGAGGGGAAACTAAAAATGAAATACCTTATCTTTTTTTTAGCAATAATAAGTTTTAATACTTTTGCTAGTGAGTTTAGAGTTGAATGTAACTCAGAAGGAAGCTTTGTAGAAAATAAAAAGGTAGCATATCAAAAAAAATCTCTCGTTAAAAAAGGACTTAGCCAAAAAGTACGAGCCAAAAAGGAGCCAAAAAGTAGAGCCAAAAAGTACGTGAGATAATCTATACTGCAAAGTACTGAAAAATGTCTCACGTACCTAGTAATCTCCTAGTAATCTTGCGTGAAAATCTCATATTGTTCAACATGATAAGAATTATCAGCTCTAATAACTAAAGACTTTGAAAATCTCTCTTCCAAAGACTCTATTACTTCAAAGTCTTCTCCTGATAATCTAGCTGATACTTCTGGATGGGCAAAAACGGAAATCTTCGGTCCCTTAGCTTTTTTCATTGCCTTTGTTACTTCTCTTAATATTTCGTAGCAAACACTAGAAACAGATTTTACAGACCCCGTTCCTTCACAGTACGGACACGGTTCGCACATTACCCTCGTAAGAGTATCCCTTGTTCTTTTTCTTGTCATCTCCACAAGACCAAGGCCAGAGATTGGAAGAACATTTGTTTTTGCTCTATCCTTTTTAAGAGCTTCCAACAGAGCTTGGTAAACAGCTTCTTTATTTTCCTCTTTTTCCATATCAATAAAATCTATAATAATGATTCCACCACAATTTCTAAGTCTTAATTGATAAGCAATTTCCTTAACAGCTTCAAGATTTGTACGAAGAATTGTTTCTTCTAACGTTTTCTTGCCGACAAATTTTCCCGTGTTAATATCAATAGAAACAAGGGCTTCTGTTTGATCTATATTTAAAGAGCCTCCCGACTTTAAATAAACCTTATTACTTATTGCTCTTTCGATCTCAATATCAATTTGATAATGTTCAAAAATAGGAACATCACCATTATAGGTTTTTACCTTCCCTTTAAATTTTGGCAAAAATTTATTTACAAATTTCTCTACTTGTTTAGCCGTAGATTTTTCATCGACAACAATTTTATCAACATCTTCATCTGTAATGTCCCTCAGAGCTCTTTCAACAAAAGCAAGGTCATTAAAAGCACTAGAAGGAGCTTTTGCACTTTTAAGTTTTTTTTGAATATCTTTCCAGATATTAGATAACATTTGATAATCATTCTTTAAGACTTTGTGAGATTGTCCCTCAGCAACTGTTCTAGCGATTAATCCTTTACCTTGTGGCCTCATTGATTCCAAAACAGCTTTAAGCCTTTGTCTTTCATCATCATTTTCTATTCTTCTAGAAACACCAATATGTTCTATAAAAGGCATAAAAACAATATGTCTACCAGCAATAGTAATATGCCTTGTAATCCTCGGTCCCTTAGTTGAAATCGGTTCCTTAGAAACCTGAACTAAAATCTCATCACCTTCTTTTAAAATATCTTGAATCTGAAGATCATCCCTATATTTTAAATCTACGGTTTCAGATAAAGTCGAAAACTCATCGGGAATAGTTTGCCCCACTTTAACTTCATTTTTTTCTTTTTCCTCAAGCTTTTTAGTCATCTCCCTTTGCTCTTCAAGAGTGGGAATATAGGCATCGTCTACATATAGAAACGCAGCTCTGCTATATCCAATATCAACAAATGCTGATTGCATACCTGGTAGTACACGTAAAACCTTGCCTAAATAAATATTTCCTACAGATGGTTTGTTATTAGCTGAGGATGCTCTATCAATAAGAAAATCTAAAATTTCTCCATTTTCTACTAGAGCGACACGACTCTCATTATGAGTCTGATTGATCACTAGTTCTTTTGCCATGAATGTCTAAACCTTTTTAAATTTTAAATAAATACTCAACAATTATAGCACTATTCGATAACTTTAGATACAAGGCAATTGAACTCAGCTCTATCAGATAAGCCTTCAACCTACTGAAATCACAGACTTTTCAAATAAAGTCAGAGTAAAAGTGGTAACAATTTTTTTTCCGATTTAATAAAAGCCCTTGGCATAATCAGTACAAATCAATTCTTCTAACTTTAATGAGGAGCAAACTATGAAAACTATATTTGAATCTATGTTTATTTTAAGAGGTGGCGAGTCTCACGGCTAATAAAGTCAAAAATGGGTATAAATCTATGAAAAAAATTATCACAATATTTTTAACAATATCTAGTTTTTCAACATTTGCTGATAAATGTTTTATAAAACTAAATTTAAAAGGTGAGAATTTATCATATATTAAAGAAAGTGACCTAGATGAACTGAAATCTTATATTACAAAAAAACTTAAAAAGAAAAAAGATATTCAAGTTACTAAAACGAACAACCATAATATTGAATTGAATATTGAAATGATTGAAGGTGAGGACTCTTCTAGTCCCATTAAATATCCCCTACTCCAAATTACTTATAATACAAATGAAGCAAACGGGCTTTATCTAGATCACAAAATTGATGGCAATGGTATTAGCTCAAAAATTGCAAAAAAAGCTTTTTCAAAAAGATCTTTTAAAAAAGTATTACGCAAAACCTTGGAGAAATTGAGTTGTCATCATTTTGATATTTAAAAATAAGGAGTTACAAATGAACAAGCTATTGATTGGATTATTTATATTAGGAAGTTTTTCTTCGTATGCCTTAACTCTAAATTGTAAACAAATGGATGAACAAGATAATCATCAGCTGATGATTGAAAATGTTGGAGATTCTCAATTCATGGGAGATAAACGTATTATCTGCCAAAATAAAAAAGATCCGGAAGATCAAGTAGGATTACTCATTCGTGGCATAGGTATTGGGTTAAGATATACAAAAAATGAAAACTTTAAAATAAAGTGCCGCAAAGTAAACTCAACGGATGATCTGATTTATAGGAATCAAGGTTTTTTTGGCGGTAAATTTTCAGTAGGACTTATTGGTGGTGCTTCCGTTGGAATCTTTAAAAGTGAAAAAGAAGATGACTTAGGAACATGCTATATTACAGGAGTATCACTAAAAACAATCGGAATAGGTTTTAGTGCCGGAGCAATCACTTTTTGGAAAGTCGATTAATTTTACTTCTAAGCTCTTTATAATTAATAAAAAAATAAAAACATTTATTAAATGAACTATATATTTGGAGGATTATTATGAGAAATTTATTGATTGGGCTATTTATGGCTACTGCTCTAACATGTTACGCAAATAGTGATAGAGTTGTTATAGTTAAAGAAAGAAACTCTAATAGGGAGATACATATTTCCTATGAAACTAATCAAGACAAACAAAATGATATTGTATTTTCGCTCAAAGATAGAAATATTTCCCTTGAATTGAATCGAATCCCATATGAGAAGGTTGGCGATACTTATGAGTTATATGGAGGCTATAATACCTATAACTTTAAACTTGCAAAGATCGGCTTCGAGGTAACAGAAGAACTCTATCGTCTTTGTTGGAAGGAAAGCTCTGTAGGAGCTCAGCTAACTACTTTTGGAGGTTTTATAGGACTCTCAGCTATTGCAATACCTGCTGCTACGCCTCCGGCAATGTTTGCTATTATTGGAGGTACAATTGGTATTTGTGGGGCTTTGCCAGCAGTACCGGCGTTAGTACTGGGTGTTGCTTTATTACCAGTCGATGCTTTGATTTCAGGAGTAGCCTCTATTTACCATCATAAAGCTATAGCAAATAGAAAAATGAGAAAAGCTATGATTAAAGGCAAAAGTAAAAAGGCATCAAAGAGAGTGTTCAACCTAATTTTAGATAGAATTAATATGCTTTAGATAGGCAATTATCTCTCTGTTAAAAAAAGATAAAAGATAAAAGATAAAAGATAAAAGATAAAAGATAAAAGATAAAAGATAA
>JAOARC010000033.1 GCA_025210745.1 Bacteriovoracaceae bacterium
GATGCTAGTGAAATAGATGTATTAAATACTAAAGATAAAATTATTTCTCATCTTATAGATACTCATGGCACTGGTAGAATGATCTTTAGAAATACAAGAGATCATCTAGAAAAATATAATCTCTTTTTCCCAAAAAGAGTCTTACATAGTAAAAAAATAGAAAATACAAATAAGCTTAATGATAAGCTTGTATTTGATCTAAAGTTTGATTATCTAAAAGAATGTTTAGATCAAAATAGTAATGAGAAAGTTCTAGTAATAGTTCATTCAAAAGATTTTGCTATAAAGATCCATGAAAGACTTACATCTTCTACCACAATAAAGTCTGCTCTTTTTTATTCAGAGCAATCATTAATGGAAAGAGATAGACAAGCGGCTTATTTTGCAGATGACGATGGAGCAAGAGTTCTTATTTGTACGGAGGTTGGATCAGAAGGAAGAAACTTTGAGTTTGCTTCCCACCTATTCTTATTTGATATTCCAAAGGTACCTGATCTTTTAGAACAAAGAATTGGAAGATTAGATAGAGTTGGCCAAAAACATGATATAAATATTCATATTCCTTATATTGAAAAAAGCTTTGAGCATATTCTAATTGATTGGTATGAAAAAGTTTTTAAATCTTTTGAAGCTGCACCAAAGGCAGCAACAACCTTTTATAATGAATATAAAGATAAGTTAGAAGAACTTATAAAGTCTTCTTTTAACCAAGAAGATTTAGATACTTTTATATCTAATATGAAAGTTAAGTATGATGATCTTGTCATTGAATTATCTAAAGGACACGATGCTCTTTTAGATATCAATTCATTTAACTTTGAAAATGCGAAAGCTATTAAAAATTCGATTAATGAATTTAATCAAAAAAATGATCTTGATAAATACATGAATATGGCCTTTGATGCATTAGGTATTACAATCAAAGATCTAAGTGACAAAGTGTTCTTTATTAAAGAATCTGATAATGCCCTACTAAGAGGTCTTCCTGGACTTAATAGTGAGGGAATGAGTGGAACTTTAAGTAAAGATCTAGCTAGTTATAGATCAGATATTTCACTTTTTAGTTTTGAGCACCCTCTTATTGTAAATCTTGTTGAAACGCTTACAAATACTGAATTTGGAAATCTTTGTATTGTTAAGCAAAATGGCGCAATAAAACCAGATCTTTGTTTTGAGCTTATCTTTAAGCTTCAAACAGTAGCTTCTGTAGGATCTGTTGCTAGAGAATTCTTACCTCTAACACCTATTAGAGTATTACTAGATTCGCAAGGAAAAGATATAACTAAAGACTATAGTAAGAAGTTTGTAGACTCTATGATTGATAGTGATATTAAAAATAGGGCCTTTATGCAAAACATTCCTAGAGAATCTATAAAGCAACTTACCGATATTGGACAAAACTTTGCAAAAGCAAGATCTAAAAAATATATTACAGATGGTATTAGAGCTTTAAATGAAACTTATGAGTTAGAAAAACTAAGACTTAAAAACCTTATCAAAAAGAATCCTCTTATTAGTGATAATGAAATTTTAGCAATTGATCATTTGATTAATGAAAATACTAAAATTATTAATGATGCTAGTATTACGCTGGATGCGATTAGGATTGTAGTTAAAGATGGGGTTGTATAATCCAACCCTACTTATACTTCCTTCTAAACCTAAAGAACTCATCTTCTAAAATAGCTTGAGCAAATAAAGCTGTATATGTTGCAAATAGAGCTGTTCCAATTAACATTAGAACGATACCAATAATTTTTCCTGTAGGTGTGATAGGTATAATATCACCATAACCGACTGTAGTTGCAGTAGAAAATCCCCACCAAAGTGCGTCTAGATAGGAGTTCATATGAACATTAATATCTTTTTCTATAAAATAAACTAAATATGAAAATAACATTATGATAAGATTTCCAAAAAATGTAAGTGTCAAAAAAGAGATATTAAAAATCAAAGATAAAATGATTTTATTAAAATGAATTGAGCTTTTTAAAAGTTTCATATCTTATCCCCAAAGATCTTCCATCGTGTAAGGCGATCCATTGCTTGTAAAAAATGATCCATCCACATAACGATAATCCATATCAAGACTATTAATTAACTCAATATCCTCTTTAGATAATTCAAGTTTTGTACTATCTAGATTTTCTTTTGCTCTTGATGGTGTCACTGTTTTTGGGATTACACTAATGTTTTGATTCAAAGACCAAGCAATAATAATATTTGAGACAGGGACATTATGTTTTTTAGCTAGATCCACTAAAGTCTTATTATCTAATAAGGTTGGTTCATCTTCTTTTTTCATAGCATCACTTCTACCAGGAGATCCAAATGGAGAATAAGAAGTCATTAGTATATTTTCACTTTTACAAAATGAATTTAGTTTTTCTTGATTAAAGTAAGGATGTCTTTCAACTTGATTTACACTAAGTGGCAACTTAGCAAAAGATTGAATTTTCTTAATTTTTGACTCACTAAAATTAGCAACTCCAATTGATTTAATAAGTCCCATATCCACCGCCTTTTCTAATTCTTTCCAAGTATTAGATATAGGTGCTTCATCAAGTGTTAAATATCCATCAGCGCTTGTTGCAAAAAATACATCACTTTTAAAAGCTACTGGCCAATGAATTAAATAAAGATCTAAGTAATCTAACTTTAAGTCTTCTAAGCTTTTTTTAAGAGCTGGAATAACATCTTCTTTTTTGTGAGAATTATTCCAAAGCTTTGAAGTAATAAAAAGATCAGATCTTTTTACAATTCCTTCACTAATTACTTCTTCTAATGCCACTCCAATCTCATCTTCATTTTCATAGCAATGAGCACAGTCAATATGTCTATAACCAAGCTTTATAGCTTCTTTAACAATATTATAAACCTCTCCTTTCACCGATAACCATGTACCCAAACCAAATAAAGGCATATTATGACCAGAGTTTAATTTAAATGTTTTCACTTTAATCCCTTTGAATCTTCTCGTAAATTTCTTTTGAAGACAGATCTAAGATTTCAGCTAAAAGCTTTGACATAAGTTTTGGCTTAGATCCTTTTTCTAAAATAGCATTTGCAAGCTCTTTTATCTTTTTACTTGATCCAGAAGATTTTTTTTCATTTGATACAACAAAAACAAACTCTCCTTTTTCTACAATTTGATCCTTTATATTTTCAAACTCACTTGCTTTAAATCTATATATACTTTCATATTCTTTAGTTAACTCTCTAGCGATAACCACATTACTACTAGGAAGACATTTAGATAATACCTTTGCAGTATCCATTACTCTGCTTACACCTTCAAAGAAAATATGAGTTCCATAGATACCTTCTATTTTTGAAAAGAACTCTTCTTTTTTTCCTTTATCTCTTGGAATAAACCCATGAAAAGAAAATGGTATTGGAGCAAGTCCACTATTTTCTAAAGCACATGTTACGGCACTTATTCCAGATACAACTTTAATCTCAATTTCTCTTTTAGTTGCTTCTACAATTAATGGATAAGCCGGATCTGAAATAACAGGGCTTCCTGCATCTGAAACAAAAGTTATTTCACTTGATTCTAATATACTAAAGACATTATCAAGTTTTGCTTTATCACTATGATCATGAAAAGAGTTTATAAACTTATCACCAATTTCTATACCAAGAGCATTTGCAAGTTTTTTAAAAACTCTTGTATCTTCACAGAATATATATTTTACTTCTTTTAGATGGTTTAAAGCTCTAATTGTTATATCGTCATAATTTCCAATAGGTACTGTAACAAAATGAATAACCGACATAATGGCTCCGACTTATTTAGTAGAATTTTTCCCTCTAAAATCTATTCTTTTAGGATGGTATTATTCTAAAGAGATATAAACACAATATAAGTAGGAGTTATTTATGTCAATGAAGGCCAATATCTTAAGAGATGCTTTAGGTAATATTACAATTCAAATGCAGGGTGACTTAGACTATGCAAACTCATCGCCACTTAAGAGTCAGCTTAAAGATCTTTTATCAGACAATCCCCACTCAACTATTACTGTTGATTTAGGAGGAATTGACTTTGTAGGCTCTTCTGGTATTTGTCATTTTGTCGAAACAATTCACTTACTCAACAAACAAACTCATTCAAGTAACCAGATTGGTTTAAAAAATGTAAGTAGTGACTTTAAAAAAATCTTTAAGCTATATAGCTCAGAAGAAGCTAAAATGATATGGGATGACTTTGATATGGATGATGATAACACATCTCAAATAGGACAGTTTTCTGCAAGAAAGAGAACTTTCGAAAACTAAAAACTTATATTTAATAAATTCATATAGATCGGAGGAGAATAAGATTTTCTCTTATATCCTCCAAAGTCTGTCATATACTTATCATTAATCTGCTGAACTCTATTTCCAAAAAATCCACCTGCCCCGCTATCTTCTTGAGTCTTAGGAACTGGAGCACCAAATCCTCCAGGAGCTACTTGCCTACCACCATATGGATCAGCATAGGGGTCATTATAATAAGGATCTTGTTCATCTACATAACTAGGATTCTTGCTTTGATTATAAGAATACAGAACATAAGCTCCAAAAATAATACCAGCATATAAACCTAGTGAAGCTCCTTGAGCTATGGCCCTAGATTTTGCTCCAAATGCCATCGATGCAAATCCTAAAAGAGCACCGCCCACTGTTCCATATGTGGCCATAACGGCAAAAGCTTTCATTTTTGGATCCATATCCGCTCTAGCTTCACTAACTGGAAATACTAGAGATAAGAAAATAGCAATAGATACAAATAATTTTTTCATACTTTAAGGTTAAAGAAGCTTAATGCATTTGGCAACTAATTATAGGTAGTATTTGAGTGTTTACATCAAGAGCTGCGCTGATAAACTCTGCTGAATCTTTAAGCCTATTCATTTGCCTTTTACTTATACCAACTTTAGAAGACTTCACTTCTCCAAGGTAAATTGTATTGTCTTTTACAAAAGAAATATCTACTTGCGCACAATTATATTTTCTAAGCATAGAACTTGATATTAAAACTGGCGTATAACGATTATGATAAAACTTTGAAGCTTTGGCTTCATTAAAATTACCTTTAGCAGTATTCTTTAACACCTTTAAAACTCCTTCTATGAATAGGAAGAACTCCTAATTTTTTAACAGCTTCTTTATGTGCCTTAGTTGGATAGCCTGCATGGGATGCTAGTCCATATCCTGGATATTTTTGATCAAATTTTTTCATGAGCTCATCTCTATATTCTTTAGCAATAATACTAGCTAAAGCGATGGCCATATTTTTTGAATCCCCTTTAACAATTGCTTCAACATTTCCCTTAAAGCCATCTATTTGAAAAACTTTATTTCCATCAATCAAAATAGATTTTTCATCAGATAAAATTTTGATAGCACTATTTTTCATAGCTAAAAGAGAAGCCTGTAAAATATTAATTTCATCAATAGTTTTTTCATCTATCGATTGAAGACAAAACATAAATCCATGATGATTTTTATAACTCTTATCAGGAACAAGGTTTTCTAAATCAACTCCAAGTTCAGCCAAGATATTTTTTCTCTTTTTTTCTGTTAGTTTTTTTGAATCAGTAACATTAAGATTTTTTAAAAAGTTCATAAGTTTAGGAGTTTCACTTAGACTTACAGCACATCCTACAACCGGACCTGCAATTGGACCTCTTCCAACTTCATCGCATCCTATTACTTTCATCTGTCCCTCAATAAAAAAGCCCAAGACATAAAGCCTTGGGCAAATTAAAACAATTTTAAAATTAAAATTAGTTCTTTTGGCTGTAATCTGTTTCGATTCTTGCCGCTTTTCCTGTTCTTTCTCTTAGGTAGAAGAACTTAGCTCTTCTAACTTTACCTCTGTTAAGAACTTTAATTTCTTCAACAGCTGGTGAGTGGTATGGGAAAACTCTTTCAACACCCATTCCGTTAGAAATTTTTCTAACTCTAAAGTGTGAATCAGTTCCTGTTACCTTACCTTTAGTAGCGATAACAATACCTTCGAACCTTTGGATACGAGATTTATTTCCTTCTGTAATTCTAACAGAAACACTTACAGTATCTCCTGCTCTGAATTTTGGAAACTTCTCAATGTTTTTACTAGCATACTTTTTGTTTACTAATTCGATTAAGTTCATGACTTATCCTTTACAAAAAATTCTCTCTTCCATTCACCATCTGTGCTTGTTTACTATTTTTGGGTCAGAGGGAAGCGCGATTAAAAACTAAAACTTTTAATCAAAACTAATATCTAATGGACTCAGAGGCTTCTGCGAATTCGATCACAATAAATTGCAACCGCACTCCTAACACTTAAGTGGTTATAACCATCTTTAGCAGCACCAAAAATCGGCTCTAAACGAAAGTCCGCATTTTCAGTGACAGAGGCATGTAATCCCCAACCTGTACCAAATAACAAGAACATAGGCCTATTGTCAAGCTCTAACTTCTCGCGTAACTCTTTTTCTGTACCAGCATATTCTTTAAAATTAGCTCCAGTTACAACAACTAGAGGCTCTTTTCCCGTTTCTTCCTTGATTTTGTCTTTAGCTATTTCAATAGAATCAGCTAGGGATATAAAAGATAACGCATCCTGTCTATCTGGATTATATTGATTCCCATAATCTGTATTCCAATGATCTAGTATCGTTTGAACTAATTCATGCTGTTTTTTAATAGGAGTAATAATAAAATAACCATCAAAGCCAAATGTTCTAGCAGACCTTGCAATATCGTGAATATCTAAATTGGTAACACTAGTCGTTACCGTCTTTCCTGTTTTATCAACAATTGGGTGATGTACTAATCCAATATAACTTTTCATAGAAAAGACAATAACAATAAAAGAACACTTTTACTACATGATCTATCTATAAAGGTAACATAATTACAAACTTTGTCCCCATAGACCTTCCCTGAGAAAAACAATCTATTGTCCCATTACGAGTATTAATAAAGTTGGCTACTTCATGTAAATCAAAATCTATATCTATTTTGCTAAACTCAGAACCCGATTTAAAAATACCCTCAACCTCTATTGTACTTAAACCTATACCATTATCAAAAAGCTCCAGACGCATATGATTACTTTTCCTATCAAGAAAGACTTTCCATTCAATTATAGGGTCTACAAAATTTATATCACTAAGCTTTTTTTGCTTTATCTGATAAATAGAGTTTTCCATAAAGCTTTGAAGACATTCATTAAATAAAACCTGATTCGTTGCTAGAGTTATTTCAGTATCCACAGAAAAAGAAAAATCAATACCGTTAGAACTCAAACGAGATAAAAACTGCGCTCTTACTTGATCAAAAGCCGAACTTAAATTTACAGATACTGTTAACTGATCCTTTAAACTTGTATGTTTTTTTTGCGAATCAACAATGACACATACTGATTCAATTTGATTTATAATATTATCAACCGTTTCATTTAAAGTTTTAGAAGAAGATAAGGCATCTTCTTCTAAAACTTCTAAAAATTCAATTAACTCACTACTAGATAACTTCTTTTTTTTTGCTACATTTAATAATTTACCAATCTTTTTAGCATAGTCTAAACTGCTGCTTTGTCTTAAAAAATCGATATTAATTTTTAATGGAGTTAATAAATTTCCGATATTGTGCAAAACAGAAACTGCATGCTGTGCAAATCCTTCTTTATAAGCAGATTGAACAAGCTGATCACTTAATTTTTTATTTTCTCTTTCAACTTTTTTTCTTTGTTCAATTTCTATCTTTAAATCGCTATTTGCTTTAATAATCTGAAAAGCTTGTGAAGCAATCGGTGCTAAACGAGAAACTAATCCTAGTCCTTGCTTATTAAAATGTGCTCTATTTTTATGAAAAAAGATAAAAATGTATTCAACCTGAGCACTGACAATTGGTAAATATAAAGCACTTAAATATTTTAAATAAATCGCATTGCACTCTTTCCATTCATCAACAGCACTTAAGTTATGAATAATAATTGGCTTTAAACTTAAAGCTCTTTTAAAGTTATCACTCATTGGAATATGAGTATCATTCATAGCGACAATAGAAGATCGACTAACACAAAAGTGATTTTCTTTTTTAACAAGTAAAAGAGAGTCGTCAAACTCTATAGCACGATTTAAAGTCGTAAAGACTTTATCTAGAATTTCATTAGGATCTAAAGCACCAGTTAAAACTTCAATAGCTTCAACAAGATGGTCTGACTGAAGTCGTAAAAACTTCTCATGCTTCTTAATTCTTTCTAGCTCAATTATTGTTTGCCTTAGTTTTTCATCCGACTCAATCATTATCAATACCCTTAAGTTTTATCTGTTAATAAAACAGCTGATATCATTAAATTACCATGTATATTTTCTTCGTTAGCAATATGACCTTGCTCTCCAAAAGTAAAAAAAGAAATTAACGGAATATTACTTTTTAAAAACTTATCCTCAATAAGCTCATAAACTTCATTAATTCTTGGACCTAAAGTCATCATACAACCAGCACAAAAAGTTAAAACGACTCCTTTTATATCATCTTTTTCTATTTGCTCTATTTCTTGTGCCTGTTCTAAAACCCTTAAAGTTCTTTCTATAATTGACTCATAAGTTCCAGACATCAAAGTTATTTCTTCTCCTTGCTCTATCGTTGTAAACGTTGTCAATCCATGTCTTTTTGTAATTGTTTCCGGATGAGACAGCTTATAAAAAAGACTCGAGCTGTCACTATCTGTTTTTCTTCCAATAGGAAATAAAGAGCTCTGTGCCAAAATAGTACTAGGAGCTCTTAGCAAAGAGTCACTCATTGCTTCTTGTGTCCACTCATTATAAACTTTTGCCGCAGCAAATCCATCTATTTCAATGATTTCTCTTGCCTCAACTTTAGTAGCAATCCCCTTAAATGTCGTCGGCCCAAAACCACTATGAAAATATGTTGATATTTTCTCATCTGAATAAATTGCTAATATACTGACTAAATTCGCATCATAGCTTTTACCTGATAATTGCTTCCAATTTCCACTAATTGAGTTATCACCAGAGCTGCCTCCAATAATAGGTGTATCCTGGCCTATCATATTGCAGATCCCTTCGATAACAAGTTCTTCATCTCCCGGACAACTAAACATAAATATAATAGAAGGAGTTTGCCCCGATCTTCCCGCATCTTTACAGGCCATATTGATAACATTTTCTCCTAACTTTAAAGCGCAGCTGTCTTTAGTAAGACTTGCAATTCCAGCATCTAAGCTGTCACCACCAATCAACATTATTGTTGCCGTTGCGCTAGATTTTAAAACTCCTTGGCTATCCATAAAGCCTTGAGAACTAGAGGATCCAAAAATTTTTATTTGCTCAAACGACTCTACAAGAAAATCAATATGCTCATCTGGCTTCCAGTCTTGTTCAAAAGACACCATTGCTATTTTTGGCTCCCAGCTTAACTTTTTTACCTTGCTTTTAAAATCTTTATCAGTGCTTCTAAGAACGATTGTTTGCATATAAACTCCTTGCCCTACCCCTTTACACTCACTAGTATAAAGAGCAAAAAACAAAAAAGAATGAATAAGTATTAAGATATCTTCACATTCGTGTTTTCACCCTGTATATTTGCAATCTATGGGCCTTATAAAACATATTTTATACTTTTTATCTTCTATATATCTTATTTTTGTAGCTTCAAGCTCACTTACAAGCCAGCAAACTCTTTTTCTTATTATCTTCTCCTTTATTATTTGGGGTTGGCTCCTAACAAAAGTAGATCTTTACGTAACGGGAGTTCTTGGAGTATGTCTTTGTGTTTTCGCAGGGCTTATAGATACAAAAGAAGCTTTTTCAAGTTTTTCGCATCCACTCATCTATCTTTTTCTCGGTGGTTTTTTAGTGGCCAAAGGCTTTGAAAATCAACAATTAGATAAAAAAATAGCAATAAAAATTTTAAATCTACCTTTAGTAAAAGGAAATGCAATCAGAAGTATATTTGCTCTGATTCTAACAAGTGGCTTTTTCTCAATGTGGATTTCAAACACAGCAGTTACAGCTTTAATGCTTCCCATCTGCCTTAGTGTTATGTCTAATATAGATGGACTCACAAGAAGATCAAAAGGATTCATTTTACTTATGATTGCCTACGCATCTAGCATTGGAGGAATTACAACTCCAGTTGGATCTACACCCAATATAATTGCTATGGCACTTTTAAAAGAGAATTTAAATATTGAGATTGGTTTTTTAGAGTGGATGCTACAAATGCTTCCTATAACAGTATCTTGCTTACTTATATTACTTATCTTTATTATTATTAATATGAAACATCTTAAGCTTAGTATAAAATCTCATCCACAAAATAAACGTAAACTAATAGAGTCTTCTTCTGACTTTTTTGCTCTTCTTTGCTTTTGTCTTATGATCATTCTTTGGTTTCTTCCAAGCTTTATCTCTGCTTTAAAGCCTTATTTACATCCCGGAGTTGTTGCTCTGTTTTTCGGCTTTATCTTATTTTTACTTCCATTTAAGAAACCTATTTTAAAATCAAATGATATCTTATCTATCGACTGGCCTTCACTACTATTATTTGGCTCTGGTCTAGCGATAGGAAAAGTTTTTTTTAAAAGTCAATTGGCTTTGATAATAGCTCAATTTATATCTGCGAATATATTAGGAGAAAACATCTACTTTACTCTTATACTTCTGGTTGCATTTACAATTTTTGCAACAGAATTAGCATCAAATACTGCAACAGCAAATGTACTAGTTCCCATAGTTATTTCCTTAGGAGGACAGAGTCCATCAAACTCTATTATGTATACAAGTGCAATTGCTATTGCATGTTCTTTGGCCTTTATGCTACCTGTCTCAACCCCCCCGAATATAATTGTTTATGGCACCAAAAAGATAAAACTCAATGATATGATAAAAACAGGCTTTTTTCTCAATATAATCTTTATTTTAGTTATATCGACTCTTGTATATTTTACACTTTCATAATTTAAGAGAATATTTTCCATGTAATTATTACTCACTTAACATTAGGACTTATTTTTATAAGAAAACTATAGTTATATCTTCAAACTGATAAAACATAAGCCAACGTGAGGTAAAAAATGAAACACCTATTAACCGGTATACTCATTACGACTTTTGCTATTCCAACATCATTTGCTGGAAAACAAAAGACAGCAAACAAAAAACTTATCAAAAAAGCTGACTACAAAGAAGAAAAAAGAAGAACTAAAATTGGCCTAAAAGCTCAAAAAACGAGAGAAGCAATACACAGAAGAGTCTATAAAACATGGTCTAAGGAACAAAAAGCAAATGATCCTTGGACAACATGGCACAGAAAAAGAATTATTCCTGCGTTACTTCAATTATCAAAGATGAGAAAAGAACTATTTGCCAACAGCCTATTTGATAACTATGTACAAAGACCAAAACTTCCTCTGAACAAAGCAAAATGTAGTACAACAGACTTCTTCAATAGAAGAATTGATGGAACATGTAATGATATGAATGATCCTATGGAAGGTGCCGCATGGACAAGAATGGGAAGAAATACAAAATCTATTTATCAAAAAGAAGAACATAAAGACTTATTCTATCCAGATCCACGAAAACTAAGTATTGATCTACTTACAAGAGACAAATTTAAGCCTGTTAGTTTTCTAAACTTATTTGCTGTTAGTTGGATTCAGTTTATGACGCATGATTGGTTTAGTCATGGAGTAAATGAAGCAGATGGAGCCTACCAGCTTATGCTGGAAAAAGATGATCCGCTTAGAAGCAAAAAAGGAATGGAATACTTACTCATCCAAAGAAGTAGAAATGATGAAACAAGAACGGCTAAAGATGAAAAACTTGGCTTAACCTACTTAAACGAAAATACTCACTGGTGGGACGGCTCTCAAATTTATGCTAGCGATAAAAAAAGGGCAAACTCCCTAAGAAGTTTCAAGAACGGAAAACTAACTTTAGACAAAGATGGACTCATTCCTCAAATAAAAAATGAAATTCTAGGACTTGAGATGTTCAAAGGAATGGAAAAAACAGGTTTTTCTAGAAATTGGTGGCTAGGTCTTAATCTATTGCACAATATTTTTGTAAAAGAGCATAATGCTATTGCTGATGCTTTAAGTAAAGCTTACCCAAAGATGAATGACGAACAACTATATCAAAAAGCAAGAATGATTAATGCTGCATTGATGGCAAAAATTCATACTATTGAATGGACACCAGCAATTCTTCCCAATACTACTCTTGAAATTGCTATGAATGCAAACTGGAAAGGACTTGTAAATGGATCTTACAAAGTAAAAAAGTGGTATGAACTTTTTAAACAAGATATTCTCTTTGGAGTACAAGGTGGTAAAACAAACGATGCTGGAGTCCCTTTTCACCTGACAGAAGAATTCACATCTGTTTATAGAATGCATTCACTATTACCTGATAATGTAAAAGTATTTCCTTATCTTAGCAAAACTGAAAAAGGTGCAACCTATACTCTTAATGAAACAAGAGAAGTAAAAGCTTCAAAAATTATTAGAAAGCATGATCAAAACAGTTTAATGTACTCATTTGGAAGACAGCATCCTGGTGCTCTTGTTCTTAACAATGTACCTAAGGCAATGCAAGAAATTGAGGTCCCTTTTGCCGGACTTGTGGGAAAAGGCATTATAGACATCGGAGCAATCGATATCTTTAGAGATAGAGAAAGAGGTGTTCCTAGATATAATGAAGTGAGAAGACAAATAGGATTAAAACCAATCAAAAAGTTCGAAGATTTAACTAATAACAAAGAACACTTAAATAAACTTAAGAAGCTTTATAATGATGATATTGAAGCCATTGACCTTTTGATTGGATGCTTAGCTGAAAGCTATAGACCTGTAAACTATGGTTTTGGAGAAACGGCATTCCAGATTTTTATTGCGATGGCATCTAGAAGGCTTATGACTGATCGTTTCTTTACAGAAAGTTATAATGCTAAAACCTACACAAAACTAGGAATTAAATGGATTGATGATAATAACTTTAAAACTGTATTATTAAGACACTATCCTAAACTTGAAAAAGCTCTATTTGGAGTAAAAAATGCCTTTAATCCTTGGAATGAGGTAAAATAATGTTTAAAGGCGCAAGCTTATTACTAATATTATTTATGGGGATAAGCAATGCTGCTCATCCCCTTAAATCAATCCCAAAGCACTACGTAAAATTAAGTGCTGAAGATAAACGAGATTGGATTTGGAATGAAGGTATTCTTGCGACAGAATTTCAAAATCTTCCAAGATTTGAAAATGTCAAAATATTAAAACTTTTGACAATGCCTCTAAAGAAAAAAATGTTACATGAATATGATTTTAGACCTCAAAAGTGGACAAAACCAATTCATCGAAGATCTGTTGTTGCTAAAATTAAATTTCTTCCTCATTTATCATCTCCTTTTTCTGGTATGTATTCAACACAGACGATAGGTTTAATAAGACTATCCTTAACTTACACTCCTTATAAAAAAGGTGTCGCTCCTGGAGTTGCATTAAAACTCTTTGTCGATGGTAAAAAATCTATCGATGCCTCCTTTTTAACAGGCTTAGACTCTCACGGGCAAAACTATAACTTCTTTTCTAAAGCATTTACCAATATTGTTCCCAAAGCAAAAAAAATAGGTGGAAAGCTTGTTTCACTCATTTTTAAAAGAGCTGCAAAAAAAACGACATATATAGACGTAAAACACTTAGCGCAAATAAAGCAAAATGGAACAGAAGAAAGAAATATAAATGCACCTCAACAAATTTTCTTAGTAGCACCAAGAGAACTACAAACTCAATCTCTTCCAGCAAGAGATATTAGAAAAGATTTAATGAATATACCACCGGGCTCTATCCTTTTTAAGATCTATGCTCAACTAGAACAAAGCTATAATAATATTCGTAATATTACGGAAAAGAAAAATAAAGAAAATTTAACAAAATCGAAGCTCATAGGCCATATCGTTCTTGAGTCTCCATTTATTGCAAGTAGTTTTGGAGATGATCAACTATTTTTTAGGCATCAAAAGTTTCAAATTCACTAGTGAGGTTTATATGAAAAAATTATTCATAACTGTTTTACTGACAACAATAGCAATTAATGCTTATGCTCTTCCTTCAAGACATTTTGGACATGTCAAATACGATGGAGTTAAAAGACAAGTTGGTCTCTTATTAAAAAAAGTTGAAAATGAAAAAGATAGCTACTACGCTGTTGTAAGTGAATACTTAAGCCCCTTTAGAGAAGATAATTTTATTGCCGACTTTTTTAGACCTGGAAAGAAAAAACTTTTTAGCAAAAAGAAAAATGGTTACCTTCAAGAATTATATAAATGGATTAGAATTTATAAAATGACAAAAGTAAAAGGAACAAATTCTTATATTTTTGAAAAACTTCAAGTTATCGATGGCAAAGTTATTGCCCTTAAAAATTCTGATGATAGTACTCTTAATGTAAATTATAACTTCAGAGGCTATGTTAAAAATATGGTGATGCATACAACAATCGATAATATCCCCGTTATTTTAAAATTTAAAACAAAAAGAAGATTTCCATTAAAGTCTACTTGGGAAACAAAATTTACAGTTGGACCTTATAATCCAGGTTATAAGCAAGCAGGGATTACAATTCTTACTTTAGGAAAAATGAATAAACAGACAAATAGTGCAACAGCAAACTTTAATGTCGAGAGTCTAAAAGGCAAAAAAATGACAATTAAAGGTGATTTCAAAGTATCTAAAGCTGGGTCTGGGATGTATACATTTATGGATAAAGGCTCTAGTACAACCTATGGAGCTCATCTTATAGAAGATAAAATTGGTATTTTTGTAGATGTTTATAATGCTCAACCAATTATGAATACAGTTGAACTTGTACTGATAGATCCAGCTAATCCATACAATTCACAAATGTATTTTGAGTTATATGGAAACCCTGATCAAAAATAGTCATGCTCAATTTTAAAATATTATTTTTTTTCATAAACTACAGTCTTTTTGCATCTACGCTAATTACTAATGGCATCGATGCAAAAAAAAACCAGTTTCCTTGGCAAGTATCTTTAAAAAATAAAAAGAACCAGCACTTTTGTGGTGGAAGTATCATTAGTTCAAACTTTATTTTAACAGCAGCTCATTGTCTAAAGAATAGAGATATTGATAGTGTTAAAATATATGCAGGACATATAAAACTAGATAGACTTATTAAATTACCAGCTCCACAAAATTTTTATCTCCATCATCGATATAACAGTTGGAAAAAATCTGTAAAGGAAGCAGATATCGCCCTTATTGAACTTTCAAATAACATAGAGTTTAATGAGTCAATACAAATGATATCACGAATAACAAAAAGTATTGCAAAAGAAACTCTCTTTAATTATAAAGACCTTCTAACAACCTCTGGTTGGGGAAAAAATCATCTTGATAAAATCCCAAATATTCTTCAATTTATCCAAGAATTAACTATTATTCCTTCAGCAACAAGCAAGTTTTGGAATGAACGAAAAAATATAAAGTTATTAAAAAGCAGTGACTACAATAAAAGACTTTATAATATCTATAAGACCTATATGAGTGGTGATTATATAGGTATAAAAACAAAACATGAAAAATCATTTTGCCGAGGAGATAGTGGAGGACCTATGAGCTTAGTTCAAAAGAAAAAAAGCTATTTAGTTGGAGTTGGTTCCCATATATCTCACCGAGAATGTCTAGATACGCAAGTTTTTTATTATACTGATATCACCAAATTTAATCACTGGATTGATTCAATAATATACTAGTATTGAGCCGCTATTCTCATGAGTTGGCCACAAATCCATGCTCCGTATGTTCCAATAACATAACCTAAAACGGCCAATAATACGCCAACAGGAGCTAAGGAGTGATGGAATACACTTGCAACAACAGGAGCAGAAGCTGCACCTCCAACATTTGCTTGTGATCCAACGGCAATAAAAAACAAAGGAGCTTTTATAAGTTTTCCCACGATTAACATTAATAAAGCATGAATAAACATCCAAATAAGTCCAATCAAAAAAGCTCCCGGCCACTTTAAAATTTCAAATACATTCATATGCATACCAATTGAAGCAATAAGAACATAAAGGAATATATTCGCCAATTTACTTGCACCATAGCCTTCTAGTTTTCTGGCCTTAGTAAATGATAAGGACACTCCTATCGTCGTAGCAATGACTATCAACCAAAAAAACTTACTTGTTAAAGAAAACTTTGCAAGAGCAGGATAATTTACTTTTATAAAAGGAGCTATATTATCAGCAATAAAATGTGAAAAAGCTGTAACTCCAAATGCAATAGCACATATAATCATTAAGTTAGTCGTCGTTGGGATAGTTGACACTTTTTTAGAAAAGCTTTCCATTTTTTGCTTCAATTGTTCAATTGCCTTAGTATCAGCTCCTGTTTTATTATCAAACTCCCTTGCTTTTGGAGCTAAAAAAAGAAGGACTGCCATCCACATACTCGCAACTAAAACATCAATAACAACCATAATAGAAAATACTTTGTCCTCAACAGAAAAGACTTCTTTCATAGAAGCTTGATTGGCACCACCTCCTATCCAAGAACCTGCAACTGTTGTCATTCCTCTCCACAGCTCATTAACATCTAAGCCTTCAATGATATTAGGAAAAAGGTTTTTAACAATTAAAATCGCAATCGGACCTCCAATAATAATACCAATACTTCCGGTTAAGAATATGATAATGGCTTTTGGCCCAAGTCTTAAAATACCTTTTAGATCAACGCTTAAAGTTAACAAAACAAGGCATGCTGGCAACAGATATCTAGAAGCAACAAAATAGAGCTTTGAGTGATGTCCATCTATAACTCCAAATGTATTTAGAAAGCCTGGAATAAAATAACAAAGTAAAAGAGAAGGTATATATCGATAAAATTTCTGCCAAAATCCTCCTTTTAATTCACTGGTATAGAAGATGAGTCCTAAAACAGTAAATAAAATACCTAAAATTATCGCATCATTTGTAAATAAAGCTGTATCTGTCATAAAAAAGCCTCTATGATATTTGTATGAAATTATTATTTTATTTTACGTTAATCCTATCCTCTTTAGCAAATGCAAGTAAAATAGATCAAACATCTCGCATAATAAGGGGAATTATTACTCAAAAAAGCTCCAAAACAATAAATGTCAAAAACTGTACCTACAACAAAGAAAAATGGGCGATGCTTCTTATTACAAAACAGAGCTTCAAAGAAACTTTAAAATTTAACAAAGGCTGTGATATTGAAGGTCAATATGTAACGAAAATGGAACATTTTTTTAATGTACCTCTTAAAATTAGAAATAAAGAGTTTCAAAAAATAAAATTTGATTTAAAAATAGAGATAGAATTTAAAAATGACATGATTTTAAAGCTTAGTTTTAAAAATGGTCAGCTTCATCGTCACAAAGATATTTTTCAGTTTAAAGGATCTCAATCTTTTATTATAGACCCCCTAAATCCAGATAAAATTATAAAAAGAAACCTAGGGGGAAGTATTCATATTACTCATAACAAAGAAAAAAAGACATTTAAGATCTAGTTTTCTAATAATTTTTTTAAAGAAGATTTTTTACTTTTATTTAACTTTTTTGATCTATCTAAGTCAACATCTTCATAAGTTGTCTTTTTCCTTTGAAAAAAACGGTCATAGTTTCTTTTATATGCCTTTGAAACTGCAGTAAATAAGTTATCATCAGGATCAGATTTTAAGTTTCTATCTTTTTTAGACGCATTTAGCATTCTATCAATTTCCTCTTGCCCCATACCTGATGATTTATTTACCGAATCCATATTATCTTCATTAGAATGAGAAGAGCTATTACCAGAGCCAAACATATTAAAATCTATTGAAGCTTCTTCCTTTTTAGGCATAACAGTAGATCCATCTCCATAATCATTATCATCAGAATAAGTATTACTTGCAACTTGTTTTGGAGCTTCTTCATAATATTCTTCTTGTCCAAAAGCTGACTTAAAATAATCTCCTGTATCTCCTATATTTTCTCCTCCAACGCTTAAAGACCTTGACCCTAAAGGGTTACTAAAAGCATTTAGGTGATTTAAATAAGCTTGCTCTCTAATCTTAGCTCGCTTATCTGATTTCGTAACTTTCTTATAATGTTTGTATTTTGCATACGCTTTTTTAGAGCGATCAATTGCTCCTTGAGCTGTTTTTAATGCCGAAAGTTCCGCCGAAGATAGTTTTTGTCCTCCAAGTTGTCCAGAGACAACGGCTGCATCAAAGTTATTTGACACTTGTCCTGTCTGAAAATTAATTCCGGCAAGCAGATCTCTTACAGGTTTTGAATAGGTTGCATTTATAGTATTAGACCCTGATGTCACATCTCCTGTCGCTGAATATAAATTGCTACGTCCTTTCCAATCAGCTAAGTATCTGTCAAAAGCATCTCCATAACCAAGCCCACTTTGTAGAGTGGCCCACCCAACAATTCTCATACTATGAAGAACATTTGCAAAATATGTAGGTAACGAATGAACTGGATAGCTCATTTTCTTTTCTTGACTAACTGACGACCAAACAAAATGATGCTGATAAACATATTCAGCAAAATTCTCAATATCTTTTTGAGTTTCAAATAAATAACCAAAGCCATATGTATCAGCGTAACTTGAATTTGCTCCGCATTGCACTAAATCCTTACAGCCTGCATACTTTTTTATTCCTTCCAAAACTGCTTTTTTCATTGCCCCATTAAATTCTGCTGGCCGATAATTTCCTCTATCTGGTAAAAACTCTTGTAGATATTTTTTATCATAAAGCATATTTTTATAAACTCTTTCATAAGTAGATTCTCTCATTGCTTTTAAAGGTTTTGCTTGTTTTAACTTTTTAATTCCTCTTTGAAATCCTATATTAATTTTATCTACAAACTTTGAATCTAATGAATATTTTCCTGGATCAATAAAAAGAGGATATTTTACATCTAATAGATATCTTTGATCTCCTTGATATTTAATTTGATGAACACTCCTTATACATTGTCCAGAGTGACTCTTAATTGCACATATATTAGATTTACTAACAGATCCATTTACTGTAATTCCTCCAAGGCTTTCATCATCTCTTTTATACTCAACCCCACTATAATAACGATTTACAATCTTGTATTTATACGCACAGCTCTTTTTGTAAAATCCATCTTTTTTTCTTTTCTTTTTACACCACCATTCTTTGCTCTCTCCATTTTTTCCAACTTGTCTATATTCGGCCTTATCGACTATTTCAGGTTCAAAAGGACTCATATAACTAGTTGTATAGGCTGCTACTAAAAGAGCTGAAGTAAAGGTAAGCTTCCAGGCCATAGCTAAAGATGTTATCCCCCCATCAGTCAATAGAGAAATTATCCCTAAACCTATAATCCCTGTCGTTAAAAAAAGAACAACCTTAAACCAGCCAGTCATCTTTTTTAAAGTCACTTTATGTAAAAATGTTTCTTTATACTCACCATCTTCCCACTGTTCCTGCGTTGTAAGTGTAGATAAATCTGTCATCACTTGTTCAATAGGACCAAACTCTGTAAATCTAGAAATATCAAGACTTGACTGAGTTTCTAAAAAATCTAATAAAAACCTTTCATGACTTAAACCTGATGCCCCCTGATCTATATTGGCAACAGTGCTATCATCAACAGAACCTGAACCACCATCAATATCACTAACAGCATTACTAATACTTGTTCCAACAAAACTAGAACATGCTCCTGAATTATAAAATTGAGTTTGTTCTTGATCAACATTTGCTACACCAAAAGCAGCAATACACTTACATCCTAGCTTTATATCATTTTGTTTTGTTGCTTTAATAAGAGCTGTTCGCTTTAATCTTAAAATTTGCGCGACATTATGTGCTTTAGTAAAAATATTAGCACCATTTTCATCGATCCAATAATCTTGAGAACCTTTTGCTGAGTACAAATATTCAAATCCTCTTAAAACCATTTCTGCATTTCTATGAGCCGGACTCATTGCTTTCCATAGATCGTTATAAGTATTAAATTTACATTTTTTTGGATCTGAATATGTTTTTGAAGTAATAGGAACCACATTATATTTTTTTATATAACTATCGACATCCCAGTTTTCATTTTCGCCTATTGCTTCTTGTGAATACTGAGACTTTAAATTTGCAACCTCTTGTAAACAAGTTTCTTTTTGCCCAGAATTCATTTGATTACAAGCTGCTGTTTTATCTGCGATTTCTTTTAACTGCTGTGATGACAAATTGTTACCTTGCTCTACATCGATAGCACAATTAACTCCAGGAACACATGTTGATTGATCTTGTGCATGAGCACTTGGAAAAAGTACTTCAAAAACTCTTTGAAAAATCATTGGTCTATTTACTTTTACATGAGGTAAAATTAAAGGAGGTAGGCTCGGAATACAGCGATTATCTTCATCTTTATAGTACCCAGCACAGCAAAACTCTTTTTTGTTTGGATTCACTTTGTGTCCAGCTTTCACACAAGATGTACACTTACTTTGGGCCTGACATTTTCCACTTTTACACTTATCTGAAGCACACTGCTCATTTGAGCTGCAGCTCATTCCTTCCTTTTTAAACTCCGAATCTAATCCTAAGCTTGAATAATTAACCGGTATGCATGAAATCCCTTTTTTATCAGGGTCCAAACACTGTGAATTAACAAATCCATCATTATGCTTTAGTCCACACTCTTGATTTTCACCAATCGGTTTAAAGCAGGTATAGCTTTGAGAACAAGTACCCTTTTCATCAAGAACATCTATTTTATCGCATATCTTTGAATGACAATCACTATGAAACTTACATTCTTTTGCTGGAGCAAAGCCTTTATTATAATTTATTTTTCTTGGATCAACTCCTTTAACAAGACCCTTTGCACATTGAGCAACACCAATTTTATCTTTTTCATTTGCAAAATTTAAGGCATTTTTATTTGCAACTGTTATTATTTTTTCTACAGTTCTTTCATAAACTTTTCTTATATACTTATATTGCTTACTTATATTTACTTTATTGCCATCATCATTCCTGATCTTAGTAGACGATTGCCCATCAAGCTTACAATCGTATTTTCCATTAAAAGATGTTTTAGGTGCCCCAGAAGTTCCTCTACATCCACTATCATTTTTAGGGTTAAATTTTTTATAAGAACAAAGGTTTCCATTATTTATATCGGAATTACTATTTATTCTATTTCTGTAGTATTTTCCAAGATTAATAAGCTCTTGAACTCGGCATTTGATTTCAATAATTCCAGCAGCAGTGACATGGCCAGCTAAATATATATCATCTACAAACTCCCATAAAAACTGCTGGTTCTCTTTTAAATGAGATTCGAACCTTATTGAAGATGTACCATAGCTTGAAGTGTCGTTATATCTATCATCATAATATGCCAAAAAAGCGTCTTTTAAAACTTTTTGTGTCTGTTTATCAATTTTGTTTTTAGCAGCGAATAAGTTTGCCGATGCTAAATAAAGAATAATTAATAATAAAGACTTCATACACTCCATCCTTAAAAGAATATTTAATAACTAAATACAATTATACTTAATCTATATCGGTTTTCTTAGAACTTTAATTAAATGACTGTTTTTATTGGTTTTTTACTCTTTTTTAGTGGCAAAAATTTATGCCAAAAAAAGGCCTTCAAAAGAAGGCCTCATATTATGATTTAGTAGTTTTGATCTTCATCGTAAACTTCTTCAGAACCTTTTTTCCTATTTTTCCAAGCTCTTCTTCTACCTCTTCTTCTTTTTGCTCTTTTTAACTGTCGAATCCTACCTTTTCTTTCCTTGATTTTAGCTTTTCTATCATTAAATGTTCCCTGAATAGACTCTCTTTCATCCGCATACTTCTCATTTGCTTGCTCTGCACACTCTACTGTATTACATTTTTTTACTTCTTTTCTATTTCTTCTTTTAGCTTGTCTTATAGATCTTCTTTTAGACCTTCTTGCTTTTCTCATCTTCTTTCTTTGCTTTCGCATACGCTTTCTTTCACGCTTACCTGCTTGAGCTTTATTAACACCAATAGATAAGCCCTCAGTATCTGAGTAATTTAAATTTAACATCATAGTTGGCAATACAAGTAATATTGCAAGCGATAATTTAAGTATAATTGACATAAACGCTCCTTAAAAATAAATCAATGTCTCTTATATTTTATCATACACTTAAAACCACTTAACCTAGGAAAATGTTTTCATTTTCAAAGAAATTCAATAAGATATAATTCTCTAAATTTTATAAATAAGTGCCTCATTCATGTGGCAAAGGAAAATGCATTGATAAATATATGTCCATGTGGCTCAAATAAAAATTACCAAGACTGCTGTGAAATCATTCACAATGATCATTCAAAATGTGACAAACCTGAAACCCTAATGCGAGCAAGATATAGTGCATTTGTAAAAAATAAGGTTGAATTCATTGATCAAACTAACATTCCAGGAACAAAAGATTTTGATATCAATGATGCTAAAGTATGGGCCACTCAAAGTACTTGGGATCACCTAGAAGTTATTAATACCAGTGAAAACACTGTTGAGTTCAAAGCTTTTTATGCTGATGATAAAGGCAATAACCATATTCACCATGAAGTTGGTCACTTTAAAAAACAAGATGATCTTTGGTACTATACTGAAGGACAAATTGTAGGAACTGGACCAATCACAAGAACATCTCCTAAAGTGGGAAGAAATGATCCTTGTATTTGCGGCTCTGGTAAGAAGTTTAAAAAGTGTTGTGGTAAAAACTAGATGGGAAAAATCTGGGGATCGGATCAAACGGTTCATTTTTATAATTTAACTCCATCAGATGTACTAGATGCAATTGAAGAACTTGGTTTTAAAACCACAGGACGAGTTATTCAATTAGCTTCTATGGAAAATAGAGTTTATGAAGTAGAAGTTGAGTCTGATTCAGATAATCCTAGTGATCATTTTCGCATTATGAAGTTTTATCGTCCAGGTAGATGGAATGAAAGCCAAATTAGACAAGAACACGAATTTATCTATGATCTTATTGAATTTGAAATAACAGCAATTGCCCCTCTAAAAATTAATGGTGATACCCTTTTTAAAAATAAAGATGATCTTTTTTATTGTATCTATAATAAACGAGGTGGAAGAGCTGCTGATGAATGGACAGATGACTTGCTTAAGCAGATGGGAAGACTAATAGCAAGAGTTCATAATATAGGAGCTACAAAAACTGCACCAGATAGACTTAGAATTGATATTGAAACATTTGGCAAAAACAATCTTGAGTATCTATTAAAATCAAATGTTCTACCTGCTGAATATAAAACAAACTATGAAGCTACTTGTAATCAAATTTTTACAATCGCAGCTCCTCTTTTTAATGGTATAAAGTATCAAAGAGTTCATGGTGATCTTCATCATGGAAATACTCTTATAAATGAACATCCCTTTTTAATCGACTTTGATGACATGTTAAATGGTCCTTGTGTCCAAGATATCTGGATGGTTACTCCAGGAAGGGATGAATATAGCATCAATCAAAGAAATATTTTAATTGATGCATATGAATCTATGCGTGAATTTAACTATAAAGAGCTTAAACTTATTGAGACATTAAGAGCTCTTCGAATGATTCATTTTTCTTCTTGGATCGCTCATAGAAAAGATGATGAATCATTTAAAAGAGCCTTTCCAAATTTTGGCCATCATAGTTACTGGGAAAAAGAGATCTTTGATCTTAAAACGCAACTTAGTCATATACAGGATGATATTTCTTCTTTAAACTATTATTAATATTAGATAGTCAGGGGAGCCTACCTAGGCTGAGAACTTATACTATTTGTAAAAACTAATTATGGTAGGCGTAAACTTGAAGCCGTATTCTCATACTGCAAAAGTGAAACAACGACCCAGAATTATTTTTTACAACTGGTATTAAACCCTTACAACTTGAACTAGTTTGCACTAGCGTAAGGAGACTTTATGAACTTTTTAGATCAATTTTCTATTTTAGATTACTTTGTATTCACACTTATTTTAATTATTACCATCGGTGCAATCATTTATGGCCATACCTTAAAGCCAAAAGATGGAAACTCCGCGATGGAACTTATGCTCATGGGAAGGTCTTTAACTACTCCGCTTTTTGTGGCGACATTAGTTGCTACTTGGTATGGAGGAATTTTTGGCGTATCCCAAATCGCTTTTGAATCGGGACTTTATAATCTTATAACCCAAGGAGCATTTTGGTATATATCATATCTTATTTTTGCCTTTTATATTTTAAAGAAAATTCAAAATTATAAGAGTGTGACACTTGCTGATTTAATTGGAGATATGTTTGGACCTAAGTCAAAAAAGCTTAGTGCTATTTTTAATATATTAAACCTTGTACCTGTTGTTTATACTATTAGTTTGGGTTTATTAATTCAGATGCTTTTTCAAACAAGCTTTGAAATAAGTATCGTGCTTGGAATTGTCTTTACTCTTGCCTATTCATTATTTGGTGGCTTTAGAGCCGTAGTCTTTTCTGATATTATTCAGTTTTTTGTAATGATAAGTGCTGTGATTATAGTCCTTGTAATTTCTATAGCGACAAAAGGTTTTGCTCCTTTAAATGATCTACCTACAAAGTATTATAGCCTAACTGGTGGACATTCTATTTTAGAAACAATTTCCTGGGGAATAATAGCTATTTCAACATTAGTGGATCCAAATTTTTATCAAAGAGCTTTTGCCGCTAAAAATTTTAAAGTTGCTAAAAAGGGAATATTAATTTCCACACTTATATGGATTGTATTCGATATTAGTCTTACCTTTGGAGCAATGTATGCTAAAGCTACAATGCCTGAGACTGATTCGACTTATGGGTATTTTACTTATGCATTTTCTCTTTTACCCAATGGATTAAAAGGATTCTTTTTAGCTGGAATCTTTGCAACAATTTTATCAACCTTAGATTCCTACCTTTTTTTATGTGGATCTATAACAATGAATGACCTTTTTAAATCTTCAAAAAAGAAATTTTATTATTTAGGCTCAATAACTGCTGCAATTTGCGCCGTTATCTTGGCCATAAGCTTTGAAGGTAATATAAAAAGTGTATGGAAAGCTCTAGGTAGCATATCCTCAGCGGCTTTGCTTATTCCTGTTCTGTATGGCCATATATTTCCCAAAAAACTTGGAGACACAGCTTTTTGTATAACTGCAATCTTGAGCTCTATAATGATAGTTTTTTGGAGACTAAGTGGTCTAAAGCACCACTATAGCTTGGATGAGCTCTATATTGGATGTCTGACAAGCCTTGTAAGTATTTTAATTTTAAAAAATCTTGAAACTTGATGCTAGCCATTATAAGTTTTAATTATGTTAAATATTAAATCTATTACTCTTTTATGCCTAATATCATCCTCACTATTTGCTGTAGATACAGATCGTTACTACAAAGAAGCTAAAACTCTAAAAGGTTTTTCTTTAAAGACAAAACTTAAAAATATTATATCTGCAAAACATAGAGATAGAGGATATAGCGCTCTTTATGACTATTACTTTCAAAGTGATGCCGATCATTATTTAGAAGCAGATGGAAGCATCCTAGATATTTATTCTGAAAACCCAAATGGAAAAGATCCTTATACATACTCAAATAGGTCTCACCAATGCGGGATGTACAAGGCAGAAGGGCATTGTTTTAATAGAGAGCACTTGTTTCCTCAAGGTGTTTTTAAAAAAGCCTATCCTATGAGATCAGACTTTTTCCATGTTTTTCCAACAGATGGCTATGTAAATAACAAAAGAGGAAGACTGCCTTTTGGAGAAGTTTGTAGTGCAAAATGGAAATCATTAAATGGCTCCAAAAGAGGTAAAAACTGTCTTGGAAAGTACAAAGGTGAAGTATTTGAACCCATTGATATGTTTAAAGGTGATGTAGCAAGGGCCATGCTTTATTTTGCAACAAGATATGAAGATAAAGTATATAGATGGTCTCATCCAATGCTAAATGGAACAAAAGAGCAAGTTTACACGGATTGGTTTATCAAAATTCTTTTAAAATGGCATAAACAAGATCCTGTTAGCAAACATGAAAAGATTAGAAATGAATACGGTTATGCTTTTCAAGGAAATAGGAACCCTTTTATAGATAAACCTGAATTTGTTGAAAAAATCTGGCAAATAAAAAAATAAAGATAAGAAGGCCAACTATCAATTAACCTTGGCCTTTCTAATAATTTTTTCAAAAATAGATGGTAAATATCTTTTTAAGTAAACTCCAAAAACTTCTTTTCCACCAATATAAACTTCACTTTTCTTTGCTTCAATTTTAGAAATTAACTTTTTAGCAAAGTCCTGAGCACTCATAGCATTATTTTGAGCATTATCCATTTTACCTTGAACAGATCCATCACCAACTAATGCATTAACAGATACATTTGTTTTTACAAAACCAGGACAACACATAAGAACGTTTATCTGTTCTGGTAGCTCGGCTCTAAGAGAGTCAAAATATCCATGAAGAGCATGCTTAGAAGCACTATAAGAAGATCTTAAAGGTGTTCCAAATTTTCCTACCAAGGAGCTTATTGTTACAATACTTCCCGCTCTTTCTTTTAGCATAAAGGGAAGAATTTCATTTGTAAGAGCAATCGTTCCAAAAACATTTACTTCAAAAATTTTTTTCAATACATCAATAGAAGTGTCTTTAGCATAAGATCTTTGAGATATTCCGCCATTATTAATCAAAATATCAACTTTACCGACTCTATCTATAGCTTCTTGTACCAATGCTTTAAAGTCACTATATTCTGATAGATCTAAAGGTATAACAATTATATTTTGTTGGTATTTTGATTTAAGCTTTTCTAGTTTTTCAGTTGACCTAGCACTAACAATAACTCTATGTCCGGCTTTAGCATACTCTATAGCTAAAGCCTCCCCAATACCAGAACTAGCTCCCGTTATCCAAACTGTTTTCACCAGTTTTTCCAATCTTCATATATAGCAGCAAATCTTGGTGCCACTAACTTATAATATCTATTAAATAAATCCTCTCTAGAGTTATCTATTTTTGCATGCTCCATGAGAACTCTTAAAGTTTCGATATAAGCAAGAGCTTGAGTAATTGTTTCAGCGTGTATCATAAGCTTTGACACATTCTCTTCTTTTAACCACTCTTTGGCATTAAAGAATTTCATAAGCTCACTTGGATTATCAGTATTTGTCTCTGGTTTTAATGTCTTGATAAGTAGTTTTACAAAAGATTTTTTAAAAGTATATTGGGCTGCATTGAACTTACTTTCACTTTCACAAGAAGCACCAAAGAAATTAGCGATAGGGTTTGCATTAACTAAGCCCGTAAAATACTTCGTTGGATTTCTCATAATAAACTTCATCAAATCTTTCATTGCCATTAAAGACTGTATTTGACTTGTTCCTTCATATAAAAGAGTTGCAAATGAGTCCCTATGAAATCTTGCCGCATCATACTCTTCAATAAACCCATAACCTCCAAGAGCTTGAATTCCTCTTTGAGATAAAAATGTAAAAGTTTCAGCTCCATACATCTTAACTAATGGAGTTCTTCTTCTTACCCATTTTTTAGCTAAAGCAAGCTGCGCTTCTTGCTCTTTAGTAAGCTCGCCTCTTCTTTTCATTAAATCTAATTTTTGATATTGATCAAAATAAGAAATCGTATCTACCATTAAAGCTCTAAAAGCATCTCTTTCTGTTTCCCAATCCCCCATATTCCTTGCATACAGAGGGTGTTCCATTAAGTTTTTACCGAATTGAACTCGCTCTTTTGCATAATTTTTCGCATATCCAATAGTTGCTTCAAGACCACCAACACACTGAAGGCCAACAGCAATTCTTGCTTCATTCATAAGATGAAGCATATATCTAAAACCATGATTCTCTTTTCCAATTAACTTTGCTTTAGAATTTTCATAAACAATCTCACAAGTAAACGAACCGTGAAGACCCATTTTATGCTCGTTATTGGTTACTCTGTAGTTTAAGTTTCCATCAATATGCTGCTCGCATAAAAACATTGAAATTCCCGCAAGACCTTCTGGAGCATCTTTTACTTTTGCTAAAACAAAACCAAATCCACCACCTCCGTTAGTGATAAACATCTTAGTTCCGTTTAAAAGATAAGTACCATCATCTTGTTTTGTTGCTGTCGTTTTAATGCTACCAAGATCAGATCCAGCACCAGGCTCAGTCAGACACATAGAGCCAGAAATCTGCCCTGCAATAACTTTTGGAATAAGTCTTGCCGCATCTTCATGTTCAGCAAATCTTTCTAACATATCTATCATTGAAGTAAAAAAACCAAGTTGCGTGGCACTGGATACACAAGCCCTATTCATCTGCGTAAAAGCAAGTAAATTTGCCATAACAGGAGCGCCCATTCCACCAAACTGGGTTTCAGCGCACATTCCCGTAACCCCAAGTTCTACAGCTTCATTGTAGAATGCTTGTAACTGTTCACCAGGAATTGTTACTCCATCTTTGAGTTCTCCCGCTCCTTTTTGGTCCAATATTTTTGCTCTACCAGCAACTGCATTTGCCGTCCAATCTCCAGTAGCAGTGATCATATCTTCTATAAAATTGATAACATCTTCATTATTGTTAAAACCATCTTCTGTCGGAAAGCTAGGATAATATAAAGGAATAATTTTATCCCAATCAATTGCATTTTTAAAAAGCCATTTCCACTCGGAGCTATCTGAATAATAGTTTGCCATTTTCAATTCCCTCTGGTTAAAGTAACAAATACTTATTTAGTATATAAACAAATGTTAAAAGGAGCAATTGATATGTATCAAGTTTATGGAATTCCTAACTGCAATACAGTAAAAAAAGCACTTAACCATCTAGATTCATCAGGTATCCAGTATGAGTTTATAAACTTTAAGAAATCACCACCTATGTCTAAACAAATAGATGCTTGGAAAAAAGATTTTGGAGACTGGCCAGTAAATACAAAAGGGCCAACTTTTAGAAAAATCAAAGAAAAATTTGAATTAGCAAACGCAACTGAAAAAAAAGCTCTTTTAAAAGAGTTTAGCTCAGCTATAAAGAGACCTATCTTAGTAAAAAAACAAAGAGCTATTTGTTTTGGTTATGACGAACAAGTTTACAGTAAACTCAAATAACTTTATTTAACCCTGGACATCCTCAATGAATTGCATTCCAACTTTGATTGTTCCAGGGCTTTCTTCAACTTCTTTTATACTACGAATTATTGCTTTCATAGGTTCATCAAAAAACCTATCATCAAAACCATAAACATCAACAAGATCTTCTTTTTGCAACAAAGAATTATCCGCCATTAATATACTCATGCCCCCTCGAGAAAGATCATAAAGAGAAAAAGACTGTCTAGAAATTTTTTCTGTAGATATGATTACCATTTTTCCTTGTGTTGGCTTTGCTCTAGGGGCAGATCTTTTCGAAGCATAGAGCTCATCTTCTTTGCTTAACGAGTCCGCACCTATAAGCTCATTAAAAATATTTGTATCATGATCAGATCTGATTCTTTTTACTTTCTCATGTCCTTCAGATAAATTTTCTCTTTTTCCTTCATAGACCATAAACTTATCTGTACGCTCACTACTAAACTGATTATCAGCGACTTTTTTCTTCAAATGAATTTCATGTAACGCTTTATTTAGTTTTAAGGCTTGCTCTTGTCCTAAGACGTTGATTACTTTTGGCACATAAACACTTAAAACATTTGCTTGCATGTCAATTTGATCTAGTTTAAAAAATGAAGTTAAATCTTCATTATAACAATATATATCTCCAGCAAAGAAATCATAATCACTCTCATCAATTGTCTCAAAGAAAATCATATCAGATTCAGGATCAAAGTGTTGAATCTTTGATGGGTAGATAGTCCTTACTGAGGAAATATCTCCCCCTTGCCATAGATATAAAGTAATATCATGGTTCTCAAAGCATTTGTATACTCTTTCACTGTTTTGTTCTACTGTAACTAACTTCATTAAATTTATAATAACTTTAATTTATACGATTTCAAATTTTTTTTAGCCTCCACTAAGCTTAACTTTAAAGCCCAGATTTTCTAAAAAAGTCTTCATCTTACCTCTGTGATCCCCTTGAATTTCAATAGAATCATTCTTAAAGCTTCCACCACTACCCATTGCATTTTTAAGTTTTTTAGTTAGCTTTTGAAAGTATTTTGGATTAAAAGGAAGGTCTTTTATAACGCTTACCGTTTTACCTCCACGCTTATTTTTTTGAAGCTCAATTTTTAGAGTATAATCTGATGGATTTAAATCTTTGTCTCTTGGAAGATCTTTTTTCTTATCTAAATGAGAGCCATCACATGAATATATTATATTTACTTCTTCACTTTTTATTAATTTTGCCATATCAAAGACCTTTATGAATAAATTTAAATATATTATCTTTTATAAACCCTATGGTGTACTTTGTCAGTTCACTGGTGAAAATGGAGATAGAACTTTAGCCGATTTTGATCTTCCAAAGGGTGTTTATCCTGCAGGAAGGCTAGATAAGGATAGTGAAGGCCTTCTTCTTTTAACAGATGATGGGATCTTTAATCAAAAGGTTACTAATCCAAAGTCAAAGAAAGAAAAAACCTATCATATACAAGTTGAAGGATCTCCTACTCAAGAGGACTTAAATAAATTAAATAAGCCTCTTTTAATTAAAGGTTATAAAACTTTACCGGCTAAAGCAAAGCTTATTGATATAAACTACCCTCCAAGAGATCCTCCTATAAGAGTGAGAAAGAATATTCCTGATACTTGGGTTGAAATAAAGCTAATTGAAGGTAAAAATAGACAAGTCAGAAGAATGAGTGCAGCCATCGGCTTTCCTACACTAAGACTTATTAGGGTACAGATTGGAAAATATAAAAATGAAAAAATGCTTCCAGGAACCTGGGTGCAAGTAGATCAAAAGGACATATTATGAAGTGCGACATAACAATTGATGAAAAGAACTTAGAGTGTAATCTTACTTTTAATCTTGGTGATTTTACTGATCAAAAAAACTATAAAGATGCTTTAACCGTAGTATCAATGGTAAGTGGAGACTATCACTTAGATCCAGAAATAGAGCTTGATGATTTTATAGAACTTGTTTCTAAGGGAAAATCAGACAACAAACAAGTAATCACTTTTTCAATTAATGAAGAAGAGATTGGAGCTGAGTTCTTCTAAAATGTTGGAATTTATCAGAATTATGGGTCTATACAGGACAAAATGCCCCTGGTAAGGTCTTGTAAGAATCTGTTACATATAGCTAAATGTATAATTTTTACACGCTGTAGCATTAAAATCGCAGAAAATCTAGCTTTAATGATATTATGCGTCAGGTTTTAACTTTGAGGACATAAAGAAAAATATAATTTGGGTAGTATTATATTTTTAAGGAGATAAAAATGAAAAAAATGCTTTTAACCTTGGCAGTGTCAACATTAGCTGCTTCTTCTTTTGCCAGCAGTACAAATACTAGTGTAACAAGTACTTCAGGCTCAACTTTAAAAAATCTTTTAAAGAATACATCTTTTAGTGCTGCAACAGGGTTAGAAAGAACTAATATCGATAATGAATCTGTCGAGGGCTACTTAAATATTGCCGCATCAGGAAAAATAACTAATAAAATAAATATGATGCTTCAGATAAGAAGTGGTATGGATAGATTAAATGTAGACGAAACTGAGTCTAATCAAAATGCAGCTGTTCACTATATGAAAAATCCAAGAATCTTCTTTTCTGGATATAATACAGAGCTTGAGACTATTGTTGGAAAAATTACCTTGGCGCCACAACTAAGAGTTGAAGCCAGAACTCAAGGTAATAGTGATGGTCGATTAGCAACTCTAAGATTAGGTGGAACTGCATCCATGAAAACAAATATTGCCAACACTTTTTCTTTATCTGCTTTTACATATGATAATATTACCGACTCTACAGCGGATAAGAGTTTTGTTGATGGAGATTCAAGCGGTGCATTTTATTACGTTTTAGCAAATAATTATGCGATTGATGATACGAATGCAATTTCTGCTACAGTTGAGCACTTCTCAACTTTTAACCAGAAAAATCTTACGGCAAACTATTCAGGTGCGGATAGCTTGATTATTTTAAGATATTCTAACTCATCAATTAAAAATACGTGGGTTTCTCCATATCTTTCTCAATCATTAGAAGAAAAAACGGCTTTTAATAAGATGGCCATTGGTGTTGATGCTTCGTATAGATTCTAAGAAAATATTAAATTTATAAATATGAAAAAAGCCCAAAATTTTATTTTGGGCTTTTTTTTTGGTATAAAACTACTATTAAATAATTTAAAAGGTATGTTTTATGCTAATGATAGTTTCCCCTGCCAAAAAGCTCGATTTTGATACAGAATCACCATTCGAAGATTATGATATCCCAAAATACTTAGACAAGTCTAAGTCTCTAGTAAAGGAGCTGAAAAAACTAAGTGAAGCTGATATAAAAAAGCTTATGAAAGTTAGCGATGCTATTGCAAAGCTTAATAAAGATAGATTTAACTCCTTTAAAACTCCTTTTAACACCAAAAATGCCAAGCAAGCAATATTTGCATTTCGAGGTGATACTTACCAAGGATTAGATCCTGATTCCATGAATAAAAATGAAATAAAATATGCAAATAAACATCTAAGAATTTTATCTGGTCTCTATGGCGTTCTAAATCCTATGGATCTTATACAGCCTTATCGATTAGAAATGGGAACCAAGTTTAAAACTGATGGGTTTAAGAACTTACATACATTTTGGATGGATACAAACACCAAAAGAATTGAAGCCGATCTTAAAGGACAAAAAGCTCTTATCAATCTTGCCAGTAAAGAATACTTTTCAAGCATTGATTTTTCTAAACTCTCAAAACCTGTCATTACTCCTATTTTTAAGGAAAATAAAAATGGAATATTAAAAATAATCTCTTTTAATGCAAAAAGAGCAAGAGGTATGATGGGAAGATTTATTATTGAAAACAAAATAAAAGATCCGCAAGATTTAAAACAGTTTAATTCTGATAATTATAAATTTAATAACAAACTAAGTTCTGAGACTGAGTTTGTATTTACAAGGTAGATATGGCCTTAAATAAAAAAGTATTTAAAGATATAGATGAACTTAAAAAGCATATAAAAACCCATAAAGCTTCTTTTTACTACTCATCTCAAACATCAACAGTTATTCCTTATGACTACTTAGAACAAATTTTTACGAAAGATGACTTTTATCTTTGCGATCTATCTTTAATGAGAAAATCGATGAAAATAGAAGATGATCATTTAATTATCGAAGGTGCAGTAAGTTGGAAGGAAGCTAAGGAATTCTGTCAATCTAGCGGCTACTGTATAAAGACCTCCCCCACAGAAGAACTTGCCTTAATAAGTGCTGGAGCTGCTACAAGTGCTACGGGAGAGCGCTACTTTTGTCATGGAAATCTAAGATCTCAAATTAGTGAGATCACTTATCTTGACTACAATGCTGATATAAAAACATTAAAAAAAGAAAAACCTTTTTCTTTCAATATTGGTGATTATAGTGAAGATATGAAAAAATATACAAGTTTTAAAAACCCTCCTTTTCCCATGTTTGAAAATGAAACAGATCTTCTCATTGGAACGGAAGGACAACTTGGAGTGATTACAGGACTAAAACTTAAAATAGACAAAGACACAAATAGTATTTTCATGTTTATGTTACTCGATAAGTGGGAACAAAATGATGATGCTCATCTTGAAGTTATTGAAAAAGTTCAGAACTTTAGAACTCATACTCACATCTGTGAATATATAGACTCAAATGCATTTTCCTACCTTGATTCAAAAGATAGACCTAATAAAGGAAAGGATGCTATTTTTTTTGAAATAAAAGAATCTATGTTTGAAGACTTCTACGAAAACTTCATATGTAAGTTAGAGCATATTAAACAAGAAGAAATATTTGAAGTTTCTAAACAAAAATTTCATCTCATTAGAGCTGGAGTACCAAGAGCTGTGTTTGAAGAAAACTCTAAGATGGGTGTAAAGAAAATGGGAACAGATGTTCAAGTAAAAATAAAAGATTTTCCAAAACTACTTAATATCTATAGAGAATTTACTCAAGAAGGAGTAAAGTATAACTTATTTGGTCACTTTGGAGATGCTCATCTACATTTTAACTTTATGCCAATTGATTCTCAAACAAGCCTTTGTCAAAGAAAACTAGAAAAAATGTACAAAGAAGTTGCTAATATAGAAGCTTCCCCTTTTGCAGAGCATGGAATTGGGGTTATTAAACAAAAATTTATCAAAGACTTTTGGACAGACAGTCAATACGAAGTATTTAAGATGCTAAAAGAAACTTGCGACCCTCACAATCAATTTTTCCCTCAAGGTTTTATGTGTATACAAAAGTAGTTATTTTAATTTTAATCAGTTTTCATAGCTTTGCTAGTCTTGATCTTAGTATTGGCTCAGCTCTTAGAACCTACCCTAGTCTGGGAGCTCAGTTTGAGTTGGAGTCTGGATACAATATGCTTTTATGGGGACAAGGTAAAAAGGCTTCTCCTTTTTATGGTCTTTTTAGACCAAATATAAAACTTGCCACAAGTGCAGTTGTAAATCAATATGATGCAAACTTGAGTTTTTATCCAATATCATTTATTGGTCTAGAGTTTGGACATCGAAATATAAGATCTGACTTTGAAGACTTTCCATTTTACAATTGTGAACTTGTAACCTGTGTGGGGAATATAAAAAGTGATTATACTGGTTTTAAAATGGCTCTTGCCTATGCTGGTATTATTGCAATGGGAAAAACAAGAATCTATAAATCAACTTATACACAGAAAGATTCAAAACAATTTACAGAGTTTCGCTATGGAGCTTTAGCAAATGCCCCAGAAGATCAAAATATTCATACGAACTATTTTCTAGGTTATAAAATAAATAATAATACCTTAGGTATTATGCATGACTATACTCGTTTTTCACAATCAAAACAAAAGTATGAAATGAATCTTGCTGTCATAATGATGAAAAATAAAAGTTCTAGCTATACTTTTGGTGCTGGTAACTTTAGGTCTACTCATCAAAAAGCGGGTGCTATATTTGTATTTCGATATCAACTCGAAATATGGCCTAGTGAAAAATTATTTTAGCACTACACACGACTGATCTTTATTATTTAGATAACTAATGACCTCGCCGATGGTACAGATAGTCTGATTTTTCTCTACAAGATAATCCATTACCATTTCACTTGTTTTAACAGTTGGTGCTTGAATATCGTGAAAGAGAATAACACCCGAGTGATTTGGAGTTTTTTTCATCTGTTTTTTTACACGATTAAAAACAGAGTTGGAATCTTTATCTTTCCAATCAAGCGTATCTATATTCCAAAATATATGTATTAACTTATTATCTGCAATAACTTCTCTTGTTGAAGAGTTTCTAAGTCCCGCTCCATAAGGAAGTCTAAAAATATCAAGTTTCACATCTAAGATTTTTTCTAAGTCTATTTTTGCTTGAGTTATCTCATATTTTAATCTTGCTGAACTTGGATTAGCTAAACTTTTGTGAGTATAGCTATGTAAAGCAATTTCCATTTTTGCATCTTTAACGTACTGAGCTGTCGCCAAGTATTTTTTTACTTCTCTAGTAAGCATAAAAAAAGTTGCTTTTAAACCTCGTTCATAAAGATTATCAACAATAGCTTTTGTTCTATCTCCACGAGGACCATCATCAAATGTTAAAGACCAAACATTTTGAGGAAAAGTGTTACCTGTTACATTACCTGCTCGTGTAATAGAAGGATAAACAAAAATATCTTCATTACGATTGATTTGTCTCACAACTTTGTTATATTCACTAGCGTCTTCGATTTCAATTAAATATTTTTCATTTTTTATATTAGGATCAAAACCAAGCTCTTCAATATACTCTCTTGTCTTTAAAAGTTTTTTATAAATAGTACTTTGTAATGGATTATCTAAATCATTAAGACTTTGATCAAATTGACTTAAAAGAGAATCTGCATAAATATGTGCAAAGTCATACTTTGCCTTTAAAGATATAGAAAAAGCACTAACACAAATAAAAAGTAAGAATAAGATTTTCATAAGGTTTCTTATACTCTAGAGTTACGTTCTATGTAACCTAAATTGTAAGATATATAGCGAAGTGCCCAACATAAGAAAAACTAAACAAAAAGCTGCATCTAAATTCAATAACTTAGCAATCTGACCAAATGTATAGTGCATAATGAAAATTGCTCCTCCCACAAAATTCATCACTTTTGCAACTAAGTTTTCACTAAAATAATGATACTCACTTGATAAAAAGCTCATAAAACACGGAAAGAAATATGACATAAAAATAGCACTTACTGGTAAGAAAATAGGGAAAATAAAAATACCTAAAATACAGCATAGTATACTTGTCATCAAAGAAGTTAGTAAAAGATTCTTAGACTTTATATTAAAGTCTTTCATAGCAAATAAAACCCTTCCACCAAGTAGTAAGAGAAAAAATATACTTAAAAAGCCTGAAGCATCATCATTTGAAAAGTTCCATTTTTTCGTCAAAAAAAGTACCATTCTTGATGAAACAAGAACCTCTGAAGCCACATAAAAACTTATAACAATTCCTAGTTTTATAACCAAACCTAAAGGAATACTCACATTTCCAACTTTTTGCTCAGACGAAAGAGGCAATTTTTTTAATTTCATAAAAAAATAAAAAGCTATCATCAAAGGCAATAATCCCAAAGAAATAAAGTAAAACTTCCAGTCCAGAGAATAAGTAAAAATAAAACTAAAAATAAATGGACTTAAAAATGAAGAAAGCCCATACATAGAATGTAAAGCTGAAAATAATCTTCTATTAGTATCCTTATTTGAATTTTTATTTATAATAACATTTAAAGTTATAGATAAGATTCCAATCGATATACCAAAAAATGCACTAAAAATTAAAAAGTTTGAAAAATAAGGGGCATACTTGATAACAAGTCCCATCATTAATGTTGATACTCCCATCAAGACAAGAGCAAAGTAGGTTAAACTCAAAACCCTAAAACGATACAACCAAAATTTTGAAACGACAGTGGTTACAAAAGAACTTAACGCACTTATAGAAAAAATAAGAGAACCATTTGAAGTCGTGACATTAAAAAGACTAAGAAGTTCTGGATATATTGGACCTCTAGAATTATCAATAAGTCCAACACAGAACAAAGCCAAAAATGATAGTATTATATATCCATTAAACATAGCCCTATCATACATGAGCTTTATCTAAATTCAAGATTGCTCCTCAACTAAAAGAGCTCCTTATTAATTACTCCTTTACCGTAACTTTAGCCCTAGACGTCGCCGCAATGAAATTTAAGAAATAGCTTCCAACTCCAAGAATAATAAAGATGTAACCTAGTACATAAAGAGGTGTATTTTCCATGATAATCTCCTTTTTATCTATACCATCCTAGTATTTTAATTTTACTGGCCTTCTTCCTTGTGGCCTTAATTCATCCATGAAAAGCAGTTCTTGCAATCACCATCCTAGTGTTTTGCTTGCCTATTATAAAGCAACAACGATGCCAACTTTTATTTCTATATTTATAAGCACTTAGCTCTTAGTCAAAAGGACACTAGGTCACTTTGACCTAGTTAAAATGTCACCTTTTATTATTTACATTTACCTTTAATTAAACCTTGAAAAAGAAAAATCAATATGAAATCATTATTACAGGTCAATGAATGACTTGTATTTAAAATACAGCTTAAGGAGTAAGCAGTAATGAAAAGCGCATCTTATTATCTTTTAAAAAATGGTTTTATTTTAAGACTTGAGTCCCCTCTAGATAACGAAGATATTCCGATTCTAATTAAAGCAAACTTACTTGATCCGGAAAATCTTGTTGAAATGAATCAAGATGAAGCAAATAATAGAGTTAGATTTTTTAGAGATGAAATTCTTGAGATGCCAGAATATCAAGAACGATTTTACGGACAAAGGTATGATATTTAAGTTAATCGATCAAACTTAATACTTTTAATTCCGATACAGCTAAACACATGAAAAATATATATACCCTAAATAAGCCGCTTTTAAAAAAGCCTATTCTTTGATAAATCCACTCAAATAAAAATTTTTATTATCAAAGGAAGTATTTATGAAAGCTTTAATAATCACTCTATTAATCAGCAGCGCCGTATTTGCTACAAAATATGAATTAAATAAAACCATCTGTGATGGAAAAGAAGTGTCTATCTCTCCAGAAAACTCAGTACTTTCAATGATTATGGATTTTCATGGGCCATATAAAGTAGACCTTCTTGTAAATGGTGTTTTCTCTGATAGTGAAATGGAGTTTGAACTAAACTCAAAAAATCCTCTTACCATTATTACTCTTCAAAATGGATTTTATAAGTTCAAAAAAAGAGGAAAGTCGACTTGTACAATTACGA
>JAOARC010000034.1 GCA_025210745.1 Bacteriovoracaceae bacterium
AAAGACTTGGTGTACAACTAAAGACCCTTCTATGTTGCAAAAGCATATTGATATCTTTATTTATTATTTTAATCAGATTTATCTTAAAGATGTAAGAACATAAGTTTAGTCGGTCAGTTACTGAAGTTTATTATTGGTAGGGGGATTAGTTCTTCCATTTTCAATTTGTGAAATATAGCTATCAGACTTATTGATAAGCGTAGTAACAGCAAGCATTGAAAGCTTATTTTTGTGACGAAGTTTCATCACTGTCTAGTATGGCCCGCCATTTATCAAGTTATTCGAGCCAATTTTAGCCTTTTTTTGTTTGTAATCTTCTTTTGTGTAACCTAATAATGGATTTCAGGATTATCTCCTGCAACTTTTTAACTTAATAATTAGTTCCGTTTTTTTAGATGAGGTCCTTTCTGAGCATTCAAAACCATCTGAAGGCTCTTAATATTTGTAAAAAGTACATGATGCTTTATTGAGCATCAGTTTTATAATTGCGCTTTGTGCAATGCAGCAGTGTGAGATATATTAATTTTATAAATAATTAAAAGATAAGCTTAAAAACATACTTTATTGAAAAAAGTTAAAAGGTATAGAAATAAAAAATAAAAGTTATGAAAATAACATCAGTTAATTGACCATAAAATTGGAGGTATCATGATGAGACAGATATTAATTGGGGCTTTAGCCCTTGGAAGCATTTGTTCTTTTGGACAAAGTAATGAAAGTGGCAATAATCCTTTAAATCATCAACTTGGAAAAACTTGCTTACTAATGGATGCCGTAAAGGCAGAAATTCGTACTGGCTATGGCACTGTAAAGTTTAACAGCAAGCAGAAAAGAGCAATTCTAGATAAAGGTTACAGTCTGATTGAGATTAAGGGAAGACAAGGGACTTCTAGGTACCTTCGTAATGTCGATAGAAAATTCAGAAAGTATGATGGAAAGTTGTTTTTAACACTAGAAAGATTCAGCTCAGATAACTCATACCTTGATAATAGTTGCTCTTTTCCCGAATCTTGCACAAACCATAGCAATAGTTTAGTTCTTCATGGAACAGCTAGAGGTAAAACTATAGTTAAAGAATTTGGTGCTGTCTACTCTCAAAACAAAGTGGCTGAAGTAAACGAAGCAAATCAGAGAGTTCTTGATAAAATTCAAGAATTGCAAAAAGAAGCAAGTGATCAAGCGACAGTTATTTCTAGGCATAAAGCTATTTCTCGGGAAATAAAATCGCTTAGAAACTCCTATGATAGTAGCCTTGATGATGTTTCTCAGGTTAAAGCTAGCTGGTTAGACAAACTGGTAACTGACCTACCAAGCTGTGAAGAAATTTATTAACCTCTAGTTAAATAATCAAGTCCTAGTCATCAAAGCTAGGACTTAATGAACAAAATGGAATCTGTTCACTAAACCTCAAGGATTTTGAGTAATCTTACAAAGATAAAGAAATTGTGAGCATGGTGCTTACAGAAAATATTAGAAAAATGAGTGTGGTAACGTACTTATATTAAAAATTGGTATGCAGTGAAAAAAGAGATCTAGTATCTCAATTTTAATGCAGTCTCAATTTTATGTAATGAGACTTTGATAAAGGTTTAGAGCATGAGAATAATTTTATACTTTATTTTGTTGATTGCATCTATTGGTCAACGAGGGCAAGCTCAAGATCACTGTAGCTGCTTTAAGTTTAAATTTAAAAATGGTGGGGCAGTAGTTGCCGGATATAGGAGGTGTAACTTAAGTGAAGTTGTAATTCCCTCGGAATACGATGGCTTTGTTGTAAAGGCCATTGATGATTACGCATTTTATGAAGCTTTTAAAGATAGACAAATAATTAGATCAGTGGTTATTCCTGACAGTGTTGAGAGAATTGGGTTTCGTGCTTTTGCTAATAATTCAATAAAAAAGTTATCTATTGGTAAAAATGTTAAGTATATTGGGGAAGAAGCATTTAGAGAAAATCATATAGAGGAGCTTTCATTGCCACAAAGCCTTGAGAGCGTTGACAGTCATGCATTCTTCGATAACAAAATTGTTAGTCTCAATATGAATGAAGGTCTCAAGACGATTGGAGAATATGCCTTTTCGAAGAATAATCTTTTGCATGTTACTATGCCAAATTCTGTTGAGGTAATTCAAGATTATGCATTTTCAGAGAATGAATTGGTTGAAGTAGAGCTTACTAGTGGGTTAAAGGCTATAAATAAAGGTGCTTTTTATAAAAATGAAATTGAAGAAGTAAGAATACCCGAAAATGTTAAAAAAATTGGTACGTTTGCTTTTTATTGGAATCGCTTAAAGCTTGTAAAGATACCCAGGACGTTAATGTATATTGGAGATAATGCATTTTCAGCGAATGAAATTACTCGTGTGTCATTTTTAGATCATCAGGAACCTTCTGATGATCATGTAGCTGGAGGGAAAATTGGTGAGGGAGCATTTGAGGGTAATGAAATCGTAGATATAGCTATTCCTGACGGGATTTCGATTATTGGAAAATCAGCATTTGCCGAGAACAAAATTGAACATGTAGTTTTACCGAGCAATATATCACGCATTGGTGAAAGTGCATTTAAGATGAACTTGCTACGTTCCATTGAACTCCCATCAACATTAAGAGTGATTGGAGATGAAGCTTTTGAAGATAATAAACTAACTTCAATTACTTTGCCTTTTGGTTTAACAAGTATTGGAGCTTATGCATTTAGTATTAACTATATTAAAAAACTTGTAATCCCTAAGGGGGTTATCAATATGGGCTTTATGGCATTTGCTTCAAATAATTTGGAGTCAGTTATTATCCCTAGCACTGTTGTTAAAATTGAATATGGAACGTTCAAAGACAATAAAATACTCTCACTTGATTTGCCGAAGTCTGTAAAGTGGATATCTAAGAATGCTTTTACTGAAAACAAAATTCGTGGAGATTTATATTTCGATCAAGATGTACATATTGAAAATGATGCTTTTGATAGTTCTGTAAGGATACATCGACAACCAAGATAGGAATTATAGGCTTTAAGGCTTAGGAGATATTTATGAATAAATTACTATTGTTGAATGCTTTGTTATTGATAACTACTGGAGCGAGTGCAAGATCTAAATGCTTTGATTATAAAATTGAAAACTCAGAGGCAGTAATTACAAATTATAAATGTAGCAATAAGCAAGTTTTCGTTCCGAGCTACATAAGGCATCGCTTAAAAAAGTTCTCTGTGACAAAGATTGGAAAAAGGGCTTTTTCTGCTAATGGTCGTGACCCCTTGACTTCGATACAATTACCTCAGAGTATTAAGAGTATTGGTCCTCGTGCCTTTGAATACAATCAAATCTCATCATTAACTCTGCCGAAAAATTTAGAGCATATCGGATATGAAGCTTTTCAATACAATCAAATCTCATCATTAATTATGCCGAAAAACTTAGAGTATATCGGAGAAGGAGCTTTTCAATACAATCAAATCTCATCATTAGTTATGCCGAAAAACTTAGAGCATATCGGATCTGAAGCTTTTCTTGATAACCTATTAACTTCAATTAATATACCAAATACAGTGAATTATATTGGTAAAGGTGCCTTTAAGAGCAATAAATTGGAGTTTGTTGCTTTACCTGAAGGTATATCCAAAATTGAAGATGAAGTTTTTCATGATAACAAGCTTAAGGAGATAAAGTTACCTCAAACTATTAAATCTATAGGTTACAAAGCATTTAAAAAAAATTTACTTTTGGCTTTAGAGTTGCCAAATGAAATTTCTTTCATTGGTAAACGTGCGTTTGCAGATAATAAGTTAAGCGAGATTTCAATACCAGATTCAATGAATAGTATTCAGACATGTGTATTTGCTAACAATGAAATCCATTCTATTCATTTTGGCGACAATATTACAGATATCGGTGCTTGTGCTTTTGCTGGGAACAACTTAAGTTATATTGATCTGCCTTTAAAATTGATATCTATTGGTGATCATGCATTCGCAGAAAATAAATTGAAAAAGATGATTCTTCCATCTTCATTAACTTCTTTGGGAAGCTCGGCATTTAAGAATAATGAAATTGATCAATTAATAATACCCAATAAATTCGATAAAATTCAAGCTGGAGTCTTTGCATACAATAGACTAAAATCTGTCATAATCCCTAGTAATGTAACAGTAATTGATAGCGATGCCTTTTCTAATAATAATCTAGAAGAAGTTCATTTAGGGATGAATGTTATTTCTATTGGTGAATCAGCATTTGCAAACAATAATATTAAATCTATTCTCTTACCTGAAAAACTCGTAGAAATTAAGGATGGAGCCTTTTCTAATAATTTCTTGAGTAGCATAGTAATCCCAAAAGGAGTAGAGGAAATTGGGGAATATTCGTTTCATAAAAATAATCTAAAGGAGATTTCTATACCAGACTCAGAAGTAGACCTTCATATAGGAGAGTACGCATTTTATAAGAATAATATGGAGTACATTCTTTTACCGCCAAGGGTTCGGTTTGTTGAAGAATGTGCTTTTTCTAGGACCCCTCTTCAGTCTGTAGAGATTAGTCAGGGGACCAGCACCTATAGTGATAGTGATTATGGAGTATGCAATTCATTTGATAGAGGTACTCAGTTGAATTGGTATCCATAATAAAGTATTTTGTTTGGTAGTGTATGGATTTTTAGTAAAAATAAGAATAAAAAGTCAGAATTCACAAAGGCACTGATTTTTAAAATAAGTAAGAAAATAGTCAATAAAACTTGGTTTAAAAATTAGGCTTTAATGAAGAAAGAAATAAAGACAAGGAAATAAAATATTAGCGTTATAAGAATGACATTAGATTTATGAGTGAAAACTCAGGAATAAATTATGAAGAAATGATTAGTTGGATTATTAGCATTACTAATGATAAAAGATGTGTAGTTTTAATTTAAGAAATATTGTAAATAGATAAAGTCCATATTAGGCAAGGATATATTTTGAAGCTAGTACTTATATTAAATTTCGTGATTTTAACATTCCACATACATGCAAAAACTCCTATGAGCTGTTTTGAGTGGAGAACATACAAAGGGACTGTTTATAATATTGATATAGATGGGATGGTTGTCACGGGACTGAAAAAAAATTGTAATCAAAAAAGCATACAAATTCCAAAAAATATTCATAATATACCAGTTGAAGCCGTTCTGCCTTATTGCTTTGCTGACTATGAGTCATGTAAATCGGGAGGGTTCTCAGGTCGAAACTTAAAATCAGTTAGTATACCTGAGGGGGTGAAAATTGTTGGAAAGAATACTTTTTATGATAATAAGATTACTTCTTTGATTATACCTCAAACTCTTAGATATATTGGCTCTAGGGCATTTAATAAAAACTATCTGTCAAAAATTAAGCTCCCAACATCTCTTGAAAGTATAGGATATGGTGCATTTGCGAGTAATCGTATAAAGCATCTAGCAGTTCCTAATTCGGTGAGGTTAATCTCTGGTTCTGCTTTTTTTAAAAATAATCTTTTTTCAGTCTCAATTGGAGATGGGGTTGAGGAAATTGGTCGAAATGCATTTTATGAAAATAAAATATCAACTCTGGTTTTAGGTCGGAATATTAAGATTATCGGTGCAAATGCTTTTAGTAATAATTTAATAAGAGATATAAAGTTTCCTCGTAGCATAGAGGAGATAGAGTCGAATGCGTTTTATAATAATCAACTGAGATCGGTTGAAATTGTAGGTAAAATAAAAAAGATTGAAGGCTATGCATTTAGTGGGAATAAAATTACCAAGCTCATTTTAGGTGAAAACTTAGAACGTATTGGCAGAGCAGCATTTAGGGATAATCAAATTGTTGAAATTATAATTCCTAAAAGTGTTAACTCTGTTGGAGATGAAGCCTTTCGTTATAATAAGTTAGAATTCATAACGATTGCTGGAGCTCGAACGATCGGTGACTGGGCATTTGCAGACAACGGTTTCTTGGAGCTAACCTTGAAAGAAGGCGTTAAAGATGTCGGTTACAGAGCATTCGCAGGACATAGATTGAGTTCGCTGGTAATCCCCGACCACTTGTATGAAATAAGCTTCGCTGGCATTCCACAGTCCTGTGGGTCTGATCAGACCTTAGAAAAGGTAAGTATTTCATATGATTTTTATGAGTTAAATAAAGATTATTTGTATGAGATTTTTGGATGTTATAACATAAAGTTTCACATTAGGGATAGGAATTCAAAATGAGATATGTTTTATTATTATGTTTATTTGTATTAAATTTAGCATTTGCCCAAACTCCTGAGAGTTGTTTTGATGTTGCATCTACTGATAATTTTTGTGAAATAAAAATTGTTAATTACAAATGTGAAGATGTTAATGTTGAAATACCTAAAACAATACTTAATTGTGATGTTGTGGGGATCGGTAGTGGTGCTTTTAGAGAAAAGAAATTGAAAAGCATATCTATTCCAAACTCTATAGTTGAAATTGAAGGATATGCTTTTTATAAAAATAGTATTGAAGAGGTCTTGATTCCTGATTCAGTAAAAGTCATTGGAGAGGGTGCTTTTGGAGAAAATAAATTAAATTATGTAAAACTTCCTAAAACTTTAGAAATAATAGCAGGTTATGCTTTTGCCAAAAATAATTTAGTTCAAATTGATTTTCCTGATACATTGAAGATTATAGAATACAGTGCATTTATAGAGAATCAAATTAGTATTCTTAAGTTACCTCGTAGCTTTGAAGTTGTTGGTGAGAATGCTTTTTTTATGAATGAGATTACTGAGCTGTACCTGTCAGAATCAACTAAGAAAATTTCTAGTTACGCCTTTGGAAATAATAAAATCTCAAAACTGAATCTACCTGAAGGACTTGAATCAATCGGTGCAATGGCATTTGCAAATAACTTAATAGTGGACCTTGTCTTACCGCTGTCTTTGAAAGAGATTGGATCCAGAGCTTTTAAGAATAATAAAATCTCAAAGCTGAATCTACCTGAAGGACTTGAATCAATCGGTGCATGGGCATTTGCAAATAACTTAATAGTGGACCTTGTCTTACCGCTGTCTTTGAAAGAGATTAAAGCCGGAACCTTTGAGAATAATAGAATCTCAAAACTGAATCTACCTGAAGAGCTTGAATCAATCGATGCAGAGGCCTTTAAAAATAACTTAATAGCGGATCTTGTCTTACCACTGTCTTTGAAAGAGATTGAAAACAGCGCATTTGAGAATAACTCTTTAGTTTATTTACGTATACCTGACAGTATTGAATATATTGGTCATAAAGCTTTTTCTGGCAATAAAATTGTTGAGATCATTGCTTCTAAAGATGTTATTATTTCAAGTAGAGCATTCAGTAATCAGCTAGATAGTAGTGGGACTCTTGTCATACCAGAGGGCGTGACAGAATTAGAAACGGTTAAAGTTTCAAAGTTAGTTAAGAAAATTCTTATACCAGATTCAGTTATACAAATCGGATATGAGTGCTTTAAGGATCTTGGGACGCGTAGTAGTGTCAAGCAGATTAATCTACCACCGCACCTCAAAGTGATTGATTCACTTGCTTTTGAAGGGGCTGGTTTTAAGAGTATTACTTTGCCCGAGGGATTAGAAAAAGTCGGCTACAGAGCTTTTTATAATAATAAAATAACTGAACTCTCTATTCCAAACTCAGTGAAAAAAATTGGAAAAGAAGCATTTTGGTCAAACCCTTTGAAGGTTATTCATGCCTTACCAGGGGTTAAAATTTCTACTGATGCTTTTAGTTATACTGTTTCAGAAAAGAGTCATAAGCTTTTACCTCTAGGATTAACTCATATTGGTGAGATCTATATTTCTCATGGCGTGGAAAAAATTATTTTTCCTCATTCGGTTACACATATTGAGGATAATGCATTTAAGGGAAGATACTTTCTTAGTTCAATTGAGCTTTCTAAGTCGACAACTTATATTGGACCTAGTGCTTTCCAGGAAGCAGGCTTGACCTCAATCGAAATACCGAATTCAGTCGTTTTTATCGGGGCTAATGCATTTACAGGTAATATGTTAGCTGATGTTGTTATTCCAGACTCAGTTGTTGAAATTGGTGAAAGTGCTTTCTCTAGAAATAAGATAAAATCAATTCGACTATCAAGTTTAATGACACATATACCATATGGGTTATTTTCTCTCAACAAATTAGCAAAGGTTATTATTCCATCAACAGTCGATAATATTGGGGAAAGGTCATTTTTTGGAAATGATATTACAAATGTTGAAATACCTAATTCTGTTAAAATTATTGGAGAATCTGCTTTTGCTTCAAATGAATTAACATCATTACATCTTCCAGACTCTGTTGTTGAAGTTCATACAGATGCTTTTAGTAGTAATAAGCTTACTTCAATTAGATTATCCAATTCAATGAAAAAAATATCGGTGCGTGCTTTTGGCACCAACAATCTAACTTCAATCAATATTCCGGACTCTGTGACTGAAATTGATGATAGTGCATTTGAATATAATCAAATTACAAGCATTGTAATTCCTAGGACCGTCACTAAAATTGGTAGCTTTATTATTGACAGTGATGATCTAACTAGTATTAAAATTCACTCTAATGTTCGCCTAGATAAGTATTCATTTGATTATAATTTTTATGAAAAATATTATGGTACTCGTAAAAGAAGAAGGGCTGGTTCTTACTACTTAGATCAAAGTGATTATTTTAATAAACACTGGGTTAAGTACTAATTTGCTCGAAATTACCAAAAAATATCTCGACTTTTAAAATTGTACTCCATATCTTTTTTATTGAATGTGCTCGGGATCTTTACAGATTCCTTGGCTCTTTTCATTTTCCTTTAGCTAAGCTTTATATGTAAAAAATATATGATCTTCCTTTTCTTTTTATATTTATATAGCCAATAGTTACTTTGAAGTTCCAAAAATCTCTTGGTTGTCTTTTATTCATGCCCTTAATAACTTCAAGACTTAAATTATCAGTATATCTTTTATCAACCTAAATACCAATACCGAGTCTGTCCTTGATACTCATAGGTGACTTTTTATCAACCAGTAAATTATTTCTTGTAAAATGTAATTTTATATCAAACTCATTCATAAGTTCTTCAAGTAAATAAGCTGATTTGTGCCCTCTACAAGTTCTATCTATTTTATCGAATACAATGTTTTTAATCACATGTTCTTTTACTAGAGAGCTTTGTGCTTCCAGAGAAAAGCCCTCATCTTTTTGTCTTTTGGATGAAACTCTAAAAAATAACTCAATCATTTTAATTACTTGTAAGTTCAAGATAAATTTTTTAAACTTTGATCCCTGCCCATGGGATGCGCACTACTGTGGTTGCCCATAGGACAGATGTCTCTTAGACAAACTTTTCCATCAAGATAATAAAGAGTTGTATCTTCTTTTAGAGCTCTATTTTAAGCAGCTAATTGAAGAGTCTTATCATAGAGCTGCCCTATAAGTTTTAAGGCTACATCATGGACAGATTCTTTCAGGTTTTGGTGTTATCTAAGTCTTGTACCTGTCTTTTACAAGAAAGATAACAATTTTTTTGCTTTAGAAAAGCATAGGGACTTTTTATAGTTTATGCTTAGGGTTTATTTAAATTAAATAATATTTACTTGCAAAGCTTGGTCATAGAGTATTCGATCCTTGTTTCACTTTAAATCTCTACTCTAGGTTTTCTGTAAAAGATATATGATGTCTTTTTAAACATCAGTAAATGTAGGTTTTGTTGCGATGCAGCTTAGGTCGGTGTAAATTATAAAAAAGTGTAGAAATAAAAGGCAAGAGTCGCAAGATAAATATTTGATTTATGTCCACAAAGTTAGGAGATTATATTATGAAGAAGTTATTGATTGGGTTATTAGCATTAGGAAGCATTTCAGGTTTTGCTTCCAGTGGAATAATAAATTGTGAATTAGTAAGTTCTAATAAAGTTCCAGGATATTCACAATATGAAAGAATACCATCAGTAATTATTCTCAATCTTAATGTACAAGCATCAAGATGTGGTGGCCAAGTTGTTAATCATATAAAAATGAATGTGAATTATACTGATACACCTCACTTAAATGAGGTGGAGCAACCATTGTTAAATAAAATTAAAAACTCTAGGTATTATGATGCTTTGGTTAAGAAGTGGGATAGTAAAGAACTAGTTATTAAGAGAAAACTTGAATTCTCAAAAAGAGTTCATACTTATAATCTTCCAGAGAAAACTCTTGAATACCAAGTTTTTGAAGAAAGATTTCCTTATGGTCCTAAAACAAGGTTAATTCAAACATTAAAATATAATTGTAATTAAGGTACTAGGAAAACAAGCTTTACCTTGAAATCTAGACTATGTTGATGAGTGCAGAATATAACAAAAACGAATTTAATCATAAGGTTGGATATTAACCATTTGATTTATAGCCTAAAACAAATAGAGGTTGAAATGAAAAAATTATTAGTAGTATTATTGACTCTTGGAGCATTTTCTTCTTTTGCTCAAGACAAAGTAGAAAAAAATTACCCAAACTTATGTGCAATTACACTAGATTATGGTTTCTTTTTAGATTCTAAAAAACTGTCAAACTCTTCAGCTAAGTCTTTGAAAGAATGTATTGAAGATTTTAAGGCAGTAATCCACAAATATGATTCAAACGATTTAAAGAGAGTTAAGTTTGAATATATGACTCCTGAAGTTAAAAACTGTCCAGGTATTGGTACAGGTAAGTGCTTAAGATACAAAACAAAAAAAGCTGATAAGGTTAAAATGAAGATTGATGAACTTATATAGAGTTGATCGTAAAAGGCTAAGTAAAAAATGAGTCCCTGCTCGAAAGAGCTGGGACTTAAAAAAGAAGAAGTGAATATTCAATAAAGCTAGGTTTAAAAATCAAGCCTTGTTGAGAAAAATGAAAAGACAAAGAAATAAAAAATAACGGTTATGAAAATAACATTACTTTTGCGACCAAAATTCTAAGTAAAAACAATTCTTTCCCTAAACAGCTTTACTCTGAAAAAATTACCTGTGTCAATCTTGTTTGACGCACTTTGTGTCAAACCCATTGATTCTCAACGGATACTCACATATAAACTTAATATGGAAAACGAACTTTTTAGAGAAAAATTGAGAACTGAACTGATCACTAGAACAAAGAGGAATCCTCGTTTTTCTATCAGGTCTTTTGCGAGACAGCTAGAGATAGAGCCTTCATCATTATCTCAAATAATTAACGGAAAAAGGCCTTTAACGAATAAGATGTGTTTGAGATTAAGCCAAAAACTCTCTCTCTCCCCAGAAGAAATAGAAAAGTTAATGGACTCTGAAAAAAGTGGGAAAGAATCTTTTCATACTTTTAAAAGCCTAGATCAAGATCAGTTTCAAGTTATTGCTGATTGGTATCATTATGCAATCCTTGAGCTAACTCACTTAAAGCACTTTCAATCTTCTTATAAATGGATCTCTCAGGTTTTAGGGATTAATCAAAATGAAGTTAAGGACGCTGTAAGAAGATTAGAACGCCTTGATTATCTTGAAATAACGGAACAAGGTAACTGGATCGATCGACTTGGAGATGCCAATAATGAAGGTAATACTTATACAAAGGCTGCATTTAGATTACTGCAAAAGCAAGTGTTAGAAAAAGCAATAAGTGCATTAGAGGAGATCTCTTATGAACAGAGAGTTCAAACATCAATGACTTTACCAGTTTCAAAAAAGAAAATGAAACAAGCTAAAGCAAAAGTTCTAGCTTTTATAGATGAACTAGGTGATTTTTTTCGGGATGACAGTCCCAAGGATGAAATTTATCACATGAGTTTTTCACTATATCCAATATCAAAAACACAGGAAAATAAGGAGTTAAGATGAAATTAAGTAAAAAACTAATTGGGGGATTATCGGCTCTCTTAGTGACAACCTCACTATACGCCCATAAGGGTGGTGGTGGTGGCCACGTGATAGAAGTTAATGGCAAAGTAGAGCTTTTAGACATTGTTTCCCAAGGGACATGTGATTGGCAATCAGGAGAAAGTCTTATTAATGCCAATCCATATATCAATACAATGCTAGAAAAAATCAGAAAATTAGATTGGTATTTAGCATTAGAGTTGGAGCATGAAATAAAATATATCTCTTGGTGCAAAACAGGAAAGTTATACTCTGTTCCAGCTGCTGATGATGATTCTTTTGTCCAGCAAATATCAGATGGTGTTCAACAAGCTGCTTTTCGTTATAATGAAAGTGCTTATTTAGACAAGAATATTTTTGACCAACTTTCAGACAAATCGAAAGCTTATCTTATTTTTCATGAGACTCTTCATAGTTATCTTGGAATGAGTTTAGAGATGAGACAGTTCAAGTTAATGACTCTTGTCTCCACCTTAAGGAAAGTTGACTTAGGTCAAATTGAAAATAGAGAAACGTTACATCTTAATTTAAAAAGAAGTTCAATGAACTTCCCATTAACTGTTAATGAACTCTCGCCAATGCAAGATCAAATTGAGTTTGCTTTAAGTAATCTAAAAGATAGAAAAAAGATGTTTCTTTCTGTGAATAAGCCTGAAGAGCTTATTAGTGAAAAGATTTTTGAGATTATTCCCTTTATATCTTCCTGGGACGTAGAAGCTATAACGAATTATCAGCAGGCCTTTTCAGAAACCATTCGGTCTATTTTAATGGATGGGAGAGAAGATGAGGTTAATCTTATTTTTGAGTCACAAGTGTTTGTTGCTACAAATCCTGCTGGGATTGCCTTAAAGAGATTCTTTACTTTATCTGAAAAGGTTCAAGAAAAGGTTGTTAGTTCGATATATTTTAACAAAATTATTCAAGATGGATTCAACTCTATAAAGACCATTGATTTATCAATTAAAAACAACAGAATTGCTGGTGATAGAGTGCTTCAAAGCCTAACAATGAATGCCAAAGAGCTAAAAGTTAAATACCTTGTTGATTTACAAACTGGAGTAGCAGAGTTACCTGTGCAGCTTCAAATGATGGCAAAAATGATTTCAGTACTTGCAAAAGATAATCGTTTTGAGAAAATCGAAGAAAAATTTGCAAAAAATAAAGTATTTAAAGATGCTATTAGCTTAGCTCCAGTCTTTGAAAAACTTGAAGCTCTAGACTCACCGATACAAAGAGAAAAGAAATTAGCAAAACTTGTTTTAAATAAAATAAAAAGTTCATTGAAGCAACAGCTTAAACAGACCGTTAAGAATGATCTTTCTGTTGATAAATATGAAAAAATAATGACAATTTTAAAAGAAGTTTTATAGGAGAATAGAAATGAAGAATTTAATTTATAGAAGCCTCGTTGCATGTTTATTTATAATAGGATCAACTAGTTATGGCCAAGATCTTGATGATCATATTAGTCTAACTCAGTCATCAGTAGACTATATGGTTAGAGATTTAAGTGATTTAAATAGTAGTGATATGCTAAATGCTCCAGGTTATTACTCATGGAAAAGTAATTATATCAAAGAGTTTGAAAAAAGGCTCTCCACATATGAAACGAAACTTGAAAGAGAAGTATATCAACCCTTAAAGCAAGTTGTATCAAGATATTTAAAAGTTCAACAAGATAAGGAGATGAGAGAAGATCAAAAGAAAGCTCTGCTCGAATCATATCTAGTACAACTTAATAGTATTGTTCCGAATATAGAAAAAAATTTTCATAACGCACTAAGAGAGCTTTATATTTCTAATAATATTCTTCCCTACGACCTTTACTACGAAAGGCATGAAATTATAAACAGAAGATTTTTTAGAAAAAATCAATCGGAGATTGAACATCATATGCTTCTATCATTTGGAGATCAAGTAAAAGTGAAAGCTGGTTCATTTGAGCATGAAAAATTGGTAAACTTAATGGCAGAAAGGAATATCGGTCCCATTGCTCATTATACTTGGTCAGGTAACACTTATTATGGTACTTACAGTTATATTATTAATGAAGGATCAGTTAATAATTGGACGATTGTAAAACGAGAAAAAGGTGCATCTACTATTGACCCTGAATATAAGGAGAGTTATGATGAACAATTTGAGAAGAATTTTAAAAGTGCATATGCTTTAATTTTAAAGAATATGCCAATAGATATTTCTCATCAGAGGATCATTAAGGGATGTCAAACTCAATCTTGTTTTGTGATGAAGTCATCAGATCTTACTTTTGAATTGTCTTCTATTAAAGCAACACTAGACCAAGATATTCAGATAAAACTTCCATTTTTTGGAAAAGAAAAAGTACTTACAATCAAAAGTCTAGACTATTACATTGGCGGGTATTTAGATGTATTAAAGCGTCAAGATTTTTCAGATAAAATTACAAAACTCCCTTTTGAGTTATAATAAGGAAAATAATATGAAAAAATTAATAAAAATATATTTCTTACTATTTACAATCATTATCTCTCAAAATACTTATGCAGAGGGATTTTTTTGTGAAGCTTTTTGTGTCTCGATTGATAGTAGTACTTCTACACTATATTTAGTAGACCATCTTCAAATTGAAGCTGGAGTCAGCAAGAAAAGAGATGCTCATAATCTTTTAAAGAAAAAATGTCGGAGACTGTCGAATCAACTAGGATATCGTAATTCTGGTCTGATTGTTGACCAACTTAATTATTCATCAAGTCACTTTGTTGAAAATGAAAATACCTCATCATCAAGTTCTAACAGAGTAGCCTCTGCTACAGCTTCTATTGGATCAAGTATGACAGCTTCAGGATTGAATTTAAGGAGAGGTCGTAGAAGACACTTATCCCGTTTTGGAATCTCCAATTCAGCATATGCCCATAGTAGTAGCTCTTTGAGTATTTTCTCAGAATCATATAATCATGAAAGGGATACCCTCAACAATACACTTGATATTGAACTTATAAATTCAGACAAAGAGGTTTCTTGTGAATATGATGAGGATATAATAAGTGGAAATATTCCATATATTGGAAATATTAGAGTCTTGTAGAAAATTTGTGCTCACTTGATACTAGTTTTCAAAAAAATAAAAGTTTTAAATTAAAATAACTTTTAAAATGGGTCAGCGTAGTTTGGCCCGTTTTTTATAAAAAAGTGATTTTTAAATATCTTCTAAAAGGTCAGAAGCTGCGACGCCCAAAGTATTTGCAACTTTCATAAGAGTAGTAAAAGTAATATTTTTCTTTCCACTTTCAATATATTGCCAATGAGTCCAATTACTAAAACCATTATCTTCTGTTTCATGAAGAGTCCATCCTCTGGCCAATCTTTCAGCTTTAATCCTCTTACCAAGTTTTTGTAACTGTTTTCTCTCTGAGGGAGAAACAAGAACAGTACCTTTGGCAATGCCTCTTTTAGCTGGTTTTTTACTCATTTTTTCCTTTTTTATATACGATCATTTGTATTTTCTTATTTTTTAGAGTAAAAAACTATAAACGATCATTTATAAAGAGATGAAAATGGAAAAAGAAGAAAATAAGATTTTGATTAAGGATATATTGCAAAAAAAGATGATAGAAAGAAGACTCTCTTTAAGGTTACTTAGTAGAGAAACAAATATTCCTTATTCTACTTTATTTTCTTGGAGGGAAGGAAGACCTCCTAAAGACATGGTAAAAGCAAAACGTTTAGCTGATTATCTTGAAATATCTTTGGATGAGCTTATGTTTGGATTACCCAAAAATAAAAATAACTCTTTTAAATACACTCTATCTCATGAACTTAAAAAATGCGTTGATGATTTTGTCGAAAAACTCAATATATAGGTCATAAAATTAATCTATGACCTACAGTTTTCCTTAAGCAGCTTGCTTATATGTAACAGTAGAGACTTTTGCTATAGGTTTAATAATAGGTATTGGTGGTGGTGTTTCACTTTGCCTTAACTCTAAAGTTTTAGCTATAACTTTATTGATATCTTCTCTAGCGTAAGATGAAAAAAAATCACTTTGGCGAAGATCATCTAGGGTTAAATGATCTGGTAATCGACCTTCTTCAAACTCTTTTCTTATAGCCTTGGCTTCCAAGCATATTGAGCCAGCAGATGTTTTGCAAAGATGAGCTGCAACTTTATATGTCGTACCTCTCATTAGAACTTTTCTTATCATTTCAGAAGGTCTAGTTTTTGGCCTTCCCATAGGCAAACCAGCTTCAATTCGTTTTGCAATCCCTGCTTTTACACGCTGAACAACTAATTGTCTCTCCATCTCACTAAGAGCTCCTAGCACCGCGACAAGAGTTTTACCCATTATAGTAGAGGTTTCAATTTGTTCACTTACACTTGTAAAAAGGCAGTTATGCTCTTGAAGAAACTCTAAGCTTTTTAGTAAATGGCTACAAGATCGGCTGAAGCGACTAAAAGAAAAAATAACGAGGTGCTTTGCCTTGTTCTCTTTTATTTGAGACATCATTTCATCTAGTGCTGGCCTTGATGTTTTGGCGCCAGAGATACCCTCATCTTGAAATACTTTATATTTTTCAATACCTTGTTGCTTACAATAGTTTTGAATAGCACTAACTTGGGAATCAACTTTCTGATGTTGAGTTGATACTCTTAAATAAATGAAAACTTCTCTTTTATCATTATGATAATCTTTGCTTAAATAATTACTTATAGGTAACTCCTTGTTTTAATTTAACTTTTTTACCATAAACTCTTTTCTCACTTAAATCTAAAGATTCACCAGTCATCTTTTCTGTAAATATTGTTAGGTTTGCTGATCCTTGAGCGGCTTGTTTGGCAGCAACAAGTTTAAACTCAGCAGCTACCAATGTAATACCACTTCCTAAAGTGATAACAAAAATAAATTCATAAATTGCAGATATAATATTATTCATAAAAAAGTCTCCTTAGTTTTTAATAAGTTGTTGCGTAATTGCTATTAGGGTTTCAGTTTGTGGTTCAGTTAGCTTTTGTAGTAACTGAGACATGATTTCTTTATTAGGCGCTTTATAATTTATTACAGCTTTTTCAAATTCAGCTAATGAGGTATTATAAATATCTAATAACTCATGAAGTTTATTGTCGGTAGGGGGATTAGCTCTTCCATTTTCAATCTGTGAAATATAGCTATCAGACTTATTGATAAGCGTAGCAACAGCAAACATTGAAAGCTTATTTTTTTGACGAAGTTTCTTTAGAACTTTTGCTTCATTAGACATTTTTACAACCTCGCAGCGCTTCTTTTTCATTTTTGTTCTCCACACTAATAAAATTGTTCTCCAAAATTGTTGTCTCATGATCGTTACATAAATTTGAATTTCTCTGATGTTTTGGATTTTTTGGAGCTGTCCAAGTACCTAAAATATCAGGAAAAAATTCTCTTGCCTCATGAGAAAATTGGAGAACAAAAGTTTCATCGCTGTCTAGTATGCCCCGCCATTTATCAAGCTATTCGAGCCAACTTTAGCCTTTTTTTGTTTGTAATCTTCTTTTGTGTAACCTAATAATAGATTTCAGGATTATCTCCTGCGACTTCTTAACTTAATAATTTGATCCATTTTTTTAGATGAGATCCTTTCTGAGCATTCAAAACCATCTGAAAGCTAGATTTTCTGTAAAAGATATATGATGTCTTTTTAAACATCAGTAAATAGAGGGTTTGTTGCGATGCAGCTCAGGTCGATGTAAATTATAAAAAAGTGTAGAAATGAAAGGCAAGAGTCACAAGATAGATATTTGATTTATGAACAGAGGCTCGAGGAGAAAGTTATGAAAAAATTAATATTATTGCTGTCAGCTCTTTTTAGCTTAAGTGTACTTGCTGACTCTATGTTTTACTTTCCTGGTACAGCACCTCAGTATAATGTAAATTTGGAATTACATGATGTGCCTCAAGGCTCTGAACCTGATTTTGAAAAGAGTATCCTGAAAAAATTAAGTAAAAAAAGAATCAGAGTAAATAGTGGTTATCATCCAATGGCGACCCTAAGCTATGAGTATGAAATATCAGATCAGTTTTTGGTTAAAATGAGTATAAAGATCATTATTGAAGATACTAAAGAGGTTGTAGTGAAGGTTATTAAATGCAGTGCCTCGAATCTTTTTACTTATGAGTATGCCAAAATCGGAAAGAAATGTTCTCGAAAATTAGCTAAAGAAGTTAAGCAAGTATTAAAAGCTAAAGTTGAGCCTATTTACTATGGTAATTGGAGTGATAGTTAATCAAAGTCTAAACTAAAACTTAAATGGTTTATGATTTTGAATGTGGAGAAAAAATGAAAAAAATATTAATCGTACTTTTAACTTTAGTCAGTCTTTGCTCTGTTGCAAGCGACAGATGTGATATATCTGTATCTAGTTGGATGTTTGATCTTATGAGTAAAAAGCATCAAAAAAAGGCATTAAGGTTACTAGATCACAAAGGATATCAATTTGTTGGCCTTAGAGCAGATGATTTTAATGATACATCTGAGTTACATATTAAATTTTATGGAATTGAGGCTATTTTAACTGCACATGCTGGAATTGATTTGGTTTTTGGAGATGAGTTAATTCAACCTCTTGATCAAGAATTTGCTTTTAGCTCCCCATCTAAAGCTCTTTTAAATGGGTTTAAAGAGTTAAAGTACTGTGATGATTTGTAGGGGATTGAAATATATTATCTTCTAAATAACGTATAAAAATATTTTGTATTAAAAAGGAATTATAGTGAAAAAAACTTTTATGATTATGACTCTATTTATTTTTACTTGCAACCAGCTTATGGCATATACACCTCAGTGCAATACAGAAGAAGGTGCCTTAGAAACAATTTTGAATAATAAAAAACACAAAATAAAGCCTTTGAGAAAAAAAAGGTTGATAAAAAAAATAGAAAAAGAACTTAACAAAACAACTCTTCTTAGTATAGATGAACAAGAGAATCTTGCAAGAAAGAACTTTTATAAGAGTTATGACAGAGTTGAAAAAACAATTAAGAAAATACTAAAAAAAAGAATTCTTCTAAGCAAACTTGCTAGAAAAATGAAACTTTCCTATCTAGAAGCAAAAAGCCAGTTTCAAGAAGTACTTACAAACAGATATAAGAAAGAAAGTTATAAAAAATATATTGAAGAAATTAATAGTTTTGGTTCTTATGAAAAATATTTACAAAATCAAATAGATATATTAACCCAAGAAAATCTAGTGACTAGTACTAAGCATATGAAAAATAGATCTCCAGCATCAGTAAAGGGGACAGTTAAGGACTTCTTTACATATATGCTCTTTATCACTCTTTATTTATCGCCTCTCGTTTTTGTAACTTGTTTGATTTTAGCTGTTTTTGGAGTTTCTGTAGCAGCTCCTATTTTTATTGCCTCCGGAGTTTTAGCTCCTGTTGGAATTCTCTTTTTTCTTGTAGCCGTTGGTATGGGGTCTATTGTAGGGTAGTACTTTTTGATTAAAAAAATAGTAGATAGTATAAACCATAACTTGAGTATTATATAGACTAGGATACTAAGCTTATATAATACTCAAGTTTTATAATTATTTATTTAAAGGAATTAGTTCGTTACATCCTCTTGATAAAGATCTCGAGCCAATATAGCTTTTTTCAACTTCTGTAGATTTGTTATAAATACTAACAATAAGACGATCCTGGATATCAATAAAAAGAGTGATACTGTGAGTAAGAATTCCTCTAGAATTAGATATGTTATAAGTGGATAGACCATCATTAAGATCATCTATAAATGGATAAGAACTTCCTTCTTGCGAAGAATCATACATAGCATAAGAGTTTACTGATTTAATATCATTTAGTTGAATTGTACCTCCCGCGCAAGCAAATAAATTAAAAGAAAAAAGTGATGTTAATGCAATTGCAATTAAAGTTTTCATTTTTAGACTCCTTATTTTGTCATATAATTGATAGAGTTCAATGCTAACATTGAAGATTTTTTTTTGAATGTTATGTATAAAAAATATATTTATCTTTTTTAGTTAAGTATATGATTCTTATATTTTTATGTTTTTTGTATGAAAGAGAGCTCTTTTTTTATTTAAGCTTATTTTTTTTCCTATTTTAATTTAAAAAGTTATATAAATATTTTTTGTTAGGAGTTGTCATTATGAAAAAAATTGTCGCAATTATTTTTTGTATATTAAATATTAATACTTATGCTTCCTCCAAGGAATATCAGTGCCAAGCTATTTTTGATCCTAGTGATATATTATTTGAGTTAAACTTTAATAATAAAATAGACTATATAAAAAATGTTTCTTGGGAAAATGTATTTGTTGCTGCAAATGGTGATGCTAGTGTGAAATTCAGTAAATCTTGGGTGGAATATACTTTTGTTTCTAACATCACAAAAGATATCTTTCATTTACGTCTTGTTCGAACAGAGCTAAAAAAACTCAAAGAAAGTAAGAGCTTCAAAGCAAAGGCCTATACAACAAATAGTAGAGGTTTTCTTTATTCAACAGTTAATACAGTTAAGTGCCAATAGTAATTATAGTGCACTTAAGGTTAAGTTCTAAGAAGGGAGTAATTCGTTACTCCCTTTTTTATTATGTACTTTTTACTCATAATCTTATTTTTTTTAATAAATAGAACCTTCTGTATATATAAGTTTTTAAAGTAAACTTCTTGGAGGTAAATTATGAAGAGTTTAGTACTATTATTTTTATTTGGAACTATTGTTGCACAAGCAAGTACTTATGTTTGTGTTGCAAAGAAGGGCGAGGCTATGAAAGATGCAGCTTTTGCTATTTCATTAGAATCTTCACCTGTTATTTTACAAGGTAGTAAGTCAGATTATTTAGATGATAATTCTAAATTTGAAGGTCTTGGATTAACTGATATTTTTGAAATGTATGAAACGAATAAAATATCTCTTTATGGTTTACTATATAATGCAATTGAATATGATTTTGTGTTGCAGACAAAAAATAAAGAAATATCTGGTGTTGTAAAAATGAGTTCTGAAGGAGAAACAGAAATCATTAATTTAAAATGTGAAATAAATAAAAACTTAGAGATGATTAAGCTTTAGAATCAAGAGGTTATTATGAGAATATTAAATGTATTGTTGGTATTAGGCATTTTTTTTAATATCGCCCAGGCAAATGAAAAAGAAGTTTGTGGAAAATTAAAAAATAAAGTCGAAAGTATTGCTGTTGATATAACCTCTAGTTTAGGACAAGAAGATTTAGAAAAATATAATTCTTTATTTATTGATAATAAAATTGTTTTTGATAAGAAGATTGATTCTTTTTGTTTGAAATGGAGATTTAGTTATGTCGCTTTGGAACTTATAAGTAATAAGCAAGTTGTTTTTCAGGCGACCAGTGAAGCAAGAGCAATTAGAGTTATAGGTGGTTATGAAATAGCTTTACAAAACTTTACAAAAGGGTTTTCCATACTTTTTGATGGGAAATTAACTGCGACAAAAAATATTTTTAAGAATTGGTATTATGGAGTGTCATTAGTAAACAAAAGAGCTATTTTGAGAAAAAGACCATTTAAAAATGGATTGTATAAGATTGAGTTTATTTAATATTATTTACATATTTTTACTTAAAGAAATAAGGCCATGATTAAAATCATGGCCTTATTTATGTTATTTTAGTCATAGTTAATTGTATTAAGGAAGATTGATGAGCGATAATATTAAAACTGAAATAAAAAGAATCAATGGTTATCTTAAAGAGATTACTACATTTTTAGATTCTTCAGGAAGACCGATTTCTCAGGTCATTAATCCTATAATGACCGAATTAAAACCCAGAGATATTTTACAAATATTTATTGGAACAATGATCTTTGGAGCACCTCTTTGTTATACAGAAGAGGTTTGGAATCTTAGTCTTAATATGAGTTTATTACAAACTATTCAGTTAAACTTTTTTGGATCTTTTTTGCTATCATTATTTATTTACCTTAATTTTTATAGATATCGTTTAAAAGGAAATATTGTTAACTACCTTAAAAGAGTTTTGGCTGTATATGCTATATGTTTTACAACGATAGGAATATACTTATCTTTGCTTGGAAAATTACCTGTTGGTGAAATATATATTTGTTTTAATAGAATAACACTAATTGGTATTCCTAGTTTATTTAGTGCAGCTATTAGTGATATGTTAAAATAATCATCGATGCCAAAAATAACCTGCTACCCAAACAAAGCTAATTATAATGTGAGAGTATCTTAAAAAATCAATATAAGAAGGGTTTATCTGTAAAAGATACCCTCCAAAGGTCATAAGGATAAATAAAATAAGAATCGTGATCCCTGAACTTCTTTTATATTTAAACTTTAGCTTTTCTAGAATATGTGCTTTTAAAAGATATCCTAAGCTTATAGTGAGAAAGGGGACCGTTATAATATGAAGATGAAGAGCAATACTTGTAAAAGGATGAGGTCTTACTCCGTAAGCAGTTTCTATTTTAAAAAAATATTTTAATATAAAATATACTAAACCAATAATAAATATAATAATATTAGTGTAATCAAATATTTTTCTTTCTGTTTTTGTCATGACTTATATTATCAATAACTAAGTACTTTCTAACAAGTTTTTTTATAGAGTTTTCGCTAATTGTTGCACCTGTAAGAGTATCAACTTCATATGGAGTCTCTAAGAACTGATCTAACCATTTTTGAGGAGGAAGATATTCTTTTGGCTCCATAAAAGAGGCTATTTTTAAAAAGAGAACTTTATTGTTTTGAACTTCTGTAATAACTGTTTGGTTTAGAGTTCTTACAACGTTAGAGTCGATATAAATACGACTTTTATTACATGGATTGTTATATCTTAAAATAAGAGCAGAAGCATGTTCGTTAATTTTCTGCTTTATTTTATTGACCTGTTTTTTTGTTAAATAAACATTTTCTTTAGTCAGCTTACAACGAGTATACTTTTTGACTAAAATGTCTTGGTAGTTCTGATTAGTAAAAGCAAAAAGGTTTTTGTTTACAAGAAAACTAAACAGAGTAAGACTAATAAACAAATCCTACTCCAACGTTAACTTCATTTATTCCCTTATTTGCTTTGTCTTTTTTAATCGTATAATCAGCCTTGAAAATAATTTGACTAATGGGTAAGTAGGCCAAGCCAAGTACCGTATTTGTTTTTTCGAGACTTTTTTGTTCTATTAGAACATTCTTGTCAAAACTTTCATTTAAGTTGTATTGAGAGTACCTTACAAATGGTCTTAAAATTTCACTTTTATCAAGTTCGATATCATATTCAAATTCAGTATAAAAGCCACTCATCTTTTCAACAATATCATTTGTATTCTTTTTATTCCATTGATCAGAATTCGTGAAATCAATCATCGTATATAGGAATTTAAATCCAAAAGCCTTCTTTTTGTATCTTCCATGAACTTCATAAATATTCATATTAAGATTTTCGTTACTTGTTATAGATGATGCTTGACCTGTAAATAGAGATCCTCCTAGAGATGAGTATGTATTAAAATTGTAATTACCATTTAAGAGGTATACTTTTGTGCTAGCATCTTCATTCACACCACCTTTTTTTCTTCCTTTTCTTATACCTTTTGATTGGTTACTTGCGATACTATCAGCATCTGGCCCATTAAAAATAAAGGCTTTATAATCAAAGCTTCCAAAACTACCAAAGGCTCCAATCCCAACTTCTCTCCAAGTTGTAGGGATGAGATATTGTTCTATATCTGGCCTATTTACAGAGTTGAAAAATATTGGCTCATGTAACTCATTAGTCAAACCTATAGGCATAAGAGATAGACCAAACCTAAAGTTTAAAATATCACTTTTTAAATAATCAATATAAAGAAACTCTGTATAAACTTCGTCAACGTGCTCTATTTCTATTTCTGAGTTGAGAATCCATTTATCATTGTATTTATATCCAAGATAAATAATATTTCTTAAAGCTTCTGTTTTTGGTGTACCATTTGAGCCAGTCTCATTATTATCTTGATCTTGACTTGCTTTATCATTGAATACAATTTCTCCATAACCTCCTATCGAAAGCCCTTTGGGTACAAAGTAAACTTTAGATGCTGAAGATCCTAATCCATAGACGCTTTGGTTACTAGATCCCATTTGAAGTTGAGATGCTTTTAGAGCATTGATCTCATCTGCTAGTATATCAATTTTACGATTAAGTTCATCTATGTCTTGAGCAAAAGATAGCGAGCTTATAAACGTTATTAAAATTATGATTTGTTTCATTAATTTTCCTTTCATTATAGATTTATTTGGTGATATTTGCATACAGTTGTTTGGTATGTCAAACTTAAGTGTACAGCTATATCTTCCGAAATGACATTTGTGAGTTTTGTAAGTCGATTTTCAATTCAATATCAGATGTTTATGCTGCTAATATCAGTTTTCTCTCTTATTACTATTACAGCTGGTTTTTTTATAAAAGATGGAAACTCAGATGTTTATAGGCTAATACAGTTCACTGATTACATTATAAGTGGAATATTTTTTATTGATTTTTGCCTGTCCTTTAAGAGAGCTGAAAAAAAACTTTCCTATATGAAGTGGGGGTGGATAGATCTTCTTGCAAGTATTCCAACCATAGACCTTTTTAGATATGGAAAATTAGCAAGAGTTTTTAGAATTATAACACTTCTAAAGGCTTTTAAGTCTGTAAGACACCTTGTTGGTGCTTTGAAGATGAATAAGAGAAAGAGTATTGTTTATATTCTTGCCATTAGTTCATTAAGTCTATGTATATTTTCTAGTGTTCTTATATTGAGTTTTGAGGGGCAATTAAGTCAGAGTAATATTAAAAATATTTATGATGCAATATGGTGGACATTTGTAACAATAACTTCTGTGGGATATGGAGATCACTATCCAGTTTCAGGAGAAGGAAGAGTATTAGCTTCTATACTTATGTTATTTGGAGTAGGTGTATTTTCAAGTTTGTCCGGTCTGTTTGTAAGTTATCTTTTAGACAAAGATGGTAATGGGCAGGTTGATCTTGAGGTTGATGACTTAAAAGTACAGATAAAAGAATTAAAAGAAATAATTCTTTCTTTAAAAGAACAAGAGGGTTCTGAAAATAAGACTAAGTTGCATATAGAAGATGATGCGGCATAAGTATTTTTAATCTAATAACTGTCTTAAGTAGCTTAAATTGTGTACAGCTTCGTACTGAACTAATCTTAGACATAGCCTGTACAGTTGTTGCATAGTTTAGACATAAGTAATATAAGTCCTTTATGGAAAATCAAAATATGTTCTCTATTCAGTATGCATCAAATTTTAGTGGTGTTGGTCTTCACACAATTAGGGCTTGGGAAAGAAGGTATAACGTTGTTACTCCAAGTAGGAGCGATAATGGCAGAAGAGTGTACAACCAATCTCAAATAGAAAAGTTAAAAGCCTTAAAGGAGCTGACTAATCTAGGCTCTAGTATTTCTCAGGTTGCACATCTTTCCTTGGATGAGCTAAATAAAATTTTGGGGCAAAATAAAAAGAGTGGGTCACAAGACTTTCATAGAGTTGATTTTGAAACATGTCTTGATCGATTAAAGGCAGCAGCTTCTTTTAAAAAATTAGATATATTGACTTATGAATTAAGTAAAATATCAAAAGAGGTATCACTTAAAGATTTGTGTATAAAAGTTGTTATGCCATTTTTAAAATACTTAGGAGATCTTTATGAAAAAGGAGAGATCACTATTGCTCAGGAGCATGCTATATCCTCTATTCTTAAGTTTCATATGGGAGCATATATATATTCTCCATGCGATAATTGTGATTCTAAAAAAACAATTGTTCTGGCAACTCCAGAAGGAGAGCTACATGAGTTTGGGATTATTTTAGGAGCATTACTTGCTAAGCATTATGGAATAAAGTTTTATTTTTTAGGTGCAAACTTACCTAGCGAGTCTTTAAATAAAGCGGTTAAGGATTTAGAAGTTAACGCTGTTATTTTAGGCGTTACAAATCCCGTTATAGAAAAATCTCTTTTAGTAAAATATATTGAGTCTCATTTTGAGAAAAATCCTGGGATTGAATTATGGATTGGTGGTAGGTGTGGTGTTCTAAAGGAAACATATGAGTCTCGCTATCTTTCTTTTCTTGAAACCTTTGAGAAATTAGATTTTAAATTATCGAATTTATAGGAAGTGTAATGATGAAAAAATGGTTGTTATTATTAGTAAGTTATAATTTATTTGCGATAACTAATTGTGATGCTCTTTATGAAAAAAGAGGGCAGAGTTTAGAGATTACTGAACAGGCAATTGAATGCTTCTCTTATGCATCAAATTTAAATAAAGTTTCTTATTTACTTTTTTTTAAGGCTACTTATTTTGAAGCAGACGTCTTGCGCAGTCTTATTGATTCCTATGGCTTTGCAAAAAAGCAGATACTTAAGTATGGGAATATGTTTGACTTTAGCTCTTATGACAACTTAAGCGTGGAAGAGAAAAGAGAACTTGCTCTTGCTTATTATCAATATGGAACATCTGTTTCAAAATATGTTGAATATAAAGGAAAGTTTGAAGCAGTTAAAAGAATGAAGGAAATAAAGTCTAGTATGAAAATGATTTTACGTTTAAAAGAGCCTCAAACATTTTTTTATGGTGCTTATAGAACTTTGGCAATTTTAAATTACAAAGTTCCAAAAATTGCTGGAGGAGATCTTAGGCTTGCAAAAAAATACTTTGAAAAATTAATGAATTTAACATCTATTGATGGCTTGTCGGACTATCCTGTTAATCATATTTTTTATGCTCAGTTTTTATATACGAAAAATGCAAATAAACAAAAAGCTTGTTCGGAGTTGAAAAAGGTTATGGGAATAACTGATCGAGAAATAGAAAGTAGGTTTGAATCTATCAGGTATGAGACTTTAAAAGATAGAAAGGACGCAGCTTTAAAATATAAAAAATACTCGTGTTAATCTTCTGCTTTATTATAAGTTTTTCTCTTTGTGCTAAAGAACTTCTTAGTACTTATTTCTTTGCTAATGCTAATTTGATGCCTAAGGGGATTTATACCGCCGGAATTAATCATGGTGTCGAAAATAGTATAAAGGGAAGATATAATTCTTATGGAAGCTACTTAAGTCATCAAAAGGATTTGTCTCGAAAACTATCATTTTTAGACTTAACAAATAGTGCAACAGATAATATAGATAGAGTTTTGTCTACGGCTGCATTTAAAGCTTATGGTATTAATCTTAATGATAAAGCTGGAAATGTTAAAAATGATTTGCAACTAGCAATGAGTTCAAATGTCTATATTTTTGGATACGGACTATCTAAAAAAGAAAATTTATTTTTTATTTTTCCTCAATTGTCTATAAAAACAAATATCAAAAGTCGCTTTGAGGCCAGCTCAGAATATAAGAGATTAAAAACTAAGCTCAAAGAGCAGGGACAGTATAGTAGAGCAAACTATCTTGAGCGTTTAGAATCCAATCCTTTAGGAGTAAGGTTGGGTGAAAATGGTCAGAGGGTTGCAAATGAAATAACAAGTTTAAGTAATATTTATATAAACTATAGAAGAAGATTCAAAGATGTTACAAGTGATTCCTTTGTTATTCTACCTGCTGGAAGAAAGTATAGAACATCTGATTTTATTGATTATAAGCTTAATGATATGTCACTTGGCTTAAAGCAGTCATTGACTAAAAGTGTGAAGTTTGAAAGTAAAGAAATATCATTTTTTTCTTCTTATCATTACAGATCTGCCTTTAAGATGGACTATCGAATACCTCGAAGTGATATAGATCCCTTGAGTTCGGATATTGATAAAGATGTGTATATAAAGTATGGTGATGAATTGGACTTTGCTATACAGTTTGCTTATAAAGCTACAAATAACTTTGGTTTATATTCTTATATTCGATATAATGAGTCTTTTGAGGATGAGTTTAGAGGAAAGACTTTTAAGTCTAATAGGTATGATATTTTAGAGGAAAAAACTCATTCTATTTCTCACTCTGTCGGAGCTGGTATCAATCTTAATACAATTGAAAGTTTTCTTAATAAAAAGTTTTTTATGCCGGCTGATTTTAACTTTCAGTGGGCAAAGACAATAGGTGGAAAAAATACTTATAGTAGTGAATTTATAGCTTTGAATATGATGGTGTTTTATAAGTGAAAAAAATAGTTTTATTCTTGTTTATTTTTCTTCTATCTTGTTCAAAGGTTTCTTATCAAAAACAACTTGATAAGAATGTCGAAGTGTTATCTTCAAAACAAAAGATCTCTTTTGAAAAGAATATAGAGATAATGCTGATGTTTTTATGGCCAAAAGATTTGAACCTTAGTCAGCTAAAAGTTGTAGAGAGTATTATAAAAAAATCTCAGAAACTTTATATTTCTAAAAAAGTTTATTTAAATCTAAAGAAAAAACTTTCAATACAGTATCAAGAAAAGGGATGTGACTGTCATCTTTATTTTGAATGTGATGATGATACTAATCCAGAGGATGATCAAATTTTGTTATGTGAAAAAATTGAAGAAGATATTTCGAAAAATGAATCAAAAATAAGTTTTTTTTATAAAACGTATGAGTGGATTGTTGAGAATTTAAAAAAAATAGGTGGAGATTTCTTTAGTGTTGGAATTGAAGACGATATCGTTGATATTGGTTTTATTGAACAAGATAAGAAGATGATTTTTCTTAATAAAGTTGTATGGAATAGTAAGGTTGAAAAAAATATTATTATTCATTATAACCAAAAAGAAGATATGAATCTATTTTTAGATTTGGAGTTTGATTTGTTTGATTTTCATTTCAAATCTAGAGTTGATATAAGTGACTCTTCATTCAATACTGTTTTTCAAGGCAACTTAGAGACAACAAGGGGACAAAAAGGTCTGATATATTGGGAACATCTAAAATAATTTGCCAGTAAATCTTTTTTAAGTATAAGATTCCAGTATACTTATAAAGAGGTTTATATGAATGCAGCCATTATTGTTTTAATAGGTCTTTTGGCTTTTGTTTTAGCATTTAAATTCTATGCTAAGTATATACAACAAAATATTTTTTTATTAGATTCTTATGATAAAAATCAAAAGAAAACTCCTGCTGTAGAGTTTGAAGATGGTATTGATTATGTTCCTACAACAAAAGATGTCCTTTTAGGACATCATTTCAGTTCAATTGCTGGAGCAGCTCCTATTGTTGGTCCTGCGGTTGCTTCTATATGGGGATGGTTACCGGCTGTCATTTGGATTATTTTTGGGGTTATTTTTATGGGAGCAGTTCACGATTTTGGAGCTCTCGTTGTTAGTATGGAGTATCAGGGAAGATCATTATCTAGTTTAAGTTCAGATCTTTTGGGCAAAAGAGTAAAAAATCTTTTTATGATTGTTGTTTTTTTCTTGGTTTGGATGGTTATTGCCGTTTTTGCACTGGTTATAGCAAATCTTTTCATAAGTTTTCCAAGCTCAGTTATACCTGTAAATTTTGAAATTTTTATTGCACTTATTATCGGTTCTTTTATAAGTAGGGGGAATAAAAGATTATTTGTACCATCTATAATTGCTCAAATTGCTCTTTTGTTTATGATGTATGTTGGGGGGGAGTATCCAGTATCTTTAAAAGGCTTTTTTGGAGAATATGAGTTATTTGCTTGGATTGTATTTTTAATGGTGTACAGTTTTATTGCTTCAGTGTTGCCTGTAACTGTTTTACTTCAGCCAAGAGACTATATAAACGGACATCAATTAATTTTTGGTTTAGCCCTTATTATTCTTGGACTTTTTATTGGAGCTCCAGCAGTTGTTGCTCCGGCATTAAATTTATCACCTAAAGGAGCTCCGGATATCTTTCCTTTCTTATTTATCACTATTGCTTGTGGCGCAATTAGTGGTTTTCATGGTCTGGTTAGTGGTGGAACTTCTAGTAAGCAGATTGCAAAGTGGAAGGATGCTAAAGGTGTTGGTTATGGTGCAATGTTAGGAGAGGGCCTTTTAGCTTTAATTGCAACAGTTGCCGTATGTGCCGGATTTGAATCTAGTGAGCATTGGCATAATCATTATAGTAGCTGGCAAGCTGCGAATGGGTTAAGTGCTAAAATAAATGCTTTTGTTACAGGAAGCTCGAATTTTATTTCTCATTTAGGTATACCTCTCGATTTTGCAGCTACTATTGTCGCAGTTCTTATTATTAGTTTTGCCGCAACAAGTTTAGATACAGCTACGAGGATACAAAGATATCTTATTAGTGAGTTTTCACAAAGTATTAACTTAAAGATCACTCAAAATAGATATGTTGCAAGCTTTATAGCTATTATGAGCGCTTTTTTATTAATGATTGCAAGTGATAAGGCAAAAGGCGGGCTGATGATATGGCCTTTATTCGGAGCTACAAATCAAATTTTAGCACTACTTACTTTAGTTGTTATTTGCACTTTTTTGTATAAAAAAGGACGTAAGATAAAATTGTATTTATATCCTGCTATATTTTTATTCTTTATTACATGTGCTGGAATTATGTACAATATTTCAAATTTCTTAGATAACAAGAATTACTTTCTTATGAGTCTAGGATTTATTTTACTTATTATTGAACTTTGGATTTGCATTGAAGCTTTTCTTTTTAAAACAAAGAACTAACCTTATTAAGTATTATTCCAGAAGCGACAGCAACGTTAAGAGAATTTTTATTACCGTAAAGACTAATCTTTATATACTCATCACAAAGATCAATTAAGGATGGAGCAATACCATATTGTTCATGACCAAAAATAAAGAGACTATTGTTGGGATCTATATGAAGAGACTTTTCTAAGAGAGCATTTTTCATAGTATCGACAGCATATATTTTATATCCTAACTTTTTAAGTTTTTTGACTTTTTCAATCGCATCTTTACTGTAAGACCAACTTACGAGTTCATCTGTTCCCATAGACGTTTTTTTTACTTGCTCTTTTTTAGGAGTTGGACTTAAGCCACAAAGATGAATATGTTTAACGCCAAAACATTCGGCATTTCTGAAAATAGCACCTATATTGTGTGCAGATCGAATAGAGTCTAGAAGTATTTCATAATTTAATACTTTTTTAGGTTCTAAAGAATCTTTTTGTTTAAGGAAATCATATTCTTTAGTCGTAATATCGATAAAGCGTTCTAAGTTCATTAAGTAGATTTGAAACTGATAATCAAGTTTTACTATTTTTTTAAACTCTTTATTGAGTTTTTGAATGTATTCATTTTGATGTTTTGATAAATATTGATGATATTTTTGAAGCTTTTGAAAGTGAGTGTTTTTTGTGTCTTCCTTATTTTTTTCAATGAAATGGGCCAAGTCAAATAGGACTTTGAATATTTTCTTTTCGTTAAAAGAAAGTAGTTTATCTTCTGAAAAATCTTTGTTCATTATGGCCTTGTTGTACTATGCTTGAGTTATGAAATATTGCTTTATATTTTTTATTTTTATCATGATTTCATGCAATTCTCAAAAAAAAGTTGTTTTAATTAAGCAATGGCACTTAGCTCCAGATATAGATACTTCGAATATAGAACAATCAAAGATATTACCTGCTTATAGGAATCAAATAGAAATTTATAGTTATTTAAAGAAAAAGATCATAAATAAAAAAATTAATTATTATGCCGAAGGATGTGCTGGACGGACGAAACAATCGTATGCTCGTTCATATAATGGTTGGACTTTAGAGTCTTTAAAAGCAATTGCTCGTGAAAAAAGAGAAAAAACTCTTGCTCCTATAGGAATGAAGTTGTTGTCAATGTATGGTCAAAAATTTAATCATATCTGTCCAGAAAATAAAGAAGAACTTATACAACATCAAAAAAGCTTTAACGAGCTTATACGTTATCACTCCTTATATTCCAAGTTTAAGGAAAGTCTAAACCCAAAAGTAGAAAAACTTAGATTAAAAATTTTGCAATTAATTGCTCAGTTTGAATATTTTATAAAAGTAAGAAATGATCGTTTTATAGAGAGTATAAAGAGAACATCTGGTGATGATAATTACGTCGTTATTGGTGGATTGCATATAAAAGATTTAGCCCAGAAATTAAAAAAAGAGGGATATATTGTTGATATTGTGACACCCAAAAACTATGTTGATGAAGATGATATTCTTCTAGATAAATTAAAACAATCTCTTAAATATGAAGTAATATTTTTTCAAGTTCCTGAAGGGTTCAACTTAAAACAATTTCCTTTGAATAATTCTTTGTGGGAAAAAGAGAACTATTTAGACTCTGAGTTGTATTACTTATTTCAAATATTACTTAAGTTTAAATTATCTGAAAGACTATTATTTTCAGACTTTGACCAAGATGGGATCAGAGATTTTTCTTTAAGTTCAAAAGAAAACCGTATCGTTGTCACGGCGGAGGATGAGGATTGGGATAATGATGGAGTCTTCAATCTCGAAGATCTTACTGTTGGCAACAAAACTATAAGTAGAAAGAAAGCCTTAGTTGAAAAATTGAGTTCATATATAAAGATTATTTATCTTGATGAGTCTAAATTTACGAATGAAATAGTTAAATATATTAAAGAGTATAAAAGTCTTTTCTTACATGAAAAAATTAATATCAACTATATTTCTTTTAGAAAACCTAAGTTTACTAAAGGTAAAAAAGTCTTTTTTTCTTATATACCAAGTTCAAAAACGATTGAAGTATATCCTGGCGCTTTAAAGAATTATCTTGATCAGGCCAAGCTTAATTTCTATGAAAGAAAGCTAATTATTCTACATAGCTTATTTCATGAAGTAGGACATAGCTTATTAGATTTAGATGTAGATAAACTGGCAAGCGCCAATAATTGGAGCATTATTACGGATAAAATAAATTCTTTTTATTTATCTCATGGAAGAAGTCGTTATATGAAAAGAATTAAAAATTATAAGTCACTGAAATTTAAAGAGAAGAACTACTCAAGCTGGTTGAAAGAACATAAAAAATATATTCGTACAGTAGATAAGTTACTAAAATCAGGCAAGGACTTTCATAAAATAGTAAAAGCAACACCTTGGTGGACAGGAAAAGAATATAAAAATAAAAGTTATTTAACTTCTTTTTTAAGAGCCCACAAACTAATTAGTTTATATTCATTAAAAAATCCTAAAGAATGGGCTGCAGAAGCTTTTAGTGGTTGTTTTCTTAAAAATAAGTTGAAAAAAAACTTAAAACTTTCAAGTATTTTTATCGAAAAGGTTAGTGGTGTAAATATTTTAGCGCTTTCGGATTCATTCTGCGAAGATCAGTTCTTTGGTATAATGAGTCTATAACAAAGGATTCTATATGAAGTCGATATTAGTATTGATAGTAAGTTTATTTTTAACTAGCTCTTTTGCAAAGAAAATTGCACGAGTAAAGCTTTTAAAAGGTAAAGCCCACTATAGTGTTGGTAAATTAAAGCAAGTACCCTTAAAAAAGGGAGACTGGTTAAAAGAAGGATCTGTTGTTATTACTAAAAAGAAAAGTCTAGTAAGACTTAAGTTTATAGATGACTCAAATGTTAATATAGGGCCAAGTTCTAAAATAAAAGTAGAACGTTTTAAAGAAAGCGAACCTGGAATTATTAATGTTGTTGAGGGAAAGATAAGAGCGGAAGTTTCCAAAGACTATCTTAAAATGAAAAAGAATAGGTCAAAACTTTTTGTAAAGTCTAAGCAAGCAGTCATGGGGATTAGAGGAACAGACTTTTTATTTTCAGCTCAAAAAACAGGTAAAACAACAGCTGTTCTTTTTGAAGGATCTGTTTTTGTAGCGAAGCTACCTAAAAGAGATAGTAATAACTTTGCTAAGTTTGAAAGTATTGTCAACAAAGGACAAAGACTGCGATCAGGACAGTTTACAGTTGTTAGTAAAGATCAATCAAAGCCTACAATACCAGCAAAAATGAATAAAAAACAATTTAATACATTAAAAAAGAATACCGATTTTTTAGGAACAAAGACAAGCTTATCAAAATCAGTTGTTCCTAAAGGATTGAGCCAAAAGGTAGTAGATGTATCTAAAAATGATGATGTTAAAGCTGTTGCAACCTCTTTAGATGTTAACTCAGTAAAACTAAATAATGATACTTCTATTAGTAAACCAAATTCTCAAGTAAACAAAGATAAACCAATGGATGGAGCTTTTGTACATATGGAAACTGGAACTATTGTCGGTGTTGGACCGGATGCACAGTTTAATGAAAAACTAGGACAGTGGGAGTCAGGTAATATTGGAAAAGTGAATAATAAAGGAGAGTTTGTTCCACCAGAAGGCTTAAATATTAATGATAGAGGCCAGATTGTAGATAGAGAAGGAAAAGTTGTTGCTCCAACAAAAAATGGGGTTATTGTTGTGCAAGATAATTCAAAGAGTAAGCCGCCTGTGAGATTGCAGCCAATGCCAGAGGGGGAACAAAATCAACCACCAACATATAATAATAACGATGCAAACTTACCTTCTTCATCGACGGGTACTAATACTAGAACCAAAAAACCAATTACTATTATAATCAATCCAAATTAACAGAATTTACCTCTTTTAAAAAAAATCAAATTTTATATAATAGTAGCTATGATATTAAAAATTATAGTTACTATTATTTTTTGTCTTCCTTTTTGTGATGCTTTTGCAGCTTTAGAAAAAGAAGAGTTATATAAACTTTATACAAATACTGAGTATGAAAGTGTTGTTTATGAATTAAATAAAATTCAAAAAAATAGAACAAGTTATTCTCGTTTTGGGCGTTCGGCATTTCACTACCTAAGAGGAAGTTCTTATTTAAATATTAATGAATTTGAAAAAGCGAAAAAGGATCTTCTTTTGGCCATAAAATATAAAGCTAAGCCAAAAGATATTTATTATAAGTTAGGTCAGACATACTTTGCTTTAGATGAATATAAAAAAGCAAGAGGCTTATTTAAAAAGTCTATTCAAGTCAAATTTAATAGAGCTGTGTCTCTTTATTATGCAGGTTTCTGCTCAACAAAGTTAAGAGATTATAAGAGCGCTGTTAATTTGTTTCATGCAATAGAGAAGATTCCTGAAAAAGATAAGAAAGAAGTGATTCAAGCATCAAGGATGCAAATTGCAGATATATATTATGAACAAGCTCAGAAAAAATCAAGAAGCCTTAGATCCATAAAAAAGTTTGTTATCCCTCAATATGAATATGCATTGGGTTATGACGAAGAAACGAATCTGGCTGATGATATAAGAAATAAAATAAAAAAAATTCAGCAAAAATATGAACTACTTATTTTTAAAATGAGAAATGGAAGAGATACGGCGATACCAAGATATTTTGTTAGAGGATCAGCTCTTATTGGGACTGATTCAAATGTTAACCAAAATAAGACAAATAAGGAATCTTCTTCCTATTATAATAGTTCATTATTTGCAAGATATAGTTTTTATCCAAATAACAAATTTTCTATTGCCCCAGAAATCCAACTTAATTACTTAAACTATTTATCAAGTGAAGACAGTATAAAGGCGAATAATACATACAGTTATTCAATTGGTGGTTTTGTAACCTACGACCATTATGCTTTTAAGAGAGCAGCAACAACTTATTTAAGGTTTTCATTCGGAAATAATTTCATTTATGATGTTAATGAAAGTGGGTATGATACAAAAGATACTCCTATTACTATTTCATTAAGTGAGGAAGTAAGATATTTTAAAGACCTTCCAAGTACATTTAGATATATTTATATCGGAACGGGAAGTAATATTGACTCGAGAAAAAATACTTCTCATTCTTTTGTATATGAGCAATTAATGAAAATATGGGGTTTAAGGCACTACTTGTTTACATCTTATACTATGACAAATTATGATACTGATGACACAAATAATACTAGAGCATTTACGATAAGAGATGACTTGCTGTTAAGCTCATTAGGTGGTTGGGTTAATTTAAGCCTTTTTACTTCTTTTACGGCAACAAGTTATCCAAATAATAGTAGTATTGAGAATTTAGCTTTGCTATCTTATGGAATTAATTTTAATAAGCCATTCTTAAAAAAATGGTATGCAAACTTAGATGTTATTCTTAATACTCAAAGTGGTGATTCAAATCTAGAATATAATCAAAATAGAGTAAGTTTTTCTTTAGATTATATTTATTAGATATCCTTAAAACTTGACTCATCTTGTAAAAAATAAACCTGTTTTATCAATCACTTGGAGCGCTGCAACTACGTATAATTTTATTGTTAAATATATTGCAAGTGTTAGTATTACCTTATGAAAAATAGGAGATATTTTATGAAAAATAATATTTATATTTTAATTTTTATCATTCTCTTTATGGCCTGTTCATCTAAAGATAAAAAGGGCTACGAATATAGTCGTGCGCAAGGTATTGAGGTTCCCAAATGGGTTTATTCTCTATCAGAAGTATGTGAAGAACAAAAATATTTATGTGCTTCAGCAGAAGGAGAGTCATTTACTCAGTCAGATCTAAATGCAAAAAAATCTTTAGCAAGTATTTTGGAAGTTGAAGTTAATTCAAATTATCAACTTAAAAGATTTGGACTAACAAGTCTTGAATCTAAAGGTCTTGAAGAAAAAATTGATTATAAAATTAATGAGACCATCTCAGTTTCTCTAAATGGTGCAAGAATCCAAGATCGTTTTAAAAAGGAAAATTCTTTTTTTAGTTATATTCTTATAAAGAAATCTGATGTGAAAAAAATACTTTATCCAAAGATAAAGAGTATTGATTCTAAGTTGATGTCTCTTTATAGACAAAATAAGAAAGTATATGTGAATAAATTATTAGCTTTATTAAAAGAACGAGAGGCTCTTTTAAGTCAGTATGTAGTCGTAACATCAAAAACTATACCAGCACCACTTAGTTATGATCAAATTTATAGACTTAAGAATAAAGATCTTAATAAGTCGATGCTTAAAGTTATAAAGTTAGATAACTTACCGCTTGGACTTGCTGGACAAATTGAGCAAGAATTAACAGACTTAGGTTTTCAAATTGTTAAACATGCTGCCGCTAAGAAAGTAAGAATAAAATTTAATAGTAAGTCAGAATATCTAAAAGTTAAGGGGTTTGAGAAATTTACATTTGTCTTAGAGATTCAAGCTTATGATTTAGAGAGTAAAAAAATAGGGCATATTAATATAAAGAAAGTCGGAGTTGGAAGAAGTAAAAAAGATGCTTATTTGAAAGTTTCAAATCAAATATTAAAAGATTTTAGAGATAATATTGGTTCTTTAAATATATAGGAGTTTTTATGAAGATATTATTAGCAGTTTTAATGTTTAGTTTTATAAGTTGTACTAGTTTTAAAGCGCAAAGAGTTGGAAGTGAACAATCAGACGAAAAAGGTTTGGCCATAACAGATAATTGGATGTCTAAAGATACAAATATTGCTGTTAAAGCCATTTTAAAACAAATTTATTCTCACAAAGGTTATAAAAAGTATATTGAGTTAAAAAAAGAGCCAAAAATCTTTATTGCTGAAGTTCAAAATGATACATCTGAACCTTATTTTCCAATTAAAGATTTAAATGATGAGTTATTATATGAACTTTCACAAAAAGGAGACTTTGTTCTAGTTGATGCAGCAGCAAGAGAAAAACTATTAGAAGAAATTACATATCAAAATGATGGTATGGTTGATCCTAAAACAGTAAAAATGATTGGAAGACAATTAGGAGCTGATTTTTTAATTTTTGGAAATGTTTATATGAAGCCGGAGACAAGAAGTGGAAAAACAATAAAAGAATATTCTGTGAATTTAAGAGTAACGGATCTTGAAAAAGGAATTGAAGTTATTAGAACAAGAAAAAAGGTTTTCAAGTACTCTGATCAAAAGGCGTACAGCTGGTAAGATTACTTTTATTATTTGTTTTTGTAGGGTGTTCAACTTTTAATCCTCTACAAAAACAATATCAGTCCCATTTAAAAAACTCAGATTTTGAAAAAGCACAAGAACTTTTGGATTCAAGCGCTTATAGAAACGATAATAATAAGTTATTATATCTTATTGAGAAATCTAGGCTATTGTTAAAAAAGAAACTGTATTATGAAGCAGAGTTGTCTCTTTTTAAATCACAGGCCTTATTAAAAGAATTATATACAGTTAGTATAAAGAAAAAAATTGTTTCAAATCTTCTTAGTGAAGAAAAAGACAATTATTATGGTAAGATCTTTGAACGCTCATTTCTTTTTCAAACACAAGTATTATTATATTTAAAAATATACTCTAGCCCTTATTTTTATAAAAGAAAGACTTTAAAAGAAAAATTCGTTAGAGTCGAATTAAATAAAAATGAAAGATTAAAATTTTTGAAAAAAGCTAAATCTGTTGTCATTGCTTGGAATAGCTTTTATGAAACGCTTCGAAATAAAACAAACAAAGACAGAACTCAAAACTATTATCAATATTTACTTGCCGCTATCGTTCATGAAGCCCAAGGGCAAAAATCAGAATTAAAAATAGCTTCAATTCTTTATAGAAAGATATTAGATAATTTAAAATATATGACAAAGTATTTACCTTTATTTAATGAAAGATATGAAGAAAATTTAAAAAATTATTTAAGTTCTAAAAAACAATTTAAATATAAGCATACTGAGTTTTATAAAGATTTAGAGCAGTTTATTTTAAAACGATATTTTAAAGTCCTTAATAAGCTTTCAAATAAAAAATTTAAAAAAGAAGCTAAAAGACTATCTTATCATTATGATAAAAATAAAGTTAAAACTCATTCTTTGTTACTAGATGTTGGTTATACATCTTTAATGGAAACAAAGATTATAAGTTATAATTTAAACTCGGCTTTAACAAAAATAGAAGACCCAGCACTTAGAAAAACAATTGAGCTTATTGGAATAACAACTCTTTCATTATTTGCATTAAATACATTAGGATATGGACACTATGTTTATAGGTCAAATGAAGACTTTGTTTATTATAATGGTAATGCTATTGGGGAGTTAGTGAAAAATGTTGGAATTGATATAAAAATACCAATTGTTGAGTTTAATAAAATAATGCCAAAAATAAGACTTTTAAATGAAAAAAGAGAAGAAATGGATTCTGATATCACTTTATTACAATCTTTAGAGCAAGAACTCTATATAACAACAAAAGAGTATGCAAATCGATATTATGATTCTTTTGGTCCTAAAATAGCTTTAAAATACGCAGCTGCAATTGCGGCGGCTTATGGAACCTATAAGTCTCTTAAAGATGATCCTATGGGAAGGACACTTGCCTTAACACAGTTTTTTCTATCACAAAAAGCAATTGGTGCAACAGCATCAGTTGATTTAAGACAAATTAGCTCTATGCCTAAGTGTAGCTTCATCATTGATGCTAACTTGACTAAAGGGAAGTATATTCTTGAAGTTGAGAGTAAGACTCAGGAAAAAAAAGAATTAGAGTTTAGAGTTTCTGATTCAACAACGTCACTTTTTGCCTTATAGTTCTGTCTAGTTAAATAGAAATAGATATTTTTTCGATAAGTCATTGAAGATGAGATATCTATTAGTATTTTTAACATTGAATTTAGCTTTATATGCTTCTGAAATAGTAAGCTCTAATATTTCACAGGTACAAACGTGGACCAAGTATAGCTCAAATAAAAAATTGAACTTAAAAGTTCTTTTATCAAAGTTAGCGAAGTCTAAAACGGGAAAAGAAATTTTAATAAAGGCAAAGAAAAAAGCAAAATCTTTTGGAAAAAGCTTATATGAAGTTATTCTAGAAGGAAATGGATCATTAACAGATACAACTTTATATCGTAAGTTTTCAGCTATAAAACCGCAAGATGTTATTTTTGAGTCAGAATCAATCGTGTATTTAAATAAAACATTAAGTCAGTATGATGCTCTTTTAGATCTTGCTCATGAACTCACTCATTTTGTGCATAGAAAACCTTTTAATCCCTATGTGGAAGGATTTACGTTAGATAAATTTATTCAAAGTACAGTTGAAGATGAGGGAGGTGAAGTACATGCTTTTTTGACAGAGTGTAAAGTTGTAAAAGAGCTTTTTGCTAATAAACTTAAGCATAGACATAATTGCAAGAAGATTATGGATAAGCATAATAATTTATCTATAGGACATGCAAAAGAGCATTTTTACTCAGTTGGTGGATACTATAAAAACTTTTTAAGAAGTATTGCTAGCTATGATGTATCGGAATCTGTAAATAAAATTAATAATAAAGAGATACGTTTTGTCTCTTCTGCATATGGAGTTCCATATCCGGTCGCAGCCTTTTATGAGTATGCAAGTGTTATGGAGAAAGTTTGTGCTAATGATAGGGCAAGGCTTGCTCTATTAAAATCTCAAGGAAGATCCATTGCTTCAACAAATATTACTCATTTTGAAAAAAATATAAAAAAAAGATGTTATAAGTTTTAATCAAGATGTACTGTTCCACTTATTAAGAATTTATTTTCTTTTGTTTTTACTACTTTATACCAAATATGGTGATAATTTTTTTCTTTTTTATCTTTTAAATTTACAAAGAACACATTTTCTTTAGCCGTTTTTTTTATTTTTAAATCAAAGTCTATTTTTTGTGATGATTTTTTTTGAACAGAGAATAAACGCTTTATATATTGAGTCTTTTTCATTTGCTTTAAGTAATCATCAGTTATTGTTGAAATAAATTCTTTTTTATTCTGCGTTTGAATGCTTTTAAGATGTGATTTAAAAAGTTCCATGATTTGAGTTTCTTTTGCTAATAGGCCAAAAGATAGAATTGTCATTAAAAATAAAGTTTTCATTTTTTCCTATATACGACTTTAAAATCGCATCCTTGTTCTTTAGCATAATTTGCTATTTTCTTTAGATCAGCAATAATACTTCCTGGGCAGTTTGTTGGCTTAAAGTATGAGTGAGGATGTAGTGTTTTTATACTTGGTGTTTGTCGCTGTAATTTACATGCAAGAAGTCCAACTTCTTTTAAAGCTTCATTACTTGCTCTTTTAGCTTTATCTTTTCTATTAATATGTCTAATTGTAATAACTCCTGCAATGGTCACTTTTTGGTATGCTTCAAAGTCACCTATTAGAGCGATTCCTACGCTTGTGATATTTCCTGTTATTTGTCTTTGATCTGAAAGACGCCTCTTTATACTGTATTTAGGAGCACTTTGATGTTGTAGCTCAGATTTTGCGCAGGTATATTTAAGGTTTTTAATTCTCTTATATTCAGAGTAGGCAAGGGGAGCTGTATCTCCACCAGCATGAGCACCTTGATATTCAAGAGGTCTTCCCTGATTGACGGTTGGCTTGTTGGTATTTAAATCACTTATAAGATAGTGATAGCCAACCATGTACCAGGGAACACCATTATCTAAGCGTTCTCGATGTAAATTGTTAATATCGATAGCTGTATCCGTTTCATTTGTTGCTGTATGATGTATTGTGATGCTATTTAAGGCATTTATATCTCTTTTACAAAAATATGAGTTTTTATGATTTGTTTTAATATAATCGTGATTGACAATTTCAAGCTCATCAACAGGATCGACTTTAGGAGGAATGATAATAGGTGGTTCCTCTTTAATAATTGGTTTTTTTGTATTGAATGAATTGAACTGAGATAAAACAATACTCAGTTCATTTAAGTTTTTATTGAGATTGATAAAAGGATCTTCTTTGAATGGGCAAGATAGGCCAATGCTTTGATAGTACTTATCAAGCTGACTTTTTGAGCAGACTTTTTCGTAGTTAGTAAATATATTTTGATAGCTTTCATGAGAATTTTTTAATAAAAGTTTTTGAATTTCATCAATTTCATTTTTTAGAACATTGATACTCTTTTGCGAAATGTCGTAGTGAGCATTACTATATTTAGAGTTAAGCTCTCTAAACATTTTTGCATAGTTTTGATCTGAAATATTATGTTTTTTAGATACTAGTTCAAGGGTATATAAATCCCATTTATTAAATAACTCTGATTCCTTCATTCCTTTAAAGTATTGAAAATTCTTCTTTTGAAGTTGAATGATGGAGGTTATTGCTTCTTTATAATTAATTGGTTTTACTTTTTTGTATCTTCTTCCATACCAAAATTTATATCTTTTAAGTGGTTTGTACTCGAGTATTAGTTGTTTAAAGCCAGCAGAGTTCTTTAGGGATTTATAATGTTGTAAAAGCTCAGGGTGTCTCTTTAGATTTTCAGTTTTCGTATTTTTAAGAGAAGTCAGTATAGATAAAGACAGCTTTTTTTGAATCAATTCATAGCTTTTTTTTATATTTTTTTTCGTTATATCTTTATAAGTCCACTTTACAATATTTTCACATTCACTTTCTTGCGAAAGAGCAATTGAAAAACTAAATATTGTAATAAATAAAAAACCTAACCTCATCAAAGTATTTATCGGTCTTTTTTACTCAGAAATTTAATAATCTTTAAATAAAATCATAAAAATCAATAGTTTAGGAAGATGCCGAGGTATAGTTTTTAAGACCTTTTTTCCATAAAAATACGGATATAATAAAAAGGCCAGTACATCCTATTAATGGTCCAAAAAAGAATTTCCATTCATAATTAGAGAACAAAAATGTTGTAGGAAAAGATGCAATAAGAGCAAAAGGTAAAATATAAATAAAAAGATTTTTTACAAAGCCTTTATAAATACGATGAGGTCTTTCCATTGTATGGCTTAAAGCAAAGAATAGATCTCCAAAGCCTCTAGGAGATCCTGTCCATAATGTTGATATTAAGAAAATAAAATTAATAAAAAAGTAAATTAAAGTTCCGTTTATTAGTAGTAAAATAAATAGTACTATTTTAATCGGATCTAGATCAACAGGATAATTATTTAAAAAGTAGGCTAAGATACTTGTGGCAATAATAAGGTTTAAAAACGAGTTTGCTGCAAACTCACGTAGACTTAAGAAAAACATACTTGATACTGGCTTCGTGAGATAATAGTCTAGGGAGCCGTTATTAATATAAATAGGAAGCCACCAACAATTATTTGCAAAAACACTCATATTAAGAGCATCAACAAATAGATAGCCAGCAATAAAAATTCTTAGTTGCTCCAGCTCAAATCCTCCTAGAATAGGAGTATAGAGATAGATAACTTCAAAAAACAAGAATTGAATGATATAAAAAACAAGATCCATTACAACCCTAAAGAAGAAGTCAAATCTAAACTCAAAAGCTTTACTAAATGAAAAACGTAAAAAATAAGAATATAATCTTAGGTATCTCATCATATTCCAACACCGGTATATTTATATCTTCCTTTCATGTAAATATATTTGCATGCTCCATAAAAAATGAATGTCCAGACAATCTGAATTCCCATTGCTGCCAATGTTTCTAAATGGGTCGCTTTAGACCAAAAGACATTTAAGCTCACGGATATAAAGTAGGGAAAAGGCGTATAGCTTATTATTTCTTGTGCCCAAGATGGAAACATCGTAAGAGGAATCATCACTCCTCCAAAGAATCCCATAAAAAATCTAAGCATTACACTTAAACTCCATATATTATCAGCCCAAAATGCAATGAGTTCACAAATAGCATTCATAAAAAAATAGCAAACTCCACCAAGTAAAATTGAAACAGAAAATAAAATAAGATCAATAAATCCTAAGTCTCCTAAAACTGGGGCGATAAAGTAATGATAAGCAGTAATTGCAATAATAAGTTGCATAAGATAGACGAATGCATGGGCAAGATAGCTTGTTATCTTAAAATTGAAAAAATCTATAGGATAGAGAATATATTTATTAAGACTCCCTTGATAAATATCATTTGCAATATTCCCAATCATTCCAGCTTGTAAAATTTTATAAAGAACAGATGCTATAATATAGTAAAGTACGATTTGTTTAAAAGTATATCCACCAATTTCAGACTTACCTGTATATTCAAAAATGTTAAGCCACAGGTAATAAGATATAACGAGTTTAAAAGCTGTAATGCCAATAAAGTTAACCCAAAAATCAAGTCTATAGGTAGTAAGCTTTCTTAACTCCATGAAAAAAACTTGTCTATAAGCTTTCATTCAGTTTCCTAGTATAGATTCAATAATAGTGGAAATATCCTGTCTCGATATCGAAAGATCTTCGACTTTAAAAGAATCAATAATCTCATTAATAAATATACTGATATTAGCTTCAGGAACCTCAAAGTTATAGAAGTTTCCTGTTTGAGTAAAATCGACATAGCTTGTTTTAAGAATTTTGGGATTAAATGATTCCTCCTGAATTTTAAAACTAATTGATTTATTTTTGCCATATTTATTTTTTATTTCATCAATATTTCCATCAAAAATAATCAGGCCTTCTTTCATAATGACAACTCTTTCACAAAGTCGTTCAATATCTTCCATATAATGAGAAGTTAGGATCATGATAGGCTTATACTTTTTTCTATATTCAACAATAAAATTTCTTATTGCTGTTTGAGCAAAAAGATCTAGTCCAATCGTTGGCTCATCTAAAAAAACAACTTTTGGTCTATGTAATAAAGCTGCCATAAGCTCAACTTTCATTCTTTGGCCTAGACTAAGCTTTCTAATTTGTATTTTAAGTTCTTCTTTTATTTGAAGCTTTTCACTTAAATAATCAATCATCTCATTGTAATGATCATCAGGGATTTTATAGATTTCTTTTAAAAGTAAAAAACCATCTAAAGCAGGAAGGTCCCACCAAAGTTGGGCTTTTTGTCCCATAATAAGTGACATTTTACTTCTAAACTCATTGTTTTTAATCCAAGGATTAAAGCCAATAACACTAACTTCTCCACTCGTTGGGTGAATGATTCCCGATAATATTTTAGCTAGAGTTGTTTTTCCTGCGCCATTGGATCCAATAAGACCAATGATTTCACCTTCTTCAATTGTAAGATTGATATCTCTAAGAGCGTGTTTTTTTATATAATCTCTTGTAAAGAGACTTTTAATACTTGCTTTAAAACCAGCCGCTTTTTTGTGAACTTTAAATACCTTATTCAGGTTTTTTACTTGTATCATCTTTTTGAGCTGCTTTTTTTAGAATAAAACCTTTTAAATAAGACCCTTCTGCGAATCTTGGCATAGAAGGACAGTCGCTATTTAAAGACAGGAATTTTACATTCTTAAGATTTAATTTTTTATCGGCGGTGATTTTATCAATTTTTTCACTAAACTTTCTTTTCGAAACCTTATGAGTATTTAAGAAAAGGACCATTTGTCCGCCATCTTCTAAAAGGTGATACATTTTTGGAAGCATTTTTTCATATTCTTTAAGAGCATTTGTTCTTTTTGTTCCATTTGATGAACTAGAAGGAGGATCGCATATAATAAGATCAAAAGTTTCCTTATCTTTTAATTCGTTTAAAGCATCGGAAACAGAAGATATCATCGAAGTATGATTACCAATACTCATATCTTCATTTAGCTTTATATTGCTTTCAAGCAACTCCATATAGGTTTCAGATAGGTCGACAGAGGTTACTTTGGTCGCACCATTTTTCATTGCATAGACAGAAAAAGCTCCTGTGTATGAATATAGATTTAAAACCTTTTTAGAGGACTTAAAAGTTTTTTCGAGCTTTTCTCTAACTGCAGCCATATCGGTGTAAATACCATTGTCATAAAATTCCCCAATTGAAACATTATATTTACAACCAAATTCATTGATCTCAAATCTTTTAAAACTTAAGTTCGGATCTAGTCCTTTTGCCGGAGCTTTAAATTCATTTGAATCTGCTCTATTTTGCATCCAAATTTGATCTTTAAAAACTTCAACTCCAAAGACTTGTTTCATTTGGTTCATAACTGTTTGAAGAATAATATCTTGATATCGATCCCAAAAATGAGTATAGGATTGAATTAAAATTTGATCATTTAGAAGTTGAATAAAAAGTCCAGGCACTCTATCTGCTTCTCCAAATAATAGATATAAATTATTTCTCTTGTCTAAAATTTTTTGATCTTTACGTTGTTTAAAAGCTTCTTTTACTCTCGCTATAAAGTCGTTTTTAAAGTTCTTAATTTGTTTTCCAAAGTTTCCTTCTTTTGACCAAAGTCTTGCTCTAACAGTGCTATGCCTTGGATCATGTAAAAGAAGAGCAAAAGGTTTTCTCCTATTTGAAGCGACAATAAATTTTTCATTTGGATGAAACTGCTCAGAATATTTATCAAGAGTAACCCAAGGATTCCCTTTTTGTATCATTTTTATTGATATGGGATGAATTTCGTATAATTGAGGTCTATTAAAATGTGATGTATTAGTTCTTCCAGTAATAGTCTCTGATCTATTAAAGTTTCTATTGTAGTTCATCTAGTGTATCCGCCTTTTAATTTCATTATCTAGCTTATCTAGTAGTTGTAATAATATATTTGTAAAACCAAACGGGCTCTGAGCAAATTCATTTAGTTTAAACTGATTTAAAATATTTTTAACTTCAATGCTTTTATCGTCCATATTATATGGATCATAATTAAGGCAAAGGTAGTTTAATTGTTTAACCATTAAGTTTAATTCTTTTACTTCCAGATTTGGTAGCTTGTTTTTAAAAATTGTTACATAATCCAAAGGTTCAGAATTAGCTTTCTGATTCTGCGTATTTGCATGTTTTTGCATATCTTCTTATTGCTTTTATGGCCATCTATGTCAAGTAAACTTTGGCACTGATAATGCAATTATCGAAAATATGATAGTTTTTATATTATTCTACATTCTTTTAGTTTTTTTGCGTCACATCAATACTTTACAAGTATGAATTAAGTTTTGTCCGTATTCCAAAAAATCAGTTATTTATGACTAAAAAGGCTAATAAGCTATTTTCGCAGCTTATGGAGCTTGACCTTAGAAACCTTACTCAGATTAAGCTTGTTCACTACAAAAATTATACAACCATAATAGAAAAACTTTTAGATAGTAAAAAAAGATACGGAGCTCCTGTATCACAAAGTATTAGTGAGATTAAATACAACCTTGCAAAGGACTTAAATTTTGAAAAAAAGATGAGTTCAAATCTTGGAGGAAGTTTATTTCAAATGTTTCTTATTTTCTTTATGGGACAAATTTTTTCCATCTTTGCATCGATACAGTTGGACATAACTTTAGATTCATTTTCAAAATTTCTAATAATAGGTTGGCAATTACTTGGAACATTCATCTTTATATTTTTATTCTACAAACTCAAAAATAAGATTTTCGATGTCTATATGAGTGTTTTAGAAAAAGTTGTACTCTTTAAAAACCTCTTATTAAGTAGAGTTCCGCTTAGTTACGCTATTAATGAATTAGATATTGATTCCTTATCATCTGTAAAAACAATAGAAGTAAAAAGATTCTTAAGTGCACTAGAAAGAGTGAAAAGTACAGGCGGTCAAAACATGGCTGATCTTGATATTTTAAACAAAGAGTTATGGCTAGGCCTTGACTTTAAATTTGAAAAATTCACAAAGGTATTATTAGCATGTAAATTCATAGCTTTAGGAGTATTCTTTCTTCCAAGCTACTTATACACAATCTATCTATTTATAGGACAGCTAGGACTTTGAGTATAGACTGATGATTGACTTATCTATATAATCCTTAAAAATTAATTAAAGGAAGATGTACTATGAGTGAAAAAATTATTTTTTCAATGTCCCGTGTTAACAAAACTTATCCAGGTAAAAAAACAGTTATTAAGGATATTTCACTATCTTTTTTCTATGGAGCAAAGATTGGTGTTTTAGGTCTAAACGGTGCGGGTAAGTCTACATTATTAAGAATTATTGCTGGTATTGATCAAGACTTTGATGGTTTTGTAAATATGTCTAAGGGAATCAGTGTTGGATATCTTGAACAAGAGCCGCAGTTAGATCCTGAAAAGACAGTTCTTCAAGTTGTTGAAGAAGGACTAGCTGAACTTGTTTCAATTAGAAATGCATATGATGCTATCAATGAAAAGTTTGCTGACCCGGACGCTGATATGGATGCACTTTTAGCTGAGCAAGGAAAGCTTCAAGATAAAATGGATGCTTATAATATTTGGGATCTAGATTCTAAGTTAGATTTAGCAATGGACGCTCTTAGATGTCCACCATCAGATAAAAAGTGTGGAGTATTATCAGGAGGGGAAAAAAGAAGAGTTGCTCTTTGTAGATTATTATTATCTGAACCAGATGTTCTTCTATTAGATGAGCCTACAAATCATCTTGATGCAGAAACTGTTTATTGGTTAGAAAGACATCTTCAAAACTATAAAGGTACTGTTATAGCTATTACCCACGATAGATATTTCTTAGATAATGTTGCTGGTTGGATTTTAGAGCTTGATAGAGGGCATGGAATTCCTTGGGAAGGAAATTACTCATCATGGTTAGATCAAAAAGCTAAAAGATTAGCTCAAGAGGAAAAGACTGAATCAAAAAGACAAAAAGCCCTTAAAAGAGAGCTTGAGTTTATTAATGCTTCACCTAAAGCAAGACAAGCTAAAGGTAAGGCAAGAATCACAAACTATAATAAGATGCTTGAAGAAGGATCTGCTGCAAAAAGAAATGAAACAAATTCTTTATATATTCCAAATGGACCTAGACTTGGTGATGTTGTTATTAATGCTCAAAGTGTAGCTAAAGCATTTGATGATAAGGTTTTATATGAAGATTTAAACTTTAAGCTTCCTCCTGGTGGAATCGTTGGAATAATCGGTCCAAATGGCGCAGGTAAGACGACATTATTTAAATTGATAACTGGTCATGAAACGGCTGACTCAGGAGACTTTACTGTTGGTCAAACAGTTAAGCTTGCTTACGTTGATCAAAGCCGTCAGATGGATTCGGATAAAACAATTTTTCAAGAGGTTGCTGATGGGTTAGATGTTATTGAAGTAGAAGGAAAAGAATTAAATTCAAGAGCTTATATTTCAAGATTTAACTTTTCTGGTGAAGATCAAAAGAAAAAAGTATCTGAACTATCTGGAGGTGAGAGAAATAGAGTTCACCTTGCTAAGATGCTAAAAGAGGGGGGAAATGTCCTTTTACTAGACGAGCCTACAAATGATCTTGATGTTAATACATTAAGAGCCCTTGAAGAAGCATTAGAAGATTATGCTGGATGTGCTGTTGTTATTTCCCACGATAGATATTTTATGGATAGAATTGCAACTCATATTTTAGCTTTTGAAGGGGATTCACAAGTTACATGGTTTGAAGGAAACTTTTCTGATTATATGGAAGATAAGAAAAGAAGACTGGGGGATGCAGCGGAAGTACCAAAGAGAATTAGTTATAAAAAACTTACAAGATAAAAAGACAAAGCCCTCATTTGAGGGCTTTTTTAATTGGGGGGATTATAGGTAGGGATAATGTGAATTTTGTTTTTTCGTGTGTGCAGGAATGATGCTAGGCACGGCTTTTAAATGGGGTAATTCGAACTGTTTAAATAAAACAAAAACCGTACCTAGCATGACATAAAGGGAGACAATCAATTCCATCCGCGGGCCTCCTTAGACTTAATACTTAACTCCTTGCGTTTTACGCTATCGAAAACCTGCTGTGCAGATGTCATTGACTTATTTGAATGTTTTTTAGTAATCTTACTTAAAGCGTTACCTGAACTTAAGTAGCCTATCATTGCAAGACCACCCATAAATTTTAAAAACATTGAATTCAAGCTTTTCCTCCTTGTGATCAGCTTACATATTCATACTAACCTCGCTGATTTATTAAATCTTTTCTAGAATGTATGAAATTGTAACAAAGTGTAACGACTGGAAATTACGTATATATCTATGTTATGTTGTCTATATGAGTAAAGTAATGATTATTGAAGATGATATTGAGTTAGGTGGGTTAGTTAAAAGCTATCTTGAAAAGCAGTCATATGAAGCTATGCATATCACAGATCCCATCGAAGGATTAATGAAATTAGAAAATTATGATCCCTCTATTATTATATTAGATGTCATGCTTCCTGGTATTGATGGTTTTGAAACCTTAAAGAGAATTAGAGATAAATTTAATGTTCCTGTTATCATGCTAACAGCTAGAGGTGATATAGAAGATAAGTTAAAGGGGCTTGATCTTGGAGCAGATGATTACTTACCTAAGCCTTTTGATCCAAGAGAATTAAATGCAAGGATCAGTGCAATATTAAGAAGAAACACTGTATCGGATGAAAAATTAGATGACTTCGAATTTAATGGATTAAAAGTAAACTTTAATAGTTTTGACGTTATATTAGATAATAAAAATTTATCTTTAACGACAGCTGAGTTTGAATTGCTTTCTATGTTTATTGAAAACAGAGGAAAGGTTTTATCTCGTGATGATATTATGAATAATCTTCAAGGTATTGATTCAAATGTTTTCTCTAGATCTATTGATATCAATGTAAGTAGGCTTAGGCAAAAATTAGGAGATCAGTCTAAAGAAGCAAGGTTTATAAAAACCATCTGGGGAAAAGGTTATATGTTTTTGGGTGAAGCTTAAATGAAATCTAGATCCTTGTTTGCGCAACTACTATTTGTTTTCTTTACTGCAGCAGTTTTTATTGCAATAGGGATCTTTTTATCATTTCATTATCTTGCTAATAGACCCTATAAAGAATCATTTGAAAAAAATATTATTACGTATACAAATCTAATTGCAGATAAAATAAGGTTTGATCCTCTTGCAAGGGTAAAAATAGAATCCAACTCTGGTATTAAAATTTATTCAACACCAATACAAATGAGAAGACTTCTAAAACAAGAAAAGAAACTTAGGTTTAAAAGGATTTCTAACTTTGTGTCGGTTACAAAGCCAGGAGCTAAGTTTTTTGTTCGATATGATAATGGATTTGATACTTTTATAATGAAGATAAAGGATCAGAACTATTACCCTGAAAAATTAGATGCTATCTTTGTTGCATTATTATTAGTTGTTTTTATAATCCTTTTTACTTATTACAAAGTTCAAAAAATATTTAATCCGCTAAAGGAAATTCAGAAAATAACAAAAGAGTATGGAGAAGGAAGGTTTGATCAGCAAATTCCAAATATCCATCCTGGACAGTTAAATGACCTTATAAACTCAATAAACACGATGTCTACTAAAATCAAAGATATGCTTGATTCTAAAAGAGATCTTTTACTTGCAATAGGACATGAAATAAAGACACCTCTTGCAAGACTAAGAATGCAAACTGAAATGTGTAGCGATAAGTCTAATCAAAGTATGATAAAGAATATTAATGAAATTAATTCAATCATTGACACATTATTAGAAGCGGAAAAAGTCGCTAATCATAAGAATTTAATTATGCAAGAAGTTGCTATGGAGGAGTTTTTAAACTCATATAGTAAGGATAATGTAAAAGTCTCATTAAACTTTGATAATCTTGTCATGTTTATTGATCCAGTTAGGATAGATCTTGTAATAAAAAATATTATTCATAATAGTGCAAAGTATGCACCAGGATCAGATGTTGATATAAAAGCAACTCTTGAGGATGATCAGTTGTTGATTGAGCTACGTGACTACGGAAAAGGCGTTAATGATGAAAAACTTCATAAGTTAACGGATGCATTCTATAGGCCAGATGACAGTCGTTGTCGTAATACAGGAGGAGTCGGATTAGGCTTACATCTTGTAAATAATGTTATTACTTCTCATAAAGGAACTGTTTCTTTTAAAAACTGTGCTCCTGGGTTTGAAGTATTAATAAAACTTCCTACAATTTCATCATAAAAAACATTTGAATCTTCACTATTAAATACTTTTATAACTTGAATAACATTTCGATCTTTTAAATGAATAACATAATCTAAATTAGAGCATATCATTTTTAAAGCAAGTTCAAATGTCATATTAATTCCACTATGAAGTTGAAATAAAAGAGCTGTTCTATTAAGAGCATCGACTGCATTATTGGCATGTATTGTAGAAAGTAAGCCACTATGTCCAGTATTTAGAGCTTGCACAAAGGTTTTTACTTCATCAGATCTAAGCTCTCCAACAATAATCCTATCTGGAGTCATTCTTAGACTATAAGACAATAGTTTATCTAAAGTTTGTTGACTTTTAATATCAGATAAAAGACTTGTATGATAACCATTCTTTATAATAAGTTCCTTTGTATCTTCAAGTGTTACGATATGATCTGTATTATTAACTTCTTTTAAAAGAGTGTTTATAAAAGAGGTTTTTCCTGAGCCAGTAGCACCGCTAATTAAAATGGATGCTTTTGAATGAATTAAACTCTTATAGAGTTCCTCATTCCATATATTAAAATCATCTAAGTTATGAACAAAGTGAGATGCTTTTCTTATATAAAAACGAGGAAGGTTTGTACTTGTTATGCTTTTATGAATGCAAGTTACTCTATATCTTTGTTCATTATGGCTTATAGAAAAACTTAAAAAAGGACTAGAGTAATTCCATTCTTTCTTTTCAATTGTTATTTTGTATTCAATTGATAAACAAATATCTTGATATGAATAATCCCAAGATAAAGGTTTCTTAATATCATCCTTTCGATATAGGATCTCTTCTGGGCCTAGCAGATAGATTTCATTAATGTCTTCTGGAAATGAACATAAAAAGCTTAAGTTCGTAATTTGCTCATACCAAAGGTTGATATGTTTTATAACATCATCTGTGGCAAGCTTTTCTAAAAGCATATTTTGTATTTCACCCCATTCTTTTAAAATCCCTTTATTTAAATAGTAGATAAAGTCTTTTTTTACACCTTGAATTAAGTTTAAATCATTACTCATTTATTTTCTCCAGCTTTACAAAACATATGATTTTTTGGTTATTGTTACTATTAGAGTTTTTAGTAAAAAGATATTTGATCAAGGGGATTTTAGATAAAAGAGGTGTACTTTCATCTTTGATATTTCCTTGCTCATAACCAATTTCAAATAACTTTTGAAACTTGTTTTGTTTTATATAAACAAGAGACTTTCCTTGGCTACCATTAATATTCTTTTCAAAAGGAGTTGTAAGGCTTGCATTGTATTCAAGTGCAAGAGCACTATTAAGGCTTTTTAGAGTTGATTTGATATTAAGCCCGTAAAACTTCCAGGTTGTATTTGATCCACTTATGTTTGAAGTCACAATTGGGATCTCTCCTCCAAGTTTTACATGAGAAGGGTTATTAATTGTTAAATATACTTGTGGTTTTGCGACAACTGACACCGATATATTAGTATCCTGTAGTTCAAAGGTTTCACCCTCCATAATACTATTATAGTTACTAGATATAATGTTAATTAGTTTCGTATTTATTCCTTGAAATGAAAGATCTCTAATATGAGAGTCTGTTTTTTGAAGCTTTAGTATTTTAAAGCTTAACTTAAAATTATTTCTTAAAAGTGTGTGATCATTAAGAATATTTATTGAGAACTTTCTTTTTGCTTTTTTTATAAAAGAGTCTTTTAAATCTACAACTTCAAGCTGACATTCCATATTGTGAAATTCAAAACTACATGTAGGTCTATAACCATTTTTATAAAAGTAGTTGTAGACCTTTGTTAATAGTTTTCTTTTTAAGTTTGTCGAGATTTCTACATGAGATATGATTTCAACTTTTGATTTATTTATAAGTCTATGTAATAGGGTATATTGCTCAAAGGTTTTGAGCTTGCCTTTTAAACTTATATTTTCACCAATTAATTTTGAGCTAATTCCAATTTTTTTAATATTTTCTAATAAAGAAACTCTTTTTAAGTGAGCTGCTTTTGTTGTAACAAAAACTTTATAGACCTTCTTCTCATTTTCAGACCAAATAATTAGGTCGCTAAAGCCAATTTTCTTCCCCTTTAAAAGAACCTGTCCCTTGACACCTTGAGTCTTAACTGCGATGACTTCATCATTTCCTAGGGAGAACTTTGTTATTTTTGATGTTTTTAAGCTCTTTTGTTCACCCTTTGCTAGGTAGATTTCTTTTTCTTGGCCATATGCAACATTTTGTAATAGAAATATTTTGACAATACACAACGAAATAGTTAATTTAACTGGTCTATTAATTATAAAATCAGTTTTTTTAAAGGATAATATTATGGCATCGAATACTACACAAACGAGAACAAGAAGAAAGCTTAGACAAAAGAATGCTGGTCGTAAAAGAAAAAATGCTAATGAGAACAAGGGAACTACTCCTAAGTTTGCAATCCATAAAGATAAGTAATTTTTCATAAGTTACACCTAAATTTGTTTAAAGCTATTTAAAGAATTAATTATTTTTTTATAGTCGTAGGAGAGCAGTATTAGCTCTCCTTTTTTATTTATATTAAATACAAGACTTAAATCTTTTTTTACAAGACAACTTTTTGTATTGATAATGTCTATTAGTTGTTCTGGTATCTCATGGTTTTTCACAAACAAGTCCTTTGCAATATTTGCTTTTTCCTGCTGATCGTTATGACATATTGTAATCATAGAGGCGTAGAGGTTTAGACTTATTAATAAACTAATACTTAATTTCATAATCAATCTCCGTTTTTAATTCGATATCGTTAGGTAAAATCCAAAAAGCAGCATTTGCTCGAAGTCTATTAAGGTTTGAGTTGTGTGTATATAAAGTTACTTCATAAAGATTTACAGCATTTTCAGTAATTGAAGTTTTCGCTTTATGAAATTTTATAATTTGGGCGTTCTTTACATGTATTTTTTCATCAGTACTTAGGACAGTAACTGTCTTTCCTTCATGGATCGGAGTCTTTAAACTAGCATTGATGTTAATGAGAGAATAATCTTGTTTGTAATATAAAGAGTCTTTTTTTGAGTTTGCATGAGTTGGCTGTCCTGAGCATAGCAAATAAATAATTATATTAGAAAAAAACACAATAAGAACAGTAATAATCTTCTGTTTATTTTCATTAGCTTTCATACTTTTTCTCCAATTCTTTCCATCTTGATTCAAAAGATTTTATTTCGTTGATATGTGATTTATGAAGTTTGGAATAAATACTAAAGAATAAAATGAGAAGTGAACTACATATGAAAATAGCTAGTGTAAAATCGATGAAACCGCTTTGTTTATATAATCTCTGATTAGTGATAAAGCAGTTATTCCTTTGGTATGAACTTCTGGAGAAAAACGTTTTTCTAAGTTGAAATCGCTTTGTAAAACCATATTCTTTTCTTTTAAGTAAAGACCGTATTTCCATTCTTTTTTCCTTATTGCTTTTTCCGATATCTTCTGCCTTTTTAGAAGGCCAAAAGATTTTGTTTCAAAAGGAGATCTACCTTTGATAGGAACAAATAGACACCCTTTTGAAGCATAAGAAACAAAGTTTTTCGAATATGAAATATCAATAGCATTTTGTGTTGCTTTTACAAGCTTTTTTGCATTATGAGCGCTTATTGTAAAACTACCGAGTATAGGAAAAGCAATTGTTAAAGCATCAAGTAAAATCTTTCCATCAAAAAATAGGTTAAGCTTTTCAATGTTTTTGACGTGTCTTAGTGTCTTTGCATTAAACTCTTTAAAGCATAGATATTGCTTAGATAAGTACTTAGTATCTTTAAGAACATTTAGCTTATTAGATACTATATAAAGAAGAATAAGACTAAATGTCATAATAAATAAAATATTAAAAATTAAGCCAAACCCTTTTTGATTCTTATTAAATTTCATATTTGAAATCTCTTTTTTCATTTAGAAAACGAACTTGATACTTATTGTTCTTATCATCATCTAGAATTATGAAACGACAAGTTAAACTGGTCTTGTTAAAAATAGAGGGGGGGGTATCATCTAAGGTTTTTTCTATTGCTAACCTTGTTGTTCTATAGTGAGCATTATCAATACACATTCTTTTAATCGAAACACCCACAAGACTTGTAAGTAGTAGGACTAAAATTGATCCACAAATGATAGATTGTAACACTATCTTGACTCAACAATTCCATCAATCTTTGTATTAATTTTCTTTAGTTCTCCATTTAAAGATCCACCAATTTTCTTTACACTCACAAGGCAAAAAATTCCAATTAAAGCAGTTAGGATTACGTACTCTAAAACACCTTGTCCTTTTTGATTTTTTGTAATTTTTTTCATTTTAGCTCCTTTGTTTTTATATGCTGCTGATACTCGATGCATAGAGCGTGCCAAAAAGGAGAGTTAAAAATTTAAGTATTTAAAATAAACTGAGTAAAAAGATCGAACTATGGTGGTAAAAAAATTAAACTTATTTGATTGATTCTAATGCAATGAGCATTTAAAATAGTTTTATGGAAGATTCGAGTAAATTATTTGTATTTGAGAAAAAAGAAGTTTTATTAATTTTTATTTTTATATGCCTAATTGCAATTACGGCTTTTACTTTAGGTGTACGCTTTGGAAAGCAGTTGTCTTTAAAAGAGGATGGATATAGTAAAAAACATACCTCGGCGTTATCTTTACAATCTGATGTGGAAGAACAAGCCAATAAGCTAGTTGAAACAAAAGATGAAAGTTCTTTTAGTGATTCAATTAATGATAAAATTAGTACGGGCCAAGAGTCTGTTGTTAAGGAAGATAAGGTAAAGTTAAAAGATCTTGAAAAGAAGTTTGAAGATGTTTCCAAACAAGATAAGGCTGAGAATATAGATCCTCAAGATGTAACAATGCCACTACCTAGTGATATTGCTGGAATAAATGCAGATATAAAGCCGACGGTTAAAGATAAAGAAGTTGAATTAAAAAGAGATCTAAGTGGTAAATATACTATTCAGTTAGCATCAAAGCAAAATCAGGAACAGGCGATTGAGTTTGCTGAACCATTTGATGCTGCTGGATATGATGTTATTATTAATGAAGTTGAAATTCCTACAAAGGGAACTTGGTATAGGGTTAGTATCGGAGCTTTTGCTACAAAAGATGAAGCAAGAAATTATATGAGACTTGAACAGGATCTCTTTCAAGGTAAAGACTATATAATTAAACAGTTTGATTAGAAAAAATATCCTAACTCAAGTCCAATATTGGTCCATCCATATATTAGAGACCTATTTTTTTCAATTTCATCGGCAATGGCTTCTCTATGAACACTTGCTATGTTGTAGCTGAGCTTGCCTCCGTAAAAAAAGCTTTTACCTGCTCTTTTATGAATTCCGTAGTCACAGCTTATCCCATAACCTTTATACTTTCTATCATTTGTTGAGTCTGTTGATAAAACATAGTTAAAGAAAAAGGATAGTGTTTCAAAGATTCTAGGAGATTTTGTAATCTCTTGAAGCATTTTAAAACGATGAGAAAAACCAGCTCCAAGCATTGTTATGGCCTGCTCGTTATTTGTTCTTGTTATATTAGCATCACTATTTGTATCTGCGTTAAGAGTTGATCTTTCTTTTGCGATCTGATCGTAAGCCGTGCTTAAAGATTTAAATTGCATCGAAAACCAAAACTGTGATGAATCAATTCTGTTCATATATTGAAAATCAAACTCAAGTCTATCTGCAAATTGCATCTCATATGAAGATCCAATATAAGCTGAAAAACGATTTCCATCCTCAGTTGTTGAGTAGATATCACCACCCTTACCAAGTTCAAGATCTATTGTTTTGAATTCACTATCAATATTTGCAAAAGTTATAATTGGAGTAAGTAATAAAAGTATCTTAATCATCTTTGTACCAGTCCTTCAAAGTTACTTCCTGGTAAATCATCTTTACCCATAGCGTATGCTAAGTCTAATTTTAGAGATAAGTGAGATTGTTTCGCGTTTACAAGGCTTTCTGTATTTAAGATATTCTCATCTAGTATATCTTTAAAATTAGTAAACTTTATTTTTCCATCAATATAATCATCTAGACTTTTATTAAAAGCTTTGATCATATTCTTTTGGCCTTGTTCTAAGGCTTCAATTTGTTTTTCTATATACTTTATTTGAGAGTGTAAGTTTTTTACTGTTACACTTACACTTCTTTTAGCTTCTGAAAAGTTTACTTCACTTATTTTTTGATTTAAAAAAGCTTTTTTTCTAACTCGGCTATTAAATAGACCTCCACTACCAAAGATAGTCCAAGACATATTAATAGAAGCTTTAAGTTCTACATTTCTATTTCCCACATCATTTTCAAAGTCATTGCTTGAACCGTTTTCACTAAAGTTATGTTTGTAGGCAGCAAAATTTAAAGCTAGTTTTGGAAGAGGCATATTTTCTTTTAATACTTTTCTATAAGATCTTTTAGCATTTTCCATTTGAAACTTCGCTTGTTTTATTTGTGGGTTTGCTCTATCTGCAAACTTTAAAGTTTCAAAACTCTTAACAATAATAGGAGAGTACTTAAGAGTAGAAGTCGTTTTATATGTTGAGCTTGGATTATCACTAATCAGATCAGCAAATTCTTTATTGGCTTTTGATCTATGGTACTGAGCTTCTTGATACTCTGAGTGAGCTTTTAGAAAATTCGCTTTGGCTTGAAAAAATTCAGATCTTCTAATTTTTCTAATGTTCACTTTTTCTTTTGCTAATTTATAAACAAAAGAGCTGTGGCGAAGTTTTCTTTTTGCATTTTTTACAATTTGAGTTTTAGACGCAAGATTAAAGTAACTTTCAATAATATTCAGTCTAAGTAGTCTTCTTTGTTCTCCTAGAGATTCTTGAATCCTTTTATAAGTATTTTTGTTATTTAAATAGTCTAAATAATCCTTTCCCCAGTTAAATACAGTATAGTCTGCTAACTCTAGGCCAAAGTAGCCATTAGGAGTCTTGTTGATAGTAGAAGCTCCTGATTGACTCTCGTAAACAGTTCCAACATTTTCTTCGCCTGAGTTAACTGTGAGCTTTAGCTGCGGTAACCAAAATGAAGCAAAGTTATCTTCTTTGTTAAGTTCATTAATTTCTTTTGTGTATTCTCTATTTTTTTGGGCTGCATTTTTTCTAAGACCCATTTCAATGGCATCGTTTAAATCAATGATAATTGACTCATTAGGGACGATGATTTCATCATTAGGTTTTTTATCAGGCTTTAACCGATATGTATTTGAATAAGCTAAAGAGCTTATTAGCGCTAATAATATATACATTTTTCCTCTCAAAAGTGTTGTGTGTCACTATGAGTCTAGCATGCAAAAATTCTAAACGTAAATTATAAAATTAAAGAGATATTCCGGGACAACCGCTTCGAACAATCTTTTCTTCCATATGAGCGATATTGATATTGGTAAGGTTTAGCTGTCTTCTAACTTTTTGTATAGATATTCCTAAAGAATGGTCCAGTTGTTTTTGATTCTTTTTTATTTTTGATTTAAGGTTATTAGCTCTTTTTTCTAATGATTTTAATTTTTGAGATACTTCTAATTTATTATTTCTATCTTTTATTAGTGCTCTGCAGCGTTTACTCAAGGCTGGGTTGTGAATAATATCATTTTCAAAAGCAAAGGTGTTAAAACACAGTAATATTAAAAAAACTCTTTTCATATTTATATTATAGCCTAAGTTATGAATTTATCTAGATATTTTCTGGGTTTTCTTGGCATTGCTGTCTCATTTAGGTAGTATTTTTGTGCACACAAAATGAAAGAGAATACAAAAAATGAGTAAGACTTTAATCTTAATTCCGGCTAGATATCAATCTTCAAGGTTTCCTGGTAAACCTCTTGCTAAAATTGGCGATAACCCAATGATAAAATATGTATGTGATAACTGTGAAAGAACAGGGTTTGATTATGCAGTTGTTACAGATGATGATAAAATTGAAGCTTATTTAAAATCAGTAAATGCAAATGTCGTTAGAGTTGATGATGATGTTACCACTGGAAGTGAAAGAATTGCTTTAGCTTATCAAAGGTTTTTTCAGGATAAGAATTATTCATACATTATCAATGTTCAAGGGGATGAGCCCTTATTAAAAGGTGAGCTCATTAGTGAAATTGGACAATTTCATGAAAAAAATAATCATGACATTATAACTGCTGTAAAAAGAAGAAGTTCTGATGAAGAAGATTTTCAAAATCCTAATGTTGTAAAATGTTTATTTGTTGAATCAAGTGGAAACTGTCAGTACTTTTCTAGAAGTTCAATTCCATATTCAAGAGAAGATATAAGTCATGATTGGTTTCAGCACGTAGGGGTTTATTCATATAAAGTAGAGTCATTATTAGCTTTTAATAAAGCGAGAATTTCTAAGTATGAAGATCTAGAAAAGTTAGAGCAGTTAAGAGCGTTAGAGATGGGAATGACCATTGGTGCGGTAGAGACAGATTTAGAGCTTATTGGGGTAGATAGGCCAGAAGATATAGATAAAATTAAGGATAGATTGTAGTGAAAAAAGCAAAAAAGTATATTTTCATAACAGGTGGAGTATCAAGTTCTTTAGGAAAAGGATTAGCGGCAGCAAGTATAGCTGCGCTTATTGAAAGAAGAGGGCTTAAGATAAACCTTTTAAAAATGGATCCTTATATAAATGTTGATCCTGGTACTATGAGTCCAACTCAACATGGAGAGGTTTTTGTTACTGATGATGGAGCAGAGACTGATTTAGATCTTGGTCATTATGAAAGATTCACAAGTTTAACTCTTTCAAAGAAAAATAATTTTACTTCAGGACAGGTTTATCTTCAGGTTATTGAAAATGAAAGAGAAGGAAAGTATCTAGGAAAAACAGTTCAAGTTGTTCCTCATATAACGAATGAAATAAAAAGAAGAATTCATGTTGCTGCAGAAGATAGCGACATTATGATTGCTGAAATTGGTGGAACAGTTGGTGATATTGAATCTGGCCCGTTTATGGAATCAATTAGACAACTTGCTCACGATGTAGGACATGAAAATGTTTTATTTATACACCTTGTTTTAATTCCATATTTAAATGCCGCTGGAGAATTAAAGTCTAAGCCAGCTCAACACTCTGTTAAAGAGCTCAGATCAATTGGTTTATTTCCAAATATTATTATCTGTAGAGCTGATAGAGATATTGATCAAGATATAATTGATAAGATTTCATTATTTTGTAATGTTCCAAAGGCAAATGTTTTTAAATCTATCGACTTAGATTCTATTTATAAAGTTCCTTTAGAATTTAATAAGCAAGGGCTTGATAGTAAGATTAGTGAATTACTTGGTATCTGGGCACAAGATCCAGATATTTCGACATTAGAAAAAGTTGTTCACAATATTGAAAATCCTAAAAAAGAAGTAAGCATTGGTATTGTTGGAAAATATACTGACCTTATCGAATCATATAAGTCATTAGATGAAGCTTTAAGGCATGGAGCTATTGCAAATCAAGTAAAGCTTAAGATGGTTTATATTGACTCTGAAGATATTGAAAAAGGGGATACAATTTCAATTGAAAAAGTTGATGCAGTATTAGTTCCAGGTGGTTTTGGAAGCCGAGGAACAGAAGGAAAAATTAGTGCCATAAAGTATGCCCGTGAAAACAATTTACCATTTTTTGGAATTTGTCTTGGAATGCAATTAGCAACTGTAGAGTTTGCAAGAAATATGGCCGGTATAAAAAATGCTACCAGTATGGAGTTTCAAGATAAAGGTGATTTTATAATTCATTATATGCAAGGGCAGACAAAAGACGGTGATAAAGGTGGATCAATGAGGCTTGGTGCTTATGATTGCTCTTTAACAAAAGGTTCTTTAGCTCATAAGATCTACGGCCAAGCTGAAATTTCAGAAAGACATAGACATAGACTTGAATTTAATAATGAATATCTTGAAAAATTAGAACAAGCTGGAATGATCTTTTCAGGAAAAAATATAGAGAATAATTTAGTGGAAGTTATCGAGTTAGATAATCATCCATTTTTCATAGCGTGTCAGTATCACCCAGAGTTTAAATCTAGACCATTTAATGCTCATCCAATTTTTAGGGACTTTGTGAAGGCTGCATGTGAATATAACGGAGATAAGCAATGAGTAAGATGGATTTATTTATAGGCCCATGTGTGATTGAAAATGAAAAACTTGCCATGGATGTATGTGAAAGAGTTCTAAAGGATCTTGAGTCATTTAAAGATAAGTTAAATATTTCTTTTAAAGGAAGTTTTGATAAGGCCAATAGAAGCTCTATAGATTCTTATAGAGGGCTTGGTATTGATGAAGGGCTTAGAATTTTAGAAAAGGTATCTAAAGAGTTTGGAGTCCCAACAATTACTGATTATCATAGTCCTTCTCAAGCTGATCAGGTTGCAAGCGTTGTTGGAACTATTCAAGTTCCAGCATTTTTATGTCGTCAGACAGATATGATTGTTGAAGGCGCCAAGGCTTGTGCTAAATATGGAAAACAACTGAAGGTAAAAAAAGGTCAATTTTTAGCTCCTTCAGATACGAAAAACATTGTTGATAAGGCGGCAAGTTTTTTAGATAAGGATAAAATCCTTTTAACTGAAAGAGGAACAAGTTTTGGATATAATAATTTAGTTGTTGATATGGCAAGTTTTGAAATTATGAAGTCTTTTGGTGTAAGAACTATTCACGATGCTACCCATTGTGTTCAAAAGCCAGGTGGGCTTGGAAAATCAACTGGTGGAAAAAGAGAGCAAATTTTTACTTTAGCAAAAGCAGCCATTGCAGCTGGAGCTGATGGAATCTTTATGGAAGCTCATCCGAACCCTGAAAAAGCTCTTTCAGATGCAACAAGCCAGTTGCCACTAGAGCAAGTAAAACCAATTATAGAAAAACTTTTAGAGATTAGAGAGGTTATTCGTGCTTAATACTAGAGAGCTAGGTGAAAAATATAAAGATAAGTTAAGTAAAATTAAAATCGTACTATTTGATGTAGATGGAATCTTAACAGATGGAAAATTGTATTATTCAGGTAACGAAGTGGGATATAATAGGTTTTTTCATACTCACGATGGATATGGTTTAAAAATCATGATGGAAGCTGGAATAAAGGTTGGAATTATTTCTGGTGGAGATAGCCTTGGTGTTAAGAAAAGATTTTCGGATCTTGGAATAAAGCATTTATATCTTGGGTCTGAAGATAAAAGAGCTGCATTTAATGAAATTCTAGAAAAAGAAGGGCTTTCAAAAGAACAAGCTCTGTATATGGGAGATGAGTTTTTTGATCTTCCTATTTTAAAACAAGCTGGTTTTAGTGCGACAGTTCCTAGTGCAAGTATTGAAGTAAGGGAGCAAGTTGACTATGTAACGTCTTACGATAGTGGGGAAGGTTGTGTAAGAGAGGTAATTGATATGCTTAGGCATGTACAAGGTATCGTTCCTCATATAGAATACTAGCTATGGAAAAAATAGATGTAGGAAGACAGTTATATAAATCAACGGCGTTAATGCCGATTAAGGTTTTTTTTCTTACGATTTGTACTGTTCTATTCGTAAATTTATACTTTCAGACTTATATAGACCCAGATTTTATTAAGTGGCACCGATCTGGCTTAAAAGCAGTTGTGGATTTTCACTTTTTCTATCCAGAACAAATCTTATCTCTCATTTTATCAACATTAATACCAACTTTATATTATTCTTTTTATAGAGGAATAAGTTTTCATGAAAATGGAATGATTGTTAACAGAGGGCTTCCTTATTTAAATCATATGGTCCCTTATAATGATATCGAATCATATAAAATAGTTCATCACAAGTATCTTGTCAGTATTAAAAGAAAATCAAATGATGAAGACCTTTTATTTAGTATTCAAGATATTGATAGAGCTGTTGCTATTTTTGATCAGCATGATATTAAAGGTGATCTTAGTAAAGCTGGCTTTGATGGTGTGACTACAACAAGTAAAAGATTAGTAATGTTTTATATTGTTTTTGCCATCGTCGTAACTATTTTACAATTTTCAGGCTTTTTTATTTGGGTGAACCAAATCTTATTTAGATAGATGTTTAATATTAAGCAAATTCTTTTAATCTTTGTTGTTATATTTTCCTATGCTTTTAAAGATAAAGTACTTGAAAAAGAGTCGTTTGAAATTGTGCTCACAAAACATGCAAAATGTAGAATGGGTTGTAGAAAGATAGATCTTGATGAAATTAAAGAAATAATAAGTCTTAATAAGATTAATTATAAAAAATCAAATAAAGATTCGAAACCTTGTCCAACTATTTCTTATGAAGGATTTTCTAAGCGAGATAAGCAAAATATAAGGATCGTTACTGCTAGTTGTAAAAAAATATTGAAAATTATAACTGTGATTGATCTTAAAAAAAAGTATCAATGTAACTGTAAATAAGTATTACTTTTTTTGCATTTCCAGTACTTCATCTAAGACTTTGTTAATATCAAAATTGGCTTTTAGTTTATGCAAAATAAAATATATTCCAGCAATTTTTCTATCTATGAAGATTGAATGAGATGGAGGACTGCCAATAGAAATATTTTTAAATAACTTTGGAATATATTCATAAATCTTATTTGAAATATCTTTTTGTGACCAATCAAAGTTTTCTTCGTAAAAAGGAGTTCCGATAACCATTGCATATTCCCAAAACAAATCTAAGTCAGAACCTTTATTCTTAGAAAGATAACCCATATCTTTAAGACTTTCGATAAAATTCTGCCTGTTTTTATCTCTTAAGCTAAGAATAAGGTTTCTATAGGGAACAATAAAGTCTTTTGGTGGAGTTTTTGTTGCTCCAAAGTCAATTAGTCCCCATTTTACATCTGGTTTCGTAATCAAAATGTAGTTTCCAAAATGAGAGTCAGTTTGAATATTTTCAAAAATAAATAGTTCTAAAAAAACTAATCTTATAAGTTCTTTTCCAAGATAGTTTCTATCTTTTTGCGATAATTCAATTTCGTCAATTTGATGTAAAGAATATCCTTCAATAAACTCTGAGCAGATAACTTTATCATTGGAATACTTAGATAAGAGTTTAGGGACTTTAAAAGCTTTAAATTCTTTTAGCTTTTCCCTAAATCTCATAGTAGATTTAAATTCTTCTTCATAGTCTACTTCTTTTTTTAACATCATTTCAATCTCTTGATAGATTTGAGTTAAGTCAATCTCTTTAGGTACGAGGTTAAGAGCTTTTAGAAAAAGTTTTAATGCTCGAATATCATTTTTAATTGCTTTGGCAACACCTTTGTATTGTATCTTTAGAACATACTGTATATCATTATCCTTTAATGTCATTTTATGAACTTGTCCAAGGCTTGCAGCTGCAATTGGCTGTTTTTCAATTTCCATTTCTTCTAGCCACTCAGTCGGGACTTGAGTTTTTATTTGATCCCAGCTTAAAAATGAAGATTGGCTTTCAAGAGATTTTAAAATGGCTTGAGCTTTAGGTGGTAAAAAGGAAGATCCCATTACAGAAAGCATTTGACCTGCTTTCATAAATGATCCTTTCATAACTCCAAGTTCGGAGACGATGTCTTGTACGTGCTTTTCAATACTCGACTTAAGTTGCTCCTTTAGATCTTTATCTTTGTTTTTATACATAGCAGAGCCTGTCTTTATGGCAAGTTTTGCTATCCCAATTTGTCTTGAAATAAATCTATTTTTAATTTTTTTTAGTTCTTTCATTATTTACATAAAGTTACATTAAGAAGAATAAAGAGTAATTATAATTTTTTTTGTCTATTAAGTGTATAGATGGTTGTTTTGTATCTTAGACTTTTAAGCTGCTTTTATCCTATTGCTACTAATTATTACTACCCAGTTATAGAAGTTTATATTTAGAAAATAATTGTAATAGTGAGTATAACTAAAACCATGTAAAAAATACTTATTTGTACTCTTTTTAGAACTCTTTTGTCCTCATTAATATTGCTTTGCATATTATTAAGCCTTATACTCGTGCAAATTAAAAACAACTTACAGCGGTGTAAATAAATGAGAAAAAGGACATTAAAGCCATTTTTAAATCTATCTGAAATCTATTTTATTTTTGTTTATACTTTTATTATAGTGAAAGAGAATATAAATCAAAACGGACTTAAAGTAGAATCTTCAAAGTTAATTGCGGGAGCTATTAATCAATGAGTTCGATATCGATCTTTAATTATGAAGATCCATCCTTATTTTTACGAGATTCTTGGAATAAAAAAAGAGTTTATAATAAAAACTTTTCTCTTAGGGCATGGGCCAGGCAATTAGGAATGAGTAGTCATGGAACTTTTTATCATATTGTTCAAGGCAAAAGACCTCTTCCTAAAAAATATGTGAAAGCAATATCAAACAGCCTTGATCTTAGCCCAAAAGAATCAATGTATCTTGAAACATTGATTGATTTTAGCAAAGCTAAAACGATAGAACATAAATCTTATTATAGAGAAAGATTACAGGATCTTGCGCCCGGTAGAAAGTTAAATTTTTATGAAATAGAGACATTTCATTTTTTGAAAGATCCTTTGAATGGAGCAATCATCGAATTGACTAATCTTAAAGGATTTAAGAATGATCCTTTGTGGATAAAAGATAGACTAACAATTAAAGCTAGCCTTAATGATATTCAAAATACGATAAAAAGACTTTTGGATTTAGATTTATTAAAACTAGATAATAAAGGTAATTTAGTTCAATCAAATTCTCTTTTACATACTAAGCAAGATATTAAGAATGAAGCTCTACAGGAGTATCATAAAAATGTTTTAAACCTTGCTGCTGAACAGATATCCGAACAAGAGGTGAATAAAAGAGAATATAATGCAACAGCAATGGGGATAAAAGTTAAGGATATTCCTAGAGCAAAAGAGAGAGTGAGAGAGTTCTTAAGCGACTTTATTAGAGAATTTGAAGCAAATTATGGTCAAGCAGATGAAATTTTTCAATTAGGAATACAATATTTTGGATTAACGGATAAGTTAAAGGAGAAAATACAGTGAAAAAATTATTATTGTTAATGTCTTTATTAAGTACACTTGCTTTTGCAGATGCGACAGGAGGTGGAAATGGTGGAGATGCTATAGTATGCGATAATGGAAAAGATATAATATTACTTGATATGTATGAAGCTGAAGACAGAGGTTTTGAGATTAATCTTGAGGGGCGTACAATTAGAGAAAATATTAATCTTGTCATAGATAGATTCAAAAAAGTTGATAAAAGAAATGCAAAATTTGTTGCAAATATAGCTTTAGATATTGTAGCTGATTTAGAGCAGCAAAATGATGTGAATATGAAAAAAGTTCGTTTTGTTAATAGTATTCTAAGAGAGATTGACGATTCTTTAGAGGTTACATTACCTCGAGGATGTCACTTAGAGCAAATTGCTGTGAATAGAGATGTATATTTTGAGGAAGATAAACAGTTTTCTTTTCGATTAGATCTTTGGGAAAAACTATCTCTAAAAAATAAATCAATGCTTGTTATGCATGAAGCAATATATGAATGGTTAAGAAGAAGTAATATTAAGATTAAGGATTCTCGTTTTGCAAGATATTTAAATGGTTACTTATCACAGAAATTAGAGACAATTAATTTAATAAAATATATAAAAATTTTAAAGAGGGCAAAGTCTCATGATATTAATATAAAGTTTACTTTAAATAATATTGATTGCCTATATTATGGTTGCTCAATAAATTTATCTAGCTTTAATGAAGTTAAAGAAGGCCTGATATATACTAATTATTTTGGTCGAGATCATTTTTTTTATGAAAGAATAAAGATTAATAAAATTTTTGGAAGGTATAGAGTAAACAATATTCTTATACAAAAAGATAATAAAGTATTTATTGAGGCTACTTTTATTAGTGACTTGACTCGAATTTCTAAAAAGAAGAGGAAAATGATTATTGGGAATAATATTATCAAATTTGCATCTACTGATTTTTATTGGAAACCTCTAAGCTCTGTTGTGTATAAATCTGAAAATGGAGTTTTGAAGTCTTTATTTGGAGCTAACACTATAAAATATGTTATTTTAAATGGCATTAAGTATAAAAATATAAAGGAAGTTTTATTTGATAATATGGGGAATATATCTAAAGTTATATATTAAGAAAAATTATGAATAAGATTCTTGATATATTCTTGTAATAGTATGGAGAAAAATATAATGAAAAAGTTATTATTGTTAACGACTTTATTCAGTACACTTGCTTTTGCAGATGCAACAGGAGGTGGAAATGGTGGAGATGCTATAGTATGTGGAAATAATATTTATATGCTTGATTACATAGAGGCTTATGGAGATACAGTCGAATATGAGTATAAGGATGATATTTCTAAGATTGTTGATCAAATGGTTTCAAAATTAGAAAAGAGAGATGAGTTTTTATATATATCAGTTAAGGAAACATCCTCTCGTTTTTTAAGAGGAATTTATGAGTATGAACAAAGTGGTCAGGTAAGTACATCCACAGTTGAGTTTACTGATAAAGAACTTTTAAATATAATTGATGAAGGTTTTTATAGCATACCCGAGCATTGTTCTTTAGAGCAATTAATTGTTAGAAGAGATACTGATAGTATCGTAAAAAAAGAGTTTCTAGTAAAAAGGAAAATATGGGATAGAATGAGCAATTATCAAAAAGCAGTTGCTGTTATTCATGAAGCTCTATATCTTTATATGTTAGATGCGCAACAGTCGAATTCTTTTTTAGCAAGATCTTTTAATAAGCTAATGCTAACTGGTGATTTATATCGAATGAACGATATGGAATATATAAAACTTATGGTTGAGTATAATATCATACAACCATTTGCAAGAAATGGTATTCAAGTTAAAGAAATAGAGATATTTAATTGTCTTAAAAATACAAGAGTTATTAGGACGATTAATGAGAGAGCACTAAAAAGACTAAAGCAATACTTTAGATCTTATGATAGAATAGAATGTGAGTTTTATGAAAATGGGAATTTAAAAGGTATTAAATCGCGTTATAGTTATAACTCGTCTTTATTTACAAATAATGAAATAAATTTATCTTATGTAAAGCTAGCTAAAAATATACCAATAAAAATGGTAGCATTTAACAATGATAAAGAAGTGAGTTTGATAAAAGGTAAGTTTTTAGATGATATACTATCTCAAAATAGTTTTCCAAACTCTATTGCTATTAAAAAAAATCGTCTTTTTAGAAGAATTGAGGCTGAGGGTAACACAATATGTGAAGGAGCTTCTAATCGTTGTTGGTCAAATTTTAGAGTTGATAAAGAAAATCTTAATACAAATATTTACAATTTACATGGAAAGTCGATTTTCTTTGCTTATGTATCTTTAAGAAAAAATAGATATACAGTTCATGGAGTAACAAAACTTCAAAGAAGAGTACTTTCTAAAATGTTTGTAAGAAAGTTAACGGATAAAAAATCAAAGTATTATGACTTTAGCTTTGATGAAAATCACAATCTTATTTTTGAAAAATAGTTTTTAGTAATTATCAACCGTCTTAGCTTTTCTAAGACGGTTTAAAATTCCATCCCATGCCTGATCCGATTTAAATTTCTCTTTTAATATGATCAGGTTTTTACTATTAGATCCATTATCAAGTTCTCGAAGTTTTGAATAAAGTTCTCTTGCGCATATTGCAGCATTATCAGGAGCTATCCAAGTATTGTATTCACCAAGATTAAGATTATGTTCTTCACTTGCAATAGTTAGATCAAGCTTTGGCATATAGTGATGCTCAAGTTGCCCTGGGGCTACAGGACTTTTTTTGTACTCAACTTTGATAGATTGATCTTTAAAGATATTTTCAATCATATCCTTGGTAATCATTCCGGGTCTATATATTGAAATAAAACCTTCTTCTACGCCAATAACAGTCGACTCAATCCCAATATCACATGCACCGCCATCTAAAACAAATACTTCTTTACCAAACTCACTTTCAACGTGAGCTTTTGTTGTAGGAGAAGTTTTTTTAAATTTATTTGCTGAAGGAGCGGCAAGAGGTATTTGAATTTTATCAATAAGCTCTAATGCAACTTTATGATTTGGCATTCTAACGCCAACATTATCAAGACCAGAAGTTATCATATCATCTATATGTGAGGCTTTTTTAGCTACAATTGTTAAAGGCCCTGGCCAAAAATGATTTGCAAGAGTTTCTATTGTAGAGTTCCAGTTCTTAAATATACTTTTTGCCATTTCTATATTTGATACATGAACAATAAGCGGGTCAAAAAATGGTCTATCTTTAGTACTAAAGATTCTTTTTATGGATTCAGCAGAGTTTATTCTTCCTGCTAGACCATAAACAGTCTCTGTTGGCATGCCAACAACTTGATCATTATTTAAATGTTCTATGGCCGTATCAATTTGATTTTGCATAGTTTCTTTTACCTAAAAATATGGTTTTTGATAATTAAAAAGTTTACTGTTATACTCGAAAACTATGGAAATTGAAAAATTTAGGGCCTTATTGAATGATCAATATACATGGCCAGATTATTATACCTTTAAATTTGTTGTGAAAGCTGACAATAGAGCTGTTTTAAATGAAGTTCTTGCAGGGCATAATATTACTGTTAAAGCATCGAAAAATGGTAATTATGTGAGTATAACGAGCAGGTATCTAGCTAAATCAGCTGATGAAATTGTTGAGATTTATCGAAAAGTTGCTAAGATTGATGGAGTAATGTCTTTATAAAGGATTAACTCGATGAAAAATGTAGCACTTATTATCGGAGCAGGAGCTTTTGGTACATCTATAGCTAGCGTCCTAGCAAATAATTTTGATAAAGTTGTATTGATGGTTAGATCAAAAGATATCTATGATTCAATCAACTCTCACGAAAATAAAATCTATCTTCCGGGACAAAAGTTAAGTGAAAATATTAGTGCTGTTTTATCTTGGGATGAATTTGATGGTAATTTTAAAATAACAGATATAGATCTTGTAGTTAATGGTCTTCCAACAAGTGCAATCAACTCTTATTACAATGAAAATAAAAAAAGATTTGTAAGGTTCTTTGAAAATGAGATACCACTAGTTTCTTTATCAAAGGGAATCGATCCTGAAACTCTAGAACTTTCAGATGATTTATTTGATAATCATTTTTCTGCTTATAAAGATTTTATAACTTTCTTATCTGGACCATCATTTGCAAAAGAAATTGTTGATAAACAAGTAACAACAGTATCTTTAGCTGGAAAAAAACCTCAAATATTAATAGAAGTATGTGAAATGCTTGCAACAAATTATTTTAAGGCATTTCCAACTTACGATGTAAAAGGGGTTTTACTTGGAGGGGCTCTAAAAAATATTCTTGCTATAGCAGGAGGTATTTTAGAAGGACTTGGGTTTAACCATAATACTAGAGCAGCTATGATTACTCGTGGAATTACAGAGATGTTAAGGTTTGGCTCTGTTTTAAATGCTAGACCTGAGACATTCTATTCATTTGCTGGAATGGGAGATCTTATTTTAACAACAACGAGTAGTCTTTCTAGAAATAAAACATTTGGTTTAGAAATAGCAAAAGGAAGATCACCTAAGGAGATTATTGAAAGTCAAAGGTCCGTTGTTGAAGGGTATAAAACAACTAGAGCTGCATATAAACTAGCAAAAGATTATAATATTAGAGCTCCACTATTTACTGGTATCTATGAGATTTTATATAATGATGTTAAGCCACAAGATGTACTTGATTCATTAATGTCTCAGCCTATATCTTCAATCGTTTAATTTAAATTTTTCTTAATTTTAGATACAGATATTGTTTCACCTAAGTGGATAACTTTACCACCAGGTGTTTGTAAAAAATAAGCTGGTACTCCAACCACATCATATGATCTTAAAAACTTAGTGATATCTTCATCTCTTTTAGTCCAGTCTGCAATATAAAGATCTATTTGTTCTTTATCAACAAGCTCTTTAAAGGTACTTGAGTCAAAAACAATTTTCTTATTTACTTTACATGTAAGGCACCATTTAGCGGTAAAATCAATAAAAGCCCAATTCCCATTAGAGATACTGTCAGATCTTTTTTTCCAGTTTTTCCAATTAAGATCAGACGAGCTTTTAACTTCAGCTACTTCAGACTCATCAAAAACAGATACAGAGCTTGCATAGAACATAAGTGCAAATGGCAGAATAAAGAAAATAATATTTATAATCTTATTCTTTGTGATTTTAGCTCTAATAAAGAATGCAAAGAATATAAGAGTAAAATATGTATAGATGTATAACCCAGCAATAGAGCTATCGATGATTGAAAATAGAACATCTAATAGCCAAACAAATGTAAGCAGCATTGTTAGGCCTAGAAAGTACTTAAACTTTATCATCCAGTTACCAGGCTTTGGTAAAAATGAAACCGTTTTAGGAAAGAACCCTGTTATTAAAAATGGTGCACATAAACCAAGAGCTATACTAGAAAAAATAATAAAAATATTTATATCTGAAGTTGTAAAAGCAAATGTTAAAGCTACACCTAAAAATGGAGCGCTACATGGAGTTGAAAGAATAGTTGCTAAGACTCCAGAAAAGAAGTCACCGGCATAACTATCTTTAATCTCTTTATTACCTAGTGATTTTCCACCTGGTGTTACAAATTCAAATAGACCAAAAAGATTTAAAGTCATAATGAAAAGAACTGTTAGCATTATGAATAGGAAAATAGGGGATTGAAGCTGAAAGCCCCATCCAATACTAGATCCACTTTTTTTGATTCCTAGTATTACCAAACCGAGTGCAATAAATGTACTCCATACTCCAAAAGAATAAAATAAGTTATGCTTTAAGATCTTTGAGTTTGATTCATTTGAATGTGAAATAAGTCCAAATAGTTTTAGAGAAATTACTGGAAGAACACAAGGCATTAGGTTTAGTATAAGACCACCTAAAAAAGCAAAGACAATAAAGTATAAAAGAGATTCACTTTGTTTTGATTCTTTAGTCTCTGTTTTATCTGAGCTTAGTTCATTAAAGAAATTCTCATAAGCCTCATGCCCAGACATAATAAGATATTTTGTATTTAGCTTAACAATATCATTTGAATTAGTATTCATATTTTGAAAAATGAATTTTAAGTTTAGTTCTTTTTCAAAGTTTCCATCCTTAGGAAGATTCCAAACGGGCTCTTCAAATTCACCATCCCATCCAATGAGCATAAGACCATAAAGAGTCTGAGATGACTTATCATAAGCTATTTTTTCATGTTTAAAGTCTAGAGGAACAGCCTGAAAAGGAGTTAATAAGTTTTGCTTCTTATTAAAACTATTAAAAGATACTCCACTTAATTCATAATGAAGAGCAAGTGTATTTTCTTTATTTGTTTTAACAAGGTTTATTTGAAGATTTGATGGTGTTTCAATTGTCTTTGGTAGTTTTGTAAATGCTTTTGTAATTTGAGGAAGATCTTTTTTATTGGGCCATAAAGATGTATCAATATTTAATGAACCTTCACCAGGAATACAGATATCCTTACAGACTAACCAATGTGCTTTTACAACTAATGTTTTATCAAGTAGCAGTTCATAATTATTTTTAGAAATCTCAAAGAAAAAATAATTTTTACCAGAGTATCCATAAGCTAAGATATTTCCTTGTTCAATATACTTTTTAGGTGTTGGCCATTCAAGCTCTTGTAGTTTGATTTCTTTTTCTTCCAATGAAAAATTGAACTTAGGTGCAAGACCCGCATCTCCTGGATTTTTCCAATATGTGTGCCAGTCCTTTTCATTTTCTAGGGAGATAACAAGATACTTTTTTCCGTCTAAGTGTAAAAAGTTATGGTCCATTTTTACATATTTTGGAGCACTTAGTGCACTTAAGCTAAACGTTACAATTAGATACAAAAGAGTCTTTAACATATATGGCCTTTTTTAGTACAATTATTATGTGAAAATTATATGTCTTACAGAAGAATCTGTCGAAATACTTTATTTACTTAAAAGAGAAAAATTCATTGAAGGGGTTTCTGCCTTTGTTAAGCGTCCAGCTGCAGCAATGAAATTACCTAAAGTATCATATTTCACAAGCTCAAACTTGGATAAAATTGTATCATATAGTCCAGATATGGTTCTAGGCTTTTCTGATATTCAAAAAGATATTGCAAAAGATCTAATTGAAAGAGGACAAGATGTTTGGATTGCAAATCATAGAAGTATTGATGGTATTTTAAAGTATATAAAAAAACTCGGCTTTCTCGTGGATGCTAAAGAAGAAACTTTAAATCTTTTAGAAGAGCTAAAAGATAAGATCGATAAAGCTAAAATTGTTGCAAGTGATTTATCTTATAAGCCAAAAGTCTATTTTGAAGAATGGGATGATCCTATGATTGGAAATATACAATGGGTTAGTGAGCTAATTGAGCTTTGTGGTGGGATTGATATTAATAAAGAGAAGTCTCGAGGGATTTTAGCTAAAGAAAGATTTTTAACAAGTGAAGAAATAATAAGAAAGAATCCAGATATAATATTTGGATGTCATTGTGGAAAAAAAGTTAAAGTAGAAAAAATAAAACAAAGGCCTGGTTGGGAAAATATCAATGCCATAAAAAATGGACAAGTCTTTGAACTAGAGCCTGAAATTTTTTTACAACCAGGTCCAGCACCTTTAGTAGATGGAATAATAATTTTACAGGAGTATTTTAAATCATGGCAAAAGTATTCAGTTTAGTTTTTATTTTAAGTTCAGTAAGTCTTTATGCTCAAGCTCAAAGTAGAGAAGAGTTTATAAAGAAATTTATGGAGCAACGACAAAAGATTATGAAACAAATGATGGATTCATTTAACGATGATAGTTTTTTTAGTGATGATGCATTTTTTGATGACGATCTTATTAACCAATTTAATTCTCAGTTTAAAATAGGACATGGATTTGGATCAAATGTAATAGTTAATCAAAAGCATTTAGTTGATGGAAGTATTGAAGTAAAAATAACGCCAAAAAGTAAGGATATAAAATTAGATATTGAAACAACTGATGATGCAATTATTGTAAAATCTAAAACAATGATTAAAGAAGAAAATAATCAAAATGGGCAAAAGAGTTTTTCTAGTTCTTCATCAGTATCGAGTCAATCCATTGGTATTCCTTATGGCTATAAAGCTTCAGCTCCTAAAGCAAAGGGAGATTCTGTTATTTATCTATTGAGTAAAAGAAAGCCAGGGAAAAAACCAGTGAAGATGAAAAAAGGTGATAAGACAATTTAATCTTTATCCCACTCAGGAACGGATTCAACTTCATCTTTAATTTTCATATAAGAGATAAGTCTATCCATGATAATTTGATTTTCTAAAAGATCCATATCTAAAGTATTAAAGTAACATCCTTTAATATGATCTTCATGGGTACAGTTATTAAATTTGCATTTATGAAAATGGATATTTAGATCTGGAAATAAGTGGTCTAATTCATCAGTACTAATATCTTGAATTGCTAAAGATCTAATCCCGGGAGAATCGATCATCTCAAAGCCATTGCAATCTACAACTTGCGCCCACGTGGTAGTGTGAGCTCCTTTATCAACCTTTTTAGAAAGCCTTGAGCTTAATAACTCTATTTCGCCTTTGCTTAAAGCGCTGATGAGTTTACTTTTACCAACACCTGATTGACCAAGACAGATCGCCGTTTTTCCTTGAAGAAGAGCTATAAGTTCATCCATATTCTTATTTAAAGTTTCATTTTCTTTAAACTTACTTGAAACTTCAAAGGTTGTTACTCCTAAAGAGTGTAGTTTTTTCTTCTCATATTCAAGATCAAACTGGTTATCAAACTCATCCATTTTATTAAAGATAACAATTACTGGGATTTCCCATTGAGTTGCCCTAAGAAGATATCGGTCTATTAAAAATGGTTTATAGTCTGGTTTTGATACTGATGCCGTTATTAGAATGAGGTCTACGTTGGCAGCTATATGTTTTGTCTTATTAGTCCTAACAATTCTTCTAAAGATTGAGTTTGATCTTTCTAGTGCTTCTGTGATCTCATATTCATCATTATTTTTATTTAGATGCACATAGTCACCAACTACTGGGTGGGACCTCTTAACCACCTCTCTAAGGGCAGTTGCACTGACAAGTTCCTTTGTACCTTCAATTTGGCACTCAAAAACTCTTTTAGATGATCTATAAATCTTAGCTTTAATCATTTTTTCTCTCTAAAAATAATACATTATAGGATGATTTTACTAAAACATTATTGACAATAAAAGCAAAACCCTTTAAATTCATATCCCACAAGCAATAATATTTCTAATAATTTAGAATGTTTAGCTCATGCGCAGTTGTAGCTCAGCTGGATAGAGCATCCGCCTTCTAAGCGGACGGTCAGGAGTTCGAATCTCTTCAACTGCGCCATTTAAATTTAATAAAAATTCAAATACTTACACATAGCTCCTGATTGGAGCTTTTTTTATGTCTAAAACTCTCTAGGGCTTATTATAAAGCACTTTTAGATAGTTTTGTATGTTCTCCTATGTCGATGGTTGTTCTTTGGTTTAAATAAAAAATAAAAATTTGGCTACCTTTTGGCTACCCTGTGACCGGTATTTGGCTACCTTTTTTGACTAGTTTTAGCATCATATTTGAGCATGATGTAAGTAGAATAAATATTATGAGTGTTATCATTCTTTTCATTATTTAAGTTCTTGCTTGTTACTATATTCTATAATCGCCTTTTCTGTGACTTAGCTAAAGTAAAATCCCCTGAAGGGAGCAATAATCCCTTTTCAGGGCGAAAGTAGGTAGTTTTTACATGATTATCTATGCTGTTAAGTTATAAATGAGTATAAGATGCTAAAAAAATAAGTGTTTAAGGAGATATAATGAAATTGTTTTTTTGTTCAATAATTCTGACGACAAGTCTATTTGCATCAACTTCTGTTAGTCTTGAGTGTAAGACTAGTGAAATGATTGACCCTGGAGTTTATGTTAGAGTTAAAGCTGAAATGTCTGAAGATTATAAGTTGAACAATGTTTTTTTCTATATGAATGGTTGGTATATATCAGGCGTAACAAAAGAGTTTGTATCGACTAGCCAGAGAAATCTTTCATTGGGAGCATATACATCTTATTCAGGTTATAAAGATGATAATTACGCATTTGCTTTATATTTACCTGCTTATAAGTCAGACTATGTTGTCGGAAAAGAAGTTAAAGGTGGCTTATACCTAAATGATTATACTAATAGAGAAGATGTAAAAGCTGGACTGAGTTACGAAATGAGCTGTTCTGTTTCTAGCTTGTAAGGGATAAGATGAAGTTTAATTTGATTTTTTCAGGTTTAGTTATTTCATTTATTTTCTTTGCTAGTGCCTTTGCTGATGAATGTAGAGATCTTCGTAACTTAAATGATAATATTAGTAAGAATCAAGCTATTCTTGATGAATTAAAGTTAGAGTATGTCTCATATATTGATAGTTCCAAATATGACTTTGACACTTTTAATGACGCTGTCCTGATTGTTACAAAAAAATATAAGTTGCAGAGAATCTTAAGTAATCAAGACTTAATTATTGATCAAATTAAAAATTATAACCGTAGAGATTGCAACTTCATTTCTAGAGTTGAAGTTTTAAACAGGGCTAAGGAACAACGATCTTTTATTCATAGCCTTCTGTCACTCCTTCCTTCTACAAAAACTGTAAAGAGTATTATTTCTTGCGATAGATTCATGAGTCTTTTTAGGGATGTCGAATATGGCGTAAGTAAACTGGGTTATGTTATAGAAAATGTTTCTCAGAGTCATGTTGAATTTTCACCTTGGGCTAAAGATATAAATTCATTTTATGAGATGTATCTTGAGAATAATGAAATAGTTAATTGTAGAGGTTATAGAAATAATACGCCTCTTTTGCATGCATCTGGAGCTAATAGCTCAAGAAATATTAGCTTTGAAGTTGCAAGTTTTCTTATAGCAAATGGAGCAGATGTTAATACTAAGAATGGTTTTCAATCACCCTTAGGTACTATAAGAGGAATAATTAAATACCCATTCAGTAGTAATGTTAAGGCTGCAAAAAGGCTTGAATATCTTTTGTTGGCAAGTGGAGCTGTTAAAAAGTAAGCTCTTTACTCTTTAACCCTGCGTAGAACTATTTCGTAAGTCCCTGCTAGAATTTCAGAGTCATACTGTTCAATCTTACTTATACGTAGCTCCTAATAGGAGCTTTTTTATACTCGAAACCTTCTATAATTTAGCTAAATTGAAATCTTTAATGGATATTCCTCGATGATGGTGTTATTTTTACAAACTCAGCTTAAAGTTCCATGTTTCTTGAGTTATATACGTAGCAATTTTAAATTTTAGGAGATCCGATGAAACTTACTTCTTTTGCTTTTTTGTTATTTTTTTCTGTAAGTGCGCTAGCTCATCCTTTTGCTAAATTTATAGGAACATATAGTCCTCTTGATGAAGTAGAGTCTTCTGTTGAAGATCAGTCTGGTATTTCATACTGTGAATTTAAATCTGTACTAGATCTAAGGCTGATAGAAATTAAAGCTAATTTTAAGGGGGAATATACTATTCGAATATTAAAGAATAGTCAGTCGGATTATTATGCAAAAGAGCAGAAGTTAGAAAAATCTTTATCTGAATACAAAAAAACTCTTGTTTTTGGATATGAAAGTTTTGCTACATTTGAGATGGATTACTTTATACCAGACTCTGTGAAGCCAAGGCAAAAATTAGAGATTTCTATAAGTCGTGTTCGTGACCATTATAATTTGTTTGTTGATGAGAAATATTTAAAAAACTATATCAGTAAGACAAGTCATTGTCGTTATGAAGTTAAGATGGAGAAGTTATAGGAGCTAATTTAAAACTCTGTTTTAGCTACGATTTACAATATGAAAAAACTTAGTTTATTTTTAATTAATATATTTTATATTTCTATATGCTTAGGAGCTCCTATTATTGGTGGAGCTGTTGATGAGCAAAAGAATAAAAATGGTATTTTTCAATTAGCCATATTTAGTGAAGGTGATACTGGGGCTTGTACGGCGACAAAGATATCTGACTCGCATATATTAACATCAGCTCACTGCTTTATTGATCAAGAAATAAAAAGCCTCGCTATAAGTACTAAGACAAACAATCGTGATATGGAATATGATCCACTTGAGTTTGAGGAGATTTATTTACATGAGAGTTATTCATCTCTTTCTCGGGAAGAAAGAGAGCAGATGCATGCGAACTTTATTTCTAAAGATATTGCTATTGTAAAGGTTAAGCCTGATAGCAATAATTACTTCTCTGAGTTGGATATAATTGAAGTTGACTATAGTAAAGTTACTGCAGGTAAGAGAGTTGAGTTTTGGGGATATGGCTGTCAGAATAATATATATGATCTAGAAGCTTATATGCCAGTGAGAAAGGTTGGTTATAGTTATACCCTTGCAAAAGAAGAGTTAACTAAAAACCATAAGTTGATGACAGAGTACTACACCTATTTTGCCGATGAAATCTTTCAGAATAATATACCTACGGCAGGAAAAAGGATGGATTCAAGTGCAAGTAGTGTGTGCTTTGGTGATTCCGGAGGACCATTGATTTTAGAGGGGAAGCTCGTGGGTGTTAATGCTTATTATACTTTTGATGATCTTGATCCAAATAGTGAGTCTGGTTATGGGGAGGGCGTCTCTTTTACTAATCTTCATGTTCGAGTTTCTGAGCTGAGAGATTGGATCGAGCATATCTTAAAGCAGTAAGGCCTTCACTTTCTAATCCTATGTAGAACTACTTAGTAAGTGCTAGCTAGGATTTCAGAATCATACTTTTCAATCTTGCTTATACTTGATTTTTGAATAAAATAAATTTTCAACTGCGCCATTTAAATTTAATTTTTTTCTATATATAATAAGCTCCATATAATATGGGGCTTTTTTTTTTGCCATAAATGATTCAAAGGATATTCAATGGACTCAAGTTATAATCCTCCAAAAGTTTGGAAAATGAATAATGAAAATGGGGGCAAGTTCTCTAGTATAAATAGGCCAACAGCAGGCTCACGTTTTGAAAAAAAACTTCCAATAGGAAAGCACCCTTTTCAATTATATTCTCTAGGAACACCTAATGGTGTGAAAGTAACAATTATGTTTGAAGAGTTACTTGAAGCAGGAGTTAGTGAGGCGCAGTACGATGCTTATCTTATTAATATTGGAGAAGGTGATCAGTTTGGATCAGATTTTGTCTCAATTAATCCAAATTCAAAAATACCAGCACTAGTTGATTACAGTGAACAAGAACCACTAAAGGTTTTTGAATCAGCATCAATTCTATTATATTTAGCCGAAAAATTTAATAAGTTCATACCAAAAGAGACTCATAAAAAAGTTGAAGTTATGAACTGGTTATTTTGGCAAGTGGGTAGTGCTCCTTACTTAGGAGGAGGCTTTGGACATTTTTATTCATATGCACCAACTAAAATAGAATACGCTATAGATCGATTTTCTATGGAAGCAAAAAGACAGCTAGATGTTTTAGATAAACGTTTAGAAGATAGAAAATATATCGCTGGTGATGAGTATACTATTGCAGATATGGCGATTTTCCCATGGTATGGAATACTTGCTAAAGGAAAACTTTATGATGCAGCCCAGTTTTTATCTGTGGATGAATATAAAAATATTCAAAGATGGGCAGGTGACATTCTTACTAGACCTGCAGTACAAAGAGGAAGACTTGTTAATAGATCTTGGGGAGATGAGGATCAGCAGTTGATTGAAAGACATTCTGAAGATGATTTTAATGGGTTGGATTTATCTTTTAAGTAACTTTGATTATGCAAGTTCAGACGAGTAAAAATAAACATATTCTCATTTCATACTTTGATCCCTTTGATGGAAGGCAGTGTAATAACTCTGAACATATTGCAAAATCTATCGAAAAATATTTTAATCAAAGTTTAATAAATATTACTTTATGTCCTTTAGAGACAGTTCATTATAAATCATCGCAAAAGCTAATTTCATTTTATGAAAAGATGGATAATAAGCCTGACTTTGTTATTTCATTAGGTGAGGGAAAGTGTGATGGGGTTTATTTTGAAACGATGGCGCATAATTACTCTGATGGAAAAACTTGTGATAATGAAGGAACTTTTCTTAAAGGAAAAATTGTTGATGATGCTAAGGACTCACTTGATTTAAGTCTTAATCTAGAAGATATTTTTAATGCATTTAAAGACAAAAGCTTTATTCATATATCAAAAAGTCCTGGAGAGTATGTATGTAATAGCCATAGTTATTTAATGGCCAAAAACTTTTTACATAAGCCGTTTGCTTTTATTCATGTTCCAAAATCTTCTTGCTCTCAAACGCATAGAGCTTTATCAATACTTATAGATAGTATTAAGTATCTGGAGTAAAGAGGTACTATGGTGCTAGACGATCAATCTTCCAATTAGACTTTTCTTTCTTATAGATAAATCTATCATGTAGTCGATTTGGTCTTCCTTGCCAAAACTCAATAGAGTCAATATTGACTCTATACCCTCCCCAGTTATTGGGACATTCAAGTATGGCCTTTGTATCTTTTAGGGCTTCAAAATCCCCATGCAACTTTTCTTTTGTAACCACTTGGCTTTGATCAGATATGATTGCACTTACCTGACTAAGAGGGGATCTAGAGTTAAAGTATTCTTCAGATGTTTGCCTATCTGTTTTTGTTGCTTTTCCTTTTATTCTTATTTGTCTGTCAAATTCTTTCCAAAATATACTAATAGAAACATTTGGATTGTTAAGTATATCTTGTCCTTTTTGACTTTCATAATTAGTGAAAAATGTTACTCCACTACTACTGATATCTTTTATTAAAATAACTCTATTGCTTGGAGTATTATCTTTATCAACAGTTGCAAGGGTTGCAGCATTAGGATAGGAAACCTCTTTTTCGATGGCATCATCCATCCAACTTTTTAATTCAGTATAAGGACATTCATTTAACATCTGCTTTGTTAATTCTTTTTGATGGTATTCTAGTATAATATCTTTTAAATTCATTTCTTGCCCTCTATAATCATATAAAATAGGAGATAACCATGTTCAAGATGTATCATAACCCAAGATGTTCTAAAAGTAGACAAACATTAGCTCTTTTAGAGGAAAAAAATATTGATGTTCAAATTATTGAATATTTAAATGATGGTTTATCTAAAGGTGAAATTGAAAATATTATTAATCTTCTAGGAGAAAGTTCTTTGATTGTAAGAATAAAAGAAGATGAATATAAGCAAAATAAGTTTGATATTAATAATTCGAATGAAGTTATTGCTGCTCTTGTAAAAACACCAAAGCTACTTGAAAGACCAATTGTTATTAAAGATAACCAAGCGGTTATAGGAAGACCACCCAAGAATGTTTTAAATCTTTTATAGTTGAAGCTTTGTAATTGTGCCATTGTCTAAGTCAAACTTTACTTCAATGGCATTAACAGTTTTAGAGTTTTCAAATTTGTAGCTTGTGCCTTTTTCAATATCGATTTCATAGACATATTCAAGCTCAGGGTTAGGAGCAAAAGAAATCATTCCATTATTAAGTTCAACAAAAATATCTGAATCTAGTTCTCGAATAGATATTTTTCCGTCCTTACCATCAATGGATAGTTTCATCTGGGAAGGAATTTCTATATCACAAGAAATACCTTCTTGATTTTCAAGATCCATTTCGATAATTCCCTTTGATTTATTAATAAATTCTTGTGTTGGTACTTTATCCAATTTGCAATCCCAAGAAAGTCTTCTATCTTCTGATTGAAGTATATCAATTACTCCTGATCTAAAATTAATAACAAGTTCATCGTACTCGTCTTTATTAATATTAATTGCACCATCAAAACTATTGGTAAATTGATTATCAACGTAATGGTAAGAGTCCATCATCTTTATACGACCACTCTTTCCATTTATATCTATTAATCCTCCTAGAATAACAATTCGATTAGATTTTTCTTCTATTTGAAAAACAGGTGTGAATTTCCAAATCACAAAACTCATAATAGCTATAAAAAATAAAAAACTAAATCCAAAAAAAGTGAAAATGAACTTTAAAAAAGATTTTTCTTTTCTTATGCTAAGGATAGGATAGTTATGATCTCTTCTAAATTGATTGGCTAAATTTATTGCTGGCCCAAACTCTTGAATGATTTGATCAAGATTCTTGTCAGGATGATTTTTTACCTGAGTCTGAAATTGTTCCTTAATTTTTATTATATACTCGGCTTTTTCAGTTGCTGTTATATCATGCAGATGACTATCTAGTTCGCTCAAGTATTTTTCAATCTTCATATTCATAGGAAAATTTTATCACTAATGGTTTAAAAATAGCAAAGTCTTTAAGTCCAAGGATCTTTTAATCGATAAATATTTAGGATTATTAAACAACTAGGAGCTAAAATGTCTAATGTTATCGATTTTCAAGCAAGAAGAAAGAACACTATCGAAAAAAGAAAGAGGTCTTTTGAAAGGGTATTGTTTAGAGAATTCTTAGGCTCTTATGCTGAAATTGATTCTCATGGAAATAAGTATTCTGTAAACATGGTTGATATTTCTCATGATGGTTGTTTATTACAGGTTCCATTTTCAAAATCTGTTCAGAATCACTTTAAAGATGTTGAAGCTGTTACAGTTAGAGTTTATTTTACAAAAGAAGAGTTTCTACCAGTAGTTGTAAATATTAAGCACGGTACAGAGTATATAGATGAAAAAGGTGACGCTTATATAAGATTTGGTGGGACTTTTGATAAGTCTATTCCAAGCTTTAGTGCCTTTAAGCCTTTTATTGATTTTATCTATAAATTTGCTGAGTTTTCATGTATTGAAAAAGGCGAGTCAGAAGTTTACTTCTTATAGTAGTCTTACTTTGCCTTTCCATTAAAAATGACCTATTTTAGGTTATTAATGAAGTATCTTTTAATTACAATATTTACCATTGTAGGTTGTTCTACAAAGCAAAATGTCTCAAAAAGAGACTTGGAGCAATTATATATAGGTTCTGGTGCAGAGCAGTACTTTCTTCCAGATCTTCCCACGTGGTCACAGTTTAGTCCCGTGGTTGGTTGTAAAATAAATACTTCCGTTAAGTATCTTAATTATGAAAAACTTTATTATAGCTACGGGCTTGATTATGAAAAAATGGTTCAGCTTCAATACTTTTTCAATAATCGAATTCAAGAATATAAAAAAAGATCTGGTAAGCAAGAGATCTTTTTAGATGATGAATCATTTTTATTTTTTAATGGACAAGAGCAAATTTTAGGTGGGGCAAAAGAATTTACTCCTCCAAATTATAAAAAAGTAAATCTTATTTGGATTGATCCTGCTTTAGTAAATAAAACTATTGCTAAAAGACTTAAAAAGTTTATGGCAAGTAGCCAGGCTACAAGTGGACATCCTATATTTGTATCAAGATGTTTAGATAAGGTTGGGATTGAAAAGTTTATTTCTAAGCATGGCTTTGGCGACTTAGGAATCAAAGTTATGCCGACCCATATGTTTTCTCCATATAATAAATTTCTAAAGCTAGGAGCTAGATATACTCTTAGGGCCCAAAAACTATTAAAGGGTAAAGAAGTTATCTTTTTTGCTCCATATGAAACACATCTAATTAAAGAATATAAAACATTTAAAAAATATTAAGGAGTTATTATGTTTGGTGGACCACAATTTGAAAAAAATAATCATAAAGAAAACTTAGATAGAATCTATGCTAAGTTCACAACAAATATGGGAGAATTTGAAGTAGAACTATATGCTAAAGAATGTCCTGAAACTGTTTGGAATTTTGTAAACCTTGCTGAAGGAAGACAGGAGACTGTTAAGGAAGGACCATATTATAATGGACTAATTTTTCATAGAGTTATCGCTGGATTTGTAATTCAAGGTGGATGCCCACAAGGATCAGGGATGGGTGGACCAGGATATAGATTTGAGGATGAGTGTCATCCTGAGCTTAGACATAATGAAGCAGGGATTCTTTCTATGGCAAACGCTGGACCTGGAACAAATGGATCTCAGTTCTTTATTACTTTAGGGCCAACTCCACACCTAGATGGAAGACATACTGTATTTGGTAAGGTTACTGAAGGAATGAACGTTATAAATGAAATTGGAACAACAGCAACTGGTGCTATGGATAGACCAAATTATGATGTTGTTATGGAAAACGTAGAAATTATTCGTAAGTAAATTCACTTTTAAATAATTTAAGACCACTAGCTGGGGCAATCAGTTTAACTCTTTCAAAGCTTTGCCCCTCTAGAGTCTGCTTAAACTCTTCAAGACTCATTTGCCCTGATCCAACTAGAATCATTGCACCCATCATAATTCTTACTTGATGTCTTAAAAAACCTTTTCCTACAACTTCAAAAACATAAGATTGTTCAGGAAAGAAATTAGCTGTTAAAATATCATTTTCAAAAATTGAACAAGAATCAATTACTCTTTTAAATATCTTATTTTCATTTGGTCTATAACAGTATCTTTCAAAAGAATGTTCACCTTCAAAAATCTTAGCCGCTTTTTTCATAAGCTCGATATCAAGTTGATCATTAAAGTTAACCATAAAAGGAGCAATCATAGGAGATGGTTTAAACTCATTACAAAAATAATAATGATACGTTTTAGTTTTAGGAGCATCAATGATATTAAAGCTTTTTTGAGTTTCTTTTACACTATGGATTTTAATATCTAGGGGAAGGTTTTTATTTAATTCAAATAACAGCTTTTGTGGCTCCATATACTTTCTAGTTTTAAACTTACATAAAAAGTCATTAGCACTAACCATTGCATCTGTTCTACTAGCACTTAGAAGTTTTGAGTGCTCACACTCTAAGACAAAATTAAGAGTTTTTTCAAGCATACCTTGGACAGTTTTAGGTCTATCTTTTTGTTTTTGCCAACCATGATAGCGAAATCCTAAAAACTCCACCTTTGCAATATAGAAGAATTGTTCATATTGAACTTTAGCCACCTAAAAATACCTTTGATACCATTAGCTGAATTGTTTCATTACCTCTAAATCTATTTACACCTAGAGTAAAATAAAGACTTAGGCCTTCTTGTTCTTGTTTTGCAAATAGTTCATCTGGTAATAAGCAATTCCATTTTCCAATATAGTTAAAGCTAATACCTTGAATTTTAAAATTAGGGTTCTTGGCAGATTTAAAAATCCATTTTACATGAACATCTTTTAAAACTGTATACGAGTCAATAACAGCATCAGTCATCTTAAAAATAGGTTTCGGATTTCCCATCCCAAATGGTTCCATAATTTCTAGTTCTTTAATAAGCTGTTTATTAATATCATTAAAACTAATTTCAAGATCGTATTGATCCTGTACAGTTCTTTGAATATGAGGAATATCTTTTAAAAGAGAAAACATTTTATTTTTAAAAGCAGCAAGGTTTTCTTTTTTCATAGATAAACCAGCAGCAGCTTTATGCCCACCAAACTTAATAAAAAGATCGCTACATTCTTTTAGAAGGTCATATAGGTTTAATTCTCCTGCACTTCTAGCTGATGCTTTTATAATTCCATCTTCTTCAGCGTCGGTAAAAACAATAGCCGGTACTTCAAATGTCTCAACTAGTTTAGAAGCAACAATTCCAATTACTCCTTCGTGCCAATTAGAATCATATACAATACTTGCAAAGTGATCATCTTGCTTAATCTGACCTATAACTTGATTTTTAGCACCTTTAAAAACTTCAGCTTGAATAAGTTTTCTTTCTCTATTAGAGATCTCTAGTTGAGAATAATTTTCAAATGCTTCTTTATGGTTATCACTAATTAAGAGCTTTAATGCTTTTTCAGGATGATCTAATCTTCCTTTAGAGTTTATTAAAGGCCCTACATAAAAAGATATCTTTTCACTTGGCATTACTTCATAAGATCTATCTTCATCATTAAAAAAAGATCTAACTCCAAAATAAGACGTTTCTTTAATTTGTTTTAATCCATGTCTTGTTAGTTTTATATTCATCGGATTAAGCTTTGCCAGGTCACATATTGTTCCAATGGCAACAAATTGTAAAAGAGGGTAGATAGATGGAGTTTCTTTTCCTTTTTGATCCAACTTTTCTTTTATTCTAAGACAAACAGCAAATGCAACGCCAACACCAGCAAGAGCTTTAAGTTTTGATTCATCTTCATCTCTTCTATTTGGATTAACTACAGCATAAGCATTTGGAAGGTGCTCTCTTGCATCTTTATGATGGTCTGTAATAATTAGATCAAGACCAACTTCTTTAGCATAATCAGCTGTTTCTAAGTTTGTAATACCACAGTCAACTGTAATAAGAAGATGAACTCCCTTATCAATAGCATTATCTACTGAGCTTGGATGTACTCCATATCCTTCAACAAAACGACTTGGTTGAAATAGTTCAACATCAACTCCAATCATTTGAAAATAATGATAAAAAAGAGCACAACTTGTTGTTCCATCAACATCATAGTCACCATAAATACCAATTTTTTCGTTAGACTCTATGGCCTGAATAATTCTATCAGTTGCTAGTTCTATATCTTTTAGATCTGTAAGTTTTGGAAGGTCTCTTAAGTTCCAAGAAAAGAAGTCTTGGATTTTTTGCGGATTATCATATCCTCTTTTTGTAAGTAACTTGCTTATTGTAGGGTGAAGATTTTCAATATTCATCTTCATTTAATATCATATTTGAAAGGCTTTTACCAAAGAACGTAGAGACCTTTAATCAGGTCTTCTTCGTAAATTTCATCACTTGGGGAGAATAATTCACTGAATTTGTATTTTTCATTTCCATGGATTTTATCAAAGTAGCTTAGAGGTAAGAATGATTTTCCACAACTAACGCACTTGCTCATTTCAACGCTAGATTCCAGTATCTGGCCACAGCAATGACACTTTTTAATAATGGTTTTACTAGCTTGTTTTTTCTTTGATATTTCACTCATAGTTTTATCCCGTTTTAATCTTCATAAAACTATTCGACGAGGGGAAAATTTTGTTTAGGAAAAAATTGCCGCTTATTTAGAAAAAAAGAAACCTCCCAGTATAATTGGGAGGTTAACTTATATAACGGGGTTTTGGGGTCGGTTATTATGAATCTAGTCCATCTCCATCTGATACAACATTTTCTGTAGAGCTATCAGAACTAGAAGTATCTGTAGAATCACCATCAATTAAGTTTGATGCTGTTCCATTATTTATCATAGGCATTACGGGTGCTATTGCAGGTGTAGGTACAGATCCATCAAACCAATTCATCTGTCCGTTTGCATTTGCTTGCATACCATTTAGTAAATCTGTCATTGATCTATCTTGGTTAAATGTTAGCCCAAGATTTGATCCTTGAAGGTAATCCATTTGAGTAGGGTTACTAGCTTCTGGATGTTGTCCATATGTATAATCATTTCCATAAAGTGTTGGTGCATGCATCATACCCATCATCGTTGTTTGAAACGATTGGTTTAGTGTAAGCATATTCATTTGATATTGCATTTGTTGCATCATCATCATTGGGTACATGCTTTCATATCTATCATAAACACTTGGAGTTTTTACAAAGCCATATTGGTTCATCATCATGATTTGTTTTGTCATATTTTCCATTGCTAGCATATTTTTAGTAACACTATCTTGAAAACTAGTAAACTTTTCTTCGAGCTTTTCAAGTTGTGTTTCTTTTTGACATAGTCTTTCTAAAAGCAAATTGTAAACATCATTATCTTGAGTATCATTGGCTTCATTTATCGTAACCTGTTCTTCTTTTTGATTGTCTGTTTCATCAACTTTAACTTTGTCTGTATTGGCTACTTCTTTATTTTCTTGAGCTTCTTCATTATCTTTACTCTCTTCTTGAGTTGTTTTAGATAATTCCATGTCTTCTTTATTTTTTTTGCCAGATTTTTTAGGCTCAAATATAACTTCTTTTCCAAAATTTGCATCTAAGTCGATTTGCTCTATATTATTTTGTAGATGCTGCGAGATCGTATAAGAAGGAACGGCTGGAGCAACATAAGTATTATCTACCGCTGGTTTCCATTCATATACGGGTTTATTTTGTGCTTGAATACCTGTAGATAGTAATATCGAAAAGGCAGATATTGTTAAAATGTTTATTGATCTTTTAGGCTTCATAGTCTCTCTCCTTACTTAACCTTATATATTCTTTTATATACAAGTTAGATGCCAAAAAAGAATTTTGTAAATACTAATACTTAGATCTTGTATATAGGTAAAAGATAGTCACTTTAGGTTATATATTGTCTAAAAAATAGACAGCTTCATTAAATAACAATATCATTAATCCTTACAATAAAAGAGGAAACATTTGATACTAAGATTGGATTTTTATCAAGTTCAACAAATATCTGATACTCGCTTTATAGAATTTTGGGGTTTAGATACTTCTGGCGATAGGTTGAGCATTGAGGACAATATCAATACTTATTATACAATTTATTAAGCTTTTTATTTTCAAATAACTAATATCTTATTAATATTATTAAAATAGCTTTATACCAAGGATGATATAAAATGAGCAAAGAACAATCTTTTGCAAAGCCGAGTCTAATACTTTCTTTAATACCAGTCGTTTTTTTGATTATTCTTTTATCATTAAATGTAATTGTCTACCACGATAACTCTTCTTATGGGCCCAACCAATTTGCAATGCTACTAGCTAGTTGCTTAAGTGCTTTAATTGGTGTTTTTATTTTAAAAATACCTTATAAGGTATTGGAAAAAAAAGCTTTAGAGACAGTAAGCGTTGCAACTCAACCAATAATTATCTTATTAATTGTGGGAGCATTAATAGGAGTTTGGATTTTAAACGGAGTTGTTCCAACAATGATTTTTTATGGAATAAAGCTTATTAGTCCAACTATATTTTTACCTATTACTCTTGTTATATGTAGTGTTGTTTCTTTGGCGACGGGAAGTTCTTGGTCTACAGTTGGAACTGTAGGTATTGCTCTTATTGGAATAGGTAAAACTTTAGGTATCCCAGAAGAAATGGTTGCAGGAGCAATCGTATCGGGCTCATATTTTGGAGATAAGATGTCTCCTTTATCTGATACAACAAATTTAGCTCCGGCGATGGTTGGTGCAGACCTTTTTGAGCATATTAAGCATATGCTTTTTACCACAGGTCCTGCATTTATTATTTCATTGGTAATATTTTCTATTCTGGGTATGTCGCATTCAGCGCATACTTTAGATGCGGCTTCTATTAATGAGGTTTTAGTTCTTTTAAAAAGTAATTTTAATATTTCGGTATGGTTATTTTTACTGCCATTAATAGTTTTGTTTTTAGTGCAAAAAAAACTTCCGGCAATACCGACATTATTATTGGGAACTTTCCTAGGGGTTATTTTTGCTCTTATTTTTCAACAGGACCTTTTAGGTAAAATGACGGAAGCGAAGCCTTTGTCTGCTTACGAAAAAATTCTTGAAGTTGCTTTTAGTGGATTTAAAATGGAATCAGGAAATGTTGTTATAGATAAGCTTTTTTCTCGTGGAGGAATGAGTTCAATGCTTAATACAATGTGGATTATTTTTATGGCCATGATTTATGGTGGTATGATGGAAGTAACAGGAATGCTAAATACGATTGCAAGTAAAATCCTTTCTGTTGTAAAGGGGATTGGATCTCTTGTTGCGGCAACTGTAGGTTCATCATTATTTCTAAATTTAACGACATCAGATCAATATATTTCGATTGTTGTTTCTGGACGTATGTTTAAAGAAGCTTATAAAGACTATGGTTTAAAATCTAAAAATTTATCTCGTGCCGTGGAGGACGGAGCAACAGTAACATCTGTATTGATTCCATGGAATACATGTGGTGCTTATTTTAGCTCTATTATGGGAGTCTCAACTTTGGCATATCTTCCTTTTGCTTTTTTTAATTTACTAAGCCCTGTGATGTCTATTTTAGTTGCGATGTCTGGAAAGACGATGGAGAAAATTGAAAAATAAAAAGGCTCACTATATTAAAGTGAGCCCGAGGTTTATTTAGATGATGAAACTGTTTTTAAAGATATTCTAAAAGAGTCGTTATTCTAGTAACTCCTTCAGCTTTTGCATCGTACTTATTTCTTGTATGGTAACATATGTCACCTTTTTGATTACATTTGTTAACAATCTTACAGCTCGTTTTATCCCACGATAAGCTTGGCACGTAATCTGTTTTTCCATTAACTAAAATACCTTCTAGCAATCCAGTTTTTGCATCGAAGACCGCTGAACCTGAGTTACCTTGAAAAGTATCTAAAGAAGCTCTGATTTGAAATTTATCTTCATTGCTAACAACTTTCCCACCTCTTGCGACTTTTGTTGGAAGCATTGAAGGATGTCCTATAACAAGTAACTCTGTATTATTAGAAACCTTTCCGCTTTTTCTGTATTTTAGTGGGGTTCTTCCAGTAACTTTTCTATCAAGTTGTATTACGGCAAAGTCCTGTTCTTGAGAAAAAATAACTTTTTTAATCTTTTTGCATGCATAGACATTTTCCATGGGAATATCTCTTAAATTAATATATGAAGAGGATTCCATGTGTAATCCAAATACCCAGGTAAAATTCTTACAAGCTTGAGGTATTACGTGATCTGACATACAGTGCCCAGCTGTAACTAAAGTATCTTCTCCAATTAAGAAGCCAGAACAGTTAGTTAAGAGTTTTTGATTTGAAAACTTTTCGCTTGAGCAGACCTTTAATCCTTCCTCTAGAGTTTTTTGAGAGTTAATTGAAATTGTATCATCCCAGTTGTATCTTATGATAGAAGAGTTCACCATTCCAGCTGTAGAGTTTGCTAGCTTTAAGTAAAGTGGGTTTGTTACTTGATATAAATCTTTTCTATTATCTTCACCATAAACAACTTTTTCTGTTGCATGGGTCAAAGAGGTTAACATTAGTAGACATACTAGTGTTTTTAAAAACATAAAATCTCCCTTTCTCTATTGTACCAATCTAAATTGGTGAAAATACTGTACTGTTTTTGTTTGTTTTTTTAAAGAATTCCCTACAAACAAGTTCTTACATTAAATTTGCAGAGCGTTATGTCCTTAATTTTTTTGTGAAAATAGGGCCTTTGTTATATTCTATTGCACGATTTTAACATTCAAAAAGAGGATAATATGGCAAATTCAAAAATTGTTTACACAAAGACTGATGAGGCCCCAGCACTAGCTACGGGATCATTCTTACCAATCGTTAAAGCATTTACAAAAAGTGCGAATATTGAAATCGAATTAAAAGATATTTCGTTAGCAGGAAGAATCATTGCAAACTTTCCTGAAAACTTAAATGATAATCAAAAAATGTCAGATGCATTAAGTGAGCTAGGTGAGCTTGCAAAAAAACCTGAAGCAAATATTATTAAGCTTCCAAATATTTCAGCATCAGTTGTTCAGTTAAAAGCTGCAATTAAAGAACTTCAAGATCATGGATATAAGATTCCTAACTTTCCTGATGAACCAAAAACGCAAGAAGAAAAAGAGCTTAAAGCTAGATTTGCAAAAGTATTAGGTAGTGCTGTTAACCCTGTTCTAAGAGAAGGAAATTCAGACAGAAGAGTGGCTGCTCCAGTTAAAGAGTTTGCTAAAAATAATCCTCATTCAATGGGAGCTTGGAGTAAGGATTCTAAATCTCATGTAGCTCATATGAGTGATAATGATTTTTATGCAAGTGAAAAATCAGCTGTAATGAGCAGTGATACTGATGTTAAAATTGAATTTATTGGAAACGATGGAAGCACTCAAACTTTAAAATCAAGTACGCCATTATTAGCTGGTGAAGTTATTGATGGATCAACAATGAATGTAAAAGCATTAAAAGCATTTTTTGAAAAAGAAATTGCTGATGCAAAAGATAAAAATATTTTATTTTCTCTTCATATGAAAGCAACAATGATGAAAGTTTCTGATCCATATATTTTTGGAAAATGTGTAGAGAGTTTCTTTAAAGATGTTTTTACAAAATATGCTAGCGAGTTTGAAGCGGCAGGTGTTAATTCTTCTAATGGACTTGGAGCAGTTTTAGCAAAAGTTGCTGATATGAGCTCTCCATTAAAAGAAGAAGTTATGGGAGCATTTGAAAGTGCTATGAATAATGGACCTGCATTAGCTATGGTTGATTCTGATAAAGGAATTACAAATCTTCATGTTCCAAGTGATGTTATTATTGATGCTTCTATGCCAGCAGCAATTAGAACTTCTGGATGTATGTGGAACGCTAAAGGCGAAACTCAAGATACTAAATTTACAATCCCGGATAGATGTTATGCTGGTGTTTATCAAGCAACAATCGATTTTTGTAAGGAAAACGGAGCTTTTGATGTAACAACGATGGGAAATGTATCAAATATTGGTCTTATGGCCAAAAAAGCTCAAGAGTATGGATCTCATGATAAAACATTTATGGCACCTGGTAATGGTAAGATTGTAGTATCAGATGCTAATAATACTTACTTTGAGCATAATGTTGAAGAAGGTGATATTTGGAGAATGTGCCAAACAAAAGATATTGCGATTAGAGACTGGGTAAAGCTTGGTGTTAATAGATCAAAGGTTACTGGTAACCCTTCTGTGTTTTGGTTAGATGAAAACAGAGCTCACGATAGAAACTTAATTGAAAAAGTTAATACATATTTAAAAGATCATGACTTAACTGGAGCAACAATTGAGATTATGAATCCAGTTGCTGCGACTAAATTTACTTGTGAGAGAATTAAAAAGGGTGAAGATACTATTTCTGTAACTGGAAATGTTTTAAGAGATTATTTAACAGATCTATTTCCAATTTTAGAGCTTGGAACAAGTGCAAAGATGTTATCAATTGTTCCTCTTCTAAATGGTGGAGGATTATTTGAAACTGGTGCTGGTGGATCAGCTCCAAAACATGTTCAGCAATTTGAAAAAGAAAATCATTTAAGGTGGGATTCATTAGGAGAGTTCTTAGCTTTAGGTGTTTCTTTAGAAGATATAGCCGCTAAAGGTAATGCAAAAGCTGGTGTTTTAGCTAAAGCTTTAGATATCGCAAACTCTGAATTTTTAAGAGAAAATAAATCTCCATCTAGAAAAGTAAATGAACTTGATAATAGAGGATCACACTTTTATTTATCTTTATTTTGGGCAAAAGCTCTTGCAGGCCAAGATGAAGACAGTGAGCTAAAAGTAACTTTTACAAATGTATTTAATAAGCTAACAGAAAATGAAAAAACAATTGTTGATGAATTAAATAATGCTCAAGGTGTAAGCGCTGATATTGGTGGTTACTATCACCCAAGTGATGAGCTTGTTGCAAAGTTTATGAGACCTTCTTCAACTTTTAATGGAGTTATTGATAACTTATAGTAAATGGCAGTTTTTTATTTTCTATTTTCTATTATACTTATTTTGATGTGGTGGCTTTGTAGAAGAGTCTTAGAAGCTTCTATTGTAAAGCCACTATTATTAAATAAAAAACTTCTTTTTGTTTATGATCTTATTTTTATAGTAGGAACCGGGATTAATATTGGTACAAGAGTTAGGTATTTTTCTCATAGTACGATGGTGACCTACGCATTAAGGTTTTACTATGTATTGCTTGGTTTTATGGGATTACTCGTAGCTGGTTATATTTTAGTAAGGGTTTTAGAAAGAGTTTCTAGATCAAAGCTTCCTCATGATGAAAGTAGAAGAAGCTTCTTAAAAAGAAATATTGCTCTAGGTGGAGTTGGAAGTGCCGTGGCGGCGACAACTGTTGGTGCCATTCAGGCCATGAGTCCTGAACTTGAAAAAGTAACTATAAAGCTTAAAGATAAGCACAAAGGTCTTAATGGTTTAAAGATTGTTCAATTATCAGATATTCATATTGGACCGACACTAAAAAAAGACTTTTTTGATGAACTTGTTAGAAGAACTAATGAGTTAAAACCAGACATTGTTGTTATAACAGGTGATATGGTAGATGGAATTGTTTCTGATTTAGCTCCTGAACTTATTAATATAGATAAGTTTGAATCAACACTTGGAACGTACTATGTAACTGGAAATCATGAGTATTATTGGGGTGGTGAAGATTGGATCAACTTTGTAAAGTCTAAAGGAATAAAGGTCTTTGAAAATGATCATACTATTCTTAACTTTAAAGGAACTAACTTTGTCTTAGGTGGAGTCTATGATTTAAAAGCTTTTAGGTTTGTGAAAGAACACTCTTGTAGGCCAATAGATGCTTTTAAAAATAGTCCTGATCATATGTATAAAATTATGCTTGCTCACCAACCAATGAGTTACCTTACTACAGATGGTCTGGGTCTAAATCTACAACTGTCTGGTCATACTCATGGAGGTCAGGGCTTTCCATGGAATATCATAGTATCTTTTGTTCAGCCTTATCTTAAAGGACTGTATGATCACAAAGGCATGGATCTTTATGTTAGTCAGGAAGATGATAAACCTGAGATCCATCTTCTTTTTGCCAAGTAATTTCAACATTACATTTATCAGCAATTTCTAATGTATGATCACAAGCTTGAGGTAAGTCTTTAAA
>JAOARC010000035.1 GCA_025210745.1 Bacteriovoracaceae bacterium
CTTTTGTCTTGTAAATTTTTCATGCAGTGCTATACTGTATTTGTTTCGCGGTGTGTTAAAAATATACAGTAAAAAATATAAAAGTGTAAAGGAGATCAACATGAATTCAGTTTTAAATGTAAATGAAGTAGCTACTCTTTCAACAGTTCTATTAACTAACTTAGATGAAGGGATTTTCTTTTCAAAAATCTCTGAATTTGTTTTAAAAGAATTTGGTGAATACAAAGTTAGAGTTTTTGCTTCTTACGAAGATGGTTCAACTGAACTTAAAGCTGAAAACGGAAATCCAATTGTTGATGGTATCGCATATACAAAAGGTGAAGGTCTTGCTGGATATGTAACAAGATTAAAAAGAGCTTACTACTCTAATTCAAAAAGAGATCCTTTATTATCAACTGAAGTTAGAGATGAGTGTGTAGAAAAAGAATTATGTGTACCTATGAATTGTGACGGAACAATCATTGGTACAATTAATATTCAATCAACAAATAACGAGCGAATGTTTAGTGAAGAAGATGTAACAAGAGTATTAGAAATCTTATCTCATCTTCAAGCAGCTCTTAATAATATGAAAATGTACTTAATTGCTAAAAACTTAAATAGAAAGTTAGAAGCAAAAATTGTAGAAGCTCAAAAAGAATTAGAAATGAGAGCTCCAATGGCAAAAGGAACATCATCAAACGAAAAGATTGAAATCATTGGTCACTCTAACAAAATGATCGATATTCTAAATATGGCAACTAAGATTGCTAAAGAAGACTTTCCAATTATGATTCAAGGTGAATCTGGAACAGGTAAAAAATTATTAGCTAAGAAAATTCATTCTATGAGCGAAAGATCTAACAGTGGATGTGTTTTAGTTCACTGTGGAGCAATCGAAGAGTCTAGATTAGAAGTAGAATTATTTGGTAGAAAAGATTCTAAAGGTTTAATTGAAAAAGCTGATGGTGGAACATTAATTTTAGATAATGTTCAAGAGTTACCTGCAAATATTCAAGCTAAGCTTTTAAGATCAATTTTAAGTGGAGAGATCTATAATGTAGATTCAAACCTTCCAACAAAAGTAAATGTTAGAATTATCTCTATCTCAAGCAAGTCAATTGAAGAGTCTGTTGATAATGGAAGCTTTAGAGAAGATTTATTATATAGACTAAATATTATCAATATCGCTATGCCTTCTTTAAGTGAAAGAAATGATGATGTTAAGTTATTAGCTGAGTACTTCTTAAATCAAGGAAGATCTCAAGAAGATTATAAAGTATTAACTGCTGGAGCAGCTGCTAAGTTACAATCTTATGGATGGCCAGGAAATCTTCAGGAATTAAGAAATTTAATGGAAAGAACTTATATTTTAACTGAAGGAAAGTATATTGATGAAACACACCTTCCTGAATTAATAAGTGAGCAAGAAGTTGTTGTTGAGTCTCAACCAGAATTTGCAGAACAAAGTTTACATGATCTTGAAAAAGCACATATTTGCAGAACTCTAGAGCATTTAAATGGAAATAAAACAAGAGCAGCGAAGTCTTTGGGAATAACAGTTAAAACATTATACAATAAGTTACACAGCTATGGGTTAGTAACTCCACGTGCTTAATTACGCATTGTGTTTTTTTAGAGCAGGTAATTTATTTGTAAATTAGTCAAGTTAGAAGTAAACTAAGATTCCACTAGGAGAGACCAAAATGGCAAGAACAGCAAAAAAAGCGAAAACTCAAAATAAAGAAGTAAGTGCGGCAATTAAAAACTTTAAAACAAGTAGTGAAGCTCAGGATTTCTATAGATTTGTATTTGAAAACAATCTTAGAGATGAAGCAAGAATGTTAATGAAGCTTGTTTTAAGTAAGACGGCGCCAACTTCAAAAAGAAAGAAAAGAACTTTACACTAATATTTTTATTTGGGAGGAGCGATTATCCTCCCTTTATCGTTTACTGGCATGGAAGCAAAAAACTCAAAAAGAAAACAATCCCTTATATACGATCCTCTATATGGTTTTATTGAGCTTACTCAATTAGAGTGGGAAATTATTCATACACCTTTTTATCAAAGATTAAGATGGATTAAACAAATTGGTTTTTCCTGCTATACGTTTCATGGAGCAGAACATTCTAGGTTTGGTCATTCAATTGGGGTGATGTTTAATGCTCATAAAATTCTTAAGTCTATTGGAAAAGCTGTTAAGGATGAACAGCTATTTAATATCAGTTTTAATAGCAGTGAGAAGACATATCATCAAAGTATAAGGCTTGCCGCTTTATTACATGATCTTGGCACATTTTGTTTTTCTCATACAACTGAGATGGCTTATATAAGATACGGTGAGACGACAAATACTAAAGGCTCAAAAGGGCACCCTGATGATCATGAACATTTAGGATCTTGGATTATTAAAAATACTAAGATGGAAAATGGAATCACTTATACTTTGGAAAAACATGGTATCTCTGCTCAAACAATTTCTGATTTAGTTAAAGGTGTTGATCCAAATGTTTTAGCAAATCAAATTCTTCATGCAGAAGTTGATTGTGATAGAATGGATTATCTTTTAAGAGATGCCCATTATACGGGATTAAATTACGGTAACTATGATAGAGACTATCTTCTTCACCATTTTACAGTTGTGAATCAAGCTGGCCATGAGGTTTTGGCCATTAAACAAAATGCTCTTCATTGTGTCGAAGACTTTTTAACATCAAGAGTTGCTTGGTATACTCAAGTTGTAAGGTCATCTAGAGGTGCAAAATATGATGCTCTTGCTGAAGAGCTGACATTTTTCTTATTAGAAAAAGGGCTTATCTATTCTTATTCGGAGCTTTTAGATATGGCCAAAAATGATCCTGTAAAATTCTATAGTTTTAATGATCAATACTTTATGGGCCTTCTTCACAATGTTTACTATAGCGGTAAATTAGATGCTTATCCTCGTGAAAAAGATATATGTCATAGTTTATTATTTGAAGCTTCTCCAAAAACAATTAGATCTATTGAATTCAATCAAAGAATACTAAATCAAGATGATAAGGTACAAATTGACAAAGTAAAAAAACAAGCTTTAGAAAAAGTGGAGCAGATAAAAAAAATTATTTCTACAAAAGGAAGTCCAAAAGATTGGATTGTTGTAGATATACCAGCTAAAGATGTAAAGTTTGTAAAGTCTAAGAAGCAAATTATTAAGTCTCAAGCAACACCAAATTTATTTTTAGAAAGAGATCCTGTAAAAATTCTTAAAAATGATGGAAGTCTTAGCTTATTAGTCGATATGGAAAATAGTACTGTTGCAAGATTACAAAATCATATTAACTTTATTCCCAATGTTTTTTGTTCGCAATCGGCTTATGATTTATTGACAAAAGAAGGCATTATTTAGCGTATCTTAGCAGTCAAGTATAAAAAAATCTCCACAACTTTACTTTATATATCTTAAAGCGTTATAATTATATAGCAGAAGGATCTGCCCAAAAGAGTTTAAAACCAAGAAGGTTAAATGAATACAGTAAGTTTTCAAAACACTAATAATTCTAGCAATTTACACAATAAAATGATGTTTGCTGCATCAGATTTAAGCGTACATTTTGGACAAATAAAAGCCTTAGATAATGTGAATTTTATGATTTCTAAGGGCGATATAATTTTTATAACGGGGAAATCTGGAGCGGGAAAGTCTACATTATTAAATGTACTTGGATCGGATCAAAAGTTAACTCGTGGTAGCTTGTCAAAAGTTGAGACCAATAGCTTTATTGCAAGAGTATATCAAGATTTAAAACTTATTAATGAACTTACTTTGTTGGAAAACTTAAAAATAGCTTATGATTCAAGCTTGTATAAGTCTTATAAAGAGTTTAATCACGACTTAAATGAATTGGTAAGATTTTTAGGAATTGAAGGAAAGCTTTCTCTAAAAACCTCTAAAGCTAATGGGGGACTCAAGCAAAAAATAGCTATTATCAGAGCTTTGTTAACAAAACCATCTGTTATTCTTTGTGATGAGCCAACATCTTCATGTGATAGAGAGTCTGCGATAAAACTTTTTGAATTATTAAATTTTTATAATGTTAAACGAGGTTTAACTATTGTATGGGCTTCTCATAATAGAGAGTTAGTTAAGCAATTTCCTGGTAAGATTCTTCATCTTGAGTCGGGAAAATTAGTATATTCGGGGCATGCATGTTTTATTTAAGCCAGTTTTTTAAAACTATTTTAAAATCAAAAATTTTAGGTTTATCTTTTCTTATTGCAACGATAGGATTTGTTAGTCTATCTTATAATAAAAACTCTATACAAAAATATGTTGGAAAATATAAAAAAGTTAACCATAGACCATATTTTAATGCATTAATTTCTAAAGATTTAAACTTGAATTCAGTTGCAAGAAAGATTAAATCTCTTCCTGGTGTAGAAAAAGTAAATATAAGTAAAAATATTAAGGCTTCTTCTATTTTAGGATCTTTGTCAGGTGAACTTAATTCTTCGATTATAGATGGTTTAAAAAGCGTGAATTATTCTTCTTTAAAGGTAGAGCTTTCAAATAATATAAAGCTAAGAACTCAGTCTCTTGTTCAGGAATATTTGTCTCGCCTTGTTGGTAAAGAATTTCTAACTGTGTCAGATATAAAAAAAGTAAAATCAAATAAACAAAAAGATTCTATTGCTTCAAATATATATAAATGGGCAGATGAGTATGCTCTTATTATTATCGGTTTTTTTTGGATAAGTTGTTTGATACTGTTTTTAAAGAAAAATCAGTCTTATCTGTATTTAATTGAAAAGTTTCAACGAAGAAAAAATATAAAACTAAAAATGATGCTTGCGGGGATTACATTTTTAACTTTTTTAACTTTAAGTATTAATATTTTATTAAATGAGTATTACTCCTTATTGGGGATATCTATTTGCTTAGGGATTATGATTTTAACTGTCCTTGTGTCTTCTAGGCATAAGGAAGCTATTTGATGTTATTGAGACTTTTTGTTTTACTTATATCTTTATCATCCTTTGGAGCTAAAAAGTCTTTAGAGCGTTTGAAAGATGATCTTATTTTAAGCTCTAATCTGGTTAATAAATATGCTGCACAAATAAGATCTTTAGATAAAAAAATTTCATCTAACAATGAACTTTATATTAAAAAAGTAAATTTTTTAAAAAAAATGAACTCGGACCTTGTTTTGTTAAAAGCAACTTTGAATGAATCAAGTCAAAATGTGAGTTCTGAATATACAAGACTAAATAAAATTTTTAGACATTATCTATTGAAAAAAATAGATCAAAATGAAAGAGATAATCTTGTAAATGATAAGATTTATCTAAAAACACTTCAGTTACAATTAGCTCGATTAGAATCAACGCAAAAAGACTCTAATAGTTTGCTGGAGCAGGTAAACGATCTAAGCAATAAGGTGACTAGTTTACATGCTCAGGAAAGAATGCTTTATGATTTAATTATTAATCTAGAGGCAAAAAAGAGGAATAAGTCCGAACAATACGTTACGACTTTAGAGAAAAAAAATATTTTAAGAGATAAAGTAGATAAACTAGAAGCTTCAAAAAAATATAAAAAGAAAAGAAAAAAAATTATTAAAAAAAGGGCGAGAAGTTCAAAGTTTGCAAAAAATATGAAGCTTGTTCTACCTTTAGAGTCTTTTAAATCTTTTAGTGGTAGCAAGAAGGGTGTAAGTTTTGTATTTGATGAAATCACACCTGTTAGTGCAGTCGCAGAAGGAAGTGTCGTTTATTCTGGAGACCTTTCTACGTATGGAAAAGTAGTTATTATAGATCATGGACATAATGTGAGATCTGTTGTTTTAGGAAATATGAAAATCAATATAAAAAAAGGAACGATGGTAAAAAAGGGTGATGTTATTGCTTATACTATTGCTAATCCAGGTGTTGAAAATAAGTTGTATTTTGAATTAAGAAATAAGGATATTGCTCAAAATACATTTAATGTATTAAAAAGAAAAAAGTTATTATAAGGATCATATAAATGAGGTTAATATTATTTGTACTTTTATGTACTTTCACGTTACCAGTTATTGCAGATGTTAAAAAAGATTCTCGTTTTAAGGACTTGGAATTATTTAATAAAATTCTTTTTCTAATTGAAAACCAATATTATAGACCAGTAGATAGAAGAAAGCTTATAGAGGGGGCTTTAAAAGGCATGATGAATACTCTAGACCCTCATTCAAGCTTTTTAGATGAAGAGTTTTACAATAAAATGGAAGCTGATACGCAAGGAGAGTTTGGAGGATTGGGGATTGAGGTTACTCAAAAGGAAGGAGTTCTTTATATCGTAACGCCAATTGAAGATTCTCCTGCTTATAAAGCAGGGTTACTTTCTGGAGATAAGATTATTGAAATTGATCATGAATCGATTGTTGGAATGACTCTGGATGAAGCAATGGATAAAATGAAAGGAAAAAATGGAACGAAAGTGACCTTAGGTATAAAAAGAAATGGATCTAAAAAAATTAAAAGTTTTACAATTACAAGATCTAAAATAAAAGTAAACCCTGTAAAATCACAAATTGTGAATGATCAGTATGCTTGGATAAGACTAACTCAGTTCCAAAATAAAGCATCTCAATATGTAGAAAATGCTCTTAAAAAAATAAAGAAAAAAACTGCTCTTAAGGGAATTATCTTGGATTTGCGTTCTAATCCAGGAGGTCGGCTACAAGAGGCAATTAACTTATCTTCTCTTTTTTTAAAGTCGGGAATTGTTGTTTCAACAAAAGCAAGAGACCCTAAAAATGAAACAATTCATTATGTAAAAAAGAGTGGCTATAAAGATTTGTCAACACCAATAGCTGTTCTTATAAATGCTTCTAGTGCATCGGCTTCAGAGATTGTAGCTGGGGCCTTACAAGACCATAAAAGAGCACTTATTATGGGAACAAGATCTTTTGGAAAAGGTAGTGTTCAAAATTTAGCAAAGGTTGACTCTAAAAGAGGAGTCAAGTTAACTATTGCCCAATATTTAACTCCTAATAATAATAGGGTTCAGGCCATTGGAATTAAGCCCGATATAGAAATTTTAAATTTACCTCAACAATGGGTTGAAGAAAATAAAAACTCTAAGGCGGCTATTAGAGAAAAAGATTTAAGAAATCATTTAACTTCTACAATTGAAACTAAAGAAGAAAAAGAGCTTCGATTAATATTGCAAAAAGAAAGAAAAAAACGTAGATCTTCGATACCACAAAAAAAGAAAAAATTACCATTTAAAAAATATTCGGCTAAAGATGATTATCAGGTTCTTCAAGCAATAAATTTTTTAAGTACAGCTACAGTCTTAAAAAAATAATGATGCAAACACTAAGTGTATCGACTCTAATAAGCCAAATAAAAAAAAGTCTAGAAGGCTCTTTTCGCACAGTTGTTGTAGAAGGAGAGATTACGAATTTATCTCGTTCGGCAACTGGGCATTGGTACTTTACATTATCAGATCGTAATTCATCTATTTCATGTGCATTGTTTAAAATGGATGCCATGAGAAATTCTATTATAAAGACTTTAAAAGATGGAGATAAGATTATTATAAGTGGGCCAATAAGTGTTTATGCCGCAAGAGGAACTTTTCAAATCTTAGCAAAAAAAATAGTTCATTCTGGAGCTGGTGGTCTTATTGAAAAATTTGAAAAGTTAAAAATAAAACTTAAGAATGAAGGACTCTTTGATATTGAGTATAAAAAAAGTATTCCAAAGTTTCCTAAAAAAGTTGCACTTATTACTGCCGACCAAAGTGCAGCAATGGCTGATTTTTTAAATGTCGTATCTAAAAAAGATCTTTTTTTTTCAGTAGTTATTATTCCTACCCTCATGCAAGGAGCTCAAAGTTCTAAATCAGTTATCGGATCTATTAATAGAGCATTGGCCTTAAAAGATGTAGATGTTATTGTCATATCTCGAGGAGGAGGATCTTTAGAAGATTTATGGAGTTTTAATGATGAACTTCTTGCAAGATGTATTTTTAATTCTAAAATACCGATTATAAGTGCCGTTGGTCATCAAAGTGACTTTACTATCAGTGATTATGTTTGTGACTTAAGAGCCTCAACACCTACTGCAGCAGGGGAATATTTAATTTCACCACATCAACAGATTGATGCAAGTTTAAAATATGCTTATAGTACATTAAAGCAAACAATAAAAAATAGGCTTGATAGGAATATTATTTTGTTAAAGGACTTATCTCCACAGAAAAATATTTTTCGTTTAACAAAAAAAATAGATACTTATAAAAACTCTTTAGAAAATATGTATATGTTAAAAAGGCCCTATGAACTATTAGGTGTTAAAGATAAGGCCATTTATTTAGATGATCTTATTCAAAGAGCAACAAGAGCTTTGGAGCAAAAAGTAAGTAATCACCAAGCTAACTTAAACACCTTTTCAAAGCAACTTGATGCACTTAGTCCTAAGCAAGTATTAGAAAGAGGGTACTCAATTTTAAAAGATTCTTCTAATAAAGTGATTACAAATTCAATTGAATTCAATAAAATTTTGGAAGATGATACTTTAAAAATCGATTTCTACGACTCTCAAGTCGAAATAAAAAAGGTTACACTATGAAATATTTTTTACTTTTAATACTTATCGCATGTTCTAGTAATAATATAAGGATAATAGATAAACAAAAAAAGGAATCCAAACTGGAGTTTTTCTTTGAGTTAATGCCTGGTAAGGTGAGATATGAATCTATAACTGTTCACTTAGAAGAAGGGATGTATTATTTAAAATGTGAAAAAAGATCAATCCCTTTTTATGTGAAAGAGCATAAGGCCCACTTATATTTAGTTGAAAGTTATTTTTCTAAATTAAATCAAGAAAAATGTACTTTTAGAGATAAGAATTTAAGTTTAAATATAGTTTTAAATAAAAAAAAGTTTCCTTATAAAGAAGAAAAACTTAATGTAGACAAAAAAAGAGTTTTTTTATCTAAAAAAGATTTAGATCGAGTTATTAAAGAAAGAAAAATAAAAAAAGAAATTTATGCAAACTCTCAGGAGCATTTTTTATTTAATGATTCTTTTATTGCCCCTTTGAAAAGTTATATTACAAGTTATTATGGGAATAGAAGGTTATTTAATAATAAAAAAAGGTCTCAGCATTTAGGTAATGATTTGAGGGCTGCCGTAGGTGTCAAAATTCCAGTTATGAACAGAGGTAAAGTTGTATATGTAGGAGACCTTTTTTATTCAGGAAAACTAGTTGTTGTGGATCATGGTTTAGAAATATATTCAATGTATGGACATTTATCTAAAACATTAGTTAATAGAGGAGATATCGTAGATAAGGCGGACATTGTTGGACTTGCTGGTGCGACAGGAAGAGTTAGCGGGCCTCATCTGCATTGGGGTGTTCGAATTCAAGGTCATTGGGTCGATGGTTTTTCTCTAGTCGAAGAATCACAAAAACAATTTTAAATGAAAAATATTATCAACATCTTTCATGATAAAGATATTGAACTTAAAAGAGTCGAAACTTTTTTTAGTAATAAATTTATCTGTCGTTTTTTTTCTAAAACAACAGAAATAAAGTCGAGAGGTGCCGAATTTAATCTTTGTGTTTCAAGATATAATAAATCTGATTCTGATGACTTTAATCTTTTTTTTAAAATAAATGAAGTGAATTTATCTTTATTTTCAAATGAACAGATCGATCAAAAAGAAATTCTAATTGATAATGAGCAAAAGCTTATAGAGTGGAGTGACTATATTGATTTAGAGGTAGAAGAATTTTATCAAAATAAAATATCTGAATTAGAAAAAAAAATTATTCATAATTATAAAAAACTTCAAGTTGAACAAATTAGTGAAGAACAAAAATATGAAATTGATCTTTTTCATAGAGTCGTATTCCAAGCATTTGATCTTGATTCTCTTTTTAAGATTGTAAATGAATTTGTATTTTCAAATTTAGATATAAGAGTATTAAACTTAACTCAAACTTTAGAACAAGAAAGTTTAGATAATATTTTTCAAATAGGGTCTTTGAAAAAATATTTTATAAAAACAAGCTCTCATAGTACTTATTTTTATTATATTTATAGTATTATAAGTGAATTGTGTGAAAAAATTCAAGGTCTTGAAATGGCCCAAAAAAATGTGAGTGAAAGATTATTTTATAAAATACCTTCTTTGCTTGCAGTTTTTGATTCTCATAATAATTTAATTTTACAAAATGATGCTCTTGCAAGTTTAAAAATTACTTCAAGTAAGATTGTTGATAGTTATAATAAAAAAAACAACCTTATTGTGAACTCGAGTTCTTATCGAGTTCACAAAGAAGGATTTATATTTGAAGGCAAAGAATTTTTTCAATATGCTTTAATAAAACTAGACGATATGATGGGATCTCTTGATTCTTCCGCTGAATTGGGAGTTATTAGTTCGTCAATTGCCCATGAACTCAATAACCCTTTAGCTGGAATGCTTGCAGCTTTAGATGTTTTATTGCTAGATGACTTGGATGAAGAGTCAATTGAAAAGCTTATGCAGATGAAAGATGTCGTATTTAAATGCAAAGAACTTGTTCAAACATTTTTGGCATTTTCAAGAAGGAAAATAACAAATGCTCAGCATTCTATGACTGTTAAAAAGGCTTTTGATCAAGCAATGTCTTTAACTCGTTTTCGTCTTGTGGAAAGTAATTTAAGCATTGTAGAAAATTATCATTGTAAAAATAACTTTCGATCTTCATCTTCTAATCATCTTTTAACAATGACCCTATATCTTCTCATTGGAGAAATTATTACATCTTATTCTCATAAGAAATTAATAGAAAATAAACATTACGATAAAATTTGCTTAGAGCTTGTTGAAAAAGAATTCTCAATTGATTTAAATATCGACTTTGAATTTGAACTCACTACGGATTTTTTAAATTCGAGACTTTTTTGCCATCTATTAGATGGTTTAGGTCTTAAAGTTCTTATTGAGAATAAAAGTGTTGTTTTATTACATAATTAGAGATGTTTTAGTGGAAAGCGGCTTTCGTTTGGAATATCTTTTAAGTACTTACTTATTGTATTTATAAAATAATCTACTCCATTATGAATTTCTTTTCTGGAAAGATAAAGATAGCTACCAGTTTCTATATTTTGTGAAAGGTAGCTCTCAACTATTTTATAAAGATCTTTTGCTATATAAGTTTTTCTTTTTCCTTTTTGATTATTTTCAAAATGGTTAAGGTTTTTTACGAGAACTTGATACATTTTCTTTTGTTGAGCTGGAACTTTAAAAATATTATTCCCTTCTTTAGTCTTTAAATTTAAAAATGGGTAGACGATTACTTGCTCATTAATAATATGATTGGAGATGATAAAGTCTAATGAGTCTATATTTATCTTTTTTGTATTTTTGTGGAATTTCTTGGAAAGATAATTACGACTTTTCTTTTGAACCTCTATTGAAAACTTAGGATAGTGAGTACAATAATAAAGTAAAGCATCTAGATAAGGAGCTGTTAATTTTATCGTAAGTATTGTCCATTCAAGTTCCTCTAAAGATTCTTTGATGAAAGAAAGATCATCCTTAGTAAACTCGACAGGTATAACAGATAATATAATACCTTGTTCTCCCTTAAGAGTAATAGTGTAGGAAGAATCAATTTTAGATAAAAAACTTAGGATTTCTTCTATTTTTCTATTATTCTTTATATGAACTCTATCTAGTTCAAATTTATTTTTAGGGTAATAAAGCTGATTTACTTTCTTAATATTTTTAGAAATAAAAATATTAAGGTATTGCATTAAAAGCTCTGCCGTTGCTATTGCATCATCTAAAGCTCTGTGAGCATTTTTATGATTAAGATTAAATAGCTGACTCATATATGTAAGGTTTGAGTTCGTAATATTAGGAATAAGATGTTTTGTCATAACATTGGTGCAGATAACCTTGTTTTCTAACTCATTTTTTTTAAGTCTATTTAGAACAGAGTTTAAAAATGGGATATCAAATGAAGTATTGTGTGCTACTAAAATTCTATCTCCAATAAACTCTATAATTTGGTCAATTACATCTTCTATTTTGGGAGCATTTGTTACATCTTTTTGTTTTATAGAAGTAAGCTTTTGAATAAAGTCTGGGATTTTTATTTGAGGATTAATTAAAAAGGAGAGCTGATCTTTGATTTCAAAGTTACTGACCTGGACTAATCCAATTTCAATAATTTTATCATTTTGATGATTTCCACCAGTTGTTTCAAGATCTATTACACAAAAATCAAGACTATTGATTAAGTCCTTAGATTCTTGGTTTTGTATGTCATCAAAGCTTATCATCATAGATTAATCAATTTTTTCAATTAGCTTATTTACAAGTTTTGCAAACTTTTCCATTGCTTGGTTTGCAATATCTTTTACATCGGCATGATCTAACTTTTCATCAAGCATTCCAGCGGCCATATTCGTAATACAAGAAATTCCACAAACGTTAATTCCCATATGATTTGCGGCAATGTTTTCAAAGACAGTGCTCATTCCCACCATATCAGCTCCCATTGTTCTAAGCATTTTGATCTCAGCAGGTGTTTCATATGTTGGGCCCATTAGTCCTGCATAGATACCACTTTTTATTTCAAAACCAAGATCTTTTGCAGCAGCGCTAATATATTCATTTAGATGAGGTTTATAAGCATACGTCATATCTGGAAACCTAGGGCCTAGCTCTTCAATATTGTCTCCAATAAGTGGGTTTCTTCCCGTTAGGTTAATTTGATCTTGAATATAAACAAGCTCCCCAGGTCTATATGAAGAATTAATTCCTCCTGAAGCATTTGTTAATACAAGGTTCTTAATTCCAAGTTTACCTAATACTCTTGTCGGAAATGCAACTTCAGCAGCATCATGTCCTTCGTAGGCATGATATCTTCCTTGCATAACAACAACATCTTTAGTGTTTGATTTTCCAAAAACAAGTTTTCCTGCATGTCCAACAACTGTTGTTGTCGCAAAACCAGGAATTTCGCTATAAGGAATTTCAATTTTATCTTCAAGTGTATCAACATAGATACCTAGTCCTGATCCTAAAATAACACCTGTACTAGGAGTACGATCAGTTTTTGACTTTATAAAGCTTACAGCCTCATTAATTCTATTTAACATGTTTTACCTTCAATGATTTCGTATATTGTTTGAGGCTTTTCAACTTTAGTTTTAGAAAACTTAATAACATCTTTAAAAAACCTGTTTTCAATATACTCTACAACGTCTTCTTGACCCTTATTATAGTAAATAGTGAAAATCTCATCACCTTTTTTAACTTTATCTGAAACTTTCTTCGCAAAAACAAATCCAACGCCAAAATCAACCTTATCAGTTTTTACTTTTCTTCCTCCACCAAGCTCTGTACATAAAAGTCCAATCTCATCACATTTAAATGACTTAATATATCCATCTTTAGGAGCTTTAACGATATGTTTGTTCTTTGCTACAGGAAGAGCCGAGTAGTCCTTAATAAATTTCGTTTGACCACCTTGAGCTTTAATAAGCTCTTCGAATTTCTTTAAAGCACTTCCATCTTTTAAAGCTTTTTTAGCTCTTGCTAATGCTTTGTTATATGTCTTTTCAACACCAGCTAGTTTAATCATCCAAGCACTTAATGCTAAAGAGATCTCTGTAATATCCTTAGGACCTTTTCCTTTTAATACTTCAACTGATTCGATTATTTCTAAAGAGTTACCAACAGAATTTCCAAGAGGTTGATTCATATTTGTTAAAAGGGCTACTGATGGCTTCTTAAATCTATCAGCTGTTCCTAAAATACTTTTAGCTAGTTTTTTTGCCCCAGCTTTTTTCTTCATAAAAGCCCCTGAGCCGACCTTTATATCCATTACTATTCCATTAGCACCTTCAGCTAACTTCTTACTCATAATAGATGCTGTAATTAAAGGTATAGAGTCAATTGTTGCTGTTACATCTCTAAGAGCATAAATGATTCTATCTGCTGGAGCGATTTCTTTTGTCTGCCCAATAAGAACTTGTCCATTTTTATTTAATAGGGATTCAAACTTATCAAGACCTAAGTCAGTTTTAAAACCTTTGATTGATTCTACCTTATCAACTGTTCCGCCAGTAAAGCCAAGGCCACGTCCAGCAATCATTGGAACCTTCACGCCACAAGCTGCTGCAATAGGAGCTAGGATAAAAGATGCCTTATCTCCAATCCCTCCTGTAGAGTGTTTATCGATGACGTTTTTTCCATCAAAGGTAACTGTCTTTCCAGAATATAACATAGCATCTGTTAAAGCTGCAGTTTCAGCTACAGTCATTCCATTTAAAAAGATGGCCATTAATAAGGCTGTCATCTGATATTCGTGGATTTTTTTACTAGTTAGGGACTTTATAACCCATTTAATTTCTTGATCAGTTAATTCAAGACCATTTTTTTTCTTATCTATGATCTCGTACATTGAAAAGTTGCTCATTTTATATCCATATATTTGCTAAAATTAAAATGAATATCTATCATATTAATATATGGTTCGTCAGCAACAATGACTGATGCATTATAACGCAGTGAGAGGTTTAGCGTGAAAAAGGTTTTAGCTTTTATTTTAGTTTTTCAAGTATTTTCGGCAATAGCACAAAATAATTCTGAAGTTGATGAGTTAGTTGCTGATTCTAAAAGTGACCTTATGGTTGTTTTAGGAGGAGGACTTGCTGGAGCAATCCTAGGTCTTTCGACTTTATCTTTTGTTGATGAACCAAAAGAGCATACTCGTAATATCCTTATGGGGGCGGCAATTGGTATTATTGCTGGGGTTGTGTATGTAGGGTTAACTCAGGCAGGTAAAAGCACTGGAATGATTTATGGCGAAGGCCAAGAAGAAGCTATGAATGCAAAAGATTTTTCAACTAATTCAAGGTATGCTTATCATGATGAATTAGACAAAACAGAATTTATTTATAGTCCTTTAAGCTTAGGCTATACTTTTAGTTATTAGTTTGTTTGTAAGGCATGATCCATATATTTATGACAAATCACTTGTCTCTTTCACTTCACTAGCATAAAAAATATTTAGTTTAATTTCGTCTTGTATAAAACTTGGAGGGACAATGGAAGATTTAGGCTTAAGATTAATGTCGATAATCGGATTGGCGACAATGATTTTAGTTGGTTTTTTATTTAGCGCAAATAGAAAAGCAATAAAATGGAAAACAGTTATTTCTGGAGTATTACTACAAGTATTTTTAGGATTAATTATTTTAAAACTTCCTTGGGGACAACAAATTTTTGAGTTTGCTCGTGAACTTTTCACGGGAATCCTAAACTATACAAATGAAGGTTCTAAGTTTGTTTTTGGAGACTTAACTAATATGTCAAAAGTAGGATTTGTCTTTGCTACGATGGTTCTTCCTACTATCATTTTTATGTCAGCACTTATGAGTATTCTTTATCATGTTGGTGTGATGCAATTTATTATTAATATTGTTGCAAGAATAATGGTTAAAGTCATGGGCACATCTGGAGCAGAGTCTTTGTCTTGTGCAGCTAATATTTTTGCAGGCCAAACGGAAGCTCCTCTTGTGGTAAAGCCTTATATTAATAAAATGACAAGATCGGAACTCTTGGCAATGATGACTGGAGGAATGGCAACAGTTGCAGGTGGTGTATTAGCCGCTTATGTTGGTTTTGGTATTGATGCAGGTCACCTTTTAGCTGCATCGGTCATGGCCGCTCCTGCAGCTTTAGTTTTAGCAAAGCTTTTTATTCCTGAAACTGAACAATCGCATACTGTTGGTGTTGTTAAGCTTAAAGTTGAAAAAACTTATTCAAATATTATTGAAGCAGCAGCTGCTGGAGCAGGTGAGGGCTTAAAATTGGCTGTTAATGTCGGTGCAATGTTATTAGCATTTATTGCATTAATTGCTCTTGTGAATGGTATGCTTGGATATGCAACAGGACTTGTGGGGCTTGATGGAATAACTTTAGAGCGATTATCTGGATGGTTATTTGCACCAGTTGCTTTTATTATTGGAATTCCTTGGGAAGATTGTGTGAATTTTGGCTCTTTGTTAGGAAAAAAGATTATTATCAACGAATTTGTAGCTTATCTTGATCTTAAAACAATGATCGAAGCTAAAGCAATGAGCCCAAGAGCAATTACGATGGCAACATATGCTCTTTGCGGTTTTGCAAATTTCTCTTCAATTGCAATACAGGTTGGTGGAATTGGAACTATCGCTCCAGATAGGAGAGGTGATCTTGCTAAGCTTGGTATAAAATGTCTTGCTGGTGGTATGATGGCCGGTCTTATGACTGCTTCTATCGCTGGTATTTTTATTTAAAAAATAGTATCACTTAAGGTTGTAGTGCAACTTATAAACTGCCCTACAACTGTGGTGTTACAAAAGAAATAATATTGTCCCCAAAGTCTTTCTTTCTTATCTCAAAACTAAGTAATTACAAGTATATAGTTTATTTCATATATTTTCC
>JAOARC010000036.1 GCA_025210745.1 Bacteriovoracaceae bacterium
GCCAAGCTTTGATAAATCAATGGAACCTAAAAAAGCAAAAGAGTTTTTTGATATTTTTAATCAAAAATTAAAAAATGAAAAACTTCATGTTGAAACAGGTATATTCGCAGCCGACATGCAAGTTTATTCAATACTTGTTCTATAGATAGTGTTTCAGCTCTTAGAGTACTATCAATACCGATATTAGTAAAAAGTTCAGGATCTTTCTTCTTATACTTTTTTAAGACACTTCCAAGTTGCTTTCTTTTAAATTGAAAAAGTTCACGAAGAAATGATTCAAACTTTTTCCAGTCCTTTATGCAGACAATTGGATCTTCAATTCTTTTATAACTGACTACAACTGAATCAACCTTTGGAGGAGGGTTAAAGGCTCCTGGAAGAACTTTTGTTAGCATCTTTGATTCAAAGAAATTCTTAGAAATACTTAATAAAGAACTCATTTGGTTCTTAGTATTTTCTCTGAAATAAGTTTTTTCTCCAACTTCTTTTTGAAACATTAAAGACATATATTTAATTTGTTCTATTTTTGAAAAAGATAGAAAAAGAGGGGCACTAATATTATATGGAAGGTTACTTACTAACCATATCTTTTTATCTTGGTAATTATTCTTTTGAATAAAGCTATTCCAGTCAAACTTTAAGGCATCTTCAAAGTTTATATGTTCTTTTGGAGTGCATTCTAAAAGAAGCTCTTCAAATCTTGTATCCATTTCAATAAGATGAAGTGGCTTATTATGAGCAGATAAAAATTTTGTTAAAATAGCAGGGCCTGGTCCTACTTCAACGATGACATCACATTCATGACTAAAGTCTGTTGTTATTTTCTCTATAACAACTTTATCTTTTAAAAAATGTTGTCCTAAATCTTTATTTGGTTTTGGAAGATTACCCATTAAATAAAATCCTTCTTATTGATAAACCTTCCTTTTGCATCAAGTTCTAAAGACTTTGGAAAAGGTAGGGCATTTTCTCTTTCTAAAAACGCTTTATTTGCAATCATGGCCCCATTATCGGCACAAAATTTCTTTGAGACAAAAAAGACATCTTTATATGAATTTGTTAGTTCTGATCTGATAGCACTATTACAAGCAACACCGCCTCCAACTACAAGAGGAATATTATTTATATTAAAGTCTTCTTTAACTTTTTTATAAGCATACTTAAGCTTTAGTTTTAAGGCTTTAACAATGGCATTTTGATAGCTAGCGCATACATCATAAAACCTTTGATTCTGTTGATTAAAAGTATCAAAATCATCTGGCCTACAATTAATAATAGTAGGATCTTTTTCAATAAATATTCTAAGAGAAGTTTTAAGTCCTGAAAAAGATAGTCTACAATCAGCTGATGATTTTAATCCTATAGGAAATTCATATTTACTTGGATCTCCAAAGCTAGCAAGTTTATCAATAATATGTCCACCTGGATAACCAAGGCCTAAGAGCTTAGCTCCTTTATCAAAGGCTTCACCAGCAGCATCATCGATTGTACTACCTAAAACTTTAAACTCGTTAGTACTTTCAACGAAAAAGAAAATACTATGCCCTCCACTTATGAGAAGACCTAAGTAGGGGTACTGTACTTTTTGATCAATATGAATAGCTTCAAGATGAGCATATAAATGATTTATAGGTACAATTGGTTTTTTGTAAATTAAAGAAAGTGACTTTGCTGTATTTAGTCCTGTAAGAAGAGGACCTAGTAATCCAGGGAGCGAAGTGACTCCTATATAATCAATCTGTTCAATTGAAACACCTGCTTCATTAAATATTGAGTCTAATAAAAGGGGCATTTTTTCTAAATGATTTCTCGCTGCAATCTCAGGGACAACTCCTCCCCATTTTCGAAGAGCTTTTTCTTGATCAAAGCTTTTGTGTGCAAGAACCTGTGTCGTATTTCCATATTTAATAATGGCCATAGAAGTATCATCACAACTTGTTTCAATGCCTAGGATTAAGGTTTTTCTACTCATGTTTTGGACAACTAACTTCTTTTAATTTTTTATTAAATATAGCTTTATTAATTTTAAGGCTTTCTTTTTCATACCACTGTGGAGATTGATCTTTAGTATGGCACTCGATACATTTTGCTTGATAATTTGTTTTAACTTTCTTTTCATTTAAGGCAAAAGGATGATCAAAGTCTTTATCATGACAGTTTAGACATTGAACATTAGCAAAATTGTGAGTTATTTCATATTTTTCATCTAGCTTTACCCATTTGTTAGAAAGATCCATCCTTTGTTTTTTAGATAATTGCCTAATGGATTTTGTTTTAGAAAAAAGCTTTTCAAAATCTTGCCAGTACTTTGCATGATCTTTATCTGTTTTAATAATATTTGTCTTTGAACTAAAACCACTTGTTTCATTGTAATGAAGAGAATGGCAACCCACACATTTTGGGTTATAAGAGGCTTTTGCATTATGAAGTGTAATAAAAGCAAGTGAGTGAGGTGTCTTTTGCCAAAAGTTAGTTTGATCTTCATGGCACTCTACACAGCTAGCATAAGTAGGTGCTGACTTTGATGCCGCAAAAGATTCACTTAGTTTTGTCTGTTCTTTTTGTTGTATTGCTTCTAAGTCTTTTTTATATTGATCTAACCAGGCCATAAAGGGATTATCTTTCCACAGATCCTTAAGCTCATCTCTTGTTTCAACTATTTCATACTTATCTTTTGCCTTTTTATTTGCAGCAATTTTTATATGTCCTAGATAGTGGTTACGAGATAAGACCTGTACAATCTTTGTTTTTCCAATTTCAACTGGTGATCTTAAAAAGGATTGAGTGTGAGAGCCAATAATCCAATCAATAAATGGAAAGTCTCTAGCTATCGCTTTGTCATAGTCTATACCACTATGACTTAAGAGAATAACTTTTCCTTGTTTAGGATCAAAGCCTTTCTTTTGCGCTTCTTTCATCGTATCAGTTATTGCTTTTGTGGCAGAACTAAAGTACTTGGATGACTTCCCATAAAGATCAGGGTTTGCTATAGCTAAAAATAGAATCTTTTGATTTCCAAACTTTAGTATTTTAAATTTTCTATGTTTAATTTTAGAGTCTTTTTTTAGATTAGATATTAAAAATGTATAATGAGAAGATTTAGAGATTCTTTCTAGAAAACTTTGTCCTAGAGCAAAGTCTTGATCTCCTGGTAAAAAGAACTTCATTCCAAGTTTTGACATGGCTTCATTTAGTTTTATTGCACTAAAAGTTTGTGACTCTTTTAATGAATCAGGAACTGTTACAGACATAAAAAAGGTATCACCAGTATCAATATAAATAGTTGGTTCTTTTTTCTTTAATTCATATAATTTTCCAGCAACTTGAGGAAGGCCACCTAGAGGAAAGTTTCTACAGCCACATGGATGAGTTTCAGCATTTATATTATGTGAAAAGACAATATTAAGGTGTTTGGCTCCACTTTTTACATCGATAGCTTCAGATGCTGTATCATCAGTCATTTCTATAAATTGCATACAAGAGCTAAGTGTAAACAGAGTTAAAAGTAAAAGAGTTTTCATTAAAACTTCATTTCCTTTTTCGCTTTCTTAGCAGAGCTTGATTTTGGGTATTGAGTTGTTACTTTAGAAAAAGTTGCTAAAGCTTCATCTTTTTTCCCTTTTTTCTTAAATGATCTAGCTATATAGAGTAAAGACTTATGAGCAAGTCTGCTTTTAGGATACTTTGTATAAATTTTAGAAAAGCTAACAAGAGCATCATCATATTTTTTATTCCAGTAACTCATAAGTCCCAGGTTAAAGTAGATATGGTTTTTTTGGGCATTATTAACTAAGTTTTCACTAAGACATTCTTTATATAGCTTTGTTGCCTTCTTTTGCTTATTTTTTTCAAACGCTTCATGGGCCATTTGAAGCTTACTTTGAGATGTTGCTTTTGTGGGTCCTGCAATTTTTGTTAGTGTCCCTGTTACATTACCAATATATTTTTTTAAGCTAGCAATTTCTTTGGTAAGTGATTTTATCTGAGACTGGTTTTTTGTATCATTAGCGATGAGAACCTTTATTTGTTCTTGAAGTTGTAAAAGATTTTTTTGAAAGCTTTCATTAAGTTCTTTTTGATTTGTTGTTTGAAGATGAGTCATCTCTTCAATTTTTCCACTTGCATCCATTTGATTATTTTGCAAACTTTGAACTCTTGTTGTAAGGTCTGCGACAAGCCTAGAAGATTGTTCTAATCTTTGTTCCATGGTGTCAACAAGCTTTTCTCTTCTGATATCTTCGGCCGTTTTAAAACAAGATGTTAAACTCAATAGAGTTAATAGATATATAAGTTTCATAAAGTTTCCTCATAAGTAAATATGTGAATATTTTACTGAAACAATTCTTAAATGTCATATTAATGAAGGATAAAAGATTTATTCGTCTTCTTCGTCTTGAGCTTGTTTTTTGATAGAGTAGAACTCTGCTTTTTCAGAGAACTTTTTACAAAGACTAGCGTAAGCTTTTGCTTTATTAAAATACTTTCTTCTATAAGCAGACTTTGCTTTGAGGTAATAAAGCTCTGCTTTTCTAAAAAGATCAGATGAGTGAACATCTGCTTTTGCTTCTTTTGCAGCTAAAAAAGCAGCTGCGGCATAGCTCATTTCTTGTTTTGGTCGTGTGGTAGTTAAACCACACGACACAAGTATAAATATAATACTTAAGATTTTGATCATTATTTAGCAGTAACCATGAAGTTTGCTCTTCTGTTTTGAGACCAAGAAGAATCGTCATGTCCAAATGCTAATGGCTTTTCTTTACCATAACTAACAATTGAAATTCTTGATTCACTTACACCTAAAGCGATTAAGTAATCTCTAACAGATCTAGCTCTTCTTTCTCCAAGAGCAAGGTTAAACTGGTGTCCACCTCTTTCATCACAGTGACCTTCAATTTGAATATCAACTGAAGAAGCAACATTTAACCACTTTGCATTGTTCTCTAATGCAGATTTTGCATCTTCAGATAAGTCACTTGACTCATAGTCAAAAAATACAGTTCTTAAACCACCAGCAGTGTTTCCATCGCTTGTTCCGTTAAGCTCTAATGCAAAGTTTTCTGCAGACATTGCTGAATCATCTCCAGATTCTTGCTCAGATTTACTTGAACATGAAGTCATAGCTCCTAAACAAAGAACTAAAACTAAAGATAAAACATTTTTTTTCGTCATTAATTTCATGAAAAATCCTTTTTTCTATTTTGTTAATAATAAACGTTATAAATTCCTGAAATTATTGTAACTAAGTTTATCTATTTTTGCATATTTTTATTTTTTCAAAAAAACGAAAGAGGTTTTTGCGTTGCGTTTTCTGACGGGGTGGGTGTTGGAGGTTTTGACGCTTTTAACTTCAGTTTTATGTTATTTTAGATAGTTAGATGCTTGTAAAAGTTGGCATGGCACTTGCTCTATATATGGTGTGTGTGTTGAGGTTGTAGAAAAAGGATTTTTTTATAACTTCTCCTTATGTCTCTCAAAAAAAAAGCTCATCTAATTCTAGATGAGCTTTTTTTTTATATAGACTTTTAATCGTTAGTGATAAATTTATATATTAAGCTTGCTAAATATCTAGCTCCTTTTTGTGATAGATTATCAAAAACTGGATTGTATTCATAAATTCCAAAAACTTTCTTGCAATTAAGGTTTAAGCAATAGTTCATAATAGATGAGATTTCGCTTTTAGAAACACCATCATGATTAACCGCGCTTACTGCTTCCATTACAGATGAGTCTAGCGCATCAGCATCAAGACTAATAATAAGAACATCTTTTTGGCCAGGCTTTATATCTTTTAAAAAAGATAAATCTGAGCACACTTGCATATTGATATGACAAAGTTCTGTTCTTGTCAGTTCACTATTTGCATATCTGTGAATTCCGAATTGGTAGAGGTTTATTTTTTTTGTATTTATTTGATCAGCATCTCGAAATGGAGTTCCTGAGTGTCTAAAAGTATCAACCCTAGTGTCTAAATGGGCATCAATATTAATAATATGAATTGTTTCAACTGCTTTATCCCTTGATATAGCTTTTATGAGTGGATACACATGATCGTGTCCTCCTCCAATGTGAATCGTTTTATGTTCTGCTAAGTTTTTTTCAATAAGAAGAGTTTCTTTTATTTGTGACTTTTCAAAATCAATTCTTTCATCCTGTTGGTTGGAAACTTGATGTACTTTTATTGATTCAATATCGAGATCATACTTATTAAGTTTTCCAAAAGTATTTAAAAGAGCCTCTGGGGCAAATCTTGTTCCATTTCGACCTTGATTCAATCTTACTCCAATATCTGAAGGACTTAATAAGATAGAATACTTAGATTGATTATTTTTTGTTGTATATAGCGTGGATATATAGTCATCTTTTCTATTTGTTGGTTTCATTTGAATCCTTTTTTCAGTATAATAACTATTATATGCAATGGTTTATTATAAAAAATAAGGAAAAAAGAGGCCCTTTTACTAAGCTTCAATTAAAAGATGAAATAGAGTCTAACTCAGATCTTGTTATAAGTGAAAAAATGAAATCACCTATGTCATTTGAAGAGCTTTTTGGTCATATTTGTAGAGATAAGGATTTACCTGGATTACCAGATCTTTTAACGCAAGAGAGTTTAGATTTAAAAAATGAGATTTTAGATCAAGAAGAATCTGAAAATAACCCTAAAGAGGAAAAGCTTTTTGTTGGTGAAGAGCTTGAAGACAAGCCGATACAACAAGTTGATGTTGATTTTTCTCAATTTGAAAGCTTAGCAAAACAAAAAAGTACTAAATTTATAGCATTTGGCTTATTGATTACTATTTTAACTTGTTTTTTTATTTCATATTATTACATGATATCTTATAGACCATCATTTATAAGACCTAATGCCATGGGATTAAGTGACGCTAAAAAAGCTAGAGCTATTATAGAATCAAATTATTTTTCTCAAAGATTATTTTTCTCTAAAGAAAAAAATATTTTTTGGTTTGTCACAAATAACTTTTCTAGCGGTCAACTTATATTAGAAGCAAAATCTGTTTATAAAAAAATTTTAAGTAATAAGGAAATAAAGTTTAGTGCAAAAGCAATTATTAAAGATGGCGTGGCTAGGTTCGATGAGCTTTCTTTTGATATCGGACAAAGAGTTAAAGACGGTATTTATGAAGTTAGTGTTCAAAATGTTCTTCCACTAACTAAAAAATTTCCTTATACCTTACAGGACCATAATTCGAGAATTTCATTTAAAGATACAATTTTGATAAGTCATTTTTCAGTTGCAGATTTTCAAAAAAAAATCAATTCTTTTATTCAAAAAAATACCAATAATAATAATGAGTTTAAAGATGAGCTTGTTCAAAAATATCTTACTTTAAAAACAATTGTGACGCAGATAAGAGAAGCTTTTTTAAGTTCATTTGCTAAATCAAATGAACCGTGGGCAAAAAGAGTTAAGAACTTTGAAAAAGAATACACTGAAAAATACGGACAATTTTTTACAAGTTTTGTCATTCAAAATGAAAAGCAATATGAACAAATAAATAAAAAGGAGTTTCCCAATAAAACTCAAGTGATATCTGATTATACGAGGTTATCAAGACTTGCTAAGCAAACAGGAGTTATATCTGTTGCTACTATGAGTGAGTTGGAAAAGTTTCCTTTTGATACAGCTTTAATGGAAGATATTTTAAAATTAAAAGAAAAGGCAAAGTCTAATTTTGAAAAAATACTAACTACTTGTAATGATAGAATTGAAGCGATTCAAAATTAAGTAAAAGCAAAATTCGTATATTTTTAAATTTTTTCTATAGCTTTTTTTTGAGAATGTAATTTCTCAGCACCTTTAAAACGTCTTTTTTCGTTAAGTACTACTTTTGCTCCAACCGTTTCATTATCATGCTCAAAAATCATTGTTAAATCTTCTTTTTGAATGAAATGATAAAACTCTTTTTTATACTTTGTTGTTACTACTGGTTCAATATCGTACCCCATAACCCAAGGTATCGGTATATGATGTTCCATGGGAACAAGATCGGCCATATAGATGTACTTATTATTATAAGGATGAATCATGTAGGGAGTATGTCCAAAGCTTGTTTTGTATTTTATTTCATCTTTGCCATCTTTAATAATAATTCCATTAAGATCTGTTAGAAGATTTAATTTATGTTTTTCTAGGAGAGGTAAAAATATTTTTGAATGAAAAGAGCCAGCGTCTTTGTCACTAGGTTTTTTAGCGTACTCAAGGTGTTTTTTATGAAGATGAATAGTTGCATTTTTAAAAAGAGGATTTCCATCTTTATCCCCAAGCCCACCAACATGATCAAAGTGAAGATGAGTTAGAATAATATCACTAATCTCATCAGGGTAAATATTATTTGCTTCTAAAATTGAAATAAGAGGCTTATTTGTATTTGAAATTTCAAAATTCTTGATAAATTTTTCATCATGATATTCACCAATACCAGTATCTACTAAGATTTTTTTATTTTCTGTTATAAAGAGAATGACTCTTAAACTCATAAGTATCCGATTCTTATCATCAGACTTTATCTTTTTTTCCCATAGAGGCTTTGGGATAATTCCAAACATAGCACCTCCGTCAAGTTTAAAGGTAGATGGGTGTAAGACAAGTGTATCCATAAGTATATTCCTTCAATGAGTTCAAAGCTAAATGTAAGAATAAATCGTGCTTACGTCAATGAAGCTATGCATCTTTATATTTAGAATAAGAAGGTGGCTTTTTGAGCAAATATGCCTATAATTATAAAAGTAATTTTTTTAACAAAAGTTAGTTTTAATATAAAAAATAGTTTAAGGAGAAACTATGAACGTTCACGAGTATCAGGCAAAAGACCTGATGAGGCAAGCAGGCATTAGTGTGCTTAATGGAGCAACAGCTACAACAGCAGATGAAGCTGTTGAAGTTGCAAAAAAACTTGGTGGAAGTGTTTGGGTTGTTAAGGCTCAGATTCATGCCGGAGGCCGTGGTAAAGGTGGTGGTGTAAAAGTTGCTAAATCTTTAGATGAAGTTAAGCAATATGCTTCAGACATCATCGGGATGCAGTTAATTACTCCTCAAACGGGAGCTGAAGGTAAAAAAGTAAACCTTGTTCTTATTGAAGAAGGTTGCGATATCGATCACGAATACTATGCAGGTATTGTTTTAGATAGAAATACTGGAAAAATCACAATGATGGCTTCAAGTGAAGGTGGAGTTGAGATTGAAGAAGTTGCAAAAGCAACTCCAGAGAAAATCATTAAAGCATCTATTGATCCAAGTGTTGGTTTTTCAGCATATGTTGGTAGAAAGTTAGCTTTTGGAATTGGTCTTAAAGGTGATCAAATGAAAAAAGCGATTAAGTTCTTTAAAGGTCTTTATGATATGTATATTGAAAAAGACTGCTCTATTGCAGAGATCAATCCATTAGTTACGACTAAGTCTGGAGATGTAATTGCACTAGATGCTAAGCTTAATTTTGATGATAACGCTCTTTTCAGACATCCAGAAATTGAGCAGTTAAGAGATATTACTGAAGAGTCTGAGCAAGAATTAGAAGCTGGAAAATACGGACTATCTTATATTTCATTAGATGGAAATATTGGATGCTTAGTAAATGGAGCTGGACTTGCCATGGGAACACTAGATATCTTAAAGATTTTTGGTGGAGAGCCAGCAAACTTTTTAGATGTTGGTGGGGGAGCTACAAAAGAAACTGTTCAAAAAGCTTTTTCTATTATTTTAGAAGATTCAAATGTAAGCGCTATTTTAGTTAATATTTTTGGTGGAATTATGAAGTGTGACATCATCGCAGAAGGTGTTGTTGCTGCTGCTAAAGAATTAGAACTAAAAGTTCCTCTTGTTGTAAGATTAGAGGGAACAAATGTTAATATCGGAAAGAAAATTTTATCTGAGTCTGGATTAGCAATTACTCCAGCTGATGATCTAGCAGATGCAGCTCAAAAAGCAGTTGCTGCTGCAAAAGGAGAGTTGTAATGGCAATTCTAGTAGGAAGAGATACAAAATTAATGACAGTTGGTGTGACTGGAAAGCAAGGTACTTTTCACACGCTTCAATGTCGTGACTATGGAACAAATGTTGTTGGTGGTGTTACTCCTGGTAAAGGTGGAATGAACCACGAAGGAATTCCAGTTTTTAATAGTGTTAAAGAATGTATTGAAGCAACTGGGGCAAATGCTGCGATGATTTTTGTTCCGCCGCCATTTGCAGCTGATTCAATCTTAGAGTGTATCGATGCTGGTATGCCACTAATCATTGCAATTACGGAAGGAATTCCTATTAATGATATGGTAAAAGTAAAGAATGCTCTTAAAGGTTCTAACTCAAGACTAATTGGTCCAAACTGTCCAGGTATCATTACTCCAGGTGAGTGTAAAATTGGGATTATGCCAGGTCATATTCATATGCCAGGAAGAGTTGGAGTTATCTCAAGATCAGGTACTTTAACTTATGAAGCTGTTTTTCAATTAACTCAAAGAGAGATTGGTCAATCAACATGTGTTGGTATTGGTGGAGATCCAGTTAATGGAACAGACTTCATTAATTGTTTAGAGTTATTTGAAAATGATCCAGATACAGATGCAGTTATCATGATTGGTGAGATCGGTGGATCTGCTGAGACAGATGCTGGTAAATGGATTCAAGAAAATATGTCAAAGCCAGTTGTATCATTTATTGCTGGAGCAGCAGCGCCTCCAGGTAAAAGAATGGGACACGCTGGAGCAATTATTTCTGGTGAAGATGATTCAGCAGATGCTAAGTTTAAAGCATTAGAAGCTTGTGGTGTTACAATTGCAAGATCTCCTGCTGAGCTTGGTGAAAAGGTTGCACAGGTTTTAAAGAAGTAAAAAATATCTTTTAGATACTAAGCAAAAAGCCCTACTTATTAAAAGTAGGGCTTTTTTTATATTAATGATAACGATTAGATTTATCTAAAAAAGATTAGCCCCATATTAGAGGGGCAGATCTATAGGTTTTATTATGCTATAGCTTTATTATTCTTTTTCAGAAAGTTTAATCCATATAAACTAATAAGATTAATAATAAGAATAATGCAGATATAGGTCGCTACTCTAGGTGTAATTACATTTTGAAATTCTCCAATCTTTAAAAAACAAAGACACATACAGATTGTACTTAAAGTAACATGTGTAAAATATTTCTTTGTATTATCCAGTAGATATTTCCAAGATTCTAAAGCATATAGTAATACAAAAGAAAATACGACTTTATAAAAACTTGGTATATTAAATTTGGCACTAATTGTTGCATACATAAGAACAAGACAAATTGCGACTTGAATAATGATATAAAACTTTGAGTTCTTGTGAGCAGTTGTTATAAATGCTCTTGGAGTTCCATACTCAATGGGTTTTACTTTACTTCTGTATGAGACATCATCTGGTCTCCATCCTAGAGGCATAAACCATAGTCTTATTTTGTTCCACCAAGATTTTGTTTCTATAAAATCTTTTGCAAGCATTGCCCAAAAATGAAAATTAATTGTTATCATTGAATTGGACATAGGGTGTCTTAGGATTCCATATCTTACAGGATCTTCATCTAGTTCTTCTTGAAAAGTTCCAAACATTCTGTCCCAAATAATAAAAACTTCAGCATAGTTTTTATCAAGATATCTTGCATTTGTTCCGTGGTGAACTCTATGGTGAGAAGGAGTGTTAAATATGTATTCAATAAATGGCCCAAGCTTTGGTATTAATCTTGTATGATGAGTGAATCCTATCATTAGGTGAATCCCCGTCATCATGTATATATCCATTGGCTCAAATCCAATAAAGCATAATGGCCAAAAGAAAGTAAAGCTAAACAATCTTTGAGTTATAGAAGCCCTTGCTCCAACAGTATAGTTAAACTCTTCTGAACTATGGTGCGGGGAGTGAGCTGCCCATAAAAAATTTATCTCGTGGTTAAAGCGATGATACCAGTAAAATAAAAAATCAATGAATAGCAAAAGTATAAAGTAGTATAAAAAACCTTTTTCCCATGTGACAGTATTAAAGTTATCGTAGAGATATCCGTAAGAAACTAGAACAAGAAAAAGAATTAGCATGTTAACACATTGATTAAACATACCAGTTCCTAAATTAATAACAGAGTCTGCAAAAGTTATGACTCTTTTTTTAAATACTATTGCCATGATGACTTCAATCACAACAAGCCCTATTGCAATAGGAGCTAGGAAACTATAAATGTGATCCATTTTTTTACCGCCTTTTTCTTAATATTTTAATTATTAAGGTTATTTTAAGCTCAACCTGTTATATGATCCTTGATATAGTTTGTTATTTTACTTTGTGGTGCGTTATGTTTGATATTTTAAATTTATCTGAGCTTATCTTTTCTAGTGATCTTATTAGTCAGCAAGAGTTAGAAAAGTTTAAAAGCTTTTTGGTAAGAAGAGTTTATAAAAAAGGTGATTATTTAGTTAAACCGGGACAGGATGAGTATAAGTTCTTTATTGTTAAAGAAGGTGTTCTTAGAAATTTTATTATTGGTAAGGATGGTAAGGAGCATACTAAAAACTTTCATTCAAATGGAGGGATTTTAGGCCCTTATATGGAGTATTTGGGAAAAACAAAAACTATTTATTATATAGAGGCTGTCACTAATACAACTGTTGATATGTTTTGCATGTCTGATATTTTACAAAATATAGATGATTCTCCTGGGTGGACTAAGGTTTTGAGGAAAATGGCAGAAATTAGCTTTTTAGATAAGGAGCACCGAGAGGTTTGCTTGCTAACAATGGATGTAAAGTCTCGTTATGAGCAATTTTGTAAAAGGTTTGCTCCTTTTTATGACCAAATACCTAAATATATGATTGCTTCATATATTGGGTCTACTCCCGAAGGCCTTTCTAGATCTTTAAAATAAGATTAAAGTAATTAAAAGTGTTGAATATTCAATAATTTAGCGGTAAATTTGCCCCATTAATTTAATTAGTTTTAAGGAGATTCTATCATGGCAATAGAAAAAACATTTTCAATTATTAAACCAAACTCAACTTTAGATAATAATATTGGAAATATTAAATCAATTTTTGAAAAAAATGATTTAAGAATAGCAGCAGCTAAATTTACAAAGTTATCTAGAGAAAAAGCAGAAGGTTTCTATATCGAGCATAAAGAAAGACCATTTTTTGGTGAACTTGTTGATTTTATGACTTCTGGTCCAGTAATGCTTATGTGTTTAGAGGGTGAAAATGCTGTTATGAAAAATAGAGAAATCATGGGAGCAACAAACCCAGCAGAAGCGGCTGAGGGAACTATTAGAAAATTATATGCTAAGTCAATTGGAGAAAATGCTGTTCATGGGTCAGATTCGGAAGCTTCGGCTCAAAGAGAGCTTGCATACTTTTTTGAAAAAAATGAGTTAGTTGATAGATTTTAATTTCAGCAATTTCATATACTTATGTTTAGGGAGAGCTTCAGCTCTCCCTTTTTTTGTCTGTAAAGTTTACACTTTGCATTGAGTTATTTTTCCATACGCGTTATAAAAATAGAAATAATAATTTACTAAGGTTTTATTATGTTTGAAATTGGAAATTATGTTGTTTGTCCGGGGCATGGTGTTGGTCAAATTACGAGTATTGATGCACAGGAAGTTGCTGGGACTAACTTAACAATGTACGTGGTAAAAATTATCTCTAATGGAATGACGGTAATGGTTCCTAGTACTAAAAAAGATGGTATTAGAAATTTAGTTACACAAACAGAGATTGACGATGTTTACGAGCTTCTAAGTAATCACGATGTTAAGGTAGATAACTCAACGTGGAATAGAAGGCATAGAGATTATCTTGCTAAAGTTAAGACTGGTTCATTAGTTGAGATTGCAGATGTTTTAAGATCTCTTTTCTTACTTAAAACAAGTAAAAAGCTATCATTTGGAGAAAAGAAAATGATGGAACAGTGTAAAGAGTTAATCATAAAGGAAATTGCGATTTCTACAGGTGGTGTAGAAAGTGATATTGATGGAAAAATAGAATCATATTTTAATTAATACTCAGCAAATATTAAAAACTTTAAAGCCGCTAATATAGCGGCTTTTTTTTGTTCAAAAATGACCCTATATTAGGTAAGTTATAGGAGATAAATTTTAAGGAGAATTCATGTCAGTTAGGGTTAGATTTGCACCTTCGCCAACGGGGTACTTACATATTGGTGGAGCAAGAACAGCACTTTATAACTATTTATTAGCAAAGTCGAAAGGTGGAAAATATATTCTTCGAGTTGAAGATACAGATGAAGATAGATCTGAAAAAAAGTATGAGGATCTACAAATCGAAGATCTTAAATGGGCAGGAGTCATGCACGATGAAGGAGCACAAGCCTCTGGAGATCTTGGCCCTTATCATCAGTCCCAAAGATTAAATATTTATATGGAGCATGCTTTAAAATTAATTGAAGAAGGTAAGGCTTTTTACGATTTTTGTACAGATGAAGAGTTAGAGAAAATGAAAGAGGAAAATATTAAAAATGGAACCTCTGCATATACAGGAAAATGGAGAAATGAAGAATTTTTTAGTGAAGCAAAACAAAAAGTTGCTAATGGTGAAAAAGCTTCAATTAGATTTAAAGTTGATGAGTCTAAGGCTTACAGTTTTAAAGATCTTGTTAGATCGGATGTAAAGTTTCCAGCTGGTATGGTTGGAGATTTTGTTATTATGAGATCAAGTGGAATCCCTACTTATAATTTTTGTAATGTTATTGATGATCATCTTCATCAAATTTCTCACGTTCTTCGTGGAGAAGAGCATTTAAATAATACAGTAAGGCAGCTTATGATTTATGAAGCTTTTTCATGGCAGCCTCCAAAGTTTGCCCATCTTTCTATTATGATTGGTTCTGATAGACAAAAGCTTTCAAAAAGACATGGAGCAACTTCTGTACATCTATATAAAGAAGAAGGATACTTGCCTCAAGCTTTGATGAACTATTTATGTCTTCTAGGGTGGTCTCATCCTGAAGAAAAAAGTATCTTTACCATTAAAGAAATTGAAAACATTTTTGATGAGACAAGATTTAATAAATCTCCAGCTATGTATGATATTGAAAAACTAAAGTGGACAAATGCTCAGCATCTTAAGTTGTTATCAGAAGACGAATTACTAGCTCATGCTAGAGATATACTATCAGCAGATGGACTATTTATGTCTCATGATGAAGCTTGGCAAAGAACTTGTTTAAATCTATTGGTTGAAAAGATTCAACTCATAAGTGAAATTGATCCAATGCTTGAAGATTTAATGGTAAAAACTATTTATGAAGATAGTGATGAAACTTTAGAGATTAAAGGTTGGGAGACAACACCACAAATAGCAAGTTATATAAAAGAGAGCTTAGAAAGCGTAAGTGAGGAATACATAAGTAGTGAAACTTTTAGTTCTTGGATGAATCATTGTAAAAAAGAGCTTGGTATTAAAGGCAAACCTTTATTTATGGGTTTTAGATATACATTAACAGGTAAAAATCATGGGCCAGATTTAAAAATTTTAATCCCACTTATTCCTGTTAAAATCTTAAAAGAAAGATTAAAAAACGTATTAGGATAAAAAATGGAAAATAGAACTCCAACTAATAAAAAAGAAGTACGTAATTTTATTGAAAATATAATTGCTAAAGATCTAGATGAAAATACTCATGATGGATATGTTGTAACAAGATTTCCTCCAGAGCCAAATGGATATCTTCATATAGGACATGCTAAATCAATTTGTTTAAATTTTGGATTAGCTTTAGATAATGCTCCTAAAAGTAGATGTCATTTACGTTTTGATGATACTAACCCTGAAAAAGAAAGCACCGAATATGTGGAATCTATTAAAAAGGATATTGAGTGGCTAGGGTATAATTGGGAAAAAAATCTTTTTTTCTCATCAGACTATTTTGAAAAATTATATGGATTTGCTATTGAGCTTATTGAAAAAGGTCTTGCCTTTGTTGATGATCAGGATGGGGATACAATTGCAGCTCAAAGAGGATCATTTGAAAAACCAGGGATTGAGTCTCCCTTTAGAAATAGATCGATAGAAGAAAACCTTGATTTATTTAAAAGAATGAGGGCTGGAGAGTTTGAAGATGGCTCAAAAGTTCTTCGAGCAAAAATAGATATGGCACATGGCCATATGTGTATGCGAGATCCTGTTTTATATAGAATTAGAAGAGTTCATCACCATAGAACGGCAGATGATTGGTGTATATATCCTATGTATGATTTTACCCATGGAATAAGTGATGCTCTTGAAAATATAACTCATTCCATTTGTACTTTAGAGTTTCAAGATAATAGAGCTTTATATGATTGGTGTGTAGAAAATGTTTCGGTTCCAAGCAGGCCACATCAGTATGAAATGGCAAGATTAAACCTTGATTATACAGTAATGAGCAAAAGAAAGCTTCTGCAACTTGTAGAAGAAAAGCATGTAGAAGGATGGGACGATCCAAGAATGCCAACCATTAGTGGTGTAAGAAGAAGAGGTTATCCTGCTGCTGGAATCAGAAAGTTTATGGATCAAATTGGTGTTGGAAAGCAAAATAATGTTATTGAATTATCTATATTAGAAGAGTGTGTGAGATCCCAGCTTAACTCAACAACAAAAAGATGTCTTGGAGTTTTAGATCCAATTAAAGTCACTATCACAAACTGGGATAGAGAGAATCACATTATTGATGCTCCTTTTCATCCACAAGACGAATCTTTTGGTTCAAGAAGTATTACTTTTTCTAAAGAACTTTATATTGATGCATCAGATTTTTTAGAAGATCCTCCAAGCCCAAAAAAATGGTTTAGGCTAGGTCCAGGAAGATCGGTAAGGCTTAGATATGGATATGTGATTACCTGTGATGAATTTGTAAAAGATGAAAATGGTAAGGTGATAGAATTAAAGTGTACTTATCATGAAGACTCTTTTGGTGGAGTTCAGCCAGCAGCTCTTGAAAAGAAAGTAAAAGGAATTATCCATTGGGTAAATGCTAAGGATGCTTTAGATGTTGAGGTTAGACTTTATGATAGACTCTTTACTCATGAAGCCCCTGGATCCGTTGATGATTTTTTAAGTACTATTAATAAGAATTCTCTTAAGATTATTACAGCTAAAGTAGAGCCATTTTTAGCTAAAGCAAAAGCAGGGGAGCAGTTTCAGTTTGAAAGAATGGGTTATTTTACAGCTGATTCTAAGTACTCTAAAGATGGAGCTCCTGTATTTAATAGAACGGTTACTCTTAGAGATAATTACGCTAAGAAAAAATAGTTTTCTATAAAAAATATTTGTAGCAAATCTTCTTGTTATGAAGGGATTTGCTGCAAACGTGACTTATCTTCTAGCTAAACATTTTTTTATAGCAGCTTGCAGCTTTCTATTATATTTAATAGCTACACCTTGATTTTTTCCTGAAGAACTTGTACATCCTCCATTTGTATGAATACCAACAATTTTTCCTGTTTTAGCATCAATAATTGAAGAACCAGAATTGCCACCCATAGTATCAACAGAGTACTTTAAAACTTTATTCCAAAAACCGACACTTGAAACTTTCCCTTTGTGAGTTTGAAGGGTAAAGTTTTTCTCAGGGTCATCTTGATCGAGACCATATCCAGTGATAATAACTTCACTACCTCTTTTTATACCTTCAAAAGAAACATCGTAGTAACCGTTAATTTGTCCTGGAAGCTTTCCTGTCATTTCATTCGGTTTAAATTTAACTATGGCCCAGTCCATGCCTAGTCCATTGTACTGCATATCAATTGAATCTTTATCAATATAGTATTTATCTTCTAGAGCTGCAGCTCTTGGCATTCCTGTCTTAGTAGATAGAGGTGGGTTAAACTCAGCATAATCTAAAACTTTTTCACAGTGGCCAGCCGTAATACCACATGATTCGGAGATCATAGTAACAGTACAACCTTTGTGCTTATCACCTGTTGATAGCCTTCCAATTTTCATATTATAAGCTCTGATTCTATCGTCAGTCTCACCGCAGATTGTTTTTTCTTGTGAAAAAATAGTAGTTGATAAAATAGTTGTAATTAATATTAGTTTAATCATAAAAACTCCCTTTAGTGAATATTAATCGTACCGGGAGCTTTTTAAGATTTAAACTATAATTTTCTTACTTTCTAGTTGATTCAATCATTTCTTTTGCAACTTCACCTGCGATTGCTCCTACAACATAAGGAACTTCCATTCTCATTGTTGCTGATGGCCCATGTAAGAAACCAAGTAGGTGAAGCCATTCATGTACAATATTAGAGACCATTTGGTGTGTTTCAAAAGATTTGTAGAATTTCCAATTAAGTTTCATCATTTTAGAAGAGCTTGGACTAGTTGAACCAATAACTTTTTTACACCAAGTAAATGGTCTTTCATACCACTTACACACCTTTACCCATGAATTAATATTCATTTTTCCAATAGTGGCAGGGATCATTTTTTCATCGGCTTTCATAATGATGTCATAAATTTGAGATGGAGATAGTCTTTTATTCTTATTACTCCATAAATAATTCTTTTGATATCCAGGCTCTGAGTGTTCAGGCCTTACGTAACTTAGAACTCTCTTTTTAAATGCTTCACTATTTAAAACGGGCTCCAACATAGCTAGTGCTTTTACAAATTTTTTCTTTTGTTTTTTTCCAAGGTTTGATCGACTTGGAAAACTAACATTTTCAATAATAACATCTAGGTATTGGGAGTTAAATTTTTCAAAAGTTGTTTTGTTATAAGTCTTTTTATCGTACTTAAGTTCTGGTTCAACTCCAATGTGAGTTGTGGCAAATACTGATAATGAAACTAGTGATAATAATAGAAATTTAATCATCCTGATTCTCCTTTTAAATTTTACTTTCTGTATATAAAGGCTAATCGGATAAAACTATTTTTGACTTATTTCGTTGGCTTTTAGAGGAAGAATTTACCTAAAATGGAGATATATCCCCTGCACCAGCTCTTAGAACATCTGGAATATCATCTATAAAGCTAACAATTGTACTTTGACCAGTAAATTCAAATTCACCAGGATCGATGATCATAGAACATATTCCTCGAAGAGAGTCTTCAAGCATATAAGAATATATTTGTTCATCTTCACTAAAAAGACTTTTAGGAAGATTTGTTGAAATAAGAACATCTCCATGAATATCTAAAAGCTTTTCAACTAGGCTTGATGGAACAAACCTAACTCCAACTTCTTTATCTGTTTTAGATGCACTAATAATCTTGGCTATTTTTTTCTTTGCTTCAAAAATAAAAGTATAGTTTCCTGGAATACATTTTTTTAAGATTCTAAAAGCTGTATTTTCAATAACAGCCACATCACTTGCCATTTGAATATCTTTGCAAAAGAGACTGAAGTGCTTAGATGCATTTTCTTTTTTGATCTTATAAAGTTTATCACTAGCTCCTTTTACATAAGGATCTGCAAGAAGTATCCAATTGGTATCAGTTGGAAGACAGATAAGTTCACCTTTTTTCAAAAGGTCGCTAGCTTTTTGTAAAACTCTGTCATCAGGGTTGGATTTTATCACGTATTCGATCATTTAGATATTTTTCCTTATTGAGTTCCAGGTTCCAAATTAGTCTTTTTCTATGTATTTTTTACAGTTACTTCGTTTTTTCACTCTTTTGCTGTGAGTAGTCATGATATATGAGCAGATAAGCTTTATCAACCTATTGATTAATTTTGGAGTAAATTATGAACAAGATATCACTTATTATTCTTTTTACGTTTTCAATAAACCAAGTCTTTGCTTTTTCTGTTTCTAGGACAGATCATCAAGTAGATATAGCTCTTGAAAATTTAAGCAATGAAGTTTTAACAGCTCATGAAGTAAGTGATAAGTCTAATAAGTCTCAGAAAAAGTTTATTCGTTATTTAGAAAAAGAGATAAAGAAGGTTGAAGATATGACAGGTGAACAAGAAGTTAGTTACTTAAATAAAAGACTTCTTAAACTATCTAAGAGATCAAAAAGACTTTTTAGGCAATTACAAAGAGCTGCTAAAAATAGAAAATATACTTTAAAAGTTGCCCAAAGATCTAACCTTGATCAACAGAGTATAAAATCACTACTTGTATCTAGTTCAGAGTATTATCGCCAAGATGTAGTTGTAAAAAATATGAAAGAAGATATAGAGTCTGCTGGTGGGTACAAGGCTTACTTAGAGCAAAAAATACAAGAAATAAAAAATATTAGTGTAAGATCTACAAGTCTTTTTAGTAAAAAAAGTGGGAGATCAATAGCAGATAGTAGCATCGGTTTATTTGGAGCATTAGTTATTCTGTATATGATGATTTCTCCTTCCATTGCAGTATTGGGATTAATAGTTGCTGCTATAGGAGGTATTGTTATGTTAGCGACAGGCGGATTAGGTTCGGCGGCTTTATTTGTTGGTCTTGGATTAGTTGGATCGACAATTCCTGCTGGTATTTTATTTATTACTCTTTAATTAATATCATATCAGGGCATACTTTTGTTGCCCTGATTTAACTCTTTAATTTTTAAGAGATAGTCTTTTTGCATTTTCTCATATCCAAGATTACCAAATTCAAAAAACTTTTCTTTTAACCCTGTGTAGTCTTGTTCCACATAATGATTAGGATAACTATGAGGATATTTATAGTTTTTCTTATCAGGGTGATGGTTTTGAAGGTGAGTGGGAACTTCAATGGTTTTATTATTTTTTACAAAGCTTAGAGCTTCATTTATGGCCATATAGCTTGAGTTACTTTTTGGAGCATTTGCTAAATAAGCCGTAGCTTGAGCTAAAATAATTCTTGCTTCAGGCATTCCGATTGTTTTAATTCCATAGTGAGCATTGGTTGCAATAGTTAAAGCCCTAGGATCTGCGTTTCCAATATCTTCGCTTGCACTAATGATAAGTCTTCTTGCGATAAACTCAATATCTTCACCGCCATCAAGCATGACTGCTAGCCAAAAGATAGCTGCATTAGCATCAGAGCCTCTAATACTTTTTATAAAAGCACTAATCACATCATAGTGTCTGTTACTATTTTTATCGTACTCTCTGTTTATTTCTAGATAGCTTTGTTTAATTTCATCAGTAGATAAGTTTTTAATCTTATCTTTATTTTGAATAAGGATTTCTAGTTTTGATAAAGCAAACCTAGCGTCTCCATCACTAATATCAGCGATAAGATTAATCACATCTTTATTAATGGATGACTCTTTATCCCTATTTGCTTTATTTAAAATATCTTTGATGGCAGATTCATTAAGTTTATTTAGCTGCCATATTTGAACTCTTGACTGGATGGCCTTATTTAAAGTTGTTTTTGGATACTCTGTAGTTGCTCCTAAAAGAATAAAGTCAGCTCTTTCTAAGTAGGGAAGTAGTGCATCTTGTTGTGACTTGTTAAACCTATGAATTTCATCAATAAATATTATTGATTTTTTACCTTGAAGCTCGCTATTGCTAATACACTCTTTGATTAAAGCTCTAAGCTCGCTTACACCCCCTAAAACCGCATTAAAAGTGTGAATAGGCATATCAACAGCATTTGCTATAAGGTAGCTAAGTGTTGTTTTTCCGCATCCAGCAGGTCCATGTAAGATGATATGGGAGATATTGTTTTTATTTAGTCTTTGAATCTTGGAGCTTAAATGTTCTTGTCCATAATAATGAGCAAAGTCATCTGGTCTTTGAGTAAAAGCTAATGGCCTATTTTGGGAGGATTCATTAAAAAGTCCAAATTGAGTGCTCATAATGCTAGGAATTCCTTTCTTTTTGTTGACATGTATACCCTTTTTCGACTATTTTAGCTAATACGAATTTAAACCCAATCAGTAGATTGGCTCAATGCTTGCGAAGGGGAGGTGAATTATTATGCAAAATATCTATATTAAAATCGACGAAAAAGTTGGTGTAGAAAGATCTCTAAGAAAGTTTAAAAGACTTTGTGATTCTTATGGAATCGTAAAGCAATATAGAGCTAGACAAGAGTATAAAAAGCCTTCAATCCAAGCAAAAGAAAAGTCTGAAGCTGCTGAAAAAAGAAGAAGAAAGACTAAGAGTAAAGGATTTAGAAGATCTAAAATCTAAAAGAATATAAGCCCACTTTTTAAAGTGGGCTTTTTTTATGGCTTTATTAGAACAATTTTTAAAATACTTCTCCATCTTTTGTGAATGATGTCAAATCTTTGCAAAAGGTCTTTACTCATTTGAGTTGTAACTTCATTAAATTTGGAGTTGAATTCATTCCATGCATAATTCAATCTTCCCGTATGAGAATAAAAGAACTTGTCATCATTCTTTATAGAAACACCTTTTATGAGAGGTTTAAAAAAGTTAAAATGAACAAGAGAGAGTTTCTCGTTATTTACTAAGCTTGTTTGAAATAAGCTATTAAAAAATTGTAAGTAGATTCTATTTAAATACATTGTTAGTTTTGATAAATCATGGATAGATATTTCTTTATGCATTTTTCCTATATAGATTATTGCTTGTGCTAGAGTTTTTTTGAGTGCTAAGTATTCATGTCGATCTGTTTTATTCTTTATTTCTACAAGTAGATTTAGAGTGTTTTCCATAAAGGACAAACAAGTTGTATTAGACCCTTTTGTGCAGAGTTTATTTGATTCAATAATTTTTCTATCTAAAATAATCATTGAGTCAAATAGTTCTGAAAGTTTAGTTTGAGCTGGAAATATTTTTATTAGGGCCTGTTTATAGTCTCTAATAATATTTTTTACTTGAGGCCTAATATAGCGGCTATAGTTTTGCTTATTATATTTGATATCTTGTTTAGAGTATCCAAAACAAAGAATGGGGATATATATAAGAAAAAGATATATCCCTTTATTCATTACTTTGTAACCTGAACTTTTATTGGATGCTCATCAATTTTATGCTCTAGTGTATTAGTAGCTCCATTCATCTTAAAAGCAATATCAGTTGTTAGTGTTTCAGACTTTATATAAGCACTATGCTTTGTAATAATAGCCTTTAAAGTATCACTACAATCAAAAGCAAGCTTAACTCTATCTTCCACGTTAAATCCAAGATCTTTTCTTGATTTTTGGATTCTATTAACAACTTCTCTTGCAATCCCTTCATCAATAAGTTCTTGAGTAAGGTTTGTATCAAGATCAATTGAAATCCATCTGTTAGAAATAGCATTAACTCCATCTTTTGTTTCTCTGTAGATTAAAAGATCCTCTGAAGTTAGATTCGATTCTAATACTTGAATATTATTACCCGCTTCTACTTCTTTTAAAGCATTTGAATCTAAAGCTGCAATTGCAGGAAAATACTTTTTAAACTCTTTACCAAGTTTTTTACCTAATACTCTTGAATTAGGTTTAGCAAAAAGCTTGATATAGCTATCTTCATTTGTATCATACTCGACATTCTTAATATTAAGTTCAACCTTAATAAAGTCTTCTAGGGATGCAATTTTATCTAATACTTTTTTATCTTGGTGAATAACAGTAAGTCTGTTAAGAGGAGTCTTAACTTTTATATCGCTACTTGTTCTTTTTTGTCTTCCAAGTAAAACAATCTCTTGCATTCTAGTTACCGCATCTTCTAGAGAATCATCAATCATTGATTCATCAAAAAGAGGGTAGTCACATAGGTGAACTGACTGGGGCATATTTTCTTTAAAGTTTTCTTTTAGCTCTAAAAATATTGACTCTGATAAAAATGGTGCAAATGGCGCCATAACTTTACTAAGTTCTTTTAAGCAAGTGTATAAAGTTGAATAAGCTTTTTTCTTTTCTTGCGTAAGTTCACTTCCTTCCCAAAATCTTCTTCTATTAAGTCTGATATACCAATTTGTTAAATCTTCAATAAAATCAAATAATTTTGGAACAACATTATAAAGCTTATAACTTTCCATCTCAAAAGTTACGTTTTTAATAAGAGTTTGTAGTTTCGATAAAACCCACTTATCTAGAATATTATCAGATGTCGTTAAGTGCTCATTAGCATTAAATCCATCAACCTTTGCATATGTATTAAAGAATTTAAAAGAGTTATACCAAGGTAAAAGAGCACGTCTTACCATGTCTTTTACTCCATCATCAGTAAATTTTAGTTCTTCGCCTTTTACAAGGGCACTTGTAATAAATGTGAGTCTAAGGGCATCAGCTCCGAATTCTTCCATCAGGCTATCAGGTGCTGTGTAGTTACGAAGAGACTTACTCATTTTTTTGCCATCAGCGGCCATAACCATTCCGTTTACAATAACATTTTTAAAAGCAGGTTTATTAAATAAAGCACTACTTAAAACTGTTAGAGTGTAGAACCATCCTCTTGTTTGATCTAATCCTTCTGCGATAAATTCCGCTGGAAAACCATTTTTGAAAACTTCTTCATTTTCAAACGGGTAGTGAAGTTGTGCATATGGCATTGAGCCTGATTCAAACCAGCAGTCAAATACTTCAGGGATTCTTTTATATACACCTTCTTCACCATCAATAGAAAAAGATATTTCATCAACAATCTCTCTGTGTAGATCGTCTATTTCAATTCCAGAGTATTTTTTTAGATCTTCGATTGATCCAATACAAACATGATTACCAGTGGTTTCATTAGACCAGATTGGAAGAGGAGTTCCCCAAAATCTATTTCTTGAAATGGCCCAGTCACGAGCACCCTCAAGCCATTTTCCAAAACGACCATCTTTAATATGATCAGGAACCCAGTTAATTTGAGAGTTTGATTCAATCATCTGTTCTTTAATTGTATCAACACTTAAATACCACTGTGGCATGGCCATATAGATTAATGGAGTATCAGTTCTATAACAAAATGGATAAGAGTGAACTAATACTGATTGATGAAATAGAGATCCATTATCTTTTAGATGTTTGATAATGTCTTTATCTGCATCTTTAATAAACTTTCCAGCAAAGTCAGATACTTCATCTGTAAATTCACCTTTAGAGTTTAGTGGGCATGCAATGGCGCTGATATTATGTTCTTTTAAAACTCTGTTATCATCTTCACCAAAAGCTGGTGCTGAGTGTACGATCCCCGTACCATCACTTGTTGTTACATAGTTATCACTAACAATTTGAAAGGCTCCATTTTGTTTTTGATCTTTAAAGTAATCAAATAAAGGAGTGTATTTTCTTCCTACAAGATCTGATCCTTTTACTTCTTTTATAACTTCAAAATCAAAACCTTTCTTATAGCTTTCTAATCTTTCTTTAGCGATATAAATTTTTACATCTTTATTTTTTTCATGAGCTAGTACATAATCAATATCTTTATTTACGATTAATGCCATATTACTTGGAAGTGTCCATGGAGTAGTTGTCCATGCACTAAAGTATGCATCTTCATCTGTGGCTTTAAATAAAACTGTTACAGCTGGATCTTGAACGTCTTGATAGTTAGATGTTGCTTCAAAGTTTGATAGACCAGTTTCTAAAGCCGGAGAGTAAGGAACAATTTTATTTCCTTTATAGATTAACCCTTTATCCCAACATTGTTTAAACACCCACCAAATGCTTTCCATAAAAGATGGATCCATTGTTTTATAATCATTTTCAAAATCAACCCATCTTCCCATTCTTTCGATAGTTTTTTGCCACTGAGAAGTATAAGTTAAAACAATTTCACGGCAAGCGTCGCAATAAGCTTTAATTCCATTTTTTTCTACATAGTCATTGGCGCTCATTCCAAATTTCTTATCAATTTGTTGTTCAATAGGAAGACCATGAGTATCCCATCCCCAACGTCTTGATACGTATCTTCCTTTCATCGTAAAATATCTTGGAATAATATCCTTTAAAGTTGAAGCCACAAGGTGACCATGGTGGGGAAGTCCTGTTGCAAATGGAGGTCCATCATAGAAAATATATGGTTCATTATCTTTTGTTTTATCTAAAGACTTTTGAAAAATATTATTTTCATTCCAAAACTTTAAGATGTTTTGTTCATTTTCTGAAAATGAAAAAGCCCCACCACTTTGCTCAGACATATAACTTTCCTTTTAGGTTCAATTTTTTATGTAGAAATTAGGCAAAAATTTACCAAATTTTACATATTTTGAATAGTTTAAATATTTAAAATCACGTAGACGATAAGATAGATAAGAGGACCTAAGTATATGAAAGTATTAATGATTCTAGCAAGTATATTGCTTAGCATTGTATGTGAAGCTGATACCCCAAAGATTTTGGATAGTGATCCTGCTCTTTTTAAGGGGCAATCAAGAAGTACGATTAACTTCAAGTCTTTGGACTCAGATAGCTGGCTTAGTATTAAAGAGTGGATTAAAAGAAGGGAATTTAAAGATAGTAATCCTTTGTGGAAATATAATTTAAGACAAAACTCAACAATTGAAAAAATAGGTGTTGTGATAAAATGCGTTGGAGTTTGCTATTTGTATAAAGGAAAAATGCCTTCACGTATTCATCAGGGAACAAAGGTTTATGAAGCAGATGAAATTGAAACCTTAGAGGATTCTTACCTTTGGATTGCTCTAGTAAATGGGGGACTTGTTAGAGTATCAGCAAAGAGCTCTGTTTCATTAAATGAATTTAATATTTCCACTGATAAAACTTTTACTTATTTAAGACTTAATAAAGGTCATATTTATTACCAAGCTAGAGTTAATGGAAACTTTAACTCATTAAATCTTCCCATGACGGATCAAATTTTCTATCCGTTAAATATCTTACAGGCCAATCGAGAGGTTTATGCCATGAAGACGTATCGTTCCTTATCTAGACCTAAAAGAGCAATGTATGAAGCTTTATCTAATCATGGTTATTTAAAGCAATATGAGAGTTTAAATGAAAAAATAAAACAAAAAAGTTCAATTTTATCTGAATTAGAACACAAAGTACTTGTGAATACTCCGACTATATCAATGTATAGCTCAGATGCTCATTTTGATTTATTTCATGAGCCTGGGTTTGAATCTATTTTTAGAGTAACAGATAAGGTTTTTAACTTTAAGCCTGCATTGGTAAAGCTTCCAAAAATAGAAGTGATGATGAACTCAAATAAAATGCCTATTGAAGAGGTTTTAAATAAAGTATTTAAAGTAAGTAAAGATGGCAATAAGTATGAAGAGGTTGATTCTTCTTTATTTAACTTTAGCTTAATTCAAACGAAGAGAATACCAACAATTCATTTAGCAAGAGAGTTTATTTTAGAAAATGACTTTGCTTTTATGTTTGATAAAGAGGTTCTTGCAAAACCGCTTGCTCAAAAATTTGGATATAGAGTATGGAAGAAAAATGAAATGGTTCTACGTAAAGAAAAACTAACAAAGATGATTTATAAAAGGGAAAAAGATAATCTGATTCTATCAAAAAGCTATCTTACAGGTTTAAAGTCAGAAGGATTGAATCAAAGCTACTATTATAAAGGAATGTTAGTTGATCTTGAAAAATCGAAAAATCTTAGATCGAAAAAGTCTTTGGAAAAACTTGCTTTTTCAGATTTAGAATATTTTATTTGGGTACAAAAAGATGAAAAATAAGTTTATATTGGCAAGCGCCTCTCCAAGAAGAAAAGAGCTATTATCCTATTTGGGAATTGAATTTGATATTGTTCCTTCTGGTATAGAAGAGGTTACAGACTATACAAAGCCTAGTGATATTGTTAAGGATCTGGCTTTCATAAAAGCAAAAGATATTTCTGATAAAACTAAAGATAAAGATACAGTTGTTATAGGAGCAGATACGATTGTTGAATTTGAAGGAAATATCTTAGGTAAGCCTAGTGATATAGAAGACGCTAGAAAAATATTGTTGAGCTTAAGCGGAAAAACTCATAATGTTTTAACTGGAGTTTGTATTATTTTAAATGGTAGAGTACATAAATTTTATGAGCAAACAAGGGTTACTTTTGATCATATATCGCAGGACATTCTTGAGATTTACTTAAATACAGGAGAGTCTTTAGATAAAGCAGGGGCTTATGGAATACAAGGAGCTGCTCTTCCTTTTATATCAAAAGTTGAAGGGTGTTACTCAAATGTTGTAGGACTTCCTTTAAATAAGCTTTATCACGAAATGAAAAATTTCTTATAGATATTTGTAAAATGCAACTTTTCCTCTATAGTCTCTAAATAATTAGACAATTAATTTATCTTAGTTTTCTTTAAACCTGTTACTTTTAGTCTTTTAGGTTTAAAACTTTTTGTTCTACCTAGAGACTTTGATGGCCTAACGCTTAGAGATGGCATTTTTGGTAAAAAAGGTGTCGAAGTTGTAGTAGATTTAGATTCTTTTTGTGTTGTTTTCATAAAATTTCCCTGTTCTTTTGCCAAAGATCTTTTATGAAAAGACTTTTGGCCTTAAAGTTGATGATGTTTAATCAATCAAATCTCCTTAGTTGCCTGTTATTAGCCTATATAATAATCGGTAAAAATTAAACCTTTCTTAAGTAGGAATATAAATATTATATCATAAAAATTTATTTAATGCGATGAGGCATGAGTTTTCCCTTAAATTTGTCAATTCCTAGAGCTTATAGGTAAAATATTGATGTAATTTCAAATATTTATTAAGGTTTATATATGCAAAATATACTGATTTTATCTGTAGTAATACTGTTAGTTGGTTGTTCAACAATTGAAAAGAGGATTGAGCAAAAGGCCATTGATAAGATGACTACCATGCTAGATAAAAGTAGCTTGTCTTTAACTCGAGAGTCTGATTGGGATTATTTTAAAGAAAGTTCACTTGGAAACCTTAAATTATTAGAAACTTTGTATTCAATCCAGCCTAATAATAAAAGACTTTTAAAGCTTTTAATTAAGGGACATGGTGGATATGCCTTAGGAGTTTTCGATACTCTTGCCTTGGAAGATAAGATTAAAGAAGAAGATTTTTCTTGGTGGAGACAAAGAGCTATTAGTCACTACACTAGAGCGGTTGACTATGGAATTAAGTACCTTGCTCTTCATGATGTGAAATTTGAAGATTTGAAAAGCAAGAAAATTGAAGAAGAAATAAAGAAGTTTGATAAAGAAAATGTGACGGCATTATTTTATTTTGCACAGGCTTGGGGACAGATTATTAACTACAGAAGAACTGACCTTAAGCTTATTGGTGAAATTGGTTATGTAGAATATATTCTTAATTGGGCATGTAAGACTGATCCATTTTTTGAGTCTGGATTATGTGATATGTATAAAGCTGTTTTTGAAGCCCAAAGACCAAGAGTTATGGGAGGAGATCCCAAATTAGCAAAAGAGCTTTTTAAAATTGCAATTAAAAGACATCCAAAAAATTTATTATTACGAGTTAATATGATTGAATATTTGTTAATCCCGACATCAGATCTTGCTGAGTTTATTAAGCAAAAAGAGTTTCTAAATAGGGAGTTTTGGAGATGGTCGGGAACAAAGGATTACTCTAGAAGAGTTAATATAGAATCAGATTATACGGCATTTGATCCTCAAAATTTATTTAATGCGATTGCAAAGAAAAGATTTTGGACAATTAAGAAATACGAAAAAGATTTATTTTAATAGGAAATATATATGAAGTTAATTTTATTGCTACTTTGTTTTAACGTTTATGCATTAACATTTAAAATTGGAGCGATCGCTCCTGATGGAACGAATTGGGCTAAGACTTTGAAAAAGATGTCTAAGGAAATAAAAAAAGCAACAGATGGTAAAGTAAAATTTAAGTTTTATTATGGAGGAGTTGCTGGAGATGAATCTGATGTTGTAAGAAAGATCAGAGTTTCTCAGTTTCATGGAGGAGTTTTTACGGGAAAGACTTTAGGAGATATTGTTCCTGATATTAGAGTAATTGAACTTCCCTTTAATTTTTATCATAGCAGACAAAAGGGTTTAAAAGCATTAAAAGAATTTACTCCTGATTTTAATCAAAAACTCAAGAATAAGGGATTTATTAACTTAGGTTTCTATGAAATAGGTCAGGTTTATGTCGTATCGACAAAAAAAGTTAAAAATATTAATGAGATGAGAGGAATTAAAATGTGGTCTTGGCAAGGCGATAGCTTAGTGAAGGCGATGATTGATTCTCTAGGACTTATTTCAGTTCCTCTTTCTTTACCAGATGTACTTAGCTCATTATCAACAGGAATAATTGATTCGGCTTATGCACCCCCCTTGGGGATTTTAGGTTTGCAGTGGCATAACCAAGTAAAATATTTAATTAATTTTCCAACAGCATTTTCAATTGGTGCTTTATTGGTAAGCCAAAAAAGATGGGATAAGTTATCTGATGTTGATAAAAATAAAATTATGAGCATTAGTAAAAAATATGTGGATCTTGCTAATAAATATGCTGTTCAAGATAATTTAGATGGTATTGAAGTCTTAAAAAAGAAGGGAATAGAATTTGTTGATTTTTCAAAAAAGGATATTGCGAAGGCTGAAACGATAAGAGAAAAAGTGATTGAAAGGTTAAAGGGAAAAGTTATTAAAAAAGAAACAATTGAAAAGTTAAATAAGTTAAGATGATAAAAAAAACAGTTTATATATTTGATAGAATCATAGAGTTAATACTTGTTACCTGTGTTACAGGAATTATTGTCTTTTCAATGTTAAATATTATACTTCGTTGGTTTCATTATTCATTTTCTTGGATAGATCCTCTTGTAAGACACCTTGTTTTTTTTAGTGCTTTTTTGGGAGCAGTTCTTGCAACGGCAGCTGATAGACATATTAAAGTGGATATTTTACAAAGATCGATCAATAAAAATCTTTCTGTAAGGAAGTTCGTCACAGTTTTAAATTTTGTTATTATCACAAGTGTTCTAACTGTTTTGAGTTATGCATCTATAAACTTTGTACGATCAGAATTTATTTACGGAAAAGAAGAGTTTTTAGGGATTCATAGCTCTGTTCTCACCGGAATCATTCCTTTAGGTTTTTGTCTTATGACGATAAGATATTTATTAGGTTTTTTTTCAAGGCAGGATAAATGCAGTCTTTAGGTATCTTAACTCTTTTAACGTCAGCTCTTGCAGGGATACCGCTATTTATAATCTTGGGTGGAATTTCAATCATTTTATTTTATGGTGTACAAATAGATTTAAGTGCTATTGCTATTGAAATGTATAGACTTGCAGGTTCTCCAACTCTAATTTCTATACCATTGTTTACTGTTTCTGGTTTTATGTTAGCTGAATCTAAAGCTCCTAGTCGAATTCTTAATGTTGTTACTTGTATGTTTGGTTGGATACCTGGTGGAGTTGCAATCGTCTCATTAGTCGTTTGTGCATTTTTTACAGCTTTTACAGGTGCTAGTGGAGTGACGATTATAGCTCTAGGTGGATTGATATATCCTATGTTAGTGAATAATAATTATTCTCAAAAATTTAGTTTAGGACTTATTACTTCATCTGGATCTTTAGGGCTATTGTTTCCTCCAAGCTTACCATTAGTTTTGTACGGTATTATAGCGAAGGTTGATATTGAAAAGCTATTTTTAGCTGGTATTATTCCAGGTTTTGTTTTAATAATATTTTTATCTGTTTACTCTGTGTTTTCTCAAAAAAAAGTGGAAACAAAAAAATACATCTTTTCTCTTAAGGCATTATTCCAAGCAATAAAGGTTGCTAAATATGAAATACCTCTTCCTCTTATTGTATTTGGAGGAATTTTTGGAGGTTTCATTACTGTAACGGAAGCTTCGGCTATCACGGCCTTATACGTATTTATAACAACAATATTTATACATAAAGATCTTTCTTTGAGAACAGATTTAGTAAGAATAACTCGTGAATCAATGATTCTTGTCGGTGCAATTATTTTAATTTTATCTTGTGCTTTAGGATTAACAAACTATCTTGTCGATGAAGAAATCCCAATGCAAGTTGTTGAGTTGATGAGCCGATATATTGATAATAAGTATGAATTTTTATTTTATTTAAATATCTTTTTATTAATAGTTGGAAGTTTGATGGATATCTTTAGTGCTATTGTTATAATTGTTCCAATTATTTTACCAATAGCAACTCAATTTGATATTGATCCAATTCATCTTGCAATTATTTTTCTGACTAATTTAGAAATTGGTTATATAACACCTCCTGTAGGAATGAATTTGTTTATAAGCAGTTTTAGGTTTCAAAAGAGCATTTTTTATTTATATAGGAGCTCGCTTCCATTCTTATTTATTATGCTTGTTGCTTTAGGTGTTATTACTTACTTTCCTTTCTTGTCATTATTATGGTTCGAATAGTTTTTTTACTTACCTTTATTTTTTCTTTGAATGGGGATTGTGCTCGTATTACAAGTTTATATTTGGGGCAAAAAGATGGTGGATTGTTTTATGGAACAACAGATCCTCTTTTGAGACAAATTGGTATTGGAAATGAGCAAGATTATATTGAACAATATAATCATAAGCATTTTATTGATCAATTTATTTCTCTACCTATTGGGCAATTAGAGCAAAGTATAACGAAGAATTTAAGGAATCTTGATTATTGTTCAAATGAAACACTTGCATTATTAAATGAGTTTTTTCGTTATTCACATCGTCTAATAGCACTTAGTTATCTTTATGAATCTATAAAAAAATAGATTTAACTTATAGAAAGCTACAAATAGATGGATGTTTTTCAACATTCAAAAAAAATGTAAAAAAGTGTACTCCAAAATCATTAGATATGATGATTTTTAAAGCGAATCTTGTTAAATATATGAGCTACGATAGTAAAGCGCTTATAAAATCGACATTTTCGCTCAAAGACTTTAAGAGACGTTGGGAATCAAATAAGGCTCAAAAAAAATACTTTAATTTACTGTCTTATTTGTCTTTAGAAAAAAGTAAGAACGAATTACGATTATTGTGTTCTAAACAAATCAATCTTTTTAGATATATATGTTCAGAAGAAGATTCTTTATATGGAATGAGTTATATTCCCGAAACTTATGATCTTATTGCTAGGTCAAATCTTTTAAATGTATTTAGACAAAGAGCAGATGGTCTTAGTTGTCTTAGGAAGTTTCGAAGGATTTATGAGTATAGAGAAAAAACAAATTTAGATTTAAAAAGAATTTTTGAATATCTTTTTGAAAAGAAAAAGTATGAAGTGAACTCTAGAGAGGGAGAAGTCTTTTCTTTAGGAGCACTGAAAGAATTTCTTAATAAGGGAATTACAGGTCTTTATGAAAAGAAAAAAACAACGAAAAAGGTTGTTGTTGAGGCAATAAAAAAGACACCTATCATTGTAAAAAAACTATCTGGCAATGATGTAAAACAGATTATAAAAAAGAGAACAAAAAAGTTAAGCAGAAATAAAAAACAGAAAAAAAATATGATCAGAATAAAGCGAACAAGTGCTTTTGAAGATGCTTTTATTTCTTTAAAAAGATCTGGGCAAAAAAATATTATGATCAATATGGATAAATTTAAATATGACTTGCTTTTTACTTTAAAGTTGAAAAGAGTTTTAGATGAAGTTTTAAAACCATATTTAAAAAGATCTTCTTTAATGAGAATGAAAAACGATGATAAGCTTGGAACGAAAGATGGCCCAGTACCATTAACTTTTTTAAAGTATATGATTGAAACAGCAAAACATAAAGAGCTTTATAGTTTGATTCATCTCATTGGTGAGAAGTTTATTGTTGTTGATGATCTAAATAGAAAAAAAAGAGTCCACAACTATATGATATCTTTAATAAACTCTAAAAAAACAAATTTTAAGTGGCAAATACAACTTTGGCGTTAGCTAAGAGAGTTAATCGGCTGGAAGAAGGCTTATTTGTCCATGTTGTAAGCTTCCCATGACAATATCAAGTTTTCCGTCTGAATTAATATCTGCAATATGCCCAACTCCCGCAAAGTAAGCATTGTCATGAACGTGACTAGAATAAACTCTGGAAGGACTATTAAAAGAACCATCATCATTTCCTGTTAAATACCAAGCGGCATGTCTATCTCCACCGCCAGATTGAAAGTCCCTGTTTCGCATTGGAGCAATCATATCGACATTGTTATCACCATTTAGATCGGCACATACTAGAGAGTATAAAGATGGTCTGTTATGCACAAAGTTTCCTCCTAATAATTGATATGTTTGAGTGAGCGTTTGATCAAGATTATTAATTGAGGCCGTTAAGCCGTAATACCAATGATGTTGGATTAGATCATTGTATCCATCATGATTTATATCTTTCATGCAGGAGTCTCCACCTCCAGGGCCAGAGGCAAAACCAACATTAAAAGAATCGCTAAAACTACCTTGTCCATCGCTAAGAGCAATATATCTAGTTGAAGAATGAAGAACAATATCTAGTAATCCATCACTATTATAATCTCCAACAGAAAGATTTTTGTAAGCATCATCAATATTGGATATTTCATACTTACTTATACTTAATGCCCCATCACTTTCAGATAAAACAGGATATATCTCTTTTCCACTACTATTTGCTGTTACGACAAAGTCAATATATTTATCATTATTAAGAAATATTGGTTTTATATAATAAGCATTAACTGTTCCTGTGTTTGGAGTAGGTAGGTCAAAGCAACTTAAGCTAGAAAAATTACCAGCTCCATCATTAAGATAGCGACATACCTGATTACTTGCTACACGGTTGGTATATACAATATCAAGATCTCCATCAGCTTCAAGATCAACCACACTTAATTTCATAATTGTTGGGCTGGATAAAGACTGTTCAAAGTTGAATGTTCCATCTCCAGCTCCACTATATAGTCTAATACTTGGAGAAGAGTTATTAGCTGCAATAATATCGAGATGTCCATCACCGTTAAAGTCTCCTGTGTAGACATCAGATGCTCTACTTCCATTGTCAAAAGATGTTGAGTTTACAGCACTAAATCCACTTGAGCCTAATCCCACATTTATATCAAACCAAATAACGGAGCCAATAGCATCTTCAATTCTAATTCGGTATAAATCGGCTTTATTAGGGGCTTGAATGGTAGGAATTTGAGTGTTAACGATTTCTTCTTTTGCTTTTAAGAAGCTGAGCTCATAATAAGTTGATATTTTATAAGGAGGGTTTCCAAATTTAAAGTCTAACGTAAATATTTGCCCAGGTGATACAGTTTTGAATAAGTTCGTGGGAACCATTGCTGGATATATAGTTCCACTTTGAGTTTCTCTATTTTTAAACTCAAGACCTTGTTCTTTACATCCCAAAAGTAATAAGAAAAATATATTTATAATAATTTTTACTTTCATAGTTTATATTATCATATCATTTTTGTCGGGCATCAGGTGAAAGTGTAAAAACTAATAAATATCAAATTGTTAGGTCTATTTTTTTTGTTGTTTAAATATAGAAAATCACTTTTAGTGCCAAAAATAAATGCTTATAGGTTTAAGCAGATAAAAAGTGCATTAGTTTTTTGGCATGAAGATGTATTAATAGTTTTTTTCTAAGTTATCGATATTATTCCTTATTTAGTTTTTTTTTACTATGAAGTATAGATGAAAGCCGATAATAATTTTGTAGTTCAAATTAAATGATCTAGGAGAAAAGAGAATGACAAAAAAGGAAAGAGTTGCTTTGCAAAGAATTAGCTTATGTATCTCATTACTAGTGCTTTCATTTTTATTTACACATTGTGAAGTACAAGTTTCTTCTCCTATTAAAGAAGATGGTAAAGTAACGGATCAAAAAGTTGAAGAGGATAAGAAAAGAGTTGAGGATTTTGTTGCTAGCGAAATAAAAGGGTGTATGATTCCAGAAGCTTTTAATTATAATAAAGATGCTACGATTGCCTACAATGAATCATGCTCATTTGGTTCTTGTTGGAATGATAAACTTTTTACAACTGATAGATATTACCATGAAGTATATTTGCCTGATTATTGCTCTGGTAAAATTCAAGCAATGAATGATATTAAGCCAATAACAGCTTATGATATTAAATTCTATGATCCAATGTATGATTATCCTGTGTATCAAGAAAAATATGATTTAGTTGATAAGCTTGTTCAAGAGGATGAAGAACAGGATGGTGAGGATGAACAGATTGAGTTAAGAGAATTAAGGGTGGCAACATCATTTGCACCTTTAGCATCTGATACGAGACACTTTAATCTTGGAATTCGGCAAGGACATGATAATCTTGATTTCTTTGTTGCTGCAAGACAAGAAGCTTTTTATTATCACTTTCCTATTAAGGAAGGAGAGGATTACCATAAAATAGAAATATCAAAGAATTTGGGTTTTAAGATCATCAGTCTTAAAATTTATGAAGAGGATAGTCTTGTTGAGGTTCAACCAATTATTACAAAGGGACAGGTAAAAGATGTAACATCTAAGACTGGAGACTTGAAAACGGACTTCATTGGCCAGATGTATAATGCAAGTGGGTTAAAGCCTAATACTCGTTATAAATTTGTTTTTAAAGTTCAAGAGACATTTAATAATGATATATGGTTAAGGGATCACTCAAAACCTGAGTTTGAAGTTGTAGGATATGGTAAAACAACTCTACCTCCAGTTGTTATTAATCCAAAACCAACGCAAGATCAATGTGATCCTTATGGTGATCAAAGTAAGCTTGATCAATATGAAAAAGTCGTGTTAAGAGCTGATAGCTCTAACAAAAGATATGCTTCTGCGGGCTTTGTTGCAGATATTAGCTCATCTAGAAAGAGAACAATTGCAAGTAGGCATTATCCTGCTGAAATTAGAGTACTTGCAGAGTTTGATTTAAAAGAATACATGGGAAAAATAAAGTGTCTTAAAACAAAGTTTGGTGGAGTATGGAGTAATCAGTTACTTGTAACAGATAGCTATTCAATATCTTCATACCCTTATAACCAAAGTGTTAAAGATGGAAGGGGAAAGATTGCTGCTCCTTATTCAGTATTTCATGCTGAGGCGGATGATCCGACATATCTTGTAAATACGACTTTACCTAAAAAGATGACTCGATTTTATCCATTTACAATTGAGCCAAAAATAATGGGTAGTAATAAGTTTACAGAGCATAGTAGTACAGACTTTGTAACCTCTTTAAATACAAGTGGTGGTTTAAGATTTTATTATCAGGATGATGCTAGAGTCGATTACTTTGAGTTAACTCTTTATTTAAAGAAAAAAGAAGAGAAGAAAGAAAATCCAACTGTAAATCAATGTGATCCTTATGGAGATCCAAAGCTTTTAGACAACTATAAAAGTGTAACAATTAAAGCTGATAAAAATAATAGGCAACTTCCATCGGCGGCGTTTGATAGGGAGATAAATAAAAATCGACGTCATGGAACAATTGCTGATGATAGTAATATTCCTGTAGATATAGCTCTTCATGCAGAGTTTAATCTACAAGATTATAAGGGAAAAATAAGATGTCTTAAAACAAAGTTTTCAGGATATTGGAGTAATTACTTGTGGACAACGGATGGCTTTAGCTTTGTTTCATACCCATACAATACAGCATTGCCAGATGGCGGCTTAGCTTCTTTAGCATTCCCTTACTCTAGATTTAGTGCAAAAACAGCTGTACCTAACTATCTTCTTACAAAGAATGATTCTAAAAGAGGAGGGTATGCAATGCTCGACTTTTCTATTGAACCTCGAATTATGGATGGAAAGAATATCGTTGCTGGAGCTCATCAAAATTTTATAGAGTCTTTAAATGAAACTGGTGGAATGAGGTTTTATTATCAAGATGATGCGAGAATCGATGAACTTGAAATAAAACTTTATTTAGAAAATGATGAATTAAATTAAATTATAATTATAGCCTCAATAACTATAAATCGTTATTGAGGCTTCTTTAGATACCAGCTTACTTTATAAACTTCTTTTACTAAACTTTTGCAAGCGGCTTCTATTCCACTGGGAGAGTCTTCAAATATAATAGTGTGTTCATTGGCAATATTTAGCTTCTTCATTGCATATTCATAGGGCATAGGCTTAGGCTTGTTTTCTTTTGTATCTTCGACACTAATCATAATATCAAAATAGTGATCAATTTTAGCTGCTTTTAAAGTCATAACCATGCATTCTTTATCAGAAGAGGTTACAAGAGCTATTTTTATTTTCTTCTGTTGCAGTAACTTAAAAAAAGAAATTATATGAGAGCTTATAATGCTCTGATTTAAAAGAGCTGACAATTCTTTGTTTTTACTTATTGCAAAGTCTTGATAGCTTTTATCTACAAGTTTATCTTTAATACTCTTATAAACAAATATATCTGTTTGCCCGCTATATTGAGATTCAATTTGGCTAGGAGTCAAATATTTTGAGTTTTTTAATCTTTTATGGATGGCCAACGCATGTAAGTTTTCAGTTTGAACGACAGTTCCATCCATATCAAATAGAACAGCTTTAACATCTTGTAATTGTATAGAATTTAATTGATCAAAATTATCTAGTGTTATCATTATTTACCCTCTAAAAGACTAGTGCTTATTTTAGCTATAATATCTATATGAAAGTTAACTCTCAAGGACAAATATCTCAAAAAAAGTCATTATCTAAAAAGGATGCTATCAAGGAAAGATTAAAGGCCAAATTTGGTAAGAGTTTTAAGGGTGCTAAAGAAAAAAATATTGAAATATCCAAAAAAGCTAAAGCTAAAGATAAAAAAAATAGCGAAATAGAGGATTCTTTTAAGTCTGATATTGGGCAAAATAACCCTGAGTCGCAAGTTACTCAAGAAAAGCTAAAGAGCTTATTAAGAAGCGGTGCGTTTCAGTTTAATGATGCAGAAAGAAGAGCTTTGGGAGAAATTCTAGACGTTTAATTCTTATTTTTGTATAAGTTGCGTCAATATGAATAATAAAAAAAATAGTTTATTAAAAAATATCGTTTTAGAGTCTAGTGCTTATAATACTTTTAAAGAGATCGAGAAGCTTGTTGAGATCGGCTCAGACCTTTCAATGATTCCTATTCAACCGTTATATGTCTCATTACTGTCGGCACCAGCAGCCCAGGTTGCTAATATTTTACCTCGACTAAGCCAGGAACAAAGGCAGGCCCTTGTTGATTTGGACTTTTGGAATAAAGATGTTGTTGATGTTTCTTCTTTTGAGTATTGGATTGAGTCCTATGCTTTATGTAAAGATGAACAGGTTGTAGGAGACTTTATTAAAGGTGAAGATTTTCTTTTGTATTTAAAGTCTAGGGTAAATATATATACATTTGATGCTGAAGATCCTATGTATCCGGATCATGATTATTATTTTTTAACAGACGATAATTTATTACTCGTTGAATATGGACAAGATTATAATCATCCAAATAAGCTTAAATACCTTATTAGAATGTTGTATGACGTTCTCGGTGTAGAAAATGCTTATACAAAACTCTTTAAACTTATTAATGATTCATTTTCTCTTTTACAAGAATCAAATTATCTAGAGAAAAAAGAACGTCTTCGAGATTATGGCTTTGTTGATTATTACGAAGCAAGAGAAAAACTTTTTTCTTTTGTAACATTCTCTCAGATAAAAAAGTATATTTTAAGTAAAGAAAATACTCAGGTTGCTATTAATACAATGGCCAAAAACCAAAGTTTACATTCTTCAGCTCTCATTGGCTTTGATAGAGAGAATGAAAATATAATAAATGAACTTGTAAAGCTAGATGATACAAAAAGAGAACACTTTTTACACTTTACTTTTATTCGATTAATTAATTCAACAATTACTGTTTCTGGAGCTCTTAGAAAAGGACGTGTTGAGTTGACAAGATTAGCTCATGATACGAAAAAATATATAGATCTTGGATTACAATATACGAGAAGTACTTTAAGTGATTTTTCACAAGAAAAATCTTTATTTGAGAAATTTGACTTTTTTGACTTTTATAAAGTTGGAATTAGTCTTATTCAAATTAATAAAACAAAATATATAAAAGAATTAAAGAAAACTATTTTTCAAAAAGAAGAAAATGAATACTTTTTAGGAGCTTGGTGGAATAGCTTTCTTGAAAATAGTGATCTTAATATACCAAAAGTGAAAGGCTTTGGTGTTGGTCTTCATGCTGTCGAGGTAGATGGGTTAAAAACGTTCGAGTTTTGGTCAAATGAAGTAGATGTTTTTTGTAAACAGCTACCTTTTATAGAAAAATTTTATAATATGCTTAATAATTTAAGAGAAAGTAATTCTATCAACAATGACTTTTATGTTAATTACAAGTTAGAGGAAATTGATTTTGAAGCTATTGTTATATCTAGTTATATAAACCATGTAAATGAAACTCAAGAAGTGAAACTAGGTGTAACGATTGAGGAGTTTAAGAAGTTTATGAACTCTTGTGCTAAAAAAATAGCAGGAGAATATATTTTAAAGACTCAAGATGAAATCAAAGTGACTATTAATAGCTTTCTGAATAAGTATGGTCTAGATGAAGTAAATGGCTTTAGCTCTTATTTATATGGAATTTTAATAGAGCATTTAAATGGTTATGATTTTGATTCTTTAGATTTTGATGATTATGCTCATGTAGGTGGACCAATTATTTTTTCTCATTTAATTAACTAAAAAAATCACTAAAGGTTTCATTGATTGATTTCCAAAACATTGCCTTTTTTGAAGCAAGTTCATTGACAGCTTTTGTTTTAGCTTCATTTGTTTTATTAAGTTGAGCTTGAATTATGTGATCTCCATGAGGAAAGTTTTTTAAAATATAAGTTGTCTCTTCAATAATAGAATCCATTTTTTTTAGTCGTTTCATTTCTTCTTCTAAAAACGAATACAATTCAAATGTTTTAAATTTTTCATGATTTTGAGATAGAGCTTTTTGATTTTTTTCTTTTAAAGCTTCTGCAAAGTCTTCAAACCCTTCTAATGTATCATTTTTTTTGCTCATATTTACCTTTTGGATTGTCTTAAAACTTCTTTAAAAAAAGCTTCTTGTTTTTCAAGACTAAAAATAGTTTTATGATTTTTAGTATATTCTTTTAATATGGGTTCAATTTCATCAGAGTTTGAAGAAAAAATTTTACTCTGTAGAAGATTGACTTTAGAAAGTAATTGATTTTCTTTTAGATTAAGCGGTTTTACTTTTTGACTAAAAAACTGTGGCGCTTCTTTTGCATCTTTTATAACGAGACAAGACTGACTGTGAATATCTTCTTGAGAAACTTGAATACATATAGGGTAAGGAATAGTTCTTATTTTTTTTTCTTTAATAAACTTATCTATCGTTTGAACAGCAGCTTTTTGATCTTCTATTGCTGTAACTCCAAGAATTATAGGACTTAGGCTAAATTTGATAGTAGACAGTTGAGCATATAGCTCGGGTTCTGTTGTTTTAGATAAATTAATTTTTTTTAAACTAGGTAATGCCATGTTATTATTATAACAGAATTTAAACTAAATTAAATAAATATTAGGAGATCTTTGTGATAGAACAAGACTATGATTTAATCTCATATATACCAAAGCCTCTTATTGAAATAACAAGTGCAAAAAATCTAAGTAGCAGAGCAATAAGTTCTTTGATTTTTGATATTACTCAGCAAGATCCAAGTTTTGGAATATTGATTCAAAAATTATTTAATATGACTTCTACAGATAGTTTTGAGAAGTTTTTTTCTGACATTGGATTAGACCAATTTAGAAACAAAGTAGCTCAAGCATATCTTTGTCATGCTAAAGTCGGAGATTATTTCTTGAAAGAGGCCCAAGAGGATATAGAACAAATTGTATCAATAGAAAAACAGTTTGAATCCTTTATGCCTCCTAATGATTTTAGCTTTTTTCTTCTGCTATTTTATTTAAAGTTGTGTGATATAAAATATGAAGCTTTAGGAAAAACAACCTCATTTTGTAATTATGATTTTACTAAAATCAAGGCATTATTAAATTTAAGTTCAAAAAGAAGTAGTAATATTTCGTGGCTTTGCATTTTGTTAAACTCTCTTATGCATAATATAGAAGACGATTTAATTTCTTTAATTGAAAATGCGAAAGGAGATTTTTCAAATATTTTAGAGAGTTTAGATATTGAACAAAGGTCAAGTATAGTAAAGGACCACCTTGATTATGCTCAGGCGATAGATAGCTATAGTTACTTATTATATCATCGAGACTAGTTATGAATCCAGAGAATGAAGTTAATAGATTTTTATCTCAAATAGCATCTATGAAAGATGTTACAGAGGTTATTATTAATGATTGGGATAATATTTATATTGAAAAAGCAGGAAAGTTAACGGGGTTGAATAAAACACTTTCTAAGTCATCAATTGTAGACTTTTGTAAAGAAGTAGCTGTTTTTAATAAATCATCATTTAACTTAAATAGTCCTATTATTGATGGAAGTCTTCCTGATGGAAGTAGAGTTAATATAATTTCATCACTATATACAGGGACATGTCCTGCTATAACAATAAGAAAGTATTTAAAAAGTATTGAAACTTTTGATTCTAAAGAAAATATTTTTGGCTTAGATGAAAGATGGATTGAGTTTATTAGACATCTTGTTAGTTCTAAGTGCAATATTCTTATATCTGGTGGTACAGGAAGAGGTAAAACAACCTTTTTAAACTTACTACTACAAGAAGTTTCTCCTGCTCAAAGAATTATAACTATTGAAGATACCAAAGAGCTTAATTTTGATAAACCAAATACTGTAAGGTTGTTAGCAAAATCAAATACTTTTGATATTCAAAATCCTTTAACAACAAGAGATTTACTTAAAAACTCTTTAAGGATGAGACCTGATAGAATTATTATTGGAGAGGTTAGAGGAGCAGAAGCTTTTGATCTATTGCAAGCGATGAATACTGGACATGAAGGTTCAATGTGCACGATCCATGCAACGACTCCAGCTGATTGCCTTTCAAGACTAGAGAACTTATTCTTATTTTCAGGTATTGATATGCCTCTAAGAGCTATAAGAATGCAAGTCTGCAATGCTATTGATTATATTATCCAGTTAGATAAAGATAGTGATGGAAATAGAGTTGTATCTGAATTTAGTGAAGTTTGCGGTATGGAAGGAGATACAATTTTAACTCAAAAAATAGGAACTATAGAAAATGGAGCACTCCATTTTACAGGTATAGTTCCTAAGAGAATGAAAAGACTTGTACAAGCAGGTCTTCCTACAAACTTCTTTATTGATTTTTAATATAAAAAGTTATCATGGATATACTGAACAGCATTTTTCACATTTTGCTGTGGAGTATGTTGTAAAACCCCATGACCAAGCCCCATGATCCATTTATTCTGAGGAGCCTTCTTATCACAAATATTTTGATAGAATTCTTTTAGTTTTTGTTCACACTTTTCCCATGGAAGGTGTAACCAACATGGATCAAAGTTTCCTTGGATATAGTAATCATTTCCAAATTCATTTAAAATATCAGCAATATCATGTCTCCAGTCAACACCAAGAACATCAATATTATCATCTTCGATTACTCTTAAATAGTTCTTATGAGTGTTTCTAGAATAATAGATGACTTTTTTATTTGGGAAAACTTTTTTAAATTCACTTGTTAGCCATTTGATTTTTGGTAAAGCAATATTTTTAAAATCATCTAATGTCAGTTCTCCAACTGCTGTATCAAAAATACACATGGCATCGGCGCCACCTTGTGCTTGCTGAATCATTTCATTTAGAACATTTGGTAGCATTAGTTCACAAACTCTATCAAATCTTCCATCGTATAACCCTTTTTTAGAACTTACTAAAGATCCTGCATGAGCTCCTTCAACAGCATAAGCATAAAGAGTAAAAGGGGCTCCAACAAAACCTAAAAGAGTCTTTTCACTTGGTAGAGTTTCTTTTAATAAAGTACAAGCTTCTTTTTGAAACTTATAATAATCTTTATCAAAACTATCTTGTTTTAATCTATTCGTATCTTCTAATGTTTCAATTTTTAAATCTAACTTTGGACCGGGGTTATAAATAAGTCCAGTTCCTAGTTCTTCTAGAGGAAATAAAAGATCTGAAAATAAAATAGCTGCATCAAAATCAAACTCTTCTATTGGCCCCATTGTTACTTCACATGCAAGCTTTGGCTCTTTACATAAAGTCATAAAATCATATGACTTTTTTAAGTTTTGATAATGATCATGATATCTTCCAGCTTGTCTCATAAACCATACAGGTACTCTTGTTTTATCATTCACTTTAATTCTATTTTCAAATATATCGTTCACTAGGCTCTCCTAAATTTCTAATTTATATCCGATACCACGAATTGAGCTGATCTTAACACCAGGGTTATTATCATCTTCAATCCATTTTCTTAATTTAACTATATAATTATCAACTGTTCTATTTGATGGAAAGGCATTTTCTCCCCAAATATTTTCAATAAGTGTTTGTCTACTTACAACTTCATTTTTTCTATCAAAAAGCATATTAAGTATCATACATTCTTTTTGACTCATAGAATGTAATATTCCTTTTGCATCTTGTATTTCAAACTTTTTAAACCAAATCTTAATATTTCCAAAAGTTACAAGTTCCCCAGCTTGTTCAAATTTATTTGTGGCCTTTAAGATCCTACTTAGTCTTAACATTAGCTCTCGAAGATCAAATGGTTTCGTTATATAGTCTTCAGCTCCAATGCTTAAACCTTCAAACTTTATCTCTGGATCATTTAAAGCAGATAAGAATAAAAGAACAAAGTCTTTTCTTTTAAGACGAAACTCTTTTGCTAAATCAATTCCTGATCCATCAGGAAGACCAATATCCATAAGTACTACATTAAAGTCATTATTAGCAAAAATCTCTTTTGCTTGTTCACAGCTTTGTGCGCTTTTAACTTGATAACCTCGAAGAGTTAAATACTCACTTAGAGTTGTGGATAGACTTAACTCATCTTCAACTAATAAAATTGATAGTTTCTTATCCATTTTCACCTCTTTGAAAATAGAGGTTAAACTGCAACTTATTATTCAAAGAAGATATCTCAAATCTTCCATTCATTTTAAGCATAAGACTTCTTACTAAATAAAGACCAAGTCCAGATCCTTTAGGAGAATCATGCTTATAAAAAAGTTTTCCAAGTTTTGTGATATCTCCACTAAATTCTTCTCCATTATCTGATATGGTAACTTTTGTTAAAGAATCAACTTGAGATGTTTTGATAATAATGTTCTTATTTTCGTTCTTTACATGTCTTAATGTATTTTCAAATAAGTTTTTTAAGATTGTATCTAAAGCAAAACTATCACTTAGAATATAAAGTTCATCAAAGTCTTTAATATCAAAAGATATAGTAGGGTAGTTTTTTATAATAGCTTGTAGTTTTGACTTAAACTCAAGCTCAGCAGTATTTAAAACACCATCTCTTTCAATTCTTGCTAGTTGTAAGTGATTGTCTAGCTCATTTTCAAGTCTCATTGTCGATTCTTGTAGTCTTCCCGAGTAAGTTGAAAGAGCTGATTTATCACCATTTTCAAGATTTTTATTACTTAGAATAAGATCATTTAGCACTTGGGCTTGAAGCTTTATACTTGCTAGAGGAGTTTTTAGTTCATGTGTTAATGAAGCAAAAAATAAACCAATAGATTTAGATTTTTTTCTATCAGCAAAGTACATATAAGCATGAGCAATTGATATAAATAAGATAAGCAGTAAAAAAACAGCTCCTTCCCATTTAATCATATTAAAAAGATTTCCCATCTGATTTGGAATATCATGGTTTTCAATTTGTTTTGCTAATTTAAATACAAGGTATAGCCACCAAACTCCCATTAAAAAAAGAAAGCTAGTTAGAACACTTGTTCCTAAAAAGAATAGTTTTTTAGGTTTATTTAATTCCATAGTTTAGTTTTTAAATCCTCTAAAACTAATTCTCCGTGAGCGATTGAGCAAAAACCAACCTCATAAGCATTTGGTGACAGATATATTCCCTTATTTAAAAGAACTTCAAATAGCTTGTAGAATCTATCTGCTAGATTGCTTGGAATGGCACTAATATCTTGTAACTTATCACTTGTTGGAACAGCCCAAAATAAAGATTTGTATTGAATCATTTTATAATCATTAAATTCTTCACTTTTAGAAAACCAGTCATCAAAAGTTTGAACGGTTTTATTAGAGATTGTCTCAAGTTCTTGATAAAAGTCTGGCGTTAATTGCTTTAAGTTCGCTAGACCACAGGCCATAGCTACAGGGTTTGCACTTAATGTTCCTGCTTGATAAACATCTCCAATAGGAGCAAGACATTCCATAATGTCTTTTTTAGCTCCAATGGCACCAACTGGAAAACCACCACCTATGATTTTGCCATAAGTAACCATATCTGGAGTTATTTTAAGATCATCTGCCATACCGTTAAATCCAGTTCTAAAACCAGATATAACTTCATCAAAAATAAGAAGACTATTATGTTTAGTACATAAATCACGAAGAGCTTGTAAGAACTCTTTATTTTGAATTAGTAGACCATTATTTGCTGGAAGAGGCTCAATAAAAATAGCTGCAATATCACCAGCATATTTATCAAAAGCTGCATTTACTTGTTCAATATTATTTAAATCACAAACGATAGTATCATTTGCAATATTTTCACTTATTCCCTTAGAAGAAGCTTCACTTGTTCCAGCAAGCCCAGATCCAGCTTTAATTAACATGGCATCAGTGTGTCCATGATAACATCCATTAAATTTTAAGATTTTACTTTTTCCTGTATATCCTCTTGCTAGACGGATTGCTGTCATTACGGCTTCTGTTCCAGAGTTTACAAATCTTACTTGATCAATAAATGGTATCTTGTTAATTAAATATTCAGCTAACTCTAAAGAATACTTTTCACATGCTCCATAACTCCATCCAAGTTCCATGGCCTTTATGGCAGCTTCATGAACCTTTTCATTCTTATGACCAAGAATTAAAGGTCCAAAACTCATACAAAAGTCGATAAAGGTTTTGCCTTCTTCATCTGTGATATAAGCTCCAGCTGCTTTATTGATAAACCTTGGAGTGGTATGTAGTCCTTTAAAACTTCTAACCGGTGAGTGAACACCACCTGGTACTAATTTTAGTGATTTTTCAAATAATTCTTTGTTGTTCATTTTATAAGCTCTTTTAAATGTTTGATGTCGATTACAGGTGTAACCTTAATATTATTGTTTTTAAATTGAGTATATGTCTTTCCAAGCCCACAAGTGTGAATCTTATCTTTAAGGCTAGGATATTTATTTATATATGTTTCATACTGAAAGTAACTAGACCAAAAGAAAACATCATTATCTTCAATATTCATATTTTCTTGAGTTAACTTTCTTGTATAACAAGGCAAAACTTCTCCAATAACTGAGTCTGCTTTATCATGAGATAAAACTTGATATTCATCTGTCGTATGCATAATCTTTAAAGCCTCAGATTTAGTTAAATCTAAGATTTGCTCGTGACCAAAACCTTCAGCTGATCCATTAACCCAAAAACCTTTTTCTACAAGTTTTCTTGCTGTTCTATTGCCGGCACTGAAGATTGCTTCTTTATGATTATTGTCAATTGCATGAAAACAATATGAGCTTGTTACAAAAAGATTTTTATTACTAGCTTTAGCTTCTAAAAGATCCTTGTTTATAAGCTTATCTTCACAACCCATAGCAAAGAAAAGCCTTTTTCCTTTAAGATGCGAGTAATCGGTATCTTCAATACTTAAATTATAGATCTCTTTATCATTATGAATCCCTTTTTCAATTTTTATAAGGTGATCGTTAATTGTTTTTGCATGAATTCCTACAGCAAGATGGCACCCACCACCATAAGAGTTAAATGCCTTTCTTTCCACTTGAATTTCGTTAAAGCTTTTTTCACAATGAACACTTTTGATTGTTTTATCTAAAGTCGTTCCAATATTTTTCTCATTTATCTCAATACCTAATGATCCTTGAGAAGCACATGAAGGAAATACCTTTTGAGGTAAGATAAAGTAATTCAAACCATCTAAAAGCCTTATCAGTTCTTTTTTAGAATCCTCTTTATGAGCAAGTCTTTCAATTCCAGCATGAGCTAGAATAATGGCATCATACTCATCAGATCTTAATTTTTCTATTCTTGTATTAACATTTCCTCGCAGCATCTTGGTTTTTACTACAAGGCTTTCTTTTACATTTGGTAGGTATGGCTTTAAAGAGCTTTCAATATTTGTAATTCTTCTAGGGGAGCTTGTTCCAACGATAAACTCATCTAGTTTGTTTAAGTCTTTTATTTTGGATCTTTTGATTAAAAGAATATCATTTGAGTAGTTTCTTTTTGTTACACAAGCTAAGTGAATTCCATCAGGTCTAATAGATCCTAAGTCTTTATAGGAATGAACAACTAGATCGATTGAACCATCAAGTAATTCATGATCAAGTTCTTTGGTGAAAAAATCTTTTCCATCCATTTGCCAAAGTGGTTTTTCAGTCTGCTGATCACCCCTAGTTGTAATAAGCTTTAAATCAAAAAATTTATTTGTTAAAGATTCAATTTCATTTTTTATAAGAGTACATTGAGTAACTGCTAAAAGACTACCTCTGGTTCCAATAAGGTATTTTTCATTTTCTGACATATTTTGCCTGCCCTGGGTTTGGAATGTGATAAAGCGCTTTTTTTTCAAAAACTTTTTGTCTTTTTTCAACTATTCCATCCATGGCATTTTTGGCTTTAACAATCTGTTGTTTTTTATGATTTTCCTTAATCGCACCTTCGCTAAAGATGTTTTCTAATCTGATGATTCCATCATCCACTGTAAGGTTTGTATCTATAGCACTAGGAGAACCTAGATCTACAAATGTTCTATCGTGATGAGCATTCTTCCAATTTTCAAAGAATACTTTATTAAAGATAATTTCTTTTGCTCCAATAGTATTGGCAATATGAGCAAAGGTGATGATTGATTTATAATCACCCCATTCGATAACATTAATTTCGTGGTTAAGCTTTAAGTTTTCAATGGCATTTTTATTTCTAGCACAAATATAAATTTCACACTTCTTTTTAAATTGATTAATTAAATCTTCCGCCATTTGACCAGATCCAAGGATTAATACTTTTTTTGCTTTTTTATCATTAACAATTTTTCTTCTTGTAATAGAAGCATATGTTTTTTGTCCTAATCCAATAAGATATTTAGTTCTAATTTCTTTTGTATCTTTGAAGAGTTTTTCTATGATAAGGAGCAATTGAGTATTTAAATTTTCTGTTTTTATAAATTCTTTATAAGCACTTTTGAATTGACTCACAATCTCATTTTCACCTAGAAGTTTACTTTTTAAACCGCAAATAACTTCTAACAAAAATAGATAGGATGCTTTTCCTTTTTTTACTTCATAGCTATCACAGTCATTTAAATTAATGATCTTAATTTCTTCGTAAGAAACTAAGATCGTTCTTTGACAAGTTTTTAAAATAAAAGCACTACTTGCCACTTCTAGAGTGGGCTCAAAGCCAGAATTGAAATTAAATAAAATTAAGTTAGTTAACATATAATACTTAAATATTACCCTATATTCTCATTAAATTGTCATAGAATTGTAAAATATCACTATTTTTAAAATGCTAATTATATATCCTTACACATATGAACTTTTCTATAGTATAAGAAGTCCAAATTTATAGTAATTTTTGTACTTTTTCAATTGGATAGGACGACTTTAATGGACACTTTTAAAATCATTTACACAATGCTGGGTGGATTGGGGATTTTCTTTTTTGGAATGAAGCAAATGTCAGACTCTCTTCAACAGATGGCAGGCGATGTTATTACAAAAGTGATCAACTCTTTAACAACAAATAGACTACTTGCTGTTACTGTTGGAATGATCGTCACTATGATTGTTCAAAGTTCTTCTGTTACAACGGTTATGGTTGTTGGGTTTGTTAATGCAGGCTTAATGCAACTAACTCAAGCTATTGGAGTTATTTTTGGTTCGAATATAGGAACGACAATTACGGGATGGATCATTTCTATTAAGGTTGGAAAATATGGTCTTCTATTTATAGGACTTGGGATATTTCCAGCTTTATTTTCTAAGAATAAGAGGTATCAAAATTTAGGTAAGGTTGTTTTTGGTGTTGGTATGATTTTTCTAGGTCTACAAACAATGAGTGGAGCCTTTAAGCCATTAAGAGCAAATGCTGAGTTTTTAAACTTAGTAAGTTATTTTAGTGGCAGTGATTATGGATCATATTTTGCGTCTATTTTAATGGGGTGTTTGTTAACTGTAATTATTCAATCATCATCAGCTATGCTTGGGATAACGATTGCTTTAGCTTCAACAGGAATTATTAACTTTAATACCGCAGCAGCTCTTGTTTTAGGAGAGAATATAGGAACGACTATTACGGCGATTTTAGCTTCTATAGGGACGAGCACTAACGCTAAAAGAGCTGCCAGGGCCCATGCTATTTTTAATGTGCTAGGAGTTTTGGCTATTTTTGCTGTTCTTCCTTTGTATATTAACTTTATCGAAATGATTATTCCTGGAGATGCTAATTTTATATCTTCGGATGGTTCAAAGCCTAATATTGCCGCTCATATAGCTGCATCGCATACAATATTTAATGTATCAGCAACTTTGTTATTTTTACCATTTTTGCCTGCTCTTGCGCGTCTTGTAACGAGAATAACGCCTTCTCCTGAAGTGAAGAAGAAACCAAGACTTGAGATCGTTGGAGATGCTTCAGAGATTGTTCCTGCGGCTGCTATAGCACAGGTAGATGCTGAAATTAGGAAGATGAAAGATATCTTAGATCGAATGTATAAAGTGACAAGTGAATATTTAGTTGATGGCTCGGCTAAAAAACTTGCTAAAATTAAAGATTATGAACTTATTACAGATAATATGCAAAAAGAAGTAACTGTCTTTTTGTGCCAAGTTATGGAAAAGCCAATGTCGTCAGAGCAAACAAGAAGAGCTCAAGGCTTAGTTAAAATTGCGGATGAGTATGAATCAATCGCAGACTATCTTGAAAGAATTGCCTCTTATAGAGCAAGGTTTAAAGATTCAGAGGCAGTTGTTTCTGGAGTAAGTAATGATGAATATTTCGAGTTTATGAAAAAAGTATGGGAATTCTTTGAAATGTCTACAGTTGGTCTCTTTGAACCGATTTCTCATAATGAAACAGATATTGTTGGAAAGAGTGAAAAATTGAGGGTCCTTGCTGATGATATAAGAGATAAGCATTTACAAAGAGTATCTAAAAAAGAGTATTCACCTCTTTCTGCTCTAACGTATTCAGATATGGTTGTCGCTCTAAGAAAAATAAGGCAACATGCTTGTAATGTTGGTGAAACAATTACTCTTATTAATCAAAAATAAATTAAAATGGAATTTGAAAAGGGATTTTTAGAAAAAAATATATTTCAGGGAATTGAAAGAGAGTGTTTAAGGGTATCGGAAGATGGAAAAATAAGCAAAAATTTTCATCAAGAGGCTCTTGGTGCTAAGCTTACCCATGAATATATAACGACGGATTATGCTGAAGCTCTTTTAGAGTTTATTACAAAAGTACATAATAAAACGGAAGATCTTTATAATGAACTATTAGAGATTCATAAAAATACATATGAGAATATTGGGGATGAATTTCTTTGGCCATTTAGTATGCCATGTATTTTACCGGAGGACCAAAATGATATTGCTGTTGCCGACTATGGAAGCTCTCATATTGGAAACTTAAAAAAAGTATATCGTATTGGGCTTGGACATCGTTATGGAAGAAGAATGCAGTCTATTGCAGGTGTTCATTATAATTTTTCTTTATCTGATTTATTTTGGAAAAAATATCAGGATGAAAATGAGATAGAGTCTTTGCAAAAAGCAAAAGAAGTAGGTTATTTTCATATTATTAGAAATTATAAAAGATATCAGTGGGTTTTAAGTTACCTTTTTGGTGCTAGTCCTTGTGTCGATAAGAGTTTTTTAGTTGAAAATAATAGACATTCATTAGAACAAAATACTTCCAATACTTATGTAAATAAACAAGCAACTTCTTTAAGAATGGGCGGACTTGGATATACTTCTTCTGAACAAGATAAAATTGTTGTTTGCTATAATACTTTAAAAACTTATATAGAAACTTTAGAAAAAGCGAGACTTGAGTCTATTTCAAAGTATGAAAAGATAGGACTTCAATCTAAAGATGGATCTTTTAAACAACTTAACTCTAACCTTTTACAGATTGATAATGAGTTTTATTCAACAATTAGACCTAAAGCAGTTGCTAAAAGTGGTCAAAGTGCTCTTATGGCATTAAATGAAAATGGAATTGAGTATATTGAAATTCGTATTTTAGATGTTAATCCTTTTGATCCCGTTGGAATTAGTAGTCATCAGATAAAGTTTTTACATTTGTTTTTAACAACAATGTTATTTCTAGATAGTCCATTCTTTGAATTAAGTGATTTTAATATGGCAAAAGAAGAGTTAGATCAAGTTGTAAAACATGGTTTGAATAGGCCGTTAAAAGAGAAACTAAATATATTGTATAAAAGCATGGAAGAGAATCTTACTTTATTCAGTGAGCAGTACGCTCTATCTTATTATAAAATTAAAAATGCCCATTGGACTTTTAGTGAAAAAGTTGTTCAGCAACTATCTGAGAATGACTTTATTGAATTTGGTATAAAATTAGGACTTTTACATAAAAGAAAAATTCTAAATTCTAATATTATAAAAAAAATAGACTTTGAGTTTCATAGAACGGAGTCTATTCGTAAGTTAAGACAAATAGAATCTCATACAGAAGGAAACTTTTTTGACTTTCTAACTCATTATTTTGAAAATATTAAAATACAGGAGTTTAAATGATTCGTTTTTTAAAGTATATTTTTTTAATTTTTGGCGGATTGGCGGCTTTAATTATAACTTTCTTTTATATACAAAATAAGGAAGATCTATCTGTTGCTTATAACTATAAAAACAAATTAGATTATGATGTTATTTTAAAAACATGTAAGAGTGATTTAGATAAGTCTTATTACAAGTGCTTTGAAAGAGAATTTAATGATTATGCATCTCAAGTAAGCTTAACTGGACTAAGTTTGGGGTTGAAACTTGCTTTTAATTTCTTGGAAGAAGATAAGAAAAAAGCAGATTTTAAGTATCCAAATATTATTTCAGCATTAAATCATCTGAAGATAAATAATATTGTTATTAAAAATACAATGAATCGATTTCATGGATTTGATTTTACTTATGGTGGATATATTGGGAAAATGAGAGACTTTCTTGATAAAGCACGAGAATTTTCTGATAATTTAATTAAAGGATTAAAAGAAGATAAAGAAGGTTTGAGCTCTATTCGTGAGCAAAATAAAAAGTCTGATTTAAAACAAGAGCTTTTACATATAGAAAATGAGTATAAAAGGTCATCAAAAACAATAGAAGCCTTCATTAAAAGTGAGATAAAAAGATTGAAACATCAACATGGAGTTTCTTAAGGAGTACAGAAATGATTTGGGATATTGATCCAGTCTTATTGAAATTAGGGCCTATTGAAATAAGGTATTATGGACTATTTTTTGCTCTTGGCTTTTTAGTCGCTTTTACTTATACAAAGAAAATTTTTCTTGCTCACGGTTTTAAAGCAAAAGAAGTTGATAGTATTCTTAACTATATGATTGCTGGAACTGTTATTGGTGCAAGGTTAGGCCATTGCCTTTTCTATCAACCTGATTATTATCTTGCAAATCCACTTGCTATTTTAAAAGTTTGGGAAGGTGGGCTTGCTTCTCATGGTGGTTTTGCAGGTGTCCTTATCGCAACTTTTTTATATTTGAAAAAATGGAAGAGAATGTCTTTCTTTTGGCTTATTGAGGTTATGATGGCACCTATTATGTTTGTTGCAGGAATGATTAGACTAGGAAATTTGATGAACTCAGAGATTTTAGGCAGAATAACTGATATTCCTTGGGCATTTAAGTTTGTTCGTTACGATAGTTTTTACAGGCACCCAACTCCTATATATGAATCTTTAGGTTATTTCTCAATATCTCTTATTATGTTTATTCTTTATAAAAAATATATTGAGCAAGGAAAGTGGCCTTCGGGAAGAGGTTTAGGTGTTGTATTTGTCTTGTCTTTTTCATTTAGATTCTTTATTGAGTTTTTTAAGATTGAGCAAGTTGCCTTTGAAAGAGGAATGAGTATTAATATGGGGCAGTACTTGAGTATTCCTTTTATAATTTTAGGATTGTATTTTATTTCTGGACATCAGAATAAAGTCAGATTTTTTAACTTTCTGACTAAACCGCTTAAGTAAAACATTCTTTTTTCCTAAGGCAATATATTGTATTCTATGGAAGTTAACGAATTTTAATTAGGAATCTATTTTGCAAGAAATTATAGACATTGTTTGTTCTTATGAGAAGGTAAGAAGTCATCTTGAAAAAAAGCCAGATGATAAAAAGAAAATAATAAAAATCATTAAAGAGATTAAAGGCGACTATAAGGAAAATGTCGTTGGAGCTGTTGCTAAATTTATAGATAAAACTTTTATGAAGTTATATGACGGAGTCAACTTAGATCTTCCCGACGGATTTGATATAAAAGAATTTCAAAAGAAATATCATCTTATCTTGTGTCCAAATCATCAGTCTCATGCAGACTATATAGCACTTCAATATATTCTTTATAAACACGGAAAAATTCCTGTTTATATTGCTGGAGGAATAAATATGAATATTTTTCCAGTTGGGGGTCTTTTTCGAAAAAGTGGAGCTTTTTTTATTAGGAGAAAGTTTGATGAAGATATTTATAAAATTACTTTTCAGGGTTATATCTACTACCTTCTAAAAACAGATAAGGTTGTTGAGTTTTTCTTTGAGGGTGGAAGAACGAGAACGGGTAAATTATTGCCTCCAAGATATGGACTTTTTAGCATGTTACTTGATGCTCATAAAAAGTTTGATGATAAGAAACCACTTATGTTTATTCCTGTATCATTAGCGCATGAGATGATTCCTGAAGAAAGTGCTCATGCTAAGGAATTGAGTGGAAAGAAAAAAAAGAAAGAAACAACGGGACAGTTATTAAAAGTTTTTAAGTTAATGAATAAAAAACTGGGAACTGTACATGTTAAATTTGGTGAAGGCATTGTTGTTGATGATTATGATGATTTAAAAAGTAAAACTCAAGAGCTGGCATTTGAATGCTTTAGAAGAGTTGGTAAGGGGATGCCTGTCACTCCAACATCATTATTGTCAATGGTATTATTAGATGATCCAAAAGGAGCACTTACTTGGAAACAAATATTAAAGAAAGCTTCACAAGTTTGTCTTTACTGTCATCATATGAAAATACCTTTAACGAAGTCTTTAGAAGCGGATTCATTTGAAGCAGCTCTTAAGAATTCAATGGATATTTTTATTAATAATAAAAAAATATCTTTAATAAAAAGAGAAAAACTAAATCAAGTATTTTATGCAATTAATTCGGATTGTCGGATTCATTTACTATATCATAAAAACATGATTCTACATCATTTTATTGTTCCTTGGGTTATTAATACAACATGGTTTAATATTTTTAATGGAACAATAAAAACGGAAAGTGATTTGATGTCTTATTTAAAGAAAAAAAGGACGGAGCTTAAGTATGAGTTCTATCTTCCTACAATAAAAGAGATGTTAAAAGAAACGCTTGATGTAATAGAGTATGCTTCTGGAGTAAAGGTTCATTCGTTAGAAGAAGCATTTAATATGAAGCCCCAAGAGTTATTTAATCTTGCAAAAAAGTTATCTCCTTTTGCGACAGCTTTAACTTATATATTTGAAGCAAATTATATTGGAGCTTTGGCTGTAAGGTATCTTAATGATGAAATTTTTTCTCAGGATCGATATCTTCAAGTCTCTAAAGAGCTTTTTGATCTAGAGATAGATCATGGACGAGTTGTTAAATACCCTGAAAGTTTTAGTGTTCCTAAAATGCAAACAGTTTTAAAGCTCTTTATTGATAGAAAAGTTGTTGAAAAAACAGAAGTTGGTTATAAGGTTATCGATAAAGATCAAGCAGATGAATTGAGTGAAAAGTTTGTTTCGGATTTACATGACCAGCTAGCGCTTAATTTAAAAGTTACAAAATGATGAATAATAGAAGAATTATTTTTTCTCATTTAAAAGACACCTCTCATGTTATAGAGCAATATTCTTATTTAGATTCTTATATAGAAAATAGTATTGATTTAGATTTTTATGACAATTCTTATGTTTTATATAAAAAAGGTAAGAATTTGTGTGTTGGAAGATTTATTCTTGGCTATGATGTAGAGATATTTGAAAATTTTGAATATCTTGATATAAAATTTATTTCGACTGAGGATTGGAATAAAATTGACTCTTTTGAAAAGACATTTGAGATCCTAGAGAGTAATATGGCAATACTGCTTGACTTAAAAACGGGCAAGTATTGCAATATTGTATTGGAAATACTAAATAATTAATATTATAAGGTATATAAGTTTAATTAGCGTGGAGGTATCACATCGCAAGAAATGACAGGGGCCATGGCCCTAAGAAAAATCAAGGACCAAGAGTAAACGATCAAATTAGAACACCTGAGGTAAGACTTATTGGTGATAAAGGAGATCAATATGGTGTTGTTACGATCGCCAAGGCAAATGATATTGCTAGAGAACAGGGTCTTGATTTAGTTGAAGTTTCTCCAAATGCTAAGCCACCGGTAATTAAGTTAATTGATTATGGTAAATTTAAGTATCAACAGCAGAAAAAAGCTTCTGAAGCTAAGAAAAAACAAGTAACAATAACTGTAAAAGAAGTTAAGTTTAGACCTGGAATTGATATTGGCGATCTTAATGTTAAAATGAAAAGAGTTGTTAAGTTTATTGGGCAGGGCGACAAAGTTAAGATGTTGATGCAGTTTAGGGGCCGTGAAATGGCGCATAAAGAAATCGGTCTGGATAAATTTAAAGAAATTATCAATCAAGCTGTTGAGCAGACAGGAGCTGTTATTGAGGCACCTGTTAAGATGATGGGCAATAGAGCTATTGGTATGTTGGCTCCTGCAAAAAAATCTTAAAAAATTTCATTAAAATTCTTTAACTATCTATTTTCATATGGTATCTACATATACTCAATTTTGCTAAATTTTGAATTTTTTTAGGAGATATATAATGTCAAAGATGAAGACTAAAAGAGCTGTTGCGAAAAGAATTAGAGTAACGGCTAAAGGTAAAGTAAAAATTAAAAAGGCTAACTTAAGACACATCCTTACTAAAAAGGAGCAGTCTAATAAAAGAAATGCTAGAAAAGCAGGATATTTAGTACCAACTGATGCTAAAAATATGCTTAAATGCGCACCTTACTTAAAGTAATATTAATTAAAAACTAGAATGTATTTTGCAATAGCAGTGCTCGTAAAAAAGATTATATCTTTGCCTGACTGTTCAAAAAGGAGAAAAAATGTCTAGAGTAAAACGTGGTTTTAAAGCCAGAAGAAGAAGAAACAAAATTTTAAAGCTTGCTAAGGGTTTTCACTTTGATAGGAGAACTAAGTATAAGCATACAGCTGAAACTGTTAAATGAGCCTTACATAACATGTATAAAGGAAGAAGAATCCTTAAAAGAGACATGAGAAGGCTTTGGATTACAAGAATTAGCGCAGCTTCAAAAGTAGTAGGTACATCTTACTCAAAGTTTATGAACTCTCTTAAGAAGAATAATATTAAGCTTAATAGAAAAATGTTAGCTGATATTGCTGCTAGAGACTTTGATGGATTTAAAGCTATTTTTGAATCTACAAAATAACTAAATTAAAAAAGTCAGATAAAAGGCCCATATTTTTTTTAATATGGGCCTTTTTTTTTTGCACCTATTCAAAATGTCTGCTAACCTATTAATAAGACGTAAATGTTTATTAATATCATGGAGGATATAATGAGCGTCACAAAAGCAGATATTATTGAAAAGGTTTATAAGGAAGCTGGATTTTCTAAGAAGGAAGCTTCTGATCTGGTGGATCTTGTATTTAAAGTGATAAAAGATACATTATCTCGTGGAGAAAAAGTAAAAATTAGTGGCTTTGGAAACTTTTCGATTAGAGATAAGGCAACAAGAGTTGGTCGAAACCCTCAAACTGGTGAAGCTATGAATATTTCTGCTAGAAGAGTTTTAACTTTTAAACCATCTCAGATTTTAAAAGAAGATGTGACTGAGAGATTTAAACATAGAATTGATGATAAAGGCAAAGAGGATAAGGCGATACCTCCAAAAGATGGTAAGCCAAGAGCACTTAGTAGTGTTATTGGTAATCTTGATAACTTTGAGGACTTAGATTAGTATGAGCTTTGAAGTATATAATGAATCAAAAGATTTTTATACTTTTGCAGAGGTTATTTCAATAACATCAATAAAACCTTATGTTTTAAGATTTTGGGAATCGGAGTTTGAGCAAATAAACTCAAAGGTTTTAGATGATGGCTCTAAGGTTTATTCTGAGAATTCATTGTCTTCTATAAAAATCATTAAGGATTTGTTATTTAGTCAAAAAATGTCCATTCCAAAAGCGAAAATATTTTTGGATAAAAAAGTAGGGGCTGAAGATATCTCTACTTTAGACGAAAAGAAAGTTTCTTTAAAAGAAAGATTGGGCACTAGTATGCAAGAGCAAGATAATGTATTTTTTGTTCAACCACCCATGATTAGCCAAATTTCAGGAAATAAAAATATTGATCTTAGAAAGATTGTAAGTGTGCGAATGAGGCTACAATCAACTTTAGAAAAATTAAGTGATTTAGAGGTCCAGCTTAATTTGTAGGTTAGGTAAAAACCTTTTTATTAGTTCTTTGTTATTATCTATTTTATTTATTATTTTTAATGTGTATGCATTTAAAAATCTTTTTAAATTATTCAAATTCTTGTAATTAAGTTCATCTTGCATATGTCTATTGAGTTTTTCTAAGGTTTCAAGAATATCTTGAGCGTTAAATTTCAAAAATGGATTGATGTCTTTTTCATGCTCAGATATGCTATTATCAATAAGTTCAGACAAATCATCGAGTAGCTGAAATATTATGCCTGCATTTTTTGTTATATTTTGTAATATTTTCTGATCAATTTTCTTATCTAAAATAATATTGGCGCAAAGTAAGCTAGCACTAAAAAGATTAGATGTTTTTAGTGTATGGATTCTTAGTATATCCTCAAAGTCTTTTTCTTTTTCTTGTTGAAGATCGAGGTATTGTCCTAGAATAAGACCATTTGCACCACAAAGCTTACTAAATTGTGTGATAAGTTCGGATAAAGAGTCAGATTTAATATGAGCTAGAATTTCATAACTTAGATTAAGTAGTGCATCTCCTGCTAATATGGCAGATGCTTCATTATATTTTTTATGAGAACTAAATCTTCCTCTTCTATAATCATCATTATCCATTGCTGGCAGATCATCATGAATTAAAGTATAAGTATGATGAACCTCTATAGCACATTTAAGGTAGAACAAATTTTTATTCTCAGGTTGATTTAAATCTTTTGCAAACTCTTGTATAAGATTTGAACGAAAATACTTTCCACCTGGAAAAAGACTGTATTTTAAAATACTTTTTAGTTCTTGGTCCTGTATAAGCTCATTTATAAAAGACTTAAATTGTTCTTCAAAGTTATTCATTTTTTCTTGGAGACTTTATGTTTTGAATTGTCAGAGGACCTTTTATTTCCAATTGATAAAAATTATCTTTTTTATCAAATTTTTTCATTATCATATCTATGATCATATATTTTTGAATAAAATTTGAGCTAAAAGCAACTTCACCTCTTAAATCAGCATTTGAATATTGAAAGTTTCTCATGTTTGGTACAATCTTTCCTTTAAAGTTTGATCTGATAGGGGAATTTAAATCTCCTAGTACAAAGTCTTTAATGATAAGGTCTTTCTTTTTCATATTGGCTCTTAGTAGCAGTTGATTTATGGGTAAGCTAGATAATTTAAAGCCACTTATATTTTGTGGTAAAAAGTTTAAGTCTTTAGATCTGATATTTAAGTTTAAGTTATTAATTTTTTGATTCATCATAGAGAGCTTGGCATCAATCTTAATTTTTCCAGAAGCTTTTATTTGAGGAAAGTCTTCTCTTAGTCTCTCTAGTATTAGAGAATTATTTTGAAGGTTAACAAGAATTTCTTTAAATCCTATTGTTGTTAAAGCGTGAAAATTATTCCCAAGAAGATTTGTTTCTATTTTAAAGTGAGGGCCTAGTGGAGAAAAAGTAAAACCTCTAAAGTTTATATGAGTATTTTTGACGATAAGATCTTTTCCAAAACTTCCAAAGCATCTTCTAGGAACGGATATTTTTTTTATGATAGCTTTAGGCATAAAAAGTTCGAACTGTATTTGTTCTACTTTCAAAGGACATCCTGGCATTTTATAGGCCATATCAACAATAGTACTTTTAATACTGCGAGAAATAGGAAAATAAAGAATAAACGTAATGATAAAAATGACAGAGGTTATTGTAATCCATTTAAAAGCTCCGAGCTTAGGTAGACTATAATTCACATTTTCTAGAGAGTCTTCTTTTTTACTCATTTGTGTTTTCCAAAGCTTTGCTAAAGTAATGAACGCTCATAATTCCTCTGAGCATTGAGCTTTCTTGATCTTTTTGGATATTAATTTCATCGATACGAACTTTGCTTTTTCGTGTAAACTGAATAAGAGAGTTAAAAAGTTCTTCATTGGATAAGTTATCAAATTTAATATCTGCTTTAATCTTTGTGATAAGAGAAGCCTGTTCTGTTTTTTCAAAGCCACTCATTTTTATTTTACTAGCATCGACACCTGCAATATTTAAAAGACCTGTTATTTTAGATTTGAATGAGCCTTCGGAGTCCACAAATGAATCTCCAAAGTAAACTCTCGATAGACTTCGAACGGAGGACTTTGCCTGTATTAAGGAGTTAGCTTTCGTTATAATACTTGTTCTTAGATCTAGCTGTGCCTGTGCGTTTGAGTTACTTTTCATAAAAAGTAGTACAATTAAAAGAGGTATTATTATAACACTCATGACACTTATATGCTTTATAATCTTTTGCTGTGAATCTTCTAATCCTGAGTAGAAGTCTAGAAACTTATTATATCCAGTGGATGTTTGAACTTTCTCAAGATTATTGAAAAGAGCTTTATCAATTTTCTTCATTAAGCTAGGAATTTTCATAGATTATCACTTCCACTTACTTTAAACCTTTTATTTTCAAGGTCTATATCAGTTGATAAATTTGTAATATTAGAACTTTTAAAAATATTGCTTAATTCTTTAGCTTCTTTTTCATTTTTTATACTGAATATGGCAACAAAGTCTCCTTGAGAAAGAGCTTGAAAGCTTCTTAGTTCAAAGTCTGTTCCTCCTACAAGATTTGCTAAAAGCTCTAGGCTTGCAATTGAGTTTGTATTAACAGCAGATTGAACGAGTTTAACTTCTTGTTTTATTTCTTTAAGTTTTCTATTTATCTTTTTTTGAACGACTTTTGGGTTTCTTTTAAACTTTCTTCTTAGTTTTTTATTTATTCCAAGAGTAGGATTTTTTAATAGTTTTGATGCTTTTACATTTACATCTTTTATTTCATTATTAATAGCAACTCTCTGTACTATAACTGAGATCATTATAATAAGAAATAAAGAAGCTGCTCTTATACCAACAAACCCTAAGGTATGAATTGGAAATGAATTTGTTGTTCCGATGGCATAATTTCCAGATAGAAGATTTGCCAATCTCGATTTTGTCATAGAGGCTTGGCTTAATATATTAGCATTTGAAAAATTATTTCTGAACTCATTATTATTATTCAGAGCATTTGCATTGACATTGATATAACTATCTAGATGACTTACTTTTACTTGAAGTTGTTGTGCAAGGTAGTGTTCAATATTTTTTATATTCGAGCTACCACCAGTTATATATATATGTTCTATTTGTATCCCATATTTTACTCTAAAACCAACATCCCACCTTTTAAATTCATTTATTAAGGGAGCAAGTGTATTATGCATAAGATCAGCAAAGTGTTTTTGATCTTTGTTTACACTGTCTTTTTGAGAGTCAGTTAAAACAAAGGCATTTTTATGTTTATATGAGCTAGCTTCATTTATTGAAATTTTGTATTGTTGGCAGATAGCTTCATTTATTGTTCGGCCGGCAATGAAACTGGTATGGCTGGATACAAGGTTGTTTTTGCTAAAAAAGTAACCCTTTGTCGTTGTATGGCCAATATCCAAAATACAGTAGACTTGATGATCAATATCAGAGTTAGACTTGATAAATGCTTCTAAAGAAGAAATATCTGAAGTTAAAACTTTTGGAGTCATTTTATATTCATTTATTTTGCCAAAAAATTGATCGAAGTCATCTTTTTTAGAGATATTAACAAGAGCTCTAGAGGTTTTCTTTCCAATATCAATAGAGCTAGTAAAGTGCGCATGAGATAAGCTATATGGTAAATCACTTTCTAGTTGAAAGGGAAGCATTTGGCTTGCTTTTTTTCTATTGTTAACAGGAAGTGAAAGTATCCTTGAGGTTAAAATGGTTGATGGACTGATTACATAAAGATTAAATTCTTCTTCGATATTTTGAAGATAGTCATGAACAATTTTAAGAGCACGATCTTCATAGTTATTAATATCATCACTTTGTTCGATTACAACTTCATGATTTGAAATATACTTAATTTTCTTCTTTTCAATAACAAAAGTAAGAAGTTTAACTGAATAGGAACCTAGGTCTACTGATATATTTAACATAGAAATATTTTATGCAATTAGTTGTAAAATGACTAGAAATTATACGTAATTATCTTGCATAGATTTCTAATACTCTTGGCTCTAATAAATATGTCTTAGGTTTTTCGTCGGTTTTGTTTTCATCTTTCTCATTTTTCTCATCGTTTTCATTTTCCTCATTCTCATCCTCATCCTCATCCTCATCTTCATCTGTTTTTTTGTAAGCTGGTTTTGCTGGCATAGAAATATAGGCAGTAAGTGTATAAGTCGATCTACCTTTTTCACCTACACTGATAACTTTAAATAAAGTAGGGCTTGGTCCAAATTTTATACCATTTTTTTCAAACTCTTGGATTAGGCTATTAAAATTATCTTCAGACATAAGATTTGCAATAGAAACAATGTATTTTTTAAAATCATCTAATGAATTAAAGTAATGTGGATTTTCAGGATCATCTTTATATTTGAAAAAGTCAGCTATTTCATCTTCAGTTATATTTGGAATAATTATTCTAAGCATTTTATCAGTAATTTTATTGAGATCGATCATAATTGCACCATGAGTAGTAAACTCATTTTTTATGAGTTCTACAAGTTCATCATCCCAGCCAGGAATACTGTATAGCTCACTCATAGATGCAAGAGGAGCATTTTTAGGAGTAAGATTGACATTTGAAAAGTTCGCAGCAATAGCCGATCCACTCTCAAGAGTCTCTGGATCACTCACATTAAACTTAATATTATTTATGAGTTCATCTAATTGCATCCCAGCATACCTAGCGCTAAAATCATCATCATTTGCAATTTTGTTTTCAAAAGATCGTGTTAGTGAAGCAACTAGTTGTGACTCTACATTATATTTTTCATCAGCTTTAGTGTTCTCATTATTTTCATCATCATCTTCTTCTTGAGAATTATTTAAAAGAGCAACTCTTAAGGCATTTAAATTCATTTTATTAGAAATATTATTAATTGTAAGTCTTAGATTTCCTTCTAGTAAGGTACCTTTTTCAAATTTTGCAATAGCTTCTTTTTGAACAGTATTCATATTTTTTGTAATAGGAATAGGGTAGACAAATGGAAAGTTCCAAATGAGATTCACAATTTCCGGTTTGGCAACATTACTAACACCATCATTTGCTTGAATATAGTTATAAGCAGCCTTATATAGCTTTAGCCTTGCTAAAGCAAATTTAAGTCCAGATTCAGCAGTTAGTTTAGCTTGAGCTTTATCTTCTTGATTGTAAGTTTTTATTTTATTAATACTTGATTCAAGTCCAAATGTGAGCATAATTGCAGACAGAAGAACGATGGCTGAAATAACCATCATTAAAGCTACACCTTGTTGGTTATAAATTTTATTCTTCAAGCTCACTATTTGATCCTGTTGCATAGTCCTTATCTTTTATATTTTTTAGTTGATAGAAATTTTCCGATTCAAAGTATGGATATAAAGGTCTGTAGACTCTAAATATTTCAATCGGATTATCTTCACTTTCAAGCCATGTGATAGTTATTTTTACGCCATCAATTTTATTGAGACCATTTTTTATGGTTCTTAGATTTTCTTTCCATTTTCTTTTTTCTTTATCCCAAAATTCAAACTTTATAGACTCAACATTAGTAAGAAGTTGTTGGGATTTTACTTTGTCCCACTCAAATTCCTGGGGACTAAAAACATCATCTGCTAAGAACTTTCTTGTTAAAACTTTTGTACCTTCAATTATTCCTAGCGTTTCATTATCTTGAGAATCATTTTGATAGTCTTCAAGCTCATATTTAATCCATGCAAAATTTGACTGTTTTTGATTTTGAAACTTTCTTCTATTAGCGATTGTGAAGAATGTAAGTTCGCTTTTATCTTCAAGTTCTATTTTTGGAATAGGTAAAGCTTCATAACTTACGGAGTTAAATCTTCGGTTATTGCTATATTTTTGCATAAAGCTTGTATAGGCTTCATTTTCTTCATCTGCTTCAGACTCAGATTGCATTTTTATAGAGAAATATAGAGGAGAGTAGAGATGAGAAAAATCCCACTCTAATCTTGAAAGAGCAGTTTCAAGCTGCATTCTAACTTCATCTTCTTTTAGCACTCTATCTTTTGTATCGATAGAATTACTAGAAATAGTTGTTATTCCTAAAACCATAAAGGCCAGCAGTGTTATTGCTATTAGAATTTCAATTAATGTGAAGCCTTTATTATTAAAAGTCATTAGATTCCAAAATTTGTATCAAGCTGAGCTTTATCATTTGTTACCCAGCTAGTTAGTTCAAAAAACTCTTTTGTTTGGGTATTTTCAACAGTGACTTTTACTTGCCAGAGTATTTTTTCTATATTGTCTTTTAATTTTTTAAAAATTGCTTTTCTGACTAAATTATCATTTCCCGAGTTTGCGGCACTTTCATCATCTTGTCCTGTTAGTCCACTAAAATCTGGTAATTCTAGCTTTTTGTATTCAATTTTATATTTAAAATGTTTGTAGCCTTCTTGCGTAAAATTTTTAGAAGTAACTTCTTTATCTGTTAAGTTTGTAAACTTTGGAGGGTCTAAAATAGCTTCATTCATTTTGTTTTGGCACAAACTAAGTAGTGTTACATTTTTTTGCATCTCAATAGAATTATTTACATTGTTAGCTTGAGATACAACAAATGCAGTTGTAAAAACACCAAAAATTGTTAGTGCAATCATTACTTCAATGAGAGTAAAACCACCTTGTGAAAGATTTATTCTTTTAGCCATGAATCGTAAATATCCTTTATCTTATTATCTACTGCATCATCTCTATTTTCAAGTTCACTAGTGGATAAATTAAAGATATTTGTTTGAGAATTAAGAAAAAAGGCTTTTAATTCTAGGCTCGCAACAGATTCTTCTGAGGAAAGAATTAATAAGGCATCATCTTTTTCTCCAGTAGGATAAAAATATATGGCGATTTGTCCTTCTTTAATAAGCTCTTTTTGGTAAGATGTCGCAATTGCTTCGAAGTAAATTCCTTCTGGAAGTTTTTTATCTTTAAACTCTTCTACGCTGTTAAACTTAGAGTGAAATGACTTTTGTTTTTTTTGGTATTTTTCAAGCTCTTTTAAGCTCATTTTTTTTAAATTTTGAGAAGCTGGTAGGGTAAATTCACCAGTTGGACCATATTGGACGCTAAAACTTAAAGAATCATCATCTTCTTCATCTTCATCATTTTGAGTTTGCTTAATGAATATTCTTGTAATTGTATTACGTAGTATAGCTTCATCTGATGCTACTTTAGCAGCTCTTTTAAATTCATTTATAGCTTCTTCTAGTCTATCAGAGCTATTTCCTGCTGAAAATGGAGTGAGCGTAAAAACAACTGCTATTAATGCTAAAGCCACAAGTATTTCTATTAAAGAAAAACCCTTGTGGCTTAAAATTTGAACAGAATTTTTTTTCAATTTTATAGATCGTTACTGTTGATATCAGCCTCAGGGCCTTCTCCACCTTCTTCTCTATCTTTACCATAAGAAATAATTGTATACTTTCTTCCATCCGATTCATATTCGAATTCTTCATCCCATGCATCTTTTGGAACTTTTCCATTCTCGATAAATCCATTCGATGGGTATCTTTTACAGTCTTTTCCACCAGTTGGCTTTTCAACTAGAGCTTCGAGTCCTTGATCTGTATTCGGATAAAGACCGCATTTTCTTTTATAGTCCATGAGAATTGTTCTTAGGTTTCTTATCTGAGTCTGCGTCGCTGTGACATTTCCTTCATCAAGTCTATCTAAAACTGTAGTTGTTACCATAGTCCCACCAACAGCTAAAAGTGTTAAAGCAATTAGAATCTCAATTAAACTCATCCCTCTTTGTGAGTTTAAAATAACTTTGGATGTTTTCAAAATTTACTCCTTTAAATTTTAGTCATTTCCATCATTGGCATTATAACAGAAAATACAATAAATGCCACTACAAGACCAAGTCCGACAATCATGATCGGTTCTAATAGGGAAGATAAACCGTCAATTTTAGAGTTAACAATATCTTCATAATTATCAGCTACAATACCAAGCATCTCTTCTAATTCTCCAGATTTTTCACCTAGAGCAACCATATGGGTCATCATAACTGGGTAGTGACCGCTTTCTTTTAAGGGGCCGGTAATAGAAAGACCTTCACTTACAGCTTCTTTGGCTTTATCAATAGTTTCTTTCATATGTACATTAACAATAAGATTTTTTACAATACTCATTGCTGTTAAGATTGGTACACCTGAATTAAGTAGTGTCGCTAAAGTAGAGCAAAACCTCGATACATTAACGAGTTGAACAATTTCTCCAAATATAGGTGCTTTTAAAGTAAATTTGTGCCAATTTCTTTGACCCTTATTACTAGATATATATTTTTTAAATAAATAAAAAGCTAAAGGGACAGCAATAAGAATCATAAACCAATAGTTTTGTAAGAACTCAGAAATTCCGATACTAATTTTTGTAGGAATAGGTAGTTCCTTTTTCATAGACTCAAATGTTTTAGCAAGTTTAGGAATAATGAATACAAAAATCAGTCCAATTAAAGCAGTACCCATACACATCATTATAACAGGATACATCATTGCGCTTTTTATTTTTCTTTTAAGCTTCATTTGAGCTTCTGTAAATTCTGCAAGTCTAAGTAGAACAACTTCAAGGTTACCAGAAGCTTCTCCAGCTTCAACCATATTTATGTAAACATCTGTAAATACTTTAGGATGTTTTCCTAAAGAAAGTGCAAGGGATGAACCCTGATTTACATCTTGTTTAACTTCTGAAAGTATAACTTTTAAGTGATCATTTTCAACTTGATCTTGAAGAGCTCCTAAAGCTTCAACAATTTGAATTTTAGCTTTAACTAAAGTAGCAAGCTGTCTTGTCATAAGTGAAAGATCTTCAATATTTACTTTAGATCCAAAGCTAATACTAGATTTTGTATTTTTTGATTTTTTCTCTTTTATATCTATGAGCATAATATTTAATGCTCTTACTTTTTGTTTCGCAGAAACGATACTTTCAGCGTTTATAGTGTTTTTAACTTCTTTTCCGCTTTTATCAAGGCCTTTGTAGTTATATATAGGCATATTATTCTTCTTCCGCTGCTGAGATAATCGCTCTTAATACTTCTTCTACAGAAGTTGTACCATTAAAGATTTTATTTGTAGCATCCATTCCAAGAGTTACCATACCTTCTTCCATAGCAGCTTTTTTTATAATACTAGCATCAACTTTTTGAATAATAAGTTGTCTAATTCGATCTGAAATTTCAAGCAGTTCAGCAACAACAGTCATACCTTCATATCCAGTTCCACTGCAGTGATCGCAGCCAACTGGTTTACATACATTTGCATCTTTTGGAATTTGATCAACCTCAAGAGTTTGCATTTCATAGTCAGTTAAAGTTGTAGGTTCTTTACACTCATTACAAAGCTTTCTTACTAGTCTTTGAGCTAAAACACCAACTAATGAAGATGAGATTAAAAATGGCTGAACACCCATATCAATTAATCTTGTAGGAGCACTTGAAGCATCATTCGTGTGTAGAGTAGATAGAACAAAGTGACCCGTAAGGGAAGCTTGAATGGCCATCTCTGCTGTTTCTTGATCTCTTGTTTCCCCAACCATAACAACATCTGGGTTTTGTCTTAGAATCGCACGAAGGGCCATAGCAAATGATAAATCAATCTTAGAGTTAACTTGAATTTGAGAGATTCCTGGTATTTCATACTCCACCGGATCTTCAACCGTAATAATCATTCTATCTGGAGTATTCATTCTTTCTAAAACAGCAAATAAAGTTGTTGTTTTACCATGACCAGTTGGACCAGTTACATATAAAACTCCATGCTTTTTAGTAGCAAGTTCTTTTAATCCAGATAATACCTTTCCTTGAAAACCAAGGTGTTCTAATTCTAAAACAGTATTATTTTTTTCCAGAACCCTCATAACGATTCTTTCTCCGTTTTGAACTGGAACAGTACTTAAACGGATATCAATATCTTTACCAGCAATCTTGATTTTTATTCTTCCATCTTGAGGAAGTCTTTTTTCAGCAATATCTAACTTTGCCATAACTTTAATACGCGAAGATACGGCAGCGTGAGTTTTCTTTGGTTGTCTTAAAATTTCAGTCATAACCCTGTTAATTCGAAAACGATAGATAACTTCTTTTTCAAAAGGCTCAATATGAATATCGGAAGCTCTTTCTTTTACAGCTCTAAAGATGATAGAGTTAACAAATCTAATAACAGGAGCTTCATCAGCCGAAGCATCTAGGATATCAATAGGTCCATCTAGATCTAAGTTTTCTTCAAATTCATCTTCAATAGTATCAACGAGATCCTTGTTCGCTTTTTCAAAGATTCTATTAATAGCATCAGATAACTTTAGGGGAGTTGTACAAACGATATTGATTTCTTTTTTAAAGATACCTCCAATATCGTTAATAGCGTTAAAGTTAAATGGATCGGCCATAGCAACAGTTACAGAATAATCAGTTTCTAAAAGAGGTAAGATCTCATGATGTTTAGCGTAGTTAATAGATATATCCCTAACTAGGTCAGGGTCGATCTCATCAATTTTTAAATCTGTTACATAAGGGATATTAATTTGGTGACACATCACCTTTATAATATCGTGAGGATGAATATAGTTTTTTTCTAAAAGGATTTCTCCTAAAAGTTTTTCTTCTTCCTCTTGATGTTTTAATGCTTCAGTTAGTTGTTTTTGAGTTAAAGAAGTGTGTTCTAGTAAAAGTTCACCAATTTTCTTCTTATTTATTTCAACTTTTTCTAAAAGATGTTCAGATAAACGCATTAAATATCCTTACTCTTTTTTTCAATATTCTTATAGTTTGGTATATTATTAGCTTTTAAGCTGCCTTGTTTGAGTTTTCCATCTAATTTATCTAGCTTCTTTTCAAATGGCATCGCTTGTCCGTCAGTAAGAGACTTTTCTAAATGTTCTTTTCTTTCAGCTAGTTTTACTCTTGTTACATCTTTGGATGAATTGTCATCCGGTGTAATAATTCTTGGAGTTAAAAAGAACAAAAGATTTGTTTTTTCAACTTTTCTAGATTTATTTTTAAATAGCCAACCTAAGACAGGTATATCTCCAAGTAGAGGAACTTTGTTATAGTTAACAGTCTCTTTATCTCTAAGAAGTCCACCCATAGCAACTGTATCTCTATCTTTTACCATAATTTCAGTATTGGCAGATCTTGTATCTGTAATTGCACCATTTCCTGAAGTATCTATTTCACCTCTAAAGTCATTAACAGTTTGTTGGATTTTAAGTTTTACATATTTTGTGACTTTATTAATTTGAGGAGTGATCTTTAAAGATAATTTTGCTTCTTGATTTGCTATACTTTCAGATACTGTTCCATTAGTTGTTGTTCTTTGAACGACTGGAACTGTAGTTCCTACTTCAAATTCAGCTTCCGTGTTATCCATTGCTAAAATTTGAGGAGTTGCAAGAACATTTGAATTAGCATTTGTTGCAACAGCTGTAATAAGACCGTTAACCGAATTAACACTAATAGGATCTCCACCAGCTGGATTTGGAATATCTACGGTTCCACCACCGCCTCCTCCAATGAATAATCCACTAAGGCTTGTTCCTCCTGTCGCAATAAGATCCAGCAGTCCTCCCGAGCCATTTGTGAAACCACCTCTTGCAGCAGCTCCTGTTCCATAAGCACCGTAGTACTCAGTACCAAAAGCTCTAACCTTTGTAAGAGCAGTTTCAACGATCATCCCTTCAACATAAACTTGATCTCTAGGAATATCTAATTTTTTTATAACACTTTTAAGAGTTAGCCAGTCTGTAGCACTTGCCGTGACAACAAGAGCATTATTGTTTTTATCAGCGGTAACTTTTACTTCTCCGTTGAAAAGACTTGATCCATTACTATTTCTTGGTACAAAATTTCTTGAACTTCCAGTTGGCTTTTTTGCTGCAGCTCCTGAAACTAGTGAAGATAGAGTTTTTGCTAATTCTTCAGCATTTCCAAAGTTTAAATAATGTACATGAATCTTATCAGAGTTTGTTGAAGCACCTCTAACGTCTAGCTTTGCAATAAGGTTACGTAATTCTTTTGCTCCTTCAGCATTTGCCATAGCAATTATAGAGTTTGTTCTAGGCTCAGCAATGATTTTTGAAATATTTTTATTTTTACTTGATGAGCTTGAAAAACGACTTGAAGCTCTGCTCGAAGTTCTAGAAGATGAGCTTCTAGAGCTACTAGAGCTACCTTTTAAAATATCGTCTAAAAGTTTTGCTATTTCTTGGGCGGAAGTGTTTTCAACTGGAATAATTTGAAGACTTTCTTCATGTCCCGGAACGTCTAGAAACTTAATTAATTTCTCTAGCCTTGATATATTAGCTCCTGTATCAGAGATGATAACAGTATTTGTTTGTTTCATATCAATAATTCTTCCGTACCTAGACATAAAGGGTCTAAAGTTACGAGAAATTTCATTTGCATCAACATTCTTGAGTGAGATAATTTTCATGACATGTTGTTCAGTATCAGGAGTGTATGATCCTGTATAAATTTTTGTTGGAACATATCTGATATCTCTAACTTGCATTATTTTGTAAAAAGCCCCTGTTTTAACAATGGTAAGGTTCACCATATTTAAAGCAGCAAGATAAGCTCTCCAAGCATCACCAACAGTAATAGGGTTAGGAGCAGAGATGGAAACTTTTCCTTTTACATTATTATCTAGGATAAGATTGAGCCCCGTAAGTTTTTGCATGTGCTTAGTAACTTCCATTATATCAGCGTCAGGAAAGTCAAAACTTGTTACTATCTCTGGCCCAAAAGCAGTCTCAGGATTAAGCTGAACATACTTAGATGTTTGCTCATTTTTTTCCATAGGCTCAGAACGGTCTCCAAAAGTTTTGGTGTTGGAATCAACCTCACCAGCAAGAGAGTTAATATTATTATTTTTATTTGTAACAGCAGCTTTTTTCAATCTTGGCTTTGATTCATACTTTTTAAATTGAGCATGAGTATTATTTGCTGAAAATAAAGCTGACGCTAGCATGAGAGTATAAATTGGTTTGCTCTTTAAATAACCTCTGTCCATGAAGTATCCTTATATTTTTATTTAAAATTATAATTTTGCGTAATTTGAGTTCCGCCACTACTTTTAGTAATACTTGCTTTATCCAACACAGTAAGTTTACTAAAAAGAGACATTACTGCATTTAGGTCATTAATCTTTTCACCATTAATTGCTGTAATAATATCTCCGTTTTGTATTCCAAGGTATGAATAAACACTACCTGGTTGAACATCAACAATTTTAAATGAAATTGTTCCATCGGGGTTGTTGATTTGAATTCCTCTTGCTTGAGTAAGAATATCGCTGATGTTTTTCATTTTATCTTTAAGAAAAGATCTTTTTATTTCAAAATTATTTCCATCATTTTTAATGCCACTAATTGGTTTTAGAGATTTTTTGTAAGAATTTACTTCGGCTTTACTCATAACTTGTATTGCTGGTTCTAGTTCTTCTTCTTTATTAGAACTTTCGATTGATTCACAGTTACCGGTTTTAAGGTTTTTAACAATAAGTCTAAGTCTTTCAATTCGATCTATTTGGGCCATGTCCGGGATCTTTTCTCCCTGTCTTATCTCTCTAAATAAACTTTCAGATCTGACTTGAACAGATGCAATTGATTTTACAGTGTCTTGTAATACAATTGTATTTATAAGCTTTATAGGCAATCTAGACTTTTTATCAGCTTTTTCACATATTACGCTCTTTTGCTCTTTTGGCTTATTATTTTTAGGAGAATCAATTTTTGCTGGTTTATTAGTTTGAAACAGGTTTGCTACTTTAATCTTTGTTACGGACTTAGTCTTTAAATCTCTTTGTTCATTTATTCTGTCATGAAAGCTAACTGATAAGCCTTTTTTATCATTTTTTTGCAAGCTGATCGATGTTATTTTTGCAATAGAAAAAATAATAAAAAAAATAAAAGTAAACTGAAAATATCGATGGAGTAAATTTCTTTTAGAAGGATTTGTTAAGCAATCAAATATATTTATTAATATCGTTTTGTATTTAAGCTGAGTTTTCTTTGACAAGTGAGATTTATGCGATAATTTTTTTTCAGTTATCTTAGATAAAATATCTGTTTTTGCGCTTAAGATCTTATTTTTAAAGCTTATTTTATTGTGTTCTTGGTAAATTTCATCATTAGTTGGCAGATCAGGAGTATCTATATCTTGATCTTTAAACTCTTTATTATGTATTTTATTTTTTTTCAGTTTACTCAGTAAACCTTTAATTTTATTAATCATTATATAATGATTATAAAATTTTTCACATTGCGCAAGTAAAAGTCGCAATAAAAATAGCAGACTAAAAGAGTTAACTTTGTTAATATGTACAATTTTAAAAAAAAGAGAGACTATTTTTTTATGAGATATTTATTTTGCTTCATCTTGTTAGTAGCATGTTCATCTAAAAAACCTATTGGTAAAATTACGCAACTTAGTAAAGTACCATTAAATATAAATTATGGACCAACTAATAGCAGTGCACTTAGTGAATTCCAAGATGTTACAGATGAATATGGCCTAAATGGAATTGAAGCGACAAATATCAATATTGTTGACTTTAACTTTGATTCTTATCCTGACCTTGTTGTTATTCCGGAGTATTATTCTCAACCAATATTTTATGAGTATTCAAAAGTATTAAAAAAATTTGTAAAAATAACTTCATTATTTCCTAAGTCTTTAAAAGTAACTTTTTTGTTATTTGAAGATTTAAATAATGATGGAATCAAAGATGCTGTTGCTGGTGTTTTAAATCAGAAATCTGAATTAAATAAAAGGCCAGTTCAAATACTTTGGGGAAGTAAAAAAGCCTATCGTTTAAGTTTTAGTAATACTAATAAAGTTGTGCTCACGGGAAAGTATCCTAGCACAACTATATCTCTTTTAGATTATGATCTCGATGGAGATTTAGATATATTTTTAGGTAATTGGTTTACAAAGTTTAAAGGAAAACCTCTTGCTCACAGAGACTTTTTTTATATTAATAATAAAGGTAAATTTACTTTAAGTGATAATTTATTAACTGGTCAAACAGATAAGAATATTTCAAAGAAAATGGATATAAATGCAGCTCCAACTATGGCAAGTACAACTTGCGATATAGATCAAAATGGTTATCCTGATATATTAACGGCAAGTACTAATGGGTATCCCAATGCACTTTGGATGAATCGTTTTAAATTTAGAAAAAACTATCATTACTTTAAAGATTATGGTGTCGTTTCTCGTTTTGCAGGTGATACAGAAGGCAGTTTAACTAAAACTGGTGGGGGACGAACCTTTAGTCTTGCTTGTGCAGATTATACCAATGATGGGATAATGGATGTTTTTGTAGGAGAGATAACTCATTCTTATGATAGTGAGGAAAGAGATAAGTCGAGTATTCTGACTGGTTCAAGAAAAAAATTTCCTCCTATCTTTTATAGAACTGAGTATACCTTGGACTCAGATGATTTAGCTTGGACTCAAGCTGATAAAAGAGCATTGTGGTTTGATTATAATAGAGATGGACTATTAGATCTGCTCGTTGATAATTCTGGATATCCTCCCCATACGAGATTAATTCTATTTAAGCAGTTTGATGATCACTCTTTTGAAAACTTTTCGAAAAAAAGTGGAATCGATATTGTAAACCCACAGTCATCAGTTATTTTAGATATAAATAAAGATGGTCTTATTGATATTCTTACTTCAAGAAATAATGTAAGAAATTCAAAAATTTCGAGAAGATTGTTTTTGTATAAAAATACAGTAAAGAATTCAAATCGAACGATTGCTTTTAAACTTAAAAGTTATAAATCAAATAAAAGTGCTATTGGAGCTATGGTTATAGTTAAAGTCAAAAAAGCAGATGGCTCTTTTGAAATGAGAAGATGGCAAGTGGGTTATTCATTTGGAGCGATGCCTGCACAAAATGAGGATTTGATTTATTTTGGATTAAAAAAAGAAGAAAAGCTCATTCATGTAAAAGTAAGATGGCCTTATTCAACAGAGCTAAACTCTTTGCCTAGTTCTATGGAAAAAGTGTATCACCTTGATATTAAAGATCTTGCTTTTCAAAAATTTGTCTTATGTGAACTACCACAAAAATGCTCTTAAGCTATGATGTTAGCTATTTTTTTTTATAATATTAACAAGCTCTTCAATATATCCGGGTAGGCTTTGAAAATTAAGCGTACTTAAATAAATTTGAGGATTCTTTATTCCTTTGACTTCATATTCTTTAAGCTTTTCACCTTGGATGGAATGTGAGGGAACGACAGCAATTCCAACACCTTCTTTGACAAGTTTTGTAATTGCCGTCATTGACTTTACCATTATTATTCTACTGGAGTGTTTTTTTGATAATTTAAAGAAAAAATCACTTTCACCGTAGGTAATCCAAGTATAGTTATGTAATGTCTTAGTATCGATACTTTTTTTAGAAACAATAACGAGTTTTTCTTCAAATAACCTAAGAGAAGTAACAAGATCACTTTGAATATTTTCTGTTGTGAAAATAAGATCTAGTTTTCCATCAATTAAATCTTGTTTCATATTCGATGGTGTATCGGTTACAATTTTAAGTTCATGGTCGAACTTATGAGAAAATTCTTTTATAACTTTAATAAACCAGCTTTCTAAAAGCCCATGTAAAATGCCAATTCTAATAAGGCTTGGGCCATCTGAATTTGCAAGTTCATTTGTCATATCTTCAAATTGCCCTATGGCACGTAGTAATGACTTTCCTTTTTCTGTTAATAAAACTTTTTTAGAACTTCTTACTATCAGTTGCTCATTCATAGACTCTTCGAGTAGTTTTATTTGTCTACTTACGGCAGATTGAGCAATATTAAGCTCACTAGCAGCTTTAGAAAAGTTTAAGTATTTAGCCGTTAGTTGAAATGCTTTTAGATATCTATAATCTATTGAGTAGCTCATAATTCATTCTCATTTGGAACAAGAGCTTCTTCTTTAAAGAATTTTCCTGCATAAAGAGATTCATTCTTGTTGGTAAAAATAAATCCATCTTCTTGAGTTCTAGGATTTAAAATATAATCTAAAGTACCTTCTTTGCAATAGTAATATGTAAAAGGATCAATCAGTATTGTTATCGATTCATCTGAACTTTCAAAATGAATAAGGTGGTCTTTATTATTTTTAATTGAAAAACCTGTGTCGTAGGTAAAGCCATCACATCCTTTACCACCAATTTTTAATCTAAATAAATGGTTCTCTAAGGTAAAGTCATTATCAGCAATAAGCTTTATTTGGTTAAAAGCTGCTTTGGTTAGATCGACTTTAAAGTTTTTGTCATTAGTTGCAAACATGAGTTTTTCCTAGTCATATTAATTATAAAAACGTTATAATTATTATCAAATAAATCGTAAAGTTTAAAGGTATATATATGAAAATTAGATACTCTATTGAAATCCCAAATCCAAAAGATCATCTTTTACTAGTTAAAATTGATTATAAGAAGCCAAGTGATGCAAATACTTTGACCTTTTATCTTCCTTCGTGGTCACCCGGTTCTTATTTGATGCGAGAATATTCTCGTAATATTAGGTATTTAAAAGTCATTGCTGCTAATGGGGAACCTCTTTATTATGAACAAATAGATAAAGGAGCATTTCGAATCGATTGGTCTTGTTCACAACTTAATAAAGAAGTTGAAGGTTTTACTGTAGAGTATGCTATTTATTGTCATGAACTTACTGTGAGAACAAGTCATATAGATGAGTCTCATGCATTTATTCATGGTCCATCAGTTTTTATGAATATAGATGAGGTTACTTTAACAGATATAGAATTAGAGATAAAGTTAAACCCCCTTTGGTCTAAAATTCATACCGCTCTTAAAGAGATTTCGAAACAAAGATCTGAGTTTATTTATCATGCAACTAATTATGATGATTTTATAGATAGTCCTATTGAAATAGGATGTCATGAGTCAGATGGTTTTAAGGCTTTTGGGAAAGATCATCATCTTTGTTTTTATGGAAAGCAATACCCACATAAAAATGATTTAAAAGCAGATATAAAAAAAATAGTTGAAACTGTTGGAAGTCATTTTAATCGAATACCATATGAAAATTATCTTTTTATCACTCATTTCGTTCGTGGTCTTTATGGAGGGCTTGAACATAAAAATTCAACGGCACTACATTTTGATGGAAGAAAGCTTGCAAGTCGAAAAGATTATATAAATTGGCTATGCCTTGTTTGTCATGAATACTTTCATACGTGGAATGTGAAAAGAATTAGACCAATAGAGCTTGGGCCATTTGATTATAGAAATGAAAACTATACAAAACTTCATTGGTTAACTGAAGGTTTAACAAGTTTTATGGACGAGCTACTTGTTTTAAGATCAGGACTTATTTCTATGCAAGAGTATTTAGAAATGCAAAAAGATAATTTAAAGAGGTATTTTTCAATTCCTGGAAAGAAGTTTCATTCTTTAGAAGACTCTTCTTTTAATGCGTGGATTAAACTGTATAGACCAGATGAGAACTCTAATAACTCTTCTATAAGCTATTACTTAAAAGGAGGACTCGTATTTAGTACTCTTCATTTTGATCTTATGGAAGTAGGAAAAAATATTAATCACCTTATTAATGCTCTTTGGGAAAGATATGAGCAAAATAAAGAGGTTGGTGTCACAAAAGAAGATGTACTTTTAATGATTGAAAAAATATCTTCTAAAGAAATAGCAGATAGGTTTAATGAAAAACTATCCACTACAATAGATATAGACTTTGAAAGTCTTTATAAAAAATGGGGGATGGAGTTTGAATATGATGATTCGGGTGATCTATCCTATGGTATTGATTTTAGGTATGAGAATAGAAGGGTTTTTATATCTAAAGTATTAATGGATGGAGCAGCTTTTAAATCGGGATTAAATGCTGCAGATGAAATTCTTGCGATTAATGGGCAAAGATTTTTAAAGGAAGATGTAAGTATATTTGTAAAGTCGGCAAGTGATACTCAGAACTATACTTTCACTGTATCAAGACTTGGTAATATAATAGAAGTCCCATTTCAATTTGAAAAGAAGCCTAAAGAACTTAAAAGTATTAGAGTCGTTGATAAAAACTTAGCTGAAAAGTTATTCTTGTAATAACAGATCTAAGCTAGGCCAGTTTTTATCCTTTTGTTTTTTCTTCTTAGTTACATCAAGAACGAACGGCGTTATATATGAGTTAAATACAATTTCTTTTGCAATTTTAGATTGAACTTTTTTAGAAACTTCTAGACCTTTCATATGAGAAACAAAAAAACTTGTAGTCACTTCTCTTCGAGTTAGATTACCATGATCAGCTTCAGTAATAGCAGCACTGTTGAAATTAAAACCTAAGTTTGATAACAGCAGAAAGTCTGGTAATTCTCCTTTTCTATTTACATTATCTTTTAACTCATCAGCTAAAGTTAAATTAGACACTAAGCTTATAGCAAAAGTAGGAAATCTCGTATTGCGCATAAGATATACAAACTCCTTTTTTGTTAACCATTTGTTTTTTAATGTATCATAACTAGAAAAAATATCTTTAGAGCTATTCTGAGATAATTTACCACTGCATTTAAGGTTTTTTGACTGACTAAATTCACTTAATAAAAAGTATTTATATTTTAACTTACCAGCTTCTTCTTTAGTGACAATTAAAGAATAATTCGTATTAAGTCCTTTTACTATTATAGGCTCTCTTTTAAATAAAACATCTTCTTTGATAATATGTCTTATATCTGATGCAGAACAACTTTCTAGGGCATGTGCATATCCCATTATAGGATGTTTTTTTGTTCTTTTTTCGATTTCTTTTTTTGTTTTTTGGTCATAGATAACGAGATTTCTTACTTTAACATTTAAAAGCTGCTCAAAAATATCTTTTTTTCTATAGTTTGAAATATCATAAAAGGAGAGTCGTTCACCCCAACCTGTTTTTTCATGGGCAAGATATATAGATGCCATTGAATCTCCAGAGTAATCAATCATGATATCGGGATATCTATTTTTATATTTTTTTCTTTTCTTTCTCGATTTATATTTGTATCGAAACGGATGAATAAGGTACTCGTTTAAAAACTTTAAGTCATTATTATAGTGTGGAGATTCCATTACAAATGGAAAAAAATTAAAATGAGGATAATTTGCATAATCACCAGCAAAAAGGGTTGTTAGATTTAGACTTGTATTATTAAAATAACTTCCTTCTTTAAATAATTTATAATGTGAATGTTTTGATTCATGTCCCCCTGTATGCCCATGATCAGAAACAATAAAGAGATGCGCGTTAGATAATATAGGGTCTTTGGCAGCCGCTTCTAAAATAATTGCCATTGTTTTATCTAATTCTTTATAACAAGTATCAATTGCAATATTATTATGATGAGCAAAAACGTCTACACAAGAATACCAATTTAAAACTAATTTAGTTTTTCCGGGGTATTTTTTTATTTTTTGAGCTGTTTGCATTGCTCCTGAGCGATCTAAAGCAATACTTCCACTAAATACTTTAAATAGCACTTTATCAAACTCTTTAATTAAAATTTTTATCATTTTGCCAACTGCGGGAAAAGCTTCTTGATTAATGGGAAGATAATTTGTAATGACTTCCTCTTTTTCAAAGTAATCTGGTAACCACTTAAGACCTGATTCTTTTAGGTGTTTTAAGCTTCGAGACTCTTGCCTATATTTTTTTCTAAGGAGATCTTTTCTCGGGTCAATGTAGTTTTGTTGTGGTTTTGCATGATAGCGATTCATTGGCCCATTACTTCTAACTCCATGTCTGTCAATGTCATGGCCAGTTAAAACTGATGCCCATGAAGGAAGAGTTAATGACTTTGTTGTAAATGAATTGAACTCAATACCACTTTCAATGAAATATTTTTTTGAATTTGGCATTAATCCTTTATTAATAGCCTCTTTAAATCGATCAGGTCTAAGACCATCTATCATAAAAACAATTGCTGAATTTTGATCGATACTACTTGGATTTCTTTTTTTAGACTCTTTTTTTCTTTTAAATTCTTTTTGTTTTCTTTTTTCTTGCTTTTTAGCAAGTTGTGCAGATAAGGATTGTAAACTTTCTTTGTCTTTAAGAAATTTATCAACCATAAGAGTTGCAACAACTCTGTTTATAAGCATTCTCTTTTTATCTAGGCCAGATAAAAATCTTCTTGATGTTTGGTTTAAATTAAAAAGTTCTATGATTTCATTCATCGTATCACTAATAGTTTTAGGATCCTTAGAAAGAAGCTTTTCATTAAAATAAGATAAGGTTTTATCACTAACACCAGTCTCTTTTAAGAAGTGAATAAAATAATCGACAGATATCTGTTGATGATCTAGTTCTATTAATCCAGCATCTAGTAGAGCTCTAAGAGTTGCTTCAGATTCAATAACTATATTAGAATATACTTTACCTGTTTTCTTTAGAACGAGCTTTGTTGCAAATTTTCCAACTTTTAAAGTCGTGCTTAAAAGTCCATTTGAAATAAAGCCAAAACCTATACTTAAGCCATAGTCTAAAAATTTCGTAACTCTTTCATTCTTTAATATTTTTTTATTATTTTCAAAGTCTAATACTTGCGTTGGTTGTTGTGTATCTGACATCGTGAAGATACCTAAGGGAACTAGTTTTTTTGTATCTGTATATCTTTTATCAGGAGAGTCTTTTGTGTTTAAAAGAAGATCATCATATCCATTAGGGTGTGTTTTTAAAAGAGGGTTGTAAAAAACAATAGCCAAATCTCTTGTGATAACTTTTATAACAAAATTTTCTTCATTTGCTCTTTGAACAAGTTTAGACATATTAATAGATTGGGTCTGTGTTAAAAATTCAATATGATCTTTGTAATATTCATTTCTTTGTTCATCATTAGTGCCTAATGAAGTGATTGGTCTTGTTATCTGCCCTCTATATCGTATTCTTAATGCAGATCCAATAGATAAAATTTGATCTTGTCCAAGAAGTGCCATTACTTTTGGATACTTTTTTTCTATGAGAATGAGCTCTATAATTCTATTTAAATATGAAGCTTGATAAACTTTTCTATTTTCAACTAGTTCTATTATTTCTTGAATTGTTTCTGAAAATGGAGATAAAGAGGTAAAATTAATAATATTAAGAATATAGCTCATTAAAGAGTAAGGTTTTCTTTGTTTTTTTGCTTCACTTATATTTAAAAAAAACTTTGGTAATTTCTTTTTTATTTTTTTGGGGAGCTTAATATAGTGAGAAATCGCTTCATCTGAAGACTCTAGATTTTTATAAACTTTTTTCTTCGAAGTATTTCCAAATTCAAAAGTATAGGCATCTTCTAGAACTCCATTGGACATAGTGATAAGAAACTTTGCTTGCAAATGTTGTATATTCGCGCCTTCTATTCGTTTAAAACCATAGTTGTTCCAGTTAAAGCATACAGCTTGAAAAGGTTGACATTTTCTTCCAATAAGAATGAGTGAATCAGTTTTATTGATCTTTTTGATGGCAAAAGATAATTTTCCAATTTCAACTTGTTTATCTAGAGATGAAATCTTTCTTTGAGATTTTTTATTATCGCAAGAAATAAGTATGAAAATAAGTATTAAGACTAATCTACTCATAAAGTTCTATATTTCCTTGAGTGAGATAGAACCTTGATGAATGTTTTAATACGCACAGATTTTTTTTCTTTTTAAAAGGCTTTTTACATCCCTGGGAAGGTTTTTGAGTATAGATGGTATCATTAATTTGATTATAAAAAAATAACCTCAGACCTTGTTTCGTAATAAGCATTTTTTCATTTTTATATTTTTCATTGCAGTCTTTGAGTCTTTGTTTTACTGTTCCGTATAATCCGCAGTTTGCATAAGTGTTTGAAATAAGGAGGAGCAATAAAAACAACAATAACTTCATATTAGATTTATCGGCTATTAGTAACAAATTCTTAAGAGAAAGTTCATTGTAAGGCCATACAAAGTGATGCAAATTTGTATATAAAGGATCATGATAAGGAGTTACAAATGTTTAAGTTAATAGTTTTATTATTCATCAGTACAACAGTATCTTTTGGTGCTAATTATATCTTAGTCAGTGATTTAGATGATACTTTAAAAGTGACGAATGGAAAAAAACCATTAAAAGCATTTAAAAATATGTTACGTTCCAGAAAAATTTATGCTGGTATGGACATTTTATTTCAACAATTATCGTTAGCAGACGTTCACTCGACATATCTTTTAAGTGCATCTCCTAACTTAGCAAGAAAGAATGTCAATAAGCTGGTTAAAAAATACAATTTAGATATTAAAGATATTTATTTAAGAAAATTAAAAGAAATTTTTAATAAGAAAAAATATAAAATTGCAAAAATAGAAAAAATTTTAAATTCTAATGATGGAAAAGTTATCTTATTAGGTGATAATTATGGAGAAGATGAACAGGTATATTTAGAAATAAGAAAAAGATATCCAACGAGAATACATAAAATATTTATTCATAATGTCGGCCAAAAGAATATATCAAAAGATGTTATTTCTTATTATTCTTCTTATGAAATTGCTTATCATTTAGACTCATTTCTAACTCAAGAGCAAAAACAAGATATATTAGATAATATTTTGTCTAAAAAAATGAATGAAACTATTCCATATTTTGCAAACTGTCCTATCGTAAATTGGAATAATGATGGAAACGCAAGTATGGATTTACTGCAAGAAAAGATTGTAAATTATTGCAAAAAACAATTAAAACTGTAAGTTCTTTATTGAAGAGTGAGTCTTGCTTAATTCATCGCGAATTTTTTTTAGTAAATAAAGCATTTGAGCTCTAATTATTTTCCAGCTATTCTCATCAACAATATCGTAAGCTTTAAGATGTGAAAGCTGTGGTGTTAATTCGCAAGTAATACTTTTATAGTTATGTGAAATCGCAAACTCTTTTCCTTGTAAGTAATCTAAAAGAAGTTTGTAGCGATAAATTAAATTTAAAGACTTTATAAACTTTGAGCCAAGTAAGCTTTCTTTGTGTTCAAAGCTTCTAAAATGCATAAATTGATTTAAAAGGTAATGAATAGCAGCTTTTTTTATAAACTTTGGATTTCTACTATATTCAAAGTGACTGCCCATAAGACTAATCGATTGTTGAGAGCGATAAAGACCTCTTAATGGATATTGACCTAAAATATATTGGTCTTTTAATCTATTTATTTCAATACTTGTTATCCTAAAAATAGCTTTTAAATGATCATTTTGATATTTTTTCTTACTCTCGATAATTAAATCATTAAGATGTGTAATATTGAGCATATGAGTTTTTTTATGACATAAGATAATATCGATATTTACTTGTCCTCTCATTTCTGCATGATCAAGTTGAATGAGTGCTGGAGTAAAAACAAGATCTGAAATATAATCAATTTTAAGGAGTTCTTGGCAAAAAGAAACTAGATTTTCCGGATAATTGTCTAAGTCAATTTTTTTTGGCGTAATTGTTGGGGTAATACTATTAAGCTGCTTTGCCGATAAGTTTCTTAATCTTTCATAGTTAGATCTATAAAAAAGAGAAAATCTCATTGTCTTATATGCGGTATCATTCCATTCTTTTGATAAACTACCTTTAATAAGTTGATACTTTTTTAATCCTTTTATAGAGATATAAATATTTTTAGCAAAAGATCTTAGAGAATGTCTGGTTGAGATGACTCTAGAGTTAATCTCAAATATATATTTATCAATATTGCGAATATATTGATATTGAATGGAAAAGTGATCTTGAGTTTTTAAGTCGAAAGTAAAGTTTTTATTAGAAATAATCGATTTCCAGCTTACGATATTTCCAAAGTTTTTTCTTACAAGATAGCTTCTAATTAAAGGTGTTTTTGCTTCAGAGTCTTTTAGAAGTGTTAGTTCTTCAAGGTTAACGAGTATATTAATAGGCCAAATTTTTTTTAGTTTCTCTCTTATTTCTCCGAGAATTTTTTTAGGGTGCTCATGGTCTTTTATAATAAAAAGGATATTAAGATCGCTACTACCATAAATAAAGTTTTTATGGTCAAGTTTTGACATAAGAATAGCATCTAGAATGCTGTCTTCTGATTGAGAAAATTCTTTAACTTTTTTTATTGCAAGAAGATAGAAATATTTAAGACCATACCTTGCAAATGGAATAATTCCGATAAAGTTGATAATGTTTTTATAAAATTGGTACATAGGCCATACAAATTAGTAGATCATTTTCTTCGAATATTTTATAACAACCACTTATATTTTCAAAATAAAATTTTTCATCTAAGCAAGTAATATCTTTTAATAAGAATTCTTTTTCTAGTAAACTTGATACTGCTTTATAACAAGCTTCTTTGATAACCCATTTTTTTAAGTCACTTTTTTGCTTGAAACTATCTTTTAGATTTATAAAGTACTTAGAACTTCCTTTTTTGATAGATCTGTTTTTAAATTCTATATCAACACCTATGCTTAAATAGTTTTTAGTATGTCCAGTAAGCGCAATAGCTGTGTTTTTAGTATGAGATAGGCTACATCTTATCATAGGATATCCATGAACAAATTTATGGCGCATAAGAATTAAATTATCTAGGTTTAGACAAATTTTTCTTTTATAGAGCTCTTTTTGAAGGGCCAGTCTTGATATTAAGTAGCTTTTTCTTCTTTTAGGAGTATCTGTAATTTCAAGCAATTCAAATAACTTAGTGAAGTTTAAGTCTACATCACTAACATTATCTTCATTTACAATAGTGTAAGATAAGTGATCAAACATAGCAAAAGTGTATACTTTTTTGTCAGCTTTTACATCTTTTTCTTACCTTTTTTTGGCAAGAAAATTGCTTCTAAATAATAGTACCTAGGAGTATTTATGATTTTATCTGGCCTTAAACCTAACGGTTATTTGTCTTTTATTGGATTTTTATTGCTTTCCTTTATAACTCATTCCTTTGCAAATGAGTTAGGACAATTAGAAGCAAAGCATTTAAAAAAGATTTCATATGACTTAGAAGATCATGCTAAGCGATCAGAAGACATTAAAGTGAAAAATTATCTTTTTAATCTTTCTAAAGAGTTTTATGAAAAAGCTCAAAATATGGGAGAGCAAAAAATAGAAAGTACTACGCAAACGCAAAAACTTCTTTTCAAATTAGGCAAGGGATTAACTGGAACATCTGTTTTTCTTGCAAAACCATTTTTGGGGACAGTTGGTTTTTTTAAAGGAGTTTTTCAAAAGGAAGATAAAAATAAGGACGCTTATCATGTTATGAAGTTTATTTTGAATAATGATTCGAGACTAAAACTTTTATACAAAAACTCTGGCACCTTTAAAAATTATTTGATGAAGTTTGAACAAGAAGTTTCTCAAATTTTTATTGATAAAACAGTTTTAGTTATTCAAGATGCAATACACTCTTTATTTCAATTAGATATAGAAAGAGATATTGTGTTAAAAACTATTGGTTTGAGTGCACCTAAAGGCACATTAACTATTAATGAAGTTCTTGGTGATAAAATATATAATATTGATCAATCTGAGTTAAAGGCTTCTTTGATTAATGAACATCCTCAGTTTCAAGATATAAAGCCTATTGTCGGAAAAATTTATGATGAAGATATTATCGATTTAATAGTAAAACCTACCTTAGAAATAGATGTTGACTATGAAAGTGTATTTGAGCGCTCTGTAATAAAATTACATGAAGGAATTATTGCTTTTGGAGGACAGTTATTTTTGCCAAAACTGGCCTTATCTATTATTTCAAAATCTCTTGGAAGTTTTACGTTCGCCGTAACGATTATTTCTGACTTAGCAGCATCAATATCAGCTACAGTTTGCTTAAAGAGTAAAAAAGTTGCTTATATGATGGAAAACAAGAATGAAGATTACGTTAATTTTTGTAGTTATGTCGTAAATAGGTCAGCATATCAATTATCTAAAAGTAGAGCTAAAGGATATGTGAAAGGAAAAAACTTGAGATTTAAAATAAAGAAAATGTTTAAACCTAAAAAGAAAAAGTCGAAAGAACAAACTGAGTCTTTAGATGCTATGACAATCGAGTAAGATCATTAGATATGGCCACGCGTCATAAAAAAAATTGTGTGGTCAAAACTTGACGAATATTAAATTTACTTCTACCTATTAAAGTTAGTTAAATTTTAATAGGTTTTTTTATGGAAAAATATTTAGTAATCGTCGAGTCTCCAACCAAAGCAAAAACTATACGTAAATTCTTACCAAAGAACTATATAGTAGAGGCTTCGATGGGTCATGTTAGGGATCTTCCACAGTCAGCATCGGATATTCCGGCTAAATTCAAAAAAGAAGATTGGGCCAAAATTGGTGTTAATATCGAAAATGACTTTGAGCCTTTATACGTTGTGCCAAAAGGAAAGAGCAAGATTGTAACCGCTCTTAGAAAACAATTAAAAGAATGTTCAATGATCTATCTTGCGACCGATGAGGACCGCGAGGGAGAAAGTATTTCTTGGCATTTAATGCAGCTTCTAAAGCCAAAAGTTCCAGTTAAGCGAATGGTATTTCATGAAATTACAAAAAAAGCCATCACAAAAGCTCTTGAAGAAACAAGAGAGCTTGATGAAAAGCTAGTTAAAGCTCAAGAAGCAAGAAGAATTGTTGATAGATTATATGGATATACACTATCTCCACTTATCTGGAAGAAGATCGCTTATGGTTTATCTGCAGGTAGAGTTCAATCTACAGGACTTAGATTTATTGTAGAAAGAGAAAGAGAGAGAATGAAGTTTATTAGATCTCAGTACTGGGATCTAAAGGCTGGTTTATATACAAAAGATAAAGCTAAAGACAACTTTGAAGCAAAGCTTTTATCTGTTGGTGGAAAAAGAATTGCTACTGGTAAAGACTTTGATTCTACAACGGGTAAGCTAGCTAAAAAAGATGTTCATCTTTTAGATGAGAAAAAAGCAAAAGATCTAACTGATAAGCTTAAAAAGAGTGAGTGGAAAGTTATATCAATGGATGAAAAAGAGTCTACCACAAGACCGACGACTCCATTTATTACTTCGTCACTACAAATGGAAGGGATTAGAAAGCTTGGGCTTAGTGCAAAGAACACTATGAGAATAGCTCAAAAGCTATATGAAGAAGGTCTTATTACTTATATGAGAACGGATTCACCAAATCTTTCTACTGAAGCTATCAATGGAGCAAGAGGAAGTGTTGAGTCTTTGTATGGAAAAGAATATCTTTCAGATAAACCAAGACAATTTTCTTCTAAATCAAAAGGAGCTCAAGAAGCCCATGAGGCCATTAGACCTGCTGGATCTGAGTTTAAGCATCCTGATGAAATTAATTTTACTGGAAAAGAAAAAGCTTTATATGAATTAATCTGGAAAAGAACATTAGCAAGTCAGATGAAAGAAGCTAAAAAGCTTAATTTATCTGTAAGAATTGAAGCTGATGATTGTATCTTTAGTGCAAATGGTTCAAGAATTACTTTTCCAGGATTCTTAAGAGTATATGTTGAAGGAAATGATGATCCTGAAAAAGCATTAGATGATAAAGAAGTTATCTTACCAAAGTTTTCAGTAGGAGATACTTTAAATCAAAATGAAGTAAATGCTTTATTTCATGAGACAAAACCACCAGCTAGATTTACTGAAGCAAGTTTAGTTCAAAGGCTTGAAAAAGAAGGTGTCGGGCGTCCATCTACTTATGCTTCTATTATTAGTACGATTCAAGATAGAGGATACGTTAGAAAGGAAGGATCAGCTCTTGTTCCATCATTTACTGGAGTTGCTGTATGTCAGCTTCTAGAAAAGAACTTTTCTAACTTTGTTGATTATGGATTTACATCAGCAATGGAAGAAAAACTAGATATGATCGCAACAGGGGATGCTGATAATCTTGAGTACTTAAAATCTTTTTATAAAGGTAAAAAGGGACTTAAAGAAAGTGTTGACTCAAAAGAAAAAGAAATTAAGCCTGAAGAATCTAGAACGATTACTTTAGATACAACTGAAGGTGAGGTTGAAGTAAAAGTTGGAAGATATGGGCCTTATATTATTTCAATTGATAAAGAATCTAAAGAAGAAGTTCATGCGTCTATTCCTGAAGAGATCGCTCCAGCGGATCTTAAGCCATCTGATATTGATGAACTAATTGAAATTAGTAAAAAAGGACCTGAACCAATTGGAACATACCCTGATACAGGTGAGCCTATTTTTGTACTTGTTGGAAGATATGGACCATACTTTCAGTTAGGTGAAGCCACAGAAGAAAACCCTAAACCTAAAAGGGCATCCTTGCCAAAGGGAATGAGTCCAAGAAGCGCTGATGTAGCTTTAGCTGTTAAGCTTTTATCGCTACCAAGAGTTTTAGGAAATCATCCAACTTCAGGAAAAGAGATTGCTGCTAATATTGGAAGATTTGGGCCATATGTAATGCATGATGGAGAGTTCAGATCTTTAAAAGCAACTGATGATGTATATACGATTACCTTAGAGCGAGGTCTTGAACTTATTAATGAACCAAGAGGCTCTCGCGGTGCTCCAAAAATTAAGGATTTTGGTAAGATTGAAGAGCTTAAAAAGAAAGTTGCAATTTATGATGGAAAATATGGAATCTACTTAAAGGCCGGAACAAAGAATATTGGTCTTCCTGAAGAGCTTAGGACTAAAGAAAAAGCTGAAGCTTTGACTGAGAAGGAAGTTATTGAAATCGTAAAAAAAGCATTGAAAAAGTAAATTAAGATTGACTTATAAGGACAAGAATATTAAATTCTTGTACCTAATTTAACATTTTGTAAAAAATTTTAAGGATATAATTATGAAAAAAGACATTCACCCAGAATACAGAAACGTTTTATTTCACGACATTTCAGTTGATTTTAAATGTATCACTGGATCTACAATCGCTACAAAGGAAACTATTGAGCATGAAGGAACTACTTATCCATACGTAAAAATTGATATTTCTTCAGCATCTCACCCTTTCTACACTGGAACTCAGAAGATTCTAGATACTGAAGGAAGAGTTGATAAATTCAAGAGAAGATACGCTAGAAAAGGTTAAGAAATCCGATCTAACGTTTATTATAAAAAAGCCCGAAGCTAGTCTTCGGGCTTTTTTGTTTTATGGCTTTAAAAATAATCCTAAACTGACCTATTTTAGTGGGGATAGACTCCTTTTTAACCCCTTCAAACAAGGCTTAAAGTAATTAATTTTTTATTTGTAGCATTAAATTCTTTAAAAAAACTATCAATAGAAGCTGTTAGCTGTTTTAACCCCATAGTTCTAGGTCAGTTCAAAATAATCCTATTTTTCTTACTATCTCTATGTGCACTGCGTTATTGTGTAATTGAACTAAATATTTATGTTTATAATTACTTTTATGTCTAAGTAGTAAGTATTTACCAAAGTAGTTAAAGCCAAAATATGAATTTCAAAATAAATATATGAGGAGAATAGATTATGAAGAAGTTATTAATTGGGTTATGTCTTATGACGTCAATGATGAGTTTCGCATCACAGGAAATTGGAAATATAAAAGAAAGAGGATCTTCAAGGTCTCTAATTTATTCTATAGATGGTGATGTAATGAGATTTTCTCTTGAGTTGTATGGTGTAAAACGAGTTATAAAGGAACTTGTTATTGATGTTCAAGAAGATGAAGTTGAGTTAAGTGGTGGAAAAAACATTTACCATTTTGAAATTTTAAAAGGCCTTGCTTTGACAACTGGTTCTGCGTATAAGTGGTGCTTTACTCCTCTTGATCCTCTTAGAAATGACCATTGGCTTCGAGGCTGTGGGAGGCCGGCATTTTATCCGCCTTTACCTCCTGTAACATTTGCTCTTTGTACTACATTACCTGCAGTTCCAGTTTTAGCAGGACTAATTTTAAGCCCTCTTGACGGTACGATAACATTTCTTAATAAGGCTTTTAATAAAAAAGTGATCGCTGCAAGAAAGTTTAGCAAGCTACTAAGAGGTAAAAATACAAAAGCATCTAGAAGAGTATTTAAATCTCTATTAAAACAAATTCGAGAATTATAAAGAGTAAAAAGTTGATGTCGATTAAAGACAAATGTAAAGGGAAGAAAATAACCTTTATAAAAATAATATAATTTTATAAGTATGAAACAGGAGAATAGATTATGAAAAAGTTATTAATTGGATTATTAGCACTGACAAGTTTATCACTTTTTTCAACAGAAATTGTTAAGGTCAAAAATCCAACTTATTCTACATTAAGAATACTTATGAAATCTAACGCTAATGGAGTATGTCATTTATTAGGATATTCTAAAGCATTAAAAGGATCAAAAAAAGTAGCACAAATCGCCTATCGAAAAAAAGAAAGAGTCTGTGCTCGTTGGGAGCATCAAGCTAGATGGATTGGAGATGGTTATAAATACTGGTGTGCATATTATAAGTATACGGGTAAGAACTATTTAGTTTATCAAGAGTTGGTTCAAAATGCTCTCCTAGTAAAAAGAAGAGGTCGAATAAAGGCAGAGCTTTCAGGTCCTGTTTTGTCAGAAATTAGTTGTATAGAATAATCATGCTTTGTTTTGATAATGAACTCAATCATAGCTTAAGCTAGAACCTGATCTTGTTTAATCTTTGAGTATATTTATTAAGTTCAAAATAGAATATGTTGTAAATATTTACAAATTAAATAACAATTCAGCATTTGAAAAGGACCTGGTTTTAAGTAGATATAGAGTTTTTAATAAAGTGAGATTCTTAAAATAGGTTTTATTGAAAAAAATAAAAAAGTATAAAGGTAGAAAATAAATAATTATAAAAAGGGTGAGCAATGTTGCAAGCTAAATATATTAACTTTGAAAGGAGATTATTAATGAACAGGTTGTTAATAGTGATTTTAAGTTTATTTTGTTTTTCAAGTTTTGCTCAAGAAATTGATATTGTGTTAAAGATTAGAGATATAGAACGCCCAGTTATAGAAGAATATAGACAAAGAGGTACTTCGCTTGTGAGACTTAAAGAAAAAAAAGCCTTAGTCTTGCAAAGTTTGAATTATGAAATTCAAGAAAAGTATAAAGGAATTCTTTTTATTGGGGGAACAGCTCGATTTGGTTCAGGATGTATTAGTACTATTATACTGTGTACTCAGCTTAATTCAAATTTTTGTGGAGGTGATGGCAAAATTACAATTAAAGTTGAAGAGAATTCTCTATTTATAAATGATAAAAATGGTTTTCTTATTATTGACAATAGAAATGGTGATAGCATCAAGAGTTGTAATTAATTTCTATATCAAAAGAATTTAGACTTCAATGATAAAAGATTAATTAAATAAGGAAATTATAATATAAATACTAGCAAAATAAAAAGATGAGAAATTGGTTTATAACTAGTATTACTTTTTTAAGATTAGCTAAGCTTGAAATTGTGAAGACTTAAAGCGATATTTAAAATCTAATGGTGCGCTTTACATGGTGATTTTTCATCTTCGCACTTAGAGTGTTTAATTTTCATACTTTGAAAATGGGCCCAAATTAATACAGTGGATCCCAAGATAGTTAAGACTGTCTCTAGAAGTTCTGAGTGATCATGTCCATAATAAATTCCTGTTAGAACAAGAAAAACACCCAGGAAGGCTTTTGTTATTACTGATTTATTTCCAGGCTTTTTACAATGTGGATACATGGCAAGTGAAGCACTAATAACAACAAGAATAGCAAAAGTACTATGAAATAGGTCATTAATTTCATGAGCTTCTGTGTGAAGAGCTGGAAAAACTAATAGAATAAAAGGCATTATAAGGCAATGTATTAAGCATAGACTAGAAATACAAATACCGATTCGATCAAAAGAGTTATTCATAATAACATTTTATATCCTAAGTTTTTGTTTCTGTCTGCATCTAGTTTTAAGAATATATAGTGTCTTTGGCGCGGTGGGGCATAATTAGAAAAAGATAGCTATCTGATATCACGTGAGATTAATAGTTAGAAGAAGTTATCACTTGAGAAATAAAAAAAGAAAATACACTGTTTATAAAGTCTTCGAAGTATTTATTTTTTAAATTGATAATCAAGAAAGTCTTCAAGAATGGCTTTCGCTTCATCCCTAATAAAAGTGCCAGATTCAATGTCTTTAATGATAACTTCTCTTATTGATTTAGCTGGTACAAAATAGGTTAGTGAGTCCCAGATTAATGAACTGTCTTCTTCGATCATTTGATAAAAGATTCTTTCATCATGAAGCGCTTCTAAAGATGGAGTTCTAGCTGTCCACAGTATACCTAAAAGCTTCTTAGTTCTAAGACTATATACAGGAGATCCGCTATCATTTGAGCTTGAGTCACAACCTATTGCCGCAGACCAAACTTTGACTTGAGATGGATTTCCTTTATCGGGGTCAGTAATTTTCTTTATATCACTGGATGCTATTTGGCATTGGCCAGCATATTCATACTTAAGGTTTCCATCTGGGTTATTATAATAACCATGCCCTAGAGTAAATAACTCTTCTCCTACTTCAAAATTACTTTTCCAATCAAAGCTTTGTTTAAGTGTTTTTAGTTTTTGAATAAATTGTTTATTTTTATTATTAATCTTCAATGAAATGATTGCAAAATCAATTTCACTTGAAGAATAAATATAATCCTCAATCTTGATATCTCTATCTAAATACTTAAATCTAAGTGGGTAGCGGTAACAAACTGAATATCTGTAACAAACATGTCGGTTGGTCGCGACTAAGTATGATCCATTGTACTTTCCAAGGTAAAATGCGGTAGCTCCTAGGAATTTTGCGATTGATTCAATTTTTGATTTAAGCCACGAATTATTTGTTGTTCTATACAGTTTAGTAGCATCCTCTTTAGACCATTGACCAATTTGATTATAACCAGCATAGGAATTATAAGCTGTAAAAAGTATCGCAGTTATAAGAATAAATAATTTCTTCATAATTTATTTTTTTATCATTTATATATTTTTCTTTATATTAAGGAGTATATGACAAATATAAGGCGTGTAGAAGAGGCTTGTTACCAATTTACATGCTACTAAAAATATTGAATAAAAGTTCATCATTTAAGACTTTATAGACAGAAAAATATACTGTAAGTTGTTGAAAACAGGTGTTGTTGTTGGCATTTAATTTGCTCCTTTATATATACTTAAGGAGTTCTTTATGAAGTTTGCTGTTTTATTTGCTCTTATCTTTTCTGTTAATGCATTTAGTGTATGTATGACAGAAGATGATGCTCTTTTGTATGAGTGTTTACCTATGCATGAAGCCGATGCTTGGTGTTCGAAAAAACATGGGCAAGAATATAAAGCTTACAGAACAACAAATACATGTAATAAAGAACTATCTTATTCTTTAAGAGGACAGATTTACACTCCAACAAAACATGACTTTACAGGAAAAGTTGAAGCAGCTTGCATGACTTATGAGCAAGGACAAAATCTAGGTTGTGAATATTATGATTATGTTTTGGCACAAAATTATTGTGCTGAGAATTTTGGGATGAAGTTTTTAGCATTTGTTCCTTCTGATGTTTGTACGCTAAAAAAGGCATCAAAGTTAAGAGGAGAGGTTAGCCCTAAAAAACTATTAACAGGATTGAGTTCTCAGATCGATGAACTAGAAGTTCTTGTTGGAATGATTGATAAGGAAAAAGCTGGACAAGAGGCTCAATCTTATTATTCAAATAACGATATTGCAATTTCTCATGAGTTTTATACATCAACAATGAAAAAAATAATGGCTTACATGTATGAAACAAAAGAATTGTTACATAAAAACTCTCAGTACAATGTGAAAGTTGAGAAGAATAAGTACGTAGTTAAATTTCTAAGAATGTCTTTGAGATATATGAATTTATTGAGTAGAATATATAAAATTTATGCAGTCGCAGCTCATAAAAATACTTATGTTCTAAAAACTTATAAGTTCGAAAATCTAGAGTATTTAAACTTAAAGCTTAAGAAAGTTTTTGCTCTTGAACTTCTTTCTATGATTAACTTTAAAACAAAGCATACTAATAATGATAAGGATATAGAGTTTCTTGTATCAGAGCAAGAAAAGCAAAATTATGAGTATTTTGCTGTTTCAAAACCTGATTCAAAAATTGATTATGCTAAATTAGTAACTTATATGGGATCTAAGGAAATGTTGACAAATACTTGGGGGGTTCAAAGATTAACTCAAAAAAATATTTCTAAAGATAAAATAAAATGGTGTGGAAAAGGATTCTTATCTTTAAGATCATCAGGTGGTTCTTTAGCAAACTCGAAGGCAATGAAAGATCTATGGGAAGGAGACATCTTTTACACTGATTATCATAAGCGAATCGATAAAGTTGTTCTTGCATCATGGGAAGTTCCTGTTTTAACAAAGCAAAATTCTTATAACTTTATTAGAAAAGTTTTAACTTATAATGTAAGCATTAAAGAACAAATCGAAAGCTCTTTAGAGTTTAATGAAAAAGTAGAAGATGTTATCAAACAAAGGGCTAAAGAGAATTATTCAATATACCAAGATGGTGAAAATACAACTTGGGCAACATTTAGTAATTATCATTTTGGAACAATTTCTTTGATGGGGGATGGAGTTCTTAGTAAAGATACAATGATCAATAGATTTGTAAAAGCTGCTTATGATAAGCGAGTAAAAGCATTATCAGAAACTTTTATTGCTATGTATCCTTATATGGCAGATCGAAAGTTTAAAGTATTAGAAAACTATATTAATAAGTATGCTGCTGATAATTTAAAGAATGATTTCGAAAAAAGATTAAAGGCTGCCATTGTACCTTTTTTCGAAGGTTATAACTCAATGGCAAAAAGAGATGAAAATAGAAAAGCAAAGGAAAAGGAAACTCTTGATGCATTAAAAAAGGGTGTTACTGGAATAGCTTTACAATTAGAATTACAGAAGGACTCAAAGGGGCAGATTGATGATATGAAATGGATTCAGCCTCATAATATGCAAGAGCTAATGATGGTTTTTGAAGATGGTCTTGTGAATTCAAAGTCTGTTAGGGCCACGTTAAAGCATGACAAGAAAAAAGCGAAGCTTGTACAGAAGTTTTTTGAAGATATTGCAACAAAATTTCATAAAAAGTTTTCTCGTAAAGATAAGTTTGGGAATGTGACGTTAACTGGAACAAGAAGTGATAGAGAAAAAGGCTTAAGACAAATCGCTTTTGATGTTGCAAAGGATTATTATAATAAATATCCATACACTTTAAAATTTTCCAAGTTTAATATGAGTGAATATATTTCATCTGAGGAGTTTCAGCAAAAATATGGAACTGTAAAAGTTGATAATACATATGTTTATGTTCCTGTATTTAAAGATGGTTCTGTTATTCCAATGCAAAATAGCGATCTAGAGCAGACGATTGATTTTTCTAATTTTAATTTTGAAAAATATAATCAAGATCTTTCTGAGCAAAAAATTTACATTGCAAAAGCTGATAATACGAGAAATGAAAATGCGTATTTAAACCCTTTGTTGATAGGAACACCTTATGGAGTAAAGGTTAACCCTGAAGATATTGTTGATCCACAGGGATATAATAAAGATAAAGTTTCAATGGGTATTATTAAACAGCCAGTTGTTATTACTCAAAAAGATAAAGAAGAGCTACGTGCTTCTATTGAAAGAAAGAAAAATGAAAAAATGATTAATTTAGCAAAGAATAATCCTGCATTTAAAGACTTAAAAGGATGGGATAATTTAAGCAACTCAATAGGTTTAGGGCAAGTAGATGAAGAGTTAAAAGACTTTGTTGCTAAAAGTGAAGGGGAGCTATTTTATAATATTTTCTTTTTATTAAACTTAAATAAAGTTTCTTATGTTGAGGAAGATAAAGACTTTGGGTTTATTCAGAACAAGGAACTTTTAGCACAGTTTGCAGCAATTTATTCAAGTCAAGCATATGAATTAGCACCTATTTTAAAAACAGATGTGAAATGGACAACTCGTGTAAAACGTTACAGAAATATGGGATATGGTGAAAAGTATGGTCATTATGAAGTTTATTATGTTGATAAAACAGTTGAAGGTGAACTTGCAAAGAGAGTTGTTGATGTTGCTTATAATAAAAAAACTGGAGTACTAGATGAGTCAATTGCTTTAAGTTATATAAAGCAAGGTTATAATAGAGCTATTGATAATGCACAAGGTAAGCTTGAAACTTTTTGTAATGCTGATTATGTTAATTATGAAGATGATGAGAAGTTTAAAACAGCATTTAAATCATCAAAGTACTTAAGAGAAAATTTAATGTCGGCACAGGGTACTTCAGTAGAAATGGCAGAAAGAATTAAGCAGTTTGATGAAGATATTAGAAAAGAGATCAGAAGTACTTGGGAAAAACTAGAAGAAGATTGGTTACAGCCGATAATGCTATACTCTGGAATTGTAGCGGTTATTTGCCTTGCTATCATCGTATCTATTGGTACTGCAGGAACAGGTGCTCCAGCTGCAATTGCAGGGGTTGCTTCATTTATCATGGCAGTAGATACAGTTATGTATATTCCGCTTATTGCAGTTTCCATTTATGCTAGAGTTCAGACAAACTTTATTGAAATGCCTGCTCAATTACGATTTAATCAATCTCTTGCTTTAAGTCAGATTAGTGAGACAGGAATTATTGAATGGAATCATCATAGAGAAGCAAAAAAACAAGCAAAGAAAACACAATTATATTCAATTGGCTTTATGGCATTGGATGTAGTGTTTGTCTTTCCAATGTTAAAACAAACAAAACAACTTATTGGTGTTGCAGCAAGAAATTCTTTTAAGAAATTAACTAAAGTAAGATTAAGAGGATGGTCTGCTCCTAGTGCTAATATGTATCGTCATACAACTTTCAGAGAATTTCGAAAAAAACATAACTTTTTTAGATCAATTCAAAAAAGTGTAGGGCAAAATATTGAAAAAATAAGATACTATCAGCCAAAGTATCAGGATATACCTTTATCTCAGATTAGAACGACGGCTTTAAGGCAAGGTTTAAAAGGAACAGCTCAAAAAGCAAAAGTTTTTACAAAGCCGTGGGCCCTTAAGGATGAAATTGCACAATATGCAAAAGAGCTAAATGAAAAGGCGGTTGTTTTTAGAAAATATTTGGAGGATGAGGCCAGAACAATTGTTGGTGTTACATCAAAAACATTTTCTCCAAAAGATGTTTATAAGTTTGGAATGAAGTATTCAAAAGCAGGTATCTTTTTTCAATCAGCTACAGAAGCCATTGGAAATAAGAACTTTTATGAGTATATATCAACTTTTGGTTCACAAATGAAAAAGTTAAATAAACTTAGGGGAGAGCTAATTAGCGAAAAAGTAGCAGATTTAGATGTATTAATTAGCAAGCTTGATGAAATGAAGCAATTAGCGGCAAACAATAAGCGAGCTGACTTTGATATTTTTATGTCAAAAATGACAGATGAGGAACTTATGATTTTAAGTGATGTTGCAAGAAGATCAAAGAAAGGCTCTTTAATGAGAAACTTTAAGAAGACTTTTAAGCTGATTAAAGAAGTTAATGAAGGATTTGCAAATACGAAGTATATGAATGGAGCTTATGCTGGAAGAGTGATGAGTAGCTCTGTATATCCAAACTCTCTTTTAATGGAAAATGATCTTCCTCAAGCCTATAAGTTCTCTAGCGATAGTGAAGATATTGTTAACTTTTATGAGTCAATGATGCACCAACATAGATTCAGTGAATCTGAAAAAGTATTAGAATTAAAAAAAGAAGTTGAGGAAGGTTTAGAAAAACTGTTTTTCTTCGATGAAAATGGCAATAAAGTATTTTTATAGAGGTTTATAAATGGCCATTGCTGTAGCAACTGCTGCTGTAATGGTCCAAGGCCAAAATAAGAGTTTTGCTTTGCTCGGAAATCTTTTAATTATAATTGGAGTTATCAAAGTTAAACTTGTCCAAATTGCCATCTTAACAATTACCCAACTAGGAAATGGTCCTGTGTGAGATATATTCCATCTTCCAAGAATGGCAATACCTGAGATGATAATAATTAAAGACAATATACCAGAAAGTATCTTGTGAAATTTTTTAGAAGGATTGTATATTGAAACCGTTACCGATAATAAATAAACGATAACGGAACAAATATGAATTAATTTTAAATCGTGATAGCTCATTGAGATTAGTATACCTGACAAGGTTTTCTTTTTAATCTTCTCACAGCAGCTTTGGCCTCTGTATTAGAGTACTTAAGAACATCTTCAAATGATTTGACTGTAATGTCATCTAATTCCTGTTGAGTAAGTCTTGCTTCTACAGGTAACTCTTTATAGTTTTTAAAGCTTGATTTAGCATATTTTTGTGCTTTTTCTTCAGCTTGTTCCATAACAAGTCTTGCTCTATAAGAATCAACATTCGCTTTCATTTCTAAGATTTCTGGAGCAGCTTTTTGATTAAACTCTTTACAACCTTTTCCAGCTCCTTTAAGTCCTGTTTTTCTTGTTATATCAGCTGCACTTTCTACCATTTCAAGTCCATTAGCAAAAACAGCTGGTTCTTTGGCAGCTCTTTTTTGAAAGTCAACTAAAAGAGATCTAAGTTCTTTGCTTGCAGAGCTGTCACCAACACTTTGAACATTATTAAGAACTCTTGATTTATCTTTATTGATTGATTCAAAAGGAGATATCTTTGTTCTATTTGAAACAACTTTAGATTGACTTGACTTAAAGGCATAAGGATTGTCGAAACTTAAAAAAGATTTATTAACAACATCAAATGACTCTTTTGCAACTTTTTGTTCGACCTTAGTAATAAGAGTAATATTTTCCATTACCCACTTTCTTACTTTTGGCATATGAGGCATATCATCGTAAAGTGAAGTTATTTTTGACGCTTGAACATCTGATATTCCTATTTGACTCCAGTTTCCATGAGCAGAGTTTTGAGACTTCTTTTTTATATACTTTAAAGCTTGGTCTTCAAGTTCTCTTACAGTATATTTTTTTGATCTATCGGATACTTCACTTAAGAATATTCTAAGAAGTGGATTACTCGCAATTCTTCTTCCTTTGTAAGTTGTCACTTCTTTATGATGACTACATGAAATAATAGCAAGGCTAAGTGAAAGTAATGTTATTAAAAACTTCATTTGTATTCTCCATCTACAGTTTTACATTTTCCTAATATTCATTTCGGCTAATTTAATATAAAATGTAGAAAAATCTTAAATATAGGAAAATATCGATGAATATACCAGAGCTGTTTAGTCTTCAATTAAAAAATAAGTTCCCACAAAAGAATAAAAGTGTTGGATATAGAGTAGATAAACTTTTAAAAGTTAGAGAACTTTTGACAAAGTATGATGAGGATATTTGCGAAGCTTTAAATAAAGATTTAGGTAAAGCCTTTTCTGAAACAAGACTGACCGAAATTTTACCAACTATAGGAATGATTAATTATGCCTGTAAGAAACTTCATAAGTGGAGTAAAGATAAATATTTTTCAACGCCTGTTGTTTTTAAAGGAGCATCCAGCTACATTCGATATGAAGCAAAAGGAAATGTTCTTGTTATTTCTCCGTGGAATTATCCTTTTCAATTAGCTCTTTATCCTGTTTTATCATCATTTATGGCGGCAAATACAACAATTTTAAAACCAAGTGAATTTACTCCTTATACAAATACTATACTCGAAAAAATTATTACTGAAGTTTTTGATCAAGATGAGGTTGCTGTGGTTCATGGAGGCATACAGGAGTCAAATGAGTTATTAGACCATCCCTTTGATCATGTTTTTTTTACAGGAAGTACGGAAGTAGGAAAAATTATAATGAATAAGGCCAGCAATCATCTTGCAAGTGTTGGTTTAGAGCTTGGTGGAAAGTCGCCTGTTTTTATTGATGAAAATGTTAATTTGAAAGAAGTTATGAAAAAAATTTCTTGGGGGAAACTAGTTAATGCTGGACAAACTTGTGTTGCCCCTGATTACGTTATAACTACGTCAAAGAATATTGCTGGTGTCGTTAGTGGATTTAAAGAATATGTTCAAAATGCTTATGGCAAAAACCCTGTTCAAAGCGAAGATTATTGTCATATTATCACGAATCGACATGCTTTAAGATTGAAAGAACTTGTTGATGATGCTGTATCAAAAGGAGCTAAAGTTGAGTGTGGAGGCCAGATTGTTGGAGAAAGAGTTTTTGAACCTACAGTGCTAACAGGTGTAACTAAAGAGATGAAGGTTATGCAAGAGGAGATTTTTGGGCCTATTTTACCTCTTGTTGAAAAAGAATCTATTGAAGAGGCAATTTCTTTTATTAATTCATATGATAATGCTTTATGTAGCTATGTTTTTACGAAAAATGAACTTGTTGAAAAAAAGTTTATGAATGAAACAATAAGTGGTGGAGTTACTATAAATGATGTTTTAACTAACGTTGCCAATGCAAAGCTTCCTTTTGGAGGAGCTGGAAAAAGTGGAATAGGAAGATATCATGGACATGAGGGTTTCTTAGAGTTTTCTAATATGAGGTCTGTTATGAACAAAAAAATGGACCTGGGGACAAGCTACTTTTATCCTCCTTATACACTTAAAAAAAGTCAGCATATTGTATCTTTATTGCAAAAGCTAAGATCCTTTTTATAGTAGATCTTTTTACTATGGAAAAAAGCTCTTAAATTATCAATTTTATTTATAAGTGATATAATTCTAACTATGTTTAGACTCGCTGTTTTGTCATTTATTTGCTCATTCTCTCTTATATGTCAGGATAAAATCTCGAATAAAGATTTAAGAGGAGTGCAGAGTATTTTAAAAATTTCAGCTAATAATATAGAGCTTAAAATTGAAAAAACTTTATCAGATGAATATTTTTTTATTAAAAATAATAGGTCTAAAATAAAGTTAGCAAAGAAGGATTTCTTTGCATTTGATGAATTATTTACAAAAAACTTTATTGATATGAAATATATGATGAGTGCAAAACCTAAAAAGTGTAATGCCTATGGCATTTTATATATGAGGGGTGAAGAGTTGATTATTTGTTCTTCAGAGTCCGAAAAAAGAAAGATGTTAAAGAAGCTAATAAGTTATTTTAAATAAAGGAAAATAAATGAAAAAGAAGTTGTTATTATTAATTACTCTTGTTGTCTCGCTTTCTGCAAGTGCACAGCAACAGCAAGGAAGCATTTCTAAGAAAAAAGATAATAGTATTATTGGATCTTTGATATCTTCAAAACCTAGTTTTACAAAAGAGCAGGTTCTGGGAAGTATTTTAAAGGGCGCTTTAGAGAATATGCATTTTATGAAAAAGAAGGTTGATGATAATTTTTCTAAAAAAGCTTTTGATGTTTATTTAGAGAGAATCGACTATGGAAAACAGTTCTTGTTAATGGATGATGTTTATCATTTGCAAAAATATTCTTCACAAATGGACGATGAGCTTTCTAACGGAAGACTTGCAATTGTAGATGAAACAAAAAGAATCTTTACGAAGAGAATTCCTATTATTCAAAAACATGTAAATAAAATACTTAGTAAGCCAATTGATTTTAAAATATCTGAATCTTTTGAGACAGATCCAGAAAAAAGAGACTTTGTAAGATCAATCCATTCTTTAAAAGAAAGATGGAGAAAAATGGTGAAGTTAGATACTTTGAGCCAGATTTTAGAATTAAAAGAAGAGCAAGAGCCAAAAAAGGAAGAGAAAAAGAAAAAAGCTTTAAAGAAAAAGAAGCCTGTGAAAAAATTGACTTTTAAGCAAATGGAACAAAAGGCGAGGCAAAAGGTTCAAAAGAGATTTTCCAAGGTTTTCAAAAGACTTTTAGAAGAAAAAAGAAATAACCGCTTAGATAAATTTTATAACTCACTTGCAAAAGTTTTTGATCCTCATACTCAATACCTAATACCAGAAGAAAAAGAAGATTTTGATATAGATATGAGTGGAAAGTTAGAGGGAATAGGAGCGTCTTTAAGAGAAGAAGGTTCATATATAAAAGTAGAGAAAATTATACCTGGAAGTGCTTCTTGGAAAGGAAAGGAATTAAAAGCCGAAGATATTATTTTAGCTGTAGCACAGGCCAAGGGAGATCCTGTAAGTATTGTTGATATGAGCATTAGAGATGCTGTTAAATTGATTAGAGGAAAAAAGGGAACCGTTGTAAAACTTACTGTAAAAAAACCAGATGGTAGTACAAAAGTAATCGAGATTATTAGAGATGAGGTTGTTATTGAAGAATCTTATGTTAAACACTCTGTGATTGAAAATAAGAAATTAGGGGTTAAGGTCGGTTATATTAATGTTCCTAAATTTTATAGAGATTTTAGTGATCCTAAAGGACGTAACTGCTCGACAGATGTAAAAAACTCTATTTTGGCCTTAAAAAAGGAAAAAGTTCAAGGAATAATCTTAGATTTAAGAAATAATGGAGGTGGAGCCTTACAAGATGCAAACTTAATGGGAGGACTTTTTATTAAAAAAGGTCCAATCGTTCAAGTTAAGGACTCTGTTAATAGAACTGATATACTTGCTGATACAGATGGAAAAATTTATTTTAAAAAACCTCTTATTGTTTTAGTGAATAGGTTTAGTGCTTCAGCTTCGGAAATTGTAGCAGCAGCTATGCAAGACTATGAAAGAGCAATTATTGTGGGAACAAGTGAGCAAACTCATGGAAAGGGGACAGTTCAAGCCGTTTTAAATTTAGATGGATATGCTTCTCCTGGTGCTAAATTTTATGCACCTTATGGAGCTTTAAAACTTACAATTCAGATGTTCTATAGAATAAATGGAGCTTCAACTCAATTTAATGGAGTAGCTCCAGATATAGTTTTACCTGGTCCTTTAGAGTATATCGATTCGGGAGAAAGAACATTAGATTATGCAATTCCGTATCAAGAGCTTAAAGAATTAGACTATAAAAAATGGTCTGACTATGCTTACAATATGAAAGAAATTAAGTCTAAAAGTGCTAAAAGAGTTGCAAGTTCTCCTCAGTTTAAAATAATCAAAGATAGTGTGGCTTGGTTTAAAAAGAGAAAAGATCAGTCAGTTAGATCATTGAGCTTTAAAGAGATGGTTGACTATCGAGAGGAAGCAAAAAAGATGTCTGAAAAATTTAAGCTTGAACATACATATGATAATGTTTTGGTTCATCATACAAATAAAAAAGTTAGAGATGAAGTAGAAAAAGAAAAAAGAAAAGAGTTTGTTGACTCTTTAAAGAAAGACCCTGTTATTGATGAGGTCTTACATATGTTTAAAGATATTAAGCTTTCAAAAAAATAATCAAAAGGGTCCTAATATAAGGACCCTTTTTTTTTTAATGCTTTTAGTGTCTAAAATTTAGACATATAAAGATTTCCTATATTTACTGAAATTTCACAATTTTTTTTAATATTTGAGATAATTCTTAAAAGAAAAAACAAAGGGAGTCAGTGAAGTACATTTATATCTTATCTTTATTTATTTCATTTTCAAGTATCGCAGATATTTGTATTTGTCAGTATCCTAAAGAAGACGCTCATTATGGATCAGGGCAGAGTATAGAAGTACCACTCTATAAAATGGGATGTAGGCTATGGCTTACTTTAAAAAAGAACTGTAGAAGAAAAAAAATAAGAGATATTAATAATTCTCTTGAAGACTTATTAGATAAACAGCTTAACGACGGAGAAACAATAAAGCTAGGTTTTGTTGGTCATTGGAATCACTCGCAAGAGCTAGTCGACTATATCGAAGATAAAATAACTCCTCTTGTTACAAAATATAAAAAATCCTCTTTTGAGCTGGATAATACGGCATGCAATGCAATGGATAACCCTATGCTTGTTCAAAAAAAAATACAGGAACTACCTTTTGATAAAGAGCAATATATTAAAGTTGTGGGAAACCAAACAATAAGTATTGGAATGTGGGATAAGCTCTCTATTCGCTTTAGAAAGACTGATTTGATTGCAATTGCAGATAGTCGATCCCAAGAGTTTCAATATCCGGCTTGCTCTACTTATCTTGGTAAAAGATGCACTGGCTTTCAAAATGGAGAAAAAGGATTTTGTTCTAAAAATGGTGAAAAAAAAGAGATCGTTTGTCATAACTTTGTAAAAGAATTTAAGTATAAAACGAAAATGAAAAGAAAGAAAAAGTGGCAGTATTTAGATGAAATTCAACGAGTTATGACTAAGCACGTAGAGCAAGAAGAATATAAAATTTATAATATGAAAAGAAGAGCAGGTTTACTGGAGTAGTTTATGAAAAAAATGTTGTGTATTACTTTATTAGTTATGTCATCTTATTTATTTGCATCTAGTGATCCCGTTATAAAGGCTGCAAAAAGATGTCAGATAGATAAACTAGAATCTTATCAATCTAGAGGCATTGATTTGAATGATCCAAGATATTCAAATGATGGATTTAGCAATATGGTAGCTTTTAAACTAATTAAAAGGTGTTCTGAGCGGCATATTAAGAGGGCTGTTGAAATAGGTATTCTATTTGATGTGAAAAACAATTCAAGACCACTAATTGTGACAGCGGCTAAGTTTCCTCGTTCGCAAGAAGCAGTTGTGTATTTGATTGAGAATAATCTCGTTGATATTGATACAACGAGTATTTGGGGACAAGATGTAGCTAAGATTGCTAGGAAATATGGAAATTACCTTATTTATAATGCAATTATTAAAAAGAGAGAAAATAATTAACATATTTCATATATCTTGATAAAATTGAGCCCATATTTTGGAGAAAACATGGGAAAGAAAAAACAAAAGCTTAGAGAATATAACAAATACTGGTATTACGAAAAAAGTGTTCAAAACCCTGAAGGGGAAGTGGATTTTTTCAATGAAAAGTATGGTGAGATTAGAGGTAAACAGGCTTTTACTTTAAGAGAAGACTTTTGTGGAACAGGAGCTATTTCATGTAAGTGGGCAGCCCAAAGTGAAAACCATAAATCATATGGAATCGATCTTGATCCAGAGCCAATTGCTTATGGTAAAGAAGTTCATTATGCAGCTTTAGATGATGAAGCTAAAACGAGAATGGAATATCTTGAAGCAAATGTATTAGATTCACCAACTCCAAAAGTTGATATCACTTTTGCATTTAACTTTTCTTATTTTATTTTCAAAAAAAGAGTTGATCTTTTAAATTACTTTAAAGCTGCTTATGAATCACTAAATGATACAGGTGTCTTTTTCATTGATATTTTTGGTGGGCCTGATTCAATTCAAGAAAATGAAGACATTATTGAGCATTCTCACTATGACTATCACTGGGAGTGCCAAAAATTTAATCCAATGAATAACGAGTGCCGTTTTGCAATCCATTTTAAAAGAGATGGAGAAAAAAGAAGGGCTAACCAATTCGTATACGAGTGGAGAATGTGGGGAATTATGGAGATTAGAGATCTTCTGGAGGAAGCAGGCTTCAAAAAAACTATTGCATATTGGGAAGAAGATGATGAGGATGGAGACGGAAACGGAAACTTCTATCCATCTGAAGACGAAGAACAATGCGAATCATGGGTTACGTATATCGGCGCAGTGAAGTAGTCTTCCTACTTGTGCGATAGCCAGCAATATCTACGCTACACTTAACTAGCACAAAAACACGACGAATAGGAGTGTTTAAGACGGGCCTTCTAGACTAAAGCTAATTTCCTACCCATGCTATAAAAAACATTGGACACAGAGCTTTGTACGAAGCTTCCAAACTTCTCATATGTAACTAATCAAAAATATAAAACTTCGAAGTCGCAAATTGCGACTTCAAAAAGCAGTAGAGGAGGGAAAGAAAAAAGATAGGACTTCACTCTAAATAAGATACATAATTGGCCAATTTTATATTTTTTCCTATAAAATATATTTATAGGAAAATTTATGAAATCACTAACAAAAACAATATCAAGTTTTATAGAAACAAAAATGCCAAGCGCATTTAGCTTGGCTTTAATTCTAACATTTTTAACTTTTCTTCTAGCATCTATTACAACCAATCACAGTTTTAATAGTCTCGTTCTATTTTGGGGAGATAGCTTTTGGAATCTACTAGCATTTTCTATGCAAATGGCACTTGTACTAGTTTTAGGAAGTGTTATTGCTGATTCGACTCCCATTAAAAAGCTTATAGATATTCTTGTATCAAAGATCACGAATCAAACAAGCGCTGTTATCTATATGACGGTTATATCAACCATAGCATGTTATTTAAACTGGGGCTTTGGTCTTGTTATAAGTAGTATCTTTGCTAAAAGTATTTATTCAAAAAATAAAGACTTTAATTTTCCTCTTTTGGTGGCCAGTGCTTATAGTGGATTTTTAGTGTGGCATGGAGGAATCTCTGGATCAATTCCTTTAAAGCTTACTAGTATTGGTAAGGGGTTTAGTTTTGATTCAATACCTTTAGATAAGACTTTATTTTCTTCTTTTAATATTATTATTTTAGTATCTACGTTTATTTGTACCATGCTTACAAATTTATACTTTTCTAAAAAGGCTTATGTGAAAAAAAAGGTCTATCTAAAAGAAGATAATCAAAATCAAAAAAATTATTCAAATCTAGATAGTAAAAGGCTGCTTTTTATCCCACTACTGCTTTTAAGTGGCTTTTATCTTTTTCTTAAAATACAAGATGGCTTTTCTATAACTTTAAACTTAATGATTTTTATCTTTTTATTTTTAGGCCTGCTTTTTCATCAAAGGCCATCATCTTTTTTAAACTCATTTGAAAAAAACATTAGCGCTAGTAGTGGGATATTCTTACAGTTTTTATTCTATGCTGGAATGATGGGAGTTATATCTAAAAGTGGACTTGGTATTAAAATGAGTGAGTTCTTTATAAGTATATCAACAGAATCAACATTTTTACTATACACGTACTTAAGTGCAGGAATCGTAAATTTCTTTGTTCCAAGTGGAGGAGGGCAGTGGGCCATACAAGGACCAATTATGCTTCCAGCTGCAATGGATATGGGAATAAGCTTACCTAAGACGGCTATGGCCATCGCTTGGGGAGATGCTTGGACTAATATGATTCAACCATTTTGGGCTCTACCACTTCTTTCTATTACTAGGGCAAAGCTTAAAGATATATTTATTCATTTATTTATGATCTTTTTAGTGGTTGGGATTGTGACTTCTGTTTTGATGGTTGTGCTTTAAATTATAGGGACACAAGAGTTAATACTTTATATTAAACACACTTATTTCAGGTCTACAATTAAACCTTATCGGTAGAATAGAGTTACCAATACCTCTGTTAACATATAGTTCTTTATTTTCATTTTTATAGAAACCATGAGTATAATGACCAGTTCCATTTGGTGTCCATATGGCTCCCAAAAAAGGAATTCTAACTTGACCACCATGAGAATGACCAGCAAGAGATAGTTGTACTTTATGAGGTATATTATCCCAATAACTTGGAGAGTGAAATAAAGCAATATTAAGGTTATTTGAACTTAATTTATCCGTGATTCCTATATCTGGAGAACCTTCGATATCATCAAGGCCAATTAGAGTTAAGTTATCATCTATTTTGATAGTTTTATTTGTAATGACATTTATAGAATACTTCTTCAAAAGAGTATCTAGTTTATTAATAGGACTCCAGTATTCCCAGTTACCTGGTACAAAATAAATGCCTTTTTTAGCATTTAGTCTAGATATGAATTTTTCATGTTCAATATAGTCATTGTCATTTGAAGCAAGGTCACCAGTTATGACAATTAAATCAGGTTTTATCTTTTCTAGAGCTGCAAGTACTTTTTTTTCTATGTTTCCAAAACTTTTTATATGTAGGTCACTTATTTGAGCAATTTTAACCTTTTTTGACTTAGATAAATAGTTTCTAGAGTAGGTGTTTATCTCTAAATCATTTGGACAATAATAAAAGCTGTAAAAGAATAAAAGTGTAATTGATATAAGAACGAAAACTTTAGACATGCTCTGATCTTATCAGCTTGATCTATAGCATGTCTAAAATAAAACTTACTTTCTTTTAAAAAGCGGCAAATATACATCTCTATGTCTATAAACCAAGAACCCACAAATAAGCAGCATATAAAGCCCACTTGTTATATATCCATTAAATAAAAATATATGGACACCATATATATTTATAACTACAGGGATAAGAGCTAAAAGTGCAATTGGTACAAAAAAGTTTGATATAAGCATAATGCCACCAATAAGCTCCGTTAATTTCACTAGATGCATCATAAAACCTGTATCCCACATACCCTTCATAATAGTGTAGATATGATCAGGCATACCAAGGCTTTCTAAAGGGGTAATAGTTCCTACACCACTATTTCTAATGAGTAGTTGTCCCATCCAGACTCTTAATACTAATTCTACTGTGTCTAGGATCGAGTACTTTTTTAAGATAATTTTATTGTTTAAAACTGCTGTATTCATTGATTCCTCCAATAGGAATATATTGTCAGAAAAATATGTTTGAAAAAAGCGAATAGTTTTCATAATATGTTTCCATATGGAAATCAATAAAATTAAATATTTTAGAGCAGTTTATGAGTTAGGTAGTATGAGAAAGGCGGCAGAGGTTCTTAGTATGTCAGCTGGATCTTTATCAAAATCAATCAAAAGCTTAGAACAAGAACTTGAGGTTAAGCTTTTTGTTGCTGATGGAAGAAATATTAGACCTTCTGAACAAGCAATTTCTTTATATGCAAAATCAAATGGACTTATAAGTGCTTATGAAGACTTTATAAACTCAAAAGACATTTTTGAAAATAACGATAGTTTTAAAATTGCAACCTATGAGGTTTTTTCAACTTACTTTTTATCAAAGTTTTGTATGGATTATCCTGAATTTTACATCGATGTTCTAGAAAAAGGGCCAGGGCAGTTAGAAAAATCCATTCTAGATGGTCTTGCTGATTTTGGTATTACCTATATGCCAGTAACAAATCCAAACCTTGAGTTTTATAAGATTAGTAAGTTTAACTTTAATGTTTATACAAATAAGAAGTATTCATCAAGAAAAGCAATAGACATAGAGTTTGCTGTTCCTATTCATAAAATAGATAACTCTATAAGCGGTATAACTGAACTTGATAATTGGCCTGTATCAGTTAAAAGAAATATTAAGTATAGGTTTGAAATGCTTGAATCGGCTTTAGAGAGTGTAAGGCATGGGCAATGTGCAATTTATTGTCCTGACTTTATAGCAAAGCTTCAAAATAAGACGCTTAAGTCTGATTATCAGTTAAGAAAGTTTGAATCTCTTAAGCTATCAAAAACAAGATCAGCTGATATCTATATTGTTACTCGTAAAGGCTTTGGTGAAACAAAGTTTGTTAAGCAGTTAGCTCGAACAATAAGACTATATTGTTAATCATATAAGTGATTGATTTTATATTAATTCACTCGTGTTTTTTGTGTAAATTAAAAGTTGAACTTGTAATATACACAAAAAAAAGTATAATATCTTTATGATAACTAGAGATATTACAGATGAACTAATTCAACTTTCAAAGGAATTTCGAGTAATAACTGTCATAGGGCCTAGGCAGTCTGGTAAAACTACACTAGTTAGAAATACTTTTAAAGACTATCAGTATTGTACTTTAGAGGATCCAGACCTAAGAAACCTTGCGACAGAGGACCCAAGAGGTTTCTTTTCTAGTTTTGAAAAAAAAGTCATCATAGATGAGGTTCAACGGGTTCCACAGCTTTTGTCTTATATTCAAACTATTGTTGATGAAAAAAATATTAAAGGGCAATTTATCCTTACAGGCTCTCATCAATTAGAGTTGATGTCACAAGTTTCACAGTCTTTAGCTGGAAGGACAGCAATTTTAAAGCTCCTGCCATTAAGTATTAATGAATTATTAAAGCATAAATATGAAGTTTTAAAATATGAAACTTGTGTAAAAGGATTTTATCCAAGGCTCTTTTCTGAAGAAGTAAGACCAAATAAATTAATGGCCAGTTATTATGAGACTTATATTGAAAAAGACGTAAGACAATTAATAAAATTAAAAGATATGACTCTTTTTCAAAAGTTTGTAAGATTGTTAGCAGGAAGAGTTGGACAAGTTATAAATTTCTCATCCTTATCTAATGATGTAGGAGTAAGTAATACAACTTTACGTGAATGGACCTCTGTCCTTGAAGCATCTTTTATCATTTATAAGCTTACACCATATTATGAAAACTTTGGTAAAAGAGTTATAAAGTCACCCAAGTATTATTTTACAGATGTCGGGTTGCTATGCTACTTACTTGGTATTGAAAACTCTAAGCAGTTGCAAAGAGATCCTTTAATTGGAAATATTTTCGAAAATCTTGTCGTTATTGAATTTCTTAAACAACGATATAACAAAGGTCTAAGTCCTAATCTTTACTTCTTTAGGGATAGTCATGGGAATGAAGTTGATCTTGTTTTTAAGAACGGTAGAAAGCTAGTTCCGATTGAGATTAAATCATCTGAAACATTTCATGTGAGCTTTACAAAGCAAATAATTAAGTTTCAAAAATTGACAGAGCTCTCTGATAAAGGAATTGTTATCTATTCTGGAGATTTTTGTCCAAAGTCTGATGCTTATAGAGTTATTAATTTTAGAGATATCGCTACTTTGTGTGAAGGTTTATAAATGTCGAAAAAGAAATTTAGTATTAAGATTAAAAAACCTAAAAAATCACTTATGTGCCCTGTCGGTTATCATGTTGTTAAAGCTCATCCAAGAGTTTGTAAAAATGGAACAAAAACTTGGGTCGATGAGCATATAAGAAAAAATAGAGCTAAGTATCGTATGTTTTTATCTGAAAATTTAAATTACTTATATTGGAATAATAAAATAACTTTTAAAAAACTAAATGCAATAAAAGGATTTCCTGGGTATCATGAATTGGATTCGATAATTTCTTTTTGGACAACTTATTGGTTTGGTAAATATAAAGTAAAGATAGATCCTTTGCTAGTAAAGACAATTATTGCCATAGAATCAAGCTTTAATCCTAAGGCTGATCCAAAAAGCGCAAAAAGTTCTGCTTACGGTTTAATGCAAGTTGTAAATAAAACAAGAAATGATTTAAGGAACCCTAAGGAAAAATCAGTTTCACCTGACTTCTTGTCTGTAACGAGAAAAGACCTTGAAGATCCAGTGCTAAACATCGCTGTTGGTGTTAGGTGGCTTAGAGTTAAATATTTTGCTTATAAAAGAAAAAAAGGAAACCATACTTATAATATGGTTAAAGGTTATTATTCTTTCAACAAAAGTGGTGATGAGTATGCAAAAAAAGTTTTTGATTTATATAATAAGTCTAAGTAGTATCTGTACCTCTTTTGCTTTTAATGGAAAAAAATCAATTTTACTACCATACAACAAAAAGTTAACTATTGAGGAGTATGATAGGGAAGAGCTTCCTATTGGAAAAGGTTGGAAGAATAGAATCAATATTTCTATAAATGATACTATTATTTCTAAAAAAGAGCCTCCTATTAATGAAGATCTAGACCATGGACAACATCATTACTTTGTTCCAATAGAAAAGAATAGATATTTTAAAGATCTTAATAAAGATAGTGCTTATGAAATTGCAATAGTTGCAACCTCTGGGGGAAATGCGATGTTTGTAGATGCCTATTTGTATACTTTAAAAAATGAAAAATTAATTTTTTACGATAAGGCTAGATTTAATCAAGAAGGAAAGTATCCAGTTATTTTTGGTTGTTACAGCTGCGATCGATGGAACTTAAATAGCCTGGATTGCGAAAAGTGTACTACTTTAATGGAAAAAATAGCTAAAAATAACTTGAACTAGGTATATTTAAGCCAGATTCTATTAACTTATTAATTGAAGTCCGCTACAATATTCATATATTTTGACTAGGTGAGTAATATGAATATTAATGAAGTTAAAAACTTTAATTTTGAGTCAGTAGGCTATACAGATTGGATGAGCTTAATTGATTCACAATTAAAAGATTCAGATAAAAGAAAAATTCAAGTAAGTACTCTTGAAGGAATCGATCACAATATTTTAGAAACAAAAACAGATTGGATTACAAATCTTAATAGCTTTTGTACTAATCCAAAATTTAGTTTGTTATCAAGTCCATCAAAAGATCTTAAGGATGATTCATTAGTTAAAGACCTTGGGGCTGATCTTTATGAGAGAGATTTTCATATAAGTGCATTTGATCTTCATAATGCTGGAGGTTGCGCTACCTATGAGATAGCTTATCTTTTAAAAGAATTTGAAAACTGTAGTGAAAAACATATTAATGTAGAACTTGCAGTAGATTCTCTTACATATTTAAATATTGCAAAAATGAGAGCAATTAGATTTTTACTAGAAAGTTATATTGATCAAAATAATCTAGATACTTCTTTTTCACTTATTGCTATTAACTCACTTCGTGAAACAACGATCTTTGATCCTTGGAATAATATGTTAAGATCCACAAGCGCAGCGGCAAGTTCTATGATCGCTGGAGCTGATAGAATTGTGATTAGCTCATATGATTATGCTTTTAGCATTTTAAATAATAAAGACCCAAAGGATCTTGCTATTAGATCTGCGATTAATACTCTTAATGTTTTATCGGATGAATCATTTTTAACAAAAGTCGCTGATCCATGTAAGGGAAGCTATGCTATTGAATCTTTAACAAAAGTTTTAATTGATAATAGCCTTGAAGTTTATAAGAAAAACTTATCTGATGCAGACTTTTCAAATCAAGCAAAAGAGAACTTTGATAAAAGAATTAAAAAAATTAATAAAAGATCATTAACTATGGCCGGGCTTAATAATTTTGTTAATACAACGGAAGATATCGTTTCATTATATGATTGTAATGAAATAAATGTGACCTATAATGATGATAGTAATTTTCCTCTTAGAAGATTAGCACAAGGCTTTGAAAAACTAAGACTTGATATGAGTCTAAAGCAATTAAAATTAGATTTAGTTTGTTTTGGAAAAGAAGCAAGCCTAAGTGCTAGAATTAATTTTTGTAAAAACTATTTTGAAACAGCTTCTATTGAAGTTAATACCATTATAACAAATGATATGGATGAACTAGCAAAGCTTTTATCTCGTGAAGGAAAACTTCTATGTCTTTGTGCTACAGATGAAGACTTAGAAAAGTTAAAGTTAAAATCAAATTATAGAATGAATTTTATAAGTGGAAATGGTGTAAATAAAGATGGGTTTAAAAACATCTTTATGGGACAAGATGTATTTTCAACTTTAGAGGAGGTTTATAATGAAATTTAATGAACTAAATCTAAATAATATTTCAAGTGATACTAAAGCATCTGAGATCTTTACTACAGCTGAAGATATTAAAATTAAAAGTCATTATAATAATGCTGATATTAAAAGCTTAAGTTTTACAAAGTCTATTCCAGGAAGGCCTCCTTTTTTAAGAGGACCGTATTCAACGATGTATGCCATTCGTCCTTGGACAATTAGACAATATGCTGGTTTTTCTACTGCAATCGAGAGTAACAAGTTTTATAGAAAAAATTTAAGTAAGGGACAAAAAGGATTATCTATTGCTTTTGATCTAGCTACTCATAGAGGGTATGATTCTGATCATCCAAGAGTATTTGGTGATGTTGGGATGGCAGGAGTTGCTATTGATTCAATTGAAGATATGAAAGTTTTATTTGATGGGATTCCATTAGATAAAATGAGTGTCTCTATGACAATGAATGGAGCAGTTCTTCCTATTTTAGCTTTTTATATCGCAGCTGGAATTGAACAAGGTGTAGAGGTCGAAAAGCTATCTGGAACAATTCAAAATGATATTTTAAAAGAGTTTATGGTAAGGAACACTTATATCTATCCGCCAGCTCCATCAATGAAAATCATCGCTGATATATTTGAATACACTTCAAAAAATATGCCTAAGTTTAACTCTATTAGTATTTCTGGGTATCATATGCAAGAAGCTGGAGCTAGCGCTGATCTAGAACTAGCTTATACAATTGCCGATGGACTAGAGTACGTTAGAGCGGGAATTGATGCTGGAATTGATATTGATAAATTTGCACCAAGACTATCTTTTTTTTGGGCCATAGGAATGAACTACTTTATGGAAGTCGCAAAATTAAGAGCTGCTAGAGTTCTATGGGCAAAGATTATAAAACAATTTAATCCTAAAAATGAAAAATCAATGTCACTAAGAGCTCATAGCCAAACATCTGGTTGGTCACTAACAGCTAAAGATGTTTTTAATAATGTAACAAGAACTTGTATTGAAGCCATGGGAGCAACTGCTGGCCATACTCAATCTTTACATACAAATTCATTAGATGAAGCACTTGCTCTTCCAACGGACTTTAGTGCTAGAATTGCAAGAAATACTCAGCTTTTTATTCAAAATGAAACTGATACTTGTAAGCATATTGATCCTTGGGCGGGAAGTTACTATGTTGAATCTCTTACAAATGAGCTTATAGAAAAAGCATGGAAGCATATTGAAGAGGTTGAAGAGTATGGGGGAATGAGTAAGGCCATCGAAGCTGGAATTCCTAAAATGAGAATTGAAGAATCAGCTGCTAAAACTCAAGCTAGAATTGATGGTAATATCCAAACGGTTATTGGTGTTAATAAATATGAGCCAAACTTTAAAGAAGATATTCCTGTATTAAGCGTTGATAATACAAAGGTTCGCGGTGAACAAGTTGCAAGAATAAAAGATCTAAAAGATAAAAGAGACAATGATAAAGTTAGTGCTATTTTAGAAAAATTAGAAAAGGCAGCAAAAGATGGATCTGAGAATCTATTAGCATTATCTGTTGAAGCAGCTCTAGCTAGAGCAACTGTTGGAGAGATCTCAGATGCTTTAGAAAAAGTATTTGGAAGACATACTGCAAATATAAATTCTATTAGCGGTGTTTATAAAAATGCTATTGGAAAGGAAAATACAAAAATGCAAAATGCTCACAGAATCATAAAAGAATTTGAAACTAAGTTTGGAAGACGTCCAAGAATTCTACTTGCTAAGATGGGTCAAGATGGTCACGATAGAGGACAAAAGGTTGTTGCAACAGCCTTTGCTGATATTGGTTTTGATGTTGATATTGGGCCATTATTTCAAACACCAAAAGAATCAGCTATGCAAGCAGTTGATAATGATGTGCATTTTATTGGAGTAAGTTCATTAGCAGCTGGTCACTTAACACTTGTTCCAGCACTTAAGGATGAGCTTAAAGCACAGGACAGATCTGATATTGAGATTGTTGTTGGGGGAGTTATTCCTCCGGCTGATTATGATAAACTTTATGATATGGGAGTTTTAAGCATATTTGGACCTGGAACAGTTATAGCTGATGCAGCTGTTAATATGCTAAGAGCATTTATAGATAAAAGATGATAGAAAAACTAATAAAAGACTTTAAAGATGGAAAAAGAGCAGCACTAGCAAGAGCTATTACTCTTGTAGAAAGCTCAAATCCAGATCATAAAAAAGATGCAGATACTATCTTAGAATCCCTTGTTGATTCAAAAATTAAATCTAAAAGACTTGGTATCTCTGGAACTCCTGGGGTTGGTAAAAGTACCTTTATTGAAACCTTTGGAATGCATTTAATTGGCGAAGGCCATAAAGTTGCAGTTCTTGCAATTGATCCATCTAGTGAAATCACTGGAGGAAGTATCTTAGGTGATAAAACGAGAATGGCCAGTTTGTCTACAAATGAAAATGCTTTTGTAAGACCCTCTCCAAGTTCAAGTACACTTGGTGGAGTTGGAATAAGTACTAAGGAATCAATTCTTTTATGTGAAGCTTTTGGTTTTGATTATATTATTATTGAAACTGTTGGCGTAGGCCAATCTGAAACAACTGTAAGTAAGCTTGTGGATTATTTTATGCTTTTAATGCAACCAGCTTCAGGAGATGAGCTTCAAGGTATTAAAAGAGGTGTTTTAGAGTTTGCTGATATTGTTGTTGTGAATAAAGCTGATGGTGATCTTTTAGCAAAAGCTAAGTTAACTAAAGCTATGCTTGATAGCTCTTTAAGTATTTTAAGAGGATCTGATTTTCCTATTCACTTATGCTCAGGGCTAAAAGGTGATGGGGTTGATGAACTGTATAAAGCTTTAGAAGTTTCTTTTAGTGAGCTTCAAAAATCTGGAAAAATAGAAGATAAAAGAATTTTTCAAAACACTTTTTGGTTATATGATGCTTTGATGAGGTCGGTTGATCAGAAAGTTAAAGCGGATAAAGATATTAAAAAGTTAATTGATGATATTTCAAATAAAACTTCAATTATTAAACAAGATGATCTAAAAAAATTATTAGGAAAAGTATGATCGATTATACGACCTCTAAGAAAAAACGAGCAGCTTTCATTTTAGAAGAACTAGAAAGAAGGTACCCCAAAACCCCGGTGCCTCTTGATCATACAAGTCCTTTTACTTTACTCATCGCCGTCTTACTTTCAGCTCAATGCACAGATGAAAGAGTAAACAAAGTAACACCAGCTTTATTTAAGCTTGCTGATAATCCTTTTGATATGATTAAGCTTAAGGTTGAAAAAATAAAAGAGATCATTAGACCTTGTGGTCTTAGTCCAAGAAAATCAAAGGCCATATGGGATCTGTCTCATATCATTATTAATGAACATGGCGGCCTTGTTCCTGATAACTTTGAAGATCTTGAAAAGCTTCCTGGTGTTGGACATAAAACAGCAGGTGTTGTTATGGCACAAGCTTTTAATCATCCAGCCTTTCCAATTGATACTCATATTCATAGGCTTGCTCAAAACTGGAAATTAACAAGTGGAAAAAATGTAGAGCAAACAGAAAAAGATTTAAAGAGATTATTCCCAAAAAAAAGTTGGAACAAGTTACATCTACAGATTATTTTTTATGGAAGGGAGTATTGTACTGCTAGGGGCTGCAGAGGTCTTGTTTGTCCTATTTGTACGACTTTGTATCCAAATCGTAAGAGACCGATAATAAAAAAGTGAAAGTCTATAATTTGTCGAATATTAAATTATATATGATTTAATGAAAAATTTACAAAAGAATGTCTGCTAGATGTGTATTTTGATAAAGTAACATTCGTTATGAATAAAATAATCTATATATATTTACTAATTTTTTCTTTTAGTGCTTTAGCATTAAACTGTAATAATTCATCTAATTTAAATTTTAAAGATCTTTCTTGGGTTAAAGTAGCAAGAACTAAAATAAATTCATCAATTATGGATGTTGAAGGTATTCTATGTGCTGGTTTTAAGAAGGGAAAACTAGTGAGAGTTCACTTCTTTGATGAAAAAGGAACAAAGTCTATGTTTGGTCTTGATCAAATGTATAAAAAGGATAGAGTTTTTTTTAAGAAATCTATGCTTCCATCAATGGTAAGTTGGATGTTAAGAAAAGTAGATCCTTTGACTATTCAAGCTTCTAAAATTAACCATGATGAAAAAAGCTATGTATTTGATTTAAAATTTGTTGAAAATATGAAAAAAAGTCGATTTAAAACAAAAATCAGGTTAATTCGTGTAAATGTAAAAATAGAAAATGATCATATTGTTGTACAACATGATCAAAATGAATTTGATAAAGTGGTTCTTGATGTAAGTATGGGGCTTAATATAACAACATTGAGATTTTATGATCACAATTATCTAATCTTTGAAAAACAAGCAAGACTATTTAGTATAACAAATCGTAATTAAAATATTAAAATTAATAATCATTTTCTCATCTTCCAAAGTAACTGAGATATAAAGGGCCTTCGTGTTTCTCCAGAAGCTACCATAAGAAGTTTTGTTATTTTTAAATTATCAGCGTCGGTATAGAGAAGAATAAGAAGTTCTTGCAAGTAGTTGGTATTTAAAGTGATGTAATTATCAGTTCCAACTCCCAGGTCTACATTTTTCTTTTCCCACCAAGAAAATGGATGGTCTTTATAATCACTAAAACTTCCTGTCAATCTCATGTTAGAAGAAGGAAGTGCAATTAAGGATACACCTTTATTAAGCATTCTATTTAAGACATCATGCTGATAGTGTTCAACCTCTCTTGCTGTATGGAATTTTGTTTTTACAAAAATGGTTTTTTCATCTTCGTTTAGAGGGATACCACTAAAGATTTTATCTCTAATTGCCGTATCTTCTCTCCAGTCCATTTCTATAAGTTCGCTTTTTTCACTTGAGCTATCTTTTAATGGAATACCTTGCTCATTAATCTTAATAACTCTCTGATAAAGAGAATGATAGTAAAAATTTGGATTAATACCAAGGCTTAATCCATGTTCTAGAGCATCAATATGCCAAATATTCATTGCATTATCTACTGCTTGAACTCCTTTTTTGAGAGTGTGCCAAGTTTCACCATGATGTGATTTTATTGAAAATCCTTTATAGTGTAGCTTTCTAAAACCCATTTTCATATCTTGAAAGTGAGACTTTCTGTAAAGGTCTCTTTCATTTCCTACAGTATCAACTTCTTTTAAATAATTTTTAAGTTCAGGGTGTCTTGCAATAATATCTAAGATTTGATTTATTTGATGATTAAAATGCTCTTTTTTAGACTCATAATTATTTCCATCATAGTGATTTGCTTCTTTTCTAAAGCATGGAGATAGAACAAAGTTAAAGTTAGGAATTTTTGACTTAAATTCCATAAAACCTTCAAATAATCCCATAACAACATCTTCTTCTGATATTTGTTCGAGTCCAGGAATTTTTTCAGCTTCATTCATTGTTGCTCTTGAAAAAGTAAACTTTAATCTTATAGAGCCAACGTTATAGCTATGATATAGTTCGCTTGCCATGTGGTAAGCAGCTTCTTTATGAGCTTGTCTATCAGTAAGAATTAGTTTTGGTAATAGAAGTATTTCTAAATAACGGTCAAATTGCTCCTCATCTTTTAGGCGTAAAAGATCGTCTACATCTTCAACAGACTCTATTTTAACGTCACCATAGGTATCTCTGATTTTTTTCCAGTAAAGGTCTTTGTGAGGACCTTCAAGAAGAGGCATTAGTCTAGGGTAGACAAACTCTGCAGTTAATGACCCTGTTAAATGTATATGCTCTTCTTTATAAGGAAGAGGAAATCTTTTTAAAACCATTTTAAAACTTTCAGAAAAAGGATGGTTTAAAAGAGTCATCATATCAACTTCATCTTGTTGAAAACCAGCAAGTAGTCTTTTAAATTCTTTTATGGACTTTCGAACATTGTTATTTGGAATGTCTGCGGTTAATGCAAGATCTAATGTATCAGATAAAGTGATACCATTTGTTTCACTGATAATTTCAATTAGGAATTGAGTTGTGTTTTTTATAAGTTTGTTTACCATGTGATTTCCTTTTTAACCCTATAGCTTACTTAATAAATTTTGTATGGTCAATTACAGTTCAAGTCTTTGCTTAAAAAGCTCTTTATTCCAACTTGGTAGTTGCTTTTTAAATCCTCTTAACGCAAGGTCAATGGTATCATTACCCCAATAAAATTCTTCTTCATTTGAAAAACTTGGTACACCAAAAATTTGTTTATCCTTTGCTTCATTTATATTTTTCTTAAGTTCTAGCTTTGCTTCTTTTGAAAAAGCTTTTTCCATAAGTTCTTTTCCATTTAACCCTTTAGAAGTTAAATACTCTTCAAGTATATCTGGATTTGAAACATCAATTTCATCTTGCCATACAGCTTTAAATAAAAGATCGATAATAGTTTCTTGATCACTACCAGCACAAGAATAAGTTGAAAGTCTAAGAGCATAAAGAGGGTTAAATGGATGAAAAATAGGTGGAACAAATTTTATATTATTATCAGCTGCATAGATAAAACACTGTTTTAGCATATATATTCTTTTAGGTAGAATTTCACCTGGGCCTTTCATTTCAAAATGTCTAAATAAACTTCCCATGCTAACAGGTCTATAGATAAGTTCAAAGTTTTCTTTTTGAAACTCATCTTTTCTAAGCCAGGCAAAAAATGAGTAGGGGCTTAAAAAATCAAAGTTAAAGTTTATTTTTTTCATTTATAAATCCTTGAAAACATTTATTTTTTATAAGTTATATTTGGAGTATTATTGTATATTTTCTTAAATGTGACTATAATGGTGCGATGCATTTATTAGAAATTTGTTTTGTTTATGGTAGTACGTTTAATCCAGTTGTACGTTTGTTGTAAGTAAGTAAAGCAGCTCCCATGTGTAGCGACGCTACCTTTTTTGGGTGTATTCATGAGTTTAGCTTCTAAGTTTGAAACTATTTTATTTCTTTGTTTAATTTTTATCGTAACTTCATGTGGTTCTCAAAGGCCAATGGTCACGGATGTTGTCGTATCTTCAAAGTCCTATGACTCTCAAGTTTATGTCAGTGCTAATGCGGCAATTGATATTGGCAATACGGCTATTCCAAATTTGACTTTACCGATCATTTTACCTCAATCAGGTAAAGATATTGGTAGTATTTCAATCTATACGGATTATGTTTCAGATCAAGCAAACTTTGAGGTAGATATAAACGTATCTGCAATTGCTAATTTTAAAACGTCACAGCAAAGACTTCCTAATGGAGACTATCTTCCATTGATTGGAAACAATGAGGTCATTAAAGTTCCTGTTGAAGATAAAGGCTTTGTATATTTAACAGTTACAGATGGAGCATTTGCTTTGGGTGCGACAATAAATTTAAGAAACCTTGATAGATTAGGAAGAAGACTAGGTAGGAGTAGTGTTTTTCCTATGTTTAATATTAGAAATGTTTTAGGTAGTGCTGGGATATATACATCTAGAAGTTCTGGTAAAAATGGTTTTGGGCTCTTTGTTGATCTAAGTTCTATTCTTGATACAAGTGATATTTTAAATCCTCCAAAGCCACTGATCGATAGGGTTGAGGATAATATGATATCTGTTAAAGAGTTTGCTTTTCAGAAGTTGGATTATACTTCGATAGTTCCGAAAAAAAATTTAAAAAGAAGGCTGAATAAAAGTCTCTATTCAACCTTTAGGTAAATAGCTATCTTATAAATTTCTTACAAGAGGGGCTTTTGTAAGCTCCTCTTTTTGTTCACATGTTCCTAGCTTTTTTTCTGTTTCGATAAATAGTTCAAGAAAAAAATTGAGGCGCGTAATATCTTTATCAGTTAGATTTCTAGGATTTTCATCAGTTTCAGCTTCTACTAATAAAGTTGCTATTTCTATAATGTTGGAGTGAACATCTTTTGATACTTCTATAACTTTAGTACTCATAGGTTTAATCATTTCAAAGATTAATGTTTGTTCGTCAACATTAAGATTATTGAATTCACTTGTCGTAAGTTCGAGCTCTTCTAGGTTGGTAGAGCTATATTTTGGTGTAATGTGGGACTTTCCCATCATTTGATAATAGTCATTAATGAGTTGTCTGCACTTGTCAGAGCTAAATGCATTAAGACTTAAGAAAAGTGTAAGTAGTATTTTAATCATAATTGTCCCCCTAAGGTAATTTTTTACCTTAATCTCAATGGGTGTGTAAGCAATTAGGTAATATTTACATAAAGTAATATCAATAGGTTATATATCAAAAGTGAAAAAAAGTGGGTAGTGATCACTAGGTAGAGCGAACTTTTCTTTGAGGTTTTGAGGGTGATTAGTTAGAGTTTTTCCTTCAAAATTTAGTATTTTTGCATCAAGTAATTTTTGAGCACCGAGTTCATTAATCAGAGCATAGTCTAGTTGCATTTTAAATGCTTTTTGCCCTCTATCAAAATAAATATAGCTTGTTCTGTTATCAATATCGATATTCTTATGTTCTAGAACATCTTGAAGACCAATTTTAGAAAATTGTTGGAGCTCAAACTCCGTTTCGTCTTTATATATAATGCCGTTCATATCGCCTAGACACACTATATGGCTTTTGACATCTTTTAGTGATTCTATAATATTACAGATATAAGAGACTTCAAGTTTTCTTTGATTTCTGCCTTCGAAGTCTTTTTTTTCTTTATCTAGTTTTGATTTGAGATGACATAAAAAATAATCGAGTCTTTGCCCATTAATCTTTAAGCTTAAGTGCAGTAGCCCCCTCGAAAATTTGATATCATTATCTAGAAAGTCATTGTTATAGTGTTGGAAACTTATTTCAGCTTGAAGGTCTTTAGAGACGAGATATCCAATGTCGATACCTCTGTCTGAGTTACTAGGATGGTGATAAACTATGTATTCATTATTTAAAAAGTGTTTATTAAAGTTGTTTAAGCTTTCTTTTCCTCCTACTTCAACTAAAGATAAAATATCGGGTTTTATTATATCGACTAGTTTTGCAATATTGCGAACTTTATCTAGATCTTTATTGGGATAGAAGCTTGCCGTAAGAAGCTGAAACTTAGCTGTGCTAATTGTTTGCATATCTTCTGCGTTATATTTATCCATGAAGACAAAGAGGTCTTGACAGTTTAAGAGAAGATTTTTGACCATATTACATAACGAAGTTAAGTGGTAATCCCACCATTGCAATAATTCCAAGAATAGCAACAATAGCAAACATAATTATAGCGACAGATTTGTATACTTTAGTCATAATTAATTTCCTTTTAGTCATTATGTCATTTAGATTAATATTTGCAAAGTAAAACGATACAGTGGAGTTTTCTTATCAGGTATGTATTCTTTGAACAACAATTTTTCTTTTGATAGCATATGCCCATGTTTGATTTTAACGTTATAGAGTTTTTTCAGGCTTACGCTTATCAGCCTGGTTTTGTTTATACATTTATTATTTTATTTATGACGGCAAGCTCATTTGGACTTCCGATTCCCGAAGAGATGACACTTGTTAGTGCTGGCCTTGTTGCCTATATGGCAAGTAATCCAAAAGACTTTCCTCCTCCTTATCCGGGAGCTGAAGGTGTTAACTTAACTGTATTATGTATAATATGTTTTTTTGCGGTTTTGGGTAGTGATCTTGTTATTTATATGCTTGGCCGTTTGTTTGAAGATCGAATTAAAAATTCTAGACTATTTAAAAAGTTACTACCTGATGAGAAGTTTGAAAAAATAGATAAACTTTTTCAGAAGTATGGTTATTGGGCAAGTGGAATTTTTAGATTTACTCCTGGGGTAAGATTTCCTGGTCATTTAAGCTGTGGTATCATGCGTGTTCCTGTTTGGAAGTTTCTAGCTGTAGATGGAACAGCAGCTCTTATAAGTGTACCAACTCAAGTGTTATTAGTGGCAGCCTATGGAGAAGTCATTTTAGGAAAAATAAAAGAATTTAAAATAATATTAGGAATTATTATTCTTTGTATTATTATTTTTTTACTAATAAAAAAATTAATAACGAGATTTAAAGCTAAAGGATCAAAGGTATGAGAATTATTGATTATATAGACCAAGGTGGGGCTATTATGTACATTCTTCTAATATTTAATATTATAGGATTTGCAATTTTGGGGTGGAAGGTTTTAGCTATTATTAGTTTTAAAAAAGAATCGAATAATCTTCTTATTAAGATTAAAGAGAACTTTTCAGATATAACTGATAAGCAGACAAAACTGTCTTTAGTGAAGGATGAAATTAGTGCGAGTGTACATTCTTTAGAGGGAGGATTAAATACAGTTAAAATTATAGCCTCGGTGTCTCCTTTATTAGGTTTGTTAGGAACAGTCGTAGGGATTTTATCTGCATTTCAGGTTATTGCGGATAAAGGCTTATCTGATCCATCATTATTTGCTGGTGGAATTGCTATGGCTCTTGTAACTACTGTTGGTGGTCTTGTTGTCGCGATTCCTCACTTTATTGGATATAATTACTTAGTCTCTAGTCTCGATGATATTGAGATGAAGCTAGAAAAAGAAGCTTCATCTATTTTAAAGGCGTAAATTATGGCCAGAAATAGTACTAGAAGAGCTAAAAGAGAGTCTCTTACTTTTGATTTAACGCCACTTATTGATGTTGTTTTTCTTCTTCTTATTTTCTTTATGGTTTCATCTGTATTTAAAAAGGAAGAGCTTGCTCTTATGTTAAATCTTCCGAAAGCTCAAGAAGGTAAGGGGCAAGGTAAGAAGAATGATGTGGTAAATATTGAAATTACTGGACAGAAAATTGCTTATAACGGAAAAGAAGTTGATATAGAAATATTGGAGTCTAATCTAGCAAGCTTATCCAAAAAGACGCTTTTAAATCTTAGAGTTGATGAAAAAGTTTATTATAAGAGATTAGTAACTATATTAGACCTTTTTCAAAAAAATAAACTTGAAAATATTTCTCTAATTACACAGAAAGGAAATAAAAAATGACAAATTTTTTTATTTTATTATTTGTTAGTACATCAATTTATGGAGCTCAAAGTGCAAAAATATTGTTAGTGAAGGGCAAAGTAACAGCTCTTAGGCCAGGAGAGCAAAAAGCTATTCAGGCTAAAAAAGGAGATGTATTTCCTGAGGACACTTCTATTTTGACTCATGCAAGGAGCTTAGCACGAATTAAATTTTCTGATAATACAAAGATTAACTTAGGACCTAAAAGTAAGGTGGTTGTTACAAAAATGCCTAAAAAAGAAGCAAATATTGTAAATGTTCTTACAGGTGTTATTAAAGCAGAAGTTAAAAAAAATAAAACAAAAAATAAGACGAAGCTTATTGTTAAAACTCAAACAGCAGTTATGGGAGTTAGAGGAACAAAATTTCAGGCAGCTTATTCTCCTTTAACGAATAAAACATCTCTTGTTACAGTCGAAGGAGAAGTTGTTATGGCCAAAGCAAAAGCAAGTCCAGCTAAAGAGCTAACAGTTAAAGAA
>JAOARC010000037.1 GCA_025210745.1 Bacteriovoracaceae bacterium
GAAGAAAGTTGCTAAAAAGAAAGTAACTAAGAAAAAAGTTGCTAAAAAGAAAGTAACTAAGAAGAAAGTTGCTAAAAAGAAAGTAACTAAGAAAAAAGTTGCTAAAAAGAAAGTAACTAAGAAAAAAGTTGCTAAAAAGAAAGTAACTAAGAAAAAAGTTGCTAAGAAAAAAACTGCTAAAAAAGAAGTTGTTATTGAAAAGATTGCCCCTGTTCAAACGACAAGCTTAGATTTAATAAAAGATTACAATGATGAAGAAATAGCTGAAAAAAATACAGATACTGACAACCTTGATGATACTCCAAAAATAAGTGCAGAAGATCTTACAAAAGAATACAACCCTGATGATGAGCAAGATGAAAATGCTTTTGGATATGGATGGGGTTATGAAGATGCACTAGACTCGCCAGAAGACTTTATAGGAGAAGATGAAGTCTATGATGAAGATGCTGAATATGCTAATAGTGGAAAACCTGTTGGATCTCAAATAGATTAAAATGAAACTAGAATTATACTATAAAGAATATTGTCCCTTTTGTAGAATTGTTTTAAATGAAATCAACAATAAGGGCTTTGAACAAATAAAACTAGTAGATATTGAAAATGACCTAAAAAGTGCAAAAAAACATTTTGAGTTAACAGGCAGAAATACCGTTCCTTGCCTTTATATTAATGACAAACCCATGTTTGAATCATCAGATATAATTCAATGGATTAATACTAGTTTATAAAGGGAAATAAATGGAAGTTAGAGACCCTGTACATGGATCTATTCATATATTAGATGAAGAAATCCCTATTATTGAACACCCTTTTTTTCAAAGACTAAGAAATATAAAGCAACTCGGTTTTTCAGAATATATCTTCCCAGGAGCAACTCATACAAGATATCTACACTCTATTGGAGTTATGCATATTTCAAGTAAAGTCTTTGATAACTTATTCAAAGACAAATTATCAAATCAAAGCTTCCTAAAACTAAAACACACTGTAAGGCTTGCTTGCTTACTACACGATATTGGACATGCTCCTTTGAGCCATACCACAGAATTCGTTATGCCTCTGGTTAAAGATCTAAAACTTCCTAAAGAGTTTGAAGTTGAACCTAATGGCCAAGCAACCCATGAAGACTATACTATAAAAGCAATTGTTGACTCAAACTTTACAAAATCGTTCGAACAAATCTCGAAAAAATATGATGTGGATCCCAATTGTGTAGCACAGCTTGTTACAGGTTATTGCCTATCGCAAGAATACTTTACTATAGATGGTATCAACTACTTTGCTTTACTCCATCAACTTGTATCTAGTGAAATGGATTGTGATAGAATGGATTATCTTTTAAGAGATAGCTACTTTTGTGGAGTTAGTTATGGAAAGTTTGATCTTGATTGGATTATCGACAATTTGAGAATAGCTCTTGTAGAAAAGAATGCCTTTTTAGGTATATCCCAAAGAGCTGTTGCAACTTTTGATGATTTTCTACTCTGCCGATTTCATATGTTTTTAATGGTATACTTTCACTATAAGTCAGTTTGTTTAGAAAAAATGCTCAAAAGATATTTCTCTACTTCTAATAATGAATATCAAATCCCTAGCGATATTGATGAATATCTTATACATGATGACTATCACTTAATGAAGATACTAAGAAATAGTGATAATAAATGGGCCAAGAAAATTGTTAATAATCATATACCAAAAAAAATATTTGAAGCCTTTGGACAAAGTAATAAGAAAATTCTCCAAAATCTAGAAGACTATCTTAACAGTGAACAAATTGACTATATAAAGTGCTCTTCTAGTGGAAGACTATCAAAATACTACAATAAACTAGAAGGGCAGATTGATCAGTATTCTTTAAAGGTTGTAAAAGAATCAAGTTTAAATAATAAACATAATATACAAGATATACATGAGGCAACTGACCTATTTGAAAAATTTAGTAAATCTCATAGTGTCGATAGAATTCACTGTGAAATAAGCTCTCTTACCAAAAATCAGCTAGATCGAATTTCTCAAATTATTCATGATTAGCTTTAACAAATTTATACTTTATATTTTTCTTATTCTCATCTATCTTGGACTATCTAAAGCAATATCTCCAACAGGAAATAAAATTAACTATATTCTTAATGATGAGTCATTAAACAATATTTTTAAGAGTTCTCCAATTAGTGTTATACTTATTGATGCCCACTCAACAGGCTTTATAATAAAGACTCATTATCATAAATATAGAGTTGTTACAGGCTATACAGGATTCAAAGAAGTAATTGTACGTGTATCAAATAGTTTTAGAAAAAAGCATATCGATAATATAGGATCATCTATTTACAGAAAAGATAGGAATGGCACTCCAAGCTTTTCTTCATCCATTCCTGGCGCTATATTCATTGGCGATAAAACCTTTGGAAAATGGATTAAAAGTAAAAACAATACAAAAAAATGGAAATTTTATCGTGTTTATAAACATCTCGTTGATATTTTAGGATGGGAAAGCTTCCAACCGGACTATACTACTTTTCAAGAAGTTTCTGTTAATATCAATAAAAAGAAAAGTTACTTTGGAGCTAAAAATGAGTTTGGAACCCAAGGATATATAACAAAAAAATCTTTTCCTCGTTATTTTAAAAGAAAATCTCCCTTTTCTTTTGATGTTCATTCTTTTTTCAAAGGATATTTTAAACTCAACTTTTCACAAAATAAGGTCAGTATATGAATGAAATTTTTGATAAACTACTTATAAGAATTCTTTTCACTCTTTTTATTTGTGTCGCTATGTTTTTGTATAAATATGCTCATATTATTTTTTATCCATCAAAGAAAAAACAAGTTTTAAGAAAAATATATCCTAGTGAAAACAGTGCTGATACTCTCCACCTATTTGGAAGACTTATAGGTATTGCTATTATTTTTTCAGCCCTAGAATTTAATCAATATGCAGGCTTTGCTGTTAGTGTCTCTCATTTCTTTATTTGGGGAAGTTTAGGCCTTATTATATACCTTTTATCTTTATGGATGATTGAAAGCATTATCTTCTACAACTTTGTTTATAAAGATGAAGTTATAAAAAAAGAAAATTTGAGTTATGCTCTTGTTAGTTTTACCACAGCAATTTCAATCGCCTTTTTGATAAAAAATATCTTTAATGAATCAGAAAAATCAATTATTATACTTACTATCTTATGGTTTTATAAGCTCGTTTTATTTGGCTTTTTATCTAAGATATATCGGTTTGTTTCAAAACTTAATTTCAATTCTTTAATGATTCAAAAAAACTTATCACTAGGTGCATCCTATAGTGGTTTCATACTAGGAATTAGTATTATTCTTGTATCTTCTATGAGTAATGAGCATACCGAACTTTTGTTTTTTTTAGCACAAATTTTCTTAAAGGTTCTTATTAGCTCTTTTGTCTTTCCCTTATTTAAACTTGGTATTAACTATATATTTAAAATACAAGCTAATTCCTCAAAATCAGATGATATTACTCAGTTAAAAGAAGTTGGCTTTGGGATTTATGAAGGATCAACTTTTATCACTTCTGCCTTACTAACCTCTATCATTATTGAACAAATACACTTTGGAACTATTTACCCATTTTTCTAAAATATTTAAATTATAAGTAGTTACTGTCGATACATAGAATGATGAGTAATAATGAAATTACATATTTAAAAGAAGAGATTACAAATCTTGAGAATAAAATAAAAGATCTTACTTCTTTTATTGAAAGTTCATTATTAAGGATTAGCCAATATGAAAACCTTAATGATCAAATGATTATTAATAAAACAAAATACAATGATCTCAATCCTCAAAAAGCATACGAAATATACTCAAAGCATAATTACAACTTTCTACTACTAGATGTTTCAAAACTCAATCACAGTCTTGAGATAGAAGAAGCAATTAAAGTTGAACTAGAGTTTCTAGAAATGAATATTGAAAACCTTACGAGTATAAGAACCCCTATATTCATTATAAGTGAAAAAGGTGTTCGCTCAATTTTAGCTTGTGAAATACTATCAAACTATGGCTTTTTAAATATAAATAATATTTCTGGAGGACATAAGTTTTGGCCAGGACACAAAAAAACTAACTTAAAAATTGCCGCTTAACTATAATAATACTTTTTGATCTGAAGAAGAATTTAAAATTTTAACCTCTAGATTTTCAAGAGAATGCACAACCCTATCAAGCTCAATTTCACCTAACTGACCTAAATATTTATTTTCTAAAAAAGAAATTGAATCATTTAAAGCTATTTTAAATTTTTGACCATATTCAGTAAGATGAACAATTTGCTCTCTTTTATCTTTTCCACTAGCTTTTCTTATAATATATCCACGTTTTTCAAGTTCATTTAAATGACTCGTCATCGTCTGTTTTTTTAATCCACAAGCCACCCCTACTTCTTTTATCGATGGGAGCTGATTATCACAAACAAAATTTAAAATTTCTAAAAAGGAAGGCCTAAGATCTAAAAAGCCTCTTTGTTGAAGTAGTCCAATTAAATCTGACGAATAAAGCCTATAAATTTTTTTTAATAGAATTCCAACTTTAGATATTCGCATCATGATTAAGAGTATATAGAAATTAGTATGATATGCATACTAATTTAATCCATACGGGACAATGGCACTTCAAGCTCTACAACATGCCTAAGCTTTTGTTTTTTGATTACTTTTCTCGTTTTTTTATTAAAGTCTGAACTTAAAAGATGTGCTCTAACAAAAGCTTTTGGATTAATTGGAAGATTAATAGCTTTTGCATAAAATGAAAAAAATAAAACAACTGTGAAAATTTTAGACATATTTTTCCTTAAAACAATAAGTTTATCTTGTTTACACTATTAAATAGAGCAACTTGTATGCCAATTTAAAAAATATTCCTAGAATTACTTAGTGAAGTTGCAATTCCAATGCAAATCCCAAAGGTCAAAAGACTAGATCCTCCATAAGACATAAGTGGTAGAGGTAAACCAACAACTGGTGACAAGCCCATTACCATGCACATATTTATAAAAGTATGCCAAAAAAAGATAGACATCAAGCCAATGGCCAAAATAGAGTCATAAAAATGATTTACACAAGAAGACAACCATATAAACCTCATAAATAATGCTATATATAAAGAAATTAAAATAAGTGAGCCTACAAAACCATGTTCTTCGTTAAATATTGAAAAAACAAAATCAGTATGATTTTCAGGAAGATAATTTAATGACGCTTGTGACGAGTTTGTAAATCCTTTTCCAGTGAATCTTCCCGAACCAATAGCAATTTGAGATTGGATAACATTGTATCCAGAACCTCTTGCATCTGCTTGAGGATTTATAAAGGTAAGAATTCTTCTTTTTTGATAGCTTTTCAAGCCAAATTTATACATCAAGGATCCACTTAGAATACCAATAATAGCAATTACACCTATCGTTTTCCACCTAAGTCTCTTATAAAAGCTTATAACAAGAAATATCAAAACTAGTAAAAGACCTGTTCCTAGATCTGGCTGAAGAACAATTAATATTGTAGGTACAAAAGTTATCATAAAAGGAATAATTAAGTCTTTTAAACCCATCTGTCTTTCAGGAAACTTTCCACTATAATATTTTGCAAGAGCTAAAGCTAAAGAGACCTTCATAAGCTCAGAAGGCTGAAGTCGAAATGGTCCTATAACTAACCATCTTTGCGCTCCCATTCCCTTCTTTCCTAAAATAAGTACTAAAACAAGTAAAATGACATTTAAAACATATACAAGATACGACAATTTAAATAAAGACTTTGGAGAAAATAAACTTACTGATATAGCAACAATATTTGCAATAACAAACCAAACAATTTGAGATTTATACAAGCCTTGCATATGAGCACTACTATGGGCATGAGTTGCCGAATAAAGATTTAGAACTCCTATAACAAAAATAAAAAGCATACTTAATAAAAAGCTATAATCATATTTTTTAAAAAACTCGATAACTTGCCTACTCATTATTCATCCTCATCCACTTGAGAAGAAGCTTGAGCTTCTTTTTTATTTTTTATATAGCGAGCTAACTGTTTAGCTTCAACCTTTGACCACTTTTCTTTTTCTTGAGGAAAGTTTTTTTCCATATATTTTGAAATTACTTTTTCAACAACTGGAGCTGCAGCACTAGAGCCTCCGCATCCATGTTCAACTAAAGATGCTACCGCAATTTTTGGATTATGATATGGAGCAAAAGCAACAAATACACCATGATGTCTATATTTATATGGTCTATCTGAACATTTAGAATATAGCTCTTTTGTACTCTTAGCCCTAATAACTTGAGAAGTTCCCGATTTACCTGCCATTTGGTTTCCAGCTCCTCTTTTCCAAAATGCTGTTCCCTTAGGCTTATTAACAACTTTATAAAGTCCCTTTTTTATTGTATCCCAAGTTGTTTTCTTTAACGTAATTCTAGAATTCACAACTGGCTTTGTTTGACTTAAAAGTTTTCCATCTTTGTCTAATACATCTTTTACCACATAAGGTTTATATAATGTTCCGTTATTTGCAATTGCTGCATAAGCTGTTGCTAATTGAAGAGTAGAAACGAGAACATAAGATTGCCCAATAGAGCAAGATAAAGTTTCTCCATCTTGCCATTTAGAACCAAATCTTTTTCTCTTCCAACTTCTTGTTGGTATCAAACCAGAAACTTCTCTTGGAAGATTTATTCCCGTTTTTTTTCCAAGTCCAAACATTTTTGCATATTTAGCAATAATATCAATATCTAGCTTAGTCGCAACGTCATAAAAATAAATATTACATGACTGCATTAGAGCATCTTCAAGATTTACTTGCTCTACAGGAGATTGTTTCCAACTTCGATATGATCTTCCATTAAACTCCATCATCCCATGACACTGTTTTTTAGTCCATCTATTAACAATTCCTTCTTCCATTGCTGCAATTGCTGTAAAAACTTTAAAAGTTGAACCAGGAGGAAAGTGTTCTTGAATATTTCTATCTCTTAAAGGATTTTCTTCATTATTAATTAATGAATTCCAATATTTTGTTGTTAGTCCTTTACTAAACTGAGAAGGATCAAAAGATGGTGTTGAAACCATCGCTAAGACTTCGCCTGTATTAATATCTAAACCGACAACACTTCCAGAGCGTCCTGCCAAAGCTTCAAATGCTGTTTTTTGTAAATCATTATCAATTGTAAGCCTAATATTTTTACCAGGCCTAGGCTTTTCATCACTAATACCTTGGAATAAATTATCAGTATTAATATATTTTTTCTTTCTTCCTAATGCATCAACTTCAACATATTCAGCTCCATTTTCACCACGCAAAAGCTTATCTTGTCTTTGCTCCAAACCAAACTGCCCAATAAAATCGCCAAGATTATAATCAACATCATCTCTTTTTCTATATTTTGGCAATTGAGTTGAATTAATTTCAGATATATATCCTAGTAAATGAGCACCAATTTCTTTTTCTTGATAATCACGACTAATAAAAGTACGTACTGAAATTCCAGGAAGCCTTTCATTTTCAGTTTCGATTAAAGCTAATTCTTTTCTTGTTATATTTTTCTTTATTATAATCGGCCTATATTTTGCCTGAAAAGATTTTTTCTTTATTTGTTTTTCTATGTCCTCAATATCAATACTTAAAATATTAGAAACTCGACTTAACACTTTATCTCTATTCGTTAAAAACTGCCTTGTTAGAACCACATCAAATCGAGGAGTATTATCAGCCATAACATAATCATTTCTATCAAAGATAATTCCTCGAGGAGCTCTAACAATTTCCTTTCTTAAACGATTTTGCAAAGAGAATTTATGGTAAAGCTCTCCTTTATAAAGTTGTAAATAAGCAAGCCTTAACAAAAGAATAAAAAAACATCCCATCACAATATATGCTATTTGAGCTGCTCTATTTTTATGAATATTAACTAATTCTTCATCACCAAACATCTCAATATCATCCCGATATTATCGACTTTTTCGGAGTCCAAAAATAGTCTAGTAGTTTAAAAATTAAGGGTGAAAATAATGTTATTAGCAAACTCTCAAAAAAAGCTCCAAACAAATAAGTCATGAAAAGACTTGAGTCCGATGCTTTAATAGATATAAAAATAGCAAGACAAAAAAACCAGAATATATGAAATAAAAATACAGCAATCATAGTTGAAGCAGCTGAAGAAAAATCTAATAAATCTTTTATATATTTTAAAACAAATAATACAATAAGACCTATCAGAGTTGTAACAGCCCATCCTTCTATTGAAAATGCTGAATGAACAAACTGTAAAAATAAAATAATAAAAGGTACCGATGGGTGATTCACCTTAAATGCAAGATATAACACAACAAGTACATTAAATGGCAACTTAAAACTTGATAATCCTAAAGCAGGAAAAAGAGCCGAAGATATTAACTCAAATAGAATTAATAATAAACAAGTTTTTAAACTACTAAAAAATATATGATCAAGTGTTAATCTAGTCATTATCAGCACCTTCTGCAGCTTCGTTTGCAAGAGTAAAAACAACTACTTCTTCAAGTTTATTAAAATCAACACTAGGAGTAAGCTCAATAGATTGAGTTACTCCATAATTTTCTTTATCTATTTTTGTTATCTTTCCAACACGCAAGCCTTTCGGATATATATTCCCAAGGCCAGCTGTTATAACATCGTCACCTAACTCAACTTGCTCAGTTCTTGCAACATACTTAATGAGACATTTATCTTTTGCTATTCCTTCTAAAATTCCATGAGATCTTGTTCTAGAAACAATCACATCCACTCTATTATTCTGATCTAAAATAGTTAAAATATCAGCATAGTTTTGAGAAACCTTATAAACATAACCTACCAAACCATCAGTTGTTATAACTGGGTCTAATTTTTGTAGTCCATGTTTTTCACCTTTATTAATTCTTAATACCTTAAATTGGTTTGAACTATCTAAAGAGACAACCTGAGCAAGGACTTTATTTCTCTTAATCTCTTCACCAAAGTCGAGCAACTTTTTTAACCGCTCATTCTCTTTTTCAAGTTCAGCTAAAGAAAATATTTTTGATTTCAATGCAGAAATTTCATTTTCAAGTCTACGGTTTTCTTTAGAAGTATTTACAATAAATATATAGTGATCAAAAAAACTCGTCACAGATTCCTTAAAAGACAAAGTTTTTCTCTGCAAAGGGGCAAAAGCCTCAATCATAACACCTTCAAAATAAGAGACATCTTTTGATGAATAATCTTGACGCACAAAGGCAATTAAGGCCAATATTCCCACTACTGAGCTATTTATAGCTAACCACAAAGAATGATCTAAGTTAGATGCTTTCAAAAATTTTTCCGTGTCTATCTCTCAAGTTTTATATGTTTAGAATATTACCTAAAATACTATCTTATGCCAATTGCAATCAATTGACTTTACTAAAATACGTTATAGAATTTAAACACCAAATTTTAATATAAATAAGAAGGATTTTATGAAATTTAAAAGCACAACATCTTATGTTCTAATTACATTTTTTATGTTCGCAATAGTCGTTAGCTTTGCATTAACTGGGTTTAATGGATTCAACGCATCAACAGGTGTAGCAAGTGTTGATGGCACGCCTATTTCGCAAACAGAGTTTCAAAGAGCCTATAATGCTGAAATTCAAAGATATACACAAATGTTTGGAGGAAAAAACCTTACGGCTGCCCAAATTAGACAATTTGGAATAAAGCAAGGCGCTTTAAGAAGGCTTATCCAGCAAAAACTAATACTAAACTTTGCGAAAAATAGTGGTTATGTGGCATCTAAAGATGAGGTTAAAAAAGATATAAAATCAGCTCCTTATTTTCAGACAAACAAGAACTTTGATATTGGAAAATATAAAAATATTTTAAAAGCTAATGGTTTCACACCACAAAAATATGAAAGCTTAACTCAAGATTCGCTTATTCAAAACAAAGTATTCGATCTTATGCAAACAGTTTCAACATCCAAAAACTCTGTAAAGCAAATATTGGCAATTCAAGAAAAGAAGGCAAGTGCTTATGGTGCTCAAATCGTTAAAGATGAGCTTATTAAGTTTATACCTGTTTCTTCAACAGAAATTAAAAAGTTTATAAAAAACAAAGATAATCAAAGTATTTTAAAATCTCTTTATGCATCAAAAAGCTCTACCTTTAACAAGCCAGCTAAAGTTAAAGCCAGACATATTCTACTAAAAGGTAATGCTTTAAAGAAGGCAACTGATCTTAGAAAAACTCTAACAACAAAGAATTTTGCAAAGATAGCAGCAAAGAAAACAGAAGATCCATCTGGTAAAGGAGCTAAGGGCGGAGACTTAGGCTGGTTTACAAAAGGAAGAATGGTTCCTGAGTTTGAAAAAGTTGCTTTTAGCCTAAAGCCTGGAACCATTTCAAAGCCAGTTAAGACAAGCTTTGGATACCATATAATTTATGTTGAAAAGAAACAAAAAGCTCAAACGAAAACTTTTGATCAAGTAAAAAATATTATTGCTAAAGAACATCTACAAAAAGTTAATAATAAAGCTTTAGATGAATTGTATTCTAAAGTTAAAAATCAACTAGAAAAAGCATTAAAAGAAAATAAATTACAAAGCGTTAGTAAGTTATCCCAAAAATATGCCTTAAAATTAATAAAAAATATAAAAGTTGACGCTTTAACAACAAAGGCCAATGGAATTGAACTAAAGCAAGAAAATGTTCTTAAAGCAATCAATAATAACGATGTAAAAACAGTATTTACAAATACAACAACTCTTAATACAACACTTTTTAAATTTACAACATTTACAAGTCAAAAAGATGTTAATGCTGCTATAAAAAAGAGCTTAGAATCATCCATTACGGCTGAAAATAGAAAGCTTAGTAATAGAACTCAATCCGAATTGCTTAAACAACTTGAAGATGAAGCAGATATTGTCACAAGCCAAAATTTATTATAAATAAAACAAAATTATTAAGCTAATAAAGCCTTCCTTATTAGGAAGGCTTTTTTTTGGAGATCAAATGGCAGATAAAGAAGCAAAATGGAGCCAAAATACAGAAGGTAAATTTTATGTTGATGATCAATGCATCGCATGCGATGCCTGCGTAGTAGAAGCGCCAAATCATTTTTCAATGAATGATGATGATGCTCATGCCTATGTTTCGAAACAACCACAAGGCGACTCAGAGATAGAAGAAGTAGAAAATGCTCTTGCTTGTTGCCCTGTAGGTGCTATCGGTGACGATGGACAGAACTAAATAAAATCCCTTGCAAAATGATCCTTTAAAGTAAATTTTAAATGACATATTAGAATAATCTAGTATTGTTTTTGTCATTACATGAAGGAGAGATAATGCAAACAATTTCTATTGATGAAATATCGATTTCAAATCCATACCTAAGAATTAATACTAATGTAGATAAACTTAAAAAAAGTATAGAAACAGTAGGCCTTATAAATCCACTTGTTATAAACAATAAAAATGAACTTATTGCTGGTGGAAGAAGATATAAGGCTTTAAGAGAACTCGGTTACTCTCATGTTAATGTCGTTATTGTTGAAAAAGATGAAAAAGAACAAGAGTTAATCTCTATTGACGAAAACCTTGTTAGAAAAGATCTTACTAAAATTGAGTTTGAAAAGTGTTTAAGTCGAGGAAAAGAAATATACGAAGAAATTTATCCTCAAGCCAAAAAAGTGGCTCAAGAAGATTTAACAACTCCACAAGATAATGAAATACAAGTTGAATTACCAAATGATAGACGATCTTTCATTGATATTACTGCACAAAAAACAGGTCTTTCAAAAAAAGTTATAAAAAGTGCCATTGACAGGGATGAAAAATCATCTAAAGCTGTAAAAGAGCTTAGAAAAAATGGAGAACTTAACGCATCTCAAGCAAATGAAATTATAAAACTAGAAAAAGAGGAACAAGAAAAGATCATTGATCTGGTAAAAGAAAAGTCCGCAAAAGAAATTAAGGATATTGTAAAGTCAGTTTCTCAAAAAGGTGTAGATCAAACGATAGAAGAAGTTATTTCAAAACCTTCATTATCTAAAGAATATAAATCAGCCGCAACTTTAGCTAAAAGACTTAATAAAATTATGGGTAAAATTCTCTTAGAAGAAATGTCTTGCGAGCATGAACAAATGGATAAAATCACCAAAGAGTTAAACACTCTTAATAATCAAATTTTACAAGTACTAAAACTAAATCACATAACAACGACTACATTTGAAAATGATAATTTGAAAGAGAATCTTCAGTCTAGTAAGATCTTTAGTGAGCAAAGTGTTTCTATTGGATTATAAATGAAAAAAGATCATCCAAATTATTTTGAAGTAAAAAGCATCCTTAGCTGGGATGAGTATTTTATGCTTCAAGCAATGATGGCAAGTTTTAAATCTAAAGACCCTGCTACAAAAGTAGGAAGCGTTTTTGTAGATGAAAATAATCATCAAATTACAATGGGCTATAACGGCTTTGTTGCGGGAATTGATGAAGCTCAACTTCCTTGGGGTAAAGATAAGTCCTTTGCCCTTGAAGATCAAAAATATGGATATGTTGTTCATTCTGAAGCCAATGCTATACTTCATACACCAAGATCTCTAAAAAACTCTAAATGTTACGTCACACTGTTTCCTTGTCATGAATGTGCAAAATTACTTGCTAGTAGTGGTGTAAAAGAAGTTATTTACCTTTCAGATAAACACAAAGGTACTGAATCTAATAGAATCTCAAAAAAAATTTTTGATCTAAGTGGAATAACTTACAAAAGACTTGTTCCCAGCAAAGAGCTTTTAGAAAAACTCAATGCACATTTATTAGAACTAACAGATCATGTTTAAAATTATCTTAATCCTAACCTCTTTAACTCTAAGTGCAAATACAACGAAAAAGTTATTCAAAGATGGAATGAAGGAATTTTCTCAACTAAATAAAAACAAATCCTCTCATTATTTATGCTCGAACAAAAATCAACCATCAACTATTCTTCCTTATCCCACTGATATTGATAGCGCAACTCAGAAAATAGAAGAAATAGAAGCCATTTGCTACACGGGAAATCAAAGAGTAAAATATCAACTTCTTCTTAGAAAAAAAGCTCTTATTGCATTTAATGATATTAGGAAAGAATTTGACAACGATATAAAAAAATTTGGTCTTCCGTCTATTCAAGAATATAAATTTAATCAAATAGGACAAATCAAAGACTTTAATAAATCTTCTCCTATTACTCAAGATCCATTTATGGATGAAAAAATTGAACGAAAAAAGCTAACGCAAATAAAGTTCTATAATGGCAACTCTCTTGAAAGCTTAAAGAAAAAAGTTCTAAATAATTTCCCTAAAAATAAAAATCCATTTTTTAAACAAAAAAGCAATAGTGATAAGTGTAACTTTATTAAAGCAGCTTACTTCCACTCGCTATGGGAATTATCGACCCTTGAACCCTCATTTGATTTTTCAAAGGGAAATCTAAGCGACTTACTATTAAGTCCAAATCCATCATTCGAAGAGTTTAAAAAGTACGAAAAAGACAAACTTAAAGCTGCCTGGGCCTTAAGATATCTTCTTACAATTGATCAAAATCAATATCCACCAAATTGTAATACAAAAGCTGGAAGAAGTTTAAAAAAAGAAATTCAATTTCGATTTGAAGGTATTAATGATCCTATAATGCAAAAAAAACCTCTTGGCTTTGCGATTGGCATGTGTGGAAGAACTATGACAGGGCACTGTTTTGATGAAAAAGAAAAACAAGAAAGACCTGAAGCAAACAATTGTATGTCCCAAGAGCATCAACAAGCACTTTTTAAAGATCAGATTTTAAATAAACCAGAAGAACAAGAATAGAAGGCCAGCATAAGCTGGCCTTTTTAGTTTTTGGTTCTATGGGGTATTTTGTGTGAAGTTAATTCACATTTTTTAACGATTTTTTATCGTTAAAGCCTAAAAACTTTAACTAAGTTAGTTTGGCATTGAATCCTCCTGTTCGTCGGATTCTAGTAGTAGCTAAACTTAAATAAACTTAAGCATAGCTACCACCTAAACCTATCTTTTAATATTTAAGATTTCTTGTAACATCTGATCAGTTGTTGTAATCGTTTTTGTGTTAGCTTGGAAGTTTCTTTGTGCATTCATCATGTTAATAAATTCACTTGCGATATCAACATTTGAAAGCTCGATAGATTTAGCTTGAACTCCACCTCTTCCATCTTTTCCAGGTCTTCCCATAGCTGCTTGACCAGACTTTTTTGTCTCTTTATATAAGTTATTACCCATTTTAAAAAGACCTTCATTATTTTCAAATTTACCAATAGCAACTTGAGCAATATCTCTTGTTTCTCCATTATCATAAGCCGCCATTAAAAGACCATCATCGTTAAAAGACAATGATGCTAATGTTGCAGCTCTATAACCATCTTGTGTATGTCTTGCCACTGTTGAATCAGATCCATATTGAGTTGTTGCTTCACTTCCATCTCCACCTTCAGCAATTGATGTTCCAAAGTTAAAATCAATCACTTGGCCTTGAGCTGCACCATTATTAAAATTAAAAGCATTAGCAGCCGTTACCTCTTCTTGTAATACCCCTTTAGCACTGAATTTTAATGATCCTGAAGCCATTTCAACCATTGTTCCAGGTGTTCCACCTTGAGCATCTGCACCATCAACCATTGCTTTATAGTTCCATTGTCCATCAGCTGTTTTATTAAAATAAACACTTACTAATCTTTGTGTACCAACATTATCATAAACAGAAAAACTTGTATTAAAGTTTGAAGTTTCCTCTGGTTTCGTTGGATCAAACTGAACCACCTTAGCTCTTGAGTCTAAGTTCATAGAAATATTAATTTTTTCAGAAGCTTTTGCAGGAATTGTCGTATTACCAAGTTTAATTTCATCCATTTTTTGAGAAATTTCACCATTATCATTAGCAACAAATCCCATCACTTTGTAACCATCTCCATTAACAAGATGTCCTTCTTTATCAAATTGAAATGAACCATCTCTTGTAAAACCTCTTCCATTAGGTGTTTCAACAGCAAAAAAACCATTACCTGCAATTGCAAGATCTGTAATACTTTCTGTTCTTGCAATATCACCTTGAGTGTACATTTGTCTTACGTGAGCTAACTTCGCACCCGAACCAATCTGATCTCCACCATCAATACCTTTTAATGACTTTGCCATCATGTCCTGAAATTCAGCTCTTGCACCTTTAAATCCAAACGTTCCTGCATTGGCAATATTGTCACCAATTACACTCATGCTTGAACCAGCTGCGTTTAAACCAGAAATACCTGTGTTAAAAGAAGATAATAACCCCATTATGTCCCTCCTAGACCAAAAATTTCTCGAGATGAATTAAGCACGACGGGCTTTGATTCTTGGGCTTCCGGAAAGGACCAGCCTGTTTCTCAAGTTAATAAAATGTTTTTAAAGCATAATTGCTTTATATTAATTCATAAAAACTGTTGAATCGATTTTTGTAAAAACATTTTCGTTCATACTCATCTTATCTACAGCAGTTACAATTTTTTCTTTATTTACATCAATTACATAAGCTGCTTTATCTGTAATAACTAAAGAGTCTTTACTCCCCTTTTGTTGCAGCTTAGAAATTGCTTCTTTAATCTTCATATACTCTTTGCCATCAAAATCAATATTTCTTTCCTCTAATCTTTTTGCAGCATGAGAAGTTAAACTAACTCCTTCATTTACAGCTGGATTAGATTTAGCTTTAAGTAATTCGCTAAATTCTGTATTAGCACCTTTATTTTGAAGAGCATTACTTGAATCAACCTTCTTATCAGATGGCGTTCTTGTTACATTAGGAATAAGAAGATTATTAATACTCTTACTCAATTTTTACTCCACATCATAAACGTTTGTTATTCCAGTATCTGGTGTATTTTTCTTATACGAGTTGATACTATTTTTTACACTACTTTCTAAGTTTACCCCAAGAACATTATTTTTCGCAACGGGTAAATTATTCTGAGGTATTTTTGCCTCTAAACTTTTTTTAGTGTTTTTTGATGGTACATGAAAGCTATCTACATCTCTTAAGAATACTTTCTTTCCACCATTAATAGTAAGTACAGCTTCACCATTTTCAAAGTTTACGGCCTTAACAATTCCCCTTGATTTCGTATCAACAGCAATTGGCTCTTGGTTATTATCCCAAGCATAAACTTGTGTTCTATACTCACCTTTTCCTGCTGCAGTTCCATCCATAGATGTTCCATCCCAAGTCATAGTATGGTTTCCACGACCAAGGTTTTCTTTCCAAATTTCTGATATCATTGCATTTTGCTTATCATATACTCTAACTAAGACTCTTGGCGCTTCTTTTGGTAGCTCAAAATATACATCAGCACTTGCACCATCTTCTTCCAGCTTCATACTTGCGCCAGTTGTAATAATTTCTTTTCCAAGAAAACTTGCGCCATAGAACTTATCTTGAGTTGCATCGTTTTTTACAACTTTATCGAACTTTGTATTTAAGTTTGTTAATTGCTCTAGTTGTGAGAACTGAGCTAGCTGAGAAGCCATTTGTTTTTGATCCATAGGCTTATTTGGATCTTGATTTGCTAATTGATGAGTTAATAACTTTAAAAATTCATCTTTTCCCATCTTATTATGAGTTTTAGCATCAACGAACTTATTATTTTGTGGTTTATAACCAGTCAGTTTATTTAATAATCTCTGTTTTTCATTCTGATCCTCATAGCGAGCAGCACGTTCACCAGGATCCAACATCCTCACATTTGCTAAAGGATTTTTTTTATTTGAAATGGGTCTTCCCATTGTAGGCATACTAAGCTATTTCCTTGTCAAACATTTCCCAAAGCTCTTTTCTTCTTTGAGATTCTTTGTCTTGTTGATTTTGCTTTGACTGACTCTGAGATGAATCTTTATTAAAAGATCTTTGCTCTGAATCAAAGTTTTTATTAAATTCATTATTTGAGCTTTCTAATTTAAGGTCTGCAACCTGAACTCCACTAGAAGCAAGAGTACTTAATAACTCCCCTTGATTTTTCGTAAAAAACTGAGTTCCTTCATTTGCATGAGTACTAATTGCAATATTCATAGCATCGTTATTTGTTTTTTGCACAAATAGATCTACTCTTCCAAGCTCTCTATCAATAAAACTCATCTCTACAGTTGGTGTATTAGATGCTTTTGTTTGAATGATATAATCTTTTATTTTACTAATCATTGCATCTTCACTAGAAATATCCTGAGCATTAATTCCACTCATATCAAATGTAGAAGCAACAGAAGCTTTAATATTTGTCACCATTTTTTGAGGTGCTAGATCAGCAGCTACTGATTCAGTGTTTTGTCCTAATAAAATATCACTAATCGTCATTTTTGGAGCTGGCGAATCTGAAATAGATGATACTTCAGGAGCTGCTACTTTAGATGTATTTTTAATAATATTTTTTTGAACCTTATTCTTTGAAAACAATGCCATATTTTGTTTTGTCACAGCATTATCTTTTTGATTTGCTTTATTATGAGTATCTACAATATCGTTAGAATTTAATCCTAACTTTTGTGCAATTTCATTTTTCTTTGCAACTTTTTGTCCAAGATTGGCCATTGTAGTTGGCTTATTATCAAGAACACTCATCATATCTTTTGATAAAGATGCAAACTCTTTATTTTGTTTTAAATTATGAGCATTTTCAACTGCTAGCTTTTGAATAATTCCTTTTAACTTCGGATTTTTTTCAATAGCTTTAAGAGTTTCTTTATCTGTTAGAATCGATTCTTTACTTACTAATTTTTGAACTTCTTTAAGTACAACTTGTGCTTCTTTTTCATTTAAAGAAAAGTCTAATCCTTTAAGAGCTTCACTTGAAACTACTTCTGTATTTGAAGTTTGCATACTTGCAGACATTGAAGCATCAACTAATTTAACTGCTAAATCAACAGGTACATCTAATTGCTCTTGAAGAATATTTACTTTTTGATTCTCAGAAAGACTTTCATCACCAGTCACACCTTGAGCCTGCGCCATAAGTGTAGAAAACAGATCACCTTGATTAGCATTATTAGTGCTACCAAGACCTTGTCCTAATAAATCTAATAAGTTTCCTTCTGCCCCTGTATTATTGGCAGTTAGAATGCTTGTATGTAGGTTTGTGTTAATATTATTCATTATTTCCTTATTCTATTCTCTTCTCATTTTATTTTTTAGGCTCTCCTATTCGTCGAACCTTACGTGTTTTATATGGTCACAAGTGATTTATCACTAAATGACGCAGAACTCCCTTCTACTATCTTCTCATATTTAGGTACTGTTTTTGAAGGCGGGCAGAAACTTCCTTATCCATAAGATTAAATATCTTAGAAGCTTTTGTTGGATCAATTTTTTCTATTATTTTGATTGAAATATCACTATCTTGTACAGACAAAAGATCTGCTGCCTTAACTGGCTTCATATTTGAGATCATATTTACAAGTTGGGATACTCTTAAAGATTCTTTTTTCTCATTTTCATCAATACAACCAAGAACCTTCTTCTGAATCCCCTCTAGCTCAACAAACTTTTTATCTAAGCTCTTTTCAGCAAGCTCTAATTGCTCTAACCTTTTATTTAAAAGTGCTTCTTTTTTAACTAAGGCATTTTCTTTATCTAAAATTTCTTGAGTAAGTTTTGCAACAGAAGATTTTTTAAGTCTTTTAACTTCTTTAGCAACTCTTTGTTTTACTTTTTCATCTAATTCTTTTTGAGTATATTTTTTATCCTCAGCATATAAGTTAATACTTAAAGCTAGTAATAGTATTAATTTCATACTGCATCCTTTGTATTTGTCCATATTTGAACAAGCTCTTCAATTGTTTCATTTTGTTTTTTATTGAATTCTTTTTTATACTTAGAAAAATCTTTTTCCTTCATCGATTCTATAACTTTCACATCCGACTTTAATTTTCCTAACTGTATTATTCTCGACTTTCTCTGTTCCTCTAACCACTTGATTTCATCATCTATTCTTTCTATATGGTCAAGATTCGTTTCTATAAAAGATGGAATATGACCAACTTGTGATACAGTTGCATTTGTTTTCAGAATTTCTTCTTGAGCTTTGTAAGTTTGCTCTTTAAAATCAATATGCCCCTTTTTAAACCCTTCTAATTCTTTAATTCTATTTTGAATCCTTCCAATTTCCATTTTACAACGGTCTTCTTTGATTTTTCTCATTTTAATAAGAGCATCTAATTTGTATTTATACTTCTTCATTATTTACAGCTCCAGTTGCAAGCTCACCCTTTCTTGCTATCTCAACCATTTGATCATAAGTTGCATCTATTGTCTGATTCTCCTCTACTCGTTGTCTTAAAAGTCCTTCAATATCTGAATTAATAGCGATAGCCTTATCAACCTTTAGGTTTGTTCCTTCTACATAGGCACCTACATTAATTAGATCCTCCGCCTCTTTATAAGAAGACATAAGATCTCTTAAGTGACTTGATACAACAACATGTTCTCTAGATACGACCTTACTCATAACCCTAGAAACAGACTCTAAAACATCAATCGCAGGATAATGATTTTTAGCTGCAAGTTCACGACTTAAAACAATATGCCCATCCGCAATAGCTCTTACTGCATCAGCAATTGGCTCATCCATATCACCACCCTCAACTAAAACAGTATAAATTCCCGTAATAGAACCTGCATTTTTTTTTGTACCGGCTCTTTCCATTAATTTTGGAAGTTTTGCAAAAACAGAAGGTCCATATCCTTTTTGCCCAGGTGGCTCTCCAGTAGACATACCTATTTCTCTATAGGCCATAGCAAAACGTGTAATTGAATCCATCATTAAGATAACGTCTTGCTTTTTATCTCTAAAATACTCCGCAATTGTTGTTGCGACATAAGCCGCCTTTGCTCTAATTAAAGCTGATGTATCACTTGTTGCAACGACAATGACAGACCTTGCAAGTCCTTCTGGGCCTAAGTCCGATTCAATAAACTCTAGAACTTCTCTTCCACGCTCTCCTATTAAAGCAATCACGTTGATATCCGCATTAGTATTTCTTGCAATCATCCCCATCAAAGTTGACTTTCCAACACCCGATCCTGCCATAATAGAAAGTCGTTGTCCTTTACCAGCTGTAATAAATGAGTTAATTGCATTAACTCCTGTATCTAGTTTTTCTCGAATTGGCGGACGTTCTAAGGGATTTAAGATCTCGCCAAAAATAGATCTTACCTCACTATCTTCAACAATTGGACCTTTTCCATCAATAGGATTTCCTTGAAAATCAATAACTCTTCCAAGCATTCCCTGAGAGACCTTTATAGTTGTTGTTAAGTCCTTTAAATAGACTTTTGTTTCAGAATTAATTCCTGTTATATCTTTATAAGGCATTACTTTACATTTATGTCCATCAATACCTACAACTTCACCATGACATGAGTCACCTGTTTGAGTAATAAACTCTACCTGACATCCCATAACTGCTCTTGGCAAAGTCGCCTCATAAACAAGTCCCTTACTTGAAAGAATTTTTCCTACATTTTGATAAGGAGTATCTGCCTGTATCTTCTTTTCAATTTCTTCAAAATTTATATCGAAACTCATTATTCCTCTTGAAAAAATAGTTGTTTAAGCATTTCCATTTGAGTATCAACTGAAGCATCAACGATTCCATTTTCAGATTCTATAATAAGACCATATTCATCAATATCACTTGAAATTTCGTAATTAACATTTTCAAGTTTACCAATATTTGCTTCAACTTTTTTAATAATATCAGGAATTTGTTCATATAAAGCTTTAGAAACTTTAATTGTTAAGTTTTTCTTTGTGTTAATTTCAGCAATAACTTTCATCAACAATCTTTCATGATAAGCCACTTTATCTTCAGAAATTTCTTTCAAACAAATCCACTTTGTAACATTTTGAATAAGCTTTAAAACCTGAACTTTATTATGTTTAAAGAACTCTTCATTTTGACAGGTAAGAGTTTTTATTAAGTCTTCAACAACCTGAGTTTTACTCTCTAAAGCTCCTAACGTTTGCTCTAGACCTTGTTTTTGCCCCTCAACAATTCCCTTACTTAAACCTTCTTCATAAGCCTGGCCAGATACTTTTTGAAACTCTTTACCAACTCTATCACTAACAAGATTATCTAAGTCTTCTTGTTCTTGACGGGCCAAACCTCTTAATTCTTTTACATGTTTTGAAACTTCAAAACCAGAGCCTTCAATATAAGATCTTTCAAGACGTATTTGTTCTTCACTTACAGCTAAAACATCACCATCCGAAAGATCTTTAAACTCATAAGCCTTTGCTGGTGATAGATTCTGTGGATCAGAAAACTGATGATACTCAAATTTTTTTACTTCTAGTTTGTTATTTTTGTATACTGTCATCTAAACCTCTATTATACCATTGCATCGCCTTCTCCACCTCTAGAGATAATAGCCTTTCCTTTTGCTTCAAGGTCTTTTACCATATTAACGATTTCTTGCTGTGCTTTTTCAACATCCGATAGCTTTGTTGGTCCAAGAGCTTCAAGATCTTCTTTTAATAATCCGGCTGCTCTATTTGACATATTTCCAAAAATTTTAGATTTGATTTCTTCAGGAGCAGTTTTTAAAGATAATGTTAACTTTTGCTGGTCAGCAATTTTAAGTAGTTCTTGCATTCCTTGATCATCAACAAATACAAGATCTTCAAATACAAACATAAGTTTTCTAATTTCTTCAGCAAGCTCAGGATCTTTTTCTTCGACTCTTGCCATAACATTCTTTTCAGAGTTTTTATCCATCTGATTAAGCATATCTGCGATAGGTTCAACACCACCCAGTTGCTGAGTATCAATAGAACCAAGAGTTGATAGCTCTGTCTTAAGAACTTCATCTAACTGTGAAATAAGCTCAGGAGAAACAAAGTCTAAATTTGCAACTCTTAGTACAACTTCTGCTTGTAATCCTTCAGGCAGTTTTTTTAACACATCAACTTTTTTCTCTGTTTGTAAATGAGCTATAATCAATGCAATTGTTTGTGGATGTTCATTAATTAAGAAGTTAGCAAGTGTCCTTGTATCAACCAACTCTAATGACTCTAATGTTTGAATTTCGCCAACATCAACACTTTGTCCAAGAAGTTGCTTTGCTCTATCTTCGCCAAGAGCCCCAAGAATAAAATCTCTTCCTTTATTTTCTGAAAATAATAATTCATTATCTTCATTTAATGCGGCATAAAACTCTTCTAAAACTCTTTTAACCATCCAAATAGGTGATTTATTTATACTTGCCATCTGACTTATAAGTCTTTTTACATCATTATCTTTCATATGTTTAAAGATTTTTTTTGCAGCTTCTTGTCCTAAAGCACTAACCAAAATAGCAGCTTTATCAATACCACTTAAAAGTGCATATTCTACTTCTGGCTCTAATGTTTTATTTGTTGTTTCAGACACTTAATTTCCCCTTTTAAGCAATCTCTTTATTATCATCTGCTGCATGAACCATTTCTCTTACAACTTGTGCTGCCTTAGCAGGATTAGAATCAATTAAATTCATAATTCTTTCTTTCAACATATTTCCTTCAATTTTTTCTGGATTTAATTTATCTTCAATTGTTGGAAGTGCATCTTCAAGACCTGGTAATTTTTGATTCGCTTGTAACTGCTCAAGCTCTTCAATTGTCTTAGGTAAAAAATCTTCAATTGATTCAACTGTATTTTCTGTGACCCATTGAATAAATGGTCTTACAACAACAAAGAATAATAATGAGATAAGAACTCCAATCATTAAGTACTTTGTTAAATTTTTAATAATTTCTCTATTTTCTCTTTGTCTCAGCAATGCTTCTGCGGCAGATAAGTCTTCTTTAGCGAATTCCATATTCTTAATTACAATTGAATCTCCCCTAGCTTCCGAGATACCTACAGCCGAAGCGACAATAGCTTTAAAATTTGCAATTTCTGCTTCTGACCAAGGTTCATATTTAGTTATAGGCATATCATTATCATTAAGCAGAACTTCACCATTTTCATCTAATTGTGGAACTCTTTTTCCATCAATCATAACTGCTACTGATAATTTTTGAATATCAGCAGTAGGCTTTTTACTCTTCGTAACCGTTTTTGGTACATGAAAGTTTCTTGTCGTTAAATTCTTATCTGTATTATTTCTCGTCTCAGGAATACCTGGCTGAGGGTTTTCTCCTGGAATATTGCTTCTTGCACCAGGAATACCTTGAGGTGATGGTCTAACACCTTCAAACTTTTGTTTATTCGACACTTCAGACACAACAGCTACATTTTCATTATCATAGTTTGTTCTTTCTTGAATTGACTCAGTAAAATCCATTTTTACATTTACTTTAGCAATTACTTTTCCCTCTCCAACAACTCTTGTTAAGATACTTTCTACTTGTTGCTCATATTTATTATTAACTTTAGATTCTAAAGCTAACCTATTAGCAGTATGCTCAGTCATTGCATCACCAACATTTTCAGTTAACTTTTCACCTTTTGAATCAATAATAACAACATTCTTATTTCTCATTCCATCAACAGAAGAAGCTATAAGTGATTGAATTCCTTTAATTTCTTCTTTAGTTAAACTAAAGCCTCTATCTAAATCCAGAACAACTGATGCCCTCGGTGGCTTTTTTTCAGTTACAAATGGACTAGATTCTGGCAAAGACAAGTGAACTCTTGCTCGATTAACACCTCTGATGTGCTTAATCGTCTTCATCAGCTCACCTTCAATCGCTCTTTGTTTATTTATTTTTTGAACATAGCTAGTAGTACCAAAAGATTGTTTATCAAATACTTCATATCCTAAAGTAGAAGTTAAATTAACACCTTTCTTAGCAATTTCAAGTCTCCATTTTTCTACTTGATCTTCAGGAATATATAATGTTTTACCATCATCTTTAACCTGATAAGGAATTTTACCATCTTCTAAAAGCTGAGAAATACTTGCAATATCTTCTTTAGATTGAGATGTGGCCAGTAATTTATACTGTGTTTTTGCTGCCCACATAACCAATGATACAACAATCGCTGTTAATAGAGTAGCAAGAGCTATCAAGGCAATTTTTCTATTTGTATCTAATGATTTAAAGAAGTCATTAAAATTTGCTGTTACTTGTTTTAAAAAATCTTGCAAAAGAATCCTCCTGATTCAAAAGCGTTTCATATTTAATCTAATATTATATTTGCATTTTCATTATTTCTTTATACGCATCGATGACCTTTGTTCTCACTTGGTTCATCGTTTTAAAAGCAATCTCTGCTTTTTCAACAGTTAGTAAAGTCTCATGTAAGTTCTTTGACTTACCACTTGCTAACTTCTCCATTGCTGTATTAGCTTCATGTTGAAGATTATTAACTTTTGCAATTGAATTTGCTAAAAAGTCTCCAAAAGTTCCAGATCCTTTAGCTTCACTTGCCTCTGAAAATGTTGAGTCCTTAAAATTAAGCTCTTTTCCAATCTCAACACTTTTAGACCAGTTGTTCATGTCATAGGATTTTAATGTATTTTGCATTTGGCTAAATGTTTTAATCGACATATTTATCTCCTAATTATCTTCCGATCTCTAATGCTTTCATGGCCATTCCCTTACTCGTATTAAGAGCTGAAATATTTGCTTCATAAGCTCTTTGAGCTGAAATCATATCTGCCATTTCTTTCATAACATTCACATTTGGCATTGCCACATAACCCTTTTCATTTGCATCTGGGTGAGTTGGGTCATATTTCAATATCGGAGGATCATTTGTATTTACCACCTCCGTCACATGAACTGTTTCAGAATGAGCATCAATCTCACCAGCTAAAAGCTCATCAAAGCTTTCTCTTGCTGGCTCAGATCCAAACACAACCTCTTTTCTTCTATATGGTCCACCTTCAGCAGTTTTTGTTGTTTGAGCATTAGCAATATTTGAAGATATAGCTTCAACTCTTTTTCTATTAGCAGCAAGGCCACTAGAACTAATCTGCATACTTTTTAGTAGATCCATATTTTACCTCTCTTATCTTTCAGAATTTATTATGTATTTCTTTAGTGCTAACTTCTTATTCATAAGTTGTACCAAAGCATCATACATAATCTTATTCTCAGCCATTTTAGTCATTTCTTTTTCCCTATTAACAGAGTTTCCACTTTCATTTACAACTCCATTAGGATCTTCAACAACTTCAGGCTCTAGGTTATCAAAGCCACCAGACCCAACATCATAGTGCTTTTCATCAGTAACTTTCATTCCCATATTTCCATCAACATCTAAAGCTCTTGCAAGCGCAGCCTCAAAGTCTAATCTTTTAGCTTTGTAATCAGGAGTTTCCGCATTTGCGATATTAGATGAAATGATCTCTTGTCTCATTTCTCTAAATTTCATTCCTGAGGCTAAGGCCTGTAATGTTTTATCGTTGATATTCATTTAATTACCTTAAGTTTACGAAATAGTTATTTCCATTTCCTCTATACTCATTGATCTTATTTCTTAATGTTCTAATTGAAACACCTAAGATCTTTGCAGCTTGAGTTCTGTTTTCAGAAGTATGAATTAAAGCTTTTTTGATTAATAGTCTCTCTGCTTCTTTTAAAGACATTAATTTTAACCCATCATCATCTGCTTCATTTGATGTCACCTCAGCTTTCTTTTCTCCAAGCTCAATTGCGTTAACATCAATAGAGTTACCTTCAAGATTAGCAACAGTATTTTCCATAACAGCTTTTAATTCATTTACGTTATGTGCCCAATAAAAAGAAGAAATTTTCATTTTTGCTTCTTCAGTAAAAACAGGAATTTCTTTTCCATTTTCACTCGCCCATGTATTAACAAAATGAGTTGCTAAAGTTTCAATATCAGCTCCTCTTTCCCTTAATGGAGTAAGATTTACTTGTGATCCTGAAAAATATGTATATAAAGCTCTATAAAACCTTCCAGCTCCAACATACTTTGATAAGTTTTTACTTGTAGTAGCTACCACTCTTACATCTAGGTCATAGTCAGCTAACTCTTGTAATATATTAAATAATCTTTTTTGAAATTTATCTTCTAAAGCATCAATGTTTTCTAGAACAACTGTACCTTGATTAGATCTTTCTAGAACACCTTTATTAAAACTTCCTGTTTCCTCATCTCTGTATCCTAAAACTTGATTTTCAACTTCTTGTGATCCACTTGCACAATTAACAACATTAAACGCTCCTTCATTTCTTGCAGAATTTGCATGAATAAATGAAGCAAATGTTTTCTTTCCTGTTCCAGGCTCTCCAACAATTAGAACTGGTGCTTTTGTAACAGCAACGTTTTGTGCTAAATCCTTAGCTTTTAAGAATTTTGGGTGATTTCCTACTAGTGAAATGTTAGATGCAAACATTAGACCTCCTGTCTTTTCGTTTTTTGCTATTTTTATAATTTTCTATTTTTAAGTACGAGAGTCGTTAACTCTGATCTCGCAAGTCCCTTCAGATAACTAGGAGTATCCTTCTCCTTTAGTAAATCTTCTAGAATAACTTTTCCTTCCTTTTCATTCTTTAAAAAAATAAAGTTCATTGCTTGAATATACTTTACCCTGTGTTTAAACGTAGAGCTCTTAAATTCCTTTAAAAAGTCTGCTGTTTTAAACTTTAAAATACTTCTAGATTTTGTAGAGTTTAATGATTCAATAATGAGATATTCAGCTCTTTCTATTAAATTATTAAACACTTCTTTTTTCTTTCTAATGTCAGCTAAAAGTGCATTAGCATGTTTTCTGAATTTTTTAGAATTTGAAATTTCATAAATAGATTCTAAATAATTTGATAACATCCTGTTGTTTTGTACTGGTGATAGCTGATTCGTTAAGCTCTGATCAATAAGAACACTTTCAAAGTGCCTTACAGCTTTATTGTATAAACCTTTTTGATACGAAACAAGACCTTTGTAATAATTATAGTTTATATTAGAATTTGACTTATTTTTCTCAATATAAGTGTCAAGTTGACTCCAAAGTTTTTGAGATAAAAGTCTTCCTATTTTAAGTTCAATTAAATAATCTTTTAATTCTATCTTTTTATGCTGTGGTATCCATCGAGGAAAGTTTCTACTCAAATTATTTTTAGACAAAGAAAGCTTTGCCATTGAATCATTAAATGACTTCATAAGTCCAAGTCTTAAATATGAATCTGTCACAATATATCTTAAATAAGTACTTTTAGCGACTTTTTCTTCATACTGATCTTTATAAACTTGCCACACCTTAATTGCTTTTGAATAATCTTCTTTTAGATAGGATTGCTGAATTAGGCCTAAAATAATTTCAGCTCCATCAGCTTCATAAACCTTTCTAATTTTTAAAGGCATTGTAATAAGTGGTAAAGTTGTCAGATATGAAAGTGCTTGATTATATTCTTTTTTTACAATCATAGTTCTCATTCTTGTTAACCATAATATTCTATCTATATTTTTATCCTGAATTGTTTCTTCATCAGCAGCCTTATCTAAAAAAACTAAGCTCTCTAACTCTTCTTGTGTCGGATCTATTGCTCGAGCAAGATAGAAACCAACAATTCTAACTTTTGCTTCATATCTTGCATGAGGTATTACTGACTTATTAATTGCACTCTTATATAATTGAACAATTTTTTTTCTATCTTTTTTAAGAATATCATAACAAAGAGCCAATCTTACTCTGGCATAGGAAGCACCATTATCAAAAGAATACTCTTTAATGTAAGAATCATACAAAGATAGAGCTTTTTCATAACTTCCATATCTAAAATAGCTTTCTGCGATATTAAATAAAAGCTCTTTTTGAATTTTTCCAATAAAGCTATTTTGTCTACTTTCAAACTCTTGAATATTTTTTTTCTCATCACCAAGGATTAAATTAAGATAACTTGTATACGCAAACCCTATTTGCTTAGGAAGTATTGTTAATACGGCTTTATTCGATAAAAACTCTTTTATTTTATCGATCTGTTTAAGCTGAGCAAGACTTGTTAAAATTACTTTAGCACTATATACAGTCATTTCTTTATCAAATCTTTCTGACGATATAACATATAATTTTTTAGCAATCTGCAATGAATTAACATAATCATTTTTATCTAAAGACACTTGGAGTAAATACCTTGTTATCGATTGATTCAAACTATAGTTATCTGTTCTATCTGAAATAGAACTTAATAAGTTCAATGCTGCTTGATAAGCACCTGTTTTTTTTGAATCTTCTATTGAAATTTTAGGGTTAATTTTATTTTTAATTAAAGATACTGCCTTCATAAAATCATTAATATCTTTATTTATATCTACTCCATATTTCTTTTCATAAAGAGAAATTGATCTTGTCATTAATCCCCACTTTGACTCTTTATAAAAATTAATACTAAGCTGCATATGTGCTTCTTTATCATTTTTTTTAAAATCTCTATCTTTTATTTTATATAAGAAATTTGGAGCTTTATTTGCAATATTAATATCTTGTTTTACAGATGGAATCTGTGGCTTATAGTCCCATATAAAAGCACTACCATATCTAAAATCTCTATATCCATCATTTTTAGGTACTGTAGAAACATATACTTTTTTCTTAGCAATAGTTTTTGCTTTCTTTATAATCTTTTTAGGCTTAGTAGTTGCTACCTTTTTTTTAGCCTTAATAACCTTTTTCGGTTCTTTTTTTACAACAAGGTCTTCATTAACCCAAAAATCTATAATATATTTTTTATCTGAGTTTTTATAAAAAGAAAAAAGCTCTATTGATTGATCTTTTAATGTGACCGTTATAATAGCTGGAGAATAAGGCAATCCTTTAGAATTAAAATCTACTTTAGCTATATATTCATTATTATTTGCAAAACTAATCATATCTTTTTTCAAGTTATCAAATGTGACTTTACTTAAAGTTTTAATTGTAAATATATTTGCATTTTGTTTAATTTCTAATTGTTTTTTTGATGTAGCAACAAGCCATCTAAGATGTGTTTTATATTTTTCCTGTTCAATCACAGCGCCATGTGCCGTGGAAAAATATACTCCACAGAAGAATATAAATGTCAGAATTTTGAAAATTCTACTCATACTTCGAAACATCCTGTCTCATTATCTTTTACAAGCTTTTCAATCCTAGTAAAGCTTTTCTTAATAATATTTTACACTAAATTGAAAAAGAAAAAAGGAAAATTTTACTCTTGCGGAACTTTTTTCTATGTCAAAAAGATGTCACTGTTAATTTCAGTAACTTAAACAGTATAACCAATTTTATCGGTTTCCTATTGACACTACTTCATCGGAATTAAAGTCTAGATAGCGACTACTTTGCTCAAGAAATAAACAAGGCCTATTATTATAATAATTAAGTCTCATACCCAAGGTAGAGCTACTCCAAATGTAATAATCATTACTTGTTCCCACTTTTGATTTTACTTCTATTTTTGTATCCTTATATGAATATAAAAATGGTAAATACATCTTTTCTAAAAATTTATTTGGATTAATTGGTTTAAAGCGATACTTATAAATTGTATTATCATGTCTAGGAATAGAAGTTTTTAAATCATCAACTTCCCTAATAAACATATCTTTATAAAAGTCTAATGATTCAATAAAGTCTCCGTGAGACTCAATAATATAAAATATAGTTTCTTTAGCGTATGAATTTAAATCGTAAATAAACTTAAAGAATACTTCATTCCAAGGAAGGTAGATAAAATAATTTTCACAATATGGAACTTTAAACTTTAATATGTCCTCTACTAAGATATCCTTATCAAAGATTTGCTTTGCTTGTTTTGCTCTACCTTGTTGATATTCAATCCCAATATAATTGATATCATAATCAAAACTATTAGCTAAAAAAGCTCCTCTACAATAACCAGCACCTAGATCAATAATGCTTTGTCCTTGTCCAATGTCTTGAAAAACTTGGTGATAATCAAGATAGGAAGTTAGTAAGGCTTGCTTTTCAATATCCTTATAAGCTTGTTCACTTATATCAGTAATAGCAGACTCTTCAATATATGAAATACCAAAGGTTTTATCTAATTCGTTATCAAAAGATTTTACGGCATTAAAAAGGCCAAAATTTTCACTTTGGCCTATAAGGTTTTTTATTTGTGGATACTTGTCTTCTAAATTCAAAATTGAATTGATCTTTTCTTTAATTTTTCAATTAAAGTCGTTCTATTTAAGCTTAGAAGTTTAGAGGCTTGATTTTTATTTCCACCTGTTAAGCTTAAAGCTTGAATAATTAAAGACTCTTCAATGTCAGACAGAACCTTTTTAAGGTCTACACCTTCTTTAGGTAACTCAAAAATTTCCGTATAATGATTTGTTGCAAGTGGGTTTGATCTAAAAATCTTAGCTGGAAGATCTTCTGGTACGATCTCATTACCACCTCTTAAGATAACTAGTCTTTCAATGATATTTTCTAATTCTCTTACGTTACCTGGCCAATCATAGCCAATTAAAAGCTCTAATGCTTTGTCTGAAAAGGTAATAGAGTTACTTTTATCTGCAGAGATAAATCTCTTTAAAAAATATGAAACTAAAAGAGGAATATCTTCTTTTCTATCTTTTAGAGCAGGAATAGTTATAGGAATAACATTTAATCTATAAAATAAATCTTCTCTAAACCTTCCTTGATCAACCATATTCTCTAAATCTTTATGAGTGGCTGCAATAACTCTTGAGTCTACCTTAATTGGGCTACTTGCTCCAATTGGCTCAATAGTTCTATTTTGAAGAGCTCTTAATATTTTAACTTGCAGTACAAGTGGCATATCACCAATCTCATCTAAGAAGATAGAACCTTTATCAGCAAGCTCAAACCTTCCTTTTCTATCAGAAATAGCTCCTGTAAAAGATCCTTTTACATGTCCAAAAAGTTCACTTTCTAATAACTCACCAGGAATGGCACCACAGTTAACAGATATTCTTGATTCTTCTTTTCTTGAAGATAATTCATGAATAGCAGTAGCAACTAATTCTTTTCCCGTTCCAGATGGACCAGTGATTAAAACCGTTGAATCTGTAAGAGCAACTTTTTCAATTCTCTCAAAAACATCCTTCATGGCTTTACTTCTACCAATCATTCCATAAAAAATATCATCTTTAGTTGGATCTTCAATTTGAATATTTTTAATAACTCTTTTTTGTAATCTAGAAACAGGAGTATCATTTTGAATATTAGAAGAAAGCTTTATTCCAAACTTTTTCTCAATAGACTCCATAGCAACCTTATGCAGGTTCTCTAATTCAAATGGTTTTGTTAGATAGTGATAAACACCCTTTTTTGTTGCGCTAATAGCATTTTCAATAGATGCAAAACCAGTCATAGCTATTGATACAAAATCAAAGCCTTTTTCTTTTAAGTTATCAATTAAAAGAAGACCATCTGTTCCTTGTTCTAAAGATATATCTGTAATTAAACAAAACTTTTGATCTCTATTTGGCCAGTTAAGTAGATCTGATAAACAATCCATTGCTGATGTAAATAGGCTCACATCGCAATTAAGAGTTTTATTGAAATATTTTTTAATACTTAGACCTAAGATTTTATCATCTTCAACAATTATAATTTTAGGATTTAATCCAAAGTTTTCTAATGAATCGTACCCAGAAGATGTCTGGTTTTCACCTTCCATACTTCTTTGCAGAAAATTTAAATCGTCCATGTGTATTGCCTCTCCTACTATCTCTCATCTAAAATGCTATCGAATCTGAGTATAGGTGTCAATTTTTAAACATGAGGAAAATTGTACGACATGGCTATAATTTCAACGATTTAAGTCTAGTCTGAAATAAATCTAACGAATTTTTTAGCCTGTTTCACTGATTTTTCTGGACCACCTGCAATAAAATAAGCTCCCAAACAAATAACGCATAATGTACTAACAACAGAACTAATCACAAGTTGTTTTTGCTTCTTACGAATCCAAAAAATATAGGCAAGCTCAAGAGCTATTAAGCATCCAGGTGTTGCCCAAAATGGGGTGTACCTCACCATAAAATACAATTCATCAGTCATAATACTTATATTGTACCAAAAAAAAGACCAGTCACAAGGACTGGCCATATCTAAAAGAGTAATTATTATTGAAAGTCTTAGAACATCGACTTAAGCTCATCTAAATGAGTTAAGTTCTCCCAAGTAAATCCACCATTTTGTGTACTTCTTCCAAAGTGTCCATAAGCAGCAGTGTCTGCATAAATTGGCCTTAAAAGATCTAGTCTTTCTACAATTGCTTTTGGTCTCATATCAAAGATTTTATTAACTGCATCTGTAATTGCTTTTTCATCTACTTTATTCGTTCCAAAAGTATCAACTAAAAATGATACTGGGTTTGAAATACCAATCGCGTAAGCAACTTGTACTAATGCTCTATCTGCAAGTCCTGCTGCAACTACATGCTTAGCAACTTGCCTAGCAGCATAGGCAGCTGATCTATCAACTTTGGATGGGTCTTTTCCAGAAAATGCGCCACCACCATGAGCTCCATGTCCACCATATGTATCAACAATAATTTTTCGACCCGTTAATCCAACATCTCCCATTGGCCCACCGATAACAAACTTACCTGTTGGGTTAATGAAAATTTTAGTTTTATCATCTACTAAGGATGGATCAACAATTTTATTGATTACTTCTTCTCTAATTCCTTCATGTAATGAAGCTTGAGTAATACTTTCTGCGTGCTGAGTAGAAACGACAATAGCGTCTAATCTTTTAATTACACCATCAACATATTGCGCAGAAACTTGTGTCTTTCCATCAGCTCTAAGTCCAGGAACGATATTTTCGTGTCTAACAAAAGCAAGTCTTTGAGCTAACCTATGAGATACATCTATTGTTAAAGGCATTAAGCTATCTGTTTCATTAATAGCATAACCAAACATTAAACCTTGGTCTCCAGCACCTTGGTCAAGATCCGTTCCTTCGCCTTCATTTACACCTGCTGCAATATCTACAGATTGTTTATCTAAGGCTACATTTACACCACAAGTGTTTGCATCAAAGCCTTTATCTGAATGATCATAACCAATCTTTCTTACAGTTTGCCTAGCAACTTCATGATAATCGATATTTGCATTAGTTGTAATTTCACCAGCAACTTGAATCATCCCCGTTGTGATCATCGTTTCACATGCAACTCTTGATTTTGGATCTTCTTTTAAGATTGCATCTAAAATATTGTCACTTATCTGATCTGCGATCTTATCTGGGTGACCTTCTGTAACTGATTCCGATGTAAAAATGTAGTCCTTTAACATGACTCGTCGCTCCTATACCTAAACAAATAATACACTAATTTAAACTGAGTGGTTTATACCTTAGAATTATGCACTTAGGCAACGAAATTTGTTATATGAATTGATAGACCTGAAATTATTTTATTGTTTTAAATCAAATGGCTAATAGCATTTCTTACAAGCATCTAGATTAAACTTTGAACATTTGTCACAACCAAACTTAACAAAGGTATCCCCCTCAAATTGATAACGGCCACTTCCCCATAATTTAATTTTCTTTTTTAGACTGTATATCCTAACTGTTCCCCAAATAGCACTACCAGAACTAAATGGAAAGATGGCAAACTCAATGTTTAAACTCTTAAAGAGCTTCTTGCGCATTCAACAGCTTAAAATCACCCATTTCTAAGCTAATAGCACACCTATCTGTTCTACATTTTCCAATATTAAAAGATCTAAAACCATCAGATATAATCACATCTTTTCTTTTAGACTTTTCAATATTCACTTTGGCCATAAAGCTCTCATTCTTAAGCTCTAACTTTTGAATTCTTTTATATTTACTTTTTTTCCCATATTTTATCTCTAACTCAAGTGGATTTTTTAAATTTATAAACTTTCCACTATCTGAAAAAGAAACTATTTTTCCAAGGACTTTATATTCACCAAAAATATCCAAACGTCCTTCCATTTTGGTAACTAAACAATTAGCAAGACAGCTATATTTATTTTTCTTTATAACGATAGATTTAAAGTCTGAAAATCTTGTTATTTTTTTTCCAATTGAAAGATAAGATAAGTCTGTAACTTTAAGCTCCTCATCTGTATAAGTAAAAGGATGTGTATATAAACCAAAAGTAGACTTACCAATAGACTCCATTTTTGTAACGCTTATATTTTGATTATTAAAAGATATATTAAGATCTCCTTCTAAGGTTTCTTTATCATCTTCGATTGAATACTTTAATTCTTTAGATTCTACAGTTGCTATCAGATCATCAATAAAAACATCTTCTCCTTGCGCTAAAATTTGCATTTTACCTTTAATAACTTTAGTTCCATCATCAATAAAGTCACTCGATATCATTGTGAAATTACTCGGCAATAAATCATTATTTGAGATGTTAGTTTCTTCCTTTCTATTGAGATAAAGTTCTTTTTGAGCTCCATTATTTTCATAATCAAAATAATCGACCTTATTTTCTCGTATCATATCTAAGTATTTTACTGAAAAGCCATCATGAGTATCTGTGAACAAACCTTCTATGTCAGAACTTATAACATAGTTAAACCACCTAATTGTATCTGAGTCCGTTGCTTTAGCGTACTTTATATCATGCTCATAAAGAAGCTCATGTAAAATAAGACCTGCTTTATGATTTTCATCCATATTATTAAAGATATCTTTGTCTATAAGAACCTTACTTTGAAACATTCTTGGATTTAAAATTTGAAAAGCAACTTGTACCTCAATACAATTATCTACTCCACTAGGGCTTAGATAAGAGTGAGAGTCATCAACAACTGGAATTTGGCCTCTTCCAACTAAAGAATAAAACCTATTTGATCTAAATCTTTTAATCAGAAGATTTGCTCTAAAGCTATCAATCTTTTTAAGTCTATTTAAAACATATAATACTTTTTCTTTATAATCTTTAGAAGGTCCTAAATTTAAACTCACATTATTAATCATCTGAGAGTATTCCCAATAATCTTTTACTTTAGTTGATATAGGACTAAGATAAGAAAGATTTTCTTTTGTTACTTTTTGTTTATAACAAACAATAGCATCTCCCCCATTACCTGCTCGATCACCATTTCCAGCAAAAGAGCTTGTTACAATCATTATATTTAAAAGAATCAGCTTAATGTAATGTTTCATGTTCGCCTCGTTTTAATTTCTTTGTTAATGGAAAAAACTGATTTTGTAATTGATAGATATGAGTCGCATCTGTTTTGCCACCAAAATGAGCGACAAATTTATCTTGAAAATCACGAATCATCTCTTTAGCTTCATCAATATCTTTTTCACAAAATGAAAAAGTTAAACCTGATATTTCTCTATCCTTTGGATTTACATCTCTAATCGCATTTTTTGCTATATCTAAAGCTTCTTCATGAAACCTCTTTAAGGCTTCACTTGCAACATCATCACTTGTATTTATTGAATTGCTTAAACATGTATAACCATTATCGTTTTTTTCTAATAAATTGAGTTCCAAAAGATTATTCATCAATTTTCTCAGTTTTCTAATGGGTAATTTTTGAATAAAAACTTTTTGCAATTTTTCAAAATCATCTGTTAAGTGCCCTGCTCTAGCTAGCTGTCTATAAGCAAAGCTCCATACATTTGAAATTGTACTGAACTCTTTTTCATCAATAAGGATTTGTTTATTTTTATGATTGAGCTTTTGCAAATCCATCATAAGCATCACTTTTAATTTATCATCATCTTTTATCTGAGATAAACGTACCAGACCTTCAAAGTACTCTTGCTCTTTTGCATTAAAACTAAAATAGCTATTTAATTTTTTTATCATTTCTGGGCCAGCATTTCTTTGTCCCTTGATAACTTTAATGATTGAAGTATTATTCTTAAGATCGAGCTTTTTTGCCCAAACATTATAACTAAAGCTACTCCATCTATTTTTTTCACTTTCATAATGTCCAAGCAAAAACTCTCTATAGTCTGAATAATTAAATACGTTTAATTTTTCCATTGTCCCTACTATTTAAGTTTGTTAAGAAGATAATTCCATCTTGTTTTTCCAGGTAGGACTTGGATTCCAATTTTTCCCTTTGCACTACCAAGTTCAATACCTAAACCAAGATTTGCTTGTTTATAATCAAGGTTTCTAAAAGACTGACTAGAGCTATATTGTTGATATCCATCTTCGATCTTTGAAATAGGACCAATAGCATAATTAGAATAGTCTGGTCCTACAGTAGATGCTGTTATTCCAGGTAGTGCTAAGTCTATATCTTTACCATATTCTATTTTTGAAAGAGAAATAAAAGCTCCTATGCCATAACCAACTCCCAATGTTAAGCCAACATAAGACCTTACTTTTCCATTATTAAATAGACACCTCGTCATATTTGTACCAATCGTTCCTCCAATCACATTATAACCACTTACCGATATATCTCGAACAACACACTGAATAGCTTTTTTAGAGTAAACACTTAAAACAAAATTTTTCACCTTAGTACTTGCATTTATTTTTATACCATTTTTAATCGTTCCTCTTTGTAAATTATGATAAGCTTCATAACAATCATCAATAGCTTGTTCTATTAAATAAGAATCTTGTGTAAGAGTTTCTTCTTCTATAACTGAAGAGATGATATCAGCTAAAACCTGAGCTCCAGCGCTACCACCCTTTCTTTTTTTAGCAAACTTAACAGCACATTTTAAAAGAGGTTTATATTCTCTATCAAATCCTTTTAATTTTTTTCTTTTTGGAAAATTACTAGTTAAAACTTCATTTATTTGAGTCATTTTCATAAACTTTTTTAAAGCTTTATTTCTGCTTGCAACCTTCTCTTTTTTAGCTGCATCATTTACTTCATCATAGTTAATATCTTGAGTATACGCAGTATCGAAACAAAACAAGATTACCATTATTATCGCCACTGTATATTTTAAAAAAAAGTTCATATATTTCTCCATTTTTTATATTTTATTGTAATTGTTTTAAAAGAAAGTTCCATCTAACTTGTCCTGGAATAACCTGAACTCCAAACTTCAAGTCTCCAGCAACCATCATCCCTCCAGCACCAAAAGAGAACTCATCTAAGTCTCCATCCTTCGGTAGCATATAAGAATCTTCAACCTCATAAAATGGTCCAAAAATTAAAGATGATATCTTTGTGGAGCTAAAAAGAATTATTCCAGTAGATTTAAGAGGAGTTGATTTATTAAAACTATATTTAGAAGCTGAAAAGGAAGCCTCTAAACCAATTCCAGCTCCTAGAGTAATTCCTAAATAGCGCCTAACTACCCCATTAGAAAATAAACATTTTGCCATATTTGTTCCAGCTCTTACTCCTGCTACAAAAGCAGCTTGAGCAGAGATCTCTCTAACTTGGCACTTTAAAACACGCCTACTATAAAGGTCTAAAACGAACTTTTTTACTTTCTCAGTTGCCTCTAAATCTATTTTTTTAGAAACAAATCCTCTATCCAGTCTATCATATGTATGGCGACAGTTTTCTACTGCTTTTTCGATTAAAAAAGAGTCTTCCGTAATCTTATCATTTTCCATAATAGAAGTGATAATATCAGAAAGAATTTGAGCACCAGCTACACCACCTTTCATTTTTTTTGAAAATTTAAAGATACATTTTAAAAGTGGTTTATACTCCTTATTAAATCCTTTTAATTTTTGTTTTTTTGGGAAACTACTAGAAAGTACTCCCTTAAGATTGATAATTTCCATAAAATTATTCAGAGCTTTATTTCTGCTTGCAACCTTCTCTTTTTTAGCCGCATCATTTATTTGGCTATAGTCTACTTCTTGAGCATAAGTAGCTCCCATATAGAATAAATTAATCATGGCAAAAAATAATGTACCCTTTAAAAATTCTTTCATTTGTATCTCCTTATGAGTTGTTAATTTTCTTAATTTTGTTAAGGACAAATTAACACACTTAGAATGAAAGTCGATGTATAAGAGCTATTTTAAGTTAATTACTAATGGCATCATAGCCTGCATATAAAAATTACATAGCAGGCATAAATTGTTAAAATTACGAAGATGAAATAAGCTTTAAAAGCTAAGCATAGCCTGATGTTTGTTTTTAACAAGATAAAGATGCCTGTAGTGCAAAAAGGATCATTTCACGATGGTTTATAATAAAAATTATTTTTTAGAAAAATAAGTAAAGAGATGAGGATCTCTATAAGTATAAAATAATGATCCTTTAGCACGAACATCCACCGTATAAATCTTGTCATTAATTTCTAAAACCTTATAAAGCTTCTTTTTATTGATAAATGAATATAAAAACTTATACTTTCCTTTTCTTAAAAGAGTACGCAGCTTTGTTTGGTTCTTATACTTAATTCCAATCATATGAGGCTCTTTTTTAAAATCAGTCCAAACCTTTGCCATATCAACTTTGCCAAACATAGATACTCTCGAAAAATATCTTACGGGTTTAAAGTCATACTTATAATTTTTTAAAGCCTTATAAGAAATCTTCAAATTTTTAGCTCGAACCTTTTGACCAAACCTAGTCATATCTGGACAAAATATCTTAACGACACTAGAGATATAATAGTATGTGAAAGAGAACTCACCTTTTTTAAATAAAGTCCCCATTATTTTATCTGAAGAATACTTTTTTATATATGCATATAGATCTTGTTTTTTATCAATAAGATTATACTCAGGATCTTTAAATCGATTCATTACAATTTTAGCAATGTTTTTTCTTTCTAACGCGTATTTCCCATCAACAGTTCCTGCCTCATTAAAAAGGATAGTTTCCATAACAAAGAGCTTTTTCATAAGCTCATTTTGTTTCATCCAAAAGTCATAGGTTAATTTTTGTTTTTCATATACAAACTTCTTTAGTTTATTAGTTGCAAAGATTTTTTTATTTAGAAGGTTGCCCTGTTCATTTCGATCTAACTCTATAATTCTTTTATATGCATTTATTTGGCCATCAATCTTTTGTTTCCATTGAACCATTCTTTTTAAAAGATTGTCTTTATCTTGTAACTTCTTAATTTTCTCTAAACTCCATAAAATATCATAACGAAGATTTTCTGATAGTTTTGTTTTATTCTTTTCAAGTTCTAGCCAAATTGTTTCAAGAGTAGATCTTAAATATATATCCGATGACTTTTTCTTTAAATCAAAAGCTCCATCTTCAATAATTTTTCTATAAAAGAAGGCATCATTTTTTAGTTTTAGCTCTTTATCAGTTGAAGCATCTAGTAATTTTTCATATCTAGATCTATTTAAAAGATGATCATTAGGAAAGTTAAAGTTTTTAAGATAGAAATTTGTCTTTAATAAACCTTTGTACTGATCCTTTAGCTGCTTCATTAGCTTTATACTATTTTTACCTCTTTCTTTTTTTACAAGTAACTTATCAATAGTTTTTTCAATCTTTTTAATAGTATTATAAGAATTGATTTTCTTTATCTTTTCAAGGCGCTTAACAATACTATCTATATAATTGGCTTTTTTAATTACTGTTTGCAGATTTTTTTCAATAGTTGCGTTATCAATAGACTTATTTAACATTGGTATAAATAGGCCATCACCTCTATAACCTTTAAGTAATGAATAGTATTTAAAATCGACACCTGGAGTACACACAGTTTTTGAAAACTGTTTTTGTAGTTTCATATATCTTTTATAGACTGATTTAAAACTTTCTTTTTTAGCAAAAGAAGATACTGAGAATATTAAACTAACGAGTAAGATTTTCAGCAAAATCACTCTCCCAAAGGCCAATACAGCTTCTATTACTTAGTACAAGCAATAATGAGTCTTTATGACTAACATCATCAATCACTTTTCTTAATGAATCTAAATTTTCAACACAAGTAGCAGGAATCCCCTTAAGTCCAATATCTGAAACTAATTTTTCACAATCTAAGTCTTTATTGCTTTTAGCAGTAGTTTTAATTCCAGATCTTGCAATAATAACCTGATCACTATTTAGTAAACTATCTTTAAATTCATTTTGAAAGTAATTACTTCTAGCAGTAGCTGAAACTGGTTCAAACACAGTAATTATTTTCTTTGTAGGATATTTTGTTTTAATTGCATCAACTGTTAATGATATGGCCCTAGGATGATGAGCAAAGTCATCAATCACAAGCATATCTTTATAAAAGCCACGCTCCTCTTGTCTTCTTTTAACTAGACTCAACTCACTAACGGCATCCTTTAATTTTTCATAACTAAATCCATCTTCAAATAAAACAAGAATACATGAAGTTATATTTAAAATATTATGTAGACCTACAACATTAGTTGAAAAATCATAATTAGTATTATTAAAACTTACCGTAAAATGAGAACCTTTTGCTTCTAATTTTATATCCTTAGGATTTAAGCTTCCATAAGATAAAACTTTTGTATTAGGATATTCATTTTGAAGTTTAACTATAGACTTATAGTCTGTGTTTGCAGCAACATAGTCTAATTTATCAAAAACAGCTTTAAACTCATCTTCTATCTGCTCTACATTGTCATAAATATCAGCGTGATCAAACTCCAAAGAAGTAAGAATCATTTTATTAAGTTCATATAATCTAAACTTTGAAAACTTTTGAAAATAACAACTATCGTATTCATCAGATTCGATAACAAAATACTTATCTTTTCCTATTTTTGATGGAGGATTATCATCTAAAATCCCTCCTATAAAATAACCTGTGTCGATACCAAGGTTATTTAAAATCTGTGTCATAAAATAAGTCGTTGTTGTTTTACCATGAGTTCCAGCAGCGCCTATAACATTTTTATCTTTTAAAACAAATGCTCCTAAGACACTTGGAAATGAAGTAAATGGAACTCCTGATTTTTCAATCATCCCTGCAGCCTCGGAATTTCCTGGTACAGAGTTTCCTATAATAACTAAATCAAACTGCTGTAAAAACTCATTATTAACTTCATCTAATTTATATAAAGGGATTTTAGTAGATTCTAAATAGGTACTCATTGGAGGATAAAAGTTTTGATCAGCTCCACTTACATCATAGCCTGCTTCTTTTAAAAGACAGGCACATGCTCCCATTCCAGTTCCACATATTCTATAAAAGAAAATCTTTTTTATAGAATCTCTTTTAGATGCTAAATCATCTCCAACGAGTAAATTAGTTAAATCGTAAGCTCTTTTTTCCAAGTTGCACTTCCTATTTTTTTTCTAAAATTATTTAGATCTTTTTTATCGTACCAAAAGTTTTTCGTTGAATTAGTAAGAATCACATGGCCTAAGTTTAAATCAGGATCTATCCATACAGATGTTCCTGTAAAGCCAAGATGTCCGAATGTAAACTCACCGCAACCACTTCCAGCTAACGTCGTATCAGGACTTGATATAGTATCCCATCCAAAAGTAAATCTATTATCCGTTTTATTTTCTTTTATAATTTTTAAAGCATCTAGTTCTTTATTTATATTTAATAGAGTTTTACACAGGCCACTTGTCGTTCCAAATAGACCTGCATGAGATGTAAACTCATTAATGTTATAGCTATTAGGATCATGGACATTTTTAAAGTTTCTTTTTTGTTTTACGAATCCATTTTGAACTGTTTTTTGATTTTTTAAGTTTTTCCAAAATATCACTTCATCATGATATTCACGAACTTCATCATACATATTCTTTTTTGTTTTACCTTGCGCATCTAACATAAACCTTAAAGCACTATAGTCAGAATAAAGTGTTTCACTAGAACTAATAGAGTACTTTTTAAGATCTTCTTTCCAAGTAGACTTAGATAAATATCCCCAAGCTGGTAATGAGGCTCTGTGCTCAACTAAAAGTCTTAGGTCTTCATCCATCTGATCAAGAAACTTTAGATAGAAAGTTCCATTAGTAAGAACTTTTGTAAGACTAGCTAAATCAAAATAAATTGAATCATCTTGAATAATATCATTATCATTTTTAAGTAATGTTTTTGACTTAAAGCTTTTTAAAGAAAAATCAATGATACCAATGCCTATAGCATCGATATCATGATTCTCTAAATATGATTTTACAATTTCCAAAACTCTCCTGTTATATAAATTGCTCATAGACTAGGCAAGCAAGGCGATGAGCTGTAGGCGTATTCCTAATACGTCAAAAAGCGAAGAGACCGTAGCTTAACGACGTATATGAGTGATTTAGATAGCAGGAATTAGCCGTGAAGAATTTGAGCTCTAGCCGCTGCTAAACGAGCTACAGGAACTCTAAATGGAGAACAACTAACATAATCAAGCCCTACCTTATGACAAAATTCAATTGATGCTGATTCTCCACCATGTTCACCACAAATACCGCAGTGAATATCTGGATTATTTTTCTTTCCTTCCTTAACTGCATGAGCCACTAAAAAACCTACTCCATCTTGATCGATAGATACAAATGGATCTCTTTTAAAGATCTCTTTTTGTGTATAAAAAGGTAAGAACTTTCCAGAATCATCTCTCGATAATCCAAACGTTGTTTGTGTTAAATCGTTTGTACCAAATGAGAAAAAATCAGCAGTATTAGCTATCTCACCAGCAGTAATACAAGCTCTTGGAAGTTCTAACATAGTACCAATTTTATGTTTTACCTCTGTACCCTTTTCTTTAAATACATCAGCAATTACACCCTGGGCGTTTTTCTTTAAAATCGCAAGCTCATTATTTGAAGCAATTAAAGGAATCATGATCTCAGGCTGAACATCAACACCTTTAGCGCTGACTTCAATAGCAGCTTCAATGATTGCTCTTACTTGCATATTGTAAATCTCAGGAAAAGTTACTCCTAATCTACAACCTCTATGCCCAAGCATAGGGTTAAATTCATGTAGCTCATCTTTTCTTTTATAAATAACGGCCTTATCCACATTTAAACTCTGTGCAAGTTCAGCATATTCTTCATCTTTATGAGGTAGAAACTCATGAAGAGGCGGATCAAGTAATCTAATATTTACAGGTAATCCATTCATCGCTGTGAAAATACCTTTAAAATCTTCTCTTTGAAATGGAAGTAACTTAGCAATTGCAATTGCTCTATCTTCAGAACTAGATGCAAAGATCATCTCTCTTACAGCTAAAATTCTTTCACTATCAAAGAACATATGTTCAGTTCTACAAAGTCCAATACCCTGAGCACCAAACTTTCTAGCAACTTCACTATCTTCAGGGTTATCTGCATTTGTTCTTACTTTTAATCTCTTAACCTCATCGGCCCATGACATAAATATTTCAAAGTTATCAGAAATCGAAGCCTTTATAGTTGGAACGATTCCATTAAAGATTTCTCCTGTTCCCCCATCAAATGTTAGATGATCTCCTTCATTAAAAGTTTTTTCACCAATAACAAGTTTTTTATTATGTTCATCTATTTCTAGTGCAGAACAACCAGCTACACATGGTTTTCCCATACCTCTTGCTACAACAGCCGCATGAGAAGTCATACCACCTCTAGCAGTTAATATTCCATCAGACACATGCATTCCCCCAATATCTTCAGGAGAAGTTTCTTGTCTAACTAATAAAACTTTTTTACCAGCATTAACCCAATTAGCTGCATCTTCCGATGTAAAAACAATTTGTCCACAACTAGCCCCAGGGCTTGCCGGAAGTCCTTTTGCAAGTAATTCCTTATCTGCTTTTGGATCTAATCTTGGATGTAATAATTTATCTAGATCTTCGGGCCTAATCCTTAATAATGCTTCTTCTTTGTTGATGACTCCTTCATTAGTTAAATCAACAGCAATCTTTAAAGCAGCATTTATAGTTCTTTTACCTGTTCTTGTTTGCAGAATATAAAGTTTTTTATCTTCAATAGTAAACTCAATATCTTGCATATCTTTATAATGAGCTTCTAATTTTTGATAAACTTCAACTAACTCATCATAAGCTTCTGGCAATTCTTCTTTTAGAGTTCTTAAGTTTTTATTTGAATCATTTTTGCTTGTTTCATTTATTGGAGCAGGTGTTCTAATACCAGCAACAACATCTTCTCCTTGAGCATTAATTAAATACTCTCCAAAAAATTGTTTTTCTCCAGTAGATGGGTCTCTTGTAAAACAAACCCCTGTTGCAGATGTATCACCAGTATTTCCAAATACCATTGATTGAATATTGACAGCTGTTCCCCAATCATCACTAAAGCCATTCATCTGTCTATATTTTATAGCTCTTGGGTTATTCCAAGAAGAAAACACTGCTCCAATAGCAGCCCATAGCTGATCCATTGGGTCTTGTGGAAATGTTTTTCCAAACTCTTCCATTAATACTTGTTTATAAACATGTACTAGTTCTTGTAAGTCTTCAGCTGATAGATCAGTATCTGATTCATAATTTCTAGCTTCTTTTAAATCTTCTAATTGAGCTTCTAATATTGATGTATTTAAACCAAGAACAACATTTGAAAACATTTGAATAAATCTTCTATATGAGTCCCAAGCAAATCTAGCATTTCCAGTTTTAGATGCCATAGCTTCAACAGTCTTATCATTCATTCCAAGGTTTAAAACCGTATCCATCATACCAGGCATGGAAACTCTTGCTCCTGATCTAACAGAAAATAAAAGAGGATTTGATTGTCCTCCAAAAGTTTTTCCTGTAATCTGTTCTACTAATTTTAATGAGCTTTCCACTTGAGATCTAATATCATCATTTATCTTTTGATCATTTTTATAATAATCAATACAAGCTTCAGTAGATACCGTAAATCCTTCAGGAACAGCAAGGCCTAATGCACTCATTTGAGCAAGGTTGGCACCTTTTCCACCTAATAGATCTTTTTGAGTTTGGTCTCCATCTGTGGAGTTTCCATTAAAATTGTAAACCCATTTTGTCATTTTTTCTTCCTTGATAAAAAAATTAAAAATTAAAATTCAAATTTATTTAAAATATACTTATTAAGATCAGCTATCTTAACCCTGTCTTGGGCCATAGTGTCTCTATCTCTTACAGTTACACTTTGATCTTCTAATGTGTCATAATCAACAGTTATACATAACGGTGTTCCGATTTCATCTTGTCTTCTATAACGTTTACCAATAGATCCTGCGATATCATATTCACACTTATACTTCTTTTGAAGATCAGATAAAACATTTCTAGCTACTTCTTGAAGCTCAGGCTTTTTCATTAAAGGCATTATCGCTACCTTAATTGGAGCTAAATGCGGCTTAAACTTAAGAACGACTCTTTCATCTTTTTGCCCTTTATTTTCAACTGTATAAGCGTTACATAAAAGAGCAAGTAAGTGTCTGTCACAACCAACAGATGTTTCAAGAACATAGGGAAGATATTTTTTAGCTCCATCTTCTTGATCAACATAGTTTAAATTCTTTCCAGAAAATTCAGCATGTTTTGCCATATCAAAGTCAGTTCTAGAGTGGATCCCTTCCATCTCATCCCAACCAATTGGAAACTTGTATTCAATATCAAAAGCTGCATCAGCATAGTGAGCTAATTCTTCACCATGATCATGCCATCTTAGCTTATCTTCATCTAAACCATTATCTAGGTGCCATTGCCATCTGATTTCTTTCCACTTTTCCATGGCATCAGCTTGTGTTCCAGGTTTAATAAAATATTGCATTTCCATTTGTTCAAATTCTCTTGTTCTAAAAATAAAATTACCAGGAGTAATTTCATTTCTAAAAGCTTTACCAATTTGAGCAATACCAAATGGAAGTTTCTTTCTCATTGTTTGTTGAACATTTAAAAAGTTTACAAAGATTCCTTGAGCTGTTTCAGGTCTTAAATAAACAGTTGAACCTGAATCTTCAACTGGACCCATTGTTGTTTTAAACATTAAGTTAAACTCTCTTGGTTCAGTGAAACTATCTTTTGCTCCACACTTTTCACAAGGAGCATTGATATCAATTTTATCAGCTCTAAATCTTGACTTACATTCTTTACAATCTACTAGAGGATCAGAAAAATTATCAATATGACCAGAAGCTTTCCAAACTGTTGGATGCATTAAGATTGAAGCATCAACTCCTTCTACATCTTCTCTATAAGTCATGGCCTTCCACCAAGATTCTTTTACATTATTTTTAAGCTCAACACCAAGTGGACCATAATCCCAACAAGAACCAAGTCCTCCATAAACTTCTGAACTTTGAAAAATAAATCCTTTTCTTTTACAAAGACTTACTAGATCATTCATATTTTCTAAATTACTCAAGGGTCACCTACCTATTACTTAAATCGTATAATTTTTTATATTCATTATTATTATTAATTAAAACTTCATGTGTTCCACTTTCAACAATCATACCTTCTTTTAAAACAACAATATGATCGTAGCTTTGAATAGTTGAAAGTCTGTGGGCAATAGCGATAACTGTTTTATCTCCACCGACTTTATCTAAAGCTTTTTGAACAACTTTTTCACTTTCATTATCTAAAGCAGAAGTTGCTTCATCAAAAAGCATAATAGGTGCTTCTTTTAAAAAAGCTCTTGCAATAGTAAGTCTTTGACTTTGACCACCTGATAGCTTTGTTCCTCTATCACCAATATGAGTATTCATCCCTTCAGGAAGATTTTTAATAAATTCATCGGCATAAGAAACTTCTAACGCCTTAGTAACTTTTTCATCACTAAAGTTAGCTCCACAAACAAGGTTTTCATAAACTGTATCGTTAAATAAAAAGATATCCTGGCTAACAAGAGCAAAAGTTGATCTTAGAGTTTTTAGATCAATATCTTTAATATCATATCCATCAATTAAGATTTGTCCTTCTTGGATGTTATAAAGTCTAAGCAATAATGAAATTAAAGTAGATTTACCACTTCCTGATAATCCAACAAAAGCTACCTTTTGACCTTTTTCTATTTTTAAATTGAAATTTTTAATTACTGGATTGTCTCCATAAGAAAAAGTTACATTCTTAAATTCAATTGAGCTATCAAAGGTAAGTTCATTAATTTTTCCTTCATTAACTTCTTCTTTTTCATCTAGTAACTTAAAGATTCTAGCTGCTGCTGCTCTTGCTTGATTAAGCTTTGTATTTGATTTTGAAAATCTTCTTACTGGATCCATGAATAAAGCCAAAGATCCAACAAAACTCATAAACTCTCCAGCTGTAAGACCACCATCTTTATTTCTAAAGTATGCAAGGATAATGATAAGAGCAAAAGCTAATGCCCCAACAAGTTCAACAGCAGGATGAGAATGCTCTTCAGCAGAATTACTTTTTTGCTTATGAGATAAGAACTTGTTTTGAGCTTTATCAAATCTTCCAAGCATATATTGATTAAGTCCAAAAGCTTTTATAATTTTTTGTCCCACAAGACCTTCTGCTGCATGATGAGTCATATCAGCAGTATCTTCTTGAGACTTAGAAACATATCTTCTGATTCTTTTTCCTGTAAAAGTAAATATCCCAATAAAAAATGGAACCACTATTAATATAATAAGAGTTAATTTCCAATCATGATAAAAAGCTACTCCTAAAAGAAGTATTGCAGATAATGGTTCTCTAATTAAAGCAAGACCATGCATAAAAGCTTCAGAAAAAATGGCAGTATCATTTATCATCACAGACAAAAGTTCACCTTGTTTTGCTTTAGAGTAAAACTTTGACGATAGGTTTTGAAACTTATTATAAATATCTCTTCTTATGGCACAAGTTGCTCTATCAACAACCATTCTCATTCCATAAAAATGAATAAACCTAAAAGGATAATTTATAATTGCTAAACCAAAAATGATTCCTGCTAATTTGTACGCCACTGTAACATCTGCACCGGGTTCGAAAACACCATCGATAACATCTTTAATAAAATAAGCTTGATATGCTTTAATTGCAGCAAGTGGAAAAGCACATAAAAATGCCATTATTGCCAAGCGTAAATGTGGCCTCAAATATGGGTAAATTTGTTTCAATAAATCGATCATAATTCTTGTGAGTTGATTCTATAACGTAAGTAGTGCATAGTAAAAGCATATAGCTAATAAATAAGGGTTTTTTGACATATGAAACAGCGCGCCGTTTTTTATGATAGAGATGGAACTTTGATAGTGGATAAGCACTATATGCACGAGGTTTCAAAGATCGAATATTACGATGATTCATTCACTGCTTTAAAGCAATTACAAGACAAAGGATTTAAGCTTTTTATTGTAACAAATCAGTCAGGTATTGGCCGTGGTATGTTTAATGAAAACCAAATGCATGAAGTACATGAGCAAATCGTTCAAGATTACAAAGATCAAGGGATTGAAATCTTAGATATTGAGTTTTGTCCTCACTGTCCTGATCAAAACTGTGAGTGCCGAAAACCAAAACCATTAATGTTAGAAAGACTAGCTAAAAAACATAATATTGATTTAACAAAAAGTTTTATGATTGGTGATAAAGTTTCTGATGGTGAATGTGGAAAAAACTGTGGAGCCCAAGGTTTATTGCTTAAAGTTTCAGACGATAGGTTTAAAACATTTGAAAACCTTCAGCAAATAACAAATTATATCCTTAGTTAGTTTTTATCATCTCCCATGTTTTAAATTGTCCTTCATTAAAACCAATTTGGTAACATAAGTAATTAAAAAGTATTTTATTTTCTAAACCATCTATTTGGGATAGATCATTAATTTGAGCGATCTTACTTTTTAAAAACAACTCTAAGTGAGTTGAAATATTATGATTAATTTTTAGCTCATTAATAAGCTCTAAATTACCACTTAAAAATTGATCTTTTTGAGTTAAGCAATCAATACAAATAAAACCTCCATCTTGAGGCTCAAATTTAGCAAGATCAAACTTCTTAAGATCCTGTTCACAAGAAATACAATAATCGTAATGAGGAAGAGATCCCATTTCATATAAAAGTTTAGACAAAAACATAAAAAGATATTTTGATAAATTAAAGGTCTTATTTTCTAAAGATTTATCCATATGAAAAAGAATATTACTTAAAATAACAAATAAACCTTTAAATTCTTCATTGGCTTTATGATCATCATAATCTTCTTCAACACTTACCTTTTGTAAAACTTCACAAAAAAAACATACAAGATAAAATGCCATATGATTTAAACGAATATATTTTGACTCCCATATTAAAGAATATTCTTTGGCGACCTTAATATCACTAGACTTTTTTGATGAAGATGAATTCAGAGTTATTTTTATCATATGACCGATTTCTAAAAACGATCCTTTTGATTTTTTTCCACCACCACGGCCACCGTAAATATATACGTCTGCAAGTTTACCCGATCTTGTTAAAAGCTTACATATAAGATCTCTTTCTTTATAAGCAGTTTTATGAATAATTAAACCTTCTAAGTTCATCTATAAAGCTCTTTGAGTAAAGTTGCATCATTTTAAACTTTGATAATATCCATTTTTGACATATTTGTAACCTAGATAATTTAAAGTTATCTTGCGTATAAAGATTAAATGACTCTCCTCTTCTACCAGCCCTTCCACTCATTTGAATCCACATATCAAGATTTGAAACTTTATAACTAATAATAACCACTGAAATTTTAGGAAGATTTACCCCATGACTTAATGCACTTGTTCCTAAAATAAAATCAACTTTATCTTTTGCTGCTATTTTTTGATTAAAAAGATGAGACTCCCCTCCTAAACAAGTGACAACGCTAAATCCATACTCATTTAATATTTTTTCATATTCCAAAACTTGTGTTCTATATTTAAAAAAAATTAAGGTTGCATATTGTCTCTTTAAAAAAGGATAATAACCTTCAAGTTTACTGCTAAAGTATATTCTATCAGGTCTTTTCTTAATTTTATGATTACCTAGGTTTATTAAGACTTTTTTTCCACGAGAATTTTGCCACTTATTAACAATATCATCACTAACTGTCGCCGATAAAAGTAAAAGTCTTCTTTCTAAAAAAGATAAACATTCATAAATCTCTAAAATTTTATGACGAAAGGATTCTCCCCAATAGTAAAAAAGATGAAATTCATCAAAAACCCAAATAATATCTTCATCAAATAAAAGCTCATCAATACAAAGCTCAGGAGTTAAAGTTAACAACTTAAACTCTATATGAGCATAGAGATTTCGAAGCTCTTTTTGAGATCTTGGCATAAAGGAGTTTTTGATTTTTACGCTTCTTAAGTAAAATTCATCACAGAGAGCTCTTAAGGGTGAAAGATACACCCATCTTTTAGACGATTTTCGTACAAGATCCAATAAAAGAGTGGTTTTTCCCCATCCAGTGGGAGCAATTAATAATGTATTATGCCCTTGGTCTAAGAAGGTGTTGATTTGTTCCATAGTTTAGTTTATAAGCAATATATATACCAAAACTTAGGAACATATTATGATTAGAAAAATCGAAAAAGTACTTGATGATCAAATTAGGCCAGCGCTAGCTTCTCACGGTGGAAACATCGAAGTTGTTGATTTTGATAATAATAAACTATTTGTAAAACTAACTGGCGGATGCCAAGGTTGTTCTTCATCAAAAGCAACTTTAAAAGATGGTATTGAAAGACTACTTGTTGGTAAATTTCCTGAACTAGTTGATGAAGTTGTAGATCTTACGGATCATGCTTCTGGCGATAATCCGTATATGTAGTTTAATATTTTTTTGCCAACTCTACAGCAGCTGCAGCATCAACTAATCCTGCACCATAAGACCAACTACTACTTCCTATTTTCTTAGCACTCAATTTAAGAATCTCAGTCACTTGGTCTGGCGTTAGTTTTTTATTAACAGAGAAAACTAAAGCTGCAACACCTGAAACAATGGGAGCTGAATAAGATGTTCCATTTCCATTACCATATCCTCCACCAACTCTTAAAAACTGTACTGATTGGCCAGGAGCTACGATATCTACAAATGGACCTCTTTGTGAACCATACCGAAAGCTAGCTCTATATCGACTATTTGATTTATTTGTTCCACCAACGGCTAAAATTTCTTTTTTATTGTACCACCTTCTTCTGGTTCTATTAGCATTTCCCGCTGCCCACACAACCAAAGATCCTTTCTCATAAGCATATTTAGCTGCACTATGTGAACTAGAGCTATTGACTCCCGTCATACTCACATTAATAACTTTAGCACCCTGATCTGCAGCCCATCTAATGCAACCAAGCATTGCACTCGTTGGAACCCCTCCAGACTTACTTACAATTTTACCTGGTAAAATCTTAATTCCAGGAGCTGAACCAGATGAACCATACTCTTGCGAATAAGAAGCTGCTAAAAAACCACTTACAGCAGTTCCGTGATTTGTATTAGGAGTTGTATCTTCATTTTCCTCTAAAAAGTTCCACCCCTTTAAGACTTTTCCCTTAAGCTCTGGTCTTGTTACATCAACACCGGAGTCACAAACTGCAACAATAATATCCTTAGAACCTTTTGTTGTATTCCAAGCCTTTTTAATATTAATTTTCTTCATATGCCAATTTGTATCTAAATTCTTTTCATGAACATTAACACTGTGGTCAATATCCATTTTTAGAACCTGATCCTTTTCAATAAAATTAAAATATTTTGTAGACTCTAAGTATTGTGCAATCTTAGGTGTAAGCCTTAGACGCCATGACTTTGAAGTAGATTTAATTTTTAATTTTTTAAAAAGTTTTTGAACTTCTTTATTTTTCGATGCTTTAATTTCAAAAATATAATTATAAGTTTCAACACCAAATACATTAAACACGATAATAAATGCTAATAAATACTTCATCATAATATGTCCTTTTATAAAGAACATTTCGGATGATTAACTTAAAAACAGTTTTACTAAAGTTAGTGAGGGAAAAAAATACCAATAAAAAAGCAGATCACTTTGATCTGCTTTTTTATTGGTATTTTAATTTTTTTACAATTTATATCTATCGTAAACACTTGTCCATCTCTTAAAAGCTTGTTTTGCAGCAGCTTTAATTCGACTGTCTTTCCACCTTGTTTGTTGCTGACCTGTTTTTTCAAGCCTTTCCATATCATTTGGCTCCCAATAATACATTGAAGTATACTGAATAAAACACCACTCATTATAATTTCTGTAATTTTTAGTAAACTCACTATAATGAACAAAGTGCTTACAATTATATCTTTTATTAGGTATTTGCTTCGTAAAAAAGTTTTCCCACTCTAAAGCTGTAACTGGCTTAGATAAAAACTGTCTATCCATAGCAATATATTTATCCCCTACTTTAACCATTGGAGCAATATGAAACCACCACTTAGAGTTCTTAATATTTTCTCTATATTTCTTAGAGTAATAAATTAAGATCTTCATAGAATTGATTCTATAATAGTCAGACATATGCTTGGCCCAAATATAAGCTCTATTAAAACACTCTGATCTTTTCTTTGTCTTTCCAACTGATCTTAAAGAAGAAAAAACTTTCTTTGCCTTTTCCATTGTTCCAAGATCTGTTGGTGTATAATTATCCATTGGAGTTGGTTTATTAGTGATATTCATATTTTCAATTAATTCACCAGTCGTTAAAAGAGTTACATCTGTCACTTCTTCAATTTTATTTAAGACATTTAAACCAAAAGTTGTTCCATTTAAATCAAGTTCAACTTCAGCACCAGAATCTCTAGCAACTGCTAATCTATCGATAAGCTCATAGTTTTCTCTATTAACTTTAAAGATTCTTCCGTTATAAGTTGCAAGTACATCTAATGACTTCTCATCACCGTTGTCTTCAATATCAACGATTTGTGTATTTACAGTGAATGCAAACGAACTTGCTGTCACTAATAAACCTAATAATATAAGTTTCATAATCTCTCCTAAAAGAATTTATTCAATTTAAAGATGATAAACTATGATTTTTGATACTTACGGTCAAAGAGAAGATTCAAATGGGGTAAAATCTATATATGCGCGGAGCAAAAAGCCCTCAAAATAAGGGCTTTTTTTAATACTACTTTACGATATTATTTAACTGTAACGGATCATAACAAACATGATCTGCTAACTTCAATTCTGGTATGGAAATATCTGTATTTACATCAGAAGTACAAATAGTTCCTTGAAGAACTGACCAAAGATGCTCTTCAACAAATTCTTCTTCACTTTGTGATGAGGATTTTAAATAGAATTCATTCATACCATCAGAGTTTTCAAAACTTGCACTTTTCCACATATCAACATGATACTGAACTCTTGCTAAATCTTTTTGATCAATAAATGTATGCTTTTTAAGAGACTCTTCAATTAAACCTGTTTGAAAAAGCTCCAATCTACTTTCAAATGAATACTTCAGCTCGTTATAAAAATCTGTATAGAACTTCTTTTTAAACTTTTCTAAAGTCTCTTGTTCATCACATTTTACTTCTTTCATTATAATATCAATAAATATTGGATCTAGCATTTGAGAAGGATCATAGATATATTCGCATCTATTTTCTATAAAGTCTGTAAACTGAACTTTAAAGTCAATATACTTTTGATCAATCATCATCTCATTTAAGCTCGTAAGACTATTTTGCCTAAAATGTTCAAGATAAAACTTTATATACATCACAATTGAAGATGATCCATATCGATTACTATAAGTATCCTTATCTCCCATTAAACCTAAGTTATACAAACTTTCTGTAACACTTCTTTCAGTAATAGAGGTATGCTTAGAAACAAGATTAGCTAGAACCTTTCTTGTAGCAAAAGACTCCTTAAAGCTATAGTGCTTTCTTGTTACTGCATAAATAAGCTCATGCAGTATTAAAGAAGCTTGAGATTGTAATGAATGTTTAGGATGAAAAAATAATCTTTCATCAATATGCACTTCATAATGCTCTTTAAAGTTTACCTGTGCAGCCATTGTTGAGATAATACAATGATTATTAGGCAAAGTAACTTCCCCTAAATCATTTTGATATTGAACAGCAAAATCATGAAACATAATATTACTATCTGGGATTAGTTTTTTACCTTCATCAACTATAAAAGCCATAGATAAATTTATTTTTTTATATCTATCAGAAAGTCTTGAAAAGTAATCATAAAAGTTCTCATCTTTTTTAACTTCTATTATTTTGACCCTATTTTGTAAAAGACCTCTTTTCTTTTTAGCTTCATATAAATCAAAAAGTTCAATCGTATCAATATGCTCTAAAAATTTTGTTGGGATTGTATTATTGTTCTTCTTCACTTCATCTATAATATCAATAACAACTTCACCTTCAGTAATAACACCAGATTTAAAACAAACTAATGCATTTCCACCACCAGAAGCCCAATCTCCCATAGATCTATCAAGCATGCCATAGCTACTAAAACTTCCTATTAAAATAACTAATAATAACATTTTCATAAAATTCTCTCCTTTAATTTCTATACTATATACTTTACGGTTATTAAAGATTTGGGTAAATTGAAAAGAAATTAAAAAAAACACAAAAGTTCATTTTTAGGAAACAAAATGAGAAATATATATGAATATAAGTCTATAAATAAAATCATAGAGGCTTATATAAAACATCAAGCCTTTTTAGGTCAAAAAACAACCCAGAGCAGTATTTCTAATGCGCTCAATATGCAAAAATCATATTTTTCTAAAATTATGTCACAGAATGCGTTTTTAAATAAGGATCAAGTATACCTTTTATCAAAAGTTTTAAAACTAGATGAAAAAGAATTCAGCTATTTAAATCTTATTTGTGATTATGAAAAAAGTGGTATTGCAGCTTACAAAAGCGAGCTTTTAAAAAAAATTGATGCTATTTCAAATAAGAATACACAATCAGAAAAATATCTTTCTAAAAAAAATACAGCAATAACCACTGAGGGAATCAATCGTTACTACTCAGATGAATATTCTCAGCTCATTCATCTTTGTCTAGGTATAAAAAGGTTTCAAGCTGAACCTAAAAAACTTATTAGTCTTTTTAAAATAAATGAAAAAAAATACCTAAAAATAATTAAGAACTTAGAAGAACTTAATCTTATTCAAGTTAATGAAAAAAACATAAAGCTTATAAGTTCAAATCTACACTTAAGTAGAGAATCCAACTTATTTTCTTCTTGGTATAAAACTAATAAACTAAATGTACTAAGTAAACTTGATAGCCTAGATGATGAAGAAAAATATAATTTCATTGCTAACTTTAGCTGTGATCAAGAATCAAAAGAAAAAATTAGAGTTGAGTTCTTATCTTTTTTAAAAAAGGTTGAAAAAATTGTAAAAGATGCTCCTGCAAAAGAGCTTTATCACCTTGGCTTTGACCTTATAAAATGGACATAAAAAGCCCTGAAAATGATCAGGGCTTAAAAACATATTTGTGTATTTTAAATTATTTAGAGTGTTTTTTCATTGTTTTTGTAATCCATTTATTACCATAAGATACTTTTGAATAAATTCCATATTTATCTTTTCTTGCACACCCTCTTCCCCAGCTAACAACACCAACGAGAACTTGCTCTCCATTAGCTCCAATAACAGTCATTGGTCCTCCAGAATCTCCTTGGCAAGCATCTTTACCACCTTCATCAAGTCCAGCAGCAAGCATTGATTCATCTACACGTCCATCATAAGAAATTGGTCTATTAGCTCTTTCATTTGAAACAATTGGAACCTCAACATATCTTAAATCTAAAGATGTACTTCCGCTCTCAAAAGTTCTTCCCCATCCATAAACGGTTGCAATAGTACCTGGTGACTGTAATCCATCTTTGTCAAATTTTTCATCAGCTAATTGAACCGCTTTAATATTAATATCATTTACTGGAAGCTCTCCCTTAACTTTTACTAATGCAAAGTCATGAGTTAGCTTTCTTGAGTTGTACTTTGGATGAACAATAACTTTTTCAACTTCAAACTCAACTCTGTCATTATTACTATAATCCAAGACACCAACAAAACCTCCAAGACCAAGAACACTTTTGCAATGAGCAGCACTTAAAATCCATTTTTTACTGATAATGGAACCTCCACACCCTCTTTTAAATTTAACAGCAAAAGGTGCTTTTTCTATACTATCAAGAACTTCACCGCCAACTATTTTTTCTTTTGTAAATGCAGAAAATGAAATAAGGAAACAAGATATAATCATACTGATTTTAAACAAAATTACCTCCATGTAATTATTAAATTGTAATGAGAATATAATATATTGATCTAAAATAAATAGATATGAATAAAATATAAAATTGTATTACTCTTTAAACTGACTTTATCAGTTACTTAATTGCGGGTCTACATTAACTCTTGAACGAACTTTCTTTATCTCTTCCAGTTTAAGTTCTGCAAATATATATCCCTCTTTTTCTTTTGCATTTGCAAGAACTTTTCCCCAAGGATCAATAATCATAGAATGCCCGTAAGTTGAGATTTTATCATTATGAATACCAACTTGGTCTGCTGCAACCACATAACTTTGAGTTTCAATGGCCCTTGCTCGCAACAATGTTTCCCAATGCGCCTTTCCTGTAGGAACTGTAAAGGCCGAAGCTGCAGTAATTAAGTTGACCCCCTCTTTATAAAACTTTCTGTAAATTTCAGAAAATCTAATATCGAAACATATTGATAAACCAACCTTAAACTCATTATCTAATTTAAACGTTTTTAGACTCTTACCACTAGAATAAACATCACCTTCATCTATTTTAGTATGACCAGCTTCTATTCTAAATAAATGAATTTTATCATAATAAGCGATTTCATTTCCAAATGGATCAAAACAATAAGCACGATTCATAACTTTACCATTAACTAAAGTTGCAGCTGATCCACCTATAAGATATATTTTATTTTCAATTGCTAGCTCTTGAATATTTTTATAATGCTCATTACCCTTTTCAATCAAATAAGGTGTTGATACTGTTCCATCCGACATCGAATAAAAAGCTTCTGCAAGAAAAATATACTTTGCATTCTTTTCACTAATCGCCTGTTTAATAAGTTTATCAATTTTTTTTAAATTGACTTTATAATCTAAAACAGAACATATTTGAATGATAGCAACTTTCATATTTACTCTACTAACAAAGATTTAAAATCAAAAATTTTAGATGAACTAACATGTTTATAATTCAAAGACCTCATTTTAAATTCTTCTAACCTTAATACAATTTCTTTTTCTCTATAATACAATCTATTCTTTCTAAAATTTTTCGCAAACTTTAACAGCTCTGTTTCAATTTCAAAAGGTAATAGACAAATACCTCTAAGTAAATAATTTTCATTCTTATAATTTAGAATTCTTGCACAAAATATATCATTTTCAACAAGTGTTGCTAATGAGTGTTCTTTGTTTATAACTATTTTTTCATTGGCAAAAAGGTCATGTAAAATATAGCTATCCTTCTTAACCTGTGTCACTTTAAATACACTATATCTTACATCATAAAAAGATTTTAATATATCTATATCCAAATCTTTGCTATAAAAATAATCTTCAAATATTTTATTATAATCAAAAATATACCAGTCATTAAAAGAATTCATTCGAGCTTCGTATTCACTAGAGCTTTCATCAACCTTTCCAGTCAAACTCATAAAAGCCTGTTTTGCACTTATAAGTTCTTCCCCTTTAGTTTTAAGAATATCTTCTAATACTTCAAAAATTTGCACTTTATTCATCAACCTTAAGAACTGCTAAGAATGCTTCTTGAGGAATCTCAACATTTCCAACCATCTTCATTCTCTTCTTACCAGCTTTTTGCTTCTCTAAAAGTTTTCTCTTTCTTGAAACATCCCCACCATAACATTTAGCAAGTACGTTCTTTCTTAAAGCTTTAACTGTTTCTCTAGCGACAACTTTATTCCCAACAGCTGCTTGAATAGCGATATCAAATTGCTGTCTATCAATAATTTTTCTAAGCTTTCCAGCAAGATCCTTTCCCTTATAAAAAGAATTTGAATCATGAGTAATTAATGAAAGAGCATCGACTGGATCTCCATTTAAAAGAATATCCAATTTAACTAGTTTTGAAGCTTGATACTCTTTAAATTCATAATCCATACTTGCATAACCTCTAGTAATCGATTTTAACTGGTCATAAAAGTCAAAAACCATTTCACTTAATGGAAGATCATACTTAATTTGAACTCTATCACTTGTAATATAATTTAGATCTGTTTGAATCCCTCTTCTTTCTTGGCAAAGCTTAATAATAGCTCCAACAAATTCATTTGGAACGTGAATTGAAATATCAACAATTGGCTCTTCAATTTTTTCTACTTTTGCCATATCCGGAAGTTCACTTGGATTGTGAACCATTAACTGCTCACCATCTTTTGTGCTTACTTTATAACTCACACTTGGAGCCGTTGTAATTAAGGCAAGACCAAATTCTCTTTCTAGTCTTTCTTGAATAATATCCATATGCAGTAGACCTAAGAATCCACATCTATAACCAAGGCCTAAGGCCTGTGAACTTTCAGCGTCATATGTAAAAGATGAATCATTTAATGCTAATTTTTCTAAAGCCTCTTTTAAGTTTTCATAGTCTTCACTTGCAACAGGAAAAATACCGGAAAAAACCATTGGCTTAACTTCTTCATAACCTTCTAAAGATGGAGTATCTTTTTTCTTATCATGAACAACGGTATCTCCAATCTTAACATCCCTAATATTTTTAATACCACAAATAACCATTCCTACTTCACCAGCAGTTAGTTCTTTTATCTCAGTATAAAAAGGAGTGTTAACAGCAAGCTCTAATACTTCATATGATTTATCAGAGTGCTTTAAATAAATCTTTTCTCTTTTCTTTAAAGTTCCTTCCATCATCCTAACAAGTAAGATAACCCCTCTATATGGATCAAACCATGAATCAAAAATCAATCCTTGTAGAGGTTTTGTTGGATCTCCAGTTGGTGCTGGAATTTTAGCAACAATATGCTCTAAAAGATCAGCAACTCCAAGTCCACTTTTAGCTGAAACTTGGGGAGCTTCCATGGCTTCAATACCAACAACTTCTTCGATCTCATCTTTTACTCTATCCACATCAGCGTGAGGAAGATCAATCTTATTTAGAACAGGCATGATTTCTAAATCATTTTCAATGGCCATATAAACGTTTGCTAATGTTTGAGCTTCAACACCTTGAGAAGCATCAACAACTAAAAGTGCTCCATCACATGAAGCTAATGATCTTGAAACCTCATAAGAAAAATCTACGTGACCTGGAGTATCGATTAAATTTAAATCGTATTCAATTCCATCTTTAGCTTTATACTTTAATCTTACAGTTTGAGCTTTAATGGTAATTCCACGCTCTTTTTCTAGATCCATATTATCTAAAAGACGATCAGACATTTCTCTATCTGTAGCAGAGTTTGTTTCTTGAATTAATCTATCTGCAAGAGTCGACTTACCATGATCAATATGAGCAATAATCGAAAAATTTCGAATTTTTGAGTTATCCATCTTATCCTTACTTTATTTAAGAAAATTAATGGATATACACTACCTTGAATAAAGTCCTAAGTCACTAAAAACGCAGCGCAAAATCTATGCGAACATTTCTTCAGAAAGGATCATAAGATAGTAATCTCCAGAGCTTTCTTTTGCTCTAATTGGGATAACGTTAGCAAATCCGTTGAAAATCTCTTCTTCTTTTTCAACTTCAACTATTTGTCCACTTTCATCTTCTTCTTGAGACTTTATTTTATGACTAATAATGACCTCAGCATTATCAATTTTAGATCTTCTCTTAAGAGCAAGCTTATATGCATCGGTTATCGATGGAGGAATAATTGTATCTTCCATATTTTTCTTAAGAACACTTTCACTTTCCACATTTAGAAGTCTATACATTTGATTATTTAGATATATAAGTTCACCATCTGCATTTGCTAAAAGAACATTCTTTTTAATCATACTTGCTAAGATATCAAATTTTCTATGTTCTACAGAAATCCTATCTGTCCTTAATTCTTCAAAATGCTTCATACTTGAAATCATTTTATTGAGTTCTCTAGCGAGCTCACCTATTTCATCATCCTGGTTATAATAAATAGAAACATCAAAATTACAATCTTGAAGTTCTCTTACAGCATCATTAATTTTTTTAAATGGAAGAGCTATTTTCCCAGGAATAACAAGACTCATAAGCATTGTGAATAAAAAAGTTATAATTAAGATAATCAACATATATCTTCTTGTCTCAACAATAATTTCTTTTATTTGCTTATCTCTTTGTTCATTTTGATAATATTGCATATCTTGAAACTCAGAAAACGCTTCCAGGATTTTATCCGCAAGTTCACCAATTGTAGATATCCCTGCTTTATCCTTAGTATTAAAAAGAGAGACTTTACTCAAAAGTGTTTTTAAAGAGTCTACATAACCAATCATTTTAGAAATTGTTTTTTTAACTTCAACTTCTGTATAAAAAGAATCTAACCTTTGTAGCTGAGATTGAAAACCTTCAGCTAATCCATTAAGTTTATCCAAGTCATCTTCAGTCGACTTATTAGAAATAATCTTTTTTTGCATTTTAAGTATCGAAACTGCTGAAATTCGAACTTCATCTGTAAGTAAACTAATCTGACTTGAGTTGCTTGTAATTGATTGAATTTGCTTATTTAGAGAATTTAAATAATAAAAAACTGTAAATCCAATAATTAAAACCATTAGGTTTGAACCAATAAAGCTTGCTGCAATTCTCTTTTTAAGTGATAAGTTCATTCTTTTTTATCCTTCATCTAAATCTGAAAATAGTTTTTTAAAATTCTTTTCACTACCAACTAAAACAACGATATCATCGGCTTCAATTACATCCATTGGCAAAGGTGAATCATTAACCTCGACACGAAATGAAGACTTTCCATCTTCGTTTATATAAGGAACTCTTTTTTGAAGAGCTACAATATTTAGAGAGTAACTTTGTCTAATTTGACTCTCAACTAAAGTTTTTCCTTCAAATTTTTTTCCTAGTTTTAACTCAACAAGAGAATATCCTGCTGCAAAATCATATCTTTGTAAAACGTGAGGAGCTGCAATCCTTGTAGCTATAATCTCTCCCATATCCTCTTCAACCTTAATAGTTTCACTCGCACCAATTTCTTTTAAAACATGCTCATGAAGAGCATTCGTTGCTCTTGCTAAAATCTTTCCAACTCCCATCTTTCTAAGCATGGTAACTGCCAAGATACTCATTTCCGTGCTATCTCCGATAGCAACAATAGCAACATCAACTTCTGAAATATTAGTTGACCTTACTGATTTTTCATCTGTTACATCTAGACAAATGGCATGAGTCACTCTATCTTTCATTTTTTCAACAAGTTCTGCATTTTTATCAATAGCAATAACCTCCGCCCCCTTTTCAGCAAGCCTAGTTGCAGTTTTTGCACCAAATGTTCCAAGTCCAATTACAGTCACAATCATAATTTATCCTATTAGAATTCTACCTTCTGGGTATTCGATTTTTCCTTCTTTACTTAAATTTTTTCCTAATGCCAATGCAATAGTCAAAGGACCAACTCTTCCTATAAACATCAAAATAATAATACCAAATTTTCCCGCAACACTTAAGTAAGGTGTTATTCCTAAACTTAGCCCTACCGTTGAAAAGGCACTTATGACTTCAAAGAAAACAGACATAAATGTGTGTTCTGGTTCAAGTGCCATCATTACCAAAATAAAAAATGATACAATCATTAATGAAATAATAAATATAGCAGTTGATCTTACAACAACAGTATTTGAAACAGTTCGATTAAAAAACTGAACTCTATCACTTCCCTTAATCGTTGCCCTTAAAGATTGAAATAAAATAGCAAATGTTGTTGTTTTAATACCACCACCTGTCGAGCCAGGGCTTGCCCCTATGAACATTACTAAACAAAATAAATATAGGGAATGAGGATGTAAACTTGAAAAAGAAACGCTATTAAACCCCGCTGTTCTTGTTGTTATAGACTGAAAAAACGAAACTTGTATTTGCTCAAATAAAGAGTACTCACTAAATGCATATAGATATTCCGATACAAAAATATAGCCAGCTACAACAAAAACTAAAATAAAGTTTACAAATAAAACAATCTTAGTATGAACCGAAATATCTCGAAGCTTTTTTTTCTTGAATAGAATTTGCTCTATTTCTTTAATAACAATAAAACCTAGCCCACCTAGTACAATTAAAGTCGATATTACAATATTCATCAAAGGATTAAATGAAAAGTCCTCTAAAGAGTTATTAAATAATGCAAAACCAGCATTACAAAAAGCCGAAATACTATGAAAAAAGCCATAATACAAAGCCTGACCAAACTCATGCCCCTCAAAGAAAAACCCTGTAGATAATAAAATAGCTCCAAAAAATTCAATAACAAGAGTATATTTAATAATATCTAAAATCATATTTTTTAAATCTTCAAAAGAAGATATATCTAATAAATCCTGCATTAAAACTTGATTTTTAACACCAAGAGACTTTCCAAGTAAAATAGTCATGGAAGATGATAGAGTCATAAAACCTAAACCACCTACCTGAATAAAAATTAAAACAATTATTTGTCCAATTGTAGAAAAATTATCTATTAACGAAATTGTTGAAAGGCCCGTTACACAAGTAGCTGAAGTTGCTGTAAAAAAAGCATCAACAAATGTTATAGACTTCCCATCAGCAGCTGAAATGGGGAGGCTTAATAAAAGAGTACCGACAGCAATTAAACCACTGAATGACAATATTACAATTTGTGCAGGAGCAAGCTTCAACCTTTCTATAAAGGAAATTTTTGTTTCTATTGCTTCAATTTCATCTTGAGACTTATTAGTATCTTGTTCATACAAAGAAAGCATTGATGAAAATAAATGAACTGCACTTAACCAAAAAGTAAATTGAATATCTCCCAACGTGATAATCATAGGAATAAAAACAATAATAGAAAAAATATATTTTCTAACAAAGTCAGATATACTTAAACTTTTCTTGTAATACGAAATCATTGAAATAAATACGAAAGTTGGTGCTGCATATGTTAATGTACTTAATATAAAATTAAGATTAGTTGGATTGATATAATCAAATTTTAGTTTCTTTACTTCAAATAAGGCGTAAAGAAACACAAATATTCCATTGAATATTAATTCCAAAAGAAATGGTATTTTCTGATATAGTCTATTCATAACTTTTTATTTATTATAATAAACGTATTTTCAACAATTTGCGATACGGTAAAAAAATGACACAAATAGGAAAAAAAATAAACTTTTTAATTGATCATATTGATCCACTTGGACAAGGAGTGTTCAAACAGCAAAGTGATATCTATTTTATTCCTAAAACACTACCAGGTGAATCAGGTATAGCTATCGTTTATCGTTCAAAAAAAAATATTCATTTTGCCTACGTAGATAAAATAAACCAAGAATCTTCTTATAGAATCAAACCTGATTGTTTGCACTTTGAAAAATGTAATGGATGTCAGTTTTTACACACAGATTACAATACTGAAATTAATTTAAAAGAAATAACATTTCAAAGAATGCTTTACCAAGTTAAGCATAAAGCTTTTGAAACAATTAAAGCACCAAAAAGAACCAATTATCGAAATAGAATTCAGCTCCATTATAATAAAAATAAATCTCAGATTGGATTTATTAATCCAAGAACAAAACAGATCTCTAGTAGCACTTATTGCTTAATGCCAAATGAAAGATTGCAAGAAAACTATGATAAACTAATACAATCTTGGCAAAAGGAAGCCCCTAAAAATCCCAACAAAGGACATGTTGAGATATATGAAAAAGAAAATCGGGTAATTAAAACTTGGAATAGTAAATACGCAACAGGCGGCTTTTCTCAAGTTTTTGATCATATGAATACAAAACTCAACAATATTGTATCCCACCATCTAGATTTCCATTTAGATACAATTGATTTATTTGGAGGCAAAGGAAACTTAAGCCAAGCAATTGATTCTCATAAAAAAGTCATTATAGACTACTATACTCACAAAACGAATGATAATCAGTTTCATATAGACTTATACCAAGATCATGCTCTAAAAGAATTTCGAAAAATGTCTTCACAAAAGTTTGAGCAATTTATCGTCGATCCACCCAGAAAAGGGTTTTCACAACTTACACAGTGGGCCCAATTCTACCAACCAAAACGTATTATATATGTTAGCTGCCACCCAGCAACAATGATAAGAGATATAAAAAACTTAATTGGATATTCTGTTGATCAAGCTTATTTACTTGATTTATTTCCTTCTACTTATCATTTCGAGGCACTTTTAGTGCTTAATAAAACTAAAGCTTGATAGAAAAAGAAAGTTTTTCTAAACTTAAGTTATGAAACTACTACTTTTACCTTTTATCACAATAATTTTTATATCATGCTCATCAAATAAAAAAAGTGATGGACTCACTCAAGAGCAAAAAAAAGCAAGCTTATATTTTAATCAAGGTACAAGAAACCTTGTTGATCAAAAATTTCATCAAGCTCTTAAAAATTTAAGACTATCTGTAAAGTATGATCCTCAAAACTCAGAAGCTCATAATAATCTTGGCATGGCCTATTATTATAGAAAAAGTAATTCTATGGCTGAAACACACTTTAAAAAAGCAATATTACTCGACAAAAACTTTGTAGATCCCAAGCAGAACTTAGCAACTTTATATATGGAAACAAATCGTTACAATGATGCATTAACAATCTATAATCAAATACTAAAAAATCTTGAATATGAAGGACAATATAAAACTTATTTTAATATTGGAACTCTTTTTTTAAGACAAAAAAAATTAAGTCTTGCTCTAAAAAACTATAAAAAATCAATTGAAGTCAATTCATCTTTTTGCCCATCACATTTTAAAATCGGAATGATTTATAAAAAGGCTAAAAAAGATCATAAAGCATTGGAGTATTTTGCAAATGCTACAAAGGGAGTATGTTATGGACTTTTTGAGCCACTAAAAGAAAAAGTTCTTACTCTAACAAGATTAGGTCTTTTCAATCAAGCAAAAGTTGATCTACAAGAAGCTCTAGAAAGATTTTCAAAACAAGATCAGATTAATGAAATTCAAAAACTAAAGAAATATATTGCTATAAAAGAAAATAAACAATCATTCTAGTCAGTCTAAATTACACTTTTTGCCTCCTAGTGTTATTTTTTTATTATAAAGCTAAACTATTAATATTATGAGTATTGGTTCATTTATAAAAAAAAATAGAGAGCAAAAGCAGGTATCCCTAGAAGCTCTAAGCTTAAAGACAAAAATAAGCTTAAAGCTACTAAAAAACTTAGAAGCGGATGACTTAAAATCCCTTCCTAATCCTACGTTTGTTAAAGGTTATATTAAAAGCTTAGCTAGAGAGCTTAAATTTGATATTAATGAAGGGTTAACTCTTTTATCCGAAACATATAAAAATAAATTAATTTGTACTGAAGAAGTCGACACACCTATAAGTGAAGATCATGATGAAGATGAATTAAAAGAACTTAAAAACTCTGGAATTGATTTTATTCACAAATATGCAAATGCAAAAACAGCTCTTATTGCTTTAAGTGTGGTTTTTGTAATCTTTATTATTATTAGCATTAACAAAATTATTAATAATGTCACAACTCAAAAAGATGAAATTAAAAATAAACAGCAAAAAGCAATAACTCATATAAAAGATAAAGATGAAAGTTTATTTAATCTTAAAATTAGTGAAAAGCTTAAGCAAGATACGAAGCAGTCCTCTTTAAATCAAAAAGAAGATATAGCTCCTCCTAAAAAGAGTATCCAAAAAGAAGAAATAACTTCTCAAAAAAAAGGAATGTTTCCCTTTAAAAAGTTTTATCCTGCACCTCAAAAAACTTATGAAATAGTAAAAGAGTCGCCATTAAATCAAGAATCTCAATATCAAATAGCACTTGAAGAAGGTATGCAAAATATTGCGATATATGCAAATGATGATACTTGGATAAGCTATAAAGTTGATAATCAAAAAATCAAAAGATATATACTTAAAGCAGGAAAAAATGCTTTTTTAAAAGGAAAAACAGTGCTTCTTTTTATGGGAAATGTACATGCAACAAATATATTTTTAAACAATCAACATATCAGTGTAAAATCTAAAACTGGTGTTAAATCACTTATTTTTCCCAATAATAAAAGCCAAAACTATGAACTACCTCTATTTCCAACTTTTAACGGAACCTCTTATACCGCTAAAGAATATAAAGCCAAAATGATAAAAAACTAACTTTGCCAATCCATCTTTCGGTACAACTTAATACAATAAATAATAAGTAGAATACTTGGTAATATTACAGCCAAATACATTGGTATCTTCTCTGATTTTGCCATCCCTACAAGTCCAAAGAAAATAGCATAATAACCAATTAAAACTAAGATAGCTTTACCACTAGAATTTTGCCCTCTACTTCTTGTCGCTTTTACGCCAAGACAAAAACCTAAAAAAGTAAAAATAAGAACCATAAGAGGTTGGTTTAATCTATTCCAATATTCATACTTTGCATTAACATAAACTTTTTTCTTAAAACCTTTTTTTATTGCTGAGTCAAGTCCTGCATCTATAAAGTTTTTTAATTGCCTACCATTCATCATAATTTCTTTAGTTGAAGGAGTATAAGAGAATTTTTGAGATGAAATAGGCAATGTATATTCTTCAAAAAGTATCTTTTGAACATCATTTTTGCCTTTAATAGAGTTCGTTATGTTTCCATTCTTTAAATAAAGCTTAAAAGTTTCAAATCCTGTTTGCTCATCTTTTTCATGAAGAATTTTCCCAGACTTTGCATGAATAACTTTCTCTTCTTTATTAGCTGGCGTATAAATTTGTAAAAATACATTTGTTAGCTCTTTTGTTGTCTCATCAACTTTTTCAGGAAACATTGTTACGTTTGGAATAGTTGTAAAAAACTGTCCACTTTTTATCCCTTGTATAAGACTTGCAGAACTTATAATATTAATCTTTCTTCTTAAATTGCTATGAGCATTAGGCACAAGCTGTTGCGTTAAAAAATAAATATTTGCCGCCATAATAAAACCAACAATTAAAAAGGGCCCCATAATCTGTAGTTTTTTTAAACCAAAAGAACGTAAAGCAATATATTCTGAATCCCCAGATAGCTTATTAATACAAAATATTGTTGAGAAAAATACACTCAGAGGTAAGGCCATAGGTATTAATGTTACCCCAATATCTAAAATCATAGATAGTATAAAGTTAAAGCTAACATCTGACGAAGACATTAATTGCATAATCCGAAATAACTCAAAAGTGAGTAAAAAAATGACAAAAAATAAAGTACTTGTTACCAGCGGAACAACATAATGTGCTGCTAAATAAACTCGATATAACTTCAACATAAATTAAGAGTACTTTATCGAGTTAACTTAGACAATAGATCGCTACTTTGCTAAGCTAGTTAAAAATTATTTAGATAAACATAGGAGAAAAATATGAATACAAACATTGGATTTGACCTTGAAATATTTAACAAAGCTCAATTTAAAGTTGTTGGAGCATTTGAATCAAAAGATAAGTCTAGTGCTAGCTTATCTTGGAGTGATAAAAATCTAGCGAAAATGTTCAAAATGGTTCAAGGCTCAGAAAACTTTACTGGAGCAAGTGGATCAAACTTTACTTTTACTGCTCCTGATTTATCAACTGTCTATATCGTAGGACTAGGAAACAAAACTAAAGCAAAAGATGAGCAACTTAGAAAAGCAATTGCATCAACTTATAAAGCAATTCATAAGAAAAAAGTTAAATCAATTTGCATAGATGTGGCATCTTTTAATTGTGTTGGAAGTATTTTAAATGCAAGTGCCATTGTAAAAGAAGCTTTAGATCTAGCTGCATATACTTTTGAAAAATATATGCAAGAAAAAACAAAAACAACTTTTAAATCCATTGATCTCTTTATTGCTGACAAAAAAATAAAAAGATCTATTGATAAGACAATTGAGAAAGTTGAAAATGTAACAAGCTCAGTAAATTTTGCTAGAGACCTTGTAAATGAAGCTCCAAATAAACTTCACTCAGAAGAATATGCTAAAAGAGTTGAAAAGGATGTAAAAACAAACCTTAAAGGCGTTAAAACTAAAATTTTAGGAAAAGCTGATCTTAAAAAACAAAAAATGGGATGTTTTTTAGCTGTAAATGCAGGCTCAGCTTATGAACCAAGACTTGTGCACTTAACTTATACTCCTAAAAAAGTAACAAAAAATACAAAACATATAGCACTTGTTGGAAAAGGGTTAACTTTCGATACTGGAGGGTACTCGCTTAAGCCAAGTAAGTCTATGGTTGGAATGAAATTTGATATGGGAGGTTCAGCAACTGTTTATGGCGCTTTTAGAGCTGCTGTTTTAAACAACTCTCCATACAAAATTACTTGTATTCTAGGTATTACAGATAATGCTGTTAATGAACATGCAACAATGCCTGATTCAATTGTTACAGCAAGAAATGGAAAAACAGTTGAAATACTTAATACTGATGCCGAAGGTAGACTTGTGCTTGCCGATTGCCTTGACTACGTAAGTGAACTTAAACCTGATACAATTATTGATGCCGCAACTTTAACAGGTGCTTGCCTCGTAGCTCTAGGAACACAAGTTTGTGCAGTACTAGGTAACCACGATAAAACAATTAAAGAACTACTTTCATTTGCTAAGAAGTCAGATGAATACATGTGGCAATTACCAATCATTCCTGAATGGCAAAATGATATGAAATCTAAAATTGCTGATTTAAAAAATATTGGCTCAACAGGTTATGCTGGAACTGCAACTGCTGCATGCTTTCTAGAAAACTTTATTGGAGAAGGAATTAACTGGGCCCATTTAGATATTGCTGGTGTTTGTGATTCTCAATCTCACTTATCATATTGTCCAACAAAAGGTGGATCAGGTCTTATTGTAAGAACTCTTCACAACTACCTAATGAATGGAAAATAAAACTCAATTTAAAATTGTATTACACGCGCCCGAGATTCCAGGTAACACTGGAAGTATCGGGCGTACTTGTGTGGCTTTAAATCTAGAACTCATTCTTATTAAACCCTATGGTTTTGATATCGATGAAAAAGCTGTTAGAAGAGCTGGTCTAGATTATTGGAAACACGTTAAAATTAAAGAATATGATAGCTTTGATCATTTTTTAGAAGGTGAAAAACCAGCTTTAAATAAGCTCTTCTTTTTTGAAAATGCAACTGGTACTCCCCATTATGATGGAAGTTATACTGAAGATTGCTATCTAATCTTTGGTTCTGAAACTAAGGGACTTCCAAAGTCTTTTTATGAAACTTATAAAGATCAAATGTTCGAGCTTCCCATGTATAGTGAACATATTAGATCCCTAAATCTATCAAATGTAGCAACCACAGTTGCCTATGAATGCATTAGGCATATCAATTATAAAAACTAAATTACTCAAGCTTATTTTACTCAAACTTATCTAAATTTATATCGATAAGATTACAAAGGGATAAGTATGAAAAATGTATTTTTAATGAGTTTAAGTTTACTGTTCTTAAGTGCATGTAATGTATATGAAATGGTAGGACAAGAAGCTCAGTTTAGCGATAACTTTGAAAAGAATCTACCTCGTATTATTCAACGAACATTTAATGTAAAAGAATCTGATGTTGTTACAGGAAATGCAATTGTAGAGTTTGAGATAGTAGGAGAAGTTTTTACTGGAACCTCACCTACTTATAACTACCATCCAATAAGTCCAACTAGCACTACAGGTGTTGGTTTAAATGAAAATAAAAGATATCAAATTACAATTAACGACTCTGGTTTTGCTCCTAGCTCTGATGTAACATTAATTATTGATTTTGAACCGGCAACCTATTCAAATACACTAGGAATACCACTGCCAAGGACAAGCTTTCAAGTTAATATCATAGAAGGTATTTAATTTTTCTCAAAGCTTAGTATTCTACTAGACTCTAATTCTCTTTGTTTTTCTGAAATAATTTTTGCTTGTCTAAGCTTTACTAAAGTTTTTTCAATTGTTGAATGAGCATATTCCGATAGTTGCTTATTTTTAAAAGAACTATTATATTTTTTCGGATTTGGTAATAACATAGCTAAAAAAGAAGCTTCTTTAATATTTAGCAGACGAGGATCTTTTTTAAAATAATATAAACTTGCTTGTTTTAATCCATATATATTATCTCCAAGCTCTATTAAGTTTAAATAAATCTCTAAAATTTTTTTCTTAGAAAAATTCATCTCTAATTTAAAAGAAATAATAACTTCTTTAATTTTTCTAATAAAAGATCTTTCATTAGATAAAAATAAATTTTTTGCAACTTGTTGAGTAATAGTACTCGCTCCTCGAAGATCTTTTTGTTCGTAAATCGTATCTGTGATCGCTTGATATAGTTGCTTTAAATCAATACCTTTATGCTCAAAAAACAACCAATCTTCACTAACTACAATAGGCCAGTAAATTTTTGAAGTTATTTCATTTATAAATAACCAAGTGTGAGGTTTTTTTTCAACAAAAACATATCCATCCTTGGACTTATAAAAATAACCTTCTTTTAAATTCGTTATATCAATTTGTACGAAATATACAATAGGTACAAGTATAATTAAGAATATGATTAAGAAGATTTTTTTCACAAACCTATTTTAAAGCTTTTACTTTTTGAATTTCAATATAATCTTTATCAATATATTTAAAATAAACGCTTAAGTCCTTGCCTCGATCGCTCTTTCCCCTCATCAACCTTTGATTTTTACTGTCTAGGTTTTTAAAACTTTTTGAGTTTTCGTTCCACCATAACGATAAACACTCTTCTAATGTTACAAATGACTTTTTCATTAGCTCTCCTTTAGCTATTTGATAAGAGTCACAAGGGTTTTTTTCAATAAAAGCGAGCTTTATAAACTTTTATTTTTCATAATTGATATAGATTTTATTTATATTTGTTAAAATTTTGTCTAAAAAAAATAATTTTATCTTTTGCCACCTTTCCCATAGGGGCAAAAAATGTGGATAACAAATCTTTGCTTTGCCCCGATATAAAAGAATCTAAAGAGGAATAGCCCCTATACATAAAAGTAAGTACTTGCTAGTGATATTTTTTTGACGCTTTTTCTTATAAAAAAAAACTCAAAAATGCTTTTTTTTATTTGCAAAGCGCAACTTATGATTCAAAATTTTACTATTAGTTACAAAACGTTACGTTTTAAAAAAACGTTTATTTTATTAATAACAACAACCTAACAAAGGATGTAAAACATGAAAAAATTATTAGTAGCAGCTTTACTAGTAACAAGTGCATTTGCACACAACCACAACCCTAAGCACATGATCAAATTTGATGGATTTGCTGATGGTGGAGACTCGGCTTCTTTCGATATCTCTTCTTCTGTACAAGATGACAAGAACACTGATACAGAAACAAAGAACTCAAGAGTAGCTTTAAATTATGCTTATTCTATTAATGGAACTTGGCAAGTTGGTGGACACTATGTAAACGATACAACAGCTCAAGCTCCAGTTTATGGAATTGATGTTTATTACAACTTAGAAGGAAGAGTAAACGATACTTGTTATGCTGCTTTACACTACTCAATGTCTAGCGAAGAAGATGTATTTGAAGCTAACACAATTGGTTTAGAGTACGGACACAGATTTAACGTTGGATCTTGGATGGGAATGCACTTAACTTTTGCTCCATCTGTTAACTACACAATGAATACTGTAACTCCAGATGGTGGTGAAGATATCACAACTAATGCTCTTGCATGGAACTGGATCAAGTTTGATTTATTATTCTAATTAAGGATTAATTAGTTTTAATATGGCCCTGGCTTTAAGTCAGGGCTTTTTTTGTCCAAAATTTTGTGTTTAACGCTCCTCTTCGTCGCGTTTTCATTTTCAAAAGTGTAGAGATATCCTTGCTATCACCTTTCGGTGAAATGGTATGAAGACCGCTAACCCCTTGTAATTACATATACCCAACAAGAATTTGAATATTTTACTAATTGTTTTACACACCAAACCGATGTATAATATAATAGATAACAGGAGTTATATATGTACGTATGCATCTGTAAAGGAATTAGTGAAAAAGACATTGAAAGAGCAATGATTACTCATCAAAATACAAAAGATATCTTAAAGTCTTTAGGAGTAGGTTCTGACTGTGGTACATGTATGATTGATGCTATTGAATCAATTAAATCTAAACAAAAAGCTCACAACACCTCACGCCAGACTGTACAAAAGCCAACAAATCTTAAATAATATCCTTAAAATTACTATTTAAAAGGATATTTATGAAAGGTAATGAAAAGATCTTAAAAGCGTTAAATGAAGTTTTAACTAAAGAACTAACTGCTATTAACCAATATTTTTTACATGCTAGAATGCTTCAAGACTGGGGTCTAGAGAAACTAGGACAACTTGAGTATATGGCAAGTATCGATGAAATGAAGCACGCTGATGAGCTCATTAAAAGAATCCTTTTCTTAGAAGGACTTCCAAACCTTCAAAAATTAAATAAACTTAGAATTGGTCAAAATGTAAAAGAAGTTTTAGAAGCTGATCTTGAAGTTGAGCATGAAGCTGTTCCATTTTTAAAAGAATGTATTACTTTATGTGAAGAAGAAAAAGACTATGGAACGAGAGACTTATTCTTAGAAATTCTAAAAAGTGAAGAAGAGCATGTTGATTGGTTAGAGACTCAGCATGGATTATTAATGAAAGTTGGTGAACAAAATTATATCCAAACTCAAATTGATCCTACAAAACAATAAAAAATAGATAGTAAAAAAGCCCGCTTTAAACGGGCTTTTTTATAAACTTAAAATCGCTCTCGTTAAATACTTTATAGACTCGGAATCATCCATGCCACTAATCGGTGCTCCAAGACCTACAAAATTTAAAGACTCATGAGAAGATTTCATAGAGTCAGCAAATTCATCTTTAATATTTTTGATAAAAGAATCATCTTCATAATGAATATGCTCTGTAACTTCTACTTTTGAAAAATTAGGTAGAATTCTTTCAATTGTTCTAGTCATTAAACGTATTTTCTTAGCTAGATCCTCTTCTGTTATTATATCTTCAGTTACAAACATTAAACACGTTAACTTTTGTATATTTGCAGCTGGATCATAATCTTCAATATCAGCTATAAAGTGTCCCCACTCATGAGTTGCACTTTGAGGTAAAAATAAAGTTCCACTATTTTCATAGATCTGGCCCTTACATTCAAAATGAACACTCAAAGATGTTCTTGTCTCTATTTGATTACAATAACTATGAACACTATCATCTAATTTATCTTTATTTGAAACAAGAGAGTAAAATAGCTTTGGAGAACCTGCCCAATAAAGGTTTTCACATTCAAACTCTTCATTTTCAGAAGTAGTAATCCTATAAAAAGCTTTTTCAACTAGATCAGTTGGGTCAATAAGTTCAATTTCTTCAATAAATTTTTGATGTTGATTAGCAAGAATATGATCATCAAGATTTTCTAGAACTTCACTCTCAAATAAGGCTTGCCACTTATAGTTATACTTTGAGCTTGTAAAAAAATCTTCATCTTCCATTAATGTAAATGGTTTTGCTCTTCCTCCAAAAGTATGAAATTTTGTATCTTTATAAAAACTAGGAGTTTCACTTTCTTTTAAAATTTCAAAACGTGGATTCTTAGATACAAGAAGCTCAGCACAGGCTTCACTTCTAATTGTACCTATCTGGCATCTAAAAAAGTTCTCTACAAGCTTCTTAGTTAACATCGTCTTAGATATAAGACCTATACTTTCATCACTATATTTTGACTTAAGATTTAAATATTTTAAAACAGCAAAAGCATCATCACCTATTACAAGATGTTTAAAATAAATCCTTTTGCCTATTTTAGATTCTTCTTCTTTAACTTTTTTTAAAGCTCTGATTCCAAAACCAGACATGTGTGTGTCCCCTTTTTTAAAAGCTATTTTATTGCCAATTTATCACCTGGTAATATCATTCTTCTTTTTACTAATTTATGATTTGATCTAATAATTGTGTTAATTCCTACACCTGTTTTTCTGGCAATACTCCAAAGATTATCACCCTTTTTAACCGTATAAAATTGTTTAGGACTTGCTATCTTTCTTCCTTTTTTCATTCCTCTTCTTATCCATCTTTGATAAGCCCTTCTTCTTCTAACACTTTTTCTAGGTTTTTCATAAAGGTCAGCATATAATCTATTTTTTCTAGAATGATCGGCTCTAAAAGGAAGCCTTATCGCCGTTTTTGGAAATAATCTCTTATTTTTTGGAAATCCATTTAATGTTTCCAATATTTTTACAGGAACTTTAAACTTTCTCGATACATGCTTAAGACTTGCGTAACCTTTAAGTTGATAAATTTTATAATCATTTGCTTGGACAACTGTTTTATCTACAACAAGATCCCAGTTTTTCTTTATTCCCACAGGAACTCTTACTTTATAATTTCCTTTCTTAGGTGGAACCTGCCATCTTGTTAATTCAGGATTATATTTTTTTATTTCCTTAAAACTAGTTCCTATTACACTAGCTAAATTATAAAGATCTGTATTTTCTAAAACTGTAATTTCTTCAAAATCAAGAGGCTTATCAAATTCGATATCATCAAATCCAAAGCTCTCTAAGTTTTTTCCAATGATTGCAAGTGCCATAATCTTTGGAACATAGTTTTTTGTTTCAGCTCTAAGATATCTTCCTTTTCTAATTTTCCAAAAGTTCTTAGTTCTATATCTTCTAATTGCTCTTTTGATTTTTCCTTCACCAGCGTTATAACCAGCCATTGCTAGTTCCCATGAGCCAAACATATCATAAAGAACAGTTAAATAATCACTTGCTGCAACTGTCGCTTTTAGAGGATCTCTTCTTTCATCTAAGAAAAAACCTACTTCAAGACCAAATTTTCTTCCCGTAAAAGGCATGAACTGCCACGGACCTACAGCTTTGGCCCAACTTCTAGCATGATTTTGAAAACCACTTTCTGCCATAGCTAAATATATTAGATCTCTTGGCATATTTTTATTATTTAAAATCTTAGATAAAACCGGCCCATATCTTCCCGATCTTTTAGCGTATCTTTTAAAGCTTTTTTTGCCTCTTCCAGTAAAGTACTTAATCCACATTTTTGTGTACTTGTTATAAACAACAGGAATATCAAAGTACTTATTTTTAAGATTTAAGTGCTCTGCTCCAAAAAGAAAATAACTTTTTTTGCCAGATTTTCTAATTTCATTATCTCCAGCACTACCTTTAATGCATCCATTACATCCTACCTCTACGCTATCAACAAGATGCTTTTGAACTCTTAGATTCTTATTGGATTTCTTTTGCTCTACACCTTTGCTTTGTTCTTGAGTAGTCGCACAACTAACTAGTGCCAAAAATAATAAAAAATTTGCAATTTTTTTCACTCTTTCTCCTTCCATAGAATGCATGTGAAATTTTTTGTTTAGTATTAATCATCCGTTAATAGACACGATTTGTCACGAAAGAATCAGCAATTAGTGCCCATAGTTAGAATGGGTATTCATTTTATATTATCATAGTAAGAGAAGGCATTTACAAAGGTGGAGTATTTTGCTTAGGAACTTAGTTTTCTTATTTATTTTCAATAACTTATGCTTCGCAAAAGTGGAGCCACCAAACTACAATTTTTCTGTAGATGAACTTAGTAAATTCTATCCAGGAAAGAAGTTAGAGGAGCTTCTCAAGGAGTATCCAAACTCTAAAATTCAAAGCAATAATGGTGGGGCTATTATTAGAAAATTTTATGTAACCCATAAGCAATATAAGTTTCCAGTATTAGTACAAGCTAGAGCCGGTGTTATTCTAGATTTCTATGCTAGATTACCTGCTTATTTTCTTCACGACGTATTTCACCAGTCGTTAATTAACAGATATGGGAAACAAAATAAGTATAAAAAAGTTGAAGAATCAGCTGTCTATATTTGGACTAAGAGATCCGACTTTAAGATTATATATAGCGGAGGATGCTCTATAACTTGCTACCCTGTTTTTCTATCAATTATTGGAAAAGCTGCAACTGTATCAGGTGGATTTACACCGATTATTGAAACTATGAATTAGCTCTAGGCTCAAAGTTTTTTTCAGGATATGAAAATGCACTTAAAATTTTTGTCACCTTTAAAAGATTCGTTCTCATTATATATACGCTACTTAATGAACTAAATACACACGTATGAGTCGCTAAGAAACTATACATCATTTCCTTAGACATAGATCTTTGTTCTTGTTTTTGAAAACTATCAAGCCGACCAATATTTAATGAAGAATCAAAGTCGGTTACTTCCCCCTCACTATATACTTTGTTGGCATCTATATCGATAAAGAAGCACTCAGACTGAGATACAACAGGCTTTGTTACAATTAAAGTACTCTGAGCTTTCACTCCCCAGAATGAAAGAACTCCATACTTTGTTAAAGCAGCACTAATGATTCTATTATAAAAGAACTTAAGTCCTTCAAAACTACAATCCTCTACAAGAGCGACCTGCCAGTTTACCTTTGAAAGTGAGATTAAAGCACTAGCACATCCTTTCTTATAATATTGAAAAGCTGCACCCGATTGGCTTAGTACCTCATCTTGATATAATCCATCTAGTGCTGAAGTTAGCTTTGCACTGGCTTTATTTATTGCGATAATCGTACAGCTATCTTTAGCTGTTGAGGCTCTTTTAACACTCTTATAGTCTACGCTTGTAAAGCCTAGCTTAAATAATAGGTCTGTCTGAGAGTCATAAAGTGCTCTATCAGCAAACTGTAAATAGATATTAAATCTACTATCATTTTGAAATTTAAGATAAATTAATTCACTTCTCATAAGCTTCCTCATTAATCTTATCGCTTATTACGCAAAGCAAAATTAATTTATAGTAACTTTTTGTTTAGAAGGGCAAAGTTTGCCTGATCCAGGAGTTGACATCTATCCATAAAAGGCTTAAAAGATAGTGTTAAAAAAGGAAGATCTATTCTAGGGCTAAGCAGCTTTATGCTCCCCTAGTTAGGCGTAAGGAGAATTAAATGTACGGAATCGTAGAAATCAAAGGTCACCAGTACAGAGTTAAAGAAGGTGACATCATTGATGTTCAAAAAATGGAAGGTGAAGTTGGATCTAAAGTTGAGTTAGACCAAGTTCTTTTTATCGGTGGTGACAGCCCAAAAGTTGGAACACCAGTAGTTTCTGGAGCAAAAGTAAATGCTGAAATTATCAGACAAGCTCGTTCTAGAAAGGTAATTGTTTTAAGAAGAAGTCCAGGAAAATACATTAAAAAGAATGGACACAGACAACATTATACGGCCCTTAAAATTACAGGGATTAAAGCTTAATTTAAGAATTCAGGAGATATACAATGGCTCATAAAAAATCAGGTGGTAGTACTAGTAACGGCCGTGATTCTAACCCAAAGATGAGAGGGGTTAAGAAATTCGGTGGACAAGTAGTTAGAACAGGAAACATTATTGTTCGTCAAAAAGGAACAAAGTTTCACGCAGGTCCAGGTGTTAAAATGGCAAATGACTTTACATTATTTGCTATGACAGAAGGACACGTTAAGTTTTCTTATTACAATAAGAAAATGAAAATGGTTTCTGTAATACCAGCTTAATCAAAAGTTAAAATTATTTTAGATAAAGCCTCCTTTTTAGGGGGCTTTTTTTTATGTATTTTTTACAGTAAAAGTTTCACAAACGACCTCTAAACCTATATAAAGGCATAATTTTATAATTTAGGAACGAAGCTTAAAAATGAAGTTTATCGACGAAGTAAAAATTGAAGTATACTCCGGTAAAGGAGGAGATGGAGCATCTAGCTTTAGAAGGGAAAAATTTGTCCCTTACGGTGGTCCTGATGGTGGAAATGGCGGAGTCGGTGGAAATATCATTCTTCAAGGTGATGAAAATTTAAACACTCTTGTTCACTTTAGAGGGAGAAAGGTTTTCAAAGCTGATGATGGAAAAAACGGAGCTGGTCGCCAAATGGATGGGCATGCTGGAGAAGATATCATTTTAAAAGTTCCAGTTGGGACTCTTGTTTATCATACTGATACGGGTGATCTTCTTGAAGACATCACAGAACATGGACAACAAAAGTTACTTGCTCAAGGTGGACGTGGTGGTCTTGGAAATACATACTTTAAGACATCAACAAACCAAGCTCCAAGATATGCTCAAGAAGGTGAAACAGGTCAATTCTTTCCTTTAAGATTAGAGCTAAAACTAATTGCTGATATTGCTTTAGTTGGTCTTCCTAATGCTGGAAAATCTACTTTAATTTCTAGTATCTCTGAAGCAAAACCAAAAATTGCTGACTATCCTTTTACAACATTAGAACCTAACTTAGGTGTAGTTGTTGTTGATAAGGAGAACTCTTTAGTTGTAGCTGACATTCCAGGACTAATTGAGGATGCTTCAATTGGAAAGGGATTAGGTCATCAATTTTTAAAACATATTGAAAGGACATCAGCTCTTGTTCATTTAATTGATTGTTCTATGTTACTTGAGCCATATGAAGCTTTAGATGACTATTCAACAATTAAGAACGAACTTTTAAAATATAATGAAGATGTATTTTATAATCGCGTAGAGATTATCTGTCTTACAAAGATAGATGCTATGAGTGAAGATGAAATCTCAAAGTTTCAAAAGTATATGGAAGAGTCTTTAGAAAAAAAGGTTCTACCAATTTCAAGTGTCTCTGGAAGAAATTTAGAAGTATTAAAAAGATTAATGTTAAAGACTAAGGGATTTGAATTCCCAAATAAGGAAAATGTAAATGAGCAATCCGTACGTTAAAAAAGAAGTAGCAAAGATTATTTCAAATGAAAGCTTAGAGTATCCATTAAATACAGCAATGGCATCTTGTTGGATTATTGCAAACTTTAAAGGTGTAAATATCAAACTTTTAGATTCAAGCCAAACGAGCTCATTATGTGATTACAATATTATTGCAACAGCAGAAAATCATATTCAAGCAAGAACGATGGTTGATGAGATTCTAGCCAATACATTACCAGAAGGAACTGAAGCAAAATCAATTGAAGGTGTTGAAGCTGGAGATTGGATTCTTTTAGATCTTGGTGATGTTATTATTCATATCTTTGATGAAAATTCTAGAGAAGTATATGATCTTGATGGGCTTTGGTCAGATCTTGCATCGATTGATATTCCAACTGAATACTATCACGGTTCAAGTGAAATAGAGCAAAAGTTAGAGACGGCTGAAAGCTATTTCTAATGGCCACAAATTGCCATCTTATTGTTGTTGGAAAGCTTAAATCAAAAGAGCTAGAAGCAATAGAAAATGATTATCTAAAAAGAATTAGTAATCCAAACCTTAAAATTCATGAAGTAAAAGCTAGTGCTGATAATAAAGATCAGGAAGGAAAGTCTGTCTTAAAAAAAGCTTTAGACATATCTAAAGGGTCTGCCTACCAGCTTATCATTATGAGTGAATGGGGGGTGGAATATACGAGCAAAGATTTTTCAAAGTTTGTCTTTAATAAGCTTGAAGATCAAAGGCCTCTTATTTTTGTCATCTGCGGAGCTGAGGGCCCAAGTGATGAATTAATAAATGAGTCTACTGGTAAGCTATCCTTATCTAAACTTACCTTTCCCCACAAGATTGCAAGGGTTCTCTTTGTTGAACAGTTTTATCGTGCTATAACTATAAAGAACAATCATCCTTATCATAACTAATACAACTTCTTATTAAATCTCTTTCTAAAGTCTTTAAAGTTTGTTGTAAAGTATATATAACGAGCTACACCTATAATATTTTTCTTAGGAACAAGTCCCCAATAACGTGAATCTGCAGAATGGTTTCTATTATCACCTAAAACAAAATAATGATCTTTTGGTATACTAATTTCATGATAGTTATCACTAGAAAACTTTGCTTTATCTAAAGCGATTGAATAACTTCTCTTATTGTTATGCTCTTCATATATAGAAATATCACGACTTAAATAAAGCTCATCAAGATTATCTTTCATATCTGTATTAAGTTTATTTAAAGTTAGTTCTTTTCCATTCAGAATCACTCTTTTATCTTTTATTTCTATTTTATCACCAGGCATTGCAATAATTCTTTGAATATAAACTAAACTTTCATCATCAGGATACTCGAAAACGACAATATCTCCATAGTTAACTTTTTTTGTAAGTTTAGAGATAAAACGATCACCTTTTTTAAGAACTGGATTCATTCCAGAACCATTAATGTCATATATGATATAAGAAGGCTTTATAATAGAATTAATCGCAATAAAGAATGAGTATATTAAAAGGTAAAAGTACCATTTATTAATTTTTCTTAGTTTTACATATAAACTTAACTTAAGTTCTTTAACACAAAGATAGATAACGATAATTGTATATATAAAATCTAAGATATTTACTAATAAATAAGCATATACACTACTACTGTAGGTAAAATCTGATGAATGAATAAGAATAAAAAGAAATGAAACAATAAGAAGTTTTACTGATTTATTATTTTGGCCAATATATAAATGTCCTAATCCAGGTACTAAGAAGCTTAAAAAACCAGCTAACACTTTGCTTCTTTGAATTACTTTATTCATATTGCTCCCCAAAAGTAAAATACTCAAGTATGGTATAACTTTTAACAAAGAAATTACAAGCTTTTACATCCTAATACTTCTCCTTTTTCTAAAGTAAGTATAAAATATTTTAAAAGGATATTGATGAAGACAATTAAAGGATTAACTGACAGAGTACTACTCGTTATTTGCGATGGAATGGGATATAACCCAAATGATGATAAATTTAACGCCGTTAAAGATGCTAAAACCCCTACCCTAGATCATCTTATTTCAAACTATCCTTTTACAACTTTAACTCCAGGTGGAGAGCTTGTTGGTCTTCCAAAAGGTGTTGCTGGAAACTCTGAAGTTGGACATATGAATCTTGGAGCAGGAAGATCTGTAAGACAAGATTTAGTTAGAATTAATGAGGCTATTGAAAATAATACTTTTAAAGATTTAGAAAAATTTCAAAAACTTATTTTAAAAGCAAAAGAAAATTCAAACCGCATTCATCTTATGGGACTCTTATCTGATGGTGGAGTTCATTCTCATATTGATCACCTTGAACATATTGTTGATATTTTAAAAGATACGGGAATAAAAGTTTATCTTCACGCTTTTATGGATGGACGTGATACTCCTAAAGATAATGGTAAAAAGTATTTAGAGCGTATTTTAAAAAATGAAAATATTATCTTTGCTTCTATGCAAGGAAGATCCATTGGAATGGATAGAGATAGAAGATGGGATAAGATTCAAAGAGCCTATGATATGATGACAGGATCAGCTACAACTGATCTTGATCCTTTAAGTTATCTTAAAAGTGAATATGATAAAGATATTTTTGATGAATTTATAACTCCAGCTTTATTTTTAGATGAAGGGGCGATTAAAAATGATGATTGCGTTTTATTTTTTAATTTTAGACCAGATAGAGCAAAGCAAATAAGTGAAGTTTATTGCAGTGATAAGTTCAGTGAATTTAAAAACAAGATAAGGCCAACTTATTTTCTTTGTATGAGTCCATATATAGATGAAGAGTTTCCTCAAGTGCCGATTCTTTTTAATAGAGAAAAGGTTGCTGGAACATTATGTGAATACTTATCAAGCCTTAATAAGAATACTTTTAAAATAGCTGAAACTGAAAAATATGCTCATGTGACTTACTTTTTTAATGGAGGCATCGAGCCACCTTTTAATGGTGAAAAAAGAGTTCTTATTGATTCGCCAAAAGATGTAGAAACTTATGATCAAAAACCACAGATGAGTGCACCACAGGTATTAGATAGTTTACTTGAAAATTTATCTGATAAATCTATTAGTACTTATATTGTTAATTTTGCAAATCCTGATATGGTTGGACACACAGGAAACTATGAAGCATCTGTTCTTGCTATGCAAGAGATTGATAGATGTCTATTAGAGCTTAGTAAAAAATGTAAAAGTGAAAATATAGCAATGCTGATAACAGCTGATCATGGAAACTGTGATCAAATGAAATATGAAGATGGATCAGTTCATACTTCTCACTCTAAAGCAGATGTTCCCTTTATTTTATTTCACAAAGATTTAGAAAATATAAAAATTAATACAAAAGATAGTGATAATGCTCTGAAAGATGTATCACCTACTATTTTACATTTGCTTGGAATTGAAAAAGCTCCTTTAATGGAAGGTAACTCGGTATTTTTATGACAAAGAAAATTAAATCAATAGCAGTATTAACAAGTGGTGGAGACTCTCCAGGAATGAACCCAGCAATTAGAGCAATCGTAAGATCTGCCATTGGAGCTGGCCTTGATGTTTATGGAATAAATCGTGGATACCAAGGTCTATTAAAAAAGGATATCCACAAATTAGATGCTTCTAGTGTTGGTAATATTATTCAAAAAGGTGGAACTATTCTCTACACTTCAAGATGTCTCGAATTTAAAAAGCCTGAATATAGAGCAAAGGCCGCGCAGATTTTAAAAGAGTTTAATATAGATGCTCTTATTGTTATTGGAGGAGATGGATCGTTTAAAGGTGCAATTGCTCTATCTGATGAACATGGCATCCCAGTCATTGGTATTCCAGGAACTATTGATAATGATATCTCTGGAACAGAATATACAATTGGTTTTGATACAGCTGTTGAAAATGCTGTTGAAGCTATTGATAAAATTAGAGACACGGCGATGGCCAATGACAGAGCTTTTTTAATTGAAGTTATGGGTGCTAGAACTTCAGCGATAGCTGTTCAGGTTGGAATTTGTGCTGGAGCAGAGAACGTTCTTATTAACGGACAAGAAATAAACCTAGATGAAATCGCAAGTAATATCAACAGAGGTATTAATCGAGGCAAAAACTTTTCTGTTATTATCGTAGCTGAAGGTAAAACTCCAGGAAGAGCTTATGATATAGCTAAAGATCTAGAAGAAAAACATAATATTAAATCTAGAGTTTGTATCTTAGGTTATATTCAAAGAGGCGGATCCCCTAGCGTATCTGATAGATTCTATGCAAGTCTTATGGGTAAAAAAGCAGTTGAAGCTCTGCTAGAAGGTAAACTTAAGCATGCTATTGTTGTAAATAAAAACCTTGTTGAGGTTTGTGATCTTCACGACTGTTCTAGAAAATCAGATCACGTGATGAGCGCTTATATTGATGTTGCTAAGACTTTAGCTATTTAATAACTCGATAACTAAGCTTAGGAATATGAGATAAAAGCGCACTAGTATCTATTTTAAAAAGGCTCGAGTCCATGGTACTAGAACTTGTTATGGCCTTTATATTATAAAAGTCCGAATCATTATGATACCTCTTTAAAAGATTATCTAATTTTTTCGGTAAGTGATTTTGGTAGATAACTCCTTTAGTACTAATAAAGCCTTGGCAAATACAGTCGTCTAGTTTTCTAATTGGGAGTAAGCCTCCCAGATACCAATATAGAAGTATTGTAGGAAACTCTAATCCTTTTAAATCTTCCCATTTTTCATCACCATCTAAATCATTTATATCAATACTAATAACGTACCTTCTTTTCTTTAGATAAAGCTCTCTCATCTTTGTTAGATAGATGATTTTTTCTTTAAGGCTTCTTGAAAGTCTTCCCATCCCTATAATATCGATTCCAGGGATGCCCTTTGTTGAGTACCCGAACAATGATACGATCTTAATGCCTTTTGATGTTAAAATATATGAGTTGATTCTTGCTTCCATAACAAAAGTAGTGCAAGAAGGTATATATAACGATTAACCTAACTTATTGAACTTAAAGGAAAATATATTTAGCAAATAGACAAACTGTCCAAAGGCATAGCTAATATGAATAAGGATATTAAGAATTAAGATATGAAAGACTTTAAAGGGTATCTTATAAGCTAATGCTCCTTTTATTGAAAAATAAGCTCCTATAAGAAAATAAGGGATAAATAACTCATCAAAGAAAATAAGAGAAAAATAAAAAACTATTGGAGCTAAATAAATAAGATCCTTTAACTTAAAAGAATTGTGAAGCATTTTCATTCTATAAGTGCCAGATACCTTTATTGATAGAAGAAGATCTCTAATATTTTCTCTTCTATGATGAATCACATATAAAGAAGGGTTATAGAAAATGGAGCTTCCTCTTCTTTGCAGTTCATTTAATAGAACATTTTCTTCGTTTCTTCTGTAAGAAGGATTAAAACGAGTCTGTTTTAAAAGATCAGACTTTACCCACAAGTTACATAGTGTAACACTTGCTTCATCCACTTCGATAAGTTCATTAACGAGTTTTCCTAAATGTCTTTTGAAAGTTGGGCCCATGGCAAATGGAGAACTTAGGGATGCATTCATAATTTTTTGAATAGGATCACTTATTTCACTTCTAAATGAATCGGGTCCTCCTAAAATAGAAATATTTGATTTATCTAAAATACGAAGGGACTTTTTGAAATAATTTTCACAAATAATAGCATCATCATCTATAAAGTAGACCCAATCACTTTCAACTTTATCTAAAACATGATTTCTTGCGACACCAGCATAAGACTTTTCAATATGATAGATATTTATCTTTGATGAGCTAAACTCAGTTAAAACTTCATTAGTTAAAGAGTCCTTACCATTTACTATAATATGAATAGCATTTAATGAATCATTATCCTGAGATAAAATCTCAATTAAACACTTTTTTAGATATTTTGATCTATTAATTGTTGGTATGACAATTTCAAAATTCATAGCTATACTTTTCTTATGTTATCTAAGTACTTTAACTTTCATGATATTCAAGTTCAAGTTAATTCCAATAATAAACAAATCCTTGATCTTATGGAAAAGAACTTTTCATATTTTTTAGTAGATAATCTAAACGATATCTTTTTAACCATTGATGTATATATTTGTGATGAAGTTCCAATGGAAAAAATTCCTTCTATGATAAGCTCTCATCAAACAAGAAATGCAATCATATATGATAAAGATAACTTTCGTTATTGTGACTATTATGGAAAAGGTATTATTATTTTTGATAAAATAAATAGTACGGCAAAAATCTATTGTGACGATATAAATTTTACTCATGAGTTAACCTATTTATTTCTTTTATCTAGAGTTGGTAAACAAATGGATTTAAATGGTATTCATAGAGTTCATGCATGTTCTTTTACCCTTGAAAATCATCCTGTTATCTGTATGATGCCTATGAAGGGTGGTAAAAGTTCTCTATTTCTAGAAATGATAAAAAATGATGGAGTTAAGTTTATTTCAGATGATGCTCCTTTAATAACTAAAAAAGGTAAAGTCCTAGAGTTTCCTATTAGATTCGGTCTAGATCATATACCTAAAGACCTTAGTTTTAATTCTGATTATATTTTTGAGCTTTATAGATCTGAGTTTGGAAAAAAGTTTTTATTTGATACAAGAGGATTAAGTATTCCTATTTATAAAGGATCTAAAAAAGCTCCTATCCTTATTCATGGAAAAAGAACTTCATTTAAGAAAGGGAAAATAAAAAAAATTTCCAAGTATAAAATGTTCTTTCATCTTATAAAGTATTTAGGTGTTGGCCTTGGACTTCCTATTATTATTGAGCACTTTTTAGAAAAAGGCTTTAAAGATATTCTAGTCAGAGTTAAAATCACTGCTTTAAGATTAAGATGTATTATAAGCTTACTTAGAAAGTCTAAATGCTTTGAGATCTATCTTGGTACAGATAAAGAGCATAATGCAAAAATTATTTTAAATTACTTTGGGCAGCACCAAGCCCAATAATGAGCAGTTTGACTTGCTTCAATTAAACATGAAGTTTCCCAGCGAGATGAACTCCCACTGGCCTGTAAAGCATTACGACTATATTCAATTTTTCCACCTGCACCACAATCAGCTCCACCATATCTAGCAACAGAATGAGTAGAAGGACAATTAAATTGTCTTGATACTGAAATTGCTGAAGTCGAACTTGGGTTTGTATGAACTAACCCACCACTAGCTGCTGTTGCCGATATACAACCTGTTGGTTTAGTATCACACTTTCCTGAAACATATATACCTCCAACAGAATTACAAAACTCTTCTTTTAGATATTCTTTTTCAGCGTATGGTAAGCTAGTTCGTATACATGTATTATTCTGCTCACTATAGCTTCCTCCCATAGCATTACAATTTTGTTCATGTTCATTCGTAAAAGCTTCTTCTAAATAACAACTTGTAATCGGCTCAGAAGGATTTGAATAAATGGTACAGTTTGCACTATAACCAGGGCTTGATCCAAACTGATATTGTATTGGCGATGTCAAAGTTCCTTCAAAACCATCTCTTCTACAGTTTGCGACAACTTGATCCTTACTGACTTGTAAAGGAACTGCAAAAGTATGTGTTGCACTTGGAGTATGCTTAAGTATGAGAGGATAACGTTTTTCAATTGTCTTTGATAAAAAAGATAGTTTATTTGTACTCTTTTTTTCAAGTGTAACAATTAAATCAGCCTTCGTTACCTTTTGTGAAGTCGTAGGAGTATTTAGTCTAATACTTGAAATAATAAATCCATCGTAGCTTTGTCCCGTTACAAACTGATCAATAACACCAATTGAATCAGCATATTTAAAAGCTGTTATACTATCAGTTGCTCTTTTTCCACTTAAGGTTGCAGAACAATGTTTTTGCTCCTTTAAGAGCATCTTTATTTTTTGATCTAAAAGCTCTCTTGATTCTCTTAGTCTTTCAGATTTAGCGATATCAACTCTTAACTGATTTTGCTCCATATACTTATAAGCACCAAAACCTATAATTGCTAATGCAAATAATGATAGGATTAAAGCCGATCCATTTTGATTACTCATTTATTCCTCACAACATGTTACAAAAAATTTGCCCGGAGTAATAAGCCCAGCTGAATTACACTGAACGTACCATTTATTAGACTCCGCTGAATTTACTAAGTTTCCAGGGTACGAGTTTAGTACTCTTGTTGCAGTTGCTCCGCAAATACCTCCACCATTTATCGCGACTTGATTGGCACCAGGACATGCAATCCCAACTAAAGCGGTACTATGTGTAGAGCTTACTTCATGTATAAAACAAGATTTATAAACACAATTATTTGTCACTTCATTGTATACCTTGCCCATAGAATTACAGACTTCTTCTTTAATTAAACGAAGCTCTGATTCTCTAATGCTATTTCTTTGACAGGTTTCATCAGCAGAATTATAACTTCCTCCCAAAGAAGAACATTTATCTCTTAGAAAATCACTTTCCCCATCCTTATCTACACAATTTACAATAGGATGGTCATATGCTGTCGTACATTCTGTTTGGCAACTTGCACTGTACTCGCCCGTTGTACTATTAAACTCTATTCCCGTATATAAATAACCACTATAAGATGACTCACACTGACTTTTTAAATCAGCACTACTAATATTAGAAGTTAATGTCACAATACTAGAACTACATTTTTTAGCATAAAATTCAATCTTTCTTTTAAAGTTTTTTCCACCAATTGTTTTTTGATTGTTATTAATTTCAAAGTCTAACTCTAAAAACATTTTAGTTGTTTTTCCATCACTTAAGGAGTCTGTATTACTTGAAATACTCATCGACTTAATTGTTACTCCGTTATAGCTTTGCCCTGTAAGATATATTCCATTTCCAGCTCTTTTTATCCCCTCTAAAGCTCCATTTATATTTTGCCCAAACCTTTTACCTGCAAAAGTATCCGAACAACTTTTGATATTTGAAACTTCTCTTGAGATTTCTTGAGTAAGAATATTAATTTGATTTTTGATTTTTGATGTTTTTTCTACTTTTCCAGTTTCTTTACTTAATTGTAGAACAGAAAGAGCTCCAACAGAAAGCACACCAATAGCAACTAAAATTTCAACTAAACTAAAGCCTTTTTGTTTCATTCTTACCTTTCACAACAAGTAATACTATAATTTCCCGAAGAAACTGCACCATAACACAAAACAATCCATTTATTATCTTCTGCCAAACTACTTGTTGAGATAATAGATTTAGAATAACCATGAATCGCTTTAGAAGAGCTTCCACCACAGTTTCCATAACCAGATTTTGCAACCCTATTTCCAGGACAAATAAGCTCAACAGCCGTTAGTCCCCCAGCAGGGTTATAAGAAGCCGGTGATACAGCATGTTCCGAGCAATTTTTTTCAATCAGTTGGCAGTTGCCACTAATAGTATCAAATTTTCCTCCAGAAGTATTACATACTTCTTCTTTTATTAAATTAAGTTCATCGTCAGGAATTTCAACTCTAGAGCAAGTAGAATTTCCTCCCGCCTCATGGTAACTACCACCCATTGTTACACAAGCGTCTTCTATAAATTGATCTCTAGCATCTCCAGCAATACATTCTTTTATTTGGGAAGCGACTCCTAAATTTGTATCATCACATATTTCACATGAAACATCATAATTTAGACCATTAATAACTAAGCCCTTTGTTAAAGATCCATTTCTTGTCACTCGACAAGCGTCTCTTGCTACTTTTGGTCCAGATGATACAGGAGAAGAAAAATTATCTTGTCGACAATTTTTCTTAGCATAGATACTAAATTGTCTTTTTAAAATTTTAGCACCAATAAGCTGAGTATTCTTACCTCCATTAGTAAGATCAAATTCGACTTGAATATCAAATTTTGTATTAACTCCATCATTATCTTTTCCTAGAATTTCAATAGAGCTTATTTGAACTAACTTATTTTTTGTTTTTGCTAAAGGTATCCCCGTATTATAAATCACCTCATTATTTAAATTCTTAACTGTTGATAATTGGTTAAAGGATGATTCATGACTAAAGCCGCTAAAAGTATTGGTACAAGCTATAGGATTTTGCATCTTCATTTTTATATCTTTAAAGATCTGATCCACTTCAGATTTTATATCTGAGCTCTTTTCATTTTGCATAGTCATATTCATAATTTTTACTGTTCCAAGGCTTACGAGTCCAAGAACACCCATTGCAATGACAACCTCAATTAATGAAAAACCTTTATTATTTTGAATCATTAAACATCCACACTATTTTTTTTAACCTCCTTAATTATACATTAAAATGGGAAAAAGAGTGAAATCAAATAGACTTTCATACAAAAATAGTGTTTTAGTCAGTTATTTCGTGCCAGCGTAAGTTGGCATTATTGTGCTAAAATCTAAAAGATGTTTTTAAAAAAGTATTTTAATACCTATTTTCTTATTATATGCGCTCTACTATGGTTTATTGGTGTCAGTAATTATGCTTTTTGGGATGATTTTTATTTTATATTTCAAAATCATAATTTAATCAAAGCTCCTCATCCATTTGTTTATTGGGGTAACTCCGAATATTCTCGTTCTTGGCCTCTTACTTACTCTATATTTTGGATATTAGTTAAGATTTTTTCTCATAACTTTATATATTATAAATTTATAAACATTATTATTCATATATTTAATTCTTTGCTAATAAAAAAAATTACTTCCAAATATTTTTCAAAAAAAACTTCTCTTATTGCAGCTTTATTTTTTCTCATTCATCCACTACAAGTAGAATCCGTTAGTTGGATTTTTCAGCTAAAAACAATTTTATCAACGACATTTTTTCTTCTTTGTATGCTATATTTAAATAGGAACTTATTATATAGTTTTATTTTCTTTTTTCTTTCTTTGAAAATGAAGATCACATTTATCTTATTTCCCGTTTTCTTTCTTTTCCTTTTAAATAAAAGACTTCATGACAAAAAGGTTATGTTCTTTTTATTTTGTTCTTTTATTCTGTCTGTTCAATCAGGATTCCAGACACTCTCTGGTAATATATGGAGTAAACAAGAATCACAACAACAAGTTAAACATCACTCTCATATCAAAAAGATTATAAGTTCTAGTAATAAAAAAGATATTTATCGAACTTCCATCGAAAAGCCTGAATTCACATCACCATCCATCTTTAAAAATTTTACATTTTATATCTTAAAGTTTATCTATCCCCATAAACTAATGTTTTTATATCCAAAGAACTATAATCTTATATATAAACCCTATATCTTCTATTCCATTTTTTTTCTATTTTTTATTATTATCGTTTATCTTTTTTGTATAAAAAATATTTTTATTAAATATGTCATCCTAGGACTTTTATTATCTTTTATTCCCATTAGTGCTCTTTTTTATATCCCCTATATGAAATATTCTTTTGTTGCTGACCACTGGGCATATCCTATGATCATTTTTCTATCTATATTAATAGCATTTTTATTAATAAGAATTCCATCTAAGCTTATATCATGGAGTTTTATCATCTCATTTTTTATATTTTTCTTGTTATCAAATATAAAACAACAGCATATCTTCAAAAATGAATTCTCTATTATTGAACATAATATTATTCACAACAAAACAAGTTCATTTTTATATTATTATTTAGCTAAAAAAAACTATGATATTGGAGACTATCAAAGTGCTATAGATTTATTAGAAAAAGCTCAAAAAATTAATTCTAATGATCCTAAAATCATTTTCTTAAAAAAGAAAATCATATCAACTTTAAAGCAATAAATATTACGATAGAAAAACTTTATCTAAAAAAAAGTTTCTATTAAAAATTTCTTTATGAAGAGCTTTTATTTCTTTCGATGTTCTTAATTCTATACCGATAGTTTTTTTCAATTTTTTAATATTCATATAAGAAAATTTTAAATTTGTTTTTATCTGCCAAGCTCCCATCAGGTCAGTATAGGCACGTACAAATTGAAATTTCAAAAGATCTTGATCATTAAGTTCATAAATAAAATTGTGATCATCCATACCTGAGAAGTAATATATATTAAACAGTTCCATTGGCATCCAATCATTAGAAATACGAAGACCTCTTACTTTATAATGCTCATATAAACCTTTTGTAACTTCTTTTTTTATATCAAACAAATTAATTGCTTTAGTTCTTATTTTACTTAGCTCATCTTCAAAGTTATTTAAGATTTTAAAACTATCTCTTCTTTTTTTTAGTACTTTAAAGTCTAAAGTCTCATAAAAAAGAAGAGTTCTTTTTAACTCTTTAATCAGTTTTTTAATAAAAATAATATCTAGCTTCGTTTTGTTTTCTTTTTTTAAAATTCTATATAAATTAATGTAAACATTAAAAAACTCATGAATAGTACTTATTTTTATTATACTTTTACTACAGTTATCTACATTTTTAGCTCCCTTAAAGGGACCAAAGGATCTATAACCACCAAACTCTAACCATATATCAAACATATCTTTTGAAAAAATTTCTATTTCTTGAATCATTGGAAACAAGATTGAGACCAGCTTTGCTTTGAAAAAATGTCTTTTTTCATCAAAATATTCAAAGTCATCATAAACTACAGTTAAGTCGATATCACTTATTCCATAATCAAATTCTTCTCTTGCTCCACTTCTTCTTAAGATAATTTTTTCATTGATAAATAAAAACTTTGCACAAAAAAAGGCCAGCTGATACTGACCTTTTAAAATAAATTTCACAAGACTAAATTTCTTAGATAAGTAATTTATAAATACTCTTAAATTATCCAGGAAATAGTCCTCTAAGCTTCATTGCTGCTTCCATCTTTTTTATTGAAGTGATCATTGCAGCAGTTTTCATATCACATTTAAAACATTCATAATTATCCATTACCTCATAAAATGCTTTTTTCAATATAGAATGAAGTGTTTTATTAATTTGATCTACATCCCAAAAAAAGTGCGCTAAACCTTGAACCCACTCAAAATAAGAAACTGTTACTCCTCCAGCATTACATAAGATATCAGGAATAATAAAAACTCCTTTCTCAGATAAATGTGTTACAGCTTCATTAGTTAAAGGTCCATTTGCTCCTTCAGCAATCATTTTAGCTTTTACCTTATCCATATTATCTTTTGTTATAACACCATCAATTGCAGCAGGTATTAAAACATCAACATCAAGCTCTAGAAGTTCTTCATTAGAAATTAAAGTTGCATCTTCGTAATCTTTTAAAAAGTTGCCTTCTTTTACCCATAAAGCCGCACTACCAACATCTATTCCATTTGCATTATAAATAGCTCCTGAAACATCACTAACAGCAACGATCTTAGCTCCTTGAGCTGATAGATCTTCAGCTGCAGGAACACCAACTTTACCAAATCCATGAATCGCAACAGTTGTATTGGAATCAACTTTTTTATTTAAGTAATCATAGGCAAAATTAATGCAATAAGCGACACCTCTTCCTGTAGCTTCTTCTCTTCCTAATGAACCACCAACAGAAATAGGCTTTCCAGTTACAACTCCATGAGCAGCATATCCATTAATCTGAGAATATGTATCCATAAACCAAGCCATTGTCTGCTTATCAGTTCCAATATCTGGAGCTGGAATATCTTTGTCTGGCCCAACAAATGGTCCAATTTCTGTTGCATATCTTCTTGTTAAACCTTGTAGTTCCTGCCTAGATAGATTTCTTGGATCTACTTTTATACCACCTTTTGCACCACCTAAAGGAAGCCCTACAAGAGCACATTTAAATGACATAAGCATTGCTAAAGCCGCTGTTTCTGATAGGTCTACATCTGGATGGAAACGAATTCCACCTTTGCCTGGTCCTAAAGTAATATTATGCTGAACTCTATAACCTTCAAATGTTTTCACTGTACCATCATCAAGTCTTATTGGTACTGAAACTTGAATTGCTCTTTTAGGATATTTTAATCTTTCAATAATGTTTGGATCAATTTTTCCAACCTGCGCTGCCTGTTCTAATTTAGCTAAAGCATTTTGAAATAAGTCACTCTCGTATATACTCATTTTAACTCCATTTATAATCTTTCAAATATGATAATACTATTTTACAAAATATCCATATTTTTTACCATATTTATAATAAATGTTTATTATATTATTAAGATTAAAAAGCCATGCTAAAACGAAGTTGCATTGTGTTGTTTTCTGCCTCTCCCGCCATAAAAAATGAATCAAAATTTGAAATATCTTTCTCATGAGTTACACGAAGATTTAAACCTCTATACAATCTTTGATCAACTGAAGCTAAAACTCTTGTCTGATCAATATAGTAATATAAAAGAGCATTTGTTCCCGTTTTCGAGAATCTTTGTGAGATCTTTATTTCTTGATTTCCATTAGCTCCTAGCCAAGCTTTTACATCAATATAATCCGTATCAAGAGTAATTTTAACCATACCTTGTTCAACCCTTGGCTGAATTCTAAACTTAAACTTCTTTTTTCCAACTTTAATTCTAGCTTCTACAGACTTATTAACTTTAGGAGAACTATTTCCCTGAGCTTTTACGATATACTTTTCACTTTTTTCCTGCTGCTCAATTGCATCAATTTCATCATCTGCAGTCCAAGATTGCCATGTTTGCCTTAGTGTTTGTTGGTTTGATCTTTGAATATCTTTAGAAATAAACCTTAGATAATTTCTCTTGAAGAAATTGATTTTTTCTTCTTGAGATGGCCTATAAATAAAACTAGCATCTTCTAAACCGTAGTCAATAGCGTATTGCTCTTGAGATAGCCAAAAATCCATTCTCTTTTTTGAAGCAGCAAATTTATGTTTATGCTTTTCATTAAAATCTTCATAAACACTTCTTTCGATATTTAACGGAACAACAATCATATCATCATCTGGAACAAAGTTGGCTGGCTTTCTGCCAATCATATCCCTAGCAATAGCAGATCCAATAAAGTGTACACATAATAGTAACTGAATAATTTTAATACAATTCGCATTTAAAAAATTCACATTTAACCCTTTGAAATTACATTGTTTTGTAACTTCTTATTCCCTTAATATTAATATTAAGAGCAAGGTACATGCCATTTTCAAACAATAGATTTTATTGAGTCCAGGATTTCAATCTGAACATCTGTAGTATCATCTAAATCAGAGTGAACTTCAGGTCTAAGAAAGTTTTTAACTGTTGTTCTATCATAGCTTCTTGCTATATTTGGCCCATCATTTAAAAAATTATATGGTCCTTGAGCTAAAAAATTTAAATTCTTACGTACATTTTGCGGAATAAAATCATTATTAAAACCAACTGAATCTAAAGTAACTAATAAATCAATTGTCCTAAAACCATTTTCAATAGTATTGAGTTCATTAGCAACTTCGACAATTGTATCCCCACCAAAGCTATGACCAACAAGAATAACTGGCTGAGCTCCATCTCTTTTTTTAATTTCTTCAATAATTTCAGACTTTTCATCCCAACTAAACTTTTGAGCTCCTTCTACAGCTTCTGCCATATCAGAAATGCCATCATAATTTCCTTTAATAGATCCAGCTCCAAACCAGTCAAACCCGCTTACAAATAAAATTGCAGGTTCTGTTACTTTTCCAAATTTTTTAGCGTGTATTTTAGAAACTTTTTCAGTGGCACTTAATTCTCTTTTAAGCTCTTTTGCTTTATCAGAAATAGAGACATCAAAATCTTTAGACTTCTTTTTGAGTTCTTTTGTATTAAGTGTATTTTTTGGTTGTTCAAACTTTGAAATTTTTTTAGCAGGTGTGTTTGAAGGTAATTGGCCTAGCTTATTCATAGATCTATTATAGAATGAAAAGCTAGGCCATAAAATTCGGAAAAATTGTCTACATATCGATCAATTCTTTCGCCTCATCCATGAGTTCTTTAAGCATTTTCTGAGTTTTTCTATCAAGCTTCATGTCTTTTGACTTAGACTTCATAGCTTTAATTAAAAGAGCTGCACTTGCAGACTTTGTAGTTGCTTTAGGCTTTGCTTTTGATTTAGTTTTCGCCTTAACAACTCCACCACCAGCATTAATAGCTCTTTTAAGTTGTAATCTTTTTGTAATAACACCATCAATAATTTTCTTTTTAAGATCTTCTTTAAGTTTACTCTTCTCTAGTGCTGACCACTCTAAAAGAACATACTTTTCTGTGTTATGAATTTTTGCCGCTTCTTTAACTTTTTTAGCAATCTTTGCAATTAAAATACATCTATGAACTTCTGATTTTGAAATACCTAAAGCTGCTTGAATTTTTCGCTCACTTGCCCCAGTTAATTTTTTATATCCATAAATTGAATCAGCTTGATCAATATAATGAAGTTGTTCTCTTGCACTGTTTTCAGAAAACTGAATGGCCATAAGCTCTTCATCTGTTTTATCTTCTAAAATAAAACAAGGTGCCATTTTCATTTCAGTTAAAGTTGTCATCGCTCTAAATCTTCTTTCACCACAAATAAGTACGAATTTAGATCCTTCTCTATGAACAACTAATGGTTGAATTAAACCATTTTCTTTAATATTAGCAGCAAGCTCAGCAATTGAATCATCATTAAACTTTGTTCTAACTTGCTTTCTAACTTCAATACTTGCTAATTCTATATCATCTAACCTTGCCCCTTGAAGAAGTTTTTCATCTTTAAATCTGAAAAAATCATCTCCTAAGTGACTTGCTATATCTTTTTTTACTCTGTTTCTTTTAGAAACTCTTGATGCAAATTCTTTTGCCATTTGTAACCTCTCCTAAATTACATTAAACCTAATGAATCCCATAACTTCTTATAATCTTTTTTCCCTTTAGATTTTCTGTTCATTAAAAACATTGGTTTTTTAAGAGAAATAGATTCTTGCATATCCACTAAATTTCTAATTGGAGTTGTTACTTTGAAAGATTGCGCTAATTCATCTAATCTTGTTTGCTCAATTTTTCTTCTTGCATTTACCATTGATGGAATAATACTAAATTCAAGCTGTGGATTTTCACTTTCTTTAATAATTTCAAAAGTGTCCATAAGCTCTTCAAGTCCATCAATAGAATAATCTTGAGCTTGAGTTGGAATAAGAATTCTATTACTTGCCACAAGTGACATAATTAATTCATCTCCTAACATAGGAGGTGTATCAATAACAATATAATCATACTTATTATTAAGTTCGCTAATTCTTAACTTTAGTAATCTTTCTTTTCTTCCAGCATTTTTTCTTACTTCAGCTTCAGATAAAATTAAAAGCTTAGCAAGATTAGCTAAATGTCTACTAGATGGAATAACATCTAAGTTTTTATGAAAATCATATTTTCCAACAGAAGGAACAATAACATCTTGTGCATCAACATCACCAATTAACCATTCAGGAATTAATGTTCTTCTTACTTCTGCTCCTAAAGTTGAGCTTAGGTTTCCTTGTGAATCAAGATCGATAACGAGAACTTTGTTCCCTTCATTCGCTAGGTGTGTCGAAAGTTGGTAAGCTTGCATAGTTTTTCCAACTCCACCTTTATTATTGGCGATTGTGATTACTTGTGTCATAGCAGAACTCCTTTTCTTACTATTTTTATATACTTATAAATAAAGTGTAGGGGCAATATCACGGTTCGTCAAAAATAAGTTCATAATATTATTACGTTTTACTCTTTGCACAATTGTTAAATCCCTTTTTAATTGCTAGATAATGCTCATGTTAGATTTTTATAGTGAAACAAAATTGGATGATCATAAACCTGCAATTTCTAAAGATGAGCTATCGGACCAGCAAGTAATCAATGAAATCTTCAGGCTAAAAGAAAAGTTAAAAGATAAGGTCGTTGTTCTAGGACATCATTATCAACAAGATGATGTTATTCAGTTTAGTGACTACAAAGGTGACTCTTTAAAGTTAGCAAAAGATGCCGCTAAACTTGATGCTCCTTATGTTATATTTTGCGGAGTTCATTTTATGGCAGAAACTGCTGATATGCTTACAAGCGTCGATCAAAAAGTAATCTTACCTGATATGAATGCTGGTTGCTCTATGGCAGATATGGCAAATAATGATCAAATAGAAAAAGCCTGGGAAAACATACAAGCTGCAACAGATGAAAAAGTTATTCCTATCACATATATAAACTGCACAGCTGCTTTAAAAAGCTTTGTTGGAAAAAATGATGGATCAATTTGTACATCATCCAATGCGCACAAAATAATTAAGTGGGCACTAGATAAAGGTGAGAAACTTTTATTTTTTCCTGATCAACATTTAGGTAGAAATACATGTCATGATCTTGGAATTGAGCTTGATGATATGATTATCTATAACCCTAATATGCTTTATGGTGGAGTTACAAAAGAACAAATCCAAAAAGCGAAGGTTATTTTATGGTATGGTTACTGTTCTGTTCACCAGGGATTCAATGCTGGGCAAGTAAAACAAATTAAAAAAGATAGTCCTGATACTACAGTAATCGTACACCCTGAATGTAGTTTTGATGTAGTTCAGGCTTCAGATATGAATGGAAGCACTGCTTATATTATTGATACAATTAAGAATGCTCCAAGAGGCTCTAAATGGGCAGTTGGAACAGAGATAAACTTAGTTAATAGACTTCAAGATGAGTTTAAAGATAAAGAAATTAAATCATTATCTCCCTATCAATGTCTTTGCACTACAATGTACAGAGTAAGACCTAGATGGCTACTTGAAACATTTAGGTCTATTGAAAAAGATCAGCCAATAAATGTAATAAAAGTTAGCGATGAAGTTAAAGAAAATGCTTTAAAAGCCTTGGATAGAATGTTACAAATTTCATAAGGGAGAAATTTAACACATGATATACGCTGATTTTAATGGCTCTGCACCTATGCATCCATCTGTTCGTGAATATTTAAGCAAAAGAGTAATCGATGGCCCATATGCAAATCCAAATGCAATTCACTCACTTGGAAAGAAAATGGGGATGGGGTTAGAAAAAGCAAGAATGAGTGTTGCTAAAAACCTTGGCGCTAAAATGAATCAAATTGTTTTCAACTCTGGTTCTAGTGAAGGAATTACTCATGTTTATCACAGTGTTTTAAATCAAACTACAAAAAGAACAATTATAACTTCAGGTATTGAGCATAGTGCTGTTGTTCAAGCAAATAAATTTTATGAGTCAAAAGGCTTTAAAATTATCACAGTAAAAACAAATCCATGTGGAACTATTTGTATGGATGACTTTAAATCTCATTTTGAAAATAATAAATCTGATATTGCAATGGTTTCCATCATGGCTGCAAATAATGAAACAGGTGTTATTCAACCACATGCAGAGGTAGGAAAGTTGTGTAGTAAAAATGAAGTTATCTTTTTCAGCGATACAACTCAATACATTGGAAAAACAGATTTTGACTTTTGCCAGTCAAATATGGACTTTGCCGTTGTAAGTGGACATAAAATCGGAGCTATTATTGGCAGTGGTGTTCTTTTAGTTAAAAATCCTCATTCACTTATTCCATTAGTTTTTGGTGGTGGTCAAGAGTTTGGAAAAAGAGGTGGTACTCAAAACTATATTGGAGCTGAAACTCTAGCAGTTGCTTTAGAAGCTTTTAATGAAGAAAAACAAAGATTAAACGAAATCAATGAAATGAGATTAGCTTTTGAAAATAAACTAAAAGAATCTTTTTCAAATATTGTTGTTATTGGTGATAAGGCCAATAGGCTTCCAACCAGTACCCTTATGGCCTACACAGGTATTCATGGTCAAGCTGTTCAAATAGAGCTTGAATCAAATGATATTTTTGTAACGACTTCAAGTGCATGTTCAGATAATGAACCAGAGACATCTAAAGTATTAAAAGCCATGGGAATTTGCGATGATATAGGACGTGGTGTAATTAGAATTTCATTTTGCACTAAAGTTCAGCAAGAGCACTATGATAAAATCTACAATGCTCTTTTTGATATATATTCTAGATTAAATAAAATTAAAGTTTCTTAAAAAAGAGAAGTTTGAACTTCTAAATCAATATCAAAAGGATCTTCCAAGTTAGCACCAAGCTCATTCATACTTTGTATAAAGTCTGATCCTAGGTCGATAGAATATATATTATTTGGTTGATGACAAAAGAAGTATAAATCTTTAAGTCCTTTTTTAAACCAAGAATCAATCCTTATTTGCCACAAAGAAAGCCTACTTGCATCCGTTTTTGGATCTTGATTCCCAACAAACCTTACAATGACCTTATCATTTATAATTGTTGAATGCAGAACATCCCTATTTCCAGCGACATCAGTAATAACAGTATTAATATCGTATTTAATTAGTTTATCTAAAACCTGCTTTTGTATTAGATTATTTACAAAAAATGATGCATTTCTAAATTCAATCGCAAGTTTAAAGTCTTTTGGCTTTTGTATAAGAAGCTTTTCTAAAAGATAAAAATCATTTAATGAAAAATGCTCAGGAAGTTGTAAAAAACAAAGTCCTAATTTATTTTCAAATTGCATTATCACATCAACAAAAAAATTAAACTCTTCTTTATCTAATCCATAATGAGAGATCTTTTGCAACACCTTAGGACAAAATCTAAAATTATCAGGAGTCATATTAACCCAAGATTGAATTCTATCTTTAGATGGAAGAGCATAATGAGTTGAATTAAGTTCAATGCTATTAAATCTTTTAGCATAATGTTCTAAAAACTCAGATGGCTTACAACCTTTAGGATATAGCCTTCCAATCCATTCTCTTTGATTCCATCCAGGTGTACCAAAGTATATATTGATATCTTCGTGATAATTAAAAGGGGTTGGATAATTATCTTTAGGTAAAGAAAAGTCTACACTTCTAAAATGTGGGGTTTTTCCAAATTCCATTTATTAACTTGGGACTTGCCAATGGATTTGATCAAATCCATTTTCTTTTAGATATTCATTTGTCTTTGAAAAATGTTTGCAGCCGAAAAATCCTCTATAGGAAGATAAAGGCGAAGGATGTGGTGCCTTTAATACAAGATGTTTATTTTCATCAACTTTAGCTGCCTTTTTTTGAGCAGGAGCTCCCCATAATATAAATACAAGGTTTTCTTTTTCATTATTTAAAACTTCAATAACTTTATCAGTAAACTGCTCCCAGCCTTTTTTTCGATGTGATCCCGCTTTAGAGTGCTCAACAGTTAGCACAGAGTTTAAAAGTAAAACTCCTTGTTTGGCCCAAGATTCAAGACACCCATGAGAAGCTGGTTCAATACCAAGATCACTTTTTAGTTCTTTATAAATATTTACTAAAGATGGTGGGGTTTTAATTCCTTTTTTAACTGAAAAAGATAAACCATGAGCTTGGCCTTCTCCATGATATGGATCTTGTCCAAGAATAACAACTTTTACATCATCAAAGCCAGTTTGATTAAAAGCTTCAAAAATATCTTTTCCATGAGGATAGATAATCTTTTTTTCTTTAATCTCTTTAGTTAAAAAAGCTTTTATGTCCTTCATATATTGCTTTTCAAACTCATCTTTTAATTTATCTAACCACGATTTTTCTAGTTTTACCTGCATACTAACCTTTTATTTTCACAATATACCCTTAAGCCTTTTTGACAAAAACCAAATGGACTATCAGGCATACAATAGGAACTTGATGAATAATTAACTGCTTTAAAACCTCTTATACAAGCAGGTCTATTCTTTTGTCCACAACGATCCATCCCACAAACTTTAGATGTTTTAGATGAACATTTTGAATCGATAATATGATAAGAGCTCTTTTTACAACGATTACAATTATCATAAATAACTTCACACTTATTATTAACTTTTTTACATTGTTCTTTATCTTTAAGTATATAAGTTAAAGCCTTTGCCTTAATATTTGATACAAACTTAATTCCAAGAATTTCACTATCAACAAATGAATTTGAATATAATTCTTTTTTATAATTTCCTATATTTAACATTTTTATTTCAATAGTGTTTTTATCTATATAGAGAAAAACTTTCTCTTTGCTTAACTTATATTTAAAATTATGAATACCACCGATTAACGAGACGGTAGAAAAGGATTTATAATCATTACAAGTTGTATCTGTATTAACGACTTTTAAAGAGATTATCCCATCATTTTTTTTGTATAATAGACAGTCCTTAGTCTCTTTAAAGTCATCTGTTAAAAAATCAAAACTTAATAACTCAATCCAAATATTTGTAGGAAGCTTTGCAAAGGCATCATTATGCTTAGCTTCTTTTTCATAAACTTTAGTTGAATAACTCCATCTACTAGTTAAATTACTAGAAAAATGATCTAAGTTTGCTCCATAAACAAGGTTTGATATTAATACTAATAAGAAGCCATACATCTAAATGCTCCTTTTACTCTATCTCCTAATACTTTTCTTCCTAAAGAAAGTAATGATGCTTGCTTTAAGCTATATCTTGGATCAATCTTATTATCAATGATCTCATCTATTGATCCTAGAACATGATTAATTCCCACCCAGCTAACAGCATAGTCTTTATAATTATTAAATACTCCGCATTTTTTATCAAAAATAACATCACAGTTTCTAGAGACTCTATTTGTTTTATTAAAAGGAGAATTAAACTTATATATATAACCAGTTTTACTATCTCTTAGTGGAAGAAAACTTGCTGCATCTAAATAACGAGATTGAAGAAGTTTCATTTTTTTATCATGACAAAACTTCTTTTTTTGATCCAAGGTTAATGAAGTATTAGGATTTAAATCATTTTTAATTTTTAATTTATTATTCCACAAAAGAACTTCTTTATTTGTTATATAATATTTGTCGATATAAACATCTTCATGGAAGTTATCCCAAATATCCTTTTGATAGTTTACAGCTCCAGCACTATAAATTCTCTTTGGAAGAAATCTTGTATGACATTTTTTTTCTAAAATAAATTTATAAGATCCAATTTCAATATATGTATTTATAAGATCTTCTTTTAAAACTTTTAACTGATATTTTTTATTTTCTAAAACCAAAGGACTATTTTTGTAAAAACATATAAGAGCTTCAGTGCTACAACGTGAAGATTGAGTATTATGATCACCTAAACTACATTTGTTTAGATAATCATTAGAAATCCCTTGGCGCCAAGTTTTTGAGATAATTTTGGCCAATTTAAGCTTTATATTAATAGATGCCATAGCTTTTTTCTCAAGATCCACCTGTTTTTCACCACCTACGAGGAAGTAAAAGCCGGCTACAAGCAATATAGCTATATTTGATATAATAATTAAGACTTTTTTCATCACAAGGATTTTATATGGATTGGCTAGCAGAAGTAAATAAAGAAGAAAAAAAGCTTAAACAAATTTTCTCATTTAATGAGTACATGGATAACCTTGAAAATGATTTTAAAAATCAACTTAGAACCACAGGAATGTTTTTAAAAGATATGTTTGAGTTCTTTGGAAAAGGTGAAAAAGGTGGTTTTAAACTTTTTAAAAAAGAATACCCTTTTTCAAATAAAGTCGCGGGGGGATTTAAAGTTCAAGAAAAGATTTATCAAAACTTACTTAACTTCACAGAAGAAGGATTTAATAATAAATTTCTTTTATTAGTTGGTCCAAATGGATCTTCAAAGTCTTCCATTGTGAATCAAATTATGAAAGCTGCTGAAGAGTATTCAAAAGAAAATCAGGGAGCTCTTTTTACATTTAGCTGGATCTTTCCAATTGATACCTATACTAAGGGAAGTCTTGGATTAAATTCAAAGGCTTCTGGAAGTAATATGTTAAGTTATGCACATCTTCAGGATAATGAAATTAGTGCTATTTTAACTAGTGAGCTCAAAGATCATCCTTTCTTACTTATTCCAAGAAAAACAAGACAAAAGATGATCAATAATTTTTTTAGTGACTCTCCTGATGTTTTATTAACGATTCAAAATAGCTATTTATATAACGGGGATATTTCAAAAAGAAATAAATTAATCTTTGATGCTTTATTAAAGAACTATGAAGATGATTTTAGTGAAGTTATGAAACATATTAGAGTTGAAAGATACTTTATCGATAAAAGATACTCTAATGGAGCAGTAACGATTGAACCTCAAATGCATATTGATGCAAAAGCTCAGCAAATAACCATGGATAGAAGATTAGCTTCTCTACCTCCAAGTCTACAATCACTTAATCTTTTTAGCTTAAGTGGTGAGCTTGTTATGGCCAATAGAGGGATCTTAGAATATTCAGATCTTCTAAAAAGACCTCTTGATGCCTTTAAATATCTTCTTATGACTATGGAAACAAAAAATATTAATCTTGGTGGTATTTTAACAGAGCTTGATACTTTCTTTATTGGTAGTTCAAATGAAGTTCACTTAGCAGCTTTTAAACAACACCCTGATTACAAATCTTTTAAAGGAAGATTTAGCTTTATTAAAGTTCCTTACCTTTTAGATTATCAAGAAGAACTATCAATATATGAAGAACAAATCATTAATATAAAAGACAAAACAGGCTTTGAGCCTCTTGCTCTTGAAGCTCTTTGTCTTTGGTCAGTTATGACAAGGATGAGACACCCTCAAGCGGCAAACTTTAAGAGTCAAAATCTAGGAAAGATTGCTGAAAAGCTAACACCTATTGAAAAAGCATTATTTATTGCTGAAAGTAAAATTCCAGAATACCTTAATCAAGAAGAGCAAAGTCTTTTAAAACTTCACAAAGACGATATTATAGAAGAGTTTGAAGATGATGCATTATATGAAGGAATGTTTGGTATCTCCCCTAGAGAAGTTAAACAGATTATTTATGAACTATCATCTGATTATAAAAATATTACCTTTATAGAAATCTTAGAATATCTAACTGAGGCTTCTGATAAAAAGGCTGAATATGATTTTTTAAATATCAATCCTCAAGGGGATTTTCATAACTCTAAAAAGTTCTTATATCTTATAGAACAACATTGTTTAAATGAGTTTGATTCACTAGTAAGAGAATCTTTAGGACTTGTGGATAATAGATCTTATGAAGATTATATTGCTAAGTATGTAATGAACATCAATGCAATTATTAAGGGTGAAAAAGTTAAGAACTCTGTTACCAATAAATTTGAGGATCCTGATAAGTTCTTTATAAAAGAGTTTGAACAAAATATTCACTTAAAAGAAAATGCGGATTCGTTTAGATCGCATATTATATCAAAACTTGGAGCTTGGGCCTTAGATAATCCAGGTGAAAAGATCGTATATACACAAGTTTTAGATGGAATCTCAAAGCAGTTAAAAGAATCTTTTAGAAATGAGCAAAAGAAAATCATTAAAAAAGTAGCAAATGATCTTGTTTATTATGTTCAAGAAGATAAAAAATCAGGTCTATCAGCTGAAGGAAAAGAGCAGATTGAAAAGATCTTAAAGACATTAACTGATGACTTTAAGTTCACTCAAACTGGTTCAATTAAGTGTTTAAAGTATCTTATTCAAAAAAGATATGATAATGCTTAAACATGTTTGAAATCTATAAAAAGTTTACTACTCAAAAATATGAGGTCCATCTAAAGGTGGAAGAAAACTTTCACGGAAAAAGAATAGATCAGTTCTTAAGCGATTTTCTAACTAGTTTTTCAAGACAACAAATAAAGAAAAAGATTACTAATGGTGATATACTCATTAGAAATAGGCCTCATCCCCATAAAGCATCTACTAAAATCTATGAAGGTGAAGTAGTTGAAGTTGTTACTCATAGAGGAAATATTGAAGATGAATATTGGAATGGCAAAAAGATAGAGTTTCAAGAAGATCCTGATATTATTTTTGAAGATGAAGATATCATCGCTATTTCAAAGCCTCCTTATATGTGTACTCATCCAACAGGAAGACATCTTTTTTTCTGCGCAACAGTTTATTTTGAAAGCCGTGATGATAAGACAATTCATTCTATTCACAGATTAGATAGAGAAACTAGTGGGACTTTACTTTTAGCTAAGAATCCAAAGGCGGCTAACTTTTGTACTGAAAACTTTGAAAATGGTTTAGTATCAAAATGTTATTTTCTTATGGCCCATAAAAATAAAGATACAAAGAAAAACTTTACAGCAAATGACAGACTTGGACCTAAAGATGGCTATGAGCCAAGACTTTTTGTCTTTTGTTTTGATGAAAATTCAAATGAAGGAAAAAGCGCAAGTACAAGATTTGAAACTGTTTATGAAAATGATGACTATATTCTAGCTCTTGCTTTTCCAAAAACGGGAAGACAGCATCAAATTAGATCCCATGCTGCTTTTCATGGTTTTCCACTTATTGGAGATAAGCTCTATAATGGTGATGCTACAGTATTTCAGCGTTTTAAAGATGAAATCGCAACTAAAGAAGATCACGATAAAATGATGTTATCTAGGCATGCTCTTCATGCTCTAGCTTTAAAGATTCCGTATCCTAATCATAATGAAACAAAAGTTTTAAGATCTAAACTTCCAGAAGATTTTAAAATGTGGATTAATGAAAATATAAATGATTTAAATATAAAAGATCTTGAATCAAAAATCGATACTACTATCAGCAATTTCTTTTAGGTGCATATAAACTCCAGCGGCACCACTATTTTCTTTTCCTTCTAATACAATTTTAGGTTTATGAGTAAGTTCATCAATAATCTTAATGATATTACTTACACCAACTGTATTTTGAAGGCCCTCAAAAGCTGATTCATCGTTTTTAGCATCCCCATAGAAGATTGTATCTTCTTCATTAATATGAGGAGCGTAATGCTTTAAAAAGTGCTTTATACCAAGGTATTTGGACATATCTCCTGCCCAAAAATTGATATGTACATTTGATTTTGAATAATGAAGACCGCTATCATCTAAGATCTTAGTGACTTTATCGATATCTTCTTTTTTCATTTGAGAAAACTCAATAGCTCTATCAGTTTTTCTTCCAAATGAATCTGCGCTCATCACACAACCTGGAACTTCAGAAATTATCTTTTGAGTAATCTTTTCTAAAAGAGCTACATCTTCATCATATACAAGAACTTCTTCACAAATATGACCAAACTTATTCTTATAAAGAAGAACTCCTCCTCCTTCCATAATCACATAGTTTAAGTCAAAGTGAGTCAGGAAAAAATGCCCCCAAGAAATAGAACGTCCAGACACAATAACAAACTCTGCATTCATTTTATTTGTGACATCCAAAATATCAAAAAAAATAGCACCCAACAGTCCATTACTTGTTAAGGTGCCATCAAAATCAGAAAAAATTATTTTCATATAAAGTTATAAAGGTAAAGATACTCCTAAAACAAGTGCAGTATAGCTATCTTTTAAATCAAAGTTTGCCTCTACACTTCCAATCATATCTCTTAAACTTCCAGAACCTAGCTGAGTTGTAAAACCTGTTGCAAGAGATGTTGAAGTTTCATAAGTTCCTTCATCTGAATTTAAGCCCACTTTAACGGGTAAAGATACAAAAGGGAAAGCTTCTTTATTCCAAAACAAAAATCCTTTTGATATCGTTGGAGCAACTCCAAAAGTATTAATTCTATCTCCATCAAAAGTTAAAGTTTCTGCTAACCCCTTAACGGAAAATCTTGGTTGTCTTCCATAATCAGGAAAAATTTCATAATCAGCACCAACAAATAGCCTGTTTGATCTATCTCCATCTGTAATTCCTATACCAGCATCAAAATTAAGTCTTCTATTTAATCTTTGGTAATACTTCGCAGTAATCCCCATTCCAGTACCGTTAGATAAGTAACTATTAAACTCTGTTGTTACGACTCTATTATTAGTTGAAAATGGATGTGTTGAAAGACCAATTGTACTTGAAAATGAACTCATAGAAACCACTAGGGCCATCGCTAAAATAATTTTTTTCATAACCTACTTCCTTGTCGTTATTTACTATAAAAGTTGTTCTAATAATAAGTGTAGAGAAGCAAATGCGTCTCGTCAAAAACTTGCTGAAAAAAATGCTTCGCATCAATAGCATCATGTTTTATAATTTCATTGACTTAAAGAAGCAAAATAATTATAAATATTCTACTAATTCTATGGTGGCTGTAGCTCAGTTGGTAGAGTAGTGGATTGTGATTCCATTTGTCGTGGGTTCGAGCCCCATCAGCCACCCCATTTTTAAAAAGCCAGATTCGAAAGACTGGCTTTTTTTATTTCTGTTTATTTCACGCTATTTCAAGACATTACAACTTTAAGTTTTCTAAAAAATGACAAATATTTCTAGGTATTTCTGTATATTTCAAACCAGTGGTTGCATCTGGCTGCATATTTGGCTTCACGTTTGGGTTCCGAAATTATGACTATGTAGGGTGATTGCTTGTTTCAGGAAGGACATTGAGTAAAGCTTCTAATTTAGATTTTTTGGAGACAGATCACATGTCTGAGTTCATAATTGTAGGAAATTACTTATATAAGGATAAAATATGAAAACTCTATTGCTTTTAAGTATCGCTATTGCTGTTGTATCTTGTGGATCAACTAAGATCACAAAAAAGAAAGAACTTAAGCCTCTTACTAAAGATGCAAAAGTTGATGTTTATATTAAAGAGGCACCTACTTTTAGATATGAAGTTATATGTGAGGCTGAAATAGAATCTAAAGGTAACTTTACATCTACAGATAGAGAGTCTTATGCGTCTAAAGCCAAAGAAATAGCCAGGGGTTGTGGTGCAAATATTGCTGTAATAAAAAGTTTATCTGGCTTTACATATGGAAGCTCAGCGAATGTAACTGTTCGTATAGAAGCTGGTTTAAAGACATCTGAAGAATCTCGCTTTAATGGACGTACTAAAGCTATGAAGCAATTTGTATCTGCAGTAACTGTGGGCAATGTTAAAAATACTTCTATCATCCTAAAGAAACTTAAAGTGAATCGTGATAGATCTAAAAGGTCTGAAGTTGATGAAGCTATTCTTGGACAAGTTATGAGAATTTCTGCTGAAAAAGGAAAGTCTTGTCCTACGAAAACCATGTACTATCTTTATAAGTATTACGGAGTCACAATTGACTACTTTGGTAATCACAAAGGTTCTGGCAGATATGCAACTACAAGCTTTGTTAATACAAATGGAATTTTAAACTGTAAAAGTAGTGCTGTCGCAAAATCATTATCAAAAGTATCTAATAAAGTTGAAGCAATAACTGCTATAAATAATTCAATGACAACATATCTAAATAGTGGAGTTAGCTCTACAACGGCTAAAAATAACTATAAGAACATGTATTCAACAATACAAAAAGCTGTGAATGATGATTGCAATAAAGACAAGCTCGGCTCTCTTTGTTCTGCAAAGTCAAACCTTTCAAAGATATATAAGGCTTGTAGATAAGTAAAAAGCCACAGTTTAACTGTGACCTTACTTACTGTTTATGTTTATAGATTTTGAACTTCTTCCAAGAGGCTCTGTAGATTAGACTCTGTTATATAAAACTCCTCTTTATCTAACCCATAGCCTCTTTCTGCCTTACAATCAATCCCAGGATATTTATCCATTAATTGAATGATTTTATTTTCACACTCATCGACATCTGAAGTTGAATACATTGATCTACATTGTAACGCCATACTGTTGTAATCAGAAACAACATCAAGTCCACAATTTCCACCGACAGATTGGCTATAGAAGTTATCTTCACTAGTCTCTTCTTTATTTGCTCCACAACTAATAAATAAAAGCATTGGTAGTACACATAATAATAATTTTTTCACTTCTCTCTCCTTTTTGATCACTGTCTAAAAAGTAATCAACTTAAATCTCTATAAAGTATTGTTTTTATACAAACATATTATTTATTTATAATTTATTAAGCAGGAACTATGCCAAAGTATGGTAGGGCCTTCACAAAACCTAAAAACCATTCTATATCTAGGACAGTTTGGACAACACGGACAGGTGATTTATTTTTAATGAATATATTATTTAGTGATATTTAATTCTATTAAAGGGGGCACGCCCCCTAGCCCCCCACTGGGCTCTAAACCCTATCCCTAAAAATAAAATATTATCTCTAAAGATAATTAACTTTAAAAAAAGAAAAATATAAAGAAAATATAATTAATGGATTTTAAACTAAGTCAGATATTAAAAGAACAAATACTAAATGCAATGCAACACTCTACAAGTTCTCAAAAGATTGTTACTCTTGAATAAAAATGATTTAATACCTTCAATTGAAATAAGTAAAAGGCTTTTTATGAAACAACTTTTGATTGTATTATCAACACTACTATTATCTTTTAATGTAATAGCTAAAATATATATTGATATTGATTTTAAAAATAATGAAAATAATCAAAAAATAGAACTCAAGAAAAAATTTGAAGTCTATCTTAATGAAACAAAACATTTAGTTGTTCCAAACTCTAACAAAATGATTAAAATAAAAATTACAAATAGAGGACCTGAATCTATGGAAAACAATCAAAAGTTTGACTCTCAAATACTAATTGATCTTAAACTGATTGAAAATATTGATGGAGTAAAAAAAGTTATATCTTCACCCAAGGTTATTACCTTAATCGGAAAAGAAGTTATTATAGAGTCCTTTAAAAATGATAAGTCTAAAAAAGCTACTATGACATTAAAAGTTCTACCAACAAGAATATAAAATAAATATCTCTTACTAAGATCTCTTTCTTTTAACTTTGATAGTTATAGCAATATTGACCAATCTAAAATCACAATAATAACTCCTCCATAAAGTCGACAATTTTTTTAGCCTTCTTATCATCAAGACCATCTGCTTGTGGTGAAGCATATTTTCTATTATCGTTGTCATAGTACTCACCTGTATGTTTTTCATGTTCAGCATCTAAAGACAAACTCGTTAGAATATTAACTCCAGTACTAATATCATTACCTGATGTACCAAATCCTTCTTTAACCATTTTCGTTGCTAATAAAGAAGCTGGGTTAACTGATATAATAGTTATTCCATCGTTTTTAAGCTCTTTAGCTAAGTTTCTACTCCACATAGTTATGGCGAGCTTACTTTGAGCATATGCTTCGAAGTCACTCATTTCGACTTTTCCGCTCATAGCATCAAAATCAACAGATACTTGTGCTGCTGATGATAAATTAATAATTCTTCCTCCTTTTAATATCGGCAATAACTTTTTAGTTAAAATATATGGAGCAAAAGTATTAACGACATAGCGAGTATCATAACCATCTTTAGTTTTAGTAACAGGGGTTTTAAAAACTCCTGCATTATTGATCAAGACATCAATCTTATTAACTTTCTCTAAAATACTTTCAGCCATAGATCTGACCTCTGAAAGATCTGATAAATCAGCTTTAAAATATTCGATTTTTAATTCAGAAGAAACTGTCTTAAGTTTTTCCTCGTTTCGTCCATGAATAATAATCTCATGGCCTATAGATTTTAACTTTCTTGCCGTTTCTAAACCTATTCCATCTGTTGCACCTGTAATCATAATTACTTTATTTTGCATACACTTCTCCATTAAGACGCAAATCAACTTTATCATTTTCCTGTATGCGCTTCAACTATATGCACGGGAAAAGATAACAATCCAACGAGTAAAACTATGTCATAAAACACAAAAACCTGACAAATATCATGTCTTAGATCTCATTTATCAATTAAAAATGAAGATACTTTTTATAAGCGAGACTTTATGCAAGCAACTCAAGCACTTTTGCAGGATTTCTATACATATCTTTTAAAACAAAGAAAGCAAATGATTGGATATCCTTCAAATCAGAGCTATAACTTTGAAAATCTATACAAATTTTTTGAATTGAGTATTAATAATATTGGAGACCCCCTTAGTGAAGGCCCTTATAAGCTTAAGGCCCACAAATTTGAAAAAGAAGTTGTTGAATTCTTAGCTGATTTAGTAGGAGTTGAAGGAGATAACTTTTGGGGATATGTCACCAATGGAGGTACAGAAGGTAATATGTATGGGCTCTATATAGCAAGAGAAATATATCCAAATAGTATTGTTTATTATTCTCAAGAAGCTCACTACTCTATTCAAAAGATATTAAAACTATTAAAGATGCCATCAATCGCTATAAAAACCTACAAAAATGGAGAGATAGATATTGAAGACTTAGAAAGAGCTTTGAGTGTCAATCGAACCAAAACACCAATTATACTAGCAACAATTGGAACGACTGTTAAAAGTGGATTTGACAACCTTCCTAAAATTAAAAATTTATTAAAAGATTATGCTTTTACAAATCATTACATTCACTGCGATGCTGCTCTAGGAGGAATGATTCTCCCTTTTTGTGATGATGCATTTGAAATTGGCTTAAAGAGCGGTGTTCACTCTATAAGCGTATCTGGGCATAAAATGTTTGGCTCCCCAATGCCTTGTGGAATTGTTTTAGCCCGTAAAGACTACGTAGATAAAATTGCTAGTAGTGTTGAATATATAGGAGCACTAGATACAACTTTAAGTGGGTCTAGAAATGGACACACAACTCTTCTCTTATGGTATGCTATTCAAAAAAATCAATATGAAGGTTATAAAAAAATTGTTGAAAAATGCCTGAAAAATGCGCAATTTGCAGTACAAGAATTTAATAAAATAGGCATAAAAGCTTGGAGAAATAAGTTTTCAAATACTGTCGTAATTCCAAAACCTTCTAGAGCTCTACTTGAAAAATGGCAATTGGCACATGAGGGTAAAATTGCTCACATTATAACAATGCCGCATATAGATCAATCAGATATAAGTAAATTTATATCTGATTATGCTAAAGATATATCTACTTCATAAACCCTTGAGTTTTCTTATCAAATACTAGCTATATTTACCTATACTCTCAAAAAAGTTCATTTGAAATACAATATAGTAATAAAAGGACTTAAATATGAGAAAACCATTTTTACTAAGTATTATTCCCATAATACTCACAATATATTTGCTAGGACACTATATTCATGAAAGATATTTTTATATCTACTTTATTGCAATACCACTCATACTACTTGGTATTAGAGATATCATACAAAAAAAGCATATCATCCTTAGAAACTACCCTATATTAGGACACTTTAGATATTTACTTGAAGAAATACGTCCTGAGATTCAACAATATTTTATTGAGACTTTTGATAATGGAAAACCTTTTTCTAGAGAACAAAGAAGTGTTGTTTATCAAAGAGCAAAAGGTGCTTTAGATACGGCTGCTTTTGGTACTCAACACGATGTTTATGAAATAGGAAAAGAATGGTTACTTCACTCATTGCAACCTTCAAAAGAAAACCATGAACAATCTAGAGTTTTAATTGGAGGAAAAGACTGCAAACATCCTTATAGCTGCTCACGCTTTAATATCTCTGCAATGAGCTACGGATCTCTTTCAAAAAATGCCGTTATGGCATTAAATAAGGGGGCCTCAATGGGGGACTTTTTTCATAATACTGGGGAAGGAGGGATTTCTCCATATCATGAAAAGTATAATGCTGACCTTGTTTGGCAAATAGGAACAGGTTACTTTGGTTGCCGTAACAAAGAAGGCAAGTTTGATGCTCAAATGTTTAAGGAAAAAGCATCTAAAGATAATGTCAAAATGATTGAATTAAAAGTTTCACAGGGTGCAAAACCAGGACATGGAGGAATGTTACCAGGAGAAAAGGTTACTGCCGAGGTTGCCAAAATAAGAGCCGTTGAAATAGGAAAAGACGTTAACTCTCCTCCCGCTCACTCTAGCTTTGATACTCCATTAGGGCTAATTCATTTTATTAAAGAACTAAGAGAATTATCAGGTGGTAAACCTGTTGGTTTTAAAATATGTGTAGGTAAAAGAAGAGAGTTCTACGCAATTTGTAAAGCAATGATTGAAACTAAAATATATCCAGATTTCATTACTGTTGACGGAAGTGAAGGTGGTACAGGAGCAGCTCCAAGAGAGTTTTCTAATCATATTGGGTCTCCCTTAGCTGATGCCCTAAATTTTGTTCACAACTCTTTGATTGGCTGTGGCATCAGAGATCAAATTAAAATTATAGCTAGTGGGAAAATTATTGATGGTTTTTCTATGATAAAAAACTTTGCTCTGGGTGCTGATATTTGCAATAGTGCAAGAGGAATGATGTTTGCCGTAGGATGCATTCAAGCTCTTAGATGTAATAGTAATAATTGTCCTGCAGGTGTTGCAACTCAAGACCCAAACTTATATAAACTAGTTGATGTTGAAGATAAATCAAAAAGAGTAGCAAGATTTCACAAAGAAACAGTAAAACAAACCATTCATATGATTGCCGCAATGGGACTTAAAGGCATTGATAATATTCACAAAAGTCATATTTTAAGAAGAGTTGATGTTGGTAAAAGCCTTAGCTATGAGCAACTATATCCAGAAATGAAGCCTATGGCACTTATTGAAGGTAAATGTGAAGACTTTGTAAATGCTAGATGGAAAAGAGCAAGTTCAAGTACTTTTGAAGCTTCTTTACCTTAAACCAAGCAATATGATCAACTTTTTCATCATTTTTATTTTCTTTAAAAGTTGATATAATAATATTTGTGAAGTTCATTATTTTTATACTAAATATTTTAATTGTCTCTAGTATACTTGCAACAAGTGTAGAAATACATTGCAATTTAAAATTTGAAAATGAATGCCATCATTGTCATGAAAGTGAAAATGACATTCATGATAATGAAACAACTAAACAACATGAACACGATAGTAAGTGTCTTGCAAAATGTCCTTGTCATAAAATAAATACAAAACCTAACTTTAAAATAACACAAGCATCAAATGATGCTGCTAAACAAACAAGGTATTCTCATCAAATTGGAAAACCAAAAAGTGTTAGCTATATTCTTCTTCGACCTCCTATTTCTTCTGTTAATTAAAAGAAAAAAAGATTTTTAACTATTTTAAGGAGAATATATTATGAATTTTATAAAAGTATCATTATTAATTTTATCACTTACAGCATTTACATCATGTTCGCATTATTCAAAAAAATCATGTTGTAAAAAATCACAAAAAAGCTGTGAATTAAAGAAAAAAAATTGTGATTTAAAAACAAAGTGCAAAAAAGATAAAGATTGTTCAAAAAAAGAAAAGAACTGTAAAAGTCGATCTTGCGAAATAAAAAAATAGATCACTGGCCCTCTTTGAAGAGGGCCTTATACTTAATATAAAAATGAATTTTTTCAAAAATCTTATTATTATTTATCTAGTTCTTATTTTAAGTTTATTAATACAAAGAGACTTTATTCACTCTTCTATTATTAGTGCTGCTCTACTTGCTTTTCTAGCAAGCTTTATATTTAAAAATAAAGATATAATAAATTTAATATATACAGTTCTCTTTTGTTCAATGGCACCATTTTTAAAAAATGATTTTTTCATGCTTCACTCTTTACTTATTTGCATAATAAGCTACATAAGCTATCAGTTCTTAAAAAACAAGTTTAATGGACATGGCGGAAAACTAGGAACAATTGCATGTTTTTCAACAATGACCTACTACCTCTTTATCTCTTATGTTAATTAAATTATTTATTGCTCTTCCTTGTGCTTTATTTACCTATCAACTCATTAATTTATATAAGTATAACCCTGTAAAAGCATCCTCATTTATAACCTTATTATTTTGTTTTATCCTATCATTATTAACAAGCTCTCAAGAATACTTCCCTATCATATTTGGTAGCACATTTATTGGAATGAGTAGTAATAAGGTTTTTTCAAAGAAACAAATTATAGTCGCCACAATATTTTTTATACCTTTAAGTTCTTTTTTTCTTAATATATTTCCACCAATTGGTGGAATTTTAGGCTTTAGTGCCTTTGTTGCTTGTTTTCTTCTTTTGCCTTTCAAAATCCTAGTTTCTTCTAAAAAAAGAATAAAATAAACTTATCAAAAAAACTGAAAATAGAATAAGAACTGTTGTTGGGAGTCTGTCTTGGATAAACATTAATCCAAATGCAATAAAAACGCCTATAATATTAAGTAAAGCTAGTTTTAAATAATCTTTATTAGATACATTTAAAGCGCCGCTTATAAAAGCTGGAATAATTAGTACTCCAACGGTAAATAAGCTACCAAATAGATGTATACTTAAAAGCATTAAAAAAATAATAATTAAATTAAAATATAATAAGGAAGAACGCTTTTTTGTCACGTTATTAAATAAAGAAATTTCCATTGTATCTAGCATAATATTCTTTGAATTTTTATAAAACAAAAAAAAGATAAAAGTAGACAAAATAATAACTAAAAATGACTCATTTTTGGAAACTGTAACGATATCCCCCAATAAGCTTTTAACCATGTGGAATTCAACAATCGGACTAAATAGAACGATAAGATGGTTTAATCCCATCAAAAGAAGTATAGCAACTATTGCTCCTTCAGTCCGAAACTTTCGATGAATGCGATTTAGTTTTAAGAAAAAGATATGAAAACAAATAACAAGTATTAAAGATAAAAGGGCTTCTATATGAAATGCATGGTCATTATGTTCATTAGTCTCAAAAAAACTAACACAAATAGATGATAAAAGAATTGCAGTTTGAAACTCTTGTCCTACAAGCATTGTTTCCACTGACTGATTCCTTGCAACAAGATGTTTTCCAACAAGAGATAATAAGAAAACAAGAACACAGCCTGCAATTATATTTGGCCAATAAAAAGCTAACATCTCCACTTTGAAACCTCGATGTTTATTGTACCTTCAAGTTCAATATCATGACTTGTATATATTATCGTCAGACCTTTTTTATTTAGCTTTTCAAGCTCTTTTTTCACCTCTAAAGAACTTTTTTCATCCAAGTGATTAAATGGTTCATCTAAAATTAATAATTTGTTACCTTCAGATATGGCTTTTGCAATAAGAGCTTTTTTTCTTTCTCCCCCACTAGAAGTATGCCAGCTTTTTTTCATCAACTCTTTTGAATAAAAAGAAAATTCTTTATCACAAAGATCTATAAGCTTAATATAAATTTTAGGAAATTGATGTGCAACCTGAGGAAGATAACCGTAGTCATTAATATCAAAATTTCTTTTAACTTCTTTACTTCTTAAATTTAACAACAAATCGATAAAAGTTGTTTTTCCAGAACCATTTTTTCCTTGTAATCTAATAACATTCGATTCTTTAATTTCTAAAGAAATATTTTTAAAAAACATCTCTTTTTCTAGTTTATAATTAATATTATCTAGTATTATCATTTTATTTTTCTTAAAAGCTTTTTCATAAAAGCAAGATAGTCCTCATCTCTTTTAGGATGTAAATCGAGTTTTATATAGTTTACACCTGATATTTCCTTAAATTTTTTAAGAATTTTAATAGGACTTGTATTTCCCGCTAATACTAAAAGAGGTCTGTCTTGTTTTACTTTTTGAGCAATTTTACTCAAGAAACTCGCCGAAGGCAATACTCCGGGAACTTCTTCTAAAGATTCCTTTAAGTTTAATTTAAAGTCTTGAGCTAAATATTGAAATTCTCTATGATATACATAAAAAACTTTATCTTTAAATTTATCCTTAAAATCATTAAACAAAGAAAGAAGAGACATTTTTATTTTTTTTGCATTGTTTTCTAATTTTACTCTTTCATACCCAATGCCTACCAAGCACTCTAGTACCCCATCAACAACCTCTGCCATCCTTAGTAAAGACAAAGTATAATGAGGGTTTCCACCAGGATGAATATCTCCCATTGAACGATTATAATCTTTTAAAAGTCCTACTTTTTTTACTTTTTTGCTAGCATCACAGAAACCTCTACTTTGAGGTTGTACTTTTTTATTTCCGGACATCTGAACAACTTTAGGAAACCATCCAATTTCTAAATCAAGTCCATTCATAATAACAAGATCAGCTTTTGCAACCTTAAAAATAAAAGATGGTGATGCATCAACAAAGTGAGGATCTTCTGTTCCACTCAAAAGAGAAATCGATCTTTGCTCAGTTAATTTTTCTACCACCCAATTTAACTCGGGCAATGTACTAACAATATTTTTAGAAAATACATTTACCGAAATAAGAAGAAGTAAAACTATTTTAATAAACATGGGCAGGATGAGCTCCTATATTAAAAACAAATTGGATTAAACCTCGAGTATAACTTTCAGTGTCACTATCTTCAACATGAATTCCATTACCATGTTCTAATGTAAACCTTATTTTAGAAAACTCACTATTTGTATATGTATAGCTTAAACTTAAAGCACTCATAGCATCTTCTACTTCAAGGCCATCAACAGAATGTCCATGTTCTTCACCACCATCTTCTCTTTCATCTTGAATATAATGATCTAGACGTACTCCCAAAGCATGATGTCTATTAATCCCCTTTTCTAGGTATACATAAGCACCCGAGTCAGTATGTTTTTCATCATCATGCTCAAGTTGTCTTGTCCATATTTCTAATTGAAGTAATGTAGAAAGAAATCTTCCTGTTTTATTTTTATAAATTAAATCTAAACCATAATACATATATTTGTGACTCTGTTCATCTCTTCTTGAAATAACATTAAGCCCTATATCAACACCCTTTTGATCATCCAACTCAAAAAAAGTAGCATATCTTAAATACCCAGTTGGAGCCTTTGCTTTTGAATGGTTATGTTCAGCCTCTTCTTCATGATCATGTTCAGCACTATGATTAAATTCATTTCCACTAGTTAAACCAAAAGTCATAGAAGACTGAAGCTTAGGAAGATTTCTTTTATACTCTATACCTGTATCTTTAGCTCCTTCATTTCCAAAAAAAGACTTCTGGACAAAAGGTGCTTCTGTTATAACCCAATCGTGTCTATGAAAACGGTTTAACCTTCCAAAGCCCAAGAAAAACTTACCAATTTTTACAGTTGATAGATCAAAAATCTGACTACTTAAAATAAATGCTTCATGAACTTCTGTATGAGCATGTCCTTGTTCTAATTCATTATGATGAGACAAAGTTAGAACTCCATCAAATGTCTGATCAATTTTAGAAAATGCAGAAAACTCAAATTCTCTAACATAAAAATCAGAATGAAGGCCAGCATTAGAGCTAGCACTACTTGCTACAATATCAGCTCCAGCAAACCAATCAATTAAACTAAGCCTTCCTTGAGAAAAAGCACTTACTGAAACTAGTGCTATCATTAAATATTTCACTTCTATATTCTCCTTAAATAATATATCAAAAAGTTAATTGATTATATTGATCAGTTCTACTTTTGCAAGCAGATTGCAAAAAAGGTGTAACTATTTGAAAATATATAAAGTGAAAGATTTTTATAATAAATAGCTAAAACTAATATTCACGTTTTGCATTAAGAAGGTCTCTTATTTTTCCGATAAATTTATATACTGTAATTTAAGGAGATTTAATGAAACTAATATTACTATTATCTATTATATCTTTTGGTCTATTTGCTCACTCACACACAAAAGAAAACTCCCACTATCAACATAAAGGCCATAACCACCACAAAGACCATCACCATAAGCACCATACAGATCATAAGCATGTACACAAAGAAGGTTGTGGTCACAAAGCTATAAAGCACGATGATCATAAAGACTATAAACATGCAAAACACTTTCATCATCAAAAAGAAGGACATACTCACGACTGTGAAGGACCAAAAAGTGAAACTAAATAAAGAACAAACTAAGTTTCAAAAACAAGCAACTTCATTTTTAATGAATGCATTTACTTTTTTTAAAATTCCATCTGCATTTTTTTCAGGAGTAAGAGTCAATAATTTAGATGAAAAAAATTGCGTTGTTACAGTCCCCTATAAGTGGTTTGCAACAAACCCATTTCGTTCAACATACTTTGCTTGTCTATCTATGGCGGCAGAACTATCAACAGGGCTTCCCACTATGTGGGCGACAAAAGGATATAAACCTAGCTTTTCTATGCTAGTCATTGACATGAAAAGTGAATTTGTAAAAAAAGCGACTTCCACAACATTTTTTACATGTGAAAATATACAGGATATTTTTCAAGCAGTTGATGAATGTATTAAAACTCAAGAATCTAGAGCCATTAAAATGAAATCTATTGGAAAAGACAAAGATGGTGAAATTATTGCTCACTTTGAATTTACATGGTCTATAAAACAAAGAAGCTTCAAATAAAACAACACTTTGCAATATAAAAATGTTACCAAATTGTAAAATATCACTAATACAAACATTAAAATTATGTTAAGAATATCTTATTACGAAAAAATAAAGGAGATATTTAAATGAAAAACTTAATCATTATTTCTGTATTAGCATTAATTTTTGTTGGCTGCGCTCATAACTGTCATAGTGACAAGTACTCTTCGCAAGACTCAATTTCAAACACACAATCAGCAACATCTAATAATACAATTACAGCTGATATGTTAACAGACTCTGTTACAGTTAAAAAAGTTCAAAGAGCTCTAACGGCGGCAGGACATAACTCAGGACCAATTGATGGTATTGTTGGACCAATAACAACTGGTGCTTTAAAGAGCTATCAAAATGCAAAGAAATTAGATATTTCTGGAAATATTGATGTTGCAACTGTTAATTCTTTAAAAATCACAAAGACTGAATTAAAGAAAGTTAACTTATAAGAACCTCATAAACAAATAAAAACAGGCATTTAGGCTCATCCTAGGTGCTTTCATTATAAGCATATATATTTTTCATCAATATTGAGCCGCGTTAAACACTATGTTAATAATGCACCATGAAAATAATATTTTCTCTCATATTTATACTAAATGTAGCACTATCTAATGATTGTTTTATCAAGCCTCTAAACTCTTGTCGTGATGGATATACGAAAAACTTATCTAAATCCCAAATTAGAAAAGCGCAAAGATCGAAAGAAAACTCAATATATAACTCCATTTTCAATTCATTTACTTCTAAAACCACACACCAAGACTTTATAAATAGCTTTCTTAAAATTGAAAAAATCAACAAACAATATAATCGCTGTAAACTCAATCCTGATAATTCAGATAAATATTGTCTTAGACTAAGCTTACAAAAAATAATTTATTATGGTTATTCAAGAAAATACCTTGATGCAACAGCTACAATGATTCTACTAAGTAAATTCACTTATAAAAAAGGTAAATATTCTGGTGGACTAGATAGCTATGCTAGCAAAATACATTTGCTTCAAAAAAGCTATACTAAGAATCAAAAAGATACGACCAATTATTCTCTTTCCCCTTTATCAGATAAAAAATATCTTAAAAGCTTTGGTAAACTAAAAAAACTAACTCCAAGACAAAGTACATTACTTCGCTATAACTACTCGCAAATAAAGTTTATGGGAAAAATCATGCAAGATTTTGAACAAAGAGTACTTGCTATTAACTCTGGTGTCTTTTTTGACTTTGATGGTGACGGCAAACAGGATGAGACTTATATTTTTGATGAAGCCGAAAAATATAGATTAAGTGTAAAACTTTTAAAACTAGAACTAGAAAAGAAGTCTCATACAGGAGAAGTCTTTGAAGGTAACAAGCCTGATTTTCACGATTTACTAGTTGCGTCAAGTGAACTTGGATTAATTAATAACGAGGCCTTGGCGCAAATGATTGAGATGCCATATCTCTATGAACAAAAGGTCTCTCCATGGATAAAAGTAGGTAATATTACTTGGGAAATTGGAAAGTCTATTGCCATGGCAATGCCAGGTATAAATCTCTTTGCCATTATTCCAATTGTATTAGTAGAAAGTATTAAAAGCTCAAAGGATAAAAAGAATGAAACTTCTGATCTTCATATTATTACTTTCTAGTTTCGCTCATGCTCTAGAGTATAAATGCAAAGCTATTGTTAGAAATAATAAGCACAAACTTATCATTTCAGAAGTTACTCTAAAAGATCTAACCTCTAAAGACAGCTTCAGTGGTAAATATATTAAAGTTTTAAGAAGAAATGAAACTCTAGCTGTGAAGTTTAATTCTGTAGATAGCTTAAGAGCTTGTACAGTGTACTATCATGGTAGTAAAGCAAAAGACTTTTTTCAGCAAAATTATGATTTAAAAAGACTAAAAAGACCTCGTGCAATTGTCATGAGAATAGAAATGGATTTAGGTTTCGAAGAATCAGTACACATGATGCATCAAAATAACGGTTTATTTTATAACAATGCTGTAACAATACCACCAAGTGGGCCTGGAAGAATAACTGAAAAACCTTGGTTTTATGAAATATGGTTTGCACCTAAAAAGAAAGTAAAAATTGATAATAACACATACAAAGCAGCACAGTTAGTTTCAAGTGGACCATTTATGTCGTCAATGCTCTTAGGTGTAGGACAATCACAAGCCACGACAATTGGAATTGACCTTATAAGAGGTACTGGTTTTGGAGCAAGCTTTTATGCTAAGACTTTAGCTTTATCTTTAGGGGTGACTGCATTAGTTCCACAAGTTTTAAAGTATGTATCTAAGCCATTTAAGAAAACTATTTTCTTAGATACGGCAATGATTCCAGAAGTAATCTATCATGAATATACTCATTATGCTTTGAGTGAGCATCTTCCTATAAGTAGACACTCTTCAACAGTTGAAGGGATTGCTAACTTTTATGCTGCAGCAATCAGTAATACTGACTCTATTTTAAAAAATGCTAGAAAATACTCAAGAGGATTAGTTAAAGTTGAAGCTAAAAAAGATAAAAACTATGAGTACTATATGGAAGATAGTAAATACGCTCAACTTGATTTTACTTTTAAATTTCTATATGCCTTAAATGGAGCGTTTGGAAAAGTTTACGCTCAAAAGCTTGTTTTTACTGCATCTAAGATTTTAGGTTCCAGAGATTCTTTAGGAATAAAAACTGATCTTATTCCAGCATTACGATTAGCACTTGATGAGCTTGGTGCAACTAGTGCTAAAAATTTTAAGCTGCAAAGTCTAATTCAAAAGTTTGGTTTTTAACAAATACATTCGTTTAAAAGTTAGAAAATATTGTAACTTTTACATAACGCGAGACGCACTGACACTGTTGATGCGAGACGCACTGTCACCGGTATACATTTGTCACTTTTCTAGAATGTAAAAACAAAGCTTTAAAGTTGGCATAAGCTTTGCTCCATGACTTTTCATAACAACACAGACACGAATGTCAGGAGAAAAAAAATGAAAAAATTAATTTCATCATCGATGCTTGGAGTTCTTTTATTAACGACATCAGTAACACCAGCATATGCAGTACAAAAACCAGAACTAAAAACGATGACTGTTCAATCAGCATTTACAGAATTTAAAAAAACTGTATTTCTTGAAGGAAAAGAATTAGAGATTGCAACAGAAGTATTAGTAAGTAAGCTTATTGATGCAAAAATAACAACAGGTCAATTAGAACTGTATGTTGCCAAAAACAGTACAAAAGAAGGATATAAAAAATATAATGAAATGATGAAAACAGCTTTAGAAGATGTCGACTCATTAAATGATTTAAGTAAAGATGATTTATCTTTCATCTTAAAGAGCACACTGGAAAAAACTCATGCTACAGGTTCAAACTTTATGAGTTGTGCTGCTGGACAAAAAATAGGACTTCCTCTACTTGCAGTAGGTGTTATTATTGGAATCGTTTCTCTTGTAAATGCGACGGCATCAAAAGAAATGGTAACTCAAGAGTTTTTAGATAAGAAAAGAAATAAAACACAAGATTATTTAAATACAATTGCTGATTTAGAGCTAGAGGTTACAACTTATGAATCAGATATTATTTACTACCAAGATGAGATTGATGAATTAAATAGAAGAATTAACTCTGGTGAGTATACATCTGAAGAAATAGAGCAAATGTATTTACTAATAAGAGACTATGAATTCTTTATATCAGACTCTCATGCTTTAATTGGTGAAGTAAATGTTGATATTGCTTATTTTGAAAACCAATATGCAACAGACTTAGTTAATCTTGAAGCAAATGAAGTTTCTGAACTAGCAAGAGTTGATGAGAAAAAAGCAAGTGCTGCTAAGACAGGTATTGCAGCTGGTATTATTGGTGGTGTAGGTGTCGTTTTTGCTGCCGCAGGACTATCTGACTGTAACTAATATTAACTAATATATATGCCTACTTTGAAGTAGGCATTTTTATAGGATAAATCATGAAACTTAATAAGTATTATATAATTTTATTTGCTGTTTTCTTTGTTGTAAATGAAGCCATGGCTCAAAGAAATAGACCATCAAGAGGAAGAACTTCTTCAAGAACAGGAGCTAGCTCCGGTTCAAGCGGGTCATCTAGCTCAACAGTTAGTAGTGGTTCAAGATCAACTTGGGGATCGGGAAGCTCATCTTCTTCGAGTTCTAGTTCATCTTCATCAAGCTCATCATCATCGTCCTCATCTAGCGGAGGATATTATTCAGGAAGCTCTTCTTCTGGTTCATATACAAGCACATATGTTGCTCGTGGTAGAAATAGAATGAGAGGAAGAAATACTGCTCCAATCCTACAATATAGAGTTGACCAGTTCAGGTCTGTAAACTCTGGAAATATTGCAGCGATTAGAAACTATCATACAGGAAGATACAGAGTTAGGACTCACATATCTATTAGTATTATTAACGATTGTTCTTTAGCCAATGGATACTATAATAACCCAGGCTCATTTCATACAGGAGTTGACTCTAGACTAATCTATCAAAGATCTTGGATTATGGAACCAACTTCATATATTCATCATACTGGTTATGTATGTCTAGATAGATATCCTTACTATGTTCATAATGGATACAGATATAGATACTCACCTGTCGACATTTGTAATTATGAACTTGTTGATGTTAAAGATAAAGAAGCAAAAGTCATCAAAACTTATTATGCAATGGCATGTAAAAAAGCTTTTGATCAATGTGCAGGAAAAAGAGATCAACTTAACAAAGATGAATCTAGCCAAAGGTATATTTGTATGGAAAAAATTGATGATAATCTAAAACCAAGTGATAACTACGATAATATTCCAGCACTTGTGAATCTTCTTAGTCCAGAAAAAGTAAAGGAAATTAAATCATTGCTTGCAAATACTTCATCTCGTTCATTATTTAAGATGGGTAAAAGAGGATACAAAAAATGTAAAATAGTAAAATCAAAAACAAGAAAATGTAACTATGAGGTAAGAGTTAATAATAAATCTTATCCAATGGAAGATGGGTCAATATGCTCAAATGCATTAAACTCTAACCTAAGTATCTATGGATGCGATGGATCTTCTCAAAAAGGTAATGCTGCTTGCTTATTATCCCTAGCAATAGCTGAAGGTTATTGCCACTAAGATTTAAATTAGCACTGATATAAACTGTATCAGTGCTATTTTTTTTTAATGAATCTTAATTAATAATATCTTTTAGCTCTTTAATAGCTGACGTTTTTATAGCAAGCTCATAAGCATCACTTTCATCATGTTCAAATGATTTCATGCATCCCTTATCACTTGAAAATAAATCTGATTTACCATGAACTAAAATCCCCTCAACCTCATAAGTATTTTCATTTACTAAAAGTGTCCCTTGATTTTCACCAGCAATATCTGAATTTGTTATAAAGTTAGTAGTGTTTTGCTTCATTACTTTTACATCTGAAGCAACCTTTAAAGGAGTACTTTGCATAAATCCCATAGCAAAAAACTTTGTGTCTAATGATAAATCATTTTTCAAATTAACTTTTAAAGGAGATCTACCTGATACTGACTTTTTTAATTCAATAATTGAATAACTGATTGAAGTTGATGGATCTACAATTGTTTTTACAACATTTTTACATCTATAAACATTGCTTTTTGTAAAAGAGTCTGGATATGCACTCTTGTCCATTTGGTGATAATCAAATACCCATCTATAAAAATCATTAAAACAAGTATGCATTGTTACATGGCAATCACCTGCAGTTAAAAGGTGTCTGTCAGAAATTAAAAAGGCTGTACATGAACTTTGAACAGTTGCCCTAAAACTTGGCTGAGAAGCAAACTTTTCATCCTTACAAAGAACTTGATCTGATAGTGGCCATGACTGGACCTCTACTTTTGAGCTAAACAAGCTTCCCTGAATGTCCTTTCTTGAAACCTGGATAGCGATTGATCGAGACATTTTAAGTAGCTTTTCGTTTTGAATTTCATATATATCTTTTCTTGAATCGTCCCCATAATATGCAAAAGCACTTGAAATTACAGACAATAATACTATTTTTAACATTTGTATTCTCCCTAACTCTTCTCTTTGAATTTACGAATATATCAAGGGGTGCTAGTATCGACAAATGCTAAAAACTGTCTTTATATTGCTTTTATCTCTAAATGCTGTAGCTAGTCCTACAATGGTATTAATTCCAGGAGCTGCTTCATCGGGAAAGTATATTTCTATTGATGTTTTATCTACAATTTTAGATATTCCGGGACAACAGGAATACTTTTATAATTTTGATCCATTTATAAAAAGTCTAGGATACAAAACAATTATTTGCCCTTTTAATGAAGATCAAGACAGAAGATCTTTAAATGATAGAGCTCATGCATGTCATAAGATAATTTTAGAAAAGCTAGCAAAATCTCCAAATACAAAGTTTCATATTATAGGACATAGCATGGGAGGACTAATAGGAAGAAAGCTCTTAGAAAAAGAAGACATTAACTTTTCTATTGAAACTCTTACAACGATTTCGACACCTCATAGAGGAGCTGCTCTTTCTCATTTTGTTTTTGATAACCAAGATAGAAAAAATCCTTATGGTGTCTTTTTAAGACGAACTAACTTTATACCTGAGATAAAAAAATACATAACAGATCTTAGATTTGATTCTAGGTTTATATCAAATCTAACAAATAAAAAGAAAATTCCTATTTATAGTGTTAGTAATTATAAAACTAATTATTATAACATTCCTTTTGAAGCAAGTTATAGTATATTAAAAAGTTATATAAAAAATAACCTTCCGCATAAAGATTGGCTTAATGACGGAATTATAGAAACGAGCTCTATGAACTTTGGAACTCACTTAGGTACAATTAAAGCTGATCATATGGAAACAGCTTGCGTTCTTTACACTAAATATTCTAAAGGATGCAAAAATATAAAAGAGTTACTTAAAAATCACCTTAAAGCATTATATTAAGCTCTTTATTTAAAATTGGATGTTTAAATTTCATTTGAATACACTCAAGTTGTAATTCATCTTCTTTAGAAAAATTTCCATAAACATGATCTCCTACTATTGGATATCCAAGATATGATAAATGGCATCTTATTTGATGTAACCTTCCTGTTTTTGGATAAGCATAACCAGATATTGTTTTGTCATTTTTTTCTATATTAGAAAATAAAGTAATCGCAACCTTACCCTTTTCACTAACCCTTTGCTTTAAAGAAATTTTCTTATCATTTGCATCTTCCATATATGTTTCTAGTTTTTCTGGAATATTTAACCCAGACTCTATAGATGATTTAAAAAAATATTTTTTTTCGACTTTATGCTCATCAAACAGTCGTCTCATTTTTGATGCTATATCCTTGCTCTTTGCAAAAATAAGAACTCCGGAGGTTTTTTTATCTAATCTATGAATAGGATATATTTTTGTTTTTAAATACTCTTCAATATGAACACTTATACAATTAAAATGATGTATTCCTGTTGGATGAACAAGATAGCCCTTCGGTTTATTTATAGCGATAAAATAGTCATCTTCAAATAAGACTAGGTTTTTAATATTTATTTTAAAACCTTCATTGAAACGTCTTACACTAATAAGATCTCGGTGAAAGACTTTTGTTGAAGGACTATTTTTAGTTTTTCTAGATATAAGCTCAACTCTCTTTTCTTTAATTAAGCTTTTTATAACTTGTCTTGATTGAGATAGAAGGTATCTTTTAACAGCTTCATCTAGACGAATTCCATCATCTTCTATTTCAACTTCAAGAATAATTGTAGCACTATTGCTATTAAAATCTTTTTCAACTGATTTCATAGTTATAAGAATAACTTTAAATACTCTTCATAACCACGTTTTTTTAAATCTTTTTTTGGAATGAACTCTAATGAAGCAGAGTTAATACAATATCTAAGACCCGTTGGAGCAGGGCCATCCTTAAAAACATGACCTAAATGAGAATCAGCAAGCTTTGATCTAACCTCAACTCTTGTCATAAAAAAACTTGTATCTTTATGTTCAACAATATTACTTTTTTCTATAGGTTTCGTAAAAGATGGCCATCCAGTACCTGATTTAAATTTATCTTCTGAAGAAAATAATGGTTCTTTTGAGACGATATCAACATATATCCCTTCTTCTTTATTATCCCAGTATTCATTTTTAAATGGGCGCTCTGTACCATCTTCTTGAGTAACCTTGTATTGAAGAGAACTTAGCTTTTTCTTAAGCTCTTTTTTAGTTGGTTTTATAAAAGCAACTGATCTTTTTGAGTTAAAACTAATACTTTTCCAATATTTATTGATAAAATCATCTCTTCCCGATGCACTTCTATAATACTTATACTTTAGTTTTGTTAACAATGTCTTTTTATAATAATCTTGATGATAATCTTCAGCCTCATAAAAGTTTTTATACTTTCTAATTGGCGTTACAATTTTCTTTTTAAAGATGTTTAAACCCTCAACAACCTTTTTTGATTTTAGTGCTAATTGCTTTTGTTCATCGTTATGAAAAAATATTCCTGTAGTATATTGATGACCTCTATCTACAAATTGTCCTCCACCATCTGTAGGATCTATATTTTTCCAAAAGTATTCTAATAACTTTTCATATGAAACCTTTTTTTCATCAAAATGAACTTGTATAGCTTCTATATGACGAGTACTACCGCTAGATACTTGTTTATAAGTTGGGTTTGTTAATTTTCCATCTGAATAGCCAGAAATAACTTCTGTTACACCTGGGATTTTTTCAAAAGCAGCTTCCATGCACCAAAAACAGCCACCAGCAAATGTGGCAACACTTTTAGCATAAAGACTAAATGATAATAAAAACAGTAGGATAAATAATCTCATAAACACTCCTTACTTGGTATTCGTAAGGTTTACAAGAAGGTTACAGCTTTCCTAAGAACTTTTTATAATCTTCTTTGACAAGGTTTCCAAGTTCTCGATAACTTTTACCAAGTTCATCAAATGTTGTCTGCGCTCTTTTAGTCAACAGATAATTAGGATTCAGCCTAACTTGTTTATTGAAATCTTTTATAAATGTCTCAGTCATTACGACAGCAGCTTCATTATAATCAATAAACTCAGTAGCAACCTTATTAAGAGTCTTTTGATTCTCGAGTAAAACTTCTAACAATTCGATTTTTTCATTCTTAGAGCCAAATATCAGAGCATCTCTAAGATCATTCTGGGCAGCTTCAGTTAGTTTTTCAGGTGTTGCACTAGGATGTTTTTTCATAATACTCACTTCTGATGTAATAATATCATCCATAATTTTATCAACATACTTCTTAGAAGTTGCATCTTGTACCCATGCTGTAAATGTAAATTCTCCTTCACCAAAAGGGATGGCAACATAGGTAACATCGTCTTTAGTTCTTGCTACAATTCTAGAATCATCCCAAAATGTTAAGACCCCACCTTTTCCTTTTTTAAGATTATCAATTGTCTTTTCCAATTCCTTAATTGTTTTCCTAGAAACTTCTTTTACTTGTTTTGCAACTAATGTCGCTTCCCTTATCTCTCTATTGATGCCATTTAAATCATTTAAATAGTCTTCTGGATTGTACTTTTTAATATTACGAATTCTTGTTGACCCCCAAAATGATTCATTTGCAAAGGTATATAATTCCTCAGCACTCATATAATGATCATACCCTCCAAACTCACTTAAAGCCTTCCCTCCATTACTTGAGTAATCTGCATGATATACAGAGGCTTTTTTCCTTGTCCTTTTAGAGATAAATGCTGCATGTGTAAATTCATGTTTTCCAACAACAGTAAGTAAGTCATCAATAAGAATATTTCTCATTCCTCTAATTCCCAATTCGATTCTCTTATCAAGACTAAATCCAGCTGTTCCACTTATCATATTACTTGTTAAATCAAATGTTACACTTTCTGTTCCAAATCTTTTTTTATACTTTCCAATTTTTGCAAAAGAGTTTGAAAACTTTTTATTAGATTTATTATTAATCTCTAAATAATAGCTCTTCTTACCAGGAAGGACTTCAAAGTTTTTCATTGTCACAGAAAGCCCCTGAGTATCAAAAACTTCTTTAGAAACAAACATCAACTCATTTAGCTCATCTGCGTATAACCGAAACAATTCTTCATTTTTCTCTAAGAAAACTTTTTCAAGGTCTTCAGAAGATAAATTTAAAGCTTTTCCAGTTTTTTCTAATTCACTTTGAATTTCATTTAATTTAATATGATACCTTTTAAAAATAAAATTATATTCTCGTTCAATTAGATCCAGCTTTTGCCTTAAGTCTTTTATCTTTCTTATTTCTGAAATATTTTCTTTAAAAAGTTCTGAAATAACTTTTTTTTCTTTTTTAACTTCTTTTGCATAAAAATTATAAATATATGCATCAAAACATAAGTTTTTCTTTGCCTGTGCACTAAGAATAAGAAGACAACTTAAAACAATAATTTTTTTCATTAATCTAAACCTATATTTTTAACTTAAACAAAGATGTACATTTTTTAGGAATTTTAAAGCTAACTCTTTGTCCGCTTTTAGTAATCAGCGAAATATTTTGGCCAACTCTTTTTAAGTCTGTGTTTCTAGCCCACTTGGCATCAGACTGAGTTAAAACAACATTATCTAGCTCATCTGTCGATCTAGTTAACAAGTTAACAGAACCATTATCATCAATAATAAGAGCAGCTCCTTCAACACTTTCAATGGCAGCAATATTACCTTGGTAAGTAGTCCCTAGAACTTTTCCTTCTTTTATATCAATAACTGCTAACTCTGAACGATCACGGCTTCCTAATATTAGACCCAAATCACTCTGCTCTACATAATCATAATAACCTTTTATGAATCCCATTGATTTTTGAATATCACCAGTCTTAGCAAGCATCTCTAAATCAAGAATTTGAGTTACATTTTGTAATTTATTTGATGATATAATTTTATTATTAGCAACTGATACATTATCATCAATAAAGTCATATAGAATATTTTCTCTATTATCAATAAAGTTATATATGATTGTTCTTTTACTTTTAGCTTCAATAGTTTGAGGCTTCGTAAAATGAAGTTCTTTTGCTTTTTCTCCAAAACCGGGACTAGATGCTGTAATAATAGCATCAGGTTTTGCTGTTTTGATTTCGGCATTAAATCCAATTGTTTTTTCAACAATAACATTATCTCCAGGCAGAGAATTGCTATATTTAAAACCGATTTTTGATATTAAATCTTTTTCTTGTTCAACCACAAGCATTCCACCTTCAAGTAGCTTTAAACTACTCACAGGTAATTGTTGTTTTGATTGTACAACAACATTGTAGTAAAACTTAGGATTAGGCTTTTGAATATTAAGTCTTTGATCAATAACTTCACTTAAAACCTTTTTTTGGTTTTCAACAAGCTCAACCCTATGAACATTACCACTTTCATCTCCTAGCAAAAAAACTCCTGCTTCAAAAGAAGTGCTATGAGTAATACGAAATGGAACATCGGCATCAAGGTTTTTTAATTCTTTTGTTTTAAGATCAATTGAAAACATTTGATTCTTTTTATTAACAATAAATCCCTTTTTCATATCTTTATCAACTGTAAAATGAATGGGTGTCATTTGATTTAATTCAATTTTTGAGATTAAGTTATCCCCATCATAAATTTTTAAAATATTATCTTCGATGATACTTTTTGTGCTTTGAGCTTGAAGGTTAAGAGTTAGAAATAAAAGTGTAATAGATAATAATAAGATATAGTTCTTCATAAATTATTTATCGGCAAAAAAAAGGGAGCTCTAAAGCTCCCTCTATCATATAAAAAACAATACTTGAGTATTTTAAACCTTTACATCATCTGGCATATTTAGTTCATTCTCAGATTTTGCAATAATCGTTGATACAGTAGCATCCCCAGTAACATTTACTACTGTTCTGCACATATCTAATATCCTATCCACAGGAAATACAATAGCAATCCAGGCAGGATTAAGTCCAACTGATTGAAGAACAATAATCATCATAACAAGTCCTGCACTTGGTACAGCAGCTGTTCCAATAGATGCAAGAGTTGCTGTTGTTACAATTGTTAATTGCTGAGCAATACTTAAATCAATCATATGAAGCTGAGCTAAAAATACAACAGCAACTGCTTGATACAAACTTGTTCCATCCATATTCACCGTTGCTCCAATTGGAAGAACAAAACTTGATACATTTTTTGAAACTCCCATATTCTCCTCCAAACATTCCATCGTTACAGGCAAAGTGGCTGCTGACGAACTTGTTGAAAAAGCTAAAAACTGAGCCGGGGCAATATTTTTAAAAAACCTTGAATAGCTAACTGTTTTTACAAAGATCTTAACTAAAATGGGATAAACAAGAAAGATCATAAATGCTAATCCTATAACAACAGTTATAGAATAAGTACTCAGACTCTTAAATATTTCTAATACCTCAGCTGGTGTATTTGCCATTTTAGAGATAACTCCCGCAAGCAAGCAAAATACAAAAAATGGAGCTCCTTGCATGATTAGATCAACCATTTTAAGAAAAACCTCATTAGCAGAGTTAACAAGCTTAACCAAAGGTCCCGCTTTTTCTTCTGGTAACATAGCTAAAGTTAGCCCAAAAAATAATGCAAAAAATATCACTTGTAACATGAGTTTATTATTAGATACGGACATTACAATATTTTCAGGAACCATATCAATCACAAAGCTAAGTGGTCCCTTACTTTTTTGTTTCTTTGCAGCTTTTAATTTATCAGCAACCTTAGTTGGGTTTTCATTAATGCTATTTTTAAGCTCTTTCATTTGATCATTAGTATATAATCTTTCTAAATCAGCAGCATACTTAGAGTCACTTAAAATATTCATCCCATCCTGACTTTTAAGTCCTACTGTTTCTAACCATAACTCATACTTTACTCTGTTTTTTATTCTCTGATCTTTTTCGATGAAATTTCCAGGATTAATGGTATTAACTAGTAATAAACCTGTTGCTATCGCAAAAACTGTTGTTGCTAAATAAAAAGCTAAAGTTTTAACCCCTAGCCTTCCTAGCTTAGACATATCTTTAAGGCCTGAGACTCCACTAATAATAGAAAATAAAACCAATGGAACAGCAATAAACTTTAACATTCTAATAAATATTTTTCCAAATGGAGCAATCCAATCAGCTGTAAATCCATTTAAGCCCATTGAGCTTGAAATAAATGAATAAATTATCCCAAGGACTAAACCAATAATAATTTTTATATGCAAAGGCATGGTTTTTTTTGTCATAATAATTCCTTAACTATATGTTTTTAAACATTTTAAAATAAAATCTATCTTATGCAAATTTTGCATTTTTTACCTTAGTGAAGCCATCAGTTTTTTTTATGTTAGTATATTAATATGAATAAAATTGCTCTTACTACTTCTTTATTTATTGCAATTATTTTTACGTGGGTGAAGTGTACAAGTTTAGAAAAAAAGCAACAAAAACAAACAAACAAAATAATTAAGAATATTCGAGACTTTTCTAAACCACAATCAGAAGTAAAACAAGTTATTTTGAATAATAAAAAAAAGATACTGCAAAAAAAAAGTATCTTAAAGAACTAAAAAAAATACTTACTTAAAAAACATGAAAGAAAAAATCAGAGATCATATTCTAAAAAAACTGAAAACTGAACTAAAAGGTATTAGCCAAGCATCTCAAACAACAACGGACTACTCTCAAAGTGAAGATCTTAAAAGCGAAGGTAAATACGATACACGAGCAATAGAAGCAAAATATCTTGCAGATGCTCAGCAAGGAAGAGTGAATATGCTTCGAAAAGAAATTAATCTTCTTAAAAATTTCGAATTTAAAAAATCTTCTATTATTGTTGTAGGATCAATTATATTTCTTAATAATAATACCATATATCTTATCCTTCCTATCAGTGGGCAGGGACGACTCTTTATTGATAATCAAAAAATAATCTCTATTTCGACTCAAAATGAACTTGCAAAAGATCTTATTGGGCTCGAAGTAGATGATTCATTTGAACATCCGACTACGGGCAAAGAATTACTCATTACAAAAATTATTTAATTTTTTGTTACACTATTATCATGCTTATAAATAAAACGATGGAAATTGAGTTAATTGGTACAGTATCTATATATTTAGGAATTGGAATTCAAGTCTTAACAGCACTTCTTCTTGGAGGAATTGTTGGGCTTGATAGAGAACAAAAAATGAAAGCAGCTGGGCTTAAAACTAATATATTAATATGTATTGGAGCTGCTCTTTACACAACAATATCTATGATCGTAATCTCGGATGGAGCTGGAGGTCCAGTTGATCCCAACCGTATTGGTGCTCAAATTGTAAGTGGTATTGGCTTTCTAGGAGCAGGAGCAATTATGCAAGGTAAAGGTTCTGTTGTGGGACTTACTACTGCAGCAACGATCTGGGTGGTTGCTGCGATTGGCTATACAGTAGGAGCTGGCTATCCATTTTCTGCAACTTTATTTTCATTAACAGTTCTTCTTGTTCTAAAAATTATTCGTCCGTTTAACGGTATGTTCGAAAAGAAAAGAGATTACAAGACTTTTAAAGTAGAAATTCTTTCAATAGGCTCGGTTCAAGACTCTATCGAAAGTATTAGTGAGGAAGAAAAAATTAATATTAAAGATTTTCTAGAAGAAGATATTGGTGATAATAAAGATAGAAAGATTATTACCTTTAGAGCAACTTGCCATTATAGACATATAGAACGTTTTATTGGTGAAGCTGAATCTTTAATTAAGGTTGAAAAAACAAACTTTAGGTCTATAAAGAGTAATAGCTAGCTATCGATTCTTCTAAGAATTCTTTTTCTGCTTCAAAGAACATTTTATGCTGATCACTTAACTTTAGGTTTAATGCTCTTTTGTCTACTAAAGATATAATATCTCTAAAGTTAACTCTTCTACCTTTTTTTAAAAAAGCAATTTTAATTAAAGCACTTGCAGCAAGTTTTCCTTTTTTATTAATGAAATCGTGATGAATATATCCCCAACCATCGTCAACTGCTACTAATTTTGTTTGAATAGTAAACTTTTCCATAGGCAATAAAGATTTAAGATAATTAATTTTCGTACTTGCAACAACTCCATATAACCTTTCTTTTAATAAAACTTTATAAAGTCCCGACCTCACAGCAAAATTAAGCCTAGCAAGGTCCATAAACCCACTGTACCTTCCGTTATTAAGATGAAAGTTTGTATCCATATCCGTTGGAAGTACGGTTAAATATAGTCTTGATGTATCTACTAAGGAGATCTTCTTTTCAAAAAAAACACTCCTTAATAGAACTATAATAGTACGTAATATCAAATTCATAGCGCAATACTATATAAGAAAGTGGGAAATTGATACCCCTTATTCTCATTATACTTGAGTATACGCTATAATTATTCTATGAAAAATCTAATCATAATAACTATTTTAACATTCTTTATTACAAATGCTCACTCAGCAGAACTTAAGGTTGAACCTCTTTATAGTTTTGAAAAAACATATCGAATAGAGCCAGCACCTGCAAAATTTGTAACTCGTACTTATATTGGAGCAAGAGGAACTTATGGAGTCCCACTTCTTTCAGCAGAACTGGAAGTAGCAAGATCTGAAGACTCTGATACTTTTCCTGCACAAGTGAAAAAAGTTGACTATGAAACATACAGGGCCATGCTAGGATTAAAGTCATATCCTTTTACCTTTAGTTATGGAGGTGTTTACTTTAGAGCTGGTGCAAGAGCAAAAAAGGAAAGTGTTACAACAACAATTTCAGGTGTTGAAACAAAAAATGAAGGTGAAATAGTACTAGATCCATATGCCGGGGCAGGTATTACAATTGCTTTTAGCAATATGTTTGCACTTAATGCAGGAGTTACGCTCGTATACAATAGAGATGCTCCATCTAATGAACAATTTGATAGGCAAACAACTTTTTCTTTTACTATAAAAGCTTCAAACAGATAATGAAAGATATACAGTTTCAAAGCTTAGATTATAAAACATCAGAAATCGAACATAAGTATGGTACGAAAATTCATATAATGAAAGATCCTTACCTTCTTACACTACTTGCTAAGATTTCAAACGAAAAAACTATTCAACCAGTTTTTACCAGCTACATAGAAAAAGCCTATCAAGGTTTATTTAATCATATTAGTAATGGACAGTTTGATCGAAAAGTTGAGTCTATTGAAACAAGAATGAAGTCTACCCATCCGGAAGGTCAATACAACGGAGAGGTTTTTGATTCATCTCAAGAGTTTGTCGTTGTTGATTTGGCAAGAGCTGGAATAGTTCCATCTCAACTTATTTATAATGAACTCAACTATCTATTTAATCCACAGCAAGTGAGACAAGATCACTTCTATGTTGCACGTAAAACAAATGAAAATAATGAGGTTATAGGAATTGATATCTCCGGATCTAAAGTTGGAGGAGATGTAGATAATAAAATTGTTATTTTTCCAGATCCAATGGGAGCAACAGGCGGATCTATAAGTGAATCAATTAAGCATTATAAAGAAAATATTGTGGGAACACCTAAAAAAATTATCACAGCTCACCTAATCATTACTCCAGAGTATGTGAAGAGAATTAAAAAAGACCATCCTGATGTCGAAGTTTACGCAATTCGTCTAGACAGAGGGTTATCTTCAAAAAAGGCCCTAGATAGTATTCCAGGTACTCATATAGCCGAAGAAAAAGGTCTTAATGATCACCAATATATTGTGCCAGGCGCAGGCGGAGTTGGAGAACTTCTCAATAATTCATACGTATAACAATTTGTTACAATTTTTTACTTTCTAAATGAGCTACCTTGCAATAGGATTTATCATTAAATTTTGTAAGGAGATATTATGAAATCATTATTAATTGCATTACTAACATTATCATTTGCATATGGTGCAGGTGTTGATCTAAAGAAAAGTTCACTAAAGTGGACAGGAACAAAAGTTACCGGAAAGCATTTTGGAAAAATCTTTTTTAAGTCAGCTGATTTAAAAATGAAAGATGGTAAAATTTCAAAAGGAAACTTTGTTGTTGATGTTACTTCATTAACAGTTGATGACATTAGCGGCGAGTGGGCAACAAAACTTGCTAATCACTTAAAAAATGATGATTTTTTTGAAGTAAACAAATACCCGACTGCAACTTTAAAAATAACTTCAACTACAGACAAGGTTTTAAAAGGTACTTTAACAATAAAGAAAATCTCAAATCCAATTGAAATATCTTATACAAAAAAAGGAAATACATTAACTGGGAAGATGGAGTTTGATAGAACAAAATTTAATATCAAATATAAGTCTAGTAGCTTTTTCAAAAGCTTAGGAGATAAGGCTATTCACGATAAGGTAACTGTAGATTTTAATATTGTTACAATGTAATTTATTTTTTATATCGTTTAATGGCACCCTTTTAAAAGGGTGCTTTTTTTGTAAAAAAAAGACTGGCGATTAGGACCAGTCTTTCATACTTTTAAATTTTGCAACTCTCTCTCAATTGCATAATCATCTTTTTAGGGGGTCTTACATTCTGTAAGATGAACATAAATTACACTGCAAAGGGTACTTTTACACCCTCTTGGAAAATATTTTAGGAACAAAGTGTTTCAAAAATAATGAACAAAATAAGTAAGTATTTTTAAGTACTTATGTTACTATAAGAGCTAATTTATTATGCTTAAACACCATACGCGGAGCACAACATTGAATAAAGAACAATATGAAAAGTACATTATTGATATTCCTAATTTTCCTAAAGAAGGTGTGACGTTTAAAGATATGACTCCTCTTTTAGAGCATAAATTTAATGAATTAATTGAAGACTTCTATGACAAAGTAAACTGGGATGAAGTTGATGCTGTAGTAGGTATTGAATCAAGGGGCTTTATTTTAGGTGCTGCTCTTGCTCAAAAAGCAAATGTTGGTTTTATTCCTATTAGAAAAAAGGGAAAACTTCCTCCAAAAGTAATCAGCGAGTCTTATAGTCTTGAGTATGGCGAAGATATTATTGAAATGAAAGTTAATGAGACGGCTAAGAAAGTTATATTAATTGATGATGTACTGGCTACTGGTGGAACTTTAACAGCCGCTTTAAATCTTTGTAAAAGAAATAATGTTGAAGTCCAAAATATCCTGATGCTTATTAATTTAACCTTCCTAAACAACTTAAAAGAAAATAACTCAAGTATTGTCTCTTTACTAGAGTATTAGTTTCCTAGTGTAAGTATATGTATTTAAATGAGGTACAATAATAGTATGAAATACTTATTGTTTCTTATTTCAAGTTTAGCTTTTGCTTTAGATACTCCTGATGTGATGAAAGCAAAAGTTTTAAAAGCATATAAAAATAACTACCTTGTAATTAATCGAGGCCTTGAAGATGGTATCTTTAAGGGTGAGCATATCAAACTCACCAATGAACAAGGTTATGTATCAAGAGCAATATGTGTTAAACCAAGAATGCAAATATCTCACTGTAAGGTCTACAGAGTTGTTAATCCAGAACTACTAAGCTTTGATGTAGACTATAAACTAAAATCAATTGTTCAAAGTAAAATGCCAAAAGACTTAAGACATCTTAAAAAAGTTAGCTTTAAAAATAAGTTTAATGATTTCACAGATGAAGATATAAACAAGGCTTTAAAAATTCAAAACGAAAGAATTGCAAACTTTGACTTAGCAAATGATTATAAAACCTCAGAGCCAGAACCTAGAGAAATTGCTCCAATAGAAGAAAAGCCCACTTTAATGAAAAAGCACTTTAATCAAAAAAAACTTAAAGCCGATCTAAGCTCACTTAAGTTTTCAATTTTCACATCTCCTATCTTAGTTCAAAGCCAAGGAAGCCAATATAATAGCCATATTGGACTAAACTTTTTTAATGATGGTAAAAAATATGATGTATTTGGAGGATTACATTCAAGATCTTTAAAAGTGACAAATCAATATACAAAAGATTCTGTTGAGAAAAAAGATTTTGAAGCAAATGCAAACTTAGAAGTAAAAGACTTAACTGAAAACTTATCTTTAATCAGTCACCTATCTTATAAATCACAAAGCTTTGATGGAATAAAAACACCTTTAAATAATTTATTAGTTGCACCCGTTGGAGTTAAGTACTACTACTCAAATAGCGACACTAAAAAGTCTTTTTTAAGCTATGCTCCAGCTTTTGAAAGTAGTAATTTTGACTCTCAAAAGCTTGGAAACAATCAAAAAATATCTTATATCAGACATTTTTTAACCTATTCTTATATGGCACCAATCAACAAAAGTTTGGATTTTAAAATCGCTCTATCATACCTTCCAGAGCTTACGTTTAAAGATACAACGATTAAGGGGGATGCTCATTTTTCATTTAAAATATCAAAGGATTTTTTCTTTGATTATGTAATTGATTACTATTCAAATACACTTATCTCTAAGCACTATAATCTTGGAAGTAGTGACTTAATCAATATGTTTAATTTACGATATAATTTTAGTCTTTAATATAAAGAGCAAGATATTCTGTATTGAGGCTTTTATTACCTTTTATAGGAGATTCAATAATTTCTTTAATCATAAAGTTATTTTGCTTAAACCAAATATTCATTTCCTCTAAAATAATTTTTCTATCGCTATCACTTACAGAACCATCTTTTCTAATACGATCTTTTCCTGCTTCAAACTGAGGCTTTATTAAAACGACTCCTACCCCACTAGGCTTTAGAAGAGAAGCCATATTCTTAAATATAAGCTTTAATGAAATAAAAGAGACATCACAAACAAAGATATCAACAAGCTCGTTTAAGTTAACCTCATTTTTTATATTTGTTTTTTCGATATTAATAACTCGCTCATCATTTTTTAAAGAATCTGCAAGCTGATCAAAACCCACATCAATACAAAAAACCTTAACTGCACCGGCCTCTAAAAGAACTTGTGTAAACCCACCTGTACTAGCACCTATATCAGCAGCTACTAAATCTTTAACATTAAGGTTAAATTCATTTAAAGCATGAACTAGCTTATAAGCTCCACGACTTACATAAACTTTTTCATCCTTTAGCTTTATTTCATCATCTTGTGATACTTCAAAAGAAGGCTTTGTTACAACCTTATTATTTACCAGAACATTTTCTTTTTGAATTTGAACCTTTGCAGCAGCTCTTGTCTTAATTAAACCTATATCAACTAAAGCTTTATCTAATCTCATAAGTACCCTCAAAGCACTTTTCTACTTTTCCGCAAAGTAATATATTTGAAAGTTCTTTATCTATATTGGCACTTAAGGTTCCACCTGCACTATGGACAATGATCTTTCCATCCCAATTAAAAAGTTCTTTGCATGTTATAGCACTTGCAATAACTCCTGTTCCACAACAAAGAGTCTCTCCTTCAACACCTCTTTCAAAAACTCGAAACTTAATTTCCTTTGATCCCACGACTTCAAAGAAACATACATTTGTTCCACCATCAAACCTTTCATCATGTCTAACTTTAGCACCTTCAAGAACAAGGTTTAAGTTTTCAACATCAGCAACTTGTATTACAGCATGAGGAACACCTGTATTTAAATACATTCCTCCTAAAACTGTTAAATCACTTATATCGTATTTATCAATATCAAAAAGCTCACTCATCTTTATAATGGCTTCATCGTTTTTAAAATCACCATTATAAACACTATTTTTTGTATCAAACTTAAAAGAAGTTTTCTTTGTTAGAGAATAATTATAAGCAACACTTATTCTTGCTGCATTTCCACACATAATAGCTTCAGAACCATCAAGATTCCAAATACGTAAATCGTAATCATTACCTTTTCTTGAATGATCAATATAGATAATACCATCAGCTCCAATACCAAATCTTCGATCACATATTTTTTGAATTTGATCTAAAGTAAGATCTACTCGTTGAGTTCGTTTATCAACTAAAATGAAATCATTTCCATGCCCAGAGTATTTTACAAAATGAAGCTTCATAACTAGCTAATCTATCAGCTTTAGAAATTGAAGGCAACAAAAGTTGCACTGCACAAAAAAGTCTTTAATTTTTTGTTTTCAAATATCAGGAAATACTATAATATTAATCACCTAGCCTATCGTGGAGCATTAGCTCAGTTGGTTAGAGCCCCCGGCTCATAACCGGGTGGTCGCTGGTTCAAGTCCAGCATGCTCCACCATTTCGGGCGAGTGCCCAATAAAAACCTCCTCCATGTCATTGGAGGAGGTTTTATTTTTTAAAACAAAAGCAACTTTACGAACCCCTTGAGCATCAGGCTTACATATAACTATTCTTGAAAATAAAGAAGTTATAATCCCTCTAAACTCTTTAAATTTATCGGATCTCATCGGTAGACAGTGGGTAACTTTGCAAAAGTATCATCAATAAAGCTTACACAAACTTCAAGTTTGTTAAAATGACCTTCGCCTTAAAGTTAATCGGTTGTTTTTATTATATCATAAGCTATTTAAAATTACAGCTATCCATGAACTTCTTTTAGAAGCTCTTAAATTTGCAAATGCACACCTAAATTACCTACACAAATAAATAAGTTTTAAACGATAGTTAGGGAGCTTTTTAAAGCCATAAGCCTGTCTTTGAATAAGCTTTGCTTTTCTATTAGAGCCTTCGGTTTTTCCATTGGTAACTCTTCGTTTAAAGTAATTTAGTATCTCTTGTTTCCAATCAAGCATTGTTCTTCTTAATGACTGAAGCCCTTTCATTTTTAAACTACTCATAAAATTTGTAATTTGTGCAAATGCTTTTTTAGCTCTTTTATAACCTCTAATATTATAAAGATTTACAATCATCTCTTTGACTTTATAAAAAGCTTCAAGCTCTCGATGAAGATCAAAGGTATACATTAAAGCTCTTTGTTGACTAAACTTTAGTTTTTTAGAATTCATAAGTAGCATCTTTCTAAGAGGATTTTTTCTAGACTTTAATATACTATTTTTTGGATCTTTCATGATCTCAAGACGTTTAAGATTTACCATATTATTTGCAAGTCTTACCAAGTGAAACTTATCTGCTATGAGTTTTGCATTTGGAAAAAATGATTTTGCAAACGATCTCATCGATGGTGCAAAGTCAGTGATGACATTTTGAACATTTTCTCTACCTGGAATATTATAAAGATTTTCATCCCTCCTAAAGTCACTTTCATAGCGCCCCTTGACAACTTCTCTTATTCTAGACTTATTGTAATCTACAAAAATAGTTACAAATTCTTTATGTCCATATTTTACGTTTCTGATAAATGAATGTTCATCAATTCCAACTGTTTTGCCCCAGGGATTTTGAAGTTTTCTAACCTCAAGCTCTGCATGCTCATAAAATGAAGTGTAGACCATCCAACTTGAACACTTATTTTTTATTTGAACATTTTTAAGATTATCAAAATTAGAAGCACACCAAAAAATATGCTTTCTAAATCTTGTTGTAGATTTAAATCCTTTTCTTATTCCTTGAATTGGTTCAGTAAAAGGTTTTTTACATGACTTACAATAGAACCTTCTTTTTGTGATTTTAAGATGAACAACTTTTCCCCGAAGAGGAATATCTTTAATTGTTACCTCTCTTTTGTCATAGCAAGTTGTAGACTTCGTTGCACATTTTGGACAATATTCTAGCTTTGTTTTCTTTTGTAAATATAAAGTAAATGTATTTTTGTGATGTGAGGACTTTTTAATAAATTCTAGTTCTGGAAGTCCTAAAAGGTTGTTAAGATGTTTGCCAAGCATAGGTTGTTTCTCCTTTTAAAATAAGTTCTGGCGAAAATATTTTAACAGATTTATGGCCTATGCTTGCTTAATCAAAATACTCGGGCTGCACTGCTTCCCACTCTCAACCGAGAAGAGCCGAATTGTTTTTATTTTATCTGAATCAGTATTTGAAAACCAACGGTGAAGACTTCTAAAGCTAAAATCAGACTCTGTATGGGTCTTTAAAGTTTGAACTGATCTTCTAAAAGATTCTCTGGCCACAGTTTCCATGCAGATCTTTTCAAATTCATTAGAGACGCTTTGATACTTTCCAAGTTCAAAGAAGTCTTTAAGTGGATGATGAACTTTTCCACAATTTTTGCATCTTAAAGTAGTCCATTCAAAATCAATATTGCCTAAGGATGTATAGATGTTTTTGGAACGATTTCCATTTCTTATTAGGTATGGATTTTCACAGCAGGAAGTTGATTTAGAAGCTTTTGTATCGTTAATAACCATTCTGTTTGTGAAGTTAATTAATAGTCTTAAAAAGCCTGGAATTCCTTGTTGCTCAAAGAGCTCTTTAGTCTCAATAATAAGTTCATCAAAAGAAAATGCTTCTCCAGATAGACAAGCTTTGAGGTTTAGAGATATATTTTTACTGATCATTGGCCTTTCCTTGATTTAAATCTGGTCAAGAAAGATCGCCTTTAAAATCACGGATTTCGATAAAAATTATAAAGACAAAGAAATAAAAAATAATGGTTATAAAAATAACATTACTTTTTTGACCTCCAACTTTGGAGGTCTTTCTTTTTTACAGGCTAGCTCTTTTTTCCTAGAAAATCAGTATCAGTATCAGTATCAAATAAATACAAACTTTTAAATATAAGGATAGGTAAATGAAAAAACTATTAATTGGACTACTAGCACTTGGAAGTATTTCATCTTTTGCATCTAATGACTGCAAGAATATGGCAAAGAATAAGGTGAAAGTTGCATGTGCAAGAGAGATGCTCAGTTTTGTCTGGGAAGCTCTTCACGTAGCAGCATAAAATATTAATATAAACGATGATTACTAACGGTTAAGGAGTTACTTTCTTTTAAATTTATAGGTCAAGATGTGATAAAGCCCTCGTGGTTCTCCATAGAATAGTTTCTGTACATAGATTGAGGATAAGGTCACATTCGAACAAACTTAATGCGTTAACCAGCACGCGAATATGAGGTTGAAAGTTCAAGATGCTCATAAGTTTTTAAAAGAAGGTAATTTTTTAGTTGAAAGGTGGTCATCCATATGAGGAGAACGAATTATGAAGAAATTATTAGTTGGATTATTAGTATTAGGGAGTATTTCCTCTTTTGCTACGATTCTTGAGGTAGAAAATTTATCTAATCCAGATAATATTAACTTAGAGGTGAAGGCTGACAGAGTTGTAACTGCTGAAAACCTTGATACCGTAACGTACTTTGGTATAAGACTAGAAAGTGAAGATGTGATTATTGATGGTTTAAAAGTTGTTAGATTTGTAAATGAGAGTGCTACTCGTTCAAGTTTATGTGAGTATTTAGGGCATTCTCAGCTCGCTTCATATACTTCGAGCCAATCAGACGCTTCAAAGAAGAAAGATCTAGGCCTTTATAGTCGCGTTACAAGTGACAAAACTAAATTAACTTTGGAAAGAAAATATTTTTCGTATTTTCTGATAGATGTTACTTGTTACAAAAAATACTAGATTTAGATACCTAGCTTGAACAAATAAGCTAAGACATTTTAGAAGAAAATTTTTATATAAAAAAAGCCCGACTTGAACTTAAAATCCAAATCGGGCTTTTGATTTTTTTAATAACGTTCTATTTCTAAAGTGGGCATATCAGAGATATCTTCAAATTCAAAATCGTTATTGTTTTCAAGGCTTTCATTCGATATTTCGTTATCTCGGCTATCTTGCTTAACAAAATTTTGAACTTTATTTTTAGTAATCGAAGGATACTCTTGTGAAAAATGCTCTCTGACTTCATCGATAGATATTTTTTTGTAATCTGATTCTGGAAGGCCTTTTTCTTTTGCTAGCTCCATTTTCATGGCCTTGGCAACAAGTGAAACACTACCTTGACTTGCTCCTGAAATTCGGGCACATTCTTTGTAGGTTAAGTTTTTTGCTATTAATTGGCGAAGAAGTTTTTCAGGTCTCGTTTTTGGGCGACCAAATGTTACTTTTCCTTCACGACGTGCTCTTTCAATTCCGGCTAAAACTCTTTCTCTGAGCATAGCCCGCTCCATCTCAGCGATCGCTCCTATCAGAGTCATTAATAATTTACCCATGTGAGTCTTAGAATCTATTGCTTCAGTAATAGAAACAAGCTGACAATCATATTCATTACAAAGCTCTAGTAATTTTAAAAGATGGCTACAAGATCGACTGATTCTACTAAAGCTAAAAGCTGTAATTGATTTTATTTTACCATTTTTTACTTCTTCTAACATTTCATCAAGTGCTGGACGAGAAGCCTTTGCCCCTGAAACTCCTTCATCTTGATAAATTTTGAAATTAGTGATTCCATTTCTTTTGAAATGGTCTTTTATGGCCATCATCTGTGATAGGAGGCCTTTTTCAACTTGATCTACTGTACTTACTCTTAAATAAGCCGCATGGAGCCTATGATCTTCTACGTTTACAACTTCCTTTTCAAGTGAACTATTGTTCAAAGTTTTTCCTTTGGTCGTTTTGATAATTCATAAAAATCCTCTTTGTAATTGTTAGGGTTAAGAAAACACTGAGCAGTGTCTTCGTTTTGAATACTCATTTACTTTTTGATTTGAAGGGAAAGTTAGATGACATTTGTTGCCAAAGTTATTGAATGACTTTTTTCAAAGTCGAAGCTGACAGGAAGGCTAAGACGTAGAAATGATTTCTACTTGTTTACACCTTCCCAAAGTTTGTCATTCAACTTTTTTGTAGGGCTTAAACCTTTGTGGATTTTATTAAAGGCCATTTCTCTCATCGCATTTTTGGCTTTGATTAATCCGTAAGTTCCACCACCAACGAGCAACCCAACGGATAAAGCTAATTGAAATATTGATTTCATAAAAACCTCCGTAATTAGAAGTTCGCTTGGAATGAGAACTAAAGCAAGCTATAAATCTTAAAAAACTATATGGCACTGCCACAAACGTTCTAACCTTCCTGAATCCTTTTTAACATTTGCCTAAGAGATTCAGGATGCCAGACTTCTTTGCCCGTTTTTATTCTAATCTTTCTACTTTGCAATTCCTCGCAAATTTTCCGATTAGACAATCCTTTACTCTTTAACTTTAAAATGATTTCGATAGCTCTCTGCTCCTTTGAACAATCATCAAGGCCACCTTCTGAATTAAGCTTTTTCCCAAATGGAATATTTGTTTTATTAAAACGATGACGCTTAGACTCAAGTGGAATTCCATATTTGATTAAAGCATCACGAATACGATTTTTGGAGGACGCAAACTGCTTTGCAATTTGGCCTGTTCCAAGGCCTTCAATGACGTATTTTTGATGGAGGATATCGTAAGATAAACTTGGTAAGCTCGGCTTAATACCTGAAATCATTACAGTTTCAGGGAGGATACTCTTATTGGGCACTGGGGTCCTTGGGTCCACCATTTTATTTCACTAAGTTTTTCTTTGAATTGATACTTATGTCAAAATCATATATACTCAGCTCTTTCCAATATTGCTTTTCTTAGCTTTTTATAACTTTTCATTTTTACAACATTATTTTTTTTAACTCGCTCAATACAAAGATCCATTTTTCTAGCATCACTATCTACAATATTTGCAATTTCATTATTTGAAAGATAAAGCCCCTTCTTTTCCAACCAAGTCCGCAGATTATTTAAAGAATGGTAATTACAAGAATTTTCTGAACAAAGCCTGCTTGCAATAAATACCTTTTCTGCTTTCGTATAACTTTTTTCTCTCATTTTAAAAATAAGAGATGATGTAGCAAATGGTACTGCGAGCAATATGCCAGAAGGATTAAAAAGAGTGAAAGCTCCAACAAACAATCCCACTGTTCCAGCACCTACAGCTTCCATAAAATCTGGATGATGAAAATATGCTATATATTGTCTTGTCCAACGATACCCACTTTCACAGTTTTTAACAGTTTTACGCTTCTTTTTTACGCCAAATGCTTGCATAGGCTCTTGTAAGTAACTTGCTTCCACTTTAAGCTCCTCACCATTGAAACTTTCTTGTGCAAAAAGACTTGAAATTAAATTTAGCGTAAAAAGTACTATTAATATTCTTTTCATGAAGGACCTCCAAATGATATTACTCCAAAGAAGTAGAAACCTGGAACATAAGTTAATACATACATGTAAAATATCACGTAAAAAAATGGCATGCATTAACCTTGAAAGAATTACAATTAGCACTGTCTAAAAATTATACAATTTTTATATAATTAAAACCTTAGTAATAGTAGTAGCTCAAGATCTTATCTAAATACTAGATTATTTTATAGCGAAATTAACTCAATATCATCCCTATACTCGCACACCAACTTTACAGAGAACTATTGCATAAGCGACATCATCCATTTGCTCTGCATCTTTAGCCACACAAATAACCGTTTTTGCACTCGTAGCAAATGATATTAAAACAAGACCTAATACAACTAGTTTTTTCATACACTTTCCTAAATTTAATTACTCATATCTTAATTATGCATCAGTTCAATTTTAGGTAGTAAAAAAAATAAGATCATGACAAAAGTCAGTCTTTTTCCACATAGATCTTGATACAAAATAAATATACAAGGAGAGATTATTATGAAAAAGACACTTTTTACAATTTTAGCAACACTATCTACATCTTTACTCGCTGGTGTTCCATCTATAAAGCAAGTTCCAATAGATCACCTTTATATTCCAGCAGGTTTTGATTCTAACGATAATACAGAAGTTATTATTACAGGTTTTTTACCAAATTTATGTCATAAAAATCCAACTGCAAAAATTAATATTGATGAAAATAAGAATATTAATATTAAAGTAACATCTCTTTATTATGATAAATCGAATCCTTTTTGCCCACAGATGATAGTGCCATTCACACTTCCAGTTTCCCTAGGAGTTGTACAACCTGGTCAATACAAAGTTATCGTAAACAATGACAAACAAAAGTCTGCAAAACTAAAAGTCCAAGAAAGTACTTCAAGTGCTATTGATAACTATCACTACGCCTATGTATCAAATGTTTTAACAACTCCAGGCTCTAACAAAATACAACTAAAAGGATATAATCCAAGTGACTGCTTTGTATTAGATAAAATCGAAAGTATATCAAATAAAAAAGATACTTTTTCTATACTGCCTAAAATGAAACAGGTAAATGAATTTTGTCCAATGAAAATGGTCCCATTTACTTATGAATTTGAAGTTCCAGAAACATTGCCAAAGAATAATATTCTTCTTCACGTAAGAAAAATGGATGGAAAATCAGTTAATACTATTTTAATTCAATAACTTATCAAAAAGCCCTAGTAAAAAGCTAGGGCTTTGCCTTAATTAAGCTTCATATTCTCAATTAAAAACCCGTAAAGATATTGTGAAGTACTTTTTTATTACAGTTTTTATTTTATCAAATACCTATTCAAATAAGCTTGAACAAAGCTACTGCTTTACACCATTTGAAACCTATCTTCGCTTACACAGTAAAAGTGAAGACCTAGTAAAACAATATATAAAATCAAGAATAAAGCTCAATAAAAAGATTATATTAGATATCGGAGGTGAAGGTAAAATAAAAGGTGCTTTAAACCTAAACCCTCAACCCCTAACAAGTACTGCTAACAACAGTGAAGATTTTTTTTCAAATTGGCTTCCCGGAATGGGCAACAGTATTCCATTCCAGGATAATCTTGTAGATACCATTTACGTTCAACATGCTCCCATATCAAAAAAAACAATGGAAGAAATGAAAAGAGTTTTAAAACCTGGAGGGAATATCTCATTAACTCACCCAAAAGATTATACTGATAACTATCTAAATGATTTAAAAGAAGTTTTTGATAACTCTACAATTAAAAGAATCGATGATATTCACTACTCTATTATTGAGATAATTCCTAGATAGTTTCTAAGATTTTAAAAAAATGAGGAAAAGACTTTGCAACACAATCTTTATTATTAATTTCATTACTATTAAATTGTTTTAAAATTAATGCTCCCATCATTACAATTCTATGATCTGGCATAACATCAAGATTTTTTACTTTCTCAAAACTTTGGCCTTTAATTTTTAAACTATCAGAAGATATGGAAAAATCTACTTTCAGTTGAAGTAATATTGATTTAATTGCTTCTATTCGGTCTACTTCTTTATATTTTAAATTATCAATACCTAAAATCTGTGAAATTCCATCCGAAAAAATGGCGATATATACTAAGGCCATCGTTAAATCAGGACAGCCTTTAACATCAACATTTATTCCCTTAGGTTTTAGATTTTTATATACTTTTAAATTTGAATTTAATGAATACTCCACAAAATCAAATATTTTAGAATCAGCTTGTCGATAATCAATACAATCTACTTGAGAAAAAGACAACTCCTGATTTAAATGAGCATAAGCGACAAAATACGCTAATGAACTCATATCAACTGGAATTGTTTTATAACTTCTTTCATTAATCACAGTTTTTGTTAACTCAATATAACTTTTTGAACCATTAATATTTTTTGGAGAAATTTCGATAGAGCAATATTTTTTTACTAATAATAGTGCCGAGTAGTATTGTGTCGTCCTAGAACAATCAATAATTAGTTTTATATTTTTTTTAATTTGCCCCTTTATAAAAAAGCTATTTTTATGAACTTTAATAGAACAGCCGCTAGAGTTCAAGGTCTCTATAAATTCCATATAAGGTCGATGCATAAAACGCTCATGAACATTTATTCTCACCTCTTTACCTATAGCACAACATAGAACTATAAAAAAACGTATACTCGTTCCTCCCTCACCAAGATAAAAAGTCATGTTTTTTGGATCTTTAAGTTCAACAAGAGCTCTGTAAAGAAAACTTACATCTTCCGGTATTTGTTTTGCACTCAACTCAATTAACTCATTCATCAAAAAAGACTTCACTAAAGCTCGATTAGCATATGATTTTGAGATAGGAAGATCAGTTAATATCGTCATAACAATTTTCTCTAATTAGTTTTTTTACTTCAGCAAGAGAATAGTAAACTAATTTTCTATTAACGATAAAAGCTATTTTTGAATTTTTATTTTTTTTATCTTTTGACATATAACTCAAAATTTCATCTAAAGAAATATTTTGATAAGAAGGAACTTTTATTTCTAATAATTTTGTGAGTTCATCAAACATTTTTAGCTTAGAAGGAGTAAATAAAGTTAAACATAACTTTATTCCCATTACGACACTTATTCCATGAGAAAAACTCGTTATTTTTTCAATCGCATGACCAAAAGTATGTCCAAAGTTTAAAATGACTCTTTTTCCTTCTTCTTTAAAATCATCTTTGACTATTTTATTTTTATAATCTGCGCAAGCTTTTATCAATTTTTCGAAAGAGACTTTTTCGTAAATCAGAGCCTTTATTTTTTCGTCTAAAAAAGCATATTTTAGAATTTCTCCCTTTCCTGAGTCTATTTGATACTCATCTAATGTTGATAAAAACTCCGTTGCAATATAAACCTTTTGAGGAAGATGGAAATTTCCAATCAAATTTTTTCCTAATCTTGAATTTACACCAACCTTTCCTCCGATAGCCGCATCAACCATTGATAATAAAGTTGTAGGAACAACCTTCCATTTTATTCCTCTTAAAATAGTGCTAGCAACAAATCCAGCAAGATCACTTGTCGCTCCACCTCCAATGACCAATAGGGTATCAAATCTTGAGATATTATGATCTAAGAAAAAATCACAAATTTTTTCAAAGTTCTCTAAGTTTTTTGAAAATTCAGGACGATCAACGAAATAAACCCTTTTATCCGAAAAGTCCTCTTGTAAAAAATGTAAGTGCGCAACAGCTCTATCTACAATTATAAAATTATGATTAATAACGAGAGAATTTATTTGATCTTTTGAGTATATCTCCATAAAACATATATATAAAAAATAAAGGCCTATGCAAATGGAAAGCTTTAAAATTATTAAAGAAATCGATAGTTTAGATAAGAAAAATGATGAATTTAATGCGTTAATTGATCGTGAAAGTGCTCGTATAACAAAATTAGAACAAATGATTGAAAAAAGGTCTTCAGAGCTTAAAGAAGATCAGACAAAGCATCAAGAATCAAAAAAAGATCTTACAAAGTTAGAAAATGAATCTTCAAGTATCATATCAAAGCTAGAGTTAAAAAGCTCGCAACTTGCAAGTGTTTTTACACAAGAACAAATTGATAGCTTAAATAAAGAAATTGAGCATCTTACTAATGAGACAAATGAGCTAGACGAAAAAGTTTTTGAATATATGGAATTAATAGAGTCGCTTGAAGAAAAGATAAATGATTCTATAAACTTTTTAGCTGGATCTATCCAAACAAAGGAAGAAATAACTCAAGAAGTAAACGAGCATAATGAGCAAAAGAATGAGTTAATTAAAAAAAATAATGAAAGAATTAAATCTTTAATAAATGAGCTACCTTCAATATTTAGAGAAAAAGTATCTTCAACATTATCTAAAAAGCTAAAGGGAGCATTTTGTGCAACTATTGATAAAGACTGTTGTAATTGGTGTAAAACAACTATAGCAAAAGTAAAACTAGATGAGATAAATCGTGGTGACAAACCATTTTCTTGTAGTGGTTGTCACCGTATAATTTTACCATTAAATGCAGCTTACTAGTTTATATTAACTTCTAAAAAGCTTTCTTGTCCTAATGAGACTTCAAGTTCAGTTCCAGCATTAGGAACTAATGTATGGTTACTATCTGTAGCAGTAATAATTAATCCTAACTGAGATCCGCTCTTTAGATATGCTTGTTTTGGCTCCAACTCAAAAGAAATATTATATCTTTTTCCTGGAACTAAATACTCTCCCTTTTTAAGAGATCTAGCATTTTGTGGATCTGCCCATCCCATAGTAATCATATTTGCACTAGATCCTTTATATTCAAAAAGAGCTACACTGATATTAGCAGCATCTTTATTTAAAACTGATAATGACAGCTGTAGCTTTGCTGAACCTGAAATAAGTTTTTTACCACTTAATTTATCTGTTAAAAAGATTGCTCTAGCACCATCATGCTTACTTAAATTTTGTAAGAACATTCTTAAAGAACTACTTTTTCCTGCATCTAAAATCTTTACCGTCCCTTGATCTAAAGCCTGTTTCTGTAGAGTTTTGTTTCCTAAGTAAAACTTTTTCTTTTGAGTTTTCTCTGAAGGCCAGTTATTTTGTTTTACAATTTCTTTTGAAAAAACACCTGACTTCATTTCAACTTGAACTCTTTTTTCTTTTTCTATTCCATTATTATCATTATATAAAAAGCGATCGAACCACTTAGATACTTTTTGAGAGGTTGCATTTGAGTGAGGCATTGTATGTCCTCCATCATGTAAATACATCTTAAGAGGTACTTTTCCATCTAAAGCATTCCATAAATCAGAAGCATGCTTTTGTCTTACGTTCCAATCGCTTTGGCCATGAATAATAAATGTTGCCGCTTTAATTTTATCAGAATTTACAAGATAATTTCTTTTTTGCCAGAACTCAGAGTAATCTCCATGCTCTCTTCCTATTGTAGAAAATAACTTAGGAAGCTTTTGTTCACATGCCTTAGACTTTCTTACAATATAATAACCTAATACGTCTGCGTCTTCACCAATATAGCCACCTGGACCAACAACTAATCCATTTGCTCTATAGTAGTTATACCAGTTACTAATAGCTGCAACAGGAATAATGGCCTTTAATCCTTCAATACCTGTTGAAGCAACACCAATTGGTAAAGTTCCATTATAAGAAACTCCAATCATTCCTACATTTCCATTTGACCAATTTGCTTCTATCGGCTGATTATTTTTATCATAAGCTGTTGCTCTACCATTAAGCCAATCAATTACATATCCAGCCGCAATAGATTCAACCTCATCACCAACTGTTGGGCATCCTGTTGATCTACCAGATCCAATACTATCAGCATATACTCTTGCGTACTGAAACTTTGTACTTTCAATTTTCGTTTGCATATTTACTAAAGGTAAAGCAGGAGATTGCTCTAAATCTATTTTTTCTGACTCACTAGCTAATTTAGACTGAGGTAATTCTTTTACTTTAGTATTGTGAAACTTAACATCATTTCCACCTAGATTATAAGGAGATACTCTATAAATCGTTGCTAGATCTTCAGTATCACTTGGCCTTACTACACGTACAAAAACTCTATCTTTTTTACCATCATTATCAGTATCGTAATGTGTTTCCACATAAACTTCTTCTTGGACTTGTGCACTTAAAGTCACAAATGAAAAACATAAAATACCTATAAATAATAACTTCATACTATCTCCTTATATAGTCATATTTCACTACGAAGGAGATAAGTATTCAACAATTAATCTTTTAAATTTATAAAAAAGTAACGTTCTAAAAAGTACGTGCTCAAAATGATTATAAAATATTAAATTCTATTTGCGTTTTTCCTATTAACAAAGTCTAAATAGACCTTATAACACGCTGGTACAAAAACAAGCGTAATTAATGAAGAAAACAATAATCCATAAGCAAAACTTGTAGCCATAGGTTTTAAAAATGGATCTCCCCCTGGCATATGTGCAACAGGTAATAGTCCTACTACCGTAGTAACTGTTGTTAATATAACAGGTCTAAACCTTGAAACAGTTGCCTTTATAATTGAATCAAAAGACATCTGCTCCTTTAAAGCTCTATTAATGAATGTAACTAGAACAATTGAATCGTTAACAACAACACCAACAAGACCTAAGATTCCCATCAATGCCATAAAGCCAATTGATAAGTCCATTATCCAAAAAGATAAAACAACACCAATCAAACTAAACGGAATAGCAGTCATAATGATCACTGGTTGAGCCCCACTAGAAAACTGCACATATAACATCATAAAGATGATTAACATCGATACAATAAATGCTTTCAAAGCACTTGTTAAAGCCTGATTTGTATCTTTATTTTCACCATCTAATCTATAAGTTACACTTGGATATTTTTTTACAATTTCAGTAACAATCGGAGTTATTTTTTTATTCACTTTTCTAGAAGTAGATTTTGTTAAATCAACATCTCCAATCAACGCAAATGCAATCTGTCTATCTTTTCTTCTAATGATATAAGCCCCAGGAGCTTTATCAAATGTAGCAATTGCACTTAACTTAACTCTTAAACCTGCATTATTTGTAATTCTTAAATTCTTAAGAACATCTTCATTACTTCTAGAAACTTCATCTAATCTAACAATCACATCAATATCATCGTCAGATTTTTTAATTGTTGTTGCTGTTACTCCTTCATATGCATTTCTAATTTCAAGAGCAATCGCTTCATTTGAAACACCAAGTCTTCTAGCTTCATTAGCATTTATTCGAACAACAATTTGCTCTTTACCATCTTCATAATCAAGCTCTAATGATGACACCTCATCCATTTCTAAAATTTTCTTTTTAGCTTCTTTTGCAACTTTTTTTAAATCTTCTATTTCCTCACTTAAAAGAACGACTTTTATCGCCTCCCCTTTAGGTGGTCCACCTGTAAATTTATTAATTGAAAACTCAAACTCGCTAACTTTCTTTTTAAGCTCATCAGTTATTCCTGATAAAATCTCATCAGTACTTCTATCCCTTAAATCACTCATCACAAGTTCAACAAAGACTGATCCATAATGAGATCCTCTTTTTGATCTACCTCCTAAAAAGAATTGAAAACCAGAAATTGATCTAACCCCGGTTAACTCTTCTTCTTTTACTTTTTGCTTAATAATATTTTCAATCTTAATTAACTCTTTTTCTGTTTTTTCCAGGCTAATTCCAACAGCACCTTTTATATTTATAGCCGTTACAACAACATCTTTTGATGGAAAAAGTTCAAACCTCATATTTACTGCCATATATGCAGAAACTACGAAAACAGCGATAAAAAAGAATATTGTTGTCCATGATCTTTTTAAAAGCTTTCTAAGAATAGATTCGTACCTTGCCATCCACTTTTTGTACCATGGATCTTTTGTAGGTTTTTTAAACTTTGGAGCCCAATCAGCTAAATGTCCAGGGAGTATGATAAAACACTCTAACCAGGAAGCTGCAAGAGAAATGATAACAACCGCAGGTACTGGCCAAAGAAACTTCCCCATTCTTCCTTCCATAAAAAAAAGTGAACCAAAAGCAACCATGGTTGTTAAAACAGTTGCAGTTACAGGACCGATTGTTTGCATTGCCGCTTTTTTAGCTGCATCCTTAGGAGGAAGACCATCTTCTAAGTTTTGATAATATTGCTCAGATACAATAATAGAATCATCAACGAGCATTCCTAAAACTAAGATCAGACCAAACATTGAAATTAAATTTATTGTGATTCCAAGTGAATCCATAAATGAAAAAGCAACTAAGAACGCAAAAGGCGCTCCAAGAGCTGTAATCACTGAAACCTTTAAGTTCATAAAAAGGTATAAACAAATTGTTACAAGGATAATCCCTTGAATACCATTTTGAGTTAAGATACCTAATCTTTTTGAAACATAATAAGATAAGTCATCATAAATCTTGTATTCAATTTTATACTCTTCTTTGGCTTCTTTAAAAATCTTCTTAACAGCTTTAGCTGTTCTTAGTACATCAGCTTTTGACTTTGCTTTTATATCTAAGAAAAAAGCATCATTTCTTTGAGCTCTACTTTTAATAGTCCAATCTTTTAAACTATACTCGACAGTTGCCACATCTGAAACACGGATTATATCACCAGCATCACTTGATCTTAAGATAATATTTTTAACATCATCCAGTGTTTTAAGTTCATTAACTGTTCTAATAAGTTTTTCTTCTTCAATATTTTTTGTGCTTCCAGCTGAAACATTTGTTTGTCTATCTTTTATAGCAGAAACTATTTCAATTAAAGAAATATCAAATTCCTCTAAAAGCTTGGGTGAAACTTTCACCTCATATCTTTCATCTCTGTATCCACTTAACTCAACACTAGAGATATTGTTATCAAACTCAAGTTTACGTTGTAGCCTTTTAACTATTGGCCTTAAGTCCATTTCAGACTTTCCCCAAACTCCAACATTCATAAGCCCACGGTTTTTATTTGAAATTTTTGTAATGACAGCATCTTCAACATCATCAGGTAACCCTGTTATCGAATCAATTGCATCTTTAATATCTGGTAAAATGTCATTAACATTTTCATCTGGATCAATTCTAACAGAAGTAATCAGTCCATTTTCCCCACTAATTGTGTTTAACTCATCTATTCCATCAACACTTTTTAAAGCCTTTTCAACATCTAAAGCAACGAGCTTAGATACATCTTCTGCTGCAGCTCCAGGATAAGCATGTCTAATAACAACATAGTTAAAATCAACATTTGGAAAAGTTTCTTTATTAAGCATGTAAACAGAAAAACCTCCTGTTACAATAATTAATATTGTCAGTAGATTTACAATCCCAGTATTATCGACAAAATAATCTATAAACTTTTTCATTAGATATCCTTAACACTCATAACAAAGCTTCTAATTTGGCCTAGCGTATACATCTTATTTGCTATTAATTGATTCAGATTATTCTTTGAACTTGCCATCTGAGTTTCACAATTAATTAGTTCTTCTTCTCTTCTAATAAGTTCATCAAAATTACTTCTTCCTCTTAGATAGAGTTTATTTGTTTCAGATAATGCTTTTATTAAGATCTTCTTTTGATTTTCCAAATTATCAATTGCAAAAGTTAAAAATTTAATTTGGTTATCAAAAGCTTTTATATTTTTCATAACTTGAAGTTTTTGAGTTTCAATGGATTTTTTTAAGTATTGTTTTTCAAATTTATAATACTTAGAGCTTGCAGAGTTTTTTGTTATCCCTAAAGGTATAGATAAATTGATGGATGCCGTTTTATCATGATATCCATCAAAACTATCATCAATACTCTTTGTTCTATCTTCATTTATAGCATTTATAACATAGCCTAAGTTAAGGCTTAGCTTATACCCTGTATCATTATTATTCTTTTCAATATTTTTTAAATTTAATGCAAGCTGATTTTCTAAAAGCTTTATGGCCTTATTACTTTGTCTTGGATTTAATTGTTTAACAAACGCATCCTTTTGAAAATCTGACATGGTTAATGTTTTTCCAACAAGATTTTCAGCAGACACTTTTTCTAATTCAAAACTAGCCTTTGCTGTTTCAACACTATTGGTTCTTGATTCCAATAAACTCTTTGCTAATAATAAATCAAGCTTTCTACTCGCTCCGTTTGAAACTCTCTTTTTTATAGTTCTATATCTTTTTCTAGCTTTTACAAGAGCTCTTCTTGTTAGCAATACATTTTTATAGGCCATATTTGCCTTACTATATGAAACAAAAAGATTTAAAAGATTCTCATCCGAATTGATATCATTTTGAATTTTTTGAATTTTATTATTTATCTGCGCTAAATCAGAGCTTAAGCTTAAACTATTATCAATAAAATCATATGAATAACCAAATACGTTCACTGTTTCATATTGTTTATCAGCAAGACCTGGTCTTAAACCTGCACTCCAACGACTAATATCATATTCATTTTGTCTATGTTCAAAACTAAAGGTTCCAAAATGAGTTGTAGGTTTTACAAGACCTAAAGATGTCGTATGTAAAACTGTTTCAGTTGGCTGAAATGCATTTAAATTTTGCCTTCCAGTTCTTGAAAAGTTTCTTTTTAAATCTAACCTTAGCTCATTTAGATTATCTTCAAATAAAAACTTATTTTCATTACTCTTTTCTTTAATGACTTGAAGTTCATATGTTGATGATTTTAAGTAATCAGATCGTAAGGTTTCAAAGCTAGCAAAAACAAGATTTGTAGTTATTACAGGGATTAAAAGAAATATATTTTTCATAGTACACCTTATAGAAAACTAAGGGGATTATAGTCAATTTTTATTGTCTTGCCACGGAATAAATACTATACAAATACTGCCAAGAAGAAGAGATCATCGCGGGTCAATAGATCCGAGGAAAGTCCGGGCACTTTCGGGCAGCGTAGCGGGTAACGCCCGTCCACTGTGAAGTGAGGACAAGTGCAACAGAAAGCAAGTACAGTTCGGCTGTAGTGAAACCAGGTAAACTCTACGCGGTGCAAGTCCAAATAGGTGGGTGTTTTAGTATGGCCCATATGAGCCCACGGGTAGGATGCTTGAGTTATTAGGTAACTAATAACCTAGATGAATGATGATTTAATACAGAACCCGGCTTATCTTCTTCTTGGCTTATATTTTACTTAAGACTTTAAGTGATGCTGTGCTCAAGTTACTCTTTGCATCATTCGGATTTACAAGCTCAAATGAATTTACCTTCTCACCTGTAATTTTTTGAAATTCTTTTTCATCACATATTAAATAATAATTAGTAATTTTATATTTCGTTATTGAAGTCATAATTGAATCCAAAAAGTATAAGTTCTCAATATGACCTTTTAGTTTAGGATATTGTTTTAAGTTATTATCTTCTGATTGCAAAATAAATGTGGGTAATTCATATTGGTTAGATAACCACTGGTCACTATTTTTTTTGTATGAATAAACCTTACCATTTTTTTGAATAACAAAACGTATAAGTTCTAAATTAAAAAACTTTTTTTGTTTTAAGATAAGCTTTGGATAGGTAGTACCTTTTTTAAGTTTAAAACTTTTACAGTTTTTCTTCAAAGGACAGTGTAAGCAATCAGCCTTTCTAGCTTGACAGTAAACTCTGCCCACATCCATCAAAGATTCATTGAAGTCTCTTGCACTAAAATTCTCTAACTCTGATAAGATTAAATTATCTTTATACATATTATGTATTTTCTTTATAAGCTTTGGACCTTTAAATTCCTCAATACAATAAAGCCTTGCAATAATTCTCTCTAAATTTGCATCCAGACAAATCCCCTTTTTGTCTGCACCAATAGATAAAATAGCATTTGCAGTATAATCACCAATACCAGGAGCTTTTATAAGAAGCTCATAATCTAAAGGGATCTGCCCTTTAAAGTTTTCATAAAAATACTCACAAGCAGATTTTAGGTTTCTTGCTCTTCTATAATAGCCCAACCCTTTCCACTGAATAAGAACATCTTCACTAGAAGCTTTTGCTAAAGCCTTAACATCAGGAAATACCTTTAGAAATCTTTCAAAATGATTTAACACAGTTGAAACAGTCGTTTGCTGTAACATTATCTCTGAAACAAGAGTTCGATATAAAGTTCTATTCTTTCTCCATGGAAGATCAGAGAAGTTTTCTTTAGACCACTGTATTAGTTTTTGATTCATTTACATAATTTACTAAGTGATTGCGAATTTGCAACAAAATTATTTAATGTATAGTCTTTTTCAAGCCCATAGATTTTAGCTCGACTATTAGCCAGATAAGCTAATAGACGCCCATAAGCATATGACTTATCTAATACTAGAATAAGTTTTTTAGCAGAAGACTTCTTTATCATAGATATAAGTTTCTTATCTTGAATTTTATATTTTCCAGACCTACAAGCTTGCTTAGATACACTTAACTCTTTTTTTATAGAAGAAATACCGTATAACTTAAAACCTTTTGAGTATGAACACCCCTCTTGGATCATATCAACAGCAATTGATCTACTACATTCATCATTTATGGATGCTCTATCTTTTACGCTCATTGCAGGAGATAAATCTATCCACATTTCAAACATATGCTTATTCACAACTTTTTTACTTTTCTTATTTGTTTTTTTCTTATTGCAATAGATATCAAACATATTATCACTAGAGCAATTTATAAGCTGATTTGAAAAAGTTCCATCCCCTTCAATTGACTTAACTCGATGATAGCTTTCACTAGCTTCATTTTCTCTTTTTATATTAACGGCCTTATCCTTATCTTTTGGGTCATACAAACCAACTTGAGGATCAAAGCAATACTCCCCCATTTTTTGGCACTGAGGTTTAAACTTATTCATAACCCACATTACTTTATCAAACCTAATAGATGCACCCTTATCATGAGTAATAAAATAAACCTCTGTACTTCTTGGTGAAGCATAAACAATACTAACTAAAAATATAAAGCTTAATAAGGCCTTCATAATTAGAACTTTGCTTTACTGTGACTAAAGTATCTAAAGATTGAGTTTCCAAGATCAACAATAAGGTCTCTTCCTTCTGTGTCCATATCTAAAAAGTCCGTTAGAAAGCCTTTTTGCCTAGGACTTAAAGTTCCAAGCTTCTCCTTTATTGTTAAGTCTTTTTTATCTACAACTTCCTTTTCACCAAAAGCAACATTAACACCGCCTACTTTTGCACTAGTCATAGTTCTTGTAGTTTCCTGACCCTGAACACCACTATCAGTCGATCTTCTATTCATACTCTCAGAATTGCCAGACACCTCTTCTTTTTGTTCTTTATAGAAGTTAACAAGATGTTTAAACTTTGAAGTAGATTCTTCTGCAATAAAATCAATGATCTCATGTAGTGGAATTGCAAGTTTTGCAACAATCATTGCAATTAACTGCGGATCCATCTCTTTAGTCTTTTGATTTAAGAACCTACTCATAGTTGAAATTCCTATTTCAAGTTTCTCTGCAAGCTCCTTTTGAGATAGTCCCCCACGTATTTGCATATACTTACGTACAACACCTAAAAACATCTCTGTGTAATCTTGGTTAAACTTAATCATAATTCCTCCTGGGTAAACCCTTATAATCCTTATCGGAATTGCAATAAAATTCCTTAATGCAATCTTATTTCTTGACGCAATAAGTCATGTATGAGATACTGAATACAGAGAAAAACACAGGCGGAGCGTTTATGAAAACTGTTATCTTAAATTTAGAAACATCAGTAAAATCAGGAAGTTATAGTTTTATTTCTGATGTTAAAGTTGAAAACACTGTTAAAGAAAATTTATTGATTTCAGGTTCAGTTTTAAATAAAAATTATTTTGAAAACGTAATTTTTTGCAACTGTGAATTCCAAGCATCTGCAATAAAAGATGCAAAATTTGTAAATTGCTTGTTTATAAATTGCAACTTCAACTTCTGTAAGCTTGAAAATTGCAATTTTATATCGTGCACGATAGAGGGTTCCTATTTTTACCTAACCAATTCCCTTAACTGCAACTTTCTATCGTGCACATATAAAAATACGGAATGGGTTCAATCAGTTAGCAAGGATGCTTATATCTTTAATTCGAACATGGATATGACCGCAAAAGATCACTTTAATTATGAAGATCATTATGAAGCTGTAGCTGCATAAAGATATTTGCCAAGGATGGCACCTTTCTCTTTATGGATGATTTCCCATCAAAGCCACATCTTTAAGCCAACTTATTCTAGTTTTCAGTAGGGGCCCACAGTTTGGGCCTTTAGTCTTTTTACTTTAAAGCTTTATAGGCATTTACTCTTCCAGCTCCAAGCATTCCCTTATATTTTTTTCTATTCTTATCATCTATATTATCAGCACTATCTAGTAATCTTTGTAAAACATCAGATGAATTCATATTCGGGTTATGTGACCAAATAAGGGCTGCTACTGAAGCTGCTATTGGTGTAGACATACTTGTACCTTCAAGTTCACCATATCTACTTTTTCCTTCATATCTTCTTTGGACTGTTGAAAGTATAGGATCTCCAGGAGCACAAATGTCGATACCTTGACCATAATTACTAAACGAGCTTTTCCTATCAGCTCTTCTTTTGCTCGTTTTTACAGAACAAACAAGAATAACTTCTTCTATCTGCTCTCTTGGTGCATTTTTCTTACTATCGTTTCCAGCAGAATTAAAAACTAAAATATCTTTTTTTCTTGCAAGCTTTAACACATCTCTATAGGCCATATCTTCAACAAGTCCATCAATATTATAAGAAGTAGAAATAATATTTGCTCCATTTTCAATAGCATAAAGATAAGTCTCTACAATAAGATCCGTTGTCCAAGGCCTCTCATCTCCATACCATCTAAGTGGCATAACTTTCACACCTGGAGCAACTCCTACAACACCAATATTATTATTTGTTGCGGCTATAATTCCTGCGACATGAGTTCCATGAGTTGGAGATTCTAAAACATCTACATTATTATCATTTTCAACAAAGTCCCAGCCTATCACATCATCAATATATCCATTATTATCATCGTCAATATTATTTCCAGGTATCTCATTTGTATTTTTCCACCAGGCTGTTTGTAAATCATCATGATCTAATTCAAACTCATTATCTGTAACAGCGATAACAACTTCTTTTTTACCTTTTGTAATATTCCAAGCTTCAGTCGTTTTAATCATTTCATGGTGATATTGATCTACAAACATTGGATCTGTAACACTTTCCATGTAATCTCCATAGTAAGTATAAGTTTTATATAAATTATTAACCCCGCTTAGTTCCTCTTTTGTTTCTATTAAATGAAAATTCATTCCTAATTTTTTTTCACTAATAATCGAACTATGTTTAATCTTTCCTCTTACAATATACTGTTTTTTATTTTCTACTTTAAAAGTTACACCCTTTCTTACAGGAAGGGCATATATATTGATCGCTAATACAAATAATAAAACCTTCATTATTTAATCCTTATTTCTTTTTCATCTATTGTATGTTCTGACTTTTTTCTAATTTCAGGATGAGATAAACTTACTGTGGGATAAAACTTTCCTTTTCCATATTTTTTAAGATTAACACTCCACTTACCTGCAAGTTCTTTAATCTCTTCTTTGGAAGCTCCCCACCCTTTTTTCTTTTTGAACCATCTAATACTTAATTTTTCGATATCTAATGTTTTAACAGTATAATTTTCACCACTTTGTTCAATTTTATCTATCAAACTAATTCGTGATAAAAACTGTAACCATATATTTTCCTGATCAATTGGACAAAAAACTTTTGATCTCATATCTCTCATTAAGCATATATTATGAGTTGGTCTATAACCTCTTTGCCTTCCGTCATTAGCAAATACATTAAATGCACCCACCTTACTTTTAGAAAAATCATAACTTTGTGGATAAGCGTAACCATTTGCATAGGCAAGTACATTATCCCCATCCCTATTATTATCAACAATTTTTAATTCATGTTCACCTTTAGATAAGTAAACTCTTTTTGTTCTAAAAAAGCTTCTATCCTTTGTGTAAACCCCATTAATCTCAAGCTCTTTTCCATCAAGATAAACCTTTACATCATCCTTAGATTTCCATCCAACAGAACTCAGTTTTAATTCATAAAAGTATTTACTATCATGAGGAAAGTTAAAATTTATTTTAAAATCTTTTTTAGATAGATCCTGCCATACATAAGAGCCTGTTAAAAACTCGCTATTATGAACTTCTAATTTATCTTTAATCCAATGAGTCCAAGGAACATTTTTAGATGAAGAGAAGTTAGCTCCACTATAAACTTGTCCACCATCATACTCTTCCCCAACATTTGAAAAATTGTGTCCTAGTTCGTGTCTAAGAACCATTGCTCCTGATGTTTTTGATCTTGTGGCAATAGCATATCTTCCGCCAAGACCTCCATAGTAATCATCATTTGCAATAATAATAGGATAATCAGTGTGTGCATCGATAAGCTCTAAAGCGTCTTCGATGGCTCTTTTATTTCCAGGCATGATACCTCTTTTAGATCCCTTTGGACTTCTATATAAATCGAATGCTGTTCTTTTTGTTTTAATATCAGAGATACCTGATTCTTCACTTGCAACAAAGATAGCATAAATATTAAATAATTTTAGGTAAGATTTAAAAGTTACCTCTTCAAACATATCCTTAACTAAAGCTTTGACATCGCTAAAGTATTTTTCTTTTTCTAAGATTGTGTAACCATCTCCAAGAAAAGTTAAAGTTATACGATTTGAATCATTACCAGTATTAATAATCTTTCTTACTTCATGAGCTACAAATAAATGAGATCTCTTTTTATGAGTTAATAAGTTTTTATATTTTGAATCTACTGGTTCAAGTGACTCTATATAGTAAGATTCTTCAGTTTTATCTTTTTCAGATATATATTCTCGAATTTTTTTAATTACTTTTGGCTTAAGAACTTCAGTATTAATTCTTTTAACGGATATAATATTTTCTTTGCCGTTAAAAAGTGTTTTTTTAACTAAAAGACCTGAATATGCATTACATATAAATAATGCTGATATTAACAATAACTTCATAATCTCTCCTCATATAAAAAATCATATCTATAAAGATATAAAAGGTAAAACCCTGAAATTATTGAGTATTTGCAAAGTTGTATATATTACATATCTCAGCTCTTATCCTTCAAAATAATGTAAATTCAATATATAATGCCTCACATTATTTTAAAATAAAAACCGAATTTTAAAGGGGTAAAATGAAAAAATTATTTATCTTTTTGGCATTATTAACAAGCTCACTTCTATTGGCCCAAACTCCAGGACTCAATCAATCATATATTCTACTAGATAACGGAAAAGTTCTTTTAACAAGAGCTTACTTTCCAAACGATAATACTATAAAACTTTTTTCTCCAGCAGATTACTTATTTGACTCAAAAAATATTAAATACAAAAAAAGTAATTATATTATTGATAGAGAACAAAGATTATTTACTATAAGCTCTGATGGATTTATGTACATGTATAATGATATAGAGCTAGACTCTAGAATTATAGATGCAGGTGGTTCATTCTTTATAACAAGAAAAGGCTCTATAATTGTTATTAAAAATAATGGTTCCTACCATGAAAATTATTATGAAACTATCAAAAGCGAATTTGGAAGTAGAATTAATGCCAAAGTTACTGGAGGTAACTTTTTTATTACAAGACAAAATGAAGTATATGCTATTAATAATATCACAGGCAAAATAAACAAAATGAGTGTTGAAATTAATACAAATGATATCGAGCACCTTGGAAACAACTTTTTAGTAAAAAAAGATGGAGAGGTTTTTACATTTGGAATGATTAAGAATGAAAATAATAATTATAATTTAGAAACGAAGATTTATAGAAACTCTAATTTTAAAAGGATTAGACATGTTGGAGGAAATTTCTTTTTTGACTTTGAAAATAATATTCACACAATTTCATATGATGGAACTTTAAACCAGGGCAATGAAAAAAGAAAAGTAAGAGTTTCAATATCTCAAGATAATGTAGATCGATCTTTTAAAATTCCTTTTCAAATTGGTGGAAATTATTTTATCTACAGAGATGGAGCTGTATACATAGTAGATCATAATGGATACTACTATCATTTAGAAACAATTGATCCTAGAATCGAAGGAACGAATAGATAGTTTTTTATTATTTTAAATAATTAACATTTGTATTTTTAGGAATTTGAAAAATAAAGTCTTGATTTTTTAAATTATTATTAATTCTAATAGACTTTATTTCATAAATATCATCTTGTTGCTTTTGATTATGCTTTAAAACCATTTTACTCACTTCTAGAATAGAGTTTAAGGTACTTAGTTTTTTATTCGTAAAAAATAAAATAGATTTTAAACCAAGTTCTCTTGAAGCTTCTTGATTAAAAATAATTTCTAAAAAAGACTTTTTATTATTTCTTTTTACAACATATAATTTATTGTTCTTTAAGCCTGAGCTCAGAGCATCAAAAACTTTAGAAAAACAATACTTATTAGAATTTCCAACAGAACACTCGCCCTTTTGCCCTTGTATAAAAGGGGGAATATAACGCCAAGTTGTCTGTGAATTACAAACATAAGTAATGTCTTTTGTTTTCATAACTATATTTTTTGGAAATGAATATTTAAGACTAAGAGGTTGTCTCACTATTTTTTTTCCAATTCTTTTGACAACAATCTGCTCAATACTCGCTTCAAATTTTTTAGGAATAAAGTCTTTTGCAAAGGCTTCTAATCCAACAATAGCAAATATTAAGATAAGGATACTTTTAATTATAGTCATAACTAGTGTAACTGTACCGAAACTGCTTTAGATACACCTGGCTCCTGCATAGTAACACCATAAAGAGTATCGTTAAGTTCCATTGTTTTCTTATTATGTGTAATTAAGATAAATTGAGACTCTGAACTCATCTCTCTTAATAATTCATTAAACCTTCCAACGTTTGCATCATCTAGCGGAGCATCAACCTCATCTAGTAAACAGAATGGAGATGGCTTAACTAAGAAAATAGAGAAAATTAATGAAACAGCTGTCATGGCTTTTTCACCACCACTCATTAGATTAATTGACTGCATTTTCTTTCCTGGAGGTTTAGCAATAATATCAATACCACATTCAGTAGAGTTGATATCACCTACAACTTCTAGCCTTGCTTCCCCACCACCAAAGATAATTGGAAATACTTTTTCAAAACGTACATTTACTTCATCAAAAGCTTCTTTAAATCTCGTTTTAGATTTTTCATCAATATGATTAATTGCTGTTTCAAGGTCTTCTAATGACTTCTTAAGCTCCATTTCTTGAGATCTTAAAAAGTCATGACGTAATTTTTGTCTATCGTAGTCTTCAACAGCTTGCCAGTTAATTTCACCAAGTCTATTAAGATCACTTCTGTATCTTTTATACTTTTCTTTAGATTCTCTAAGAGCTGCTGGGAATCTTTTTTCAAAGCTATACTCTTCGTACTCAGTAATATGTTCATTACCATCGATATCTTCAAAGATATTCATTCTAGAAATATCACAAAGATCTTCTAGCTTGCTGCTTGTAATCTCAAGAGAGCTCATTAAAATGCTTCTTAAATTTACTTTATAAAGGTCATAAACATTTTTAACTAGGATCTCTTCATCAACAATAATTTGCTGAGTCTTAAGGTCTAATTCAACATTTTGCTTTTCAATTTTATTAATTGTTGCAGTTAGATCTTTAACCTCAGCCTCACGCTCTTGCATTCCAGTAAGTAAAGAAGTTAGCTCATCTTTAATAATATTTAAGTAGCTTTCTTTTTCGCTCATTGTATCTGCTTGATTTGCATTATCCATTGAAAGTGTTTCTACTTCAGAATCGCACGTTTCAATTTCTTCTTCCATTGTTTCTAAAGAAGTTTTATTAGCTTCAAGCTTTTCATTATATCTTGTAATTTGGTTCTGAACATCTTCCATTTGAGATTCAAATGATTCCACTTGAGTCTTAAAAGTCTTAGCGTTAGCCTGCTTTTCTAGAACGTCAGATCTTTGAGTTTCATATTCAGTCTTAAAAGTCTCTAATTCTTCTTTAGCATCCGCTAGAATTGCTTCAGAGTTTTCAATTTTTTCATTTAGATCCAATCTTTGCTTTTGAATCGCTTCGTCTTGCTCTAATAGATCAAATTTATTTTGAGAAATTTGAACTTTTCTATTATTTAAAATCTCTAATCTTGAAGTTACTCCCCCATGAGTCTTTTCTTTTGAATCAAGGCTTGCTTTAAATGAAGCATAGTCAGTATTTAGTTTATTGAATTCATCTTGAATCTCTTCAAACTTTTGCGTTAAAATTGCAACATCATCTTCTAAAGATTTTACTGTTTCGTCTAACTCATTAAGAGTTTCTTTTTTAGCATTAAGCTCTTCTGTTAATTCATTAATAAGGTTATTTCTTTGAACAACTCCCATAACTTCATTTTCTTTAGATCTAGCTGATACTCTAACGATATCACCATCTTTAAGTACGAATACAGAACCATCCTTAGAAACTAATCCTCTAAAGTTTAAATCAGAAGTTAATTTAAAAGCTAATTCTGATGTTAAGTTCTCAACAACAAAGAAACCTTCAAAAAGATTATTTAAAGAATGAGAAAAAGAATCATTATTAATTTTTACAATTGAATTAATAGAATGAATTCCACTTAAGCCTTTCACTTTTAATCTTTCAATACTTTCATCAGATACTTTGTATGAGCTTTTTGTATTAATAAAATCAAAACTATGATTTGTATTATTCATGGCCCAAGTAGAGATTGCATCGACACCTGTTTGATTTGAAACTAGTGAATCAAAAGAAGCTTCAAATAAAACTTCTAATGCTTTAGCGTACTCATCATCACATTCAACTAGGTTTCCAAGAACCTCAAAGTCTTCTCCGCCATTTTCAATAAATGATAAAGCACCTTGCTTAATTCCCTCACCAGCTTTATTTAAAAGTACTAAAGAATCTCTTTTAGATTCAATTGTAATAACTTCTTTAGATAACTCTCTATGTTTAGAATCATTTTCTTTTAATGCATTCTTTTTAAATTCAAGATCTTCTTTTACTTTCTTAAATTCAATTTCACTTTTTTCTAAACTTTCTGAAGCTTCTTGTGTTTTCTTTCTAAGTTCAACTAGCTCATCTGAAAATTGAGCTGTATTTTTTTCGATCTCTTCGATCTCAGTCATAATATCTTCAAGATTAGCTGAGTACTCATCGATCTTAGATGTATTTTTAAAAGCTTTTTGATCAATCTCATTAAATTCATTTCTAGCCGTCTCAAAGCTAGCATAGAGATCATCATAGCTAGCTTGTCTATCTTCCATTTGAGATTTCAGCTCTTCTAATTGCTCTTCTAAAGCATTAAAATCCATTCCTTCAAAGTTTGCATTTTGAAGTTCAGCAATTTTTTCATTTAGCTCATTAAGCTTAAGCTTTCTTTCCTCGATATCAGATAGTAGCTCTTCATTTTCAGCTGTTTTTGTTTCAATCGCTTTTTCTTTATCTTCTCTAGATCTTTTTAAGAACTTTAATCTTTCTTCACTTGCTGCTAAGGTCTTAGACATTTCGTTAAATTCAGCCTGCTCTACATCGATTTTTTCCATAAGATCTGTTTTCTTATTTCTTTCATCTTCTAGAGCTAATTCAATTGCATCCTTTTTAAGAGTCGACTCTTCTAAAGTAATAACGTTATTTTCTAAAATTGTTTTAGCGTTAATATAATCATTTAAAAAATCAAATTCTTTATGAGAATCAACAATTAAGCCATGATGTTTAATTCTATCTTTAAGTCTTCTTGCTTTTTCAGCCTTTTCAGCCTGCTTTTCAAGAGATTTTAAATTCTTATAAATTTCACTTTGAAGATCACTTAATCTATTAAGGTTTGATTGAGTTTGTTCTATTTTCTTTAAAGAGTCTCTTTTTCTAAGTTTAAACTTAGTGATACCTGCAACCTCTTCGATCATTGTTCTACGCTCTTCAGGTTTAGCTTGAACTAATCTATTGATTTCACCTTGAGCGATAATTGAGTACGACTTAGCCCCAGCACCAGTATCCATAAACACTTCGTGAATATCTTTTAGTCTAGCTGGTTGGCCATTAATTCTATATTCAGTTTCTCCGTTTCTATAAAGCTTACGAGTTAAGGCAATCTCGGCTGGCTTACAAACTTCGCTACCAATATGAATATGTTTTCCAGTATCGTTTTCTAATACAAGAGTAACTTCTGCAAATGAACCTGGTGTATATTTTGAAGAACCTGCAAAAATAAGATCCTTCATCTTTGTACCTCTTAGGTGTTTAGCAGATTGCTCTCCCATAACCCAAAAAAGTGCATCAACGATATTTGATTTACCACAACCGTTTGGACCAACGATTCCCGTAATTCCTTCATCAAATTGAATAGTGGTTTTGTCTTTAAATGATTTGAACCCTTGAAGGTGTAGCCTTATAAGTTTCATGCCTTAAATCTCTCTTATCTTTAAATTTTTTTCTCGTGTGTGTGTTTAAAGATTTTATCGATTTAAGGCGCGGATTGTCTAGGTTTTATCGATCTTTTAAGGTTAAATTAATATCAATTTTATAGTTCAACTTATTGAAAATATGTCCCCTGAAAAGTTTTAATAGTTCTTTTGAATTCAGAACTTGTCATCACAAGAGTCAACCTTACGCATCAAAACAAATTATATTTATTAAAGATGTATATATATTATTACGATAAGATAAATATATGAATTTACGTCAAAATATATCTTTTGGTTTTGAACAAACCTTTACAATAAATGAATGGTGGAATGAACCTGGCTTTTGTAATGTCTCGGACACTCCAGAAAAACGCAAATACATGAAACTTCTAGCTGATAAGTTGGCCCAAATATTAACAGGTGAAGTTATTGAATCAAAAGATATTTGGGATCATATGCAATATGAAGTTGTTGTTAATAATCAAACTCAGTTTTATGTCACAATGGACCCGGGAAGTATAGAAGTTAAAACAATACCAAAATTAATTGATGATATTGAAAGCTATATAAAACCTTTACATGAAGCTGCCAATCTTGTTGGTCTTGTTCCCTATCGTAACTGGTGGTATGGAATACAAAAAGGAACAGAAGGTGGATGTCATATCAATATGGGGGGAATGAATCCCCAGACAAATCCCTTTATAGATGATCCAGACTTACTAGTTAAATATTGTGCCTATATACATAATAGACCATTTTTAAGTTATCCGTTTATGGGATTAGATGTTGGCCCTGGTGGAAATGCCCAAAGAATGGATGAAAAGGAAGGTTTTAAAGAATTAAAAAAACTGTTTTCAAAATATAAAATGGGAAGTTTTAAAACTCTTGATGATGTATATAATTATTTTGAGCAATCAAATCTTATTAATGATAAATCATCATTTCCTTCTCTAAAGAAAATTCAAAGTCCACTAAATTTAATTGAAGACAGAGCACAAGAAGCATTACGGTTTGAAAATGAATACTTTTTAGTGTGTGATTTAAAACTAAAAATACTAGAGTACCTACAAACGCAAGATAAGATTGAGAAACTTGAAACATTTGAGAACATACATAGTGATTATTTAACATCATTTTTTTTATGGAATGAATTTCAGCACTGGGCAAATGAAATAGGCTTAAATCCTGTTTTTTATCAATGTTTTTTTGATAGACAATTTCCAAAGCTCTATATGGGAGAAAACCCTCCAACTAAGTTTACTTTAAAAGAAGGAAGAAGACCTAGAAAAGTTTTAGAAGTTTATAAAAGAGATGATGGAACAGTTACCGGTAAAAAAGTTGATACAAATTTTAAAAGGTTTGAACTTTATTATATGACTCAAATGGAAGAACAGTTTGACTTTGAAATTACCTATAAAAACCTTGAATTTAAATCTGAAACACTAAGACATAATGGCTATTTAGGCTTTGGGGAACAAGGAGTTCCCTATTATTGCTACTTTGACATAGAGCTTAATCCTGATCAAAGCGTTATCTCTATTAAGCTTATAGATAAACTAACGGGTGAAGTCATTGAAAGTACGTTATTTGATGCAAAATCAATGTTTTTTGCTTAATTTCTTAACAGTATCCTAACACACAAAATTACTTCCATTTGGTAATTATCTTCATGAAAAACAATAACATGAGGAAATTATGCAAACACAAAACAACACATTAATAACAGGCCAGGCGTTTAGTTTGAAATCTTTAAAAACACCTTTAATGATTTTTATTTTGCTTTATACATTCTTAGTAGGTGTTTCACTTCTAAGTGGTTCATTCAAACTTTTGGGAAATGATTTTGCAAAAAGTCTTTTAAGTGCAACATCAAATCCTTTTATCGCTTTAATTTCAGGAATGCTTGCAACGACTTTATTTCAAAGTTCATCTGTAACAACATCAATTGTTGTTGGTCTTGTCGCTGGAGGAGCTCTTCCATTAGGATCAGCAGTTCCTGTTATCATGGGTGCAAATCTTGGAACATCTGTTACAAATACAATTGTATCTTTTGCTTTTGCTAAAAATAAAGCTCAGTTTTCAAAAGCTATTGCAGCAGCAACAGTTCATGATTTCTTTAACATACTAACAACAGCAATTTTATTTCCACTAGAACTAGCAACTGGCTTTTTACAAAAATCAGCTGCTTGGTTTAGCTCTCTTATTTTTGGTGGTGCTGGAGTTAAATTTATCTCACCAGTGAAAGCTGCCATCAAGCCAGCATCAAAATCTGTCCTTGGAGCAATTAAATCTACTTGGAGCTCAGAAGTAGCGGGTATTGTAGCAATCATTCTTTCAGCAATTGTTATTACTGTATCTCTATATTTTATTGTTCAAATCACTCAAAAGATAGTTGCTAATAATAAAACATCTTTAATTGAAACAATGTTATCTAAAAACTCTTTTATATCAATCTTTTTTGGAATAATTATAACAATCGCCGTTCAGTCAAGCTCGATTACAACATCACTTTTAGTTCCAATGGCAGGGGCTGGAGTGCTTTCTCTTAGAGCAATTTTACCAATAACAGTTGGTGCAAATATTGGAACAACAGCAACTGCTTTATTAGCAGCTATGACAGGAAATATTGCAGGGGTTACAATTGCAATTGTACACCTATTCTTTAACCTAGGTGGGATGTTAATTTGGTATGTTCACCCAACAATGAGAAAACTACCATTATTTTTAGCACAAAATCTTGGTAGCTTAAGTGAAAGAAAAAGATCTATTGGATTAGCTTATTTAGTGGCTGTATTTTTTATCATTCCACTAGCGTTAATTAGTCTTTTTAGCTAAGCTAATTGTAGATGAATAAGAAAACAATTTTAATAGTTGAAGATAATGAAGATATTGGAGAGCTTCTTTGTGCTCATTTAAAAACAGAAGGATTTAACTTCATTCTCAAAACTACAGCAGAAGATGCAGTCGATTTTATTGAAGATGATTCTATTGATTTATTCATTTTAGATTGGATGTTACCTGGAATTTCAGGAGTAGAACTTTGTTCAAAAATTCGAACATCACAAATAAATTTCAACAAACCTATTATTATGCTTACGGCAAGATCTGATAGTAAAAGCACTATTGAAGGATTAGATTCTGGAGCTAATGATTATATCTCCAAACCATTTGATTTAAATGAACTTAGCGCAAGAATTAGAGCTCAATTAAGATCTAATCAAAAAGGAAATCTTCATATACTTACATTTAAAGAATTAAGTATTGATACTAAAGCATTTGAAGTTTTTGTTGCAGACAAAAGGGTTAGACTAACAAAATCAGAATACATTCTTTTAAAAACTCTTCTTGAAAATAAAAATAGCGCTCTTGCAAGAAAAGATCTTATCAAAGTTATTCAAGGAGATGAAACTGTTGTTACTGATAGAACCATCGATACTCATATGGCAGGCTTAAGAAAAAAGATTTCTCCATATGGAGATCAAATTAAAACTGTGCGCGGTATAGGATATAAGTTTGAAGACTAATTTATTTTACAATAAAAGAATATTCATTTTTTTTAGTCTTATTATATTCCTAGCAACTGTCTTTATTAGCAGTATTTCCATTTATATCTTTTCTAGAAATACTGAAAACTTACTTGTAACCAATGCTCAAACTCATATTGAACAAGTATTAGTTCATAGTCTCGACATTATAGATCAATCAGGAGTTAGCTTCTTTTGTAAAAAGTTTATAAAGGGACAAGATATTAGGTTAACTCTTGTATCAAAATCAGGAAAAGTTATTTGTGATACTTTAGAAAAAGAACTTGATAATCATAAATCAAGACCAGAGATAATTTCTTCAAATAACAAAACGGTTGTTTTTAAAAGAAGGCTATCAAAATCAACAAACCAAGAAATGGTTTATGGTGCTATTAACTTTAGACTAAATAAATTCATATATACTATAAGAGGTGCAATACCAACTGTATCTCTAGACTCCTCCCTATCTACAATATCAAAAGATACAATTATAAAAGTTGCTCCAATCCTTACTTTAACTTTAATCCTATGTTTATTCTTACTATTTAAATTTTCCAGATCAACAGGTCTTATTCTTTACCAAACTTTTAAAAGAGGTGAAAACAGGGCAAAGAAGCTAAGGACTGAATTTGTTGCCAATGCTTCTCATGAGCTTAAAACACCTATTACATCGATAAAGGGTTTTTCACAGTTATTACAGAAGACTGAAAAAGATAATCCAAATCCTGATACACAAAAATACATTTCTAAGATAGTTGATAATAGTGAAAAGCTGATTCTTTTATTTGAGGATCTTATTTCTCTTTCAAAAGTTCAGGCAAAGGACCATATAGATAAAAGCTCTTATGATATTGTTGAAGAAGTTGAAATCATCAAAACAGAGCTTGTATCAAAATATAATGAAAAAGAAGTTCATATTACAACAAATGCTCAAGAAAAGAGCCTCTATGTTAATAAGAAGTGGTTTAATATCGTTCTAACAAATTTAATTGAGAACGCAATTAAATACAGTGAAAAAGAAGTCCAAATCATCATCACAACTTTAAAAGAAAAAGGAAATACAACTATTTCTATAAAGGACAATGGTTATGGAATCTCACAAAAGCAGATAGAGCGAATTTTTGAAAGGTTTTATAGAGTTAGTGATAGTAAATATCAAAATATAAAAGGAACTGGAATTGGGCTTTCCTTAGTTAAACATATTATCAAAAAGCATAAAGGATCGATCCATGTAGATTCCAAAGAATCTATTGGATCGATATTTACGATAAAAATTCCTAACGCTTAAGTTTATCTTTTAGTTCTGTGACTTTATCAAGCCCTTTCATTATTTGCGGCCCATATTTATCAGCAAGCTGCATCCATTTAGGAGAATTTTCATCTCCAATACCTTTTTCAAAATCAGGTAACTCTCCGCTTGCGCCCCACATACTTTCCATTACTTTCTCAACACTCTTTTTAACAAGACCTCTAACGGGAAGCTTGGCCATCATTCCATACATTGCCGCATTACCACTATCTTTTAACTCAGGATGTGCATAAACATGTGCTACAGATTCTTTTAAGTCTTCTATAAAACCGTCAATATAAGCATCGTGAATTGGCATAACCGTCATATGTACAGATGCTGGATATTGTTGTCTATCAAAGAACCATTTCTTTTCAGTCATTTGATCAGCAACAGCATAGATATCTAAATCTTTATTTGTACTTCTAAAAGAAAATAAAGTTGCTTTTGGATCTCCACATATTTGAAGTCCATCAATTTCATTAATTCTACGTTTAAATTCATTAGCAACAGTTATCGTTCTTTTGGCCTGCTCCATATAACCATTTTTTCCCATCTTCTTTAAAGTTGCCCATGCAGCAGCAATTGCACCACCAGGTCTTGTACCGGGAAGATTTGGTGAAGCATACACTCCTCCAGTCCAATCAGTTGTTATAAAGAATTGATGTTTCATATAGTCTATATTCTTATAAAGAACAACACTTGCACCCTTAGCTGCAAATCCGTACTTATGAAGATCAGCTGACATACTTGTTACACCATCAACTCTAAAATCAAATGGAGGGATATCCTCACCTAAAGCTTCTAACCAAGGTAAGATAAATCCACCGACGCAAGCATCTACATGAAATAAAATATTTTTCTTTTTAGCAAAGGCTCCAATTTGTTCTATATGATCAATTGTCCCTTGAGGATACTGAGGAGCTGAACCAACAATCATAACAGTATTTAATCCGACTGCCTTTTTTAAGGCTTTCATATTAACTTTAAAATCATCATCTAATTTAACAGGAACATACTTTAAACCAAAATATTTACATGCTTTTTCAAATGCAACATGAGCAGAAAGAGGAGCTACAAGCTCAGGTCTTCTAATCCAAGGTCTATGTTTTCTAGCATAATCTCTTGCTGCTTTAACCGCCATTAAAATACTTTCTGTTCCACCAGAAGTCATAGTTCCAACAGATTGATCATCACCATTTAAAAGATCAAGTGACATTCGTACAACTTCTCTTTCCATCTTTTTTAAAGATTCAAATGCCATAGGGTTTAAAAAGTTTTCACTTATAAACTTTCCATAAGCTTCTTTTAAAAAATCATGATGAGTTTCATCTACAGGATAAGTAAGACAAAAAACTTTTCCTTTATTCCAATCATAATCATTTTGCTTAAAGTTATCCATTTGATTAAAGATATCTTGAACTTCTAATCCTGTTTCAGGGATTTGAATCTTTTGAGTCATATTAAAACGTCCTTGTTTATAAATAATTTTAATATTTTAAAGCTAATCAGAATGGATAGCAAGAAAGGAATCTAGACAAATTAGATTCCTCAACTATAAACTTTCACAGACAGGTATATCAGGGTATTTTTTATTGTTATCAACAAAGTTAAGTTCTTTAATATGACACCATTTTCTTTTTGAATTACCAATAAGTTCTTCATAACAATGAATTTGGATATGTGCTAAGTCTTTACCCTTACTTGTTATCACTAAATTATAAAATCTCTTACCAGGAATAAGATCACCTTCAATATTAATATCACTATAACGCTTTATCTTATCTTGAATAAAACGCTGACCTTTTTTATTGTAATAATAACAATACGCTTTTCTTTCAAATAACATAGAGAAACGATCACTCTTTTGCCCATGAGCATAAGCCTTTAAGTTTTCTAATGTTGTAATTGGATTATAATAATAATCAAATCCTCCCACACATGACGTAAGAACTGTTGCCAATAAAGTCAAAATTAATAATATTTTCATATGATCTGATATACGATAGCGACCTTCTTTTATCTAGAAAGATAACAAAAAGTTGAATTAATTACATACTACTTACTTTTGATGAATATAATGCCAATATATCACATGATAAGAGATTGTTTTAAACCCCAATACCAAATACCCCAGCTGCAGTAACCAATAAGTCATATTTGTATGAAAAAAATTTAAACTCCAAGAATGATAAAAGCAATATAATATCAATGGGTGCAGAACATATAAACAGGCATGAACAATCCTCTCATCCCTATTGATGTTTAAAGGATAAATTAATTCATTCTTCAAGATAGAAAGGCAAGATAATACAGAAACTGCAATATAAATACTACTAAGAGTTTCACTATAAGTCGTAAAAATAGTCATAGCAACAAGGCCAATATATAAAATACCGTCTAATAAGCTGCTATTTATCTCTATTACAGATAAATTTCTTTTCCTTTTTAGAAAATACTCATCATACGCAAATAAAAGTGCGTGAGTGATTGTTGTTAATGTTATGAATAGTACCATATAAAAAATGGTCGGAGCGAGAGGATTTGAACCTCCGACCCTCTGCTCCCAAAGCAGATACGCTACCAGGCTGCGCTACGCTCCGACTAAACTGGATTTGAGTGTTAATTTTTAATTGATTTTGACTCTTTTGGCAATGTATTTTTTAGCAATATTACCTATTTGAGAAAAAATTACTTGCAGCAATTGAGGCTTTAGCACGGTGCGAATTAGTCATTTTCCACTCTATAACTTGTGCTAAGCTCTTTCCATCCTGCCCATCAGGCAAAAATACAGGGTCATAACCAAAACCATCCTCACCCTGAAGCTCATTTCCAATTTGGCCATGAACTCTTCCTTCAAAGAAGTAAACTTCCTGAGGATTTATATAAAAACATAAATAGCATACAAAATATGCAGCTCTATCCTTGCCATCGATCAGCTCTATAAGCTTTAGATTTTTATCCTTATAATCTGGAAGCTCAGGACTAAACCTAGCCGAATGAACCCCTAAAATATCTGGTAGTGATGGAACCACAAGACCTGAATCATCAGCTAAAGCTGGACTCTTAAACTCATCATAATACGCTTTAGCTTTTTTAAAAGCATTTTCATTAAATGTATTACCATCTTCGATAACATCTATTTTTTTTGATGCTGGATTTACACTTATAGGTGCATCTTTAAATAAATCATTAAATTCATCTGCTTTATGAGGATTTGAAGATGCTAAGATAAACTCCATTAGATACTCGCCTGGGCCTTAAAAACTTCTTTTAAAGCAGTATTTCCACAATCTACAATCTCATTAAATGTTTCTCTAGAAAAAGGCTCACCTTCAGCCGTCCCTTGAATCTCAACAATTTTTCCACTTTCAGTCATTACAATATTTACATCTGCTTCACAGCTTGAATCCTCTTCATAATTTAAATCAGCAATGATTTTACCTTCTTTATCAAGACCAACACTTAAAGCTCCAAGTCGCTCCTTAATAGGGCTTTCAGTTAACTTACCTTCTTCAATCAATTTATTAATTGCTATCTCTAAGGCCACAAAACCACCAGAAATAGAAGTTGTTCTTGTCCCCCCATCAGCAACTAAAACATCACAATCTATAATGATTTGTCTTTCCCCTAGTTTTTTCATATCTACAACCGCTCGAAGAGATCTTCCGATTAATCTTTGTATCTCTTGAGTTCTACCTGAAACACTTTTTCTTTCTCTTCTTATTCTGTCATGAGTTGAACCTGGAAGCATTGAATATTCAGCTGTAACCCAACCTTTTTCAGTTCCCTTCATCCATGAAGGAACTTTTTCATCAACAGTAGCAGTAATATGAACTTTTGTATTTCCAAATTCAGCAATTACGCTACCATGAGCATATGGGTTAATATTTTTAGTGAACTTAATAGCTCTAGGTACTTCTCTATGTATGTTTGACATGGCCAATCCTTTTTTAATTTGTATATAAAGGCAATATATAATATTTAGCAGAGTTAAACAATGAAACATATCCACTTAAAATCATGTGAATCGACACAAAATGAGCTAAGTAATCGTTTTAGCAATGATCATATTTTAATTAGTACAGAAAACCAAACTTCTGGCAGAGGAAGAGGAACAAATAAATGGGATGTTTTTTCTGGGTCTCTATGTTTTTCTTTTTCAATAAAAGCATCTCAAATTAAAACTCTTAGTTCTCTTGAAGTCGGTGTTTTAGTTTGTGATTTTTTCAAACAAAACTTTAATAAAGCAATACAACTCAAATGGCCAAATGATCTCATTTATAAAAATAAAAAAGTTGGTGGAATTCTTATTAATACTCTTTCAAATAACTGGTTAAATGTTGGAATTGGAATCAATTTAAGCAAAAGCCAAGAAGAGTTTTTTGGAGACTATAAAGTAAAAGCAATCACACTTTTTACTTCTAAAAATATAAATAAACAATCTATTGCATTTAAAATATATCACTATATTTTAGATAATAGATTAGCCTCTTCATCTATTCACAAAAGATGGAATCTACTCTGTGCTCATATTGATAAAAGAGTTGAAATATACGATACAAATATACACCAAGAAGGAGTTTTTTTAGGCATAAATGACGATGGAAGTGCTCAAATACAAACAAAACAAAGTATTATCAACATTTATTCAGGAAGTTTAAATTTTTTCTAAAATCATTTAATCTAAAACAGACTCTCTAATTTTTTCTATTTCAGAACGAATAATATTTTCAGCAAGATCAGGAATAACCTCCCATGCAACTTGCCTCGCTATTTTTTCACATTCTTCTTTAATAATTGCTTCTATTTTTGGAGTTATATCAGCTTTAACTTTATCAATATCAAAAGAAGCATCAGTTACAACTTTTAAATTCCTTTTCGATTCTTCCATTACATCTACAGGAAAATCATCTGGAGTATTATCAGGATTTAGCGCTTCAACTTCTTCTTTAGTAGGAAGTTCCTCTAGCTCATCATCTGGTTTCCATAAGTCCTGTTCATCTTGCTCAGATGCGATCTGCATTTTTAAGTTTTTAACAGCTTCATCATCTACTTTCGCTGTCAAATCTAAATCAACATCATTATAGCTTTCTTCTATCGTTAACTCTGAAGCTGAAGTCAATTCTAATGTTGGATATTCTAAATCAGAATTTGAAGGTAATTCTAAGTCGGACTCATCAGGATATTTAAAATCATCTTCTTTAGAAATAATATCATTATCCTCATCTAGTATTTCTTTTGTACTATTAATAATTCCTGGGACTTCTATACTTGAAGAATCTAAAGAGCTATCTATAATACTTGGAATTTCAATTCCCCAATCCCCCATACTTTCTTCCAACATATTTTTAGAACTATCGACTTCAATCGTTTGCGTTGGATCATCAAAACTTTTAGGAGAATCCATTACCCAATCATCATCTTCAATCACTTCAGGAAAATCATTTTGTTCCAACATCATATCACTTTGAAGTAAAGAGCGACATAAAGTGATAAACTTATTGCCATCAAAAGGCTTTACTATCCAGTTAACCGCTCCCGAACTCTTAATAAGAGATTCATCAATCGTATCAAAAGTTCCAAATAAATAAACAATATTACTATTGGGGCTAATCGACTTTATATCACGACATAGATCATAACCAGTCTTATCTTCCGATAAATTAAAATCAAGTAAAACAAGATTAGGTTGTTGATCCTTAATTTGCTCCATCATAGAAACAGTATCATAAGATTCTATTAGCTCATAAGGCTCACTAGAAAGTGTAATATTAATTACTTTTTGTATTGTCTGACTGTCATCTGCAACTAGTACTTTACTCATTTTTATATCCCTAATAGATAATCGTTCTACACAATATGGTACTGTGCAAAATATGAGTTGTCTAACTTTATACCAACAAGAAAATATCTTAGAATTCTAAGATCAATGCGGATTGATTATCGAAATTCCCTCTTTCATTAGACAAATCAACGAGCTTTTTAACTCTCTCATTCATCTTTATGTTTTCATTCAGAATAATATTTTTAATTTCCTCCGAGCTTAAATTCCCATATATTCCATCAGTAAAACATAGAATTTTATCAGAGGGTTTAATGCGAACTTCTTTTACTTGATAATAAAGGTCATTATAAAGTCCAATTGCTGCTGTTGGTATTGTTCGAGTTGAAAGTTGATTATTTTCATCGCTTATAAAATTAAAACTATCTTCTTCAAAAATTTTTGAGATAGAACTATTTCTTAGTAAATAAGCTCTACAATTTCCAATGGAAACAAGTCCTAAAAGATTATCACTTTTTGCAATAAATATACCACTAGCCCCAGCTCTATATGGGACTTCTTTTTTTATATTTTCTTCATAAAGCTCTTTGTGACAAGCAAGTAAGGAGTTAATTAATGCATTAACTTCAAGTAAGTTTTTTGGACTATAAAAAAAGGGCAAGGTTGAATCTAAATCATCTGCTATACTTGTATATGCTTTTGCTATTGAAGTTTTTAATTTTGAAACAGCAACATCGCCTATTCCCGAGCCTCCAAAACCATCAAGTAACATATAAATCCCTACTTCATTATCAAAATTGTAAGCATCTTCATTTATCTGTAAAAATGGTCCCTGGTGAGAATGTGCATTAAGCCTTTTTAACTTCATTATTCATCCATGTATTCTTTTAACTTATCTGTTGCCTTAATATAATATTCACTATTAATAGGTGCTATTTGTCTTACTTGCTCAAACTTCTCTTTCGCCTCACCAAATAGACTTAAAGACTCCGAAATCAATGCTTCTCTATAAACCCTTCTAGAATTATTATTAAGCCTTTCAAGAATATAGTCTCTTTCATTTAAGGCAACTTCATTTGCTGGATCATGTTTTAAAACGACTCCAAATGTTTCATAAGCTCTCTTATAGTCCTGTCCTTCTTTGTAGGACATTGCTTTTCCTAACAAAGGCTCAATAAGAGCTAACAATTTTCGTTTAGATTCTTTAAGCATATCTGTCGCTTCTTTTATTAGATCTTCATCCATATGCTTCTTTTTATTAAATTCCTCTAATTTATTAATAGCTTTGAACCATTTTTGCTTTAAATAAAAGCTTTTACCCGGAGCTAAAGCATCCAACATACTTTTTCTTAAGGCCTCTTTTCTTCTTTTTTCAGACTCTATTCGCTCTCGTTCTTTTTTGTATGCCTCAAGCTCTAATTTTAGTTGTGGTATATCGATATTCTCAGGGTCTATTTCAAGAACTTGAGAAAATAATGACTCAGCCAATTCAACCTGTCTTTGTTTAACAGCTTCTCTAACCTTAATCATTAATTTTTCCACTTTTAATTGACGCTGTCTTCTTTCTTTTTCAGCCTCTTCTTTTGCTTTTAATTTCAGCAGTTTTTCGTAACCTTCCTTAATTAATGCTAATAAAGTTTTTATATCTTTATATTCGCTATCAATACTATAAACGATATCAGAGTATTCTTTAGCCTCATAATATTCTCCGGCCTCATATTTGGCTAAAGCAAGAGCATAATTTTGTTCCAATCTTTCTAATGTTTGTGGATTATGTTTTTTACTTAAAGATATTTTTTTCTCTTCTTTTTTCTTTATAATTTTACTTTTTTTATTTGTTTTACTGTCATTTATTCCAGATGGCTTTTCTTCTTCCATGAACAACATAAGCCCCATAAGAGCAACAAGTCCATAAATAAGCTTTTTTCGTTGTTTTGGATCTTTCCAAATTCTCTTTATAATACTTTTTTCTTTAACTTCTTCACCAGAAAAGTCTGCATTACTTACTTCACCAAAATCAACCTCTTCTTCAACGACTTCTTCAACTTCAATTTCTTGATCTGCTTCAACAGGCATTAAAATATCTTGTTCATTATTAATAAGTTCAGAATGTACATCTACTGTAAATGTCGTCGAACCAATTTCAACAATATCTCCCTCAACGAGTTCTTTTCTATTAATTCTCTCTCCATTAACAACAGTTCCATTAGAAGAGTTTAAATCTTCAATAATTAAATTAATTAGTGTCTTTTTTATAAGAGCATGCTGACTTGATACTTCATTATCATCAAGATGTATTTGGCATTTGTTTGCATCTCTTCCAATAAAAGTTTCATTATCTTCAACAGTATATCTATCAAAAGGGGCTCGATCACCACTAATTTTCAAAGTATAATGAGCAAAAGATTGAAAAACTCTTGTTTTTTCAGAGCTATCTTCGCCATCATCAAAACCATCATTTGAAAAGTCCGAATCACTAAAACCATCATCTGAATAATCATTAGAATCATCTTGAACAAAATTATCATCAGAAAAACTATCATCGTTATTAGAAAACTCTTCATTTTCAAATTCTGATTCACTCTCCAAAGAGGAAGCGTCTTTATCTTCTTCAGCAAACTCTTCTATATCTTCTACTTTTTCAACGCTATCATCAAAGTTATCTAAATTAGACTCTTGTTCTTCTTCATTTAAAATTTGTGTCTTATCCTCATCATTTTCTAATACCTGAGTTTTATCATTATCTTGTTCGTTACTATCTCTTCTATTTTTTTGATAACTCCAATCACAAACAAGTAATCTATATTCTTCAATAGCAACTTGATCCTGTAAGGATAAAGGTGATTTATCTACATAAACACCATTTAGTTTTACTTTTTTAAATTTAGACAAAGATTCAATATATAAAGAACCATTCTCATAATAAATAGCAGCATGTTTTCTAGATAACATGTGATCATCTAAAACAACATGACAGTTTTGCGAGCGTCCAATAAAAACCTTGGAACCTCCAAGTAAATTAAAGTCATCTACTTGAACCTTGAATAATGAATGTCCATATCTAGTTACATCTAATTCCATTATTTAATCTCTTGAAGACATTCAAATTCGCCTTCTTCCATTCCTAGTTTTTCTTCAATACCTTTTATTTTTTCCTTGGCATCCTTATATCTGTCATCATTTGGATAACGATACAATAATCTAATTATACCACAATAAGAAACAACTGCACTTTTGAGCTTTATTGAATCCTCATCTCTTCTTGCCTTATTAAAAAGTTCTTCTACTGTCTTATTAAGAGCATCTTTTGTTTTACGCATATAAAACAATGCTAATGAATCATTTGGATTCCAAGATAAGGCATGTTCAAATTCACTCATGGCCCTAAAATAATTACCTTCTCTAAATTCTCTTAAACCTCGAGCAAAATAAACAGCCATTTTTTTCTGTCTTTCTTTATCTTGTTTTTTTTGTCTCTTCGCATTTACAGATATTATGCCTGCAGAAGAGTTATTCAGTTCTTTTTTTCTTTTAGCTATTGTCGTTTTTTCTTCTTCCGAGGAAAAAAGCATCAACATTATAGCAAATAAAATAGCGCCTATTATTATTTTTTTTCTGGAGTTTTTTTGTTTTGTTACTTCTTGTTCACTATTATTTTCAAAACTTTCTAATTCTTGAGTTTCTTGTTTTGTCTCAACTTTAGCTGCAACAGAGAGTTTAGAGAAACGATAAATGGTTTGCCCGATAATGATCTTATCTCCATCTTCTAGAACATGCTGTTTTATTTTTAAATCATTCACAACAAGGCCATTATGAGAGCCTAAATCTGTGATTATTATATTATTAGAAGTTCTTACAATTTCTGCATGCTCACGAGATGACTTTATATCTAAAACTCTGATATCTGCATTATCAGACCTTCCCATTACAGATCGCTTTGATACTAAAAAATAAGCATACCCCTTATTTTCTCCATTAAGACATACTAAACGATAATATGTCCCTGCTTCCTTAGGAGCCTCATAATGTTTTAAAATGATGACATTTTTCTTACTCATTACTCATCCAAAACAAAAGTAACATAAAAAGCTTTTGCAAAATTATCTTTTCCAATTAAAGAACTTACATGTATTGCATAATTTTTACCCGTAAGTTCATAGTACTCATTCTCATTTGCTCCTGCAGCATTTGCAGATTTGTCACATAAATCTATCACTGTTGCAGCAAAACCTTGATCTCTTGCGCTATCCATTAAGCTTGTCCCCTGTCCTGTACTTTCCCTAATACCAACAAGGTCTTCACACTCTAAATTTATATGCTCAATAAGTTTTTCTGAATTTAAAATCATTGCTGGACATCCAGCTCCTTGCATAAGCTCATTTAGCGTTCTTACATAAGATCCATCTTCTTCTAACTCCGCAAATTCTCCATTATCTTCATTTTGAAGCTCTCTTAGCCTTTGTAAAATAGAGTTAATAGAAGTTCTTAAAGGATGAATTTCTGTAAAAACTTGTTTACTTTCAAGCTCTTTTCTTTTTCCTCTTAGAACCTCTTCTATTTGAAACTTCATCTCATCAAGTGGCTTTCGTGTCATATAATAAACCATTCCAAAAAAGATTATTCCAACAAGAGAAGTAATAACAAGAGATTCTAGATAAGCAGTTGAATTACTTGAAGCCTGTCTTGTCAAAGAAGCAGGACGAAACTTAATTGCAATAACACCGACAGCATCTTGTTGTCCTGTCTGAACATTATGTGCCAAAATCGCTCTAGCAATACCAATTTGTCCATCATTAAGCCTTTCAATAAAATTCTTATTGATATTTTCATAGTTTTTATAGAAAAATTTTGCTCTAACAGAAAAAGAATCATTTACACGAGCATTTAATTTATTAATTGGTCTTACAATTCTTCCATCCGAGTCAAAAAGTTCATAACTTTCAACACCCTGTGCATCGTTATCCAAAAAGTTTGTATTTATTCGCTCCAAACTTCCTTTCTGTAATGAAATCGCATTAAATCTTGAAACTTCTTTTGCATACTGTGTTCCTCTTAGAGCAACCTCTCTTATTAAGAAATTACGACTATCTTGTAAAACAGGGCCAATAGTTAAGCCTATATTAATAATGATGAAAATAAAAAGTAAAATACCAAGTAGAACATTCCACTCATATTGCTCATTAAAACTATAAATAACATTCATAATTTTAGTCTTAAATGTATATCTTATTTTTCCAAAGAGCCCTTTTGGATTTTCATTCATATAATCCAAAGAAGACTCTTCTTGTTCTTGATCCTTTGCAACTTTTTTCTTTATAATAACTTTTTTCTCTTTTACATATACAAGTTGAAAAATTATATTTGGAATAGCAATTTTATCAGTATTTTTAGCTGTGGCTTTTTTTATTAATTGTCCATTTAAAAAGGTTCCGTTTGAAGAGCCCATATCTTCTATAAAGCAAGAATCCTCATTAACTGTAATTCGAAGATGGTTTTTTGATACACCATCAACAGGTAAACTAATCGAACAATCCATTGATCGCCCTAGAGTATTTTCTCCTTCTTCAAGACTATACTCTTTTCCTCTTAGTTTTCCTCCTACTGCAACTAATTTATACACCTAAAACCTCCAGTTCATCACCTTTTTCAAGGTCTTCAGGGACAGTGCCTGCTGGTAGCTCAATTACATTTTTTGCTTTTAAATAAATCAAACTCCATCTCCAGGGTTTAAAACTTCTTAAGATTTTTACAACTTTATTATTATGATCAACAAAAACAGCATCAATGGCAAAAAACATAAATGAATTATGAATGGACTTACAATTTTCAATAAGTAAACCATCCATATCTTTCATCTCTTTTTTAAACATTAACCCTATCAATCTTTCTAAAAATGTAGATGCAACTTTTACATTTTTCCCTAAAACAAAACCACTTTTTTTTATAACAACTTTCATTTATTTACCCGTTACAAAGTCAACGACTAATGGAGCTGCAATCATCAAAAAAACAGCTGGTATTATAAAAAACATTGTTGGAAAGAGTATTTTTGTTGCAGCAGTTGCCCCAAGTTTTTCAACTTCAGCACTTTTCTTTTCTCTTAATTCTCCCGCAAGAGTTTTTAAGATAGGACCAATTGAAGCTCCTACAGAGTCTGCAGCAATCAAAGTTGCACAAAAAGAAGAAACAGGTAGTAAATCTACTCTCCAAGCTAATTGTCTTAATCCATCTGCTCTACTAGCGCCAATTTTGGTTTCTTTAATCATTATTTCAAATTCTTCAACAAGAGCCGATTTGGGGGCTTTTTCAATTACCTTTTGCATAGCTGCAACAAAATCTAAACCTGCTTCCACTGATAATGCGAGCATATCTACTATAAAAGGCATTTTTTCCATTATCTCTTTTTTTCTTCTTTCCATTCTTCCATTAATCCAAATATTTGGATAATAGAAGCCCACAATTGAAACAATAGGAACTAAACTAAGTGGCCAATCTTCTTCAATAAACCAACGAACAAATAAAAATACTATTGGAAAACCTAAAATAAGAAATAATTTAAATGCAAAAAAATCTTCGGGCTCAATGACTTTAGTTAGTCCAGCACTTGCAAGAGACCTTTTATATTTTTCTCTAAATTTTTTCTTATTTTTCATCCCTTTAACAATTGGACTAAAATATCTTCTAAAAAAAGGCTTTGAGTATTTCAGAACAAAATCATTTGAAGCTGGTTGATTGGCTTCTTCATCAACATCCTCTAAAGTAGCTTGTGCCTTAAACTGATCTTCTTCTTTAAAAATAGTAATCGCAATTAAAAAGACAGCAAGACCAATTAAGAAAAATGAAGCATAGTAGAGAATCTGTGAACCTTCAAAACGTGTATCTTCAATATCATTCTTAAAAAAGACAGCACTCTTAGCTGAAAAAATACAAGCACCATTTTTTACATATAAACTAAAATCTTCTGTAGGCTTATGATCAAATGTTAAAGATTCTTTTTGCCAAGTTCCAAAAATTTTCTGAACCGAAAAACTTGCTGTCGGTGAATAAATTTCATTACCTATATACGTTGTGGCTTCTAAATAAATTGAACAAACACCTTTTCTAATTCCAGCATTTTGAATTTTAAATTTTCCAATATTTCCAGAACTTGTTCTATAAAAATAGATTTTTCCAATAAGATCATTTTTACCTGTATCTGCATCAGGATTTTTAACCTTAAACTTTATTTCTTTAAAATTTTGTGGATTAACAGACTTTATACAAGTTCTATCAATAAAGTTAAATTCTTTTGCACATTTAGCGTATATATTTTGAGATATACAAAACATACAAATAAATAAATAAATGAAACTCTTATGAAAACTCAAATATCGTCCTCTTATTCAATACTATATCTCTAATGATATCAAATATTTGGAGCGAGTTTTAGTAAGTTAAAATTCAGGCAAATTATACCTTAAATAAGCTTAGTAAGAATTTGATCATTTCCCTCTGGCTTTAGTTTTTTTGAAATATCAGGGATATATATGGGTTTATACTCACTAAAAAACGTTTTTTTACATCTATTAATTCGCTTAACCTTTTCATCTATTTGAGATCTTTTTATTCTCTGCGTTTTAACGGCTTCATTAATTGACTCATAAGCTATTTTGGCTTTTTCAGCCGATCTATAAAGGATAATATCAGCACCAGCTTCTATGGCCATAACTGCAGCTTTTTCAGTTGAAAAATGATCCTCAATAGCCTTCATCTCCATATCATCTGTGATTATTATATTTTTATACTTTAATTCTTGTCTTAAAAAATCATATGCTCTTTTACTTAATGTACATGGTAAATCTGGATCGAGATCATCAAGTACTAAATGGGCCATCATCATAAATTCAGCTCTAGACTTTGAGGCTTTATAAAATGGAATAAACTCTAGCTTTCTTAATTCATCTAGAGTCTTTTTTACATAGGGAAGGTCATAGTGTGAATCCTTTGCTGTATTACCATGCCCAGGAAAGTGTTTTGCACAAGCAAGTACATTTTCACTATGCAATCCTCTTATAGCTGCACTTATATGTTTTTCAACCTCTTTAGGATCTTGCCCAAAAGCCCTATCACCAATGACCTTATTCTTTGGATTAGTCCACACATCACAACACGGAGAATAATTTATATTTATTCCACAAAGAGCTAGCTCCTGTGCCATTATTTTATGAACTTCAAAAGTTAACTTAGGAGAATCCTTAGAGGCAACTTCTAACATCGCTGGAAATTGTGTAAAATGAGTTTGAAACCTCTTAACTCTACCTCCTTCTTGATCAACAGATACAAAAAGAGGATATTCAGATCTACAAGCTTGTATATCGTTAACAAGTTCTGCTAACTGGGCTGGATTTTCATAGTTATGCTTAAAAAGAATAACCCCACCTATATTACAGTTTTCCAAAAAGTCTCTATCTTCCTCAGTCAAAGATTTTCCACTTATCCCCGTTACTATTAACTGTCCTAAATCGCTTACCATACTATCCTACTTTCTTTCTAGTGAGATCCCCTGAGATATCCAGTACATTCTTTTGAATTCGTACTCTTTAGTGAAAAAATAATATATCACTTGATTACCTATAGATAATTCATATCTTTTAAACATCTTAAAATTACTATCGTATTGAAAAGTTGCTTTCGTAATAGCTTTTTTAAAGTTTACACGCGTGAGCTGTTCATGAACATAAGGAAAAGAATCCCATATGATATTAATATTATGAAGTTTATTATCTTTTAAAAGACCATGATATTTTACACATTCGACAAGAGAACTAAACCAACAAAAAACTTCATTTTTATTCCAAACCATAGACTGAATTCCCTGCCATTTTTTCTCAGGACTATTCATTTTTATTGTTGCAAGCAACTTATTTTCATCAAAATCAAAACGAGAAGAGTATTTCTTTTTATCAAACCAAATTTTATAAAAAGCTATTTTTGGATATAATCTTTCTTTTTTTTTTGAATAAGCAACAGTTGAAGTCTCTAAAACTTTAGGTTTAGAGGAAGTATCATAAATAGTAGTTTTTGTTACAAGATCATTTCTTATATGCTTAACAATTCTTTCTAAAATAAAGCTACCAGAATAATCCTTGTAAAGATATTTATACTTAGAGTTTTCAACATGAGAAGAATTTCTACTATTTTTTACTTCACAACTACTAACAACAATAACTACGAAAAAGAAAAGTGTTATTTTCAATTTACAAAATCCTCGAACTCTTTATCTGAATCTCTTAAAGATCTATTTATAAGCATACCTAACTTATTATCAAGATTTATATCGATTCCCTTAAAGTTAATACCTGCTTTATAGCTATATAAGTCAGTCTCTTTTGAATCCATAATATAACATATTTGTGCAGCTGGTATTTTAATAATTTCATTTTCAAAAAAAATGGTTATATTTTCAACTTCTTCAAAGTTTTCTAAAAGTTCTTTTTCAAGATTACCAAGCATAATACCCATACCCGTTACAGATATATCCAAAACTCGAAACTTATTTAGTGAAGAATCATTTGCATCATCACCTATCATTGATAAAAAGTTTTTAAAGATTCCAGTTTCACTTAATTTTGTTTTTAAAGAAACGACATTACTTGTTTCAACTTCTTTTTTATTAATATTTAAAGAAGTAAAAACATTCATATGAGGATAAGTTAAAAGTCTATAACTTTGACGTCTTTCACTCTTATAAAGATCTTTGTGGCACACAAGAATATAATTATTATTATCAAAAATAAGTTTACCAACGCCAAAAAATGTTAAACCATTTAAGTTAAAACTATAAAGAACCTCTTTATCTACAAGTTCACTGGAGTCAACAGGATGCAATACAAGTTTATCACTATCACTATAAAAATGATCTGGTTTAAAAGTTTCTTTTGGTTGTCTCGATTTTTCCCAGATAGTAAAATTCACTTTTGATCTAGCAAAAACATAGAGTTTATTCTTCTTTTCTATATCTTTTAGTTTTTTAAAGTGAGTTTGTTTATTATCTGTCATGATTTCTTTAAGATAAAGTTGTTACCTGTCTTAATAAATCGATATTCTCAAGTGCTTTTCCACAACCTCTAACAACACAAGTTAATGGGTCTTCAGCTAACGAAACAGGCAATCCTGTTTTTTCTTGAATTAAAACATCTAAGTTTGCCAACAATGATCCCCCTCCAGCTAATATAATGCCATTATCAACAATATCGGCTGATAACTCAGGAGGAGTCTTCTCAAGAGAGTTTTTTATCGCTTCAATAACCTCAGAAATAGGATCAGATAAAGCCTCTCTTATTTCATCGCTTGTTACTTCAATTGTCTTAGGGGCTCCAGCAATTAAATCCCTACCTTTAACTTCATAAGTTCTCACTTCATCATCATAAGGAAAGGCATTACCAATAGACATTTTTATCATCTCAGCTGTTCTTTCACCTATTAGCAAAGAATATTTTTTTCTTATGTAAGAGATAATCGACTCATCAAATCTATCTCCAGCAACTCTAACAGACTTTGAAAATACTATTCCTCCAAGTGATATAACCGCAACTTCAGTAGTTCCCCCACCAATATCTACAATCATACTTCCAGACGGATCAGTAATGGGAAGTCCAGCACCAATTGCCGCTGCCATAGGCTCCTCAATTAAATACACTTCTCTTGCGCCCGCTTGTTCTGCAGATTCTTTAACAGCTCTTTTCTCAACTTGAGTAATCCCAAAAGGAATACAAATAATAATTCTAGGCTTTACAAGCTTAGATCCATTCATTGACTTTTGAATAAAATATTTAAGCATTGCTTGAGTTACCTCAAAGTCTGCAATAACACCGTCTCTCATAGGACGTATCGCCTTAATAGAACCAGGTGTTCTACCAAGCATCTGCTTTGCTTCTTTACCAACAGCTAAAACTTTTTGCTCGCCGCGATAACCATAATGCACTGCAACCACAGACGGTTCATTAACAATAATTCCTTTATCTTTTGTATAAACAAGACAATTTGCTGTTCCCAAATCTATAGCTAGATCATTTGAAAACCAATCTAAAACCTTATTAAACATGTCTAAATCCTCATTCTCTCTTATTTTATAAACAAAATGGTATCACCCACAATATAACCTTACAAGATTTATCCTAGTAAATAACTTCAATATAAGTACTTATGGCCTGGTTAAAAAACTTTGTGTTATTATCATTTTATAATGAGTGAATTAAATAAATTTCCAACACAAATAAATGCAAATCAATTCGTAAAATTTATCGATAAAAGTCAAATTGATAGTATTGTTCAATCACTGGCCAAGTCTATTTCTCAAAAATACAAAGGTGAAAGTCTCATTTTAATAGCACCTCTAAAAGGGAGCTCAATATTTTTAAGTGACCTTATCAGGCATATTAAAGACGTTCAGATTGTCATTGACTTTATTGCTATTGATTCCATAGAAAGGTCAAAAGAAACTATCGGTACAATACAAATCAAAAAAGATATTTCTGTCAATATACAAGATAAAAATGTTCTTATTGTTGAGGAAATAATTGATACTGCACGAGCGCTTGATTTTCTTTGTAAGAGGCTAGAACTTTCAAATCCAAGAAGCCTTGAAATTCTTACCTTATTTGATAAACCTCATAAAAGATACGTAAAACTAGAAGCAAATTATATTGGAAAACAGCTAGATGATCAGTTTGTAATTGGATATGGGCTTGATTTAGAAAGCTACGGTCGTAATCTTAAAGACTTATACTACTTAGAGTTTCCAAATTAAGATATAATTATTTCACGCACTATTTACTAACAAGAAGCTAATATATAAGTTTTGCTCTATGAAAACATTTATATTACTAAGTATTATTTGCTTTAACGTATTTGCCTTAACCCAAAAAGAAATTAATGTAATATTTGAAAAGTATTACTATTCAAATCAAATATCATCTCGACACTGTGGCAAAAACACTGACTTATTCTTAAAGACATTATTTAAAAAGGGACTAGATAAAGACATCGCTATTAATCTATATATTGAATCCCCTTTAAGTAGCTGGGGATTTGGACAACTTGTAGCAACTAATGCTCGATGGGGAAAAAAGTATGATTATGTAACTCATACAAACTGGTATTTTCATGTCGTAACCTTAATTGATAATATGATATATGACTTTAGCTTTAACAATACCCCTAGAGTCATTGACTTAAGAACATATCTAAATGAAATGTTCATACCGCAGAACTCTTTTATGCCATATGGTGAAAGCTTTAGAATTGGCAGTGTAGACAGACAAGGACCTTATTACACTAAAGAAAATGCGATAAAAAACCTTAAACTTTTCAATTTTTCTATTAGAATGTATGACGATGAAAATAATTTAGTTGAAATAGAAAAGCTTAAGCTAGAACAACTTCTAAATATTTTCTAAAACATTTTCTACACTTGAATTTTTTATAGTTAAAAGGTTCATTTTTTTTACCCACAGCGTGTCTTGAAAAATCCATTTTCCAGAAATGCCTTCTAGTAGAGGCATGCTTATAAGTGTTCGCATAAACTCTCCCCTATCTTGATAATTTCTGCTTCCAATAGCTTTCATTGCTAAGTTAATTCCCTCATAAGCTAATGTTTCAACTAACCTTGGCGAATAATTATTTTTACTTTTGAAGTTTTCTTTAAACTCTTCATCTAATTGACCTAAATTATCTCCAACAAAAAGTAGCCTTCCAAGTGAAGATCTATTTTTAATAATTTTCCTAGAGTTCCAGGAAGGTGGACCAACAATTCTAACTTTAGCATCAAACCATTTAAATGTAGGTAAAATCTGTATCGCCTCAGGAGGGTAAGAAGGAATAAATACCCAGTCAAAGTCTATAATAGGTTTTAGAATTTGCTTTCTTCTCACATAAGTTTTTTTCTTAGAAGCTTCAAATATTTTTTTCCATGTTTCATATTCTTCTTTTCTTTGCCTTTTAAACTTTAGACCTAATAAATTTGATACCGGATCTCTATAATCTGTTAAATTTCTAGAATAACTATTAATCGCTGTTAATTCAATAACTCCACTTTGATGTAAACTCCAAAGTTCTTTAGAATAAGTTTCCCCTTTTTCATCTTTTGGATAAAGAAGTGCTACTCTTTTTCCAAAGTTTGCAATAAAATTTGAAGAAGAAATTGCAGCTATTTGAGATTGAATTGATCCTGGTACTTCAAGTAAAAAAGCTGTTTTTTCTTCTCGAGGTAGATTAACTTGAGATAGAGAAATAAACATAACTCCAAATTTTCTGGCCTCTAAGTATTGTGCTTTTGCTGAAGATGAAAAGACGCCTCCAATTACAACAGAAACTTTATGCTCCTTTACTAATTCTTGTAAAGCTTTTGATGCTACAGATGTATTATTTGCTCCATCTTTTACATGAAGCTTATATCCTTCAAACCCCTTTGATTTTAAATAAGTATCAATACCTCTTAATGCCCTCAATCCAAATTTTCTATGCTTACCACTTAAAGGTAAAATCACGCCTAATGCCTTAGAGTCAATCAAAGAAAAGTTAGCTAAATTCTCTTTAAAATCCGATACAATTGACTGAATTTGAGCGACATTTCCAAAGTTAGAGTCTAGCCAATCAATAATAGAAATACTTCCCTCTTTGTCTCCTGCAGATATTTTTCTAAAAGCTTCTTCTTTAGCTAAATATGCCGATAAAATATTGGATGAATTATTTTCGAGATAATAAATTCTTTCACTTTGACTAAGCCTAGAAAAAGACGACTTTGCTAAACTTAAATACTCAAACTCTCTAACCTCCTCAAATGAATCTAAGTGAGAAGCTAAATGAAATGAAGACTGTAAAATCGTTTTAAAATCTTCATACCTACTAGCTAGTGCAATAGAAAGTTTATAATACTTAGATTTTTCCTCATCATTAAATACATTGGGATTAATCTGAGATAAATAACTTTTAGAATAGTCAAATTCTTCTATTTTATAATATGAACTCGATAAATTTAAAAGAATTTGAGATTTTAGCTCTTCATCTTCATGAAAATATTCTGTAGCCTTTTTGAAATTTGAAATAGCTGACTTTATATCATCATTTGTAAAAAATATAATTCCAATAAAATTATATTTTTTAGCTTTAGAAGCTTCATTAATATCAGAGTCTTTAATACCTCTGAGTCTAGTTAAAGCTTCTTGCCTTAAACCGTCTCTATAAATCGCTTGAATGCTCTCAATTTTTTTTAAAAAGTTTCCAGAATAATAATCCTTTTTTGAGGATATCATCTGAATACCAGAACAACTGATAATAAATATTAAAAGTAAAAAGATTCCAATTCTTTTCATAAATATAGCTCCAATCTATAATGATTGTACTAAATTTATTGAAATAAATCCTTCATTTTATCAAAAAATCCTCTAGACAATGGATTTGTATTAGTTTGTTCTAAAGCAGCAAGTTCTTCAAATAATTTTCTTTGTTCATCCGTTAACTTTGTTGGAGTCTCAACACTTATAGTAATAATTTGATCACCCTGACCATAACCGCCAAGCCTTTGAATTCCTTTACCTTTTAACCTCATTCTCTTACCTGACTGAGTTCCAGCAGGGATATTAACCTCAACCTTTCCACCTAGAGTTGGAACTTCGACTGTAGCCCCCAGCGCAGCCTGAGAAAAACTAATTGGTACATCACAATAAACATCAAACTCATCTCTTTGGAAAAACTCATGTTCTTCGATTAAAACCTGAACGTAAAGATCTCCATTTGGACCACCCATAGAACCAGAGTCACCCTCCCCAGATAACTTTAAACGTTGTCCATGATCAATTCCCGAAGGTACTTTTACACTTAAACTCGATTTTTTCTTAACTCTTTGTGCTATTTCTCCTGTTCCATGACAAGTTGGACAAGGCTGAGAGATAGTAAAGAATCCTTGCTGCCTTCTTACTTCACCAGCTCCATTACAAGTCGTACATGTTTGAGGTGTTGTTCCATCTTTTATAATACTTTTAACAATTGAAACTTCTTTTTCACACCCAAAAGCAGCTTCTTCAAAAGATACATTAATGCGCATCTCTAAATCATCACCCCTTCTAGCTCTAGATCTTCCGCGTCCACCGCCGCCTCGTCTTCCACCACCGAACATATCACCAAATAAATCGCCAAAGATATCTCCAAGATCTCCAAAGTCTCCACCTTGAAATCCTCCACCGAATCCACCTCCAGCTTGACCATCAACGCCAGCGTGGCCAAATTGATCATATCTTGATCTCTTATTTTCATCTAAAAGAACTTCTGCCGCAACAGATGCTTCTTTAAACTTAGCTTCAGCCTCTGGATTGTCCGGATTTTTATCCGGATGATATTTCATCGCGATTTTTCTATATGCTTTTTTGATTTCATTTTTATCAGCGCTTTTTGATACACCTAGAACTTCGTAATAATCTCTTTTACTCATCTTGCATTCCTAATTACACAAAAGGGGTCTAAAAAAGACCCCTATATTTTTTAAAGAAGTTTATCATCAATTAATTAAACTTCTTTGAAGTCAGCATCTACAACATCATCATCATTTTTAGATGAATCAGCTGTATTTTCAGCATTTGTACCTTCTCCAGCAGCTTGTTGTTCACCAGCAGGGTTTGCTCCAGCTTGCCCGTACATATCCTGAGCCATAGAGTGAGATACATTTTGTAATCTTTCCGTCGCTGCCTTTACTTCATCAAGATTTTCACTTGTAAGCTTTGTTTTAGCTTCAGCTAAAGCTGACTCTAACTCTGTTTTCTTATCAGCAGGTAATTTATCTCCAGCTTCATTCATAGCTTTTTCAGTTGAAAATACTAAAGAGTCTAAATTATTTCTAGCATCAACAATTTCTCTTCTTTTTGTATCAGCTTCTCTATTTGCTTCAGCATCTTTAACCATATTTTCAATTTCTTCTTCAGAAAGACCAGATCCACTTGTTATTACAACATCTGTTTTCTTATTAGTTGCTTTATCAACAGCAGAAACATTTATAATTCCGTTTGCATCGATATCAAAAGTTACTTCAATTTGAGGAACACCTCTTGGAGCTGGCTGAATTCCCGCAAGATCAAATCTTCCTAAAGTTTTATTATCATTAGAGAACTCTCTTTCACCTTGAAGTACGTGAATCGAAACAGCTGGTTGATTATCTTGAGCTGTAGAGAATACTTGTGACTTCTTAGTTGGAATCGTTGTATTTTTTTCGATGATCTTAGTCATTACTCCACCTAAAGTTTCAATACCTAAAGATAGAGGTGTTACATCTAATAAAAGAACATCTTTTACATCACCTTGTAATACACCACCTTGTACAGCAGCTCCAGCAGCAACAACCTCATCAGGGTTAACACCTTTAGAAGCTTCTTTTCCAAAGATTTGCTTAACTTTTTCTTGAACAGCAGGGATTCTTGTAGATCCACCAACTAAAATTACTTCATGAATTTCATTTCTATCTAAACCTGAATCATTAATACATGTATTACATGGAGTTGCTAATCCATCTAAGTATTTAGCAATTAACTCTTCAAACTTAGCTCTTGTTAAAGTTAAGTTCATATGTTTTGGCCCACTTGCATCAGCTGTGATGAAAGGAAGGTTAATTTCAGTTTGAGTTGTAGATGATAACTCATGCTTAGCTTTTTCAGCAGCTTCTTTTAATCTTTGAAGTGCCATTTGATCTTGTCTTAAATCTACAGAGTTATCTTTTTTAAACTCATCAGCCATCCAGTTAATGATTTCTTCATCAAAATTTTCACCACCAAGGAATGTATCACCATTTGTAGCTTTAACTTCAAATACACCATCATCAGTAATTTCTAAAATTGAAATATCAAATGTACCACCTCCAAGGTCAAATACAGCGATATTCATATCTTTTTTCTGATCCATTCCATAAGCAAGTGCTGCAGCAGTTGGCTCATTTATAATTCTTTTAACTTCAAGACCTGCAATTCTACCAGCGTCTTTAGTTGCTTGTCTTTGAGCATCATTAAAGTATGCAGGTACAGTAATAACTGCTTCTGTCACAGCTTCACCTAAGTAGTCTTCAGCTGCTTTTTTCATTTTTTCTAAAACTTTGGCAGAGATCTCTTGAGGGGCCATCTCTTTTCCATCAACTTTTACCCAAGCATCTCCATTTTTATTTGCAAAGATTTCAAATGGTGCAACTTTTTCAAAGTCTTTAGACTCAGCATCAGTTGCTTTTCTACCGATTAATCTTTTAATACCGTAAATTGTTTTCTTTGGATTTGTAACCGCTTGTCTTTTAGCAACTTGACCAACTAAAGTTTCATCTCCATTTCCAAAACCAATTACTGAAGGTGTTGTATTATGCCCTTCTGCATTTTGAATAATTTTGTATTTTCCATTTTCATAAACAGCAACACAAGAGTTTGTTGTTCCTAAATCGATTCCAATAATTCTACCCATGATATTTCTCCTATTTTATCTTTTAAAACTAGTTTTTTACTACAACCACTTTTGATGGTCTGATTAATCTTTCATTTAACGTATACCCTTCTTGGTGCACCTGAAGGATTTCCATATCCTCTTTACCTTCACTTGGTTGTTGTGCTAATGCTTCGTGAAAATTAGGATCAAATTTATTTCCTAAAGCATCAACTCTCTTTAAACCATGCTTAGATAAAGCTTCAATAAATTGCTTACTTACCATATCAAGACCAACATATAAGTTTTTAATTTTTTCATCTTGATCATCTTTAATAAAGCCTAAAGTTCTTTCAAAATTATCTACAACATCTAATAAGTCTCTTAAAATTTTTTCTGATCCAAATTTTAAAAGATTTTCTTTTTCCTTATCAAATCTTCTTTGCATATTTTGCATTTCAGCCGCAAGATAATAGTACTTGTCTTTAAAACTATCCTCTTCCTTAGCTTCTTTGGCTTCTTTGGCTTCCTCAATACTTTCTACATTATCCTCAACAGTATCTTGCTCATTTTCTTCTAATTTAACTTCTTCTGTTTCTGTTGTTTCCATTATTTAAAGTGCTCCACGCTTAGTTATTTCTTATTCATTAAGATGGTGGCCTCTAAATTTTTGTCAATGGTTTATGATAAAAATTATTTAAGTCTTTTGTAAGTATTTGATTTTATATAATATTATGGTTAAAAAGATCATCCATTAGTGAATCAAGTACTAAGTAGCCCTTAGAATTCAACACAATATTTCGCTCTGCAAAAATTAAATAATCAAGATTATTCCATTTTTTAAGTACTTTTTGCTTATCTTCAGAATCAAATAAGCCTTTATCTATTCCCATACTAGATCGTAAATTCATATATAGCGTTTCAAGCTCTAATTGCGACTCATTTAAGTTTTCCAGATGAAAACCTGAACCAGAAGACTTATATTGATAACGTAAGGCTTTATTTTTCAAGTTAATAAATCCTGTTGCTGTAGCCCCTAAGGCAGCAACACTTCTAGCTTTCCAATATTTAAGGTTATGCTTTGACTTTTTATCATCTTTAGCAAAGTTAGAAACCTCATACTGCTTATAACAAAGTCCATCGAGTTTTTTACATATATCAAGATATTCTTTTTCAATAACTTCATCTTTTGGAAGATAGTCTTTATAGCTATAATTAGATCTTGTCTTTAAAATATAAACACTAAAGTGACTAGGATTAAAAGAAGCTAATCTTTCTATTTCTCCTACAACATCTCTTTTTATCTTTTCTTTATTAGGCAACCCTAAAAGCAAGTCTACTGAAAAGTTAACATTTTTGTTTTTTAAAAATTCTAAAAGCTTATCTATATCTTCAATTGAATGAGATCTATCCGCCATTTTTAAAAAATACGGATCATAACTTTGAGCACCAACAGAAACTCTATTAACCCCAATATCAAACCAACTTTGCAAAGTATCAAAAGTCCAATTATCTGGGTCTACTTCTAAAGTAAATTCTATTTTGTCTTGAAAACCATACTTTTCTTTTATGTATTTTTTTACAAAATGAGATCCATTTTTACCCCACAAAGAAGGAGTTCCTCCACCAATATACAAGCTGTCTAAACGTTCTATTTTACAACTATTATCACTCAACAGCTTTTCATGATCTTCTAAGTTTTTAATCATTTTTTTTTCAAAATCACTAATTTGCTTTTGATTTTCAAGTTTGTATTTATAGAAGTCACAATAGTTGCAAAGATGTTTACAAAATGGAAAGTGAATATAAAGAGAATCTATTATTTGCATTTATTTGCTACATGTTATCTATTTTACTAAACTTAAATCAATGAAAATTTCCACAGACTTATTTACTATATTTACCCTAACAAAGGCTGAATTAAAAGGACGCTACAGAAATACCTGGGCAGGTTTTTTGTGGGTAGCATTAAATCCTATCATCATGTTTTGTGTTCATGCTCTTATATTTAAGTTTGTTTTAAAAATAGATACTGAGCGATATTTTATTTTTTTGCTATCAGGACTCTTGCCTTGGATCTTTATCTCGCAAAATTTGGCGATGACTTGCCATAGTTTTATTACTAACAGAGATATCCTTTTGTCTTTTCAAATTAGTCCTTTGCATATCTTAGCATCGAAAGTTATTGATAACTTTTTAAACTTCCTAGCTCCATTTTTTATTCTATTTGCATATATTTCCTATTTTGAAGATTTTGAAAGCAAAGGATTATGGTTTCTTCCTATAAACACAGTAATACTTGTCATAGGAGTTTTTTGTCTTTCCCTTATTTTTTCGACGCTACAAGTTTACATAAGAGATACACAATATATTCTTAATTTTATAACAAGCATTTTCTATTTTATAACTCCTATTTTTTATCCTGAAAGTCTTGTTCCAAACTCTCTTAAATTTATGGTTGATTACAATCCCATTTATATTCTAATAAAACCTTTCAAAATCGTTCTTTGGAACTTTGATCTAAACCTTTATTGGATAGCACTTACTAACGCTTTTCTATGTATAAGTATACTATCCATAATATCTTATTTTATCTGGAGAAATAAAAAAAATGAACTCTATCTCCACATCTAAAACTATTTTGCATATAAAGTCTTTTAATCTAAAATATCACTTCAATAGATATAGAAATAGTGGTTTTAGAGACCTTTTTATTTCATTCATCAAGAATCCAATAAGTATCTTATTTCAGAAGAATGAAAAAATATCAATTTTGGAAGACATAAATATAAAAATTAACAAAGGACAAAGAGTTGCTCTTATAGGCTCTAATGGTACAGGTAAAACATCTCTATGTAGAGCTATAGCTGGAATGCACGGCAAACAAAAAAATATCATAACAAATGGTCAAGTAAGAGCAATATTTGACACGTCCGTAGTTGTTCAGCCAGAACTTACAGGTAAAGAAAATATAGAGATACTTACCTCTTTAATGTTTCCAACTCTATCATCCAAACAAAGAAAACATACAATAAAAGAGGCTTGTGAATTTAGTGAAATAGATGAGTATTTAAACCAACCCTTTAAGCATTACTCTAAAGGAATGAAAGCAAGACTTTTTTTAAGTGTAATATCATCACATCCTACAGATCTTCTCATATTGGACGAAGTCTTTACTGGAGCCGATCAATTTTTCAATGAAAAAATATCAATAAGACTAAGTAAAATGATTGAAAACTCTGGGGCGGTTATTATCATAAGTCATGATAGTGAGTTACTTAAGAAAATATGTAATAGAGCAATCGTTTTAAATGAAAAAAAAGTTAGCTTTGATGGGGATGTTGATCAAGCCATTATCCATTATAATAATATTCACACTTATCAACAATGAACTATATATATTAACAATAGAGTGTGCTAAGATATTTTCAAAATGTAATGATATAAATCTTAAGGATGAGCAATAATGAAACAAACTCAAGTAAAGCTTAATAATGGGTTAAATACTCTCTTTTTAAATACGCCAGGAGCAAACTGTGCAAGTATTCAGATATGGTTTAGAGCTGGAAGTGCTTTAGAGACAGGAAAAGACTTAGGGATAGCACACTTTTTAGAACATATGTTTTTTAAAGGAACTAAAAAAAGACCTGGTGCAGCTATTGCACACGAAGTTGAAAGCTATGGCGGAGAAGTAAATGCTTTTACATCTTTTGATTACACTTGTTACTATATAAATAGTCCATCAAATAAAATTAATAAAACTATTGAGATTTTAATGGATATGGTTTCAAATCCTATTTTTGATCAAAAAGAGCTTGAGCCAGAAAGGCATGTTGTTCATGAAGAGTTTAGAAGATCACTTGATAGTCCCTCACAATTTAATTTTAAAAATATCCAAAAGACATCTTTTACAAAAGGCTATTCTCACGGAATCTTAGGTACAGAAAAAACAATTCTTAATTTTTCAAGAAAACAACTTATAGATTTTAGAAAGAAATTTTATAACTTAAGTAATGCTCTTTTAATTGTTGCTGGAGATATAAAGAATCAAAAGAAAGTCGAAGATATTATTTCTAAGTATAAAATACCAAACGGCCCAAAAAGCTCATTTACAAGTTTTGATCTAAAGAAAAAAACAAATATCAAAAAACATACTAAACATGTAAATGAAGTTTCTGTTACATTCACGATAGAAGCTCCTGAATACACTGATAGATGGGGTGCTATTGAAGATCTTGCCCTAAATTGTATTGCTCATGGTGAAATTTCTCCTTTATACACATCATTAATTACTAATACAAACCTTGCTAGTAGTACTAGTGGATCAAGTATGTTCTTTTCAAAAGGTGGAGTTCACTTTTTAAAAGTTGTTATGCCAAAAGCTAATGTAGCAAAGACTCTTTCTCTTTTAAAGAAAGAGCTTAAAAACATTATTGAAAAAGGTTTAACTGAAGATCAAATATCAAGAATAAAAAATCAGTATGTAGCTTCTAAAATCTATGAAAAAGAATCTATTGAGTCTCATTCCTTTTCACTAGGTCATGGGTTTGCTCAAACTGGTGATATAAACTGTGAAGAACAATTCATTAGAAATATAAAAGATGCTTCAACAGCTGAAGTTAATCAAGCCTTAAAAAGAATTTTCAAAAAAACAATACACGCTACTATTCAAACCCCTGAAGATTATAAGAATAAAAATCTAGAGTCGACTTTAGAAAAATTTATTAGTGAAATTAATAATCATAGTAAAAAAGAATCTTCATCAAAAGAAAAAGGTATTTTAAGATCAAAATATGATCCTGAGGTACAAGTTATAGATATTAAAAAAGGTATAAAGCTTCTTTATAGACAAAACAAAGTGACTCCTACATTTGTATTACATGCTTATATGAAAGGCGGGTTATCTCATGAAACAAAAGATATTAATGGCTCATACTATTTCTTATCTAGATTACTTGCCTATGGAAATAAGAATAATAACTTTGTAAGTCTTAAAAATGATCTTGAAAATATGTCTTCATATTTAAATGGTTTTTCAGGTAAAAATGCTTATGGATTAACTCTTCATGGCTTAAGTGATAACTTCACAAAACTTACAAAGCATTTTGCCGATACATTACTATCTCCTTCAATTCCAAAAAACTACTTAGAATTAGAAATGGAACTAATTAAAAGAACAATTGAAAATCAAAAAGAAGATTCGCTTAAGCAATGCTTTAGAGAAGTAACAAAAAGTGTTTTTAACGAGCACCCTTATTCAATGCCTGTTTTTGGAACTCTAGATAGTATAGATAGGATTACCAGAGAAAAACTTTTAGAACTTCATAATCACAGATTAAACAATAGTGAGCTTTTAATCACCTATTGTGGTGACAAAGATCTAGATTTTGTAAAAAAGAACTTAAGTGAAATCTTTGATTCTCTTGAACCTCGAAAAAAAGAATCTAGATCTAAAAATAAAATCAAACCAAAGACTAATCATAAACTAAAGCTTGATTTTGATAGAGAACAAACTCAGATTTTTATTGGAGCTCCTGCTTATAAGTCTAATCAAATTGAAGACTTATATTTAAAAATGTTAACAAGCTTTTTATCTGGTCAGTCTTCTGAGTTATTTGTTGAAGTAAGAGATAGACAAGGTCTTTGTTACTCAGTTCAACCAATTCAACATACCGCTTTAGAAGCAGGTTATTGGGGTATTTACATTGGAGCTGGAGCTGATAAAACAGATCAAGCAAAAGATGCTATCATTAATATTCTAAATAAACTAAAAGATAAAGGCCTTAGTAAAAAGGACTTTAATAGAGTTAAAAGTATGATTGATGGACAAAATCAAATGAGCGTTCAAACAAATGATGATTATGCTAATTTTTATTCTATTTCAGTATTACATGGGATTGGCCTTGATTACCAACATACAAGCTTAGAGAAAATTAGAAATATTAAACATGAAGACTTTAATAAGTTTTTAAAGAAGTTTCTTAATAAAAAATGGAGTATTATAGAGGCCGGTAAATAGCCTCTATATATTATCCTTGAGTTTGGCTCTGCCCATTTGATCCTTGTTTTTGTAAATAATCTAAATGTTGCTGTTGTTGCTGTTGTTGCTGCTGCTGCTGTTGTTGTTGCTGTTGCTGTTGCTGCTGTTGTTGCTGTTCTTGTTGCTGTTTATTAACAATTCCATTAAAAGTTATCTTTTCAATAAACCTTAAACTACAACTTATAGATGAAATAATCTTTTCTTCGTTAAGAATTCCAAAGTTTAAAACCTCATTACGATACTCGCATGAAAGCTCACCATTCATTTTTTTATTGCCTGTATTATTAAGAAAGTTATTATTTTTACTATTTTTCTCTAAATACATCTCGAATAGATATTCATTCGTCCATACATTCTTTACTGTACATATTCTATTCATTGAACTACATTCGATGTTTGTATTTACAATAATTTGATAAGCCGTTGCTCTTCCATTTTCAGTTAGTGGATCAATATCGTAACTAATACCTTTTTCTATAAAGTCTGTTGTACTCATCGGATTAAGCTCTAAAGGAAGTTCAATAATTTGTTCTAATTTAACACCTTTTGACCTTTTTAAGATTTTATTAGTATAAATATAGTTATCATCATTTATATTAACTAACCTTAAAAGTTCATGAAAAACTAACTTTTTTGAGGTTTGAGCCACTGTTAAAATATTGGCCCAACTAAGCTCTGGAACTTCATAACCTACGTATAAAGTTATTCCATTACTATCACCTAAGCTACTTACAAGGCTTCCTGTACTATCAACAAGCTTTTCTTTTGATAAAACAATATTATTAACATCTAGTTTTTCTATTAGTTTTTCATATATCTCATTATTAAGATTTGTAATAATCTGCTCTTTATTATTAGTTAAAATTTCATCTGCTATTTCAATAAACTTCATTCTGATGGGATCTCCCCCATTACCACCTTCATGGCCTCTGGAATAAAGAACTGTTTCAAAACTAATATTTTGAGCAAATATATTTGTTATTGATAATACAAGTATTAAAATTAAACTTTTCATGTATCTAGCTCCGCTAAAGGAATTAATTGTATATTTAAATTATAAACATTATTTTTTTTATCACTTTCCATAAATTTGCAAAGATCTCTTCTAAATTTAGTTATCAACTTTTTTGCTTGCGGTAATTTGTCTATATCAATTGCCATAGTCATAGTTGTAATATCTCTTTTATCAACAGGTACGTTATCAATACTATCTAAAGATTTTCTAATATGTTGTTTATGAAACTTCTTGAGTGCACTAGAAGCAATATCATGACTTGTTGAAAACATTTCACCAGTTGGAATAAACTTTCCATTAGAAATATCAATAATATCAAGTTTTAATAAACGCTTGATAGCATCTTCAATAATTTCAATATCTAGATTTAAATGATTTGCTATGAATAAGGTTGAACCATCATATCTATCTAGTTCCATAGTAGAAAGAATTGCAAAATAATACCAATCTGATATTAACTTAAATCCATCAAGACTTAATCCTTTATATTTTGAACTATGTTCATATGAATCAATAATATCTTTGGCTTCATTTTTAATTTTCTCACTTCTTCCATGTTCAAACTCAACAAGAGCTTTAAAAAGTGTAACTTCTTTATCACTAAGACCTAGGTTTTGTGCAACGACAACTGCTTTTTTACTACTTAGCCCTACTTTACCACTTAAAACTTCACTAAGTTGAGATGGACTTATTCCAATATCTCTAGCAAATGCTCGAATAGAATAAGAACTATTCTCATTTACTCTAAATGAGAACTCCTCTTCTAATATAGTTCTAAAGGTCATAGTTTCCATGGCATGCTTTATACCACGAGATTGAACAATATGTTCGAAAAGCTACTTCAAAAACTCAGAGTATGAAATTATTATATGTATTTGCAAGCTTATCGAACATCTACGAACAATTGCATCTTGAAGGTATCGATTATTTTTTCATTCTAAATTAAAAGGTTTTTTATCATAAACATATTTTTAGGGGGTATTTATGAAACTTATTATTTTAACATCAATGATTATAACAAGCGTATTTTCAAATACTATTGAACTATATCCTTGTGAACAAAAAATAATCGAAAAAGAAATTCTAGAAAGCACTATATCTGATTATAAGATTAATATTGTTAAGAAAGTAATTTGTTATCCAATAAATCAAGATGGTTCATATCAACAATGTCAGCAGCAACAAAGACAAAGTCACCAAAGATATAATCAAGTGATAAGAGTAATTGATATTGTTACTCATATTGATCAAACAAAGTCTTTCAACTACAAAAATGTTAATTACAAATGCTTATCAAGATAAATCTAAATTAATAAAGGATAATAAAAGATGAAATATTTAATTTTATTATTAGTTGTGGCAAGTGCACAAGCAAATATCTCTATATTAATAGAAGATAATAATGCCATAAAAACCAATATCATCGAACAACAAGATAATTTAAACTTTATGTTAGATGAAGATCTCATTCCATGGGAAAGTAGCTACTGGCCATTTAGAGCTGGATCAATTGCCTATAGACATAAAGAGATGAATAGAGCGAATTTTAATCTCAATCTACTTTCTGGAACAAAACCATATATAAGAAAACTTAGAAGAATTTTAGATAAAAACTCTAAAATTTTTTACAAACTTACAGATAAAGAAATTTCAAAGTTTTCTGCAGCAGAAAAATATGATTTTCTTGTTGGAGACAAAAACTTTTCCCTTACAAGAGGTATCCTAGATAGAATTGAACTAAATCAAAAAAAATGGAAGAGAACCACTTTTTGGACTGGTATATGTCATGGTTGGGCTCCTGCTTCTATATACTTTAAAAACCCGAAAAATAGTAAAAAAGTAATCTCATTTAATGGAAATGAAATTACTTTTAGCAAAGACGATTTAAAAGCTTTATCTTCATACTATTTTTCAAATAGTGTTTCTGATAAAAAATTATTATTTTTTGGAAATAGATGTAATATAAAAAAACCTAAAAAGGATTCGAAAACTAAGTTAGTCAAAAAGATATCTAACTATACAAGAAATGAGTCAGAGTGTTCAGATATTAAGGCCCATGATTTTCATAATTTAATGATTAATAAACTTGGAATAAGAAAAGAAAGCTTTGTGGTAGATATTGATTATAATAGTGTAGTTAATAATCATCCTGTTGCAGGGTATAAGATTAGTTTTCCAAATCATCTTAATTTTAAAAGAGCCTTAAAGAAATTATCTCACATAAGAAGTGATAAGTTTAAAAAACTTAGAAATCCTAAAAGTGTATTTGTTTTAAAGACTAATATGAAGGTTTATTATACCAACTGGACTAGAACGGGGCAATATAGGGAGAATAAGCCTGATAATAAAAGATTTTTAATTAAGAATTATGATTATGAGCTAGAACTTGACGAAGATTATAATATTGTTGATAGTAAGTGGCTAAATACTACCACAAAAGTTTGGGCCCCAGATTTTATTTGGGCCTATCCAAAATCAGCAAAAGTAACAGAGTATTATTACAAAGACTCGGTGGGATATGAGTTTAAAACAGATGAGCTTATTTCAAATGAGTTATCATTAATATTACAAAAATCAACAAAGAACAAAATTAAGCTTTCTTATCTTAATAGGTTAAAATCCCATTATTCTAAGGAAGAAAAAATTTTTAAAGAAGCTCTTAAATATGCTCAGTTTCACAAAATAAAATTAATCGAAACAAAAGAAGTATTTGAGCCGAAGCTAAATCATTTTAATATTCCTACACACATGCCAAATCCTCAAATTGCATCTATTATTATACATAAATTATTAAGTAAAAAATAAAACTTTGTAGCTGTATTTTTAAGTACAGCTACTTTCTTTACTTACCAGCAGGCTCTACGTGCATTTTCTTAAATGATAATAAACCAGATGCCCAATTATGCTATCGACAGGATTTAAATAAAAGATTAAGTTCGATAATGCCATATCTATTTGGCATTAATACTAATTCATTTAATGATAATCAATTCAATAGTAGTTCAACTTATCAATATTACATAGATCAAAAAGTCAGACAAAAAAGCTCAAGAACTCATCTTGATTTACCGATATAATTAAAAGGAATGCAATCATGAGGTCATTACATGAAATATTTATTATTACTAATGTTAGTAACATCTATTTTTTATTCTTGTAAGGAAGCGAGTCTTGATTTTGAAAACCTTGAATCTATAAACAATATTGATAGCAAGAGTTTACCCGTTGAATTTAAACCTCCAGGTATAGAAGATAACGAAAAATGGATTGAGGTTCCTGCAAATGCCGGAGGAATGGGACTGAGTAAATTCTATGTTATGAAGTATGAAGCAAAAGCAATGCTTATATCAGATAAATCTATTAACACAACTGGAACTACGGCTAGTACAGCAACTCATAAACCAGTGAGTATTGCTACTAATCAGCCTTGGAGAAATATAAATGCAAATCAAGCTGCTGCTGAATGCGAATCTTTAGGTTCTGGCTACAGACTTATATCAAATGAAGAGTGGATGGCCATTGCCAGAGACGTTGAAGATGTTGATGCAAATTGGACTGGTGGATCTGTAGGCAGTGGATGCTTATTTGCTGGAAAATCTTCTTCTGGATGTGGTTATTCATCTGGCGCAACACCTGATCACGGAGAAACAAGAAATATTAGAGCTGGGCATACACTTAAAAATGGAAAAACTATTTTTGACCTTTCTGGCAATCTAACAGAATGGGTTGACTGGGATAAAAGTACTCCAGGATTTCAATTGTTTCCAAGTGGATGTGCAGTTGCTTGGCAAGAAGTTAAAGATGTTTCATGTGCTGGACTTACTGGAGCTGATGTAAATACTGCCAATGGCACACTGACCTCTGCTGATGGAATTGGTCGTTTTATGGGAGGTAGCTGGAGAGCCGCAATGAGAGGTGGCGACTGGAGAGGCAGTCTGACGATGTCTGGGCTCTATCATATTGCAATTAATGGAGGCACTGGAAACTCTAACATATATCTAGGCTTTAGATGTGTTTACTCTGAATAAATATTAATTTACTTTGGAAAAAAGTTTATAGGTTGCTTTACATCAACTTTTTTTCCATCATGAGGCTTAGGAAATTCTAGCTTTGATAGCTCGATAAGAATGCATTTTTTGAAATTTTTATCTAAGTTTGATCCGAATGCTCTACTTGTGTAAACTCTTCCGTACTTATTTATTTCAAAATTTAATTTTAATTGAAATTCTTTCTTTGAATAAGAACTTTCTAAGTAACATAGTCTCATTTCAGGAATTGCTTTTTGTAATTCAAAACTAATAACATCCCTACTTTTTTTACTATTACTATAGTCATGTAATGTTGAACAAGAACTAAAGATAAACACTAAAAATAGCCTAAACATTTTTTTACTCTTCAATCTCAATCATTAAATGCCCAGACTCTAAAGCTTGACCTTCACCAACATGAACAGCTTTAACTACTCCGTCCATACCTGCTTTAATTTCATTTTCCATTTTCATAGCTTCTAAAATTAAAAGAGTATCACCTTGATTTACTACAGCACCTTCAGTCGTTAAAACTTTAACAACCTTTCCAGGCATGTCTGTGATTAATGATCCAGCGTCGCTACTTCCAAGCCCAGAAGGTTTAAAACCTCTGTATACTTTTAAAGCATCATTACCATTAACAATATGAGATAAAGTTGATAGTGGAGTCGACTTTTTCCAATTAGTACCATCATTAGAGATATAAGTTTTACCTGCTAATTTTTTAAAGTAATAATCTTTTGTCGTATCTTCTTTAGATACATTATAAGCGATAATTCCATTTTCTAGTCTAGAGTTACCAGTTATATCGAAAGAAATTTCCTTTCCATCTGAATTGATTACATAATATTTCATAACACACTCTCATTGGCCATATTGAACTCAGTTGCAAGTAACGTTTCAACGATCTTTTCATCGCTTAAGTTTTCTTCAACTTTATTCTGTGGCTGTATTTCGGAAATATAATTAGTTGTATAATTTCCGGCTACAAAGTTCTCTTCTCTCAAAATCACTTTATGTAGTTCAGTATTAACCTTAATTCCCTCAATATTAAGGTTATCTAAGGCATTAGATACCTTTCTGATAGCGACTTGTCTACTATGACCTTTAGCTATTAATTTACCTATCATAGGATCAAAATCAGGCTTAATTTCAAGACCATTATAGATACAGTGATCAAACCTTATGCCTTGCCCAAATGTCGTCTCAAAACCATTTATTAGACCCGGTGCAGGAAGCATTGAAACAGGATCTTCTGCACAAATACGACACTCAATGGCATGGCCTTGGATCTTAATTTCATCTTGTGAACTAAAATCAAAGTCATCACCTAAAGCAGATTTAACCATATTTGCAACTAGATCTACTCCAGTTATTTCTTCGGTAATCGGGTGTTCAACTTGAATTCTTGTATTCATTTCTAAAAAGTAAAATGACTTATCTTCACCCATTATAAATTCAACTGTACCAGCACTATTATAATTAACGGCCTTGGCAAGTTTAACCGCTGTTTCACAAATATTACTTCTAAGTTCTTCATCTGTTCCAATAAACGGAGACGGAGCTTCTTCAACAATTTTTTGATGTCTTCTTTGTACTGAACACTCTCTTTCAAAACAGTGAAAAACATTTCCTTTTCTATCTGCAATGATTTGAACTTCAATATGGTGTGGATTTAAAATAAATTTTTCAACTAGAACACCAGGGTTTCCAAAAGAAGATAAAGCTTCACGTCTAACGGCTTCAAAGTTTTTTGAAAGCTCATCTTCAGACATACAAACTCTCATTCCTTTTCCACCACCACCGGCAACGGCTTTAAGTAAAACAGGATATCCAATATCTTTTGCAATTGTAGCCGCTTCATCTGCACTATCAATTTCACCAGTTGAACCAGGAACAACAGGAACACCTGCATCCTTTGCCATTTGTTTTGATATAGCTTTATCACCCATCTTATGAATTGCTTCAGCATGAGGGCCAATAAAAATGACTCCAAGATCTTCTAATCTTTTTGAAAATGTTGTGTTCTCAGATAAGAAACCATAACCTGGATGAACAGCATCTATCTTGTGCTCTTTGATAATATCAACAATCTGATCCATATTTAAATAAGTTTCAGTATTGTTTGATCCTTTTAAGTGAACCCACTGATCACAATATTCTAAGTGAGCAGGTTCTTTTTCATTATCAGTCCAAAAACCAACCGCTGTATGACCAAGTTCTCTTACGGCCATAGCAACACGAATTGCAATCTCACCTCTATTACAAATTAATACTTTTTTCATAGTGGAATATTCCCATGCTTTCTATTTGGTCTATTTACTTTTTTATTTTTAAGAAACTCTAAGTACTTGGCAACCTTTACTCTTGTATCTTCAGGAAAAATAACTTCATCAACATATCCTAAAGATGCTGCCTTATAAGGATTAGCAAACTCTTTTTCATAATTTGCAACAAGTTGTGCTTTCTTTTCATCAAAAGCTTTTCCTTCAAGACCTTTAAGCTCATTTCTAAAAATAATATTTACAGCTCCATCGGCACCCATAACCGCAATTTCAGATGTTGGATAAGCTAAATTAATATCTGCTTTAATATGCTTTGATGCCATAACATCATAAGCTCCCCCATAAGCCTTTCTTGTAATTACTGTAATCATAGGAACTGTTGCTTCACTATAAGCGTAAAGAAGTTTAGCTCCATGTCTAATAATTCCTCCATACTCTTGAGTCGTACCTGGTAAGAATCCTGGAACATCAACTAAAGTAAGTAGAGGTATTTCAAAGGCATCACAAAAACGGATAAACCTTGCTGCTTTATTTGAAGCATCGATATCAAGACAACCAGCTAAAATAGCAGGTTGGTTTGCGATGATTCCAACTTTATTATTTCCAACACTTGCAAAGCCGCAAATAATATTTTTAGCAAATTCTTTTTGAACTTCTAAAAAGTGATTATCATCAACTATTTCCATAATAAGCTCTTTCATATCATATGGTTTTTTAGAGTTTGTTGGAATGAAATCTTTTAATTTTGTATTTGACCTTGAGATACTATCGAATGAATTAGATGCTTTAGGTTTTTCAAAGTTTCCTGCTGGTAAAAATGATAAAAGCTCTCTAGCTCTTTCTAAACAATCATCTTCATCTTCACATAAAAAGTGGGCTACACCTGATTTAGAGTTATGAGTTGCTGCTCCACCTAACTCATCTTTTGTAACTTCTTCGTGAGTAACTGTTTTAACAACATCTGGTCCAGTTACAAACATATAAGATGTTTGATCTACCATAAAGATAAAGTCTGTCATAGCTGGAGAATAAACAGCTCCACCAGCACATGGCCCCATGATTAATGAAATTTGCGGAATAACTCCAGAAGCTTGAACATTTTTATGAAAAATCTCAGCATAACCAGCTAAAGACTCAACACCTTCTTGAATTCTTGCTCCACCAGAATCATTGATACCGATAACTGGGATTTTATTTTCAATAGCAAAATCCATAATCTTACAGATCTTTTTTGCGTATGCCATACCAAGAGCTCCACCCCAACAAGTAAAGTCCTGTGAAAATAAAGCTACCTTTTGTCCGTTAATAGTACCAATACCTGTGATAACTCCATCACCTAAGTATTTTGTTTTTTCCATTCCAAACGATGAACATTTATGAGTTACAAATTTATCAAATTCAATAAATGATTGTGGGTCTAAAAGTTTTTCTACCCTTTGTCTTGCTGTATATTTACCTTGGGCATTTTGCTTTTCAATTCTTTTTTGCCCACCACCAAGGTTTGCTTCCTTAGTAAGGTTTTCTAAATATTCTCTTTTTTCAAGATTAATACTATCCATTTTTATCCCTTAAATTATTAAAATTATATGGGATAACTTATACAATTAAGTGCCTAGAATTTCAATTTTGCTGCGCAAAGACAAATATATATAATATCTATGTATATATTTAATTTTATATATCTAAATTAAGCTTTTTTAAAATGTTACTTTTAAAATTGGTGTCTTTGCAACGGACTGACAACTAAGAATTTTTCTTGCTTTCACCTCTTCATCACTAAGGCAACCATTATTTAACATTTCTACTTCTCCTTCTTCTAAAGTACAAATACAAACTTTACAAACTCCGGCCTCACAAGAAAATTTAGGATTATAACCTTTATCCATAATTGCTCTTAGTAAAGTTTGATTAGAATTCAAAGTCACTGAATCACAAGCACCATCTATACTAAAATCAACAGTAGCTTTATCCAAGTTTAAATATTTCTCACTACTTATAGTAGACCCAAAACTTTCAAAGAAAATACTATCATTTACAACTCCTAGATCTAAAAGAGCTTTATTAGTATTTTCAATCATTTTTCCTGGGCCACAAATAAAAAACTTAGAATTAGCTAACTCTTTTTCATTTAAAAAATTCTTTATCGATTTAGGTTCAATTCTTCCACTCCAAAAAGAATCTCTACTTTCCTGACTTAATGTATGTACTACATGCAACCTTTCTTTAAACTTATTTTGGTAGTACTCTATCTCATCAAAAAACATAATAGAATCATGAGTGCTATTTCCATAAAGTAAATAGACATTACCTTTTTCTTTTTCAAGAATTGATTTGAGAATAGAAAGCATAGGTGTAATACCGCTACCAGCAGCAAATAGATAATAATTAACATTCGATTTTTCTTCAATCTGAATACAAAAATCTCCAGCAGGCTTTAAAACATTTACATAATCACCTACTTTTAAAGTATCATTTATATAATTGGAAACTAGTCCTCCTTCTACTCTTTTGACTCCAACCTCTAATACATTTTCATAAGGAGAGCTACTTAATGAATAGCATCTATTGACTTTTTTTCCATCAATATCAAAACTTAATGTCAAAAACTGCCCTGGTAAATATGTAAATTCACTCTTTAAGTTCTGTGGTATTTCAAACCTTAAAACACAAGAGTCTTTTGTCTCTTTTTTAATTTCACTAATTTTCAAACTATTCATTCTAAATCCTTTTTTTAAAATTTAGCAAAAAAAAAGGAGCTTTAAAAGCTCCTTATATTTTTATAATATACAGTATTGAAAACTTATTCCCCTACTGCTTGCTTTCTTTTATCAAGCCCATACTTATCTACTTTCGTGATTAGGCTGGCCCTACTAATTCCAAGCTCTTTAGCCAATCTAGACTTATTGTAATTACATCTTTTAAGACCTTCTTTAATCATAAATGCTTCTAGTTCTTCTAGTGCTTGCTTCATAGATCCACTAGTATTAACACCTTTTAAAGATCCAACACTTACTGGCCCATCAACAGCATCTGTAATTCTAGAGCTTAGAAGGTCCGGAGTAATCATTTTATCTTCACCAGCTAAAACAACTAATCTTTCAACTTCGTTTTGTAGCTCTCTTACGTTACCAGGCCATTTATAATCCATCATTTTTTCTAATGTCTTTTTTCCCCAAGTCTTTGTTGGATGTCCACTTTCTGCACATTTTTTCTCTAAGAAGTGATCCATTAAAACTGGAATATCATCAAATCTTTCTCTAAGAGCTGGAAGAGCTACATTAATAACATTTACTCTATAGTATAAGTCCTCTCTAAACTCACCCTTAGCAATCATTTCTTTTAGTGGCTTATTTGTTGCAGCAACAACTCTTACATTTACCTTTCTAGGTGAAGTTGCACCAACTGGCATAAAAGTACCTTCTTGAAGAACTCTTAGTAACTTTACCTGCATTGATAAAGTCATATCCCCAATCTCATCTAGAAACAATGTTCCGCCATTAGCTACTTCAAATACACCTTTTTTATCCTTAATAGCTCCTGTAAATGCTCCTTTAACGTGACCAAATAGTTCTGAATCTAAAAGGTTATCATTAAATGCTGAACAGTTTACAGCCATAAATACAGCATCTTTACGAGGTGAATTATAGTGAATAGCTTTTGCTACCATTTCCTTACCAGTACCATTTTCACCTTGAATAAGGATCGTTGCCTCTGACTTAGAAATCTTAGTCAATAAGTGATAAATCTTTTGCATTGGAGCCGATTTACCAATCATATTATGGTATCTATACTTATTTCCAACTTGTGCATTAAGATCTGCAATTCTTGCCTCTCTTTTAGCGACTTCAGTTGTCACAGTTGAAATTTCTTCAGCTACAAGACAAATTAACTCTTTTAGATATTCATAATCTTTTAGTTCAATTTTCTTTAAATTATCACAAGCAAGATCTGTATCCTCTAAAGAAGCACCACACTCTGTAAACTTAGCTTTAAGCTCATCAAGTTCTGCAGATGTAATCTGATCCGTTACATATGGGTATGAAAAAACTGCTCCTTGAAATTCTCCATCGACAATGATCTTAGCCGCAAACATTCTTACATGTGGAAAAAATGAATCGAAGTAGAAAAAACTCTTATCTGCTTTTTGCAAATGCTCTAAGCCTTTTTCAATATCTTGTTTTAAATATTGTTCACCAAAAGAAAGTTGCATCTGAACCTTAAAAAAATGGCTAAGAAACTCATGATCTTTATCTTTAATTGAAGAATGAATATTTCCATATTTATCTGTATAGAAGATATCCACTCCAAACCACTTTCCTATTACATGTTCTAGCTTCTTGTTAGCATGTAGGTCTTTAATATTTTTCCAATCGATCATTGTTCTCTCCTGACTAATGATTTAACAATTACTTGTATTTCTTATCGAAAGATTTGATCGAAAACTTGACACCAATATGTGATTTGTTAATTTTCTTTACAGTTTTGAAAATTTAAATGAATAAAAATAGTAACTTAGAGAGCTTCGAAAGCATCCCATTCTTTTGCTCCAGTATATTTTCTATAAATAGTTCCATTACTATTAAACAAGAAAGTTTCTGGAAGCCTATAAACTCCAAAGAATTTTTGATGTTTAAACTCTGTATCCAAGACAATAGTTGCTGTAAGTTTTGGAAATTGTCTTAAGAATTTTTCAATTTTAGCTGGCTCATCATTAACAGCAACGAATACAAAATGATAATTCTTTGAAATATCACTATTCATTAATTTAATTAGCTTTGGAAATTCAGCCTCACATGGTCCACACCATGTTGCCCAAAAATGCAAAAATAACTTTCTTTTATTCTTATCTTCCTTATAAAAATCATAAGAACTTTTATTTCTAAAATTTTGAAATTTTACTTGTGGCATTTTTTCAAGAATAGTTCCTGAATTCGTAGATGAGTGAAAGTTTTCAAACTTATTACTTAATACAATACTCTCATAGACAATATATCCTATGGTCATTATTAAAACTGATAATATTAAAAATATTCTATTTCTCATAAGCAAAAAAAAAGACCTTCATTTGAAGGTCTTTATATAATTAAATTATTAAATCTAACTATTCAACAAATGCAATATATCCCATTTTACTTGCATCACCCAATCTTTTATCAGCAAGTTTAACGATTCTTGTATATCCACCATTTCTCTCAATAAACTTAGGAGCGACTTCAGTAAATAATTTAGTAACTGCCGCTTTGTTGTTTAATTTTTTAAAAGCTAATCTTCTGTTATGAACAGTATCTTTCTTAGCTAAGGTAACTAATTTTTCAACATACCCTCTTAAAGCTCTAGCTCTAGTTTGAGTCGTTTTAATTTTTCCATGGTCGATGATTTCAACAGCAAGGTTTCTAATCATAGACTTTCTGTGTGCCGGATCTACACCTAATTTATACTTATGTTTACCGTGTCTCATTTTTAGTACTCCTAATTATTATTGTCTTGTACTTGCTTCATGATACTATCAACTTTCATACCAAGCCCTAGACCCATTAAAGATAACATTTCTTTAATTTCGTTAAGTGACTTTCTACCAAAGTTTTTAGTTCTTAACATTTCACCTTCAGTCTTTGAAACAAGTTCATAAATGTATTTAATATTTGCATTCTGTAGACAGTTAGCAGATCTTACTGAAAGTTCTAACTCAGAAACTGGCTTTAATAATGCATCATTTGTAGTATTTCCTGCAGCAGCTGGAGAAGCACCCGCAGCAGCTTTAGTTTCAACTGGAAGATCTTTATCTTCAAAGTTTAAAAAGATTGCTAATTGATCTCTTAAAATCTTAGAAGAAAAAGCTACAGCATCAACTGGATCAACACCAGCATTTGTCCATACCTCTAAAGTAAGTTTATCGTAGTCAGTTCTCTTTCCTACCCTTGCGTTTGTTACAGTGTAATTAACTCTGTGCACAGGTGAAAAAAGTGTATCTAAATAAACCCAACCAATAGGTAGGTCAAACATTTCTTTGTTATCTAATGCTGAAACATATCCTTTACCTCTAGCTACTTTAATTTCAATTCTAATTGATCCACCAGAAGAGATATTACAAATAGTGTGCTCAGGGTTTAATACTTCTAAATTAGCTGTTTCAGCAATATCTTTAGCAGTAACCGCACCTTCAACATTTTTCTCTAATACTAAATTAACTTCTTCTTTTTCAGTTAATTTAAACTTTACTTCTTTTAAATTAAGAATGATCTCTGAAACTTCTTCTTTAACGTTATTAATTGTTCCAAACTCATGCTCAACACCATCAATTTTGATAGCTACAATACCAGCACCTTGAAGTGAAGATAATAAAACTCTTCTTAAAGAGTTTCCTAATGTTAATCCATAACCTCTCTCAAGTGGCTTAGCTACGAATTTTCCGTAGTTTGGCTTTAGAGTATCATTATCAACCTCTAAACCAGTTGGACGAATCATATCGATCCAGTTTTTTGCAGCAAAAGTACTATTCGTAGACATCTTTATATCCCCTTAATTAATTAAACTCTTCTTCTTTTAGGTGCTCTACAACCATTATGTGGCATTGGAGACTTATCCGCAACAGAAGTTATTTTGATTCCAGCACCAAGTAATGCCCTAATAGCATTCTCTCTACCAGCTCCAGGACCTTTAACTTTAACATCTGCAGAAGATACACCATGCTCAGTTGCTTTTTTTGCTGCTTCAGCAGATGCCATTTGTGCAGCAAATGGAGTCGATTTCTTAGAACTTTTGAAACCTAATGCTCCAGCAGAAGCCCAAGAGATTGCATTTCCTTGAGGATCTGTAAAAGTAACGATTGTGTTATTAAAAGATGCCTGAATGTGACATACGGCATGTGTAATATTTTTTTTAACTTTTTTCTTTGTTTGCTTAGCCATTTTATATTCCTATAAATTATTTCATTGATTTAATAGATTTCTTACCAGCGATAGCTACTTTCTTACCTTTTCTAGTTCTCGCATTCGTATGAGTTCTCTGACCTCTACATGGTAGACTTTTTCTATGCCTGATTCCTCTATAACATCCTAAATCTTTAAGTCTTTTAATATTAAGACCAACTTCTCTTCTAAGATCACCTTCTACTGTGTACCCATCTAAAACTTTTCTGATTTCGTTTGATTCTTCCTCAGTAAGTTCATTAGAGTTCTTTAATAAATCAACACCTGCAGCATTAAGTACATCCGTTCCAACCTTAGGTCCAACTCCGTATAATGATCTGATTGCAATGTGCATAGCTTTATTTCTTGGTAAATCTACACCTAATATTCTAGCCATTTATTACTCCTAACTAACCTTGTTTTTGCTTGTGTCTTGGGTTTGTCTTACAGATTACTCTCAAAACACCTTTTCTTTTTATTACTTTACAGTCTTTACAAATCTTTTTAACTGAAGATCTTACTTTCATTGTCTCTTTCCTTTACTTCTGTATGTAATTCTTCCTTTTGTCAGGTCATAGCGACTAATCTCAACTAATACCTTATCACCAGGAAGAATTTTAATAAAATTCATCCTCATCTTTCCACTAATGTGGGCTAAGATAACGTGGCCATTAGGTAGTTTAACTCTAAACTTCGTATTAGGTAAAAGCTCTAAAACTTCCCCTTCAACTTCTAATACATCACCATTTACTTCTGACATTCAGAACAATCCTATATAATAAATTTAAACAACTCTGGCAACAGCCAAATATCATTTTTTATAAATTAATTTTTTCTATTATTTCTTTATATACATCATCTAGAGCAGCACTTGCGTTAACAGCTACTAATTTTCCAGCTGATCTATAAAAATCTAAAACTGGGCTTATTGTAGATTCAAAAACTTCCATTCTAGATCTAATAACTTCTTCTTTGTCATCATCTCTATGGATAAGTTCTTGACCCGTCACATCACAGACACCATCAACCTTTGGAGGATTAGTATCTAGATTATATATATATTTACCATCCTTAGTGACTCTTCTTTTAGTTAATCTATCAACTAAAAGCTCAGTATCTAATTCGAAATAAAGCGCTACAGAATCTGTACCACTTAATATTCCATCTAAAGTCTTAGCTTGCTCTAAGTTTCTTGGATATCCGTCAAAGATATAAGAGCTAGTTGCCAAGTCTAAATTTGCTTTTAAAAGCTCAACTACAAGATCATCTGATACAAGATTTCCTGAATCCATAACAGACTTAACTTTTAGTCCTAATTCACTTCCTTTAGCTATTTCTGATCTAAGCAAATTTCCAGTAGAAATATGCCCATAACCATTTTTATCACAAAGTATTGCCGACTGAGTTCCTTTACCAGAACCTGGAGCACCAAGGAGAATTAAATGTTTCTTAATTGAATCAACCATTAAAATCTTCTTCCAGCTCCGTTATACTTACCTTTTGCTTTGTAAGTTTGGTCATATCTTTGAGAAATCATAAAGCTTTCTGCTTGAGCCATTGTATCAATAGCAACACCAACTAAGATTAATAGAGATGTTCCACCAAAATAAAATGGAACTTTTGCTACATTAAATAAAATTGCTGGCATAATACATAGTATAGACATATATGCGCTACCAACAAGAGTTACTCTTTCCACAACATTATCTAAAAACTCAGCTGTTTTTTCACCAGGTCTAATACCAGGGATAAAACCACCATTTTTCTTTAAAGACTCTGCAATATCTTCAGTTTTAAACTGAATTTGAGCGTAAAAATAACAAAAGAAAACAATTAGAGCTACGAAAAACACACTATGAAGCATTCCACCAGGGTTTAATGATTGCGTAATTGTATCTACATAAGTTTTGATCGCGCTATCTTCAGGAATAAAGTTAGCTACAGTTACTGGAAATCCAAGTAATGCCGAAGCAAAGATTGGAGGCATTACACCAGAAATATTAATCTTAACTGGTAGGTGTGAAGTTTGCCCACCATAAACTCTATTATTTACAACTCTTTTGGCGTACTGAACAGGTATCTTTCTATAAGCTCTTTCAACAAAGATGATAATCCAAAATGCTAGAAGCATAACGATTCCAACTAATGCTAGGCTTAAACCTGTAAGCTCACCACTTTTAAATAAATTAAATGTATCAAAAATTCCACTTGGGATACCAGCAGCAATACCAGCAAAGATAATTAAACTGATACCATTACCAATTCCTCTTTCTGTAATCTGCTCACCTAGCCACATTACAAACATCGTACCTGCAGTTAAACTAATTACAGACAATGCTCTAAATCCAGCTCCTGGCTCAATAACTACAGGAAGACCACTTTGACTTTTAATTGCTTCAAGACCAACAGCTAATCCATAACCTTGAATCGCACAAAGAATAACAGTAGCGTATCTTGTCCACTGCTGAATTTTTTTATGTCCATCTGGTTCTTTTTGGATTTCAGCTAGTTTTGGAAAAGATACTGCAAGTAAACTGAAAATAATTGAAGAAGTAATATAAGGCATGATTCCTAGAGCTAGAACAGAAAATCTTTCTAAAGCTCCACCTGTAAAGTTGTTAAAAACACCTAATACAGAGCCTGATCCTTGCATATTTTGAAAGAACGACGTTAGAGCTGCACCATCAATTCCTGGAGTAGGAACTTGAGTTGCAACTCTAAATACACCTAACATCAATAGAGTAAAAAATACTCTCTTCCTTAATTCTTCAAGCTTTCCTTGCACATTTGACATCTTACTTAGCCTCTTTGCTTTCGATTGTTCCACCAGCTTTTGAAATCATTTGCTCAGCTGATTTTGAGAATTTATCAATATTAGAAAAAGTTAAACCTTTAGTAAAATCACCTTTTACTAAGATCTTAATTGGAAGTCTTTTGTTAACTCCACTTAATAAACCTTTTTCAATTAAAGTTTCTCTGTTTACAGTCTCAGAGTCAAATTTTGCTTGAATTTGATCTAAAGTAACGATTGCGTACTCAGTCTTAAATGGATAGTTAGAGAATCCTCTTTTTGGAAGCCTCATATAGATTGGCATTTGCCCACCTTCGTATCCAAGTCTTACACCACCACCAGATCTAGCTTTTTGACCTTTGTGTCCTTTACCTGCTTGAGTTCCCCAACCAGATCCTTGACCACGACCAATTCTCTTTGTATTTCTGTGTGCACCCTTTGGGCTTTTAATATTATTTAACGTTAACATGATATTAACTCCTACTTCTCTTCAACAATGTCTAATAAGTGAATTACTTTTTTAATCATCCCTCTAACTGAAGGAGTGTTCTCTAAAGTTGAAACACTTCCAGTCTTTCTTAAACCAAGACCTCTAACTGTTGCTTTTGTTTTCTCAGTACAAGTAATTGTACTTTTCTTTAATTTAATAGTTATTGTACTCATTTTAATTCTCCAAATTATCTATTAGATAATCTAAGTCCCTTGCTTTCAACACCTCTGGCCTTTGAAATCTGATCAACTGATCTTAAAGATTTAAAAGCATCAAAAGTAGCTTTAACAACGTTATGAGGGTTACTTCCTCTTAACGACTTAGTTAAAATATTTTTTACACCTGCAAGCTCAAGGATTGAACGACAAGCACCTGCTGCCTTAACCCCTGTACCTTCTGAAGCTGGTTTAAATAAGATTTTTCCAGCATCAAATTCACCCATTGCTTCATGAGGAAAAGTTCCATTTTCAACAGGGACTCTAATCATTTTCTTTTGAGCAACTTGACTAGCCTTTCTGATTGCATCAGGAACCTCTTTAGCTTTTCCTAACCCATATCCTACTCTACCATTTTTATCACCAACGATTACTAGAGCTGAGAAAGAAAACCTTCTACCACCTTTAACAACCTTAGCAACTCTGTTTACTGCAACAACTCTTTCTTCAAATTCAGACTCAGGTCTTTCATTTCTTTTTGGAGCTGGTGCTTTTCTAGCTGCTTTTTTCTTTGGTGCAGCTTCTACAGCTTCTTTTTTTTCTGTATTTTCACTCATTGATGTCCCCTAATTAAATTTGAATTCCATTTTCTCTGATCGAATCAGCAAGAGTTGAAATAATTCCAGTATACTTCTTACCATTTCTATCAAATACAGCAGTATTAATATTGTTACCTGCTAGACCTTTAGCAACAGCAACACCAATCTCTTTTGCACTATCAGCATTTGCTTTTGTTCCAACAGCATTTTTACCAAATGTTTGAACAGAAAAAAGAGTTTTACTTGTACTATCATCAATAACCTGAACAAATAAGTGCTTGTTTGTCTTAGTTGCACAAATTCTTGGCTTTTCAGTTGTACCAATAATTTTCTTTCTAATTGAAAGTTTTCTTCTGTACTCTTTAGCTTTTGATTCGTTTTTTATTTTCTTTAATGATTTTCTCATATCTTTCTACCTATTACTTCTTACCAGTTTTACCAGCTTTTCTGATAATAACTTCGTCAGAGTACTTAACACCTTTACCTTTATATGGCTCTGGCTCTCTGAATGATCTAATCTTAGCAGCAACAAATCCAACTAACTCTTTGTCACAACCTGTAATATCAATAACGTTTTTAGTTACTTTAGCTTCAACGCCTTCTGGTAATGCATACTCAATTGGGTGTGAGTAACCAAGATTTAAAGTAATCTTATTTCCAGAAACTACTGCCTTATAACCAACTCCGTTAAACTCTAAAGTTCTTTTAAAACCATCAGTAACACCAGTAACCATATTTGATACTAATGTTCTTGTTAATCCCCAAAGAGCTCTATTTTTATTTGAACCATCAATTGGGTTAACAATTAATTCTGCACCCTCTTGCTTAACAGTTACACCAGTATGGTGAGTAAAAGTTAAGCTACCTTTTGGTCCTTTAACATCAATTTTTCTATCTGCGATTGCAACAGTTACTTTTTCTGGAACTGCTACAGGTTTTTTACCAATTCTTGACATGGCCTTCTCCTACCAAACGTTACAAAGGATTTCACCACCAAGCTTCATAGCCTTAGCTTTTCTTGATGATACAACACCTGATGAAGTTGAAACTACAGAAACACCTAAACCACTTAATACACGTGGCATATCTTGGTATCCCTTATAAATTCTAAGACCTGGCTTAGAAACTCTTTTAATTCCAACAATTGCACCATCTTTAAGTGCAACTCTAATATTAATTTTGTTATCTTTAGCTACAATTTTAAAACTCTTAATGAAACCTTCTTCTTTAAGAACCTTACAAATATTAGCTTTCATTCTACTTGCAGGGATGTCCACTTTAGCGTGTCCAGCACTTGCACCATTTCTAATTCTTGTTAGCATATCTGCTATTGGATCAGTCATCATAATTATTTATCTCCTACCAGCTTGACTTCGTTACACCTGGAATTAATCCTTGGTGAGCTAGTTCTCTTAAGTGTATTCTAGATAATTGGAAATCTCTGTAATAACCTCTTGGTCTTCCAGTAACACCACATCTATTTCTCACTCTAATTCTACTTGTATCTCTTGGCATCTTCTGAAGTTTTTTAATCGCATTCATAACCTCTTCTTCAGTAGACTCTGGATTGCTAATTACTTTTCTTAAAGCAGCTCTTTTAGCTTCGCCCTTCATAGACATTTTAATTCTTCTATTGTTTTTAGCAATAGTACTTACCTTAGCCATAATCCTTCCTTATTTTTCCTTAAAAGGCATACCAAACATTTTTAATAAGTCACGCCCTTCTTCATTCGTGTTAGCAGTTGTAACAAAAGAAATCCCTAATCCTCTAATTTTATCGATTTTATCGTAGTTGATTTCAGGGAAAACAATTTGCTCTTTAATACCTAAAGTATAGTTACCTTTTCCATCAAAAGCTTTAGGGTTTAAACCTCTAAAGTCTTTAACTCTTGGTAAAGTTAAAGTGATCATTCTGTCTAAGAATTCATACATCTTCTTTCCTCTTAAAGTAACTGAAGCACCTAGTGCTTGACCTTCTCTAAGCTTAAAAGAAGCGATTGATTTTTTAGCTCTAGCGATAACTGGCTTTTGACCAGAAATAGTAGCTAAATCACTAACAATACTTTCTACAACTTTACCATTAGTAACTGCATCTCTTGTTACACAGTTAATAATAATCTTTTCTAATTTTGGAACCTGATTGATGTTTTTGTACTTGTACTTATCCATCAGGTTGTTTTTTATCTCTGCGTTATACAGATTTTTCATTCTATCTAACATAACTTGTTCCTAGTTTACTTAAGGACAGAACCACACTTTGTTGCAACTCTTACCTTCTTTCCATCTTTAACTTCAATTCTTACTCTTGTTGCCCCACCAGTTTTTGGAGAAACAACTGCGATATTACTTAAATTGATTGCTTTTTCAATATCAGCAAAACCACCATTTGGGTCTTCTTGAGATGGCTTCATAGATTTTTTAACCATATTTACACCATCAACCATTGCAGTATTTTTCTTAAAGTTTAAAGACTTTACAGTGCTTTTCTTACCTTTATCTTTTCCTGCAATTACAATAACTTCGTCATTTACTCTAATTTTTTGCATTTTTTAATTCCCCTTAAAGAACTTCTGGAGCTAACGAACAAATTTTCGTATAGCTAGCATTTCTAAGCTCTCTAGCAACAGGTCCAAAAATACGCGTTCCAACAGGATCTGAACCTTGAGTACCAAGAATTACAACACTGTTATTATCGAACTGAATATATGAACCATCTTCTCTTCTAACTGGATATTTTGTTCTAACAATTACAGCTTTTTTAACATCACCTTTTTTGATTTTTCCACCTGGTAGTGCTTGCTGAACTGCTACAACGATTATATCCCCTAAACCAGCAGACATTCTTCTAGATCCACCTAAAACCTTAATACACTTAACGATTTTAGCTCCTGAATTATCTGCAACTTCTAATTTTGATTGCATTTGGATCATCATTGACTCCTAAATTAATTTACCGCAACCAAAGCCCATCTCTTCATTTTAGAGTATGGCTTAGATTCGATAATTGTTACTAAATCACCTTCTTTAGCTAGTCCTTTTTCATCATGTGCATGATACTTCTTAGAAGAAGTTACGAACTTACTATAAATAGGGTGCTTTAAACGTCTTTCAACATTAACAACGATTGTCTTAGCAGATTTATTGCTTACAACAGTCCCTTTTAACGTCTTTTTAAATACTTGATTACTCATAATTAATTACCTGTTTTGCTGTTAAGAGCTGTTTTAAGTCTAGCAATATCTCTTTTAATCGTAGTTAAAAGGTGAGATTTCTCTACACTTGTAGTAGCTTTTTGTAATTTAAGATCAAAAAGCTCTTTTCTTAACTCAGCAACCTTTAAATTAATGGCACTAGTGTCCATTTTATTGATTTCTGTCATTTTTAACATAATAAACTCCATAGAATTTAATGGTGTATACACCATTAAATTCAAATTATCTAGCTATCTTTTGATATTACTTTAGTTTTTATAGGAAGTTTGTATCTTGCAAGGTCTAATGCTCTTTTTGCAAGTGTAACTTCTACTCCACCAACCTCAAATAATACTCTTCCAGGCTTAACAACAGCTACCCATTTATCAGGAGATCCTTTACCTTTCCCCATTCTAACTTCAGCTGGCTTACTTGTAAGCGACTTGTGAGGGAAGATTTTAATCCAAACATCCCCCATTCTCTTTGTTTTTCTTGAAATTGCGATCCTTGCAGCTTCAATTTGTCTATTTGTGATATATCCACACTCAAGTGCTTGAATTGCATGCTCACCAAAGGTAATTGTATTACCTCTGTTAGCTTTACCCTTCATTCTACCTTTTTGTGGTTTTCTCCACTTTACTTTCTTTGGACTTAACATTTTATACCTCTATAAAATTAATTTATGCCTTTTATAGCATGAAATACTTACAGGTTTACTTGTAGATCTCTCCCTTATAAACCCAAACTTTAACACCGATGATTCCGTATTGCGTCTTTGCTTCAGCAATTTCGTAATCAATATCAGCTCTTAGCGTGTGAAGAGGTACCTTTCTTTCAGAGTATCCTTCACTTCTTGCCATTTCAGCTCCACCAAGTCTTCCAGAACACTTAATTTTGATTCCTTTAACACCTGATCTAAAAGCTGAAGACATAACTTTTTTCATCGCTCTTCTAAATGCAACTCTTTTTTCTAATTGAGCAGCAATGTTCTCAGCAATAAGCTTTGCTTGAGCATCTGGTCTTTTTACTTCAGCGATATTAAAGAATAAGTTAGCTTTAGTAATCTTCTTAAGATCAGCTCTAACTTTATCAATCCCTGCACCCTTTTTACCGATAGCGATACCAGGCTTAGCAGAAAATACAGTAACTTTAACTTGATCACCAGTTCTAGTGATATCAGTCTTAGCAATACCTGCATTTGATAAATTCTTCTTTACATATTCACGGATTCTTAAATCTTCTTGAAGTGTTTCACCGTAATTATCTTTGTTATACCAGTTTGAGTGCCAACCCTTGATATAACCTAATCTAAAACCATATGGATGTACTTTTAGTCCCATAACTCTTCCTTATGCTTCTTTAAGACCAACAGTTACGTAACTTGATCTTTTTCTAATTCTAAATGCTCTACCTTGTGCTCTTGGCTGTATACGCTTAGCAGTCGGCCCCTCATCAACCATGATTTCTCCAATAATTAAATTGTCTAAATCATACTTATCACTTTCTGAAGCGATCTGTAGACCACTGTTTAATAGCTTAGTTAGCATGATAGAGATTTCTTTTTTATCATTGAACCTTAAGATTCTTAAAGCATCTTCTACTTTTTTATTTCTTATTAAGTCACAAACCAATCTAACTTTTCTAGCTGATTTTCCAACTCTATTGTTTTTTACACGGATCATAACTGCCTACCTATTTCTTTTTCTTCTTATCAGCACCATGGCCATAATAAGTTCTTGTTAAAGCAAATTCACCAAGTTTGTGACCAACCATATTGTCAGTAACAAATACAGGAATAAATTTTTTCCCGTTATGAACAGCAAATGTTAAACCGATAAACTCAGGGAAGATCGTAGATCTTCTAGACCAAGTTTTAATAACTTTATTAGCTTTACCTTCTGCCTTAGCCGCTTCAACTTTTTTAAGAAGTGACATATCAACAAATGGTCCTTTTTTAATCGAACGAGCCATCTAAATCTCCTACTTACGTCTCTTAACAATGAACTGATTAGTTCTCTTGTTCTTTCTAGTCTTATAACCTTTAGTTGGTTTCCCCCAAGGAGTAACTGGGTGTCTACCACCTGAAGTTCTACCTTCACCACCACCATGTGGGTGATCTACTGGGTTCATAACAACACCTCTTACACTTGGTCTCTTACCTCTAAGTCTGTTCTTACCAGCCTTACCGATATTAATTTGCTCGTGTTCTAGGTTACCTACTTGACCAATTGTAGCTCTACAATTGCTCTTAACTTTTCTTAACTCTCCAGAAGGAAGCCTTAATAAAGCTTCTTTTTCTTCTTTTGCCATTAATTGAGCGTAAGATCCGGCAGATCTAGCTAATTGACCACCACTTTTTGGATTTAACTCAACATTGTGAACTAATGTACCAACAGGAATGTCTTTTAATAGCTTAGAATTTCCAACTTTAATATCTGCATTGTCAGATGAAATAACTTTATCTCCTACCTTAAGTCCATTTGGAGCTAAAATATAAGTTTTTTCACCATCAGCATATGCTAACAAAGCAATATTACATGTTCTGTTTGGATCATACTCAATAGCTTTTACTGTTGCTGGAATGTCTTGTTTTTGTCTTTTAAAATCAATGATTCTGTACTTTTGCTTAACACCACCACCTCTTCTTCTAGAAGTGATTCTCCCTAATGCATTTCTACCAGCTGTCTTTTTCTTAGAAGCTAATAAAGACTTTTCGGGTGATTTTCCTTTCGTTAAAGCATCGCTGTTCATAACAGCCATTTGCCTTAAAGATGGAGTTGTTGGCTTAAATTTTTTAATACCCATAATTGCCTCTTACTATATACCTTTAAATAATTCTAACTTTTGACCGTCAGCAATCTTTACAAATGCTTTTTTCCAAGAAGTTGTCTTCTTAAGAGTTCTTCCAACTCTTTTAACTTTTCCTGGCATTACAACAGTCTTTACATCAATAACTTTTACATCAAACATTTTTTCAACTGCATCTTTAACTTGATACTTGTTAGCCTTTCTTAATACTTTAAACGCATAACGATTTGTATTTTCAGTCATCACAGATGTTTTTTCAGTTAAAAGTGGTTTTACTAATACTTGTTCTAAATGCATATTACACCAACCTTCCTAAAATCTTTTCTAAAGCAGCTTTTTCAATAACTAAGTTTTCAAACTTAACAGCTTCATAAACACTGAAACCTTCAACAGCCATTGCTTTTGCCTTAGCGATGTTTCTAGTAGCTAAAATCGCTTTAGACTCTTTAGAATCAGTAACGATTAATCCAGGTAATAAATTTTTCTCAGTTAATGTTTTAAACATGTCTTTTGTTTTACCGTTTGAATCTAAAGATTCAACAACAGTTAACTTACCTGCTTGAAACTTATCTGCAATTATTGATTGGATTGCATTTAACATCATTTTTTTGTTAACTTTTTGAGTATAGTCTCTCTTTGATGGTCCAAAGCAAGTTCCCCCGCCTACCATTAAAGGTGATCTAGACGAACCTTGACGAGCTCTACCCGTACCTTTTTGCTTAAATGGCTTAGCTCCACCACCACGAACTTCTGATCTGTTCTTTGTTTGAGCATTACCTTGTCTTCTTCCAGCCAAAGTAGCTTTTACAACCTGGTGTACTGTTGCCATGTTAATTTTTTCAGAATCTAAATTTACATTTGTAGAAAGAGACCCTGACTTTTCAAAACTTGAATTTAATACTGTTATATCAGCCATGTTTCACTCCTACTTTTTATGCGCCTTAGCGATTCTAACAAAACCATTTTTAGAACCAGGAACAGACCCTTTAATAAGCATGTATCCTTGCTCCTCGTTTAATTCAACGATTTGTAAGTTTTGTACTGTTTTTGTTTTATCACCCATGTGACCAGGCATTTTCTTTTGCTTAAATACTCTACCTGGAGTAGCTCTGTTACCAATTGAACCTGTTGTTCTATGGAACTTAGATCCATGTGCACCTGGACCACCAGAGAAGTTATATCTCTTCATAACACCAGCAAAACCTTTACCTTTTGTAGTACCAGTTACATCTACAAAAGTTTGAGCAGCAAATTCTTCAGTAGAAACTTCTTTTCCAAGATTTTCTTCAGAGATTTCTGTAGCTTTAAACTCAGCAAACTTAGTAAACATTTTGTCTACACCAGCTTTCTTAAGGTGACCTTTTACAGGAGTCGTAACAAGTTTTTCACGTTTTTCACCGTAAGCTACTTGATAAGCCGTGTAACCGTCTTTTTCTAATGTTTTTACTTGAGAAATAACATTTGGGATTAATTTGATTACCGTTACCGGTACATTCTTTCCAGAATCGTCGAAGATTCTTGTCATGCCAGCTTTAACGCCATAAACTGCTGACAAATTTACTTTTGTCTCAGACATTTTTCCTCCACAGCATCACCCCATCTGGGGATGCATTCATGGTTAATATTTCAAACTTTTTGGGTTTGCTACTTATACTAGTATTTAATCTCTACGTCAACACCAGCTGATAGATCAAGCTTCATTAGGCTATCCACAGTCTGTTGCGTAGGGTCAATTATATCAACTAATCTTTTGTGAGTTCTCATTTCAAACTGCTCTCTAGATTTTTTGTTGATATGTGGTGATCTAAGTACTGTGTACTTATTGATTTCAGTAGGCATTGGGATTGGACCAGCTACTCTTGCACCAGTGTTTTTAGCTGTCTGAACGATTTCCTGAACAGAAGCATCTAAAATGTTAAAGTCATAAGCTCTAAGCTTAATTCTAAGTCTATTTTCTTTCATTTTTTCTCCAAAAATTTTTAGTGAGATTGTACATATTTCATTTAAGCTAATATTGTCAACATAATTAGCATATTTTTTATATAAATATTCCTCTTTTTTCTAGAATTGTTTTGGCCATATTCATTTCAAGCTTTTCATACTTTTTAAAACTCATAGTGAAGTTGGCTCTTCCCTGAGTTTTTGACCTTAAAGATGTTGAATACCCAAATAGTTCTGAAAGAGCTACCTGGGCCTTAACAACTTCTTTATCATTTTTAGGGTCCATACTCAGTATTTTTCCACGCTTAGCATTAACATCAGAGATGACATCACCAGCAAATTCAGTAGGTGTGATAACCTCAAGATCCATTACTGGTTCCATTAAAACCAAACCAGCATTTTGACATGCTGATCTAAAAGCCTTAGAAGTTGCAATTGTATAGGCAAGCTCATTTGAGTTTTCAAGATCATACTTCATATCTTTAAGCTTTACTTTAATACCAATAAATGGGTAGCCGGCCATAGCTCCAGCTGGAACACTATCATATACACCTTGCTCAACTGCTTTAAAAAATTCTTTAGGTATATCTCTACTTTTAAATTCTGATTCAAATTCAATCGTTTGCTCTTCAATTGGCTCAACCTCTAAAGTAACTTCACCATATTGAACTTTTCCATTAACTTCTTGATTATAAACTTCAGTGGCACTATTAGTTCCCTCAATACTTTCTCTATAAGAAACTTGTGGACTACCAACATTAACACCAACTTTAAATTCTCTTTCCAACCTATCAACAATAATATCTAAGTGAAGCTCACCCATTCCATATATTAATAACTGTCCAGTTTCTTTATTTGGCATGTATTTAAAAGAAGGATCTTCAACTTGTAGTTGCTCTAAAACTTTATTTAGTTTTGATTCATCTGCAGAAGTTTTTGGTTCAATTGCAATTGAAATAACAGTCTCTGGAAAATCCATTAAATCAAAAATAATTGGTTTATTAGATGCACATAGAGTGTGCCCTGTTGTTGTATATTTTAAACCTGTTATAGCAAATATATCTCCAGCTTTAGCAACATCAACTTCTTCTCTTTTATTTGCATGCATTTGAAGAATTTTACCGACTCTTTCTTTTTTATTTTCAAGAGGATTTAAAATTTGTGAACCAACTTTTATTTCTCCTGAATAAATTCTAAAGAATGTAAGTCTTCCTACAAATGGATCAGTTGCTATTTTAAAAGCAAGGCCGCTAAAGTCATCAGAAATACTTGGAGATCTTTTAATTTTTTTTTCGTTATTTTTAACGTCAAAACCAGTTACATCTCCAATATCTAAAGGAGATGGAAGATAGGCAACGATAGCATCTAAAAGAGGCTGAACACCTTTATTTTTAAAAGCGGTTCCACATAATACAGGAATAAAACCTTCATTGATAACAGCTGATCTAATTGCTTTTTTAATCATCTCACTAGTTATTTGCGTTCCTTCAAGATAAGCTTCAGCAAGCTGTTCATCAAAGTCAGCAATACTAGAAATTAATTCTTCTCTATATAAGTCAAAATCTTCTTTGTCAGATTCATCTAAATCAACAACATCAAAATTCTCACCCTGATCATCTGATTTCCAAATTATCTTTTTTGCTTCAACTAAATCAATTACACCTTCAAATGTTTCTTCTGCACCAATTGGTAGTTGAATAGCTGCTGCATTTTTTCCTAATCTATCTTTAATTTCACCCACAACATTGTGAAAATCTGCTCCTACTCTATCCATTTTGTTAACAAATGCGATTCTTGGAACTTTGTACTTATCAGCCTGTCCCCATACAGTTTCTGATTGAGGTTCTACTCCTCCAACTGCACAGAAAACACCAACAGCACCATCTAAAACTCTTAGAGATCTTTCAACTTCAATAGTAAAATCGACGTGGCCAGGAGTATCTATAATATTAATTTTATGATTGTCCCAAGAACATGTTGTTGCAGCAGAAGTAATTGTAATACCCCTTTCTTGTTCTTGAACCATCCAATCCATCGTCGCTGTTCCTTCATGAACCTCACCGATTTTATAACTCTTACCTGTATAAAATAAAACTCTTTCTGTAGTCGTTGTTTTTCCGGCATCAATATGTGCCATGATTCCAATATTTCGAATTTTACTTAGATCTTTCATCTTTAAGCGTTTCCCATCAAAAAAAAGGAGCGTAAAAACGCTCCTTTTCTATATTATAAATTTTTAAACAATTACCACTTAAGGTGAGCGAATGCTTTGTTAGCCTCAGCCATTTTATAAACATCCTCTTTCTTCTTAACAGCTCACCTCTATTGTTGGCAGCATCAACAAGCTCATCACAAAGCTTATCAACCATTGTTCTACCATTTCTAGAAAGAGCATTATCTCTTAACCATCTAATAGCTAAAGATTGTTTTCTTACTGCTCTAACTTCAGTTGGAACTTGGTAAGTTGCTCCACCGATTCTTCTAGATTTTACTTCAACAGAAGGTTTAACGTTAGACATTGCTTTTTTAAAGATTTTAATTCCTTCTTCACCAGCTTTTGATTCAGCTTGATCTAAAGCTCCATAAAAAATCTTCTCTGCGATAGACTTCTTTCCACCAATCATTAAAGCGTTGATGAACTTAGTAACTACCATGTCATTAAATCTTGGATCAGGTAATACTTCTCTTACCTGTGCTCTATGTTTTCTACTCATTTTCTACCTCTTAAGCCTTAGGTCTCTTAGCACCGTACTTAGAACGACGCTGTCTTCTCTTATCAACACCAGTTGCATCTAAAGCACCTCTAACAGTGTGGTAACGAACCCCTGGTAAATCTTTTACTCTACCACCTCTAATTAAAACAATAGAGTGTTCTTGAAGGTTGTGACCTTCACCACCGATATAAGAGATAACCTCAAATCCTGAAGTTAACTTAACTTTACAAACTTTTCTCATTGCCGAGTTTGGCTTCTTAGGAGTTGTTGTATAAACACGAGTACAAACTCCACGTCTTTGAGGACAAGCCACTAATGCAGGAGACTTAGTCTTAGACGTCTTTACTTTTCTACCTTTACGCACTAACTGATTAATAGTAGGCATTTCAAATACTCCTTAAACGTATCTTTTTATTTTTTAGGATGTGTAAGTAACATACTACACATCCTAAAACAAGATCTTTTTTTATAATGTTAAACTTACATGCTCTTCATCATTTTTAGCTTCCGCGTTAAAATCATTATAACGTGGAACCCCTGTACCAGCTGGAATTAACCTACCCATAAGGATATTTTCTTTTAATCCTCTTAAGTAATCTTTCTTACCTTCTAAAGTTGCCTGTGTAAGAACCTTAGTCGTTTCTTGGAAAGATGCTGCTGATAAGAATGAATCAGTACTTAAAGATGCTTTAGTAATCCCAAGAAGGATAGGTCTTGATTTTGCTGGCTCTAAACCATCAGCAACTAACTTATCATTTTCTTCTAAGAATACTGTTCTTGTTACAGAATCACCATCAACAAACATTGAGTCTCCAGGATTTGTAATTTCAACTTTCTTAAGCATCTGAGTAACGATTACTTCGATGTGTTTGTCATCAATCTTAACACCTTGAAGACGGTATACATCTTGAACTTCGTTACAAATGTACTCAACTACCGCTTTTTCACCCATAACTCTTAGGATCTCATGTGGGTTAGTTGGACCATCCATAATTGGATCTCCTACCCTTACATAGTCACCTTCATTAACGATTACATATCTTCCCTTAGGAACTGCAATCACAGATGGCTCACCACCATCTTCAGGCTTAACGATAATTCTTCTAGATCCACGCACTTCTGGACCGTACTCAATAGTACCTGCAATATCAGAAATTAATGCTGAATTTGCTGGCTTACGAGCTTCAAATAGCTCTGCAACTCTCGGAAGACCTCCGGTAATATCCTTAGTCTTCGTAGATTCACGCTGAACTTTAGCTAGTACAATACCACCATCGATTTCATCACCTTCGTTAACAACGATGTGAGCACCAATTGGAAGTCTGTATACAGCTTGTCTTTTTGTTCTTGGGATAACAATTGGGTTGTCATTTTCATCAACAAGAACAATTCTCGGTTGCTTAGAAGCATCATCTTTACTTTTTGCTTCAGTAACAACTTTGTGAGAAAGACCAGTAACAGCATCCATCTCTTCTTTGATTGTAGACCCTACAACCATATCTTCAAATTTAACTTTACCTTTAACTTCTCCTAGGATTGGAACTGCAAATGGGTCCCACTCTAGTAATTTATCACCTATATTAACCGTGTCACCATTTTTAAAGAAGATGCTTGAACCGTAAATAGCAGGGTATCTTTCTTTTTCTACACCTTGCTCAGTCTTAACAACTAGCTCACCAATCTTATTCATAACAATTGTTGAACCATCTTCTCTTGTAACAGTTTCTACGTTATCAAAAGATACGATACCAGCAGTTTTTGTTTCAGTTTTGTTTACTTGTGCACCTGCAGTTGCTGTACCCCCAACGTGGAATGTACGCATCGTAAGCTGTGTACCTGGCTCACCAATAGATTGAGCAGCAATAACACCAACAGCTTCACCAACAGATACTAACTTACCTCTTGCAAGGTCTCTACCAAAACAAGTTGCACAGAATCCATATCTTTCTTTACATGTAAGAACCGATCTAACATAAATTTGATCGATTTCTTCAGTTTCAATTTTATCAACATCAGCCTCAACGAACATGTGATTTTTCTCAAAAAGAACTGAACCATCTTTTGCCATTACTGGGTTAAGCGCCGTTCTTCCTAATACTCTTTCAGCTACGTGCTCAACGATCTCACCATTTTCAACTCTTGAAGTAACTAAGATACCGTCATCAGTTCCACAGTCATGACTTCTAATGATTGCATCTTGAGCAACGTCTACTAATCTTCTTGTTAAGTATCCAGAGTTTGCAGTCTTAAGGGCAGTATCTGCTAGACCTTTTCTGGCACCGTGTGAAGAAGAGAAATATTCAAGAACAGAAAGACCTTCTCTAAAGTTTGATGTAATTGGAGTTTCAATGATCTCACCTGATGGTTTTGCCATGAGACCCCTCATACCTGCTAACTGTCTGATCTGAGCGGCAGAACCTCTGGCTCCAGAATCGGCCATCATATAAACAGAGTTAAATGATGGAGCAGTTTCAGTTTCACCGTCTTTATCACCAGTAAAAGTATCAAGTGATAAACCGTCGATCATAACCTTAGAAAGCTTTTCATTTGTTTGTGCCCAAACGTCAACGATCTTATTATATCTCTCACCATTAGTGATAGATCCTTCGTTATATTCGTTTGTAATTTGATCAACTTCAGCTTGAGCAGTATCGATAATACCTTTTTTCTCTTGAGGTATAACCATATCCTTAACGTTAATAGAGATACCTGCTTTTGTTGCATAAGAATAACCAGTTTGCATAATTGCATCTGCTAAAAGAACTGTATCTTTTTCAGTTCCTCTTCTATACGCCTTATCTAATAATTTTCCTAACTCTTTTTTGTTAAGAACTTTATTGATATCATCATAAGTTAAACAACTTGGAATGATATCACTTACGAAAGTTCTACCAACAGTTGTTTCAACCATTGAATCTTCAATTCTTACTTTAACAGGAGCTTGTAAGTGAAGCTTTCCTGTGTGGTATGCAAACTGTGCTTCTTCTTTTGAAGAGAAAACACTGTTGTATCCACGAGCGTAAGGACGAATTCTTGTCATATAGTACATACCTAAAACGATATCCTGAGAAGGTACGATAATTGGAGTACCATCTTTTGGAGATAGGATATTGTTTGTAGACATTGCTAACACTCTACATTCAATTTGTGCTTCAATTGAAAGAGGTAAATGAACTGCCATCTGATCCCCATCGAAATCGGCATTAAAAGCCGTACATACTAATGGGTGTAATCTAATAGCTTTACCTTCAATTAGAATTGGTTCGAAAGCCTGAATACCAAGTCTGTGAAGAGTTGGTGCTCTGTTTAATAGTACTGGGTGCTCTTGAACTACTTCTTCTAAGATATCCCAAACTTCTTGCTTTTGCTGTTCAACCATTCTTTTAGCTACTTTAATCGTTGTACAGTGACCTTTTTCAATTAGCTTGTTGTAAAGAAATGGCTTGAAAAGTTCTAATGCCATTGCTTTTGGAAGACCACATTGGTGTAATCTTAAGTTTGGTCCAACAACGATAACCGAACGTCCAGAGTAATCAACCCTTTTACCTAGAAGGTTTTGACGAAAACGCCCTTGCTTACCTTTTAACATATCAGATAAAGATCTTAATGGACGCTTATTAGCTCCAGTAAATACCTTACCTCTTCTTCCATTATCAAAAAGAGCATCTACAGATTCTTGTAACATTCTTTTTTCATTTCTAATGATAATTTCAGGAGCATTTAATTCTTTAAGTCTTTTTAGACGGTTATTTCTGTTAATAACTCTTCTATAAAGATCGTTAAGATCAGAAGTTGCAAATCTTCCAGCTTCAAGAGGAACTAATGGTCTTAAATCTGGTGGAAGAACAGGAATAACATCCATCATAAACCACTCAGGTCTATTTGTAGACTTTAAGATTGACTCAACAACTTTTAATCTCTTAATGATTTTAGCTCTTCCAAGCTCAGTTGTTACTTCTTTTAGTCCTCTTCTTAATTCTTTATTTAAAGTATCTAAGTCTAATTTAGATAATAGATCTTTAACTACTTCACCACCCATTGATGCTTTAAAATCAACACCAGCAGCTTGAAGCTCATAAGCTTTTGCTTCAGAAAGAATTGTTCCTACTTGAAGACCACCTTCTTGTCCATCAGTTGCAGACTCAAGAACGATAAAAGCTTCATTATAAAGAACTCTTTCAAGGTCTTTTAATGTTAAATCTAATAAAGCTCCAATTCTTGAGGGTAATGATCTTAAGAACCAAATATGCGCAACTGGACTAGCTAGTTCAATATGCCCACATCTTTCTCTTCTTACTTTTGAAAGTGTAACCTCAACACCACACTTTTCACATACAACACCTCTGTGCTTCATTCTCTTATACTTTCCACAGATACATTCGTAATCTTTAATTGGACCGAAAATTTTAGCACAAAATAAACCATCTCTTTCAGGTTTAAATGTTCTATAGTTTATAGTTTCAGGTTTTTTAACCTCACCAAAAGACCACTCTCTAATTGTATCAGGAGAAGCAACATTGATAGATACTGCTTCAATGCTTACTGGATCTTTTGGTTTGTCGAAAAAATTTAATAAATCTTTCATAGCTTTATGGCCTCTTATTGTTTAATTTTTAATTATAAGTTCTCAATTGTCGGTTCTTCTAACTTCATATCAAGTGCTAGTGCTTGAAGCTCTTTAACTAAAACGTTAAATGATTCAGGTAACCCTGGCTCAAGAACTTTTTCACCCTTAACGATTGATTCATACATTCTCGTACGACCAACAACATCGTCAGACTTAACAGTTAAGAACTCTTGAAGTGTATAAGCAGCTCCATATGCTTCTAATGCCCAAACTTCCATCTCTCCAAGTCTTTGACCACCAAATTGTGCTTTACCACCAAGTGGTTGTTGAGTAACTAGAGAGTAAGGCCCTGTACTTCTTGCGTGAATTTTTTCATCAACTAAGTGGTGAAGTTTTAACATGTACATTACACCAACAGTAACTTCCTCAGAGAATGCTTCTCCAGTAATACCGTTAAATAGTGTGGACTTACCATTTTTTTGAAGTTCAGCAAGTTCTAACATATCTTCGATATCTGATTCTTTAGCACCATCAAAAGCAGGAGTTGAGAATCTAACACCAGTTTTAAGTTGGCCTGCTAGTTCCTTAACAGCTTTATCAGAAGCTTTCTTTAACCAGTTATCTACGTTTTCACTCTTATAGATATTTGAAATTAAATCTTTAAGTTTATGCATTTCCATTTGCTGCTCTAGCATATACTCAATCTTCTTACCTAAACCTCTTCCGGCCCATCCAAGGTGAAGCTCAAGAAGCTGACCAATATTCATACGTGAAGGTACCCCTAGTGGGTTAAGTACGATTTGAACTGGATCACCATCAGCAAGATATGGCATATCCTCTTTAGGAAGAACTCTTGAGATAACACCTTTGTTACCGTGTCTTCCGGCCATTTTATCACCAGCTCTAAGCTTTCTCTTAATAGCAACATAAACGATAACTTTCTTAATTACACCTGGTAACAACTCATCACCTTTATGTAATTTAGCAATCTCATCATTTGCTCTTGTTCTAACTAAGTTAATTCTGTTTCTAATGTCAGCAAAGTACTCAGTTAGCTTTTCTTCAAGATCAGCTTCAAGAGGAATATATCCGATTAACTCAAAAGGAATCTCTTTTAAATTATCAAGTTTAAGATCGCTCCCCTTAGAGATGAGTTCAGTTGAACCATCTTCAGATACTAATTTATCAGTTGTCTTAGCACCTTTAAGCATCTTTGAAATTGCAATTAAAGCTGAGTTTTGAATCGCTTTAATCTCAATAGCTTCATCTCTTCTGATTAAGCTTGTTTCGCTTTCAATAATTGCTTTACTTCTAGAGTCTAATTCAACTCCTTCTCTTGTAAATACGTGAGCATTAATAACTGTACCACTTACAGATGAAGGAACTCTTAATGAAGTATCTTTAACGTCTCCAGCTTTATCACCAAAAATCGCTTTTAATAATTTTTCCTCTGGAGAAAGTTGTGTTTCACCTTTTGGAGTAATCTTACCAACTAAGATATCTCCTGGTTTAATAACAGCTCCAACTCTAATTATACCCGCTTCATCAAGATCTTTTAAGGCTTCTTCAGAAACGTTAGGGATATCTCTTGTGATATCTTCTTTTCCTAATTTAGTATCTCTAGCTTCTACTTCATAAGATTCAATATGAACTGAAGTAAAAATATCTTGAGCTAATAACTCTTCAGAAATAAGGATTGAATCCTCATAGTTATATCCACCCCATGGCATGAAAGCGACTAGGATGTTTTGACCAAGAGCTAAATCTCCAAACTGAGTACCAGGTCCATCAGCGATAACGTCACCAGCTGCAACTGTATCACCTTCTTTAACTAGTGCTTTTTGGTTATTCGAAGTGTTTTGGTTAGTTCTTTGGTATTTAATTAACTTATAAATATCAACACCAGACTCATCTTCTTTAAAGCTATTTCTTTGGATAACGATTCTGTTTGAATCAACAAAGATTACCTTACCTGCATTTTTAGCAAATAAAATAGCACCTGAATCTCTTGCAACAATTGACTCAACACCAGTACCAACGATAGGAGCATCCGTTTTAACAACAGGCACAGCCTGTCTCATCATGTTTGATCCCATTAGGGCACGGTTGGCATCATCATGCTCTAGAAATGGAATTAACGATGTTGCAATCGAGATCATTTGTGATGGACCAACATCCATTAGATCAACTTCTGATGCATCAACTAGTGCTAATTCACCTTCTCTACGAGCTGGAATTAAGTTACCTTCTAATTTTCCATTATTGATATCTTTGTTATTAACTTGTGCAATAATTTTTCCTTCTTCTTGGAATGAAGAAAAATATTTTACAGTATCAGATACTGCATTATCTTCTGAAACTTCTCTGTATGGAGTTTCAATAAACCCATATTCAGAAACTTTTGCAAAAGTAGCTAATGAAGTAATTAGACCAATATTTGGTCCCTCTGGAGTTTCTACCGGACACATTCTTCCGTAGTGAGTAGCGTGAACGTCACGAACCTCAAAACCAGCTCTTTCTCTTGTAAGACCACCTGGTCCTAAAGCTGATAATCTTCTTTTGTGAGTTACTTCAGATAATGGGTTTGTTTGGTCCATAAACTGAGATAACTGAGAAGATCCAAAAAATTCCTTAACCGCAGCAGCAACTGGCTTTTGGTTAACAAGATCATGAGGCATCATCGTCTCAAGCTCTTGAATAGACATTCTTTCTCTAACAGCTCTTTCCATTCTTACCAAACCAACTCTAAACTGATTCTCAAGAAGTTCACCAACAGCTCTAACTCTTCTATTACCTAAGTGATCAATATCATCAACTTTACCTTTACCGTTGTTAAGATCAACAAGATAATTAACAGTTCTGATAATATCATCTTTAGTAATTGTTGTATTTTCAACTGGAATATCCATTCCAAACTTATAGTTGATCTTCATACGACCAACTTTAGATAAATCATATCTATTTTCATCAAAGAATAAAGAATTAAATAAAGCTTCAGCCGCTTCAACAGTTGGTGGCTCACCAGGTCTTAGTCTTTCAAAAATCTTAATTAGAGATTCTTCATATGAGTTTGTTTTATCTAATAATAATGTATTTCTAATTTGGTCACCAAAGTTAACACCATCAATATAGAGAACTTCAACTTCTGTGATTCCCGCATTTTGAAGATCATAAACTTTATCTTCGGCTAAAGTTTCGTTTGCTGAAACAATAACTTCACCCGTTTCTTCATCATAAATATCATTAGCAACTACTTTTCCAACTAATTGCTCTAAAGAAATTGGAAGTTCTTTAACTCCAGCTTCATTCATTTTTCTAATAGATACTTTTGTAACTTTCTTACCAGCTTTAACAATAGCTTTTCCAGTTTTTGGATCTAAAATATCTTCTTCAGACCTTGAACCAATTAGTAAGCTTAGATCTAACTTTCTTGTGTAATTATCTTTTTTAAGAACAATTGTTTCTTTTTGGTAAAAAAGGTCTAATAATTCTTGAACTGAATATCCTAGAGCTTTTAAAACAACTGTTGCGTGTAATTTTCTTTTTCTATCAATTCTAGCGTAAAGAACATTTTTGTGATCAAATTCAAAATCTAACCAAGAACCTCTGTGAGGAATAATTCTTGCTGAATATAATAATTTTCCACTTGAGTGTTTCTTTCCACTGTCGTGCTCAAAAATAATCCCTGGAGATCTGTGTAGTTGAGATACAATAACTCTTTCAGTACCATTGTAAATAAATGATCCTGTCTCAGTCATTAAAGGGATATTTCCAAGATATACTTCTTGTTCTTTGATTGAAGAGATTGTTCTATTTTCTTCATCGTCTTCATCAATATCAAAGAATACTAATCTTACTGTTACTTTAAGAGGAGACTCGTAAGATAATCCTCTTGCTTTACACTCTTGCTCAGAGTATTTCGGAGTTTCCAAAGAATAGCTTACAAACTCAAGTGATATCGTCTTATTAAAATCAAAAATTGGAAAAACAGACTTAAATACGGCCTGTAACCCCTTCTCTTCTCTTCTTGCAGGTGGAATATCTTTTTGTAAAAAATCTTCGTACGACGACGTTTGCAGAGTCATCAGTTTAGGCGGTGCCATAACCTGATCTGCTCTACCAAAACTACATCTATACCACTCATTTGGGTTAAAAACTTTAGTCATTGGATTAGCTCCTCAAAAAAACTTATTTAAATTTAATATATAAAAATATATTTACATCTATAAACGCAAAAATGGAAGTGCACTTTATAGCGCACTTCCCTATAAAAATTGTAATCTAATTACTTATTAATCAATTACTTAAGCTCTACTTTAGCTCCAGCAGCTTCAAGTTTCTTCTTGATTTCTTCTGCTTCTTCTTTAGATACAGCTTCTTTTAATGTCTTTGGAGCACCTTCTACGATCTCTTTTGCTTCTTTAAGACCTAGACCAGTGATTCCTCTAACTTCTTTAATAACATTGATTTTCTTAGCACCAGCTTCAGCTAATACAACGTCAAATTCAGTTTTTTCTTCTGCAGCACCTGCAGCAGCAGCACCAGCTACAGCAACTGGAGCAGCAGATACACCAAATTTTTCTTCTAATTCTTTAACTAGGTTAGCTAAATCTAATACAGTCATCCCAGAGATGTGGTCAATTAATTGTTCGTTAGTCATAATATTCTCCTAAAATTTAAAATAAAATTATTCTGCTGAAGCTTCTTCTGTCTCAGGCTTTTGCTCAGCCTTTGCTTCAGTAGCAAGTCCTGCTGGTGTTTCTACACCTTTAGACTCTAGTTCATCTTTAACAGCGTTCATTAATCTAGCAAATGCAGATACTGGCGCATTAAATGTCGCAAGTAATGTTCCAAGCATTTCATCTCTAGATGGTAATTTCGCTAATTCAGTTACTTGATTTGCATCAAGTGGTTTTTGGTCTAAGAAACCGTTTCCTAAAGAAACTTGTTCAAGATCTTTACTTGCTTCAAAAACAGCTTTAGCAACTGCTGGAGCATCTTCGAAAGCAAATGCTACTGCATTTGTTCCTTTAAGACCCTTTAAAAGTTCTTCAGCGTAAGTTCCTTGCGCTGCTTTTTCAAAAAGAGTGTTACGAGTAACAACAATTGCACCATTAGCTTCCCTAACATTCTTTCTAATAGCTACTGCATCGTTTGCAGAGATACCAATAAGGTTTGTTAAGAAAAGAGCTTTTGAGTTATCAATTTTCTCTTTTAATGAAGCAATGACCTCGTTTTTTTCATTTCTAGTCATCATCTTTCATTTCCTCCTAAGGTTAATATTGGAGGGTGGATTTGGGCAGGCTTTACACAAAACAAGTATGTTTTACAACCGACTTTCATCAACCCCTACTTAAAATTTTTAGCCTAATATATTCGCTATATCGTTAGTGTCAAGTTTTATTCCAGGACCCATTGTCGTACTAATTGTTACAGACTTCATATAAGTACCTTTAGCACTTGCTGGCTTAGCTCTTGTGATTGCTCCTGCGATTGCAGCAAAGTTTTCAGTTAAAGCAGCATTATCAAAAGACTTCTTTCCAAATGGAATATGGATGATACCAGTTTTTTCAGTTCTATACTCTACCTTACCAGCTTTTTGCTCTTTAACAGCTTTTTCAACATCAGTAGTAACAGTTCCTAATTTCGGGTTAGGCATAAGTCCTCTAGGTCCTAAGATTCTAGCTACTCTACCAATTTTACCCATCATATCTGGAGTTGCGATGACTCTATCAAACTCCATCCATCCACCTTGGATTTTTTGGATAATATCATCACCACCAACAACATCTGCTCCAGCTGCTTCAGCCTTTGCAATATTCTCACCGCTTGTGATAACTACAACATTAACTTTTTTACCAGTTCCAGCAGGCATAACGATTGCACCTCTGATCATTTGATCAGCATGTCTTGGATCTACACCTAATCTAAAAGCAACATCGAAACTCTCATCAAAGTTTGCGTATGCTGCATCTTTTGCCAATGCGATTGCATCATTTAAAGTATAAAGCTTATCTGCATCTACTTTTGCGAAAGCTTCTTTTCTTTTCGTATTAATTTTTTTCATTACTATCTCCTAGTCGGTACAAGCGATTTATCTATCTTCCGACTGCAAATTATTTATAATCTAACTTAAGACCTGAAGAACGAATTGAACCTTCAATTGTTCTTTTTGCTGCATCCATATCCGCTGCAGTAAGATCTGGCATTTTACCAGCTGCAACTTCTTCAACGATCTTCTCAGAAACAGTACCTGCAACTTCGTGACCTGGCTTGTTAGCAAATGACTTCATTTTTAATCCTTTCTTTAATAAGAAAGATGCCGGTGGCGTCTTAGTTACAAAAGTAAAAGATCTGTCAGAATAAACTGTAATGATTGTTGGGAATACTGTTCCAGCTTCTTTTTGCGTTCTAGCGTTGAATGCTTTACAGAATTCCATGATGTTAACACCTTTTTGACCTAATGCCGGTCCAATTGGAGGTGCTGGATTTGCTTTACCTGCTTCAATTTGAAGCTTAATAAATCCTGTGACTTTCTTTGCCATAATGTTCTCCTTGGTTCAAACGACTCTAATTAAAGAATCTCCCACGTTAATATTAATTAAGCCTTAATAGCTTATTGTTTTTCTACTTGTGTATCATCTAATTCAACCGGTGTTGGTCTACCAAAGATAGATACATTAACTTTAAGTTTTCCATTAGAGTTAACTGCTTCAACAACCCCAACAAAAGAAGCAAATGGCCCTTCAATAACTTTAACATTATCTCCTGCACTGTAAGAAGAAGCTGACCTAGCTCTTTTAACCTGAGCTCCATCAACATTTCCAATCATATTATTTGCTTCATCATTACTAATTGGAATGGGTTTTCCTCTTTCCCCACCAATAAAACCTGTAACTTTATCAGTATCTTTTACTAAGTGCCATGTTTTATCATTCATAATCATTCTGATTAAAACATAACCTGGAAAACACTTTTTCTTAATATTTCTTTTCTTTCCGTTAACACTAGTAACAACTGTTTCTTCAGGCACTACAATGTCAGCAAAAAAATCAGACATGTTATAATTTAAAATTCTTTCTTTTAAAGTTTTAGTTACTCTATTTTCAAAACCACTTAAAGCATGAGCAATATACCATTTAAAATCGCTGCTTAATTCTTTTTGTGCTGGCTCTTCTGTTGCATCTGTAGCAACAACTGCTTCTTCCATAGCTTCTTCAGTAGTTTCGATTGTTGTATTTTCTTCAGTCATAATTTTTCCTTACTAGTTGATTAAACTTAAAGCCCAAGCCGCAATAAAATCAAAAAATCCTAGTATAAAACCGATGATTGTAACTAAAATCATAATTACAATAGTTTGTTTATTTGTATCTTCTCTGTTTGGCCAAACAACTTTAGTAACTTCTGCATATACTTCATTTAAAAATGTAGAAGTTTTTGAATTGTTAACAATATAGATAAAAGATCCTAGTCCAATTAATACTCCTAAAGCTTGAGCAACAACTGTAAAGTTAGAAACTTTAGCTTCTAACTCAAACCAATCGCCCATAGTTTCAAAAAAAGCAATCATCACATAAGCAGTAACCATGCATACGATTGCAACGCTGGCTTGAATCCATTTTTTACCATTTTCAGCAGAAACCGACATATAACACCTTTTTTAAACAATTTAGAATAGTACTTTATGCTAAATTTTTAGGGTATTGTCTACGAAAAAGATGAATAAATTTAGATTATTTTAGTCACGACTTCTTATGAACCTGAAGCATTGCGAAGTTTTCTTGAAAGATCTATGATAACATTTTGAAACCACTCCGGTTGCTTTGAAAACATCGCGTTAAAAAGGTCTATTTCAACGCATGCTATAACAGAATTTTCCAAAGTCAAAACATCCACAGCACTAGGCTGTCTTTCTATGGCGCTCATCTCACCTATTGTTTGTCCTTTTTCAAGAACAGCGATTTGCTCTCCTGCCTCGTTATAAACTCCCACTGAACCAGACTCTACAATAAACAATTTACGGGCAAGCTCTCCCATACGAACTATTTTAACACCTTTTTTAACTGCTATTCGAGCAATTTTATCATCCGTGGGAATATTAGTCTTAAAAAGCCTGTCAATTTTTTGCTGAAGCTCATTTGGAGCAAAGGGCTTATTCAAGACTTCACACTCAACTTCATTTATCATCTCAGCTTTTGCTGAATCAATATCGCCAGAAATTAAAATAAATTTTGTTTCCGGAAGCTTATTTCTTTGCTCAAACTCTCTTACTTCCTTTATAAAAACAACACCGCTTTTTTTGGGCATTTTATAATCAGTTAAGACAAGGTCAAACCTTTCATTCTTCAACTTAAACAGAGCTTCTTGAGCATTTGAAGCAACCACGACTTTATAAGATGCAGGTAAAATCTCTTGATATAACTCAAGCATTACTGGATCATCATCAACTGTTAAAACTTTTAAACTCATAATTGTTATTCCTACTAGAATAATAACACAAATCAAGTCCTAATCAAGAATTATGACTTTTGATAAGAATATAAATAACTTATACATTTATGTTAAATTTAACTTAACTTGAAAATGCCAACAGAACATATCACTAAATAATTATACTCGAAAAATATACATAAATATTTGCCTCATTTCATATAGGAACTAGATATCAGAAAATAGTTCTAAATTATTTTTTTACGGAGGAAACGTATAATGACAAAATCAGTATTACTACTATTAACACTTATCTGTATTTCTTGTGGTGAAAGCTCAAGTGGATCTAAAAACTCTTTAGGCCTTGCGGGTTCTATATTTAAAAAAGCTTCGGATGCTGTACAAAGCGGAGCTGGTGCCATTAGCTCTAAAAGTATAACATATAATAGAAGCTCCAACTGCGATGGAATGGTTAGCGATATTACATCAGACAGTACAGGAGCTGGAGAATATCTTGGTTGTATCCTTTCAACAAATTCCAAAAGTCCTGATACAGTAAAAGGTGCATTTCACATTATTACAGAAGTTATGAAAATGCTTGAAGGCTCAATCGACTTTACTTATGATTCAAGCTACACATCTCATGAAGGACTTAGTGGAACTGTTAATATGTCAGAAGGTACACAAACAGTGACAGTATCCATCAAAGAAAGATCTTTAAGTTCTAATTGGGACTACGAAATTCAATTATGTATTTTAAACTTAAATGGAACTACTATGAATGCAAACCTAGCAGCTTGTGAATCAACAGGCTTTACATTTTCAGTATTTTTAAAAGATTCTGACAATAAACTTGGATTTAAAAGCATTGAAAGATTTGGGTCCTTTAGTGGTGGAACAACTTTCTTACTAGACAATAGTTCGGAAGAACTGCGCTATGAAGGATGGGATCTTACAAATGATAGACATACTAGAATATACATGCAAGGAACTGTTTCAACAGACTATCAATTAGATTCTGTAAATAGTATTACAGTTGCAGTGTCAGACCCAGGAATGACTGGATCTGGAACAGATGCTCTTTATGGAGAATTTGATGGAACCAATCTTTGCGTTACAGGATATGATACAGGAACTCCAAGCTCACATAATCTACAAGTACAAGGTACCTGCTTATCATATCCAACATACAATGCTGGCTTTGCAACAGAGGATTCATCAGGAGTTGAAACATTTTTAAATGATACAACAAAAGGTATACTTGCTTTTAATACTGCTTCATTTAGTATTTCTAGTTTTTTTATAGATATCTAAGAAAATAAATTGGCTTGTAAATTATGAGTATTCTTAGTTTACAGGCCTACCATCTCATTAATAACTGATGCTGACTTTAAACACTCACCATTGGATGCCATATCAGTAATAGCAATTTCTAAATCTCCCCTTGAAGTCGACTTCACCCTATGTAGATCATCTGTTACACAAAATGCTGACAACATAAAAGTATTAAAATTTCCTTTCTTTAGCTTTTTTACTGAAGATTCACATTCATTATCTGAATAAGTATCGATAACTTTTTTTGTACTAGTGCGTAAAGTCTCTAGTTCTAATACTAAGTCATCACCCATACAGTAAGATATCAAAGTTCCTGAATTATTAGAATGACTAGTTGTTCCAAGTCTTCTCGAAAGTTCTGAAACTAACTGATTATTTGTCGCCTTACTTAGCTCTACAGAATACAAAGAAAAACTAAAAAGAAATAGCAAAAAGAATTTCATAATAATGCTCCAAACATTTAGATTATAATACTATAAAGAATCATTTTTTTATCTTAGAGTCAATTTATCAAAAATATACTCAACTATGGTTTCTTGTACACACAACGAAATCCAACGTTAGTACGAGGACTCGGAGCTGTATTACCTAAGTGCAAAGTAAAAATACCTGAATTATTCCAAGCACTACTTCCATGGCTCATATCACCACCTCTCATTGGTACACCACCAGAGCTCCCATAAAAGTATCCAACACCTTTACTTTGATCATAATTCCCATTCAAGGTATTAAAATCTGAGTCTGATAACTCTACACAAAATACTGAGTTCAAAGATCCCGCAGCACAAGTAGTTGGTCCGGCTTGAAAACCTGGTGTTAAATCATCCCAATCATTGAACTCCCAAACATTTCCAGATAAATCAAAAACTTCGTCTCCTGTAGATAAAACATGCTTGGCCCTTGGATTTCTACCAGCACCTCCTTCAGGATTTGCTCCATCATATCCACATGTAGTTCCACCAGAATTTCCTCCAACTAAACAACCAACCCCTACTGTACCACCTGTCCAATTAGCATCAACACCTTCAACATCTCTAGCAATCGCCATCCACTCTGAATTTGAAATAAGTCTAAATCCATCCCCTAATGACTCACACTCTAATGCAGCATCAAAAGTACCAATATTTCTCCAAGGCAAAGCATCTTCCATACTCACTGCCCTATGAGTCATATTACTAACCCCTAGACCATCAGCATCTAGAACAGATGAAGCCTCTAATAAAGCCTTGGCCTCATACTTCATAACCCAAAATGCATCTAATCCCATAGAGCCTGCATTCTTAGGTATTAAAATCCACTCTTCTCCATTTAAAATATTTGGTGGAGGAGTAATATAATTACTAGTTACAAGGATACTCCCAAGATCACTGGAGTTTTTTAAATTTGCTGTTGGATTACATGAAATCAAAAAAAATATGAATAAAATAGGCATATGCTTCAAGATAACCTCCAATTCTTACATAAATGTAAAATATATCAAGAAATGAGATTATTATACAAACTTTTTAATTAATTAAATTTTGGCGGGCGAGAAAGTAAACTATTCAAACCAGACTTGATTGTAACGATAGACTATCAAGTCGACTGGAAATTAAAAAGATGAATTTAATTTTGTTGGCGCAATTTAGATCTTCAAGGAGAATCGTTTATGAGTAGCATTATTGATGCAATATGTAGTCTTGTTCTAGTTATTTTTATTTTAGGGGCTAGTGCAACATTATCTCTAAGCTTGAAAGAAATTCTTATACAAGCTTTACAAGGAGTTTCTCCAAAAATGAGTGAATATACTGAGAGGATGAGTGGCGAAAGTCTAGATCTAAGCTATGCTCGGGTTTATAAATAAAAAAGCCACGAACAACTCGTGGCCATATATTGTTAATATTTACGATTAATAGCTAATTAACATGCTAGTTATTGTTGAATAACACTCGCTCCAGGCTTTTTATCGGAGTTGTTAATCGAAGAAGCTTCTTTTTTCTCAATTCTACCAGAGTTATCTAACTCTGCTCTCATTTCATCAATAAACTTTACATTACTGTAGCTAATATCTGCTATTTTTCTAGATTCTCCAAAAGGCAGTTCACATATATCATTAGCACTTTCTTTAATTATATAAAGAGATGAGATCTCAATACTCCTATTATAGTCACGACTTTTAACTAGTTGCTGCTGTAGAGCCAAGTTAAAAACAGTACTACTATGTGCATAAATAGAATGTTTAAGAGTTCCTCCACTTTCTAACTGAATCGTATACACTTCTCTAGGTAATCCTTCTGTTTCCAGCTCGATAGTACTTACGTAGCCTCTAAGCTTTTCACACTTTTTGTATTCTTGGGCATAGGTTGTAAAGCTCAATAATAATACGAAACTCAAAGTAATTTGTTTAATTTTCATACACTTATCCTTTTTTTGTAATACAATTAGCCAATAAAGCGTCCAAAAGTATTATTTTTTAGTATTTATATAAAACATTATGCATGACTCATGCCAGCATAAGCACTTTCAGTATATCGATGTAAGTATCCAAAAATACAGACATTTGTTTACATTTGTATGACGAATTACTAGTTATGAAGGGACTCTTTTTTTATTCACTAAAATTATTAGGTTTGTATTCTTTTGTGGTCTCTCTCCATAGTAGTGAAGAGTACTTTTTTAGAAGTAGCTCCAAGTGACTTAAATTTATCACTTTGTTCTTTTTTGTTCTCTGCCAACACAGTTGTGAATCCACACTTTTTTATTTTCAATTTCAGCGATGTTGCTGAATCAACATAAGCAGAATCCATATGGTTAAAAAACCACACATTGTTTTAACAAGAAATGACATCAAGTTGATTTGCTATCTTCATGCTTTAAAGATTGCAAGACATCTCAAATCATAAGAGATATCTATCCCAATCAATCCAGGGTAACACAAGAAAGCGTCTAATTGTTCAATGTCTGATTAAGAAATTTGAGGTTTTACCAGAGGGTCTAAGAGCTCATTATTTTATGAGAGAGAGTCACTTTAAAAACAAAAGAGGAAGCTTCATAGCTTCCTCTTTTTTATCAAAAAATTTTGGTTCGAATAGTTTGACAAATGGCGGGCGCAGAGGGACTCGAACCCCCAACCTACTGATTTGGAATCAGCCGCTCTACCAATTAGAGCTATACACCCGCTTTAAAGAAATAAGGGCCTATAAAAGGCCCTCATTTTATATAGATTAATTATAAAATTAGTCTAAAACTTCAACAACAGTTCCGGCACCGATTGTTCTACCACCTTCTCTGATAGCAAATCTTAAACCTTTTTCCATTGCAACTTTTGTGATTAACTCAACGTCAAAACCAGTGTTATCACCAGGCATGATCATTTCTGTACCCTCAGCAAGAGTGATCGCTCCAGTAACGTCTGTAGTTCTGAAATAGAATTGTGGTCTATATCCCTTGAAGATTGGAGTGTGTCTTCCACCTTCATCTTTAGTTAAGATATATACCTCACACTTAAATTTAGAGTGTGGCTGAACTGAACCAGGCTTGATAATACACTGACCTCTTTCAATTTCTTCTCTTTTAATACCTCTTAAAAGTAGACCAACGTTATCACCAGCTCTACCTTCGTCAAGAAGCTTTCTGAACATCTCTACACCAGTAATAGTTGTAGTTTGCTTTTCTTTGATACCGATAATATCAACTTCTTCACCAACTTTAACGATACCTCTTTCGATTCTACCAGTACAAACTGTCCCTCTACCAGAGATTGAGAATACATCCTCAACTGGCATTAAGAAATCTAACTCAACATCTCTTTTTGGAGTTGGGATAAATTCATCAACAGCAGCCATAAGCTCAAGAACTTTTTCTTTACCGATATTGTCATCTCTACCTTCAACTGCAGCTAATGCAGATCCAGCTATAATTGGAGTATCATCTCCAGGGAAGTCATAAGAAGATAATAATTCTCTGATTTCCATTTCAACAAGCTCTAATAACTCTTCGTCATCAACTTGATCAACTTTGTTTAAGAATACAACTAGTGCAGGAACGTTTACCTGTCTAGCTAGAAGGATATGCTCTCTAGTTTGTGGCATAGGTCCATCAGCAGCAGAACATACAAGGATCCCACCATCCATTTGCGCAGCACCTGTAATCATGTTTTTTACATAATCAGCGTGACCTGGACAATCAACGTGAGCGTAGTGTCTGTTAGCAGTTTGGTACTCAATATGCGAAGTATTGATTGTAATCCCTCTTGCTTTTTCTTCTGGTGCAGAATCGATTTCGTCAAACTTCTTAGCTTCTTCACCGTTTACTTCTGCTAAAACTTTAGAAATAGCAGCAGTTAATGTTGTTTTACCGTGATCTACGTGACCGATTGTACCAATATTTACGTGTGGTTTTGAACGGTCAAATTTTTCCTTTGCCATACTTTTCTCCTTCAAAAAACAGATTGCAAATTTAACAAATTTTATAATTTTTAACTTTCAAAATTATGCTTTAATACAGTTAATGTGACAACATAAATTCCCCAAAAAGAAGAATAAAACTATCCTTTAAACAGATTAAAAATTTTAAAACATAATGTATTTATATTAAGAACAACATAGTAGCAATGAAAAAGTTATCTTTTTAGTGGGAATTTTTTGTTCCCCAAGCAATTTTAGTTTACGCAACCCCCCATTTCCCACCTACACAAAAGCTTTTTTTCACAACAGTTTTGCAAATGCTTAAGGAGCGCCAAGTGACGAGAAGGGAAGGTATACAATATACGTGACCGCCGAGCAATCGCAGAAGCGACGCCGATGATTTATAAAAATGTTGTGAAAAAATGGAGCGGGCGATGAGGCTCGAACTCACGACCCCAAGCTTGGAAGGCTTGTGCTCTACCAACTGAGCTACACCCGCTTAATTTAAAAGATCAACCTAAAAAACCCATGGTGGCGCGGGCTGGATTCGAACCAGCGAAGGCATACGCCGGCAGATTTACAGTCTGCTCCCTTTAGCCACTCGGGAACCACGCCATGTGGAGCAACTCACAGGAGTCGAACCTGCGACCGTTGGTTTACAAAACCAATGCTCTACCAACTGAGCTAGAGTTGCTTAGGCTTTTCATCATAAAGATGAGCTTCTATTTATAATGGCCTTTAATTTAAAAATCAAGTTTTTTTTATAAAAAAATTAACCAAAGCACTTTTCCATTGAAACGGCTGCCGCTGCTGAGACATTTAAAGATTTAATATCACCAAAATTTTTAAGCATTAATTGGGCTTTAGCTACTCTCATAACGGCATTAGAGATTCCAGTGTCTTCTTTTCCTAAAATTAAACAAACCCCTAGGTTCGGATTTTCAAGATTAAACTCATTTGTCACATTTTCAGATAAGGCAACGCTTAGTATTCCAAGATCATTAAGTTTAGAAATCATTTTTGGAAAAGAGTTAGCATGGACAATATTTACGTACTCAGCCGCCCCACTAGCAATTCTATAAAAAGATGGAGTCATCTTAAAAGATTTTCTACTAGGAACAACAACTGCATCAACTCCATAAAAAGAAGCTGTTCTTAAGATTGCTGCCCCATTATGAACATCACTTATCTGATCTAGAACAAGAATTTTAATTTGATCATTAGATCTTGCTTGCTCATATAAGAAGCTCACATCATAAGTTTCAAGCTCACTACAAGTTAAAAACATACCAGAAGGAATTCTATTAAATTCAACATCAAGCCTCTTAAATAGTTTTTTACCTTCTTCTTGAACACCATGTGAACTTAAAATTTTAATAGAAGTATTATCTAAAATCTCTTTTGTAATTTTAGTTTTTTTAAGAAGTTCAGACTTTGCATCTTCAGTACAATATAAAGTAAAGTTACTTCTATTATTGTTTAATAGAGCATGAACAATACTATGAATACCTACAATTAAATCAAAATCTTTCATTATAATTTATCTAAAATCTCTTTTGTTTTCACAATTACATCAGATACTGAAACTTTTAATGACTCTCCTGTTGATCTTACTTTAATTTCTACAGTTCCATCTTTTTCAAAGTCTCTTTCTCCAAGAACCACTCTAAGAGGTAGACCTAAAAGATCTGCATCTTTAAACATTGGCCCTGGTCCCATTCCTCTATCATCATAAAGAACTTCTACACCAGCTTCTATAAAGTCATTATAAATTTTATCACAAAGATCTTTTGTTTCATCTTTTTTACCAATCTTAGCAAAGTAAACATGATAAGGAGCAATTGCTTTAGGCCACATGATTCCATTTTCATCATGATGTTGCTCAATAGCAGCAGCCATAGTTCTTGTTACACCAATACCGTAACATCCCATAAGTGGCGTTACAGCTTTTGCGTTTTGATCTAAAACTGTTACCTTCATAGACTTAGTATACTTATCACCAAGTTGAAAAATATGTCCTACTTCAACACCTCTTTTGAAAACAACCTTTGATTTTTTATCTGGACCAAAGTCTGATTCTTTTGCCATTCTAAAATCAGCCTGCTTAAAACTTTGCGTATCACGAGATGGGACAAACCCTTTTACATGATAATTTTCCTCGTTAGCCCCAACAATATAAGACTTATCCACATCAATAGAAGCGTCATACAAAACACTTACTTTTTTCTCTAAGTTATACGGACTCATATATCCTTTAGGAACTGCTAGATCTTTTAAAGTATCTTCACTTGCGATAGATAAATGATCCGCTCCTAAAAAGTTCTTAAGTTTAACTTCATTTATTTCATCATCACCAAGTAAAAGAACCATATAAGGAACTGTTTTTTTACCATATGTAGCTTCAAAAATAAGTGTTTTTAAGCTTTGATAAACAGGTACATTTAAGCTCTTACAAACATCTTCACATGTTTTTAAATCAATCGTTTCAATTTTTTCTATATCGCTAGCATCAGTAAAATCAAGATCCCCTCTAAAGGTTTGAGCTTTTTCAATATTAGCGGCATAACCAAGATCTGGAACTGTAACAACTAGATCTTCACCAGCAGTAGCTACAACTTGGAACTCATGGGTTTTAGCATCCCCACTTGCCATATTTCCACCATCAGCTTCAACGATGATAAAATCAAGTCCCATTCTTTTAAAGATATTTGAATAGGCCTGATAATAGTTTTCATACTCTGTATCTAAAGAAGCTTTATCAATTGAAAAACTATAAGCATCTTTCATAGTAAATTCTTTACATCTCATTAAACCAAATCTTGGTCTTATTTCATCCCTAACTTTAGTTTTAATTTGATATAAATTTACGGGAAGACTTTTATAAGAAGTAATGGATTTTCTAAAAACATCAACCATAGCCTCTTCATTAGTTGGGCTTAAACAAAAGTCATTAGACTTTCTATCTACAAACCTAACCATCTCAGGACCCATAGTGTCCCAACGGCCAGATTCTTTCCAAAGTTCACTTGGAGTAACAAAAGATAAAGATACTTCGTTAGAATTAATCTTATCTAATTCTTCTCTAATTATATTTTCTATTTTTCTAAGTACTCTTTGAGACATAGGTAATAAGTTATATAAACCAGCTGCAGATTTACTTATAAAACCAGCACGCACTAATAACCTATGAGACGCAATCTGCGCATCACTTGGCACTTCTTTTAAAGTTTGCCAAAAAACTCTAGATAATTTCATGAATGTCCTTATTTAAAAATGCTATAAGAATAAAAATCTTTATGTTCGATAAAAATTTCTAGCGTACAATTCTTATCTAAATTATAACCAATAACTACTGGTGATTGGTTTTGTTGTGGAACTTCTAAAAGCTCAAGCTCTGTTTTCATCGACGTTGACGGGCAATCTGGAACTATAAACTTAAATAACTGTACATTAATCATCGGAAGAGGAGTACTTTCAATCAACTTTAAAACTGTACTTGCCTCGATAGTATAATCTTGAGATCTATCTGAAAGCTCTACTTTCTGAGTAAGCTTATAAGACTTATTCGCATAAAGGCTTGACCACTTTATCGTTCTTGCAAAAGCACTAGCAGTAGAAAGTAAAATAACAACTATAATAATATTTTTCATAATGTTTCCTAAAATTTTTATTTTTTATTACCTGAAAAATAAAAGTATGACAAAAATTAATTCACCACAGGAATTGCGCTAGGCAATATATGAGACTGCCTTGCCCCCATAGCAAGATTAGCCGCTGATACAATCTCATAAGACCCTGCGGTACCTAAGACCTTTTTGCAAAGCTCATTATGAAGATGATGACCTGACTTAAAAGTCGTAACTTTCCCAATAATTTCATAACCTAGTAAGCTTATATCACCTAATGTATCTAAAATTTTATGCCTAACAAACTCATCGCTAAACCTTAATCCTTCTGGATTTACAACATTAAAATCATCTAGAACCACAGCATTATCTAGAGATCCTCCCTTAATAAGCCCCATTCTCTTTAACATATCTACATCTTTAAGCATTCCAAATGTTCTAGCTCTACTTATCTGCTCGATAAAGTTCTCACTACTAAATTCAAAAACTTTTCTTTGAGTTTTAATAACTGGATGTGCAAATACAATGGTTGAATCAATTACAAGTTTATCATGTGGCTCAATTTGGGCCCATTTACCTTCATGCTCAACTCTTATAGTATCTGTAATAATCATAAATTGTTTTGTTTCATTTAGGTTTTGAATTCCTGTTTCCTTTAAAACAAAAATAAATGACCCGCTAGATCCATCCATTGTTGGAACTTCTGGCCCATCTATTTCACAATAAATATTATTAATTCCAAGTCCATAAAAAGCTGCCAATAAGTGTTCTACAGTATGAATAGCACTTACACCAGTTCCAAGAGTCGTATTGTTTGCAGTAGCTCCAACAGATAAAGCATCTGCTTTTTGCCATATAGCATCAGGCAGATCAATTCTTTTAAAAACAACTCCCACGCCAGCAGCTGCAGGCCTTAAATTCATGGTAACCTTTTTTCCAGAATGTATTCCAATACCCGTAAAGGTTATATCACTAGCAATTGTTCTTTGATAAATCATCCATACCTACTAAATACAAAATATTTGATCAATGATATCAATACTTTGCATGATTCTTCAAAATTTATTATTAAAAATCAGGGTTTTTAGCATAAATGGTGCTTTTTTGAGAAAAAAACGGCAAATAATATAATATTTACCGTTAAAGTTTTAGTTGCTTACAAGACCTCTTTTAATCATAACCGAATTTAAAAGTATCTTAAGTGCCTTAGAATTTACTCTATTTTTAGCTACATCATCGATAGATTTAAATAAAGCGTCATAAAAGTCATGTCTAATATTTGATCTTGAGTCTAAATATTTAATAGCATTTACAATAACTTTTGTTCCTTGAGATCCTAACTTCTTTTCAATATCATTTAATAATCCAAAGAAAAAACTTCCAAATGCTGCACTTTTAGAAAATTCCATATCTAAGTGATACATAATCTTATTTATCTTAGACTTAGCTCTATCTCCAATATTATGTTTTAAAGCTCTTGCTCCTAATTTATTAAGTCCTGAAATCTTACTAGCAAAATAGTTTGGGTATCCTTCAGTAATGGCAGTGACTTTTCTATGCTCTAAATATGGAGCCAATGCTTGGTGAGCATATTCATGATAAATAATTTCAGGTATCAAAACAGTATCAAGATAATATCTCTGTTTGATTTTTCCTAATAACTTAATTCCTTTTGGTAAAAGCTCTACAATACCAACAGAAAAAACCATAGACATTAAGTGACCAGCAATATCATAGCGTCCGAAGTTACTTCCCTGTATTAGCCAGTCATTACTAAAAGAAATTAAATCTTGAAGAAGCATTTGTCCAAGCAACGCATTCTTAAAGTCTCTAGAGTCTACAAAATTAGCCGCAGCTGAAAGTGCTGATTTTCTTTTAACCATTTTTGCCTTATGAAACCAAATTTCTGGTCCCCATGTTTTTGTAGATAAAAGATTGCTTGGCCCAATATTAGATGCACCATTGAACTCATCTACTTCCTTCCAATGATTTGTTGGTGAATAAGCTTTTGTCTGATCAATTCTTATAACAATTTTTTTATCTAGGTGAGATAATGTTAAATTTTTAGTTACTTCTTCTTTAAAAAATTTTCTTGCCACACTTAAATGGTAATAAGCTGTTGCTGCTTTAAAAACAAGCTCTTCACTATCATTAAAACTAATTGCCTCATCACTTAAGTCGTGTACGATCTTAAAGTACTTGCCATCAAAAGTTTGGTGCTCTTGAGGAACAGGTTTTTCTATAAGATCAGTTAATGTTCTAAGCTCAACCTTTAATCTTTTGCCATCTCTTACTTGTACAGGCATATCAACTGTAAAGTCAGCAAGAGCATTGAAAGATAAAACTAATAATAAATTAAATAAGATGTGCATCATTTGCTCTTTCCCTTTCTACAATTTTTTTATTTTTTAAAGCATCAAAAATCACAAATGCAAGTGTGGCATATGGACTTGTGATTGGATTAATTATTAAAAACATTCTTGCTACTTTTCCACCAATTTTAAGTGCTTGCTGAAAAGGTGTTTTATAGTTTTCATGAACTTCAGGTAATTCAACAATCGCTTTAATTATCTGTCCATCAACGATACCAGATACGTATCCTGCCATTATAAGATCACCGAAACTAGCATATGTTCCATAAAGTTTAGAAAATCGCTCTTTATTTTTTCTTCTTTCGTTAAGCTCTACTTTAAGCCAGTTCATTGTAAACTTATAAATATCACCATGAGTTAACTTTACTCTTGTTGCTTTAGATAAAATTTCGTCATTTAAATCTTTAATCTTTAAATCGATATCTTGTAATTGAGTATAAAGAGTGTCTCTATCTGTATCAGAGTCTGCCTCAACTAAAAGGTTATAAATTGAAAGCTTCTTTTCTTTAGCATTTTGAATCTGTTCTTGTAGATCAAATAGCGAAACTTCTTTTCTTAAAGCTAAAATCTCTTTTGAAAGTTTTGATATTTGCCTGTCATAATAATCCTTCATTCTTAAATCTGACGAATTACGAGATCTATCGATGAATTCATTTAATTTATTTTCTTTTTCATCAATTTCAGCAAAAATTTGTGAGTAGTCTTCATGTTGTAATACGACTTCACCAGATTTTGAACTCATCATATTAATTGTTTGATCTAACAGGTTTGCCATCTCCATTATTTGTAGACGATTATAATTAGCAAATAAATATTCAAACTCAGTTATCTTTCCAATTTTTTTAATTTTTCTCACATAGTACTTATTTACAGTATCTATAACCTCATTATTAAAGGGCTCGATTTCGTTTTGCTCTCTTTTATAAACAAAGTAGTTTATATTCTTTAGATACTTTGAAAACGTTGGAAGATATTGATCTTTTTTCTTTTTGCTTTGTTCTGGATTGAGCTTAATCATTTTATTTTCAACAATTAATTGTCTTGAAATTAATGCTATAGACTCTGATTCAATCTTCGTTAAAAAATCTTTTTTCAAACCAACTTTAGATATTTTTTTTAAAATTAACTTGTAACACTTTTGAATATTTATATCTGTTTCATAAGGACAAGAGTTTAGTTGTTTTTTAAACTGCATTGTTAAGTATCTTGTTAAAAAGAAGCTATTATCAATCAGCTTTGTTCTTAATTCTAAAGAATCATTTTTATACGAATTACGTACATATTTAAAACTTTCTTTTGTAATCTCGATAGCTTTTAAAAGATCGATATTAAGTATATCTTTTCTTTTTGCTTTTTCTGCAAAGCTAAAAGAGCTGGCCATCATCAAAATAAGCAATAATTTATGCATATAAACTCCAAAAAAGTACTTTGGTATTTATATACAATTTTGATGCCATATCACTGTAGTAAAATCGAGCACTTACACTGTAAAGAACGTTAAAACTTACGTAAATGTAAAGACACTGAACAAAAAAAAGCCCAGGCTTTAGCTCGGGCTTCTCAAGTTATTTTTAATTTAGATTTAAATTAACAGTCTTGGCTTCCATCAATTGCTAGGTAGATACCTAAAGCTGCAGATACACCAGCAGCAATTCCTAATTTCTTAGCTCTTGCTTTTTCTACTGGAACTAAACTAAGCTCAGTCTGAAGTTCATCTTCTAATAAAGCTGAATCAGACTCATAAGTTGCAGTCTCCTGAGCTATTAATTGCTCTTTATATCCAGGAGTATTGTAGTTATCTAATTCAATCATTAATGAACTAATATCACCTTGAATCGCAACGATATCTGCTTGATATTGCTCAATTTGATTTTGAATTGCAGTTACATTATCATTTGCAATTTGTGCACCTTCTAAATCTCCAGCATTAAGTGCTGCTGTAACCTGCCCATTCCAATAAGCTAAGTCTGATTGAGCTTGATCAATCTCTTCGTTTATTAAATTAATCTCATTTTGAGCAGCATTGATTTCACCTTGGATTCTATTTTCTGCATCGTTAATAAAATTAACTGCATCTTGATAGTTTCTATCTAATTGTCTTTTTCTTTCAGCAAATCTTCCTTTAATACTTGCTTCACCTTCACTTTTAACTAATGCGATTACACCCATTACAACAGCACCAATGATTAGAACGACACCAATTCCAAGTCCTGCACATCCAGACCATTTAAGAGCTTCTTGATCTAACATTCCTAATGAGGATCCAGCGATTACACCAAACTCTTCAGGTGAAAAATCCTCTCCTTCAAGATTAGCTTTTGCTTGTTCAATAGCCATTAAGTAGTTTTGATAAACAGCTGTACTATCAGCATGAACTCTTACGAATTCAGCCATGTCTTGCTCAGTAACTTTGTTATCAAACATTGTCATTGTAAACTGAGTAATAGCATCATTTGGACTCATTAATTTATAATCAACGTTTTTCTTGAAGTTTTGAAAAGCACTCTTGATTAAAGCAACTTTATCTACAACTACAACTTCATCCATTGTCATATCAACAGATGCATTAGCATTTGCAATTAGTAAACCAGCATTTGGTGTTGTTTGTGCAGCAATTGTTAAAGCTAATGCTCCCATGAATGACTTAACTAATAATTTTTTCTTCATTATTTCCTCCAAATAGTTTTAAAATTCATTTTTAAAATTAATATGAAAAAAATATAACGAACCTTCAGGCTTTGCGCAACGCACCATATATTTTTTACATGCACATAAGGGTTTAAAATCGAACAATAAATGATTTTAACGGCAAATCACTAACAGATCTAATTAATTGCCAATATGCTCAATCGCCTTTTCAGATAAAACTCTACCTCTTGGAGTTCTTATAAGTAAGCCCTCTTTTAATAAGAAGGGTTCATAAACCTCTTCAATGGTTTGTTTATCCTCACCTAAAGTTGCACTTAAAGCTTCAATTCCCACAGGACCATTATTATAATAGCTACTAATAACTTCTAAGATTTTTCTATCCATTGAATCAAGACCAAGATTATCTATATCTAAAAGCTTCAAACCTTTTTCTACATGTGATAGTTCTACAATCTTAGTATCTTCAATCAATGCAAAGTCTCTAACTCTTCTTAAGATTCTATTTGCAATTCTTGGTGTGCCTCTAGATCTTCTTGCAACTTCAATTTTTGCTTCATCAGTTAATTCAATTTCCATTTTAATAGAGTTGTTATGAAGTATTTGAGCAAGCTGCTCACTTTGATAGTAATCAAAATGAAGATGGGCCATAAACCTATCTCTTAAAGGGTTTGATAAAAGACCTGATCTAGTCGTTGCACCAATTAAAGTAAAAGGTACAAGATCAATCTGCATCGTTCTAGCACTTGCTCCTTGCCCTATTAAAATATCTAGACGAAAGTCTTCCATAGCAGAATAAAGAATTTCTTCGACACTAATATGCATTCTATGAATTTCATCAATAAATAAAACATCAGTTGGTTTTATATTAGTAAGAACAGCGGCAAGATCCCCTTTTTTCTCAATAGCTGGACCTGAAATTACGTGGAGATCTGATCCAAGAGCATCTGCAATAATCATAGCTAAAGAGGTTTTACCAAGTCCAGGAGGTCCTGATAATAGAACGTGATCCATAGCACTTTTTCTTTTAAGAGCTGACTTAACCATTAGATCAACATTTTCAACAACTCTTTGTTGGCCAATATATTCACTAAAGTCTTTTGGTCTTAACCTATTTTCGTGTTTAACTTCTATATCACTGCTACCAGCATTTAAAAATCTATTTTCTATTTCCATTTACAGTTCTCTTAGTACTACTTTTAAAAGTTCTTCACTTGTTTGCATTGATTCATTATAAGAAGACTTTATTAAACTAATCATATCTTTTTCTTTATAACCAAGACTATCTAAAGCTAGAATTGTTTCATCTAACAACTTTTTATCTATACTTGATTTAATTTTTGGAGCATCTTGTTTTTCAACTTGGATATCTAAAATAGGCTGCATCTTATTGTGGGTAGTACCAAACTCTTTAACCTTATCTTTTAAGGATAACACAATTTGTTCTGCCATCTTCTTTCCAATTCCTTTAGCACTAGTTAATACTGATGTTTGCTCCATCATGATAGCATCAATAACTGTTTCAGTACCAACTTGAGAAATAAGTGGATAAGCCTTAGATGAACCAACTTTATTAACCGTTTTTAATAGTTCGAACATCTTTTTATCTTCTAAGGAATTAAAGCCCCAAAGACTTTGATCATTTTCAGATATATGATGATGAATATGAATACCTAAGTCTGAATCTACACTAGCATAATAACCATAATTAATTTCATAACCAATTCCCGACTCTGTTAAGATAACAACTTTTATTCCATCACTTGAAATAACTTTTCCCTGTATAAAACCAATCATTTATTAACCTTTAATAGCGTGAGATAATGAGCCGGCAAGTCCTTTTCCTTTGCCCTTACGAGCAGACTTTGACTTAAGTTTTGTTCCATTACCATTATTTAAAATATGACAAAGAGCTATCGCAACAGCATCAGATTCATCATGTGATTTATATTCTCTTTTACCTAAAAGCATATCTAATACTTTTTTAACACTTTCTTTATCAGCGTGACCATGACCAACAGCTGATGATTTTACTAAGTTTGGTGAATACTCAAAAATCTTTCCTTGATACTTTTCCACCATACAAGAAAGAATAATTCCTCTTGTTTGAGCAAGCTTAATTAAAGCCGTTGGGCTTTTTACATAAATGAGAGACTCCAAAGAAATACAATCTGGGGACACTTCATCAAGCAAACTTTGAGTTTGTTTTTTAATTTGCGTTAATCTATCTAGAAAATCTGTACCTTGATCGAACTTTAATATACCAGAAGCAACGTAATGAACTTTATTTCCAGATGATTTGAGCAAAGCCCATCCAGTAGTAACAGATCCAGGATCTATTCCGAGTACTAACATAAATATATTGTATGGATATTAGTAGAGAGCGTCTACATTCTTTTTAACTGTTTGTTCAAGAACCTCTAAAAATCTTTTTTCGTTACTATCTACTAGGTCTACAAGTATTTGGTAATGGCTCATTAAGAACTTTTTTTGTCCTTTTTTAAACAAATCAACTGAATGCTCTCTGCACAACACTATAGGAACAGCATTTCCCATATTATCATATATTGAAGTGTGGTCCATAACTTCAGTTTGTTCCACTTCTTTTCCATAATGCTTGCATATAGTGCACTCTTTACTTTTTGCCATTCTAACTACCTCTTATACATTATCGTAAGTTTCACTCATTTATTTAAGTATATTTTTCTAGTAAAACATGGAAATATATAGAAAAAGCCTAGGATTTAAGGTATTTAGAAGCATGAGTAAAATTTTATCGTCCAAAGATATTATAGATAAAAATGTCAAAAACTTGATCGAAAAATGCCAAAATCTCACAAAAAGTGGGCTAAGGCCAAAACTTGAAGTCATTCTTGTTGGAAGCAACTCTGCAAGTGAGCTTTATATAAAGAATAAAAGAAGAATGTGCGAACTGGTAGGTGCTCAATTTAATCTTACAAAACTTAAAGAAAACGTTTCGCAAGAAGACTTTCTATACGCTATAAACAAAATGAATAATGATAGCTCAATAACGGGATGCTTTGTTCAACTTCCTATTCCAAAACATCTTTCTCATATTAATGTCACTCAACTCATAAATCCTCAAAAAGATGTTGATGGTTTTCACTCTGAAAATATTATTAAACTATATAATAACAATCCATCTCTTATTTCTTGTACTCCAAAGGGTATTGTGAACCTTCTTAAAAATTATAAGATAGAAGTAGAAGGAAAAAATGTTGTTATTATAGGCCGAGGATTTATTGTAGGAAAACCACTCGCTCTGCTTCTACAAAACTTAAACGCAACCGTAACTATTTGTCACTCCAAAACAAAAGATATTAAATCATATACTAGAAATTGCGATATAATCATCTGTGCTATTGGTAAAGCTAACTTTATAGACAAAAGTTTTCTAGGTAAGAATCAAATTCTTATTGATGTTGGAATCAATAAAACGAAAGATGGTAAGTTTTGTGGAGACATAAACTTTAATGATGTTAAAGATCATGTGCAAGCAGTGACACCTGTTCCAGGAGGAGTAGGGCCAATGACAGTTTACTCCCTAATAGAAAACCTAATCGAAGCAACAGATAATATTTTACAAAAGAGATAAAGATGAAAAAAACTTTTTTATATGAAAAACACCTCGAACTAAATGCTAAGATGGTAGATTTTTCAGGATGGCAAATGCCTATTCAATATAAGAATCTAAAAGAAGAAGTTCTTGCTGTTAGACAAAATGTTGGTGTTTTTGATGTAAGCCACATGGGAGAATTCTTATTAACGGGAAAGGATGCTTTAAGCTTTGTTGATTACCTTGTTCCCAATGATATAAAAGAAGCAGATATAAACAAAGCTATCTATTCACCACTATGTAGAGAAGATGGAACGATTATTGATGACCTTATCATCTATAAATTGAGTGAAACTAAAATACTCATTTGTGTAAATGCTGCTAATATTGAAAAAGACTACAATTGGATAAAAGATCAAATTGGAAAAAGAAATGTTAAGTTAAGTGATTTATCAAAAAATTACTCTTTACTAGCACTACAAGGCCCAAACAGCTATGAGACTCTTAAAAGTATCGATATGACTTCAATGATAAGAGATATTGATTACTACTCAATTCAAGTTTTCAATGAGTCAAATGTACCCTTTATGTTCGCAAGGACTGGATATACAGGTGAAGACGGATTTGAAATTTTCGCAGACCATCAATTTATATCAAAACTATGGGATAAATTAATCAAAGCAGGTGTTACACCATGCGGGCTAGGTGCTAGAGATGTTTTAAGACTAGAAGTTTGTTACCCTCTTTATGGCAACGAGTTATCAGATAAAGTCACTCCACTTGATAGTTCTTTAAAATGGACCGTAAAGATGTATAAGAGCGACTTTATTGGTCGAACAGCGCTAGTTGACTACACGGCAAAATCAAGACTTATCAAACTTCAACTGGATAAAGGAATTCCAAGATCCGGTTATTTTGTTTTAAACTCTAATAAACAACCAATTGGAGTCATTACATCAGGAAGTATGTCTGTAATGCTAGAACAAGGTATCGCAATTGCACGAGTCGATAAAAATCTCTATCAAAATGAAGAAGAACTATTTGTTGAAATAAGATCTAAGCACTATAATGCTAAAGTTGTAAAAAAAGCTTTCTATAGCGGAGGACATAAGTAATGAGTAAGATTATTGATGGTTTATACTACACAAAAGAACATGAATGGCTAAAAATAGACGGTGATAATGCCAAGATCGGTATTACTGACTTTGCTCAAAGCTCTTTGGGAGATATTGTATTTGTTGAACTGCCAGATGAGGGTGAAAACCTTGATAAAGATGCATCTTTTGGTGTTGTTGAGTCTATAAAATCAGTTAGTGATCTCTACACTCCTATTTCAGGTGAAGTTATTGCTAAAAATAGTGATGCTGAAGATAGCCCAGAGCAACTAAATGAAAATTCTTTTGAAGCATGGTTAATAGAGATTAAAATGAATGATAAAACCCAATTAGATTCTCTTATGAATGCCGCAGCCTATAAAGAATACTGCGAATCAAATTCCTAAAAAAATATTTTTAGAGTGCTATAAATAAAACTTATAGCACTAAAAAAAATTAATACAATTAAGCATAAATTTTTTTCCAAACCCCCTTTACGATTGACCCAAAAAGGTTCATATTATGGATCTACTTTTTCAAATATACGACAACTTTGAAAACATTTTAAAAGCTAAACGTTATAAATAGTGAGGAGTTAAGTTTTATGCAATCTATTCAACTTTTAAATACTGCCATTATCAAAAGCAAAGAAAAAGTTATTGATAATTCGTATGAAGAAAGACTGAATAAGATAAATTCTTCTCCCGCAATAGATGCTATAAATAAAAGTATAAACTCCCTAGCTGAATCTCAAAATATTTCAAAGGACCATGCTGCAATTCAACTTATTGAAGCAATCAGGGAACTTGACTCCATCTGGACTGATTATGTAACGATGGAAGGCATTGATAGATTAAAAAATATTTTAAAAGGGACTCATTAAAGTTTTTCACGCTCTAGTCTTTTTAAACTCAATCCTTTAATCTTATTTTTCCTTGATATACTCTTTCATCTTTTAAAATACCTTTAATATTAAAGTAATATCCATTAATTTTTTTATATATATCAATTCCCCCTAGGTTTATTTTTTCTCCATTTTCTAAATAGGCCCACACGATAGCATCTTTTGTAACTTCAATAAATGATGTTGCCAAAGGAACATAAATCAAAGGCGAAAGCTTATATCCTAATTTGTCTACAACATAACCTTGCGGGCTTATAAAAAATTGATGCTTTTTTGTATAGTAGTAATCTCCATCAATATGAAATAACTTATAGTATGCATCCCCAGTCAATAAAATATCAAATGGTTTTTTTGTTTCAACAATTCGAGCAGAAGTAAAAGATGAAAAAAATACTAATAGTGCGTAATAAAACTTCAAACTAAACTTCCTATATATTTTTAATTAATAAATAAATTGGCAATCCAACTCCAACAACACCAGCAATAGTTACAGGAAGAGCTACTACTGAGCCTCCAACTAATAAAGCAACTCCGACCAAAATAGCGATTAAGCCTATAATCGTGACAGTTAAATAGATAATAAAATAAGGAATAAAAACTAAAAAAAGATATAATAATGCTCCAATCCCCTTAATTATGTTTGCAGGTGTACGCCCTTGGGCGCTTGCTATCTTTTTACATAATTTCGAATATGATAAAGACCTTAATTCTTTAATTTTTTTATCAATAAGATCTCGATAACTTCCTTCATTTTTAACTTCGTCATATATATTTTCTAAAAGACTCTCTAAAGATTCTTGATTCACCTGAGCTTTTAATTCATACTGAAGCTCTTCAAAAGTCATCCCTCTTTTGATTGCCAAGCGCCTCATTAGATTTTCTTTTTTTAGAACCCTCGTAATAATTTTTTTCGCTCTTTTAAACTTCTTTTGCACTCGAGATTCAACATAAGCCAGTTGTTCATCATTGGACATTTTTAAAACAGCTTTTTTTTGATTATTAAGGGTTCTTAATAGTTTTCTTTTTAGTTTTCTAAAATCTTTTTCTGTCATTTTAGATTTACTAAATTCAAAGTCCGAGATTTTCGACTCCAAAGAAGTTTCTATTAAGTTGGTTAGCTCTTTCACTTCATTTGATGGATAGTAAGCAAACGTTTGGTTACAAAGGATTGATATTATTAAAAGACTATAAATAAATATATTTTTCATATTTCTTTGTCCTAGTACTTATAGCAATTAAAGTTTAATCTCGTTCTTATGTTTGGAAGATTTACTCCAATTTGAATATTTTCATATTCAACACTCTCAGAAGATAAATCAGTAGAGTTTAAATAATAACGAAAGCGGCTTAACTCTAAATATTTTTTACCTCTTTTTTGATTAATCTTTATTTGGACAACCCTCTTTCCACTTAAATCATCTTGAGTTAGTCTTGCCGAAAACAAAATTTCTCGCTTTAAAAATATTGAAGTATAAATTGAAAATGATTTTGTTACATACTCATTACCTAAAGATTCAAACTCTATGCCTGTTGCGCCACTTTTGTTATATGATTCAACTTCAACACGAGGATACAAGCCAAGACTTTCTTTTAAACTATTATCTGACTGAGTAATTCCACAGTACATTCTCTCACCAGCAAAGGTTGTAAGAGCTCCTAATCCCAATAGTACAACTAGTAATTTTTTCATAATTTAGTCTCCTTATAGGCTTTTATTTAGCCAATGTTATTTATATCACCATTATTTTTTTGTCTTTTATTTAATTAGTTGTTTTTTTACACCCATTTAAATTCTTTATAGCTTTCTTAATAGATCTTTCACCTAATTTGGGTAGAACTGTCCCCCTAAATACAAGCATATTAATTTTTTCGTCTCCATATGATTCTTCACTTAATTTAAAAGTTCAGTGTCTTTATGAACTCTGACTTTTTATTCCCCTAGAGTTTTAGCAAGTCCATAATTCTATCTAATCTCTTTTCACTAACTTTAAGCATATTATCTGTAAATATGGCTTTATTAATTTTTCTAATATCTTTATTTAAAATGTTTTTATGAGTAATTTCTAAAGTGGCTGTAATTGGCAAAGATATTAAGTCAAACGGGAAAAAGAAAATAATCTCACCTCCACCACTAGCTCCACCATCGTAATAAGAACGGCTAGCCATAAAGATTGGAGCAAACTGTTCATTTGACTTCTTACGAACTTTTTTAACAAATTCATTCGCATTACCTAGTTCTAATGTAATTATATTTCCACCAGCATAAGTCGCATCAATCGTTAAGAACTGTTTACTAGCCTGCTCATTGATACTGAATAAAATTTTGCGACCTGTTTTCTTAGCTATAATCGTTCCAGCAAAACTTGAAATACTTCCCAAAACTAATAATCCAACTAGCAATTTCTTCATTTTCTAACCTCCGATTTAATCGGTCATAAACCTAATATTTTCTGCAAGCACAGTGCTTGCTATTTCTTTATTTTTATAATTTTGCTCAAAATCCATAAGGCTTAATGAACATTTTCCGTTTTGTTCATTGAGTCCTAGTTTAGATGACTAGGACTTGATTATTTAACTAGTGAACTATAATCGTTTTTCCATCCTTACCATTGTAATACGCTTCTTCAACTCCAAAGGCTCTAGCAACTTTCTTTCTACACTCCTTTAAAGAAATATTTAGCCTATAATCATTACCTGAGTAACTTGTCCTACGCATCCGCCATTCACATACCGAAGTCTTAAGTGATTTTTTTGCATCTCTCACCTGTGATTTGAGTACTCTTTTCGAATAGTTCTTCATTTGTTCAATCGTAAGCCCATCTGTTCTAATAGTCTGGTATTGTGGATAATTAAGATCAGCATTAAGTAAAAAAGCCTTACCTTCACATTTTTTTATAACTGCTTTTAAGTTACGATTGATGGATTCAAGCTCTGTCCTAATCTCGTCGATATCACTCGATTTTTTAATTAAAAGAATTGAGTTCTCAGAGTCAATTAAACTATTATTCGAAGCTGAAAGATCACAGTCGGCATAGCTTGAAATACTTCCTAATGCTAATAATCCTATCAATAGTTTTTTCATAATTTACTCCTTAGTCTTCACTCATAAATTTAATATTTTCGCAAGCACTGAGCTCACTATTTTTTTATCTTTGTAATTTTGCTCGAAATCCATAAGGCGTAATGAACATTTTCCGTTTTGTTCATTAAGTCCTAGCTTTGATAACTAGGACTTGATTATTTAACTATTGCTGCAATAAGGTAAATAACTATCCTTACAGTTACTTAAATCTAAGTTTTACACCTGATACGCCAATACCAAGAGAATTAAACTGTGCACCAGTTAAGACGCATGTCCCACCACGCTTATTTACAAAAACACCAGCACTAGCTCCTACAAGTGCACCTGCACTAACCTTAACTCCATAAAAAGGTACTTTTTTTAAGTTTTTTGCTCTAGCAGTAGGACAAGTTAATAGAAATCCTTCTATCATCGCCCATCTAGCTCCCAGCCCCTTACCAACAATTTCAAAAGAAATTAATGGATCAGTATGAAGAATTCCATCGAACTTAGAAATTCTGCATTCACCTTTTACTAACTCTGTAATACCAGTCTGTCTGTTATATCCATAGCTACCGTTATCACCAATAACCTCACATCTAAGTAATGCTGCATAAGAGCTAAAACTACCTAGTAATAATAATACAACAAGTAATTTATTCATTTATAATCTCCTTTATACATTTTTATACGTTGTTCATATATTTAATATTATTTTCATAACCATTATTTTTCAGTTCTTTGTCTTTTATTTTTCTTCAATAAAGTCTGATTTTTAAACCTAGATTTATTTAATATTTTCTTACTTGTTTTAAAAGCCTGATCCTTTTTGAAATCAGGCTTTTTATTTTTCTAGTTATTTTAGAACAATAACCTTCGCATTAAATCTGGCAACAACTCCATCTTGCAGTTCATGGTAATACTCTTTGTCACATGACTCGTTGGATTTAATGATAACTCTATTGGAAGCATCAAGTTTAGCTTTCAGCTCATCTAGCTTAGAATTGCAATCCTTTTCAGCATTTGAACCTGTCGCAGTTACAGTTAGAAAAACTTTATTATTATCATGAGTGATAATTTTAGCTTGAGAAAATACAGAAAAACTCCCTAATACTAATAATCCAACTAATAGTTTTTTCACAATCCTATCCTTTTGAGACTCGCTCACTTTAGTAATATTATTCTTTTACCCCATGGGCATTTTTTCTTTGTCTTTATACCTTTCACTCAAAAAACTAGGTTTGGTGAGTGAATTTTATTCTTCTTTTTCAAGTCTGAGCTTTTTTGAACTCAGACTTTTTATTTAACTAGAGTTTTTTGAATATCTAAACTTAATTAAAGCTCTTCACAGTTCGGAATTTGATTCAGCAGTTTCTCAACTCTAGATTTGTTAGATGAAAGTCTACTTATCTTCTTTCTATATGAATAAAGAGCTTCACTATTGTCTGCTATAATTAAATGCTCAGATCTTTTTCTTTTAAGAACATGAGATACTGTATCTGTTATCGCACTAGAGGCATTAGATATCGCAATTCCCATATTTTCAACAGCAAGTCCTAATGACTTTTTACTAGCCTGAGTATAACCTTGTTGTTGTCTCTGAGATTTTCCTTCTTTTTGAAATCCAATGGACAAGCTCAATCCTTTCTCAGCAAAATCAATTGTATATCCCTTGCTTTTAATAGCATCAATTACAACTTCTCTTTCAACTTCATTTTCAAAGTTAAGCCATAAATTATTGATGTTACACGAATTTGCATATGAGCTAATACTTCCAATTGCTAACAATCCTACTAATAATTTTTTCATTTTTTACTCCCGAGTTTTCACTCATAAATCTAATGGTTATTTAAAACCGTTTATATCTAAATTCTTTGTCTTTTTACTCTTTGCCCGCAAAACCTAGTTTTTTTAAGCAATATTTCTTTTTTGTTATTTAAGTCTGAGCTTTGTTGCCCAGACTTAATTTATTTTTCTATTTATTTCGATTCAACAGTTACGCAGATAGCAATACTTTGATTTCTAAATCTCTCATTATTCACGACCTGAATCGTAGGAGCACTAACACGAAAAACCTTTGGAATAGAATTAAGTTTGCTATTTAACTCACCTTCAGCCCTAATAACGGCACTTTTTAATTTCGAATCTGAGTCGTTGCTACCATTGCCACAAATGACTTTTGTAGATCTAGCAAATGTAGTCATGGATGTAACTGCCAAAACTCCTATTAATAGTTTTTTCATTTAAAACTCCTCGAACCTCTGTTCATTTAACTAATCTTATTTTCATACATCTTTATACGTTGTTCATATATTTAATTTTATTCTTTTGCCCCATGGGCATTTTTTCTTTGTCTTTATATATTTCACTCAAAAAACTAGGTTTGGTGAGTGAATTTTATTCTTCTTTTTCAAGTCTAAGCTTTTTTGAACTCAGACTTTTTATTTAACTAGTACTTTAGATACTTTAAAGATGCATTATACTTTACTTCACCAAACTTAGAGTAGCATGTTTGAGATAATACAATCACTTTTTTGGATGTTTGTAGTTGCTTATTAGTAATATTAAACATCGAGCTACATTCCTCTAAAGTGTTTCCAGATATCTTTACAGTCACAATATTATCCGGATTCTGGGTAGTAATCGATGGTAAAGCAATTGCTGATAATGTCCCTAGTGTTAGTAACCCTACTAATAATTTTTTCATAACTTTCTCCTCGAGCCTCTGCTCATAAATCAAATATTATTTTCATAACAGTTATTTTTTATTTCTTTGTCTTTATACTTTTACTCGAAATCCATAAGGCTTTATGAACATTTTCCATTTTGTTCATTAAGTCCCAGCTTTAATGACTGGGACATATTTGTTTAACTAGTTACAATTAGAGATCTTCCCAAGAGCTTTTTTGAGAGATCTTCTATCTCTTCTCAGGCCGAAGGCACTTTTTTCAATAATAACTTTGCTATTATCACTATTATTTGTAAGTGTAACCGTCACTCTAGATGGATCGCCAAAACGAATACCTGTATAATAAGAAGTACAAGCATAATTAATATTAACTGTATAATTTGCCTCTCCCTCATCTAGTGGTAGGTAATAGTATCCTTTGTCTCCTAGTTTATTTTTAATAATACTAAAAGCATCATCCATATGAATGTCTGCACAGCCACGAACTACATGATCATACTTAGATTTAAACTGATAAGAACAATCATTATTTGCTAATACTGAAATTGAGCTCAAAAGTGTAATTCCAACTAATAATTTTTTCATAATCTTCTCCCGTTTATTTTTTAACTAACAAGAGTATAAAAGATGAACCCACTCATTGGTGGAAAAAATAGGATGGTCTAAAAACACAATATTTTTAGATACTTAGACTAGACTAAGAAGCTTTTTTTGAAGAACTATAAAAGCCTTTATTATAAACTAAGACATGCTTTTTACGATATTGAGAAATAAGATTTTTAATTTTTGTAAGATCTCCTTGCGTTTGAATCTTTCTTTTCCACACAAATTCAAAGATCTCTTCTTTTGAAAAAGACTTATTATACTTTTCAAACAAGAACTCTAAGGCCTCTAAGTTTGTTTTAAAAATTAAACTTGTATCGGCGTTAAGTTTCTTAGACTTATTATCTTTAGAGTATTTTTCATATATATAAGAAAAAAGATCTTTAGAGCCATTATAAGTAAAATTTTTAGAAAAAACTCGTTCATCTATTTCAACTAATTTATTCCAAAACTTACTTTTAGCCAGATCATCATCATACACAAGAGCTTCTAGAAATTTTAATTGAAAATAAAGAAACTTAGAATTTTTAAACTTATATTCATAAGCATATATTGGTTTTTCATCTAAAATAAAATCTATAATTGTTTTCATAAACAAATAATTAGAAGTGTTTTTAAAGCTTCTCATTTCATTCATCTTACTAAGAATCACTCGGCACTCTAAAAAGCTCTCTAAAGAACAATTATATATAAAATCACTTATCAAGAATGAAGATTTGAATGATGCGGGTAATTTTTTAAAGCGAAGATAAACTTTTTTTCTAATTTGTTCACATATATTATAATTTTCTAACGCAATATTAAGCTCAAACTCACATTGGTATTTATAATAAATAGACATCTTATCAACAGAGTCAAACTCAACTATTTTAGAGATTAAATTTTTCATTTTTTCAATCTGATGTGAGTTCACATAGCTTATATAAAGATTATAATTTGCAATAAATAAAAACTCACCTAAATCATACTCTTCTAGAATTACAGCTGAGTCTAAAAGATACTCTTGTGCTTTTTTAAGTTCTCCAAAATTATTATGGTATACACCTTTTAGAAGGTTTTTTTGAGCTTCGACAACTCTTGTTCCCTTTGTTGTCATAGATTTTAAAAGTTCATTAAGGCCAGCATAGTCACTTTTTCTGATGAGTATCCAACCATCTAGAACTTTTTTTTCTAATAAAGTAAGTCTTTTATCTTTTTTATACTGTTTTGCTTTATCACTTTTTTGCGATAAATAAGATAAATACTCTAAAAAAGCTTTTTCTTTAGCCTTCATTATTAACTAACTCATAGAAAAAATTATATACTTTACTTGTATCAAGAGTTACTTCATCGATATAAGATAAAAATAGTTGTTTATTTTCAATGAGAGCTTTAATAGAGCTCTTAAGCCTTTTATCAACAAGACAATTTTTTTCATGAGAAACTTTTTCACATTTTTTAATAATTGGACCATTGATTTTTTCAAATTCTTTTATATTTTTCTGAGATAAAATTAAAAGATAGACTTCCATAATATTCTTAATGCTAGTTTTGCGATGGCCTGTGCACCTAGAATAGTTCTCATTAATTATTTTTAATGTAGCAATTTCTTTTTTTCTAATATTTTGATAAATATCAAACTTTTCCCCCAAGATACCTTTTTTATCAACAGTCCCACCTCCAGAGCCGGTTCTGACTTGTGCAAATGTAGAAAATATCAAGATGAATATAAAAAATACTTTGATCATGTTTTTACAACAAAGCTCCAGTTTATAAGGGCTTTACCACCTTTAAGCATCTTTTTAGGTGGATTAGGAAAGGGCCCTGCCTCATTAAAAGTTCGAACTGCTGTTTGATCAAGTTCGGTTATACCACTTGCTGAGTTTACTTTCACATTAATAATTCTTCCCTGTGAATCAAGCTCTATCTGAAGAGCCGTTACATGATTTGTATCACTAGCTATGCTTCGACCTGTCTTTATAAGCTTATCTGCTTGGTCCTGTATGTTACGGCCCCAAAACTGCTCCAACTTCTGTCTTATTCTGTGATAAAACCCATAAAACTCAAACTCTTGAGTATTAAGCTTTGTAAAGTCACCCAATGCAATATCTTGAACATAATCGTTTGACTGACTTAAGCCTACGACTTTAGACCTTCCTGTTTTCATTCCCTTTTTAGTAAGAGTCTTGCTTTGTTTTTTTTCATCTATTTTCATGTTCTTTGCTGAATCTGTGCTTATAGCTAAATCACTCAAAGAAACCTTCTTTCTTCTCATTTTAGCTTTTGAGTTCTTATGATTAATTCCTTGAATAGATCCCTTACTTGCAGTTTTAAACGTACCAATTTTTCTAGCAATAGTTTGTTTAGTAAAGCTTTGATTCTTCTTACCTAAAAAAGCTTTTTTTACAACAGACTTATCTTCACTTTTAGTTGTTTGAACAATTTGATTTTTGAACTGTTTTAGTAGTTTTAATTTAATGATTTTTGGAGCTTGCTCAGAAGCAAAATCAAATGAGACTTTTGGAAGTTTTGACCAAACTAAAGCCAAGTGTATGAAAAATACACCTAATAAAAAAAACATAAATGTCTTATTAAGTCTTCTTTCCATGAAAACAACTCCCAGTATTAATATCGGATTCTTTGGAGGATTTTTGACTCATTTTGCAGTAAATTTCTAAGTACTTGATTATACCTCAAAATAGTAGGCAAAATTTGCTGAACAGGATATCTTTCATTTGCTCCATGATTAGTTGCAATTACCTTGGGGGTTAAATAAATTGGATGAAAACCATAACATGCAATTGGTTTAACATCTGCTCCTGCGGAGTAAGGATTTCTAAACCAAGTACTATCCGAGCCTGCTGGAAATAGATATGGCATTGCATGAATTCTATTAGAACTCGTTTTTAACTTATCTTTTTCTAAAGTCTTTATAATGATTTTAAAATCTTTTGTTTTAACAGGACTTCTAGAAAAGTCCCACCCTTCTAATAAATTAATCTTTTGTCTATTATCTTTAATAACTTTTTTTAATTGTGCGATAAAAACATTAGCATGATTCTTTATTTTGGAGTCAAATGTATGCACCAATCTACAATCAACCCATCCAGCAGCATTACTTTTCAAATTAAAGTTAAGAGCACTTAACTGGCATGATGTCTTAAATAATCCATTTACTCCAAAGCCATCTTCTATCCCCTTGTATAACATTTTTTTTACTAGAGGAATAAAACTTAGTTTATTTAAAAAGCCTAACATTCCATTTGTCTTACTAAGCTTTTTCATTAACAAATTAGTTGCAGGTGTTTTAATGTACTTAAGCTCTTTAATAGATCGATATTTTCTTTTTTTCAAAAGTTTCATTCTATACATAGAGGCTGCAAGGACATCAAAAACACTATTTCCAAAAGAAACAGAACCGTGACCTGATGACTTTGAATTTAAAGAAAGATCATATATCTTGTCTTTCTTTACTATATTCAAGCTCATATATCTTTCAAAGCCAGTTAAAAAAACTTCTTTTATTTTTAAAATGGGATATTCTTTATCACATTTTAAAGTCAAATCTAGTTTTGAAGCTAATATATTCACCTTTGCTTTTGGTGTAAAAATACGTTCAAAATGACAATTAATATTATATTTCTTTTTATCTCTTTTTTTTACGTATCTCTTTAGATCAACAATTCCACTTTTAACTAAATTATTAATCAGCTCGGTAGGTTTTTTGTGAACAAACTCTAACCAAGCCCCCCCTTTTTCCTCAGCAGCAATTAAAAATATATCATGCTCCTCTTTTGGTATATTTTGAAACCCTGCTCCCCCCTCATTTAAAACAAGATTGGCAGAGCTTAAAGCATAAAGCTCTTTTGCTTTTTCCATTTTTCTAATAGCACCAATCGCACCAGAAGCTCCCTGTTCCTCATCCGCAACTGCAAGAAAATGAATATCTCTAGTTAGCTTTGTTTTCATTTTTTTTAAAATAATCATAGAAAAAAGTTGTGCCATAGCAATACCCTTCATATCAAGAGCACCTCTTCCCCATATATAATCTTCACCACTTTCATCTGGCATAATTTTACCACTAAAAGCTAAAAATGGATCTTCCCACTGATCTTCTTTTACACTCACTACATCCATATGATGTAAAAGAATAATAGAATGACGTTTTTGCTTCTGACTCCAATCAAACTGATGTCCTTGCTCTGAAAGAGTCGCCACAAAATTAGAACGATAGTAATTTTTTTTACTATTTAAATCTCTTGTTAAAAAACGCTTAAAAGGTATATCGAGAACATGAAATATTGATTCCAAAAAGTCTACTGCTTTATGCTCATCCCCTTTAGGTGAAATTGTTTTAATTTGAATATACTCACTCAAACAAGATGCAAAACTACTTTCCAGCTGTTTTTGAACAGCCAAATCCTTAAAAGTTTTTTTATTAAAATTAAGTTTTTTAATAGACTCTAAACATGAAGTTGTTTCCACAGAGCTAATTTTTCTTTTAATATGCCTTATCTTTTTTTCTCTAGAAAGCTGAGAAGAAAAGAATGCACATATAAATACAAAGCTAATAACAAGAGATTTTTTCACTTTATACTTATCGGTAAAAACAAAGCAAACTATAAAACTTTATTGGTTTAAATAATAATCATCCTCATCCTCGACATCATTACTCTCAAGCTCCCCACCAGATGCCGCTTCGCTTGGTTCAAAACCAGAAACAAAAGACTCAAGTAATGAATTTGGTTGCCCTGCTTTTGCAAGATCTCCTGTCTTCTTATTAATGTAAACATTAGTAATACCGTTTGGAAGACTAAAGTCATGATCTCCATATTCTCTTAAAGCTTCTTTCATAAAGCCTTTCCATATAGGAAGTGCTGCCTTAGCACCCGTTTCACCAAACCCCATGGTTTGATTATTATCAAACCCAGTCCAAACACCTGTAACTACATTTTTTCCATAGCCTATAAACCAAGCATCTACATAATTATTTGTTGTTCCTGTTTTACCACCAATATTTTGACTAATATTAGCTGCCGCTCTTCCTGTTCCATTTTGAATTACGCCTCTCATAATATTATTCATAAGATAAGCAAGTCTAGGATCATATACCTGATCGTCACTTAAACTTTCTTTAAACTGCTCCCACTTATCTACAACTTTTTCTTCATCACCTAAGCTCTCATCTTTTATATCCTCTTGTTCTTTATCGACTTGCACTTGAGGTAAAGTTTCTTGCTCACCTTCTTCTTTTTTCCAAATTTCCTCCCCAAGAGAGTTTATTACTGAAGTTATTGAGGTTAATTTTATATACTTTCCTCTATTTGGAAAAATACCGTACATTCGAACGACTTCGAGCAAATTCATACCAAAAGAACCAAGAGAAATACTTAAGTCAGCAGGCAATTTTGCCTTAATCTTTAAACGCTCTACAAAGTTTGTAATCTTATCAACCCCGACATCTTGAACTAACTTTATAGTTGGTATATTTCGGCTTACCTCTAAAGATCTCCTTAAAGTCATCTTTCCTTTAAATTTACCATCATAGTTTTGAGGCTTCCAAGCTAATGATGCATCTGAGCTTCCAAGAGCAGAAGGAGTGTCCAATAGCATACTTGCAGGTGTGAATCCATTTTCTAAACCTGCTGCATAAATGATTGGCTTAAAAGAAGAGCCCGGCTGCCTATTTGACTGTATAGCTCGATTAAACTGACTTTTTTCGAAACTTGAGCCTCCAACCATAGATATAACTTTTCCACTTTGAGGAATAATTGAAACTAATGCTGCTTGCACATCAACATCCTGTTCTAATGACAAGATATAATATTTTTGCTTCTTTAAAGCAGAAAGTAACTGCTCATCTTTCACTTCTTCTTTAAAGTTTTTACTTAAATAATTCCATATACCTCTTGGAACTGCCCTAACTCGAACTAAGATTTTATCTTTTTTCTTTAAAATCTTTGATGGTCTTTTTATATAAGACCAATAAGTTCTTTTTTCTTCAATCTGTCTTTTATGCGCCCATCTAAAATACTCATAAGGAATCACACCTGTCAGCCCGCCATTAAACTTAACATAAACAAGCTGTTCAAGGTTACTCACTTTTACAACAACTGCTTCATACAATTTATTTTTATCGATATTCTGATTGAAACGGTCTAAATCATAATTTCCAGGAACTAAAAACTTTTTATACCAATTTTGCACCAGCTCTTTTTGTTCTTCTTCATAATTTAGAATTTGACTATAATCATCACTATGTTCGAAAAACTCATCAATATTTTCTCCTGCACTATTAAATGTAAAATAAGCAGATTGTTTTTTTAAATTTTCCTTTCTTTGCTCTAAAAGAAACTCTTGAATATTTTCAACTTTTCCAAGCACTCCTTTATATCCTTGTCTCTTATCTATTTGCTCAACACCCTTTTTTATTTGTTTTTGAGCTAGTTGCTGCAACCTCCAATTCATTGTTGTATGAATTGTTAAACCACCTGTTAAAAACTCTTCTTTACCAAACCTATCTATTACCTGCCTTCTAATCCAATCAGTAAAGTATCCTCCCTTCATAGGATTTGCCTTTCGATAATACATTTTTATAGACTCATTAATTGCAACGTCATACTCTTCTTTTGTAATTTTTTTTGTTTTTAACAACCTAGATAAAACATATCGCTGCCTTTTTTTAGCGTATTGAGGATTAACATATGGTGAATACTTTCCAGGTGCTACAAGCAAACCTGCAACCAATGCAGATTCTGCGATACTTGCTTCGTCTAACTGCTTATTAAAATAACCTTTAAAAGCCCTTTTAATCCCATAATATCCCCCACCTAAATAAACCTGATTAAGATAAACAAATAAGATCTCTTCTTTTGAAAACTGTTGCTCTATTTTTCTTGCAAGCAACAAGTCCTTAATTTTTCTAGAAAATGTTCTTTCGCTTGTTAAAAGAACTGACTTTGCAACTTGCTGGGTGATTGTACTGGCCCCCTGAACAACTCTACCTGCTTGAATATTTTTTAAAGTCGCTCTTAAAATTCCCTTATAATCAATTCCAGAATGTTTAAAAAAGTTATCATCTTCTGCAGCCAAAAATGAATTAATTATTCTTTTCGGTATTTTTTCATATTCTACAATCTCTCTTTTTTCTTTTCCGACTTCTAATAAAATAGTTCCATCAGAAGATAGAATCTTAGAAGGAACAGAGGGATTATAGTTTTTTAAATTATCTATACTTGGAAGATCCATTGAAATAACAAAGATTGCCCCAGCTAAAAAGATAACTCCTAGCATTCCAAGCGATAATAGAATCATTAACATTTTCAATATTTTTTTCAAAGGTACTCCCTAATTAGCTCTATTTAAAATTCTTTTTACTATATCTTCACTTTGAGCAAAAATTTGTTTTTGAGCTTTCACTGAATTATTCACAGCATCTATTTTATCGTTAAATTCATATACAAAATATTGGTCTTTTCTTATCTTAAAAACTGTAGTCATCTTCTTTAAGTAATCTTCATTTAATTTATTAAAACTTAACACCTTTGGACGACTCAATACCTTATGAACATCAACACGATTAACAAACTCGTGCTTACAATGAAAAGATAAAGATATCTTTTTTAGCTCCATCATAATTGCGTCCTTAATCAATATATTCTGATCTTGCCCCTGACAGTTATGAACCAAAATATCTAAGTCTAGAACTCTTAAACTATGAAACTCTTTTTTTACAAACTTTTCAATTGTAGCACTCCATTCATTAGAAAATGGAACAAGATTTAGAATTTTTTTTTCCAAAGAAAACATTTTCCATCTTAATTTGGAAGTATTTTTATATTTAGCATATAAGTATGAAATCAATAACCCAATATCATTTGCAATAATGATATCTGGCTGCACTTTTTTTGATTCAAATCTTTCAAATAAACTCATAAAATTATTTGCACCATACAAAGAAGAAATAAGTTTAAGTTTTAAAATTTGACCAGATCCTTCCAAAGAACTTTCTTTAAAATCTGAGCTTTGTGGACCAAACTCCTTTAGTTCTATTTTAGTACTTTTTTTAAGATTAAGACTTACTGTAGGATTATCAACTCTTTTATTGTACTGACACGACAAAGCCAGAAATAAAAAAAATAGGTATTTAAAAAACATCTATAATTCTTTTTCTTCCAATTTTTCTGTAAGTTTAGTTATTTTCTTTTGGGCCATATCTAAATAGTCAGAGCATTGTTTATATAGATCAACTCCTTGCTCATATTTTTTTATGCTCTTTTCTAAAGATACATCTTGAGATTCAAGTTCCTGAACAACTTTCTCAAGCTTTTCTAACGACTTTTCAAAATCCATTTTCTCTCTCTTGTAATTTTTTAATTTATAAAACAAAACAAATTATAATAGATTTTTATATTTATAGGTAATTATTTCTAAGTAAGCCTTGCTGCGTCATAAACATGACAACTCTATATTAAATTTCAATAACTTAAGATATGGGAGAAAATTACCTATGTAGGTATTTTGGCACCCATTCCTGTAGAATTTAAACAGGTAATCAATAGATTGATTATTCTACTTGCCATGGAGGGCTTTTGAAAAATATTTGGGTACCACTTTCGGGTCAGATCGCTCAACAAAGAAAAGTTGATACAATTGCCAATAATATTGCAAATGCCAATACTGCTGGATTTAAAAAGGATCGACTTACATTCAAAGAACATCTAAGTGCTTTAAATAAAGGGCTAGATGATATAGATATTCCTCGCAAGGACTGGAGCCCAGATGATATGTATAGAACTCAAGGTGGTCAAAATGCATATGTAAAAGTAGATGGTAGTTACACTATATTTGAACAAGGACAATTAAGGCCAACAAAGAATCCTCTAGACATTGCTTTATTTGGAAAAGGTTTTTTTGAAGTTCTTACTCCAACGGGAATAAGATATACAAGGAAAGGAACCTTTTCTTTGGATAAACAAGGCCATCTTACAACAAATGCTGGTTATAAAGTTCTTGGAAAGTCAGATGATCCAAATATCAAACCAGAAGACAGGTTTATTTCACTTTCTAATGCAAATAAAGTTTCAATCTCAAAAAGTGGAGACATTTTTACACAAGAGGGTCTCATTGGAGGCTTGTCTGTTGTTGAGTTTAATGATCATCAAGCTCTAAAAAAAGAAGGTGGATCTCTTTTTTATAACGACAATAAAGACAATACCTTTAAACAAGATATTACAACGACTGTGAATCAAGGCTTTCTTGAAGGTTCTAATGTCAATGCCGTTCAAGAGATGTCTGAACTTATAAAAGCTCATAGACATTTTGATAATATACAAAAAGCAATAAAAACCTATGATGATATTTCAGGCAAAGCTGTAAATGACATTGCAAGGTTTTAAAGGAAAAATATGAAACTTATATTCTTTATACTTATCTGTGTTAACTCCTATGCCATGATTAGAGCTTTAAATACAGCTGCAACAGGTATGGCATCAGAAGAGGCCCATGTTAATACTATTTCTAATAATATTGCTAATGTTAATACAACTGCTTACAAGGCACAAAGAGCTGAGTTTGAAGACTTAGGTTATGAAACGGTTACTGCTGCAGGAGGAAGATCTAATGGAGATTCTCAATATACAGTTGGTGAACAAATTGGATCCGGCTCAAGAATAACAGCAACAAGAAGAATTCATTCAATGGGAAGTCCTAAAATTACTAAAAGACCATATGATATTATGATAGTTGGAGACGGTTACTTCGCTATTCAAAAAGGAGATACAACACTCTATACAAGAGACGGTGCCTTTACTGTTGATGCAACAGGAACAATAAAAACAAGAGATGATTTTACCTTAGTTCCAGGTATTGTTGTTCCTCCAAATACAGTAAAAATTAATATCTCTAAAGATGGTAAAGTTGATGCTTTTTTAGCAAATAACCTTGAGCCCATTTCTTTGGGTCAAATTCCTATTTTTACTTTTATAAATCCAGCCGGACTTTTAGATATGGGTGGAAATAAAGCAAGACAAACAACTGTGTCTGGTGAACCGGTACAAAGAATTGCTGGTACAGAAAATGCTGGTGGCTTAGAACAAGGGATGCTTGAATCTTCAAACGTCAGCATTATGAATGAAATGACAGACTTAATTAAAGCTCAGAGAGCTTATGAAATGAACTCAAAAGTTATGGGTGTAGCAGATCAAATGTTACAAACAGTTAATAATATAAGGTAATAAATTTGATAAAACTTCTCTTTTTAACATTTCTTTTTTCTTTTAAAACAATGTCTTGTCATATTGTAATGTATAATACAATTGTCAAAACAAAAGAATATATCGATACAAGCTTCATAAAAGAAAAGAATGGATGTTCTGATCAAATAATAAAAAGATTGAGATCATTAGTTAATAATTCAGAAGGAAACTTATCAAAAAAATCCTTAGAAGTTTACCTTCAAGAAAAAGATATATCATTATCTCCCAATCAAGTTTATGTATACACTTTAGCTAGTTATATTGAGCAGTATTTTAATATTCAAAATATAAAAATAAAGAATGCCGCGTCCCTATCTGGAAAGACTGTTATTGCCTTTAACAATGAAGATCATATTAAGCTTGATTGTAATAACTGTGCTTTAAGTGGAGATAAGAATATTAAAATGAATATTAACAATCGATCAATTTGGCTTACAGCAAAAGTTTTAAAGAAACAAAAAATAATAGTCCTTAAAAATAATATAGGCGGTATCAACAGGAATATTAAAAGTGATGATATTACAGAGTCTGTGGTTTTCACAAGTTCTCCAAATAACTATTTTACAGATATTAAAAACATTCACTTTTACAAAGCTAACCGCTCACTTCTAGCTGGACATATTTTAAAACAACATGATTTATCAGCAAGAAACCTTATTAAAAATGGTCAATATGTAACTGTTGAATTTAACAACAATAAAGTTAAAGTTCATGTAAAGGCAAGGTCCCTTGAAAGAGGAAGTTTGGGACAAACAATAAAGCTTATAAATCCAAGATCTAATAAAACAATATATGGAAAAATTATCAGCAAAGATAAGGTGGTTATAACAATATGATAACAAAAGTTTTAATATGTATTTTATTCACTCTTACTTCATGTGCAAACTACGTAGCAAAAATGCATCGTCAGCTAGATGCGCAAAATAGAAAACAAATCAGACCAAGTTATAGAGAACAAGGATATACAGGACGTCAAAAAAAGTTTTATGACCCATATAATGGGTACAGAGGTATTCCTGTAGCAAAAAATGATGCAAGACCAATAAAAAGCCCTCTTACCCTTGGAGGACCTCAAAGAAGAGCTACAGTTGTAAAAAGAATCAATAATAAAAGATTTACCTCAGAAGACCTAAAGGATAACTCATCAACTGCAAGCTTATGGAGTGACAAAGAAAAAGGGAGCTTTTTATTTGTTCCAAATAATTCGAGAAGATCTGGAGATGTAGTTATTGTAGACGTATATAAAAACATGAAGTCAAATATTACAGAGGAGCTCAAAAGAGCCTTTCCATTAAAAGCAAAAAAGAAAAAAGATAAAGGTGATGAACCAAATAAAGAAAGTACAAATAAGGAAGAAACAAAAGTTGCGGCATCTAGTAACAAACCATCTGAAGGTGAAGTTTATGATAAAATATCAACTCAGATCATCGAAAAAATAAACAAAGACTACTTTCTTATTCGTGGACGCAAAGAAGTTATGTTTCAAGATAGAAAAAGATATGTTGAACTTAGAGCTCTTGTTTCAAGAAAAGTAATAAAAGATAATGATACAGTTAAATCTAGTGATTTATTAGAACCTAAAATAAAAGCATTGAGGTATTAATGAAAATATTATTTACAATAAGTTTTTTAATTTCAGTAAATTTTGTATATAGCGCAAATAGACTAAAAGATATTGTTACAATTAAGGGTGTTAGAGACAATCCAATCATAGGATATGGACTTGTAATTGGACTTAATGGAACTGGTGATAGTGGCGGTGAAATTACGAATAAATCTCTTAAAAAAATGTTCTCAACCTTAGGGCTTAATGCTGTTCAAGAGGTTAGTTCAAATAATGTTGCTGCTGTTATTGTCACAGCTAAGATGCCTTCTTTTGGAAGAGTCGGACAAAAACTTGATGTGACAGTATCTTCTATTGGAGATGCTAGCTCACTAGCAGGAGGTACTCTTCTTATAACTCCTCTTAAAGGTGGTGATGGAAATGTCTATGCAATTGCCAATGGCGCTCTTTCAATTGGAGGACTAAAGCAAGGAGCTAAGTTTGCAACAAGTGGCAGAATACCAAATGGAGCAATTGTTGAAAAAGAACTTAAATTAGACTTTGCAAATAAAAAATCTATTCGACTAACTCTAAACAAACCTGACTTCACAACAGCAGCAAGAGTTACCAAGGTAATCAACCAAAACCTAGGTGGTAAATTTGCGACAGCATCGGATTCAGCAACAATAGATTTAATTATACCGAGCCATTACTCAAGAAAAGTAGTTGATCTTGTTGCTATAGTAGAGAACTTTAAGGTTCATCAAGATCAAAAGGCAAGAATTGTAATTAATGAAAAGACGGGAACTATTGTTGCTGGTGGAGAAGTGACACTAGGTAAAGTTGCCATCTCTCATAACGATCTTGTTTTAGAGGTAGGATCAGCTGAAGGCGCAAACAAACCAGGAGCTTTATTCCTACTAGAAAAGAAAACCAACTTAAATGATCTAGTACAAGCTTTAAACGCCATAGGGACTTCAAATGAAGATTTAATCTCCATATTCAAGACACTTAAGGCCAATGGGGCATTAACTGCCGATCTAGAATTTATTTAATGTCAAAAAATCGACTTAAAGTGAATTTTTTTATGGCATCTAGTTCCCTATTAATGCTATAATAATAGAAGAAGAGAGTTTAGGATGAATTCTCAAAATTAACTAGGAAGGTAATGACTAACGTAAAACAGCTTCCAAATTTACACTTAAATCAGAAAATAAATAAGCCAACAAGCTTATATGAAAACCCGTCTGTTCCTGATCCATATAAAAAAATTGCTAAAGGTATGGAAAGACAATTCATCAATCATATGATTAATGAAATGCAAAAAACTGTTCATTCATCCGAGCCTCAATCAGCTGGTACTAAGTATTACAAATCCCTACTTGCTGATGAAAGATCAAAGATAATGGCAAATGTTGATAATGGCATTGGATTAAAGGAAGTTATATTAGAACAAATAGTTCCAGACCATTTGAAAAATACATCAAATAAGTACAATGCTATACAAATGTATAGAGAAAATAAGGTTCAAGGAGAGAACTTATGAGCACAGTCGATACAAGAGCACCCTTTTTTCCAAACTCTAGGACTGCAAAAAATCAAGCTAATAAAGCAAGAGCCGCAAGAGCTCTTCAAAGAAATAGTTTGGATAGAATGCAAGAGATTGAATCAAGGACAGCTAAAGATGCTAAAGTAAGTATCCCTGAAACAATTAAAGATTTTTCTAGAATAAAAAAAGCTGTTGATGCAACTGAAGCCAATACAAACCAAGATAAAATTGCAATGTTAAAAGCAAAAATTCAAGCTGGAACATATGAACCTGACTATGATGCTATTGCTGATAAGATGTTATCGAGTGAGTTTTAATGAATAAAGACAAGATGGCTCTACATTTAATCGTTCAAAGATATGTTGATATGTGGGAAAAGTTCTGTAGATTTCATACAGAACTCTATGACCTTACTTGTGAAGAGTATGTTCACCTACTAAGTTCAGATATAGATCGGCTAGAACAAACAGTTGAAAATAAAAACCAGCATTTAGAACTTATAAAGCAATTAGATGAAAATAGAATTAGTTTAATTACGCAGTTAAGTGAATATACAGACAAACGAGTTGAAAAGGTTAAAGATCTTGTAACTTTTTTAAATAAGAATGAGTTTGAATCTCAGGCAACAACTCTAAATAAACTAAATGCATTATTAATAGATATAATTGAAAAAATACAGGCCCAAAATAAAAAGAATCAAATCTTTTTAAATAAAGCCATCATCTCTTTAAAAGATTTAAAGAGAAGCTTTGCCGGTGGTCCAAACTATACGACGTATGGATCAAATGGAGTTGCAAAGAATATATAAACCTTAGGAAGAGGATACTGTGGGAGCAGATTTATTTAACATTGGTCGTACTTCTTTACATGCTTCAAAGAAAGCATTGTCTACGACGTCTCACAATATTGCGAACGCCAATACTGAGGGTTACTCACGTCAAAGAGTAACAACAGAAACAAATACTCCTATTGCAGAAGGATCATATGTACTTGGAACAGGTACTCGAGTTGCAGGAATTAAAAGAGTACATGATAAATTAATTCAAAAAAAATTAAATCATAGTACAACAAGTAATAACTTTCATGAGCAAAGAACATTTCAACTCGAAAGAGTTGAAGAAATTTTTAATGAAATTAATTCAGACGGTTTAAATAAAATCTTAAATAAGTTTTTTAATTCATTTAGAGAACTATCAAACCAACCTGAGAATGAGACTGTAAGAGCAATGGTTAGAGATAATGCAAAGCTTGTTGTAAATGACTTTAAAAGAATTGATAAACATATCACCGATGTTAAAGAAAGTATTAATAGAAAAATTCATGGTAGTGTTGAAGAAATCAATATTCTTGCTGAATCAATAACATCGCTTAATAAAGAAATTACAAGACTAGAAACTCTTGGTGGAGAAACAGGTGACCTTAGAGATCAAAGAGATCAAGCTGTTTTAAAAATTTCTGAAATGCTAAAAGTAAATACATATGAAGATAAAAAAGGTCAATATGTAGTCAATATTGTTGGTGCAGGCTCTTTAGTTGCTGGAGGTGTCATTAACAAACTAGAAGCCAAAGCTGTCACTGATGGTAATGCTCAAGATGCTGGCCAAATGCAAATCACCTTTAAAGGAAGAAAAAATACTTTTGTAACAAATAGTATTACAGACGGAAGTCTGGGAGCTTTAATTAAGACTAGAAATGAAGAAATTGATCTTCTTAAAAATAAAGTTGATGATATTGCTTACGGATTAGTAAAAAGTACAAATGCTATTCATAAAAGAGGTTATATAAATAGAAAAATACCAGTGGATCAAAATGGTAACCCTATTGAAAACTCTCAGACAGGAAAAATTACAAATATCAACTTTTTTAAAGATCTTGATATGAAAAAGAATGCTAGTCGCGATATCAATTTAGATCAACTCATTGAAGATGACTTAAATAATATATCAACAGGTTTAGCACCAAATTCTCCAGGTGATAATAGAATTGCGATCGCAATTAGTAGATTACAGCATGAGAAAATTTTAGGTGAAGAAACAACAACCTTTGAAGAAGCTTATCTTACAGCTGTTGGAAAAATTGGTACTGCTGCTGGTAAGTCCAAAATAGATGAAGAACAAGCTAAAGGCATTTTAGCTCAGGCAAAATCGATTAAAGAAAGATTAGCAGGTGTTTCAATTGATGAAGAAGCTGCTAATATGGTTAAATATCAACATGCATATGATGCCTCCGCCAGAGTAATTAGAGTTGCTGATGAAATGTTCGATTCAGTATTGGACATGGTGAGGTAATAAATGGGTAGAGTATCAGAAAATAGCTCATATAATGCAATAAACTATTCTGTGGGAAGAACAAAATCTAAATTAGAAGATCTTCAAGTAAAAGGTTCTAATTTAAAAAGAATTCAAAAGCCATCAGATGATCCTATTGGAAATGTAGATTTACTAGCAATAAGATCTAAAAATATCGATGCTTCTCAGTATCTTAGAAATCTCAACTATGCTAAAGCTCAACTACAGTTTACTGAAAATGCCGTAGAAGATCTTTCCGATATAATAAATAAAGCAAAAGAAATCGCAATTGGACAAGCTTCCAATTTATTTGGAGACGAAGTTAGAGAAGGGGTTGCAAGAGAGGTTGAACAACTTAGAAAGCAAGCTTTAAGTATTGCCAATAGAAGATTTGGAAATAAATATATCTTCGCTGGACATAAAACGCTAACAAGACCTTTCAATGAAGATGGTTCTTATAATGGAGATAAAAATCAAACAAGGATTGAAGTAGCTAAAGATGTATTTGTTCCAGTTAACTTTAGTGGTGGAGATATTTTCTTCGAAGCTCATACGCCAACTAAATTACCAAAGATTGAGATCAATGATTCTCCTGTAAAAGATTTTAGTATAGAACAAGAGAATAACAAAATTGAAGAAATTGAATTTAATAGAACTCCAGCAAGCATAGAACAGGAAGAAAAGGTACAAGAAGATTTTGAGCAAAAGAATATCACTAATCCCCTAGCAGGAAAGTCATCTCTATTTTCAAATCTTGAAAGACTTAATAACGCTCTTCTTACCGGGAGCCATGAACTTGTTCAAGATATCTTACCCGAGCTTGATAAGGATGTTGATAGACTCATTCAAGTCAGAACTAAAATTGGGTCCATCAGAAATACAGTTGATAATGCAGAAGAAGTAATCGAAAGAGAAAAGCTTATAAATACTGAATACAGATCTAAAATAGAAGATGCTGATGTTGCAGAGCTCTATACAGATCTATCTCGTCAGCAAAATGTTCTCAATGCCAGCTACAAAGCATCAGCTCAACTTATGAACAGCTCTCTGCTTAATTTTATCAAATAAGAATGTCTAAATATGCTATTTTATTAGGATAGATTTTCCCCTGTTGCTCTATATAATTTTTACTGTAACCTAGAATTAAATAAAAAATACTTGCCATATAGAGTTTGCAATATTATATGTTGCAAAGATTAAAGCTAAATATAGCAAATAAACCAGACATGAGGTTAAATAATGCTAGTTCTGACAAGGAAGCTTGGAGAAAGCATAGCAATTGATGATAATATTAAGATAGTTGTTGTCCAAATAAAAGGAAAACAAGTAAGGCTTGGTATTAAAGCTCCAAAAGAGACTAAGATACACCGAGAAGAGGTTTATCAGGCAATTCAAGATCAAAATACAGAGGCAGCCAACTCAGCGCCAACAGATTTAGCAGCACTTAACGCATCACTAAACAAGAAATAAATTCCCAATTGGAATCATTATAATTGACTGATACAATCATCTTAGGGTAGAAATTAAGCTACTACAATAATTTTTGGAGGATGAGAGTGAAGGTAGGCACAACCAGATTTGGAGAACTTCAAGTAAATAAAGAAGATATTATTACTATGACAGAGGGCCTTTTAGGTTTTGATAATCTAAAAGAGTTTTTTGTAGTAGATCCAGGTGATAGCACTTTAATTTTATGGTTACAATCAACGGAAGATGCAAATATCGCATTTCCAATTATAGAGCCTAAAATTTTTAAACCGGACTATGTAGCAAAATTACTACCATCTGATATGAACAGCGTAGATTTAGACTCTTTAGATCAAGCAAAAATATACTCAATACTAACGATACCTTCTGATATAACAACAATGAGCGCAAACCTTAAAGCTCCAATTGTTATCAACAGTAAGAAGCAAATTGCAAAACAAATTGTCTTACAAGACTCTAAGCTATCAGTTAAGTATGAAATGTATAAAGAACTTAAAAGCTATATCGTAGCATTTAGTTCCGATGACTCTAAAAGAACAAATATTGAAGCACCTAGCGCTACAGCTATAAATACAAATAACTCATCTATAGCTAATAAGCCTTTAAGAGAAAAAGAAATATAAAAAAGAATAAATAAAAAAAACCTCTTAGCAATAAGAGGTTTTTTTATGTCTAAAAATATTTTTATAGAGAAGATGTTAAATTCGTCTCAATCGCACTTCTAGATAACTGAATATACATCTGAAGCTCTTTATTGTCCGGAGCTTTAGAAAGAGCAAACTCCCATTCACTCTGAGCCTCAATTGTATTGCCATTTCCATAATGTAAAAGCCCTAATGCAACTCTGGCTTGAATATAATTAGGATTCTCATTTTTTAATCTCTTAAGCTCTTCCATTGCTTTTGAAGTAAATCCTTTTTTTGAATAAACCTTAGCTATCTTAATTCTTATATCAAGATTATCTGAATCCAATGCAACAGCCTTATTGTATTCAAAAAGAGCTTCATCATATCTATTATATGAAAAATACATTTCAGCTATTTCATAATGCTTAGCCGAGAACTTTTTGTTAATATGGGGATCATTTACTCCCTCACCTTTTGACTTCACCTTGCTATTGGCCTTTTCAAAAACTTCACTTGCTTGCTCATACCTTCCAATATCATTTAAGATAACTGATAAACTAATCGATGCATCCGTATGAGAAGGCTCTAAATCTAAAACTTTATTAAAAGCCTTTATTGCTTTACCCAGCTGTCCTTGAATATGAAAAATATTTCCTAAATAAAAATATGATTTTATATTATCTGGGTTTATTTCAATAACTTCCTCAAATAAAGATTTTGCTAAGGATAGTTTATTAGAGTCAAATGCCTCAACTCCCTTATCTACCAGTTTCAATTCTTTACTCATAAAAGTCCTTATTTTTTTATTTTTTTTCTACATTCCGTATCAATATTCTGTAACTTCTTTAAATTTTTATTCTTCATTATAGGTATAAAGTTTCCCGTAAAATGAATACATTCTTTGTACTTTTTTGCATACAAAGAGCTCATTGCAACTCTTACCATAGCATGTCTAACTATATTCATATCTTTTATATTTGCTAGAATATCTTTATATCTCCACAAAGCAGCATCATAATTTTCAGTTTTAAAATAAAAATCAGCGATATACTTTTCTTTACTAGCGATCATTTTTTTAGCTTTTTTAATTTTCTTATTAGCATCCTTTATAAAGTCTGATTTTGGATAGCTAGATAGTAATAACTGATAAAACCTAATCGACTCATAAGCACTCTCAAGGTCTCTATCATAGGTATCTGGTATTTGCTTATAAAAGGACTCTGCTATTTTATACACAACATATGGCATTTTTTTATGTTTTGGATGAAAATCCTTAAATACAATATAAGCAGCCGCTGACTCTACATAGTTTTCTTGCTTATACAATATATCCGCTAATAGAAGCTCTGCCGGTACAGCGTAAAAGCTATAAGGATGCTCAGCTCTTAATCTATTGAGTTTCTCTGTGGCCAGTAAATACCTAGAGTCCGACATAAGCTCTTTTGCTTCTTTAAAAAGAATTTCAGCTTGAGTTTTTCCAGTTGGCTTTTGCGTCGCACAAGAAGTTAATACAATACTAATAATTAATAGAATTTTTTTCATCTCTATAAATCTACAAAAGTTTGTAAATACCGTCAAAGACTAATACCTCTTTCATAAAGTTCAGAATATATTTGCTCATAAAGTATCTTTAAGAAAGCCGCAATAGGGATTGATATAATCATTCCTACAACGCCTAAAAACTGAGAACCAACAATTACACTTATTACAACTATTATTGGGTGCAAATTAACTATTTTTGAAACAAGGATTGGAAAAACAAACGCTAAATCAATTATATTTGCAATAGCATAAAGCACAATCATCGCAAAAACCATTGTATCATCATAACCACCAGAAAAACCTATTACAAGAGCTGGTACAAAACCTAATATTGGACCTAAATAAGGTAATATATTTGTAACAGCTGCAACTATTCCCAGTATTAAAGCAAATGGATAACCAATAATTAATAATCCAATTGTTATTATTACCCCAACAATTAGCGCTTCAATAGTTTTAGCAAAAATATAATCACCAAATTTTTTATTAAATCTAAAAATAAGTAAATATACTTTTTCCACAATGTTATTTGGAACAATTTTCAAAACCTCTTTTGTTAATTTTCTCCCATCCCTCAAAATAAAAAAAAGAAATAAAGGAATTATAAAACCCCATTCGAGGATAGAACCCAATATTTTTGGTAAATAAATGAGAATCGTTCGGCTAGTTTTTTGACCAAGCTCAATAATTTTATCAACAGGATTAAGCTCTATACTATAATTAAACTTTGTAAAAACCCATCCTTTAAATATATCGTACTTAGCTCTTAAATAAATCTCTAACTTTGGAATATAAACTTCTAATTTTGTAATTTCATCACTAATAGAATTTAAAGCTTGCCCAAAAGTCATGGTCACACCAAAAATAGTAATAAAAATAATAAAAGATAAAATAGCTCTTCTCAGATATGGACCAGTTGTTAAAACCTTTAAAATAGGCTTTAAAATAACAGCTAATATATATGACAATCCAAGAGGTATTAAGATTCTTTCAACTGATAAAAGAGTAACTAAAACTATTAAAATACTTGTTACAAAAAATATAAATCTTATTTTATTATTGTTCGCTAAGTTTCTGTTCATATTCTTTTACCTTAAACTTTAATTTTTTTAACTCACGTGTAACAGCAACAAAGCGTCTCGTTGTAATCAAAGATAGAGCTTTTAATACCTTTGCCCCAATTAAAGGATGTTTCTCAACAATGTCTTCAAAATCAGGAATAAAGAGGGCCAATAAACTGGTACCTGGACCTGTTATTGCTGTTGCACTTCTTTTTTCGACTTCCTGTAATAAAGTCAATTCTCCAAAAAACTCATACTTCTCTAATTCTGTAACTAAAGAAAGTTCTTCATCAGGTGTATCAGTTAAAATTTTTACAGATCCATTTAAAATTAAATAAAAACCAAAACCATTATCACCTTCTCTAAAAACAATTTCTCCATCAGAGTAATGTCTTATATGAAGATATTTAGATAAAGTGTACAGTTCCATATCTGTAAAACTTTTAAAAACATTAATTTTTCTTAAAAAACTATGCAGACCTTTTTTTCTTGAAGCAGATAAAATACTTGCATCCCAAAAATATTTCATAATATTAATATTTATTTTTTCAGTAGGCTTATTTTGCTCTTCAATATTCTCATATTTTTTACTCATAATAGTAATATTCCTCTTTATCAGTTTTAATCCAACCTCTATAAGAACTAGGATAAATAATATGACCCCAATTCTCATAGGTTTTATTCATAATAAAATGTCCACCCTTTGGTAACTCAAATATTGGTTCAAAAATTTTAGATGGACCTTGCCTTAAACTTTTCTGTTTTAACAGAACAACTTTATCGTAATTAAACTTATAAAAATATCCCCATCCTCCAATTAAGATTCCTAAAAAAGAAAAAAACAATATTAATAATTTGGAAACTTTTCTAAAAGAACAAGCTAGTGAAATAAGCACAAAAAGAGTACCAATATAAATGAAACTTTCAGGGTGAAGTCTATATGTAAGATCAAAAATATGATCTTCAATTATCATCTTTTTATTTTCTATATTTTGAACATTAAGATTACGATCTACTTCTTTTAACAAAATAAAAGAATCTCTATCTTCAAAACCAAGAGCTTTAGCTTGTATAAAGTTAAGTTTTGCCAAGGAAAACTCATTATTCTTATAATGAAGCATTCCTAGATTATAAAAATAAATTTCTTTATCCATAGAAGTTTTCAACTTAGAAAGTTTCGTCAAAGCTTCCTTGTAAGGAAGTGTTAATATATTTTCTAAGTCATCCATTCTTTTAGCAGCTAAATTCATGGAATTATTATCAACTCCTAAAGACTATTAGGCAAAGTGTTTATAACTGACTAAAAAAATCAAAATAATTTACTAAGTCTACAAAAAACTATAAACTTAATAGATTAAGGATTTATATGTTTATTATCAGAGAAGTTAAAAATACAGATTTAGATGACTTATTCGAATTAAGTAAAAAAGTTTTTTTTATTAACTTGCCCCAAGATAGAAATACTATCAATAAGAAAATAAACGATTCTATAAAGTCTTTTATTGACCCAAGCACGCGACTTTCTGACAATCACTATATTTTTGTCTTAGAAGATCAATCAATAAATAAAGTTATTGGTGTCTCAATGATTCATGCCCAACATGGAACAGAAAAAGAACCTCATTTTTTCTTATCTGTTGGGTCTGAAAATAAATATTCAAGTACTATTAACACAGGATTCGTACATGGAACCCTCAAACTTGGCCTAACAACAGATGGACCAACTGAAATTGGAGGACTCGTTCTACACCCTGAATATAGAGGAAATAAGTTAAAGCTTGGTAAATGTTTAAGTTTTGTTAGATTTTTATACATGGCAAAGTTTCCTCAAAGATTTAAAGATAATATACACTCCGAGCTTATGCCTCCTCTAGATAAAAATGGGGACTCTCCTTTATGGGAAGCAATCGGAAGAAGATTTATGAATATGAATTATCAAGAAGCTGATCTACTTAGTAGATCTAATAAAGAATTCATTCTATCATTATTTCCAAGTGATAATATTTATATGACACTCCTACCAATAGAAGCGCGAAACTCTATTGGAAAAGTCGGCAAAGAGACTCTTCCCGTAAAAAAAATGTTAGAATCAATAGGGTTTCAATATGTGAATGAGGTAGATCCTTTTGATGGCGGCCCACACTATAGAGCCAAACTTAAAAATATTAAAATAGTTCAAGATGCATTCAAAGCAAAAGTTATTAGCGATAACAAAGAACATTCCGACCTATTTCTTGTCATGGATAATAAACATCAGTCTTTCTGCAGCTTTATTCTTCAAGGTACAAAAGTAGGTAATATTATAAACACTAACTCAAAGCTCGATGGGGATGATTATTTTGCAATAAGTATTTAAGCGACTTTTTCATCAACTAGTCTAAAACTATTATTTAAACCATTAATACATTTAAATTTGATATCTATTTGAAGGCTATAGCTACTATAGAAGTTGGCTTTATTAGTTTGCTTTGCGTTCTCTATTAGCCTATGAACTTCTTTAGGCCTTGGATTTACTTCATCTTGAGATGATACAATTTTTAATGTTGCACTATAAACACTATTCATCACCATATAATATACCACAAAACCGAGCAAAATAATCAGTTTTTTTGTGCAAAGCCCAATAATTTTAGTGACTTAATAAAGAAAAAGCTGGACAAAAATATCAAATAACATTATCTTAGATGGACATATTGGGGTATAGCTCAGTTGGTAGAGCAGTAGACTGTTAATCTATTTGTCCGCGGTTCGAGCCCGCGTACCCCAGCCATTAAAAAAGCCTTCATTCTATTTGAAGGCTTTTTTTTTACCATCATAACTAATCTAGAACTGATAAAGCTAATTGAATAAAAGTCTTTACTCTTTTAGGTAAATTCTTAGTTGGAGGATAAACAATATGAATGTTTTCCTTACGAGCTTCCCAAGAAGGAAGAACTCTTAATAACTTTTTACTATCAATATACTTTTGACACAAAAAACTTGGAAGTATAGTTATGCCAGCTCCATCTAAAGCCATTTTCAGTAACATAGGCAAACTATCTGTGGCTAAAATAGAATTAACTTCAATTCCTTGTTGAGCAAAAGAATTTTCTAAAGGAATAAAGGACAAAAAATTATAATCCCTTAACTTTTCTAAACTAGTAGGCAAAGAGTATTTTTGCTTAAACTTCTTTGAACAAACTAAAACAAAACTTGTTGCTATAAATTTTTTTTGAATTAAAACCGAATCTTTTAACTTGCCCGCACGAAATGCTAAGTCAATATTTTCTTTCACAAGATCCATGTAATCATTAGTAACTATCATTTCAAGTTTTACATCAGGAAACTTAAGATTATAACGACTTACAACTTCGGATAAAACATATTGAGCAATAGAATCCGATGTTGTAATTCTAATAGTCCCACTCATCTTATCTTTGCCATCGCTAATTTTAATTAGTTCATTTTCAATTCCTCTTAAATGAATAGCGATATTATTAAAAAGTTCACTTCCAGCACTCGTAAGAGATATTCTCCTAGTCGTTCTTCTAATGAGTTCAACCCCAAGTTCATTTTCAAGTCTAGATATTGACCTACTAACTCTAGATTTTGGCTGCTTTAAAACATGAGCTGCCATAGTAAAACTTCCCAATTCAGATACTTTGCTAAAAGTTTTAAGCAAATTATAGTCAAGATTCATTGTTGCTCCATATGCAACAGTATAAATCAAAATAGTCTCCTACCGCAACAAAAGAAATTAAGTAATAATAAAAACAAGATAAAGGATATAAAATGAAAAATAAAAAAATTAAATTTTCATACCAACAAAGCAATAAGATATGGGTTGGTGATGGCTTTAACGTTCATCCGATGCTAAGACCAAATCTAGACATTATTCAATATATTAATCCTTTTATTCTAGCTGATTATGCATCTCCCAAAAAGTTTCTAGCATCAAATAAGCCAAGGGGAATTGGAGAACATCCACACAGAGGAATGGAAACTGTTACTCTTGCCTTTCAAGGAGAAATAGAACATGCCGACTCAATAGGCTCCAAAGGAATTATAAAAGCAGGCGATATTCAATGGATGAGTGCAGCAAGTGGAATTGTGCACAAAGAGTTTCACTCAGAAGAGTTTACAAAAGTAGGTGGTACTTTTGAAATGATGCAATTGTGGATTAATCTTCCAGCAAAAGACAAAATGACTTCCCCTAGATACCAAGAGATTAAAAAAGAAAATATTCCTACGGTTGATATTAGTAATCATACAACACTTAGAGTAATTGCTGGTAAATATAATAATACAACTGGACCAGCCTTAACTTTTAGTTCAATTAATATGTTAGATATCAACAGCTTTAAAAGTGATAAAGTTCACTTACAATTTAAAGAAGATACGAATACTGTACTATTGGTCTTAAGCGGCGAAGTTGAAATAAATAATCAAACTTTTAATAAAGCTAGCACTATCATTTTTGACAGAGATGGCTTTGATATTAATATGAAGGTTTCTTCAAGCTTTAAAGCTTTACTTCTAAATGGAGAGCCAATAAATGAGGCTGTTATCGCAAGTGGTCCATTTGTTATGAATTCCAAAGAAGAAATTAATCAAGCAATTTATGATTATCAAACAGGAAAAATGGGAAAACTATAAAAAAGGAAAAAACATGAAAGGAAAACTACACTTAGGAACAAGATTATTATTTGGATTAGCATTCTTTATTTTTGGAATCAATGGTTTTTTACAATTTATGCCTACACCACCAATGACTTCACAGGCCGGTGCTTTAATGGGAGCTTTTGCTAAGACTGGATATTTTTTTCCCATGATAAAAACTTTAGAAATACTAATTGGATCAATGCTACTACTTAATCTTTATGCTCCATTAGCAACCATATTAATAACACCCATTTTAATTGGAATAACAACAATACATCTCTTTTTAAACCCTGCAGGCCTTGCAATGATGCTTATTTTACATATCTTGCATGGAATAATTGTATGGGGATACAAGGACCATTATAAATCACTACTTATAAAGAAAGCTTGAATAAATTAAAGAAAACTAAATATTGTTTAAACCCAAAAGTGCCTGTAATTCATTTGCAGGCATAAGATCTCCATTTTTAGCACATATATCAATTCCGATATTTATAACTTTTTTAGCATCTTCAAACATTTCTAAAGCAAGGTAAGACTTCGCAAGTCCAACATAAGCAACAGAGTACTTTTTATCTGAGTTCAAAACCTTTTCAAAAAGCTTTGCCGCTTCTAAAAACTTTTCCTCTTCAAGAAGAATAGATCCTAAACCATAATTTGCAAGCGTATCTTCCTCATCAATATCTAACACTTGTGTATACATAAGTCGTCTTTGTTCAATTTCAAGCTTTCTTTGTTTTTGCGCTTCTTCTTTTTGACGTTTTAAGTCCGCTTGTTTTCCAAATGCTTCAAATTGATTAATTGTAGCATTGGACTTATGCTTTTCGGCAATCTCAATATTACCAAGTTTCATATGAAACATCGAAAGATTTGTTTGCGCCATTACACTTTTGGAATTAATTTTTTCAAGCTCAGTTAGTACATTTATTGCTTCTTCATACTTTTCTTGTCTCCCAAGTATAACAGCTAAGGACTCATAAGCATCTTCATAATATGGATATAAATCAATAATTTTATTTAGATTATCTATAGCTAAATCTACTTTTCCATCTACAAAAAGATCTGATGCTTTATTATAATTATCTTCAATAAACCGTTGTTCATTTGGAGGATAAGAATAAAAAGTTGTCTTCTTATCTAATTGATCAATAAAAAGTTGAATATTATCGACACTAAAATCTCTTTTAATTTTACATAAAAAAAGATTCTTTTTGTCGAAGGAAAAGCTTAAGACAATCTCTCCAACCATATTCTTATGAGAGTATATTTTCCCTTCGACCAAAAGATCACTAAAAAAATAAAAATAGTTATACAAAGACCCTCTTCTAGAGTTTATTTTTGAAACCGTTTCTTGTCCAAGAAAACATCCTTTTTTATAGTCTATGGAATTTTTACTTAGGATAGTATTATTTAAAAGTTGATTACTTGGATCTAAAGTACTTACAAATGGATATCCAGTTAAAAAAGTTAGCTCTTCTTTAGTTAACTGATTAGCATATTTTTTTTGTGTTAAACTTAAACATCTGTGAGTATTGTTGCTAACATAGTCACCATCTACAGAATCAACAATTATTGAAAACTTTAAGTCAGTATAACTTATAAAAATATCTTCACTAATTATATATTTATCAAGGCGCTCAATCGTTTGCTTGGCATTATTTTTTTCAACTAAAAAATATAAAAAATTATCTTCTTTTATAACAATAAAAGAACTTACAACTTTACCTGAAATATCCAATAGAGTATCAAAGTGAAATTGTTTCATCTTCAAAGAATTTAAATTATTTGTTGTTTGATTTTGAATAAAAGAAAAAGAGTCATTACCTTTAATCTTTAAAGTAACAAAGTCTTCTAGGTAAAATGAGCGTTTCTTTAGATTATTTAAGCTATCCATTACTTATACGGTAAAAGATTCTCCGCAACCACATGTATTTTTAGCATTTGGATTATCAAAAACAAAGCCCTTACCGTTTAGTCCATCTTGAAAATCTAAAGTGATCCCTTTTAAATATATTGCCGATTTAGGATCAATAAGAACCTCAACATTTTCTAAGAGAATAATATTATCTTTATCTTTTTTTTCACTAAAATCTATTTTATATTGCAAACCAGAACATCCACCACCAATAACGGCTAAACGCAATCCCTTGCCTTTGGTATTAGATTCATGTTCAAATATATTCAAAATTTGATTTTTTGCTTTTTCTGTTATGCTCACTAATTCCATATAAACCTCTTATTAGATAATATTATAACAATTTTTTCTTTATTTGTTTACACAAATAGAGGATAATTCAATTATGGGTATTCACTTAATACTAAAATTAAATGACAAAATATATAATCTTTATGTTCCTAGAGATAAAGCATTGATTATAGGTAGAGGTGATAACGCTGACTGTAGAATAAATAATAAAAATATAAGTAAGACACACTGCAAGTTTTATATTGAAAAAAAACAAATTTATATCAAAGACTTAGACTCTAAAAATGGAGTGATTTTAAATGGTATTAAGATTGATAAACAAGCTGTACATCTCAATGATATTATCAATATTGGAGACTGTGAAATTGTAGTCGATCGTGAAAGATTAAACTATGAGGCTCTAGAGCTACTAGGTAATGATGTTGACATGGCCAGAGACTTTAATATCGAACTAGAGCAGCAAAAAAAAACAACAGAAAATCTTATAAAAAAAAGAAAGATTCAAATTAATAAAGTTGAAATTAAAAATAAGTCGTATAAAAAAAAGAACTTAATAAAACTATTTCTCTTATTAATAATAGTTTATTTAGTTTTCCATATTTTTTCAGATTGATTAGATCTTTTATTTTCATACCTTGCATAAATAAATAAAAAATCTGACAAACGATTTAAAAACTCTAAACTAAGCTCTAATGGTTGGCTTATAGACATAAAATCTACTAAGGATCTTTCGACTCTTCTACATATTGTTCTTGCGACATGAATATGAGCAGACAAAGGTGTCCCTCCTGGTAAAATAAAGTTTTTTAAAACTTCTAACTGAGAATCTAACTCATCAATTTTAGCCTCCAAACATTCGATTAAGTCCTTCTCTAACTCAGGCAAAGAAAAAACTTCTCTTTTCTCTTCCTCACAAGCAAGGTGAGATCCAAGATTAAATAAGTTATTCTGGATTTTTTCTAAAATTTCACCTTCCTCTTTTTCCATAGAGTTTAAAAGACCAATATATGAATTAAGTTCATCAACTTGACCATATAAATGTAACCTCTTATCAGACTTGCTCACCCTAGTTCCACCAACTAGGCTTGTTTGTCCCTTATCACCTGTCTTTGTATAAACCTTGGCCATTACATATTCCTTCTGTACTTACCACCAACTTTATAAAGCTCTTTAGTAATTTGGCCTAAAGAACAATACCTAACAGCTTCTAATAAATGTTCGAAAATATTTTCATCATTAATAGCTGCTTTTGTAATATTAGCAAGAGCCTCTTTTCCTTTTTGTGCATCTCTATTTTGAAAATCTTTAAGCCTGTTAATTTGATCTTCTTTTTCTTCATAAGATGATCTTGATAACTCAATGTCTTGCTCTAATTGAGCTTCTACATCTTTAGCTAAATATGTATTAACACCAATAATTGGAAACTCACCGCTATCTTTTAGTGTCTCATAATACAATGACTCTTCTTGAATCTTAGATCTTTGATACATAGATTCCATTGCTCCAAGAACTCCACCTTTATCCGAGATGTTTTCAAACTCAGCTAAAACAGCATCTTCAACAATTTCACAAAGCTCATTTACTATATAAGCTCCTTGCATTGGATTATCTGTTTTATTTAATCCAAACTCTCTATTAATGATCATTTGAATTGCCATTGCTCTTCTAACTGATTCTTCAGTAGGAGTTGTAATCGCTTCATCATAAGCATTTGTGTGTAATGAATTACAATTATCACTTAATGCTAAGAATGCTTGAAGAGTAGTTCTAATATCATTAAAGTCAATTTCTTGAGCGTGCAGAGATCTTCCAGATGTCTGAATATGGTACTTTAATTTTTGAGATTTAACATTAGCACCATACTTTTCTTTCATAGCTACGGCCCATATCTTTCTTGCAACCCTTCCTATAACTGTATATTCAGGATCAAGACCATTACTGAAAAAGAAAGATAAATTACCAGCAAATTCATCAATGCTTAAGCCTCTACTTAAGTAGTACTCAACGAACGTAAACCCATTAGCTAATGTAAAAGCAAGCTGACTAATAGGATTCGCTCCTGCTTCAGCAATATGGTAACCACTAATTGAAACAGCATAATAGTTTTTAATATTATTTTTACAAAAGTACTCTTGAATATCTCCCATAAGTTTCATTGAAAACTCTAGAGAGAAGATACATGTATTTTGAGCTTGATCTTCTTTTAAAATATCAGCTTGTACAGTTCCACGAACCTGTCTCATAACTTCAATTTGTTTTTCTTTATTTTCCCTGTCATCTCCAGATAAAGCTCCTTCAATAGCAGTATTCATATACATTGCTAAAAGGATTGGTGCTGGACCATTAATTGTCATTGAAACTGATGTTGATGGACTTAATAGATCAAAGCCAGCAAATAGATCTTTCATATCATCCAATGTAGCGATACTAACCCCAGCTTCTCCAATTTTTCCAAAGATATCAGGTCTATAATCAGGATCTTCTCCATATAGTGTCACTGAATCAAATGCTGTTGATAATCTTTTAGCTGGATCATCTTTAGATAGATAGTGAAACCTTTCATTTGTTCTTTTAGGTCCCCCTTCTCCAGCAAACATTCTTTTTGGATCTTCATCTTTTCTTTTAAAAGGAAAAATCCCTGTTGCATAAGGAAAGCTACCTGGCAGATTTTCAGATCTTATAAAAGAGATCTTATCTGCCATATTATTAAACTTTGGAAAACCTACTCTAGAGATACTGCTATGGGATAAAGAAATGTATTTTGTATCAACATTAATATCTTTAGTTCTTACCGTATAAGTGAATTTTCCAGATTTTAATTGCTCTATAGATTTATCAAAACTCTCAATCTGATCAAAAGCTTCACTTCCGATCTTTTCTTTTAAATCATCTGCTATTTTTTTAAGTTCATTTTTAACTACATCTGTAGTTGCAAGTTTAATAGACTTTGTAACAGCATCATAGTTTTCTATTAAGTTCTTTTTATCTAAAGTTTCATCATTATAAGATTTAACCGTATCTGAAATTTGTCTTAAATACTGAATTTGTGATGCTGGGATAATAGCCTTCTTATTTTTTGAAGATTTATTTTTTGGAAAATCAATACTACTTGTATCAAAATCAAATTTACTTGCTATATCAAAAAACAGTGCATTAACACCTTCATCATTAAACTTAGATGCCATTGTTCCATAAATTGGAAGATCTTCATCCTCTGGAGAACCAGGGTGCCCAGCAAATAATTTATGATTTCTTCTATATTGTTTTCTAATATCTCTTAGTGAATCTTCACTTCTTGGCTTTTCAAACTTGTTTAAAACAATAAAGTCAGCTGACTCAATCATTTCAATTTTCTCTAATTGAGAAGCAGCTCCATACTCAGGAGTCATAACATAGATACATTTATCTGCAATATTTGTTATCTCATCTGAGGCTTGGCCTATTCCAGATGTCTCAACGATAATAAGATCAAAATCAGTAGACTTTAAAAACTTAACAACACTTTTAATTTGCGGAGAAAGTTCATTATTTGAATTTCTTGTAGCTAAAGATCTCACAAAAATATTTTTAAATCCAGCGCTTCCAAGACGAATTCTATCACCAAGTAAAGCTCCTTGAGTTTTTTTCTTTGTAGGATCAACTGATACTAAGGCAATCTTTTTATCAGGATAATATCTATGAAATCTAAGTAAAGTTTCATCAATTAAAGAAGACTTTCCAGCTCCACCAGTTCCGGTAATACCTAATACAGGTGTCTTTTTTTCTGTTACATCAAAAGGAAGCTCTCCTTTATCTTCAATATGAGTAATAACTTTTGAAAGTTCAAGGTCTGTATAATTATCCTTAGATACAACTTCATACCCATCTAATGTCGAATAAGTTGCTCTTTTGATCATATCATCAATGATTCCTTCAAGACCTAGCTGCATTCCATCTTTTGGATGATAGATTTTAGTAATACCTGCTTTTTCAAGATCGCTGATTTCTTTAAGAGTGATAACACCACCACCACCACCAAAAATTTTTACATGCTTAGCACCAGCTTCATCTAGCAACTCACGAACATATTTAAAATATTCATTATGACCACCTTGATAAGAGCTAATTGCAACAGCGTGAGCATCTTCGCTAATAGCAGCTGATACAACTTCACCTGCAGACCTATTATGACCTAAATGAATAACTTCAACGCCTTTAGATTGTAAAAGTCTTCTCATAATATTGATTGAAACATCATGCCCGTCAAATAAACTTGCCGCAGTTACAAATCTTAATTTACTCATATGTATCCTCTATAAAAATCTTTCAAATTTATAAATAGATGTATCATAAATAGCTTAAGATACCAATATTGCTAGACTTATATATAACTTAGATCCAAACGAGGCGCACCACACAAAAGAATTAAGCACCTCATAATAATTAATATAAGACTAAACTGGCCTCAACACCAAAATGATCACTTAAAAAATACTTTTCATCATTTGACTGCAAAGATAGTGCTTTATCAAAGACAATATTAGAGCTATGCACGCCAATAGAAAGCATATTTCCAGACCTTATAAAAACATAGTCAATTCTTTCTTTTGATTTATTAGCACCATCAATTGTTCCCCAAGGATTTAGATAAGAATTCCAAGTATAACCAGGAAGCTCACCATTTGCATAAGCCCAAACATCTTTAAAGCCTTCATTCTCAAAAAGTTCTATCATGTCATCATATTCGCTACTATTAGCGATTATATTTAAATCACCAAAAAGAATGACAGGCCTTTTGCCATCATTAACCTTTCTAATGAACTGCAAAAGAGTTTGAAGTTGTTTTAAGCGAACCTTTTTTCCCTTTTTAAAAGGCTCAGTATGAGTATTAAACAAATCTAACTCAAACGAATTATCTAGTTCAATTCTTGTATGCAATACACCTTTTGCCGACACACACTGAACATTTCTACAATGTTTAAACTTTTTAAATGATGATTTTATGATCTTATATTTTGAAAGATTAAAAAGACCAGAATTTAAAAGAAGTGAAGAAGATTGATGCTTACTAAAGAATTTACTCTTTGCCTTATTTAAATAGTTCGTTGTTATATTTCTATGCTTAAGACTAAACATCTCTTGAAAAGCAATTACATCATATTTACGAGAATAAGTTCCTATTAACTTTGAGCGAACCTTAGCTTCTTTTCTCAAAATGGGGATCATCCATGTATTTAAGCTGAGAACTTTAAGATGTATTGGACTTAAAATAGAACTGAATACCGCAAAAGGATAAAGAGTTATTAATATTAATCCAACGCTCATTACTTTTTTCATTTTTTAATCATCCTTGACTTTAAAACAAATAAAAGCAATTTTATAAGTTTAAACCTATATAATCTAGATCTTTATTTTTTTAATTTTATTGATTGATAAAGATGATCAAGAATTAAAAGGCCAGCAGCAACAGAAATAGATGAATCGGCAACATTAAAAGTAGCAAAATGAGCTGAGCCTTGATAAAAGTCTAACATATCAACAACGTAATCCAGTCTAAATCTATCAATTAAATTACCAACTGCACCACCAAATATTAATGTATACCCAATATTAATTATACTTGTATTTTTTTTATGATTAATTATTCCCCAAATTAACCAAATACAAGCAATCACAGGAATAATTCTTAATACAAGAACTCTTAACCATTCATGAGTATAGCCAAACATTCCAAAAGCAGCACCAGAATTTCTTACATACGTTAAATTGAATAATCCATCAATCACTTTATAAGATTCACCCAAATAAAAGTGAGTATCTATATACCACTTAGACCATTGATCTAATACAATAATAAACAGTGCTAGCAAAAAGAATAAGAACGCTTTTTTCATCTAGTAATAATCCTTAGGATTAAGTTCATACTTTTCAATTTTTCTTAATAAAGTTTTCTTTGGTATATTAGCATTAAGAGCTGTTTGATTAATTTTCCCTTTATGCAACATCAAAGCCTGTCTAATAAACTCTGCTTCAAACATATCTTTAGCAGCTTGAAAATCTAGCTTTATCTGTCCATTCTCACTCGATGCAAAAGTAAACTTATATTGCTCAGTAACCTCACTTGAAGTTTCGCTATCTAAAACAGAGTTTTGAATGCCTTTAAAGTCAATCACAGCATCTTCTTTTTCTTCTTGTAATACTTGCGCCCCCTCTTCAAGCATTTTCATTGGAAGGGATGACTTTGTTAAAAAGTCCGAAGATTCCATTATAAAACAATGTTCAATTGTATTTCTAAGCTCTCTGATATTTCCTGGCCATGCATAATTTTTTAAAACATCCATTGCATCTGGCTTAACACCTTTTACATCCAAAGAATGAACATTATTAAAATATGCAAGATAATAATTAATTAAATGAGGTATATCAGATTTTCTCTCTCTTAGAGGGGGAAGATAAACAGGAAGAACATTTAATCTATAAAACAAATCTTCTCTGAAAGATCCATCTTTTATCATTTGCTCAAAAGGCTTATGTGAAGCAGCTATAATTCGAACATCTGCAGTAATCTCTCTATTAGAGCCAACTGGTGTAAATTTCTTTTCCTGTAATACCCTTAATAACTTCACCTGCATCTGCGCGGAAATATCACCAATTTCATCTAAAAATAATGTTCCACCTTCTGCATATTGAAATTTACCAATTTTTCTAGAATCAGCTCCAGTAAAAGCACCTTTTTCATGTCCAAATAATTCAGACTCAATTAAGTTCTCTGCAATTGCACCACAATTTACAGCAACAAACTTATTATCCTTTCGAGGGCCATTAAAGTGAATTGCTTTTGCAACCAACTCTTTACCTGTACCTGACTCACCTCTAATAAGTACCGGTGTACTTACTTGAGCAAGTTTTGAGATAACATTGAAAACTTTTTTCATTGAGTTAGATTCACCAACAAACTTATCATCCTGGTTATCACCCAAAGATAAAGTTGGAGCTGAAAAAGCAGTTGTCTCAACCATGGACCTTGCTTTTAATGCTCTTTTAATTAAAGAAACTAAGTTCTCAGAAGAAATTGGCTTTTCAAGATAGTTATAAGCGCCTTCTTTTACAGCTTTTACTGCATCACTTACATTTGAATAAGCTGTTAATATTAAAACTATTATTGATGGATCATGTTTTTTAATTTCAGTTAATGCTTCAATACCATCCATTTCTGGCATATTCACATCCATGACAACAAGGTCATATTTTTCTCTATAAACAGCTCCAACAGCTTCTTTTCCATTATCTGCAACGTCAACATTGAAGTGATGAAACTCTAATGCCTGTTTTACCGATTGCTGTAAAACTTTATCATCATCAACAACTAAAACCTTCTGCATGATATCTCCTATTTATTAATTAATTTTATTAAAAATGTTGTTCCCACACCTACTTGTGATGAAACCTCTATTTCACCTTTATGTAATTCTACAAAGTATTTTACCAAATAAAGTCCTAGCCCAGAACCTTTAATTTGATGATTTTCATCATTTTTTACTCGATAAAATTTCTCAAAAATATTCTCCAAGTCATCGGATTTAATTCCTTTTCCATTATCTTTAATTTCAACATAGACCCATTTTTCATCATCCCAAGATTTGATAAAAATCTCTTTATCTTCACCCGCATATTTAATTGCATTACCAACAAGGTTTCCAATAACTCTGTTGATAAGTACAACATCTAATTGAATAGGATACAAAGGTTCTAAATCCTTATGAATTTTCATCCTTTTAGCATTTGCTTCAAATCTTAAAGTGTTAATAGTTGACTCAATTAATGGGTTTATGTCTTTTGACTCCATACGAAGGTCAAAGTTTTGTGACTCAATTTTTGTTAAGTCTAAAATTGAACTAATAAAGTTATTTAACTCCTTAGTAGACTGTATTACATTATCTAGTAAATTTTCTTGATCCTTATTATTCGTATACTGAGAGCGTAATATATCTGCAATTCCTGCTATTTTTGCAACAGGTGTTTTAAGATCATGGCTCATAAGTGAAATAAAGTTTTGTTTAAGTTTATCAACTTTTTTTAATACTTTAGTCTCCTCTTCAATTGCATAACGACTTTGATACTCCCCAATTGCTCGAAAAGGAACCCATATATAATAAACAACAAAAACACTTAAAATTATATGAGATAAATTAACCAAAACCCCTATCGTTGTAAACATCAAATAAGCAACAACAAACATAATAACCATAAGACCCATCGTTATCAAAAGTCCCTTTGTTGGTTGAACTCTCGATATAATGAGAGATAAAAAAGCAGCAATAAGGACAGCTATAATATCAGTAACCCATGCAGGGACTTGATATAAAGTTTTTCCTTTAATAAGACTATCAATTATTTGAATATGAACATTTAATTTTGGAGCCTTTTTTAAATCTTTTCCAAAAGGTGTATTAGTAAAATCATTAGTATTCGAAAAATACTTTGAACCAATAAGAACTAATTTATTTTTGAAAAAACCTCGAGGATAATTTCCAACAACAACTCTATGAAATGGTATTAATTTTATCTTATCTACTGAGTTAGGATTGCTACCATATCTAAAAAGTGAGAAGATTGCATCTGCTTCATTATTATAATAAGCCCCACGAAAAGAAGTTGCTTCACTTCTATCTTTTCCCATTCTGGCTCTTAACTTATTTGCCATCCAAAGATGAAATGAGTCTTCTCCGGAAAAATTTAAAATTGCTCTTCTTGTAACTTCATCTTTTGCAAATACATTTCCATCTTTATTTATAAGAGCTAACGAATAACCTAAATCAGATAATCCATCAGGAGGAAGTTGTTCTCCCCAAGCATCTTTATTTGTTCCAAATCTAAAAACACCACCCTCTAGTTTAAAGGTATCTATTTTATCTCTAAATCTTTTTAAATAGTTTTTTTCATTATCATTATTCGTTTCTAACATTGGAATTAAATAACCAATTGCCCCTGGCTTATCAGCAACTATTTTTTCTATAAACCTATAATGTGTTGCACTTGTATAAGGATAAACCTCTCCTAAGAACTGATCACTTTCTTCATCCATGTATACGATAACAGCTTCGGTGTCTGTCTTGTTTAAAATATCTGCTCTAGACCAAAGATCATAAAAAATGGCGTCTAGTGAATAAAAAGAATACTGAATAAGTATTAATATAAATATAATTGTAAAGAATAAAGGGTATAAATTATTATATTCAATATTTTGAATTTTATCTCGAAGCCTTTTCATTTGTCTTCCAACCTTATTTTAAACAAAATACTATTTTGAATTAAGCTTCTTAAAATATGACTACTTTCTTTTGCATAATCTAAATTTGTAATCCAATATCTTTTTTCCTTCTTAGACCTTTTCACATATTGAACTGAAGGCTCAACAGTTATTTTATTTTCTGAAACAAAAAATTTTAAAAAAGTAGATACTGAAGGCCAAAAAATAACATATAAGCTATTTAATATAAGAAGATTTGAATCATTCACAAAAAAAGAAACCTTATTTAAAAATTTTATAAACAATAATCTAAAGCACAGAAAATAGGTACTGATTACACTTAAAGAAGTTGAAAAAAGAAAAGCACTTTTAAAATACTCCTTCAGTTTTTTTTCTGAATTATTTTCTAATATACCACTACTTACAACAATTACTTTTCCTCTCATATCCTTAAGAACAAGAATTATATCTCGTTTGGAATCAAAACTATAAATATAAGGCATTTGCATTTGCGACCAATAGGCATTGTTCTGTAGTGTTTGAAAAACACCTTCGTACTCAAAAGGCTTAACTCTATTAGCTTTTAATATAAATAAACATAGAAAGTTCTGAAGATAAAATGGTACAAAAGCTATTAATAGTAAGAAAAATAAAATAATACCAGGTTGGCCCTCTACTAAATAACTTAGAAGGAGTACTACAAAAACTAACAAGGCCATAAATAAAAACAATCTAGCGCTGCGCAAAACAAAAATCTCCTAATATCAGTAGCTTAGAATATTTTAAATGAAATACTTAAATATAGCTACAAACAAGCTTTATTTGCCCCCTTTCTTTATTACATGAATAACACCTTCAGTCTCGACTTTTATGACGTTTGAAGATATATACAGCTCGTCATTAATGTAGATTGTTTACAAGGACTACTTGTATGAGTGAGATTGATTCTAAAGAGTTAGAGTACTTAAGATCTCTGATAAAAGAAAAGTCCAATAAAAGTAATAATAACCAAAAGCAGCTTATATGTGAGTGCTGTGTGGTTAGTAAGCAAGATCTTTATGACTATTATAAGAGGAATGGAAATTTAAACCTCGCTCAAGTCAAGTCTCAAATGGGTCTTGGATCAGGGTGTGGATCTTGTATTCCTAGATTTTATAAGATTAAAAAAGAGTTAACTGACCTATAAATAAAGGGAGTGCTATGTCATTTGATAGATTATTATTTGGAACTGCTGGAGTACCTAATTGTACCGTTAAGAAAAACAATCCTGTTGAAGGTGTTCAAAAAATTCATGAACTAAGCCTTGATTGTATGCAACTGGAGTTTGCCCATGGAGTAAGGATGAAGGATGAAGTTTCTTCAGCTCTAAGAAAAGTTTCTTATGAATTAAATATCCCATTAACTTCACATGGCCCATACTACATAAATCTTAATGCCAGAGAACAAGATAAAATTGACTCATCAGTAGAAAGAATTATTCAAACAGCAAAGATCTCGGATCTTTGCGGAGCTGAATCTATGACTTTTCACGCAGCTTTCTACATGAAAGACTCTCCATATGATGTATTTGACTTAGTTGAAAAATCAATGAATGTTATTGAAGAAAGACTAGGTAGACTTGATATTGAAATAGAATTGAGGCCAGAACTTACTGGAAAAACATCTCAATTTGGTTCTCTAGAAGAACTTGTTTCTCTAACTAAAAATGTTTCAAGTGTTAAACCTTGTATGGATTTTTCTCACCTTTTTGCTAGAACTGGAAAGTATAATACTTATGAAGAAATGATGGAAGTATTAAACCATCTTGAAGACCAACTAGGAAAAGATGCTCTAGACAATATGCATATACATGTTTCTGGAATAAGCTCAAATTCTAAAGGGGATTTAAAACATTTAAATCTTGAAAGCTCAAAGTTCAATTGGCAAGATATGCTAAAAGCTCTTAAAGATAAAAACTGTAAAGGCTATGTAATATGTAACTCGCCAAACTTAGAACAAGATGCCTTAATGATGAAAAACTACTATATGGCGATATAAGTCGAATAAAAAAAAAGCCTCTTAAATATCTAAGAGGCTTTTTTATAACCTAAAATTAATCTTCCAACGAAATCCTAAAAAAGCTGTATGTGAAACAGCATCCACAATAGAATAAGTATTCATTATATACTCGCAATAGAAACTATAAGATCTTGTAGATACGAAGTTATATCCAAGCCCAACTCCCATTCCCTGAGAATTCAACTCTTTTTTTGTTTTATATGCCTTTATTAAACCAGCTTCAACATACTCATCATTAGTATTAAAACTATGTTTAAGTTGCGATAAGTGAAGAGCTAAAGTTACAAATAAATTTCGACTTACTATAAAACTGGCTTTAGCTCCAACAGTTATCGCTTCATGATCTATATTACGTAAGACATTATCATGTTTAACTTCTCCGGATGACTTTACCGTTCGTGCAAAACCAGCAAGCATCATTGTTCTTTTTGCCATACCTACTTCAAGTTGATGAGCAAAACCGCCAAAATAAGAATTATGACTTTTCATTGGCCCAGTTAAAAACATATCATAACCTGAACTTAAAGACATATAAGCGCCATAAGAGCTAAATGAAAACAAGCATAAAATAAATATTGTTTTATAATAATGGAGCATTTTACACAAACTCCTCCTCTATATAAATTTTAACAAAAATTTAATATTTAGATTTTTGAAGGAACATATTTTCCTACTTACCTGCTTAGGCTTTAAAAATGTATAATAATATAATGAGACATATAATCTCTAACATATTAATTTTACTATCACTAAGTTCTTGTTTTTTGCTTAAAGAGCAACTGAGTACAACATCAAACCTGCATATCAACAAAGGTGATATTGTTCTAACATCTCTAAATGCAAGAGATGTCCATTCTATTAACCCTCAGACTCTAGAAAACAAACAGTTATCACAGTTCGATCGTATTACAGACAGAGGGCGCGGTCTATTTTGGAATAAGAATACATACGAACTTTTAGTTGTAGTAGATGGAAGAGATAGAGTTGAAGCCATAAGCGCCATAGATGGAAGTTCAAGAGACTTTATTATAGATGGTAATCTTAATGGAACCATTAGGGGTATGACTCAGCTCGATACAGGTGAATATCTTATTATTGAATCAAATGGCCTAGAAAGGTTCTCACAAGCTGGACTTAGAATTACTGGTGGTGGTTGGCCTTTAAATTTAAGTGGTGCCGGATATCAAGTTTCAACACTTACTAATGGAAATATCTTAGTCTGTGTAGGAGGAGCTATTGATCAAGTACAAATAAGAGATCCGTCTACAGGAGCTCTTTTATTTAGTGATAATGGTCCAGGTGGACATAATCCAACAGGTTGTAAAGAACGATCAGATGGGACAATTGCTGTTTCTTTTAATGGTGGAACTGATCAAGTATGGTTATATAATGATGATTTATCTGTTGGATCAGCAATTGCCTTAAATTCAAACTTAGGCAATATTATGTCGAACCCTCAAGGAATAGCTATTGCAGAAAATGATAATATATATGTAAGTGATGCTACTCATAATCATATATTAGAACTTAATAGCAATGGAGAATTAATAAGAGCTTTTGGCGTTCTTAGTTATGCTTCAGATATTATTGTTATTGATTAGTAAAAGTTACCCTATATTTACAAAAAATCAGAATTTCATATCATTTATAAATGGCAAATAAACCGCTTAAAATTATAACAACTCCTATCAAAAATATTACTAAAGATGTTTTAAAGTCTTTTGTAGATATAGATATAAATATTGCAAACTTTGAAAGCTGTGAATTAAATAGTATTCCATATAATCATATTTTCTCTATTCCACTTATCGGAATTCTTGAAAATCAGGGAATAAGCTACAAGCTTGATGGACATATCGCACTATCTTTTGAAACACCTGCTTATTTAAATATCGCTAGCATTATTTTAGGAGAAACGATAGAAGAGCTCAATGAAGATATTGAAGATCTTGGACTTGAGATTGTCAATATTATCCTAGGAAAAGCTAAAAGCGTTTTTGAAGCAACAAACTTAACACTTCAAGCAACTTCACCAAAGGTTATTAAAAATAACACCGAATTTAAATACCCTAAAAATCCAAAAGTGTTTTCTGTCACAGCAGATTGTATGGTTGGAAATATGGCCCTTGAAGTTTGCTATAGCTTTAAAAAGGCAGTTTTTTAATTATAAGGAATTTTCAAAATGGATAATCTAAAAGTACTTGTTGTTGATGATATGAGAGTTATGAGAAATATTATAAAGAAAAACCTTACTGTACTAGGCATAAATAAAATTGATGAAGCTGATGATGGAGTAACTGCATGGCAAATGCTTTTGGATTCAAAAAAAGAAAATGATCCCTACCATCTTATTATTTCAGATTGGAATATGCCTAATATGAATGGACAAGCTTTATTAACAAAAGTTCGTTTAGATACTGAATATAAAGAAATTCCTTTCGTTATGGTAACAGCTGAAGGAGAAAGAAAGGTCATTGTAAATGCGATTCAATCAGGTGTCAGCAACTTTATAGTAAAGCCATTTACCTCTGAAACTTTTGTAGATAAAATTTGTAAAGTTCTTAAATAGCTATAGAGAAAACTCTTTACTTAAAAGAGTATTTTTAAAACAATCATTAAACTTAAGAATTAAATTATCAGAACTGAAAAACTCGTCAACACAAAAGTATATCTTAGGATTAAGTCCACAAGGACTCACTTTTTTAAGCTCATTAAACATATCTTCATCTCGAACTAAATTTAATGCAAGTCCATGATAGCTAACAAAACGATCTAAACCGACACCAATAGATGCTACTTTTCTTTTTTCCTTCCAAATTCCCATCAACTTTTTAGCTGTTATAAAGTCTTCACTGCCAGTTAACTGACAAAGCGTACTTCTTACACTTTTCAATATTTCACACATTAAATCCTCTAAAGAAAATGAGGTATTAACAGCAACAATAGGATAAAATATCCACTGTCCTGGATAATGAAAAGTTAGTCCTCCCCCTCTTTTTATTCTATGAATAGGAAAAGAAAGACTATCACTTAAACTCATATCAAAGTCTACAAGATTCTTAACACCTCTTTCATTAGCACGTCCCAATGTAAAACAATGTGGATGATTGCAGAAAATATAAATCCTTAAGTCTCTATTAGCTTGAATGAAACTAACAGCTTTTTTTTGAAACTTTAAACATTCTTGATAGTCCCAGTTCCACCTTGTTACAAAAAGAGTATTGTTCTTTTGACTTACTACCATATCAGCTGGAATATCAAGTTGACTAAATCTATTCATTTTTATTAACAAACTCTAAGAAATCAGCTGCTTTATACGAACTTCTTACCATTGGTCCACTTGCAACAAAATCAAAGCCAATATCATATGCTATTTTTTTTAAGTGTTCGAACTCATCTAACTCATAATATTTTTGTACTTCTAAATGAGCTAAAGTCGGCCTTAAATATTGTCCAAAGGTAATAATATTTACCCCAGCTTCTCTAAGATCAACCATTGCTGACGTTAGCTCTTCTTTAGTTTCTCCCAAACCAACCATTAATGAACTCTTAGTCCATATATGAGGGTAGTTTTCCTTATAGAATCTCAAAGCATTCAAAGTTTTTTCATAGCCAGCTCTTCGATCTCTCACCTGATGAGTTAATCTTTTAACAGTTTCTAAATTTTGAGCAATCACAAAAGGATTACTTTGGGCCAATGTTTTCATATGAACTTCCTCAACTGAAAAGTCAGGAATTAAGACCTCTACTTTAACATCTGGATGGTCTTTGTTTACTTTTTTTACTATTTTTGCAAACTGACCAGCCCCATAATCTTCAAGATCATCTCTATCCACACTCGTTATAACAATATAATTAAGACTCATTAAGCTAACCATATCGCTTGCTTTTTGAGGTTCATTAGGGTCAACCATACCCTTTGGGTTACCAGTTTTCACATTACAGAATTTACACGCCCTAGTACAAGTATCACCAAGTACCATCATTGTAGCAGTCTTTGCTTCCCAGCATTCTCCAAGATTTGGACATTTTGCTTCTTCACATACAGTGAAAAGGTTTTTTTCTCTTAATGAGTTTCTAATTGAATTATAATTGTTTCCCTTTGGTATTTTAGATTTCAAATACCTTGGTTTGCCAACTAAATTTTTCTTTCCATACTTTTTAAAAACAGTCTCTGTCATATGCATTTAAATAGCATATAAACTTATTATAGGCCATTTATTCCTCTAAAGGGTTTAAAGCATCATTTGTCTCATGATATGTCTTAATATTGTCTACCTGAGAGATTTTCCAACTTTTTTCATGCTTAGAAAGATTTGCTATTTTTCTAACAGAAGTTTTATACGAACTGCCGTCTGCAGCTTTACTTTTATACTCTACAATATAAGTAATCGCACAACTATCAATCTCACAAGACTCTCTTAATATTTTTACTTTTTCTAAATCTATACTCTGAGTTCTATTTAACTTTTCAAAATCTTGATCACTAAGTTGTTCAATAGACTTTAATAGGCTTCCTGTTGTCATATCTTTATAATCATCTTTACTAAGATTGCCCTTAGCTATTTTATTGACATAGTTTTTAAGAGCTCCTAGTGCCGTATCATTGTTATTAAAGCATGAACTTAATAAAGCAAAACTTAATAAAAAATATAGTATTTTCATTTTTTCTCCATTGAATAACCTAGCATATCTATTATACCAAAAAAGCTGTTCCAAGAAAGGAAATTACTTTTTTCTTCAAAAAATTCTAATCCAATTTCCCCAGTACTAGCACTATATGACTTTACAGTGGCCATTGCCTTAAGCTTTTTAGATTTTAACTGAGACTCTAATTCTAGTGTACCTTTTAAATTTATGGTATCTTCTTTATTTTCAGGCACAAAAGTACAAGAGTATTTATCAAATCCTATAATCTGTCCTCTAACGACATGATCCTTATGAATAACTGCATTAATAATTGGATATGATTGTTTTTTTACTCTAAATCGAAATTTTAAATTCATACTAGATAAATCTAAAACCCAACAGTAAACTTGATAATTATAGTAACTTAATATCAAATAAGCACAAAAGAGGCCTAAACTTATTTTACTGAAATTATAATATAAAACTCCCACTGAAAATAAGACATAAAGAAAGATTTGCATAAGATAAACTATCTTTGAAAAGCGATTTGGTTTTAAAATACACAACAAGTTAATAAAGCTTATTAAGAGTAAACTTGAATTAATCTTAAAGAAAGATCGAAGCTCATAAAAATCAAAAGGAGATCTTGAAACACCTATCTTTTGAATCAAGTATAAGTAAAATATCGAAATAATTACAAAATATATTTGGAGAGAATGACTTTTACTTTTATAATATAATTTCATAATAATATTTTATACTTAATGATATGGACAAACAATTAGATAAACCATTAAACATCACATCAATATGCATCAACTGTGATTCATGCAGACAGATATGTCCCGAAAATGCTGTTCTAACTATTGGGAATCTCTATGCTATAGATCCATGGTCCTGTACAAATTGTGCTTTGTGTATAAAAGTATGCCCCTCAGATGCTATCAAGCCCGTAAAAAAGTAATATCGCCCTTTAACTTAATAGTCTTTAATGCTACAAATTATGAATGAGAATTATTATATACATTTCTTTTTTATCCCTTTGTGCATTTGCAAATACCCAATCTTACTTTGAAGAACAATTAAAAAATAATCCTCATTTTGAGATTGACCCTGCACTGTTGAACCCTCAAAAATCATATCAAAAAAAGAATAAAACAAAGTTTAAAAATACTATTATTTCAAAAAAGCAACTAAGAGATCTTCTTTTTAATACTCCAGACTATGCTTATTACAAAAATGGAAAATATAAAAACAAACTAAAAGTATTTTTGCTTTGTAGCTCTGATAGAAGTTATCCGTGTTTATTTTTAATGAAAGATATAAATGACGACTTTGTTATGGAAGACAATAGTGTATGGAGATTGCCAGGTCTTGCCTTATCAAGACACGGGTTGCCATATAATATCACAAATGGTTCAACACCTACAGGTGTTATGACTTTGGACTCAGTAATGCCACTTGCAAATAACACTAAATGGTACGGAGAATATAGAAGAGTTATTCTAAATTGGATACCTAATGATAATCTAATGAACCAATTTCTACCCGTTAGCAGCAAAAACTCTGACTGGTGGAAACAAGCGAGTATTGCAAGAGATATTGGGAGAAAATATTTAAGAATTCATGGTACAGGTAATATAAATACAGATAAAAAAAGCAGCTATTATCCTCACTTTGCTACTTCTGGATGTATCTCAACAAGAGAAGGAAAATATGATGGTACTGTATATAAAGATCAAAGATTACTACTTGATAAAATGATGACATCACTTCAACTAGGCCCTATTTTTTCTAATGAAGTATTAATTGAAGGTGTTCTTTATGTCGCTAATATTACAAATAAAAAGAAAAAGGTTACATTTAAGGACATTGAAGATTTATTTTAAATTAAAAGTTCTCCATTAGAGAATGTTAAAAAATCATTAAGCTTAATTGTTTCATTCTCCAGAGGAATTTTCACACTATTTTCTTCTAAAAAAGTTTTAAAAGCTGAATCTGATTTTAAAACTCTCTCTAATGAGTTTTTATATCTATCTATTGTTCCAAAGTCCCAATATTCACAATCCGATACATCTAAATGTCCAACATCTAATTTTGAAAAATTAATAACTGTATCAAAAAATTTTGACTCTCCTTGAATTGGAACTATTTTATCCAAATTAATAATACTCATACCAGTATAGGTTTTAATACTATTATGCTCGAGACAATCTTTATTGGGAATGATACCAATAACCTTCTCATTCTTGATATCCAAAGCATTATAGCCATCTTTTGGATCAACATCTTTTGTTAAAATAGTTGCATCCGAATCATTTTTTATAAATGCTTCTTTTTCAACTTGACCCAACATAATAAACTGATCACTATTTATGACAAGTAACTTTCCTTTATAATCGACTTTCTGAGCTAAATTATGAACCGCTCCACCGATATCAAGAACTTCTTCTTCAATTAAAAAACTTATATCATTGCGAGATTTTAATGTTTCAAAAATTTTATCTTTATAATTATATAAATTAATAAATATTTTTTGAGGATGAAAAGCCTTCGCATACTCAATCTCAAGATCGAGCATCCTTTTATTGAAAATAGGCCAAATTACTTTTGGTATTTGTTTACCAATATCTCCCATTCTTGTTCCTTTACCAGCAGCAAGGATAAGAACATAATCAACTTTCATAATAAAGCCCAAAAATAATTTTTCTTATTTCATTATATTTTTCATTAGTCAGAAAATATTTTCTTAACTTCTCTAAAGCAAAACCAATATATTTTAAATATCTTTCATCCTTTCGATTATGATAAATATAACAAAAACTTCCAACAGCTTTAAATACTCTTTGAATTGCCATATCAATATATAAGTCGTTAAATTTATCAAAGTCCTGCTCAATAAAGTTCGACACTTTATCAAAGTAGTATTGCTTAAGCTTAACCCTATTTACAGGATCTAAATCATAATAACAATCATCTAGCAAAGATGCTAAATCATATTGAGGGATTCCCCATCTTGCATCTTGAAAATCTATGATTTTCATTTTTTTATCTAACATCATTATATTTCTTGAGTGATAATCTCTGTGGGTTAAAACCATTTTTTCCGAAGATAGTCTTACACATAATGGCCCAAATAAATCAGATAACTTATCTAAAATATGCTGATCCTCACAACCAAGATAAAACTTTATAAAATATTTAATTGTAAAATTAATTTCAAATTTTAATTTTTCATAATCAAAACTTTCATGAAAAATATTAGAATTATCAACTTCATCTTTATTTAACTGATGAATACTTATTAATTCGTCAATTGCACTTTTATATAATGTATATTCTTGTTCAATATTACAATTCGACAATAAAGATAAAAGCGTTATATCCCCTAAATCTTCTTCTAATAAGTATCCTTTAGAAAGGTCTTTATCATATATTTTAGGAACCGAAACCGATTTTGATTCTAAAAATTTTTGTACTTTAACAAAACTATTATCTTCATCTGATGGATTATCTAAACATACAACGAAAGAAACTTTATTTGTATAAACACGATAATATCTTCTTGTTGATGCGTCTCCCGTAAGACGATCTATGTTCTCAATTGATATATCTTCATCCATAGAAGATTTTGATTTTTTGAATAATTCCTCAATAAAAAGACGTTCAGATACTTCTGGCTTCATGCTTTACTTCTCAAATAACGTAATAAACTGTAGAAGCTTTTGGCTGATCCTCTATAGTTTCTTTTTTTAGAGCCCCGTGTATTTTCAATTATAAAAGCCTTAAACATTGCCTCTTCCCTTGATATGTTATTTATATCTCCTAGCTGATATGAAAAGTCCACAGAATTTCGGTTCTGTATCTGTAGCCATGATAAATAAGTATCACTATCTATATCGACTTTCTTTAATAAACTAAAAGCCCATTTATGAACTTCAACCTTTTGCTTAATTGATAGCCTTAATAAAGAAAGAATTTTTTTTATCTCAAGGTCTCCAGTTGGTATAATAATATTTTTCTTATAAATATTTTTTTCACTTCTAATCAACTCGAACATTAGAACGCAATAAAGTAAACTTTCATTTTTAATATACTTCTGAAATAAAGATGTAGATATAAAAATTCTTCTTCCCGGTAAAGAAAAATGAAATGGTATTTCATCTTTTATAATATAAAAAACAGGCTTCACTTTTAATTTAAAAAAAAGCTTATTTTCACTTAGAATTTTTTTCGTAATTCGATCAAGATATCTTTTAGAGGCGTAATCCAAAGGTATTTGTTTTTCATTATTTGTAGACAAATAAAACTGTTCAAATTCCTTCAGGTGCTCAAGGTAATCTACTTTCTCATATTTTTGGTAAGTTTTATCTGAAATAAATTTAGAGCTTTTATCTTTAGAAAAGAAAGTTGAGCAAGACACTAATATAAGTAAAAAAAGCAGGCCTATTGACCTGCTTATATATTTTATTTTATTCATATTTCTATTATTTTGTTGCTACGTCCCTTCCTTCAATCTCCGGAGTGAAAATTGTAAACCCAGCATATATTTTGTTCGGATCTTTAATTAGAGGTTTATTATTCTCCCATATATTTCTCCAAAACTTATTTGCACCATAAGTAGCAAAAGAGATTTTACCTAGCGTATCACCACTTTTAATTAAATATGGGTTCCCCTCTGGAGTCCAAGAAAAACTTTCAGTAGGAGCATTATACTTTAATACAGTTCCAGCCGATAATTTTTTTGAATCTGATATTACATTTTGGTTTAAATCTGATAACTCTTTCCACTTCGAATAATCACCATAGATTTTAAAAGAAATCATCATTAAAGTATCATTTTTTTGAACTGTATATTCTTTTTGTTCAGCTACATCTTCAATAACAATTTCTTCATTGCTTTGAACAGGAGTTTCTTCACTAACCAACTCTTCTGTGTTCTCATCAGTTACATCTGCATTTTCATCATCTAATAACTCATCAGAGTCTGTTAACTCAATTGCTGTATCTGATTCATCCACTTCACTTGTCGTTGATTTTTGTGAACAAGACACAACAAAAGACAGCATTAATAAAAATAAAATAAACTTCATAAATTTCTCCTTAACTATTACTTAATAGTATAGCGTAAAAACAAATGAAATTTATAAGGAAATTTTTGCCTTTTAGTAAAATTGAAACATTTCTTGTTGATCAATAGAGTCATGTATTCTTTGAACAAGCCTATCAAAGTGCTCTTCATTTTCAAGAAAGTCTAAGTCATCAGTATCAACGATCAATGATTTTCCCTGATCATAACTATCATACCATTCATCGTAATAGTGGTTTAATTTCGTAAGATAATCAACAGGGATAGTTTGCTCATAATCCCTTCCTCTCATTTTAATTCTCTCTTGAAGTTTTGGGACGCTTCTCTTTAAAAAAATCATAAGTGTTGGAGGACTCAAATATTTAATCATAGATTCATATAATGAACGATAGTTTTCATAATCTCTTTTATCAAGATCTCCTTGCTCAAACAAAGCTCTTGCAAATATATTTGCATCTTCATAAATAGATCTATCTTGAATTGAACTTCCATTGCTACTTTCAATCATCTTATGTGTATTAAATCTATGTGTTAAAAAATACACTTGTAATGGAAAGCTCCATCTACTCATATCATCATAAAAATCTGCAAGATATGGGTTATCTTGAACTGATTCATAATATGGCTTCCAACCGAGCTTTTGCGAAAGTTTCTTCGTAAGAGTGGTTTTACCACCACCTATATTTCCGGCAACAACAACAAACATTTTATTATTACCACTAGATAGCTCTCTATACGCCTCATTTAACATATTTTCTCCCTATATCTTGTATAGTTTATTGGTATCAACCCATACTAAATCAGTCAATTACTTCGTTTTTCTATTTTCAAGCATTTACGTAAGAAATGTTATTGGTTAATATAATATTTATGAAAAATACAATTGTATTTATTTTATTTAGTCTATTTATGCTATGCGACTCTTACTCCCAAGACCTCGTTGATGATATTTCCACAGGTGGAATCATTGGAGACGAAGCCCAAATATTCACAGAACAAGTAAGAATCATTTCTCATTCAAAAAAAATTTTCATCCTAACTAATACCAACCAGCAACTTAACAAAGGCGACTTCATAACATTAATTGTTAATGATAAAGATGCTGCCTGTAGAGCAATTGTAGCAAAGAATCACGATTCTTTGGTAGGTATTAAAATTTTAAAAATATATTCTTTGGCCAATTGGTCAAAAATTAGAAAAGGCAAAGATGTTAAGATCTTAAAAGGTGATGACACTATTTTGTTTACCAAAAAAAATGAAGATAAATCTGAAGAGCAAGAAGATAAAATTAAATCAGAGGAAGATCTTTACGCTGAAGAACTCGCTATAAATAATGAGTTAAATGGTGACTTTGAAAGCGATAAAAGGCTAATTAAGCCTGATAATATTGTATCTGCAGCGTATGGACAAATTAGATTTACAAGTTCTATCAATGACAATAAAGAGTATGCTGGACACTTAATTAGTGGCGGGTGGGCTTACCAGTTTCAAGATAATTTCTGGCTTGAAGGACTTATATCTTATGCAAGTATCAAAGACTATCCGACAGTAACAAATCAAACTGTTGTCAATCCTCTTACAGCTAGAATTAAATATACTTTAAAGGCTCCTTTTTATTCATACTTAATGCCTTATGTAGGGTTTCAAGTCAATAATGTAGATAGTCCGGCAGCAACAGAACAAGATCAAAAAAATGAAATTCAACAAAAGTTAGCAGGAACTGAAGTAGCTATTGGTGTAACAATTTTAAAAAGACTTGTTCCTGGTTGGTTTGCAAAAGCTGATATTGGAACAGATATGATTAATATAGGAGCTGCTGTTGAATTTTAAGCTTTTACTACTAGTCATTTTTCTTTTTTCTTGTGGACTCAAAACTAAACCAAGATCAATTAAGAAAAATAACAAAGCCTCATTGATTGAAAAATATTCTCAAAGCAAAAAAGGTAATTAATTGAGTCTAATTATAGCAACAGGATCAAATCTAGGTGATCCAATAGAAAATCTTAATATCGCTAAAAAAGAACTATCTAAAACCTTTAAACTTTTACAAGAAAGTAATATTTTTATTTCTAAAGCTGTAGACTATGAAGATCAAAATGACTTTTATAATCAAGTTCTAGAGTTTCAGCTGCCACAATTAGATCCTAGCAAAGTTATGAAAGAAATCTTAATATTAGAAAATAAACTTGGAAGAGTGCGAACAGTAAAATATGGACCAAGAATAATTGATATAGATATAATCTTTTGGGGTCTACACAAAATACAAACTGAAAACCTCATAACGCCTCACCCCAAATGGATTGAAAGAAGTTTTGTTGTAAAACCATTGCAACAGTTACCATTCTTTAAAACTGTCGAAAATTGTTTTACAATACCAAGTAGTTTTTTAATTGATGCAACACCAATTTAAACCAAGGACTAGGTTATGAACTTTGAACTAACAAGTGAACAAAAAGAAATTAGAAATATGGTTTCTAAATTTGTAAAAAATGAAATTATTCCCGTAGCTGGAGAATATGATGAACATGGAATATTTCCTAAAGAACAGTTTAAGAAAGCTTGGGAACTTGGACTAATTAATACTTGTATTGCACCAGAATACGGTGGAGCAGGCTTTAGTGAAGTAGAATCTGTTATTATTGGAGAAGAGGTTGCCTATGGATGTATGGGTATAAATACATCTTTTATGGCAAATGACCTTGCCTTACTTCCAATTGCAATTGCAGGAACTCATGAACAAAAAGAAAAGTTTTTAAAACCATTTACGCAAAGATTTAAGATAGCAAGTTTTTGTCTAACAGAGCCATCAAATGGATCTGATGCTGCTGGAATTAAAACAACAATTAAAGATGGCGGTGATCACTGGATTATAAACGGTGAAAAAATGTGGATTACAAATGCAGGTCATGCTGATTTATTTGTTCTTTATGGAACTATTGATCCAGAACTTAAGCATAAAGGTATAAGTGCAGTTGTTATCCCAGCAGATACTGAAGGAATTCATCTAGGAAAAAAAGAAGATAAGATGGGACATAGATCTAGTGATACAAGAGGAATTAGATTTGAAAATGTAAAAGTTCCTAAAGATCATATGCTAGGAGCTCCAGGAGAAGGCTGGAGTATTGCTATGAAAACTTTAGATCATTCAAGACCCCTAGTAGCAGCAAGTGCAGTGGGTGGAGCTAAAAGAGCGTTAGATGAAAGTGTTAAATACTCAAAAGAGCGTAAACAATTTGGAGTAAGTATTGCTAAGCACCAAGGTGTGAGCTTTATGTTAGCCGATATGGCCATGAAAGTTGAGGCTTCTCGTCTACTAACTTATAAAGCTGCATCGTTACTTGATGCGGGTCAAAGAAACACTGAAATAGCTAGTTATGCAAAAGCTTTTGCTGCCGATTCGTGTATGCAAATAGCAACTGATGCGGTACAAATATATGGCGGATATGGCTACAGTAAAGAGTATCCTGTTGAAAAAATCATGAGGGATGCAAAACTTATACAAATCTATGAAGGTACCAGCCAAATCCAAAGATTAGTAATTGCTAGAGAGTTATTAAATAAATAAAAATATTAATTTCTAAGGAGAGAAAACATGAATATTTTCGTTTGTGTCAAACAAGTTCCAGATACAGAAACAAAGGTTCAACCTAATGGTGATGGAACATTTATTGAAACAAGTTCAATTAAATGGATTATGAATCCATATGATGAATTTGCTGTTGAGCAAGCTCTATTAGTTAAAGCTGCAAACGCAGGTTCAACAGTTACAGTTGTAAGAGTTGGTAGTGTAAAAGATACTGAGGCTCTAAGAACAGCTATGGCCATGGGGGCTGATGATGCTATCTTAGTTGAAGCTGAAGATAACTTAGATTCTTATTCAATTGCAAAAGCTCTTAAAGGCGCTATTGATAAATCAGGAAAAACAGCTGATCTAGTTCTTTGTGGAAAGCAAGCTATTGATGATGACTGCTTACAAGTTCCTCAAATTTTAGCTGGCATGATGGATCTTCCATCTGTTGCTGTTATCGTTGGTTTTGAACAAAACGGTGACGCTGTTACAGTAAAAAGAGAAATTGAAGGTGGAGCATTAGAAGTTTATGAAGTAAACACTCCATGTATCCTTGCAACTAACAAAGGAATCAATACTCCAAGATATGCTTCACTACCTGGAATCATGAAAGCAAAAAGAAAACCATTACAACAGTTAAGTTTAACTGATGTTGGTGTAAGTGCTGATGATAGAAGAGTTAAGTATTCTAACTTTCAACTTCCACCAGAAAAACCTCCTGGGAAAAAGTTTGATGCATCTGATGAAGCAAATGCTGCTTCTGTAGTTGCTGAAGTTGTTGGTTTATTAAGAAACGAAGCAAAAGTTATATAAGGAATTAAACATGGCAAATGTATTAGTATATTCAGAAACAAATAAAGGTAACGTTAAGTCTGTTACATTAGAAATTTTAGGAAAGCTTACTGGTCAAAATGTTGATGTTGCTGTTATTGGTGATTTATCAGATGACCAAGTAAAAGTTTTAGCTGAGCATGGAGCTGCAAAAGTTCACAAACTAAAAGGTGATAACTTAGATAAGTATTCTCCAGAAGGATACACAAATGCTCTTCATGACTTTATCTCTAAAGGAAGCTATGACTATGTATTAGCAGGAGCAACTGCAGCTGGTAAAGACTTCTTACCAAGATTAGCAACAAAGTTTGATGCTGGACTTGCAAGTGATTGTGTAAACTTTCTTTTTGAAGGAGATTCTTTTCACGGAACAAGACCACTATTTGCAGGAAAATGTTTAGCTAAGGTTGAACTTCAAGGACCTAAGCCACACTTTGCTACAATTAGACCAAATGCTTTAGGAATGCCTGAAAACAAAACAGCAGGTGCTGGTGAAGCAGCTGATGTATCAGTTGATGCAGGAAATATTAGAGCTGCAATTAAAGATATCGTCGCTTCTGCTAGTGAAAAGTTAGATTTAACAGAAGCAAATATTATTGTTTCTGGTGGTAGAGCAATGAAGTGTGCTGAAAACTTTGCAATCTTAGATGATTTAGCAGATACAATTGGAGCTACAGTTGGAGCATCCCGTGCTGCTGTTGATTCTGGGTACGCATCTCCAGATATGCAAGTTGGACAGACTGGTAAAACTGTTGCTCCTTCTTTATATATTGCTTGTGGTATCTCTGGTGCGATTCAACACTTAGCAGGGATGAGAACATCAAAGGTTATTGTTGCAATCAACACTGATCCAGATGCTCCTATCTTTACTAAAGCTGATTATGGAATTGTTGGTGATTTATATAAAATCGTTCCAATTCTTAAAGAAGAATTTGCTAAAATCTTAGGATAAAATGTAGAGAACTTTGTAGGGAAGATAGACTTCTTCCCTATATCCCAACTCCTTTCTAATCTATGAAACAAAAAATAATTGGAATAATAGCAGGTCTTATATTTTGGGCCTACAAATTTACACTTCGTTTTGATCTTCAGTTTGAAAATGAAGGTGATAGGCCATTATTAAAAAAGATGTTAAAAACAAAAAAGCCAGATCATGACTCTAAATATATTTTGGCATTTTTTCATCAAGATGAACTTTGTATGCTTCCTTTCTTTATTGGAAAGCAGTTATCAATGCTAGTTTCTCATTCTAAAGACGGTGAGATCATGGCAACAGCACTTAAAACTCAAGGTCACACACCAGTTAGAGGCTCATCCTCTAAGGGTGCAGTCGCTGGTCTTATAGCATGTATTAGAAAAGTAAAAGAAGGCTATCCAAATGCCATGGCAGTAGATGGGCCAAGAGGACCTATATATAAAGTTAAAGATGGTGTTATAGCTATTAGTAATAAAACAAACACACCAATTTTGCCTATGAGAGCACATCCGGTTAAGGCCAAAATATTTGAAAAATCTTGGAATAAAGCAAAGCTTCCAATGCCATTTTCTAAAGTTGTTTTAAAAGTTGGCGCTATAAAAAGTTATGAAAAAGAAGAGTTAGAAAACTGTCTTATTAACCTATAAAAAAGCCTCCAATTGGGAGGCTTCATTTTTATTTTAAAAGCTCTTTAATCGCCTTATCTAATGTTTCTTTATACTTTGTAGATATATCATTATAAGTTGGATATTCAATATCAGGATTAATTCCATCATTTTCAATATACTTTCCAGTTGATCTAACAATTAAAGACTCTGTTTGTCTTAATACAAGACCACTATTTGGAGCTTGAGTATGAGTTGTAACGTTTCCACCTGCACCCATTGTCTTAGTTCCAAATACCTTTGCCATCTTATTGTCTTTTAACATTCCAGTAAAGATATCACACATAGAAGCACAACCTTCGTTGGCCATAACAATTGTATTAAATCCTTCTTTTAATGAAGTATTAACAGAAAATGAAAATGGAAATAATTCACTCATCTTAAACTTTGATGATAAAACTGTCTTTCCTTTGATTTTTTCATCTTCTAATTTCATTAACACTCTTCTTGCAATCTCTTTTTTTGCATCAGAATTTGCCGTTAAAGATGTTCTTTCAAAATCATCTAACCAAGTATCATTTAATTTAAATTGTAATGTTGGAAGCTCAATTTCTTTAGCAGATAAAGCGTATGCTAGCTTTGTACCAAGCTCTAAAGAACCACCACCATTATCAAGAAGATCTAATATTAAATGTTTAACATCCATATTTTTAAAGAACTTTAATGTTTCTTTAAACTCCTTTACAGCTGTTGGAGTATCTGAACTTGGAGAAAATGTGTCGATTCTAATATAACCCACTTTTATCATTTCATTTGCACTATCTTTTACAAATAAAATTGCTGACGGATAAGTTTTTGCTTTTTCATATACAAATTTTTCCATTGAAAAAGCACGCTCTTCATTCATTCTCTTGTCTTCATTAGCATCCTTACTTAAAGCCTTTTCATATAATGCAATTAAGTCCCAGCTTGTATTTGCAGAGTACTCAAAAGAATTTTTATAATCACTATTATTAATATAGTTTCTAATATCCTTTAGAAGCTCATCACTTGTTTGATCTTTTAGAAAAAGATTCTTTAATTTATTGTGAGAAATATATTTAGAAGCAACAAATGGAAGTAATCCTTCCTTTTCTTCTAACTTATTAAGATCCCCACCTGTTGCCTTAGCAATAGCTTCTTTTTGTTCTTTATTAAAGATCGCTCTGTCTTTTGTAATCCAAGGAAGGGTAACCACCATTTTCTTTCCAGCTCTTTTAAGATTAATTAGTGCATCCATCTTTGGTGAAGAAGGCATCTTATCTAAAGCTCTTGTAAATAATGCTGACATTAAACCAGTATAATTAGATTGCTTATTACCTAAATTTCTATAAGGTAAAACGATTGTATTAATTGCACTTTTAAGAGTCATTCCATCAAGATGTGTAATTATATCCCCAACCTTTATTGGAAAAGAATCTATATCAGTAATTGTTGGAAGTAATTTCGTAACTAAAAGGTTTTTACCTTTTCTAACTCCGTTAAAACCTAAATATGAAATCTTTGATCTTCCAGGTAATGAAGACATTGTGATGTTTCCAGATGTATGAGCATCTTTAAACTCAGCAATAAATTTATGCATCAATCTAAAAAATTCAAAGTTTGTTTGATCTTGCTTAGCTGATTCTAAATACTTTTCTTTAAGCTCTTTATAATCAAATTTAAAAAGTTTTTCTTTATACTGTGTTGGAGCATAGTTGTGGTCAAACTTAGTAAACATCCAGTGCATGTCAGCAACTCTTTCAGATTCAGATAATTGTCTTCTTGGAGACTCTGAACAAGATGCAATAACAATTACTACTAATAATAGTAAAATTCTCATAATCTCTCCTTACTTTTTGAATATTAATTTTTATCCTTTAGTTTAAATACCTGTCAATTACACTGCATTAATTAACTAGCTAACTCATTGATATCATAGAAATATCATGTTAATTTTTATGTTTTAGAAATGAATAACCGAGAAGTTTAGTAATAAATTAGAATTTTAAGGTATCAAAACTATGAGTAGAATTAACTATATGTGGGATGAAAAAACCGTAGAAGAAAATACATACAATAATGTAGAAGCCCTACCAACCCGAAACAATCTTCAAATCCCAAGACGTTTGTTTCATATGGCAAATGGCTCCGTTATAGCAACTCTTTATTGGCTATCCTTTTCTCACTCCCAAATGATTAGATTCTTAGGAACTATTGCTTGCTTACTTTATGTAGCGGAACAAATAAGAATCAATTACCCCCAAGTGTCTGCTAAATTTTTACCTATAACTAAATTTGTTATGAGAGCTGAGGAGCAGCTAAAAGAATCAGCAATGGTTCCTTATGCTTTTGCTGTTTTATTAACAATAATTACTTTTCCCAAACCAATAGCCCTAGTTGCAATTTTCACCTTAGCTATTGCTGATCCAATGTCGGCTATTATTGGTATCCGTTTTGGAAAAAGAAAAATTGTCTCTCATAAGTCTCTAGAAGGATCAGCTGCATTTTTTATTTCAACACTAATTATATCTAATATTATTCTTTTTAATTTTGTTGATGCATCTGATGGGATGATTATTCTTCTATCACTATTGATAGCATTTTTTACAAGCTGCTTTGAAATGATACCTTTAAAAATTGATGATAATCTTACCATTCCACTTTTTGTTTCATTCATTATGTGGATGCTATTTGAATCATTTGGGATTGTTCTTCTTTAATGAACTTAAGCTTTGATGATATATTTAAAGTTGGAATAGGGCCATCGAGTTCACATACAGTTGGACCAATGAAAGCAGCTTTTATTTTCTTAAAAGAAATTAGAAAAAAAAGAAAACTTAAAAAAATCAAAACTGTAAAGTGCGATTTATATGGCTCTCTTGCATTAACAGGTAAAGGACATGGAACTGATAAAGCTGTATTACTTGGCTTAAGTGGTTATAAGCCAAGCTCAATAGCATCAAATGAAATTGATACCATCTTAAAAAACATAAAAGATAAAAAGAAAATTGATTGTAAAAGCTTTAAAATAGAATTTGATTTTAATCAAAAAAGTGATATTAAATTTCACAGAAGGGTTTCACTACCATTCCATCCAAATGCCATGGCCATTGCTGCTTTTGATAAAGATAATAACGAAATTTATAGACAAACATACTACTCTGTTGGTGGTGGCTTTATTATTAATGAAGATCAGATAGATCATGAGGCTACAGATCTTTTAAAGCCTAAAAAGCTAAAGTATAGATTTTCAAGTGCAAAAGAGCTTTTAGATTTATGTAAAAAAAATAAAATTACCATCTCTCAGTTAATGTTTAAAAATGAATGTTCTTTATATAAAAAGGATATTGCCTATCAAAACATACTTAGCATCTGGAATGTAATGGATGAATGTGTGCTAAATGGGTTACATAGTGAAGGAATCCTGCCAGGTGGGTTAAAAGTAAAAAGAAGAGCTCCTAGTATCTTTAAAAATCTTACCAAAAATATGGAAAAAAACTTAAGTGATAACTTAAGTGTACTTGATTGGGTTAATTTATATGCTCTAGCTGTAAACGAAGAAAATGCAGCTGGAGGAAAAGTCGTAACTGCACCAACAAATGGAGCTGCTGGCATAATTCCAGCTGTGCTTAAGTATTATTTAAACTTTTATCCAAGAGCAAGTGAACAAGGTATTGTTGATTTCTTATTAACAGCTGCTGCTATTGCTATTCTTTATAAAGAAAATGCTTCTATTAGTGGAGCTGAAGTAGGTTGCCAAGGAGAAGTTGGAGTTGCATGTTCTATGGCAGCTGGTGCTTTAACGGCAGTAATGGGAGGGAGTTTATCCCAAGTAACTAATGCTGCTGAAATTGCGATGGAACATAACCTTGGACTTACATGCGACCCTATTGGTGGCCTTGTACAAATACCATGCATTGAACGTAACGCTATGGGAGCAATAAAAGCTATAAATGCGACAAGAATAGCTCTACAAGGAGATGGTTCTCACTTTGTTTCACTAGATAAAGTTATTAAAACAATGAAACAAACTGGAAAAGATATGAAAAAGCAGTATAAAGAAACCAGTAGAGGTGGACTTGCCGTTAATCTACCAGAATGCTAAATGACCTCTAAGCTTTCATCTAAACTTTAGAGGTCGCTCTATTTTAGCGTTTTCTATAAACTCTAAACATAACTTTTCTATCAGTATTTTTATTTACCGTTTGCTTATCAGCTTTCTCATTTCCATAGGAAACAACTTCAATAATATCTTTTGATACTCCAGCTTTTATTAATGCAGCTGTAACTTCTTGTGCCCTCTTCTTTCCTAAGTATTTATTTATTTTCACAGAACCAACTGTACTTGCGTATCCCTCAATAACAATTTTGCTTATATAAGGATCATTTGCAATATCCTTTTTCATTTCCTTAAGCTTTTCCATTTCTATATCAGTTATATCAAACTTGCCTGTTTCAAAGTAAATATTAAACAATTTATAAATTCGCCCAAACTTCTTTTCTTCTCTTTTAACTTTTTCAGATTTTTCTTTTCCAGAAGGAAAATATTTATAACCAGCATAAATTCTTAAATCATTCGCATCATCTTCATTTGTCGACCCTGCTCCTACACCTAAGAAAGTTGCCGCTTGTGTTGAATGGCCATATCTTAAACCAACACTACCCTCACTAGGAGCTTGTACATTATTAGACTCATAGGGTGTATCTCTAAAAAATTCAGCTGTAAAATCCCAGTTTCCAACAAGAGGGATTAAAGCTCCTACAGAAAAGTGAAATTGACTTTCATGATCTACGATCTGCCCATTTTTCTCGTAGATCGCGCCTGTATTTGCTTTATGTCCTAAGTTTATAGCTAACTGAAAAAAGCTAAACGCTTTATCAAGAGCAAAACCTAAATAATAACCAATTTCATCAGTAGAAAGATAAGCGTTTTCTTCACCTGTAGGTATATATAGTCTAGGTGTAAAAGCTACTGCTAATCGACTTTTTTCAAAAAACTTGTATTTTAAATCTATTGTTGTATCGCCTAAAGAAAAGTCTTTTTCTTCATCATTTGAATTTGAATCATAAGGAATTGAATTTTGATATGTAAAAAATGTACTGAGTCCTAATTGTAAATTTTTATTAAACTTATATGCTCCACCTAAGTTAAAAGTGTGCATCCAAGAAATTATATCCTGCGATCTATTATTATTATCGATCTCAACAAAAGGAGCTCTTACATAGTTATAGCTACCAACTAAAATATACTTATAATCATTTGAAATTAAGCCCTCATCTAAAATTCCATCTTCTAAAGTTGCAAATGTAGGGCTATTTGAAAAGTGAAACTTTTGTAAGTTAATACCATAAGCGCTTAATCCCAACAATGAGATAAACAAAAACGTCCATGTTTTCATTTTAATATCCTTTTTTTATAAGTTACATGCTTTAGTATATTTTACATTTAACTGCGGTATTTGTTCAAGCTTAATGTCATCTGCAAATACAACCCTTAACTTATTATTCTCTTTAGCATTTTTCTTTATAGTTGATACTTTTTCTCCATAAAGTTCATCAAAATCAAAAGTTCTCGTTAGCCTTCTAAATTCGACATCTTCAAATCTCTGAATAGAACTTTCACTCATTATAACATTTGAAAATACCTTATTTGTATATTCATAAGACTTATCAACATGCTTAACATAACTTGATCTTCCTAGAAAACTTTGCCCACTACAAAGTTTACTAGAAGTTTCACACATAATTTCAGTTCTATGAAAAACTTCGTGCTCACCAGGAGAAATACTCTTTAACAAATTTGTATGCATCTCTATATTTTTAACTTCTCCCTTATTTTTAGGTAAATTATAAGAAACAACAACCTGAGCATCTTCAACATAATTGATAGAATAATCTAATGGCTTTATAAACTTATTAAAGTCTAAGTTTGCAATTGCCTCTAGCTTTAATTGAGTATTACTTCTTTCAACAAAATAAGGTAAGTTTTCACTATCCTCCTTAGTAAGTTCATTTCTGCTTTTTGGAAAAATTGCTTTATCATGTATAAGTTCACACTGCTCAATAGCATCAGCCTTTCCTATTAGTTTTACATTTAATGCTTTTTTAGCCTTATCTTCAAACTCAACGATAAGATTATCTTCATACTGCCCAACTAAATTTGGGTCAAATGTAACCTCAATTAAGCAATAACCAGGTGCTAAAGACTCACAAAGAACTCCTTCTTTAACAGAAAATACTGAATCCTCAGCCAACGACAACTTTGTGATCTTTGCGCCTTTATCTAACTTTAAAACTAGATCTTTTTTATAATCACTTCCAACACCAACAACTCCATAATCTAATTCTTTGTCGATATCTCTATTAACCTTAACACCATCACTTTGTGTTCTTTTATTAACACCAATAAGATTTATATTAAAATCTTTAATAGCGCTCGATTCTTTACCTTCAAAAGAAGCCTTTATAGGAAATCTTAACTTTCCAGCTTTAGAAACCTTAATTTTAGCATTGATAGAAACTTGCTCGCCAGCAACAACAGAGCTAACAGGAAGGGCAATAATACTAATGTCTTTATCATCGATATCAAATTTTAGTTTATTGATTGTTACCTCTGAAACATTTTTTAAAACAAAAGCAAAATCTAAAGTCTCACCGATAGTATGTACACCTAAATCAATATCATCAATATCAACATCTAAAATTGCTTTTTTAGCCTTCACACCTTCAATTGGTCTTACTTTGGAAATAATACTCGAAGATTTATTCTTACCAACATATGCATTTTTACCACATGATGAAAGAATTAAAGTCCCCAATAACAACATTGTCGATTTTTTTCGCATTTTATGCTCCTTCTATATAAATAACTATACTGAAGCAATTTTGTTGCCATATAAGGCTTTCATTTATTGGGGTTTATTTAATATTTAATATAAATATTTTTACAGATGACTAATCTTTATACAGTTTTTCATCAATTTCGAATAAATTTTCTACAAATTGATCTATATCTTTATATGTCGTTATATTATTTATAAATACAAATCTAAAAAATATGGTTCCATCTTTAAGACGACTAAAATTAACCATTGATTTTCCAGAACGCAATAACGCAAACCTTAGATCATAATTGTATTGATTAATATCAAGATCATTTCTCTTGGGGATAACTTGAAAGCATAGATTCAAATAACGAGGCTCACATATCAGTTTTAAGCGAGGATGCTCTTTAACCAAAGAAAGCATATACATGGCTTTATCATATTGGCGCTCAACTAATTCTTTATACCCATCTTGCCCTAAATGTCTCCACTGTAGCCACATTTTTAAAGCATCAACTTTTCTACCACATTGTAAGGACATTCCCCCCGTATCAAATTCACTATTTTCATAATCATGAAACAAATACTTTGTTCCACCTCCAGAGTTTGCCTGATAGAGAGCTCCTACGTGCTTCGTAAGAATAAAGGAAGTTACAAGAGCACTTCCCATCAATTTATGAGAATCCCAGGTAACAGAATCCACATCTTTAATCCCCTTCATCAAATAATCATACTTGTCACTAAAAAGAACTGGTCCACCCCAAGCAGCATCAACATGATGCCAAAGAGAATATTTTTTCGCAACAATGTCATTATTTAGAATATTATCAAATGCTCCTAGCACTGTCGTTCCCGCAGTCGATGCGATCATCAATGGTGTATAGCTTTTAGCAAGGTCTTTTTGTATTAACTCTTCTAAAGTACTACTACACATTATACCATCACGATTAGACTTAACTGCTATCAAATTAGAGTGTCCAATTCCCATTAAATTTACCGCTTTTTGAAAGGAGTAATGTGCTTGATCAGAAACGTATATCCTAAATTTTTTGTTTGAGTTTCCATTTTGCTTAACTTCTTCAAAAGCTTTAGATCTAGCCAAATGAATTGCCAACATATTAGCATTACTACCACCGGTAACCATTATTCCTTCTCCATGAGAAAATCCAATAAGGTCATTTAAGCTTTTAACTAATTCTTTTTCTAAAATTGAAGCAATTGGAGCAACTTCATAAGTGGCCATAGTTGTATTTGTTATATAAGAAACTATTTCTCCAACAAATGCTGGAAAAGAAAAACCTCCATAAAGTTGGTTGTTAAACTGAGGATGAGTTGTTCTAACAGCATATTTCATATAAGACCTAACATCATCAAGAATACTTTGATAATCTCCAGGTCGCCCATTCAAAGAAAGATCGATATGATCTCTAACTTCTGTACCCTTCAGATAATTTACAACAGGAGTGCTCTTTTTCTGATTTTCTTTTAAATATTGCTCAACTAAACTAATTAATTCATGCCAAAAATTTTCTTTATTCATGGCATGATATTATAATGAATAGGATGTTTTTACTATGAATTAAAATTATACCCAAAAGAAGGATTTTCTTCTGCTTGCTCAGTAGACTCTATTTCATTTTGCTCATAATTTTGTGAATTATCAACATTTTCAACAGCTAATTGTGAATTATTATTTTGTTGATCCATTTGCCAATTTTGAGTGTTTTCATAATGATCTTGAGCATACTCAAGCCCTTGTCCAGAAGTTTTAAACTCCATTTTCATTCCTTGATACTGAGAATCATTAGATAAAACGACAGTAAAAGCATTTTTTCCTGACTCATAAAGCATTCCACTTCTTACTTCACCTGTTGCAGGATCATCATATGTAAAAACATTTCCTACCATTCTATCATATGTGTTGATTTCTATTTGATCACCATTTGGAAGATTAACAAAGATCTCTTCTATAACACCATCTACAGTTTTTGCACTCCCAGAGAATGTTCCTTCTTTTAACTTTTTCTTATGAAATACCTTTGCTAATGTTAAGTTTAAATCTTCCTTGATTGTTGGATCTAAAACTTTTTGCTCTTTTTCAAAAACTCTCTTTGAAGTTTTTGAAGAAGATTTTGCTAAAACTTTAGTTGTATTTTTTCTCTTATTTTCAATTAAAGATTCCCATTTTCTAGTTGAAGCAGCCATTCTACCGATTGTAACTTTACCATTAACTTCATCTAATCTTTTGGAAAAAGCAACTCCCATATTTTCACTCATAAAAGAGTTATTATTAATCACAACAGAGTTATATGCTGTAAGAGTCAAGCCTAAAACGAATGAACTAGATCCTAAAATAATTGCCATTTTTTTTAATACTTTCATACTTAACTCCTGTGCCTTATATAAAGCAAGGAGTGTGCCAAAAGAAAGAGGATCTAAGTTACTGAAAACACAACTCAACAAAGGGTTAAACTAGTGTAAAAAATCTACAATGTCTAAAAATCAGACGATATTACAACTTATTGAGACTATTAAGGAAAATCTATCTTTATTCCCATATAATCAGCATGGCTCGATCTAAACCTCTTAATCGCTATAGCAACAAGATCATCAGTGCTCATTCCAGAGTTTTCAGACATTACTTTTAAATCTTCAACCAATTGTTTTTCAATATTTACATTTAATTGATCTAATTCACCTTGATTATGCTCTTGTGTTTTCATCTTTTACCTCACAACCTTTATAATCTTATCCCTTCTTAATCTAACAAGAATTGATGTCAGTTCATCTTCACTTAAAACAGTGTTTTTATATATATCTTCAACTTTATTATAATCACATATAAGTTTCAAGATATCGAATTCCTTATAAGTAAAATTCACAAAGTTCAAAGCCTCTTTAGCATCTATTAATATTTTTAGATTCATTGGAGGTTTAAGATTTTGCGAATTCTTTATAAGCTCAATATGTTTTTTTACTTTGCGCTTTAAAGTTGCTAATGGAAAATGTATTTTTCTTTCTAAGGTATCAATCATTTCTGGCTCAACAATATACTTTAAAGCTTGATCATTAAACTCCGCTTCAAATATTCTAAGAAAAGCATCTATACCTTCAAGTTTATTTAATTTTGCATTAACAACACTTCCACTTTCTATAAAGATAGAAGCTATATACTGTCCTTGCTCCTCATCTAATAAGTTAACTTTTCCAGTAAAACCTAAAAAGTGTTGCTCTTCTAAAATACTAAAAAGATTCTCTTGCATTATTTAGTTTTTAAACAATTTAGATAAAAGTCCTTTTTTCTTTTCTGGATTAGGAAAAAAGTAATCTGATATTTTTGATGCTATCTCTCTGTATGAGTTATAAACTTTAGAACCTTCATACTTGTTTTGACTCATATAAGGTGTCCCAAAGTCAGATCCCTTTCTAAGTCCAAGCTCAAGAGGAATACTTCCTAAAAAACCAACTCCAAGTTCATTTGTAGCAGCAAGAACACCATTTGTTCCGTAAATAAAATGCTCTTTATCACAATTGTCGCAAATAAATGAACTCATATTTTCTACCATTCCAATCACATGTACACCAAGCTTATCAAACATATGAAGAGCTTTTCTTGCATCTAATAAAGCAATATCTTGTGGTGTTGAAACAATAATTGATCCGTCGAGCTCAATACTCTGAACCATTGAAAGCTGAACATCACCAGTTCCAGGAGGAAGATCAAGTAATAAAAAGTCTAATTCACCCCAATCAGTTTCAAAGAAAAACTGATTTAAAACTCCACCAAGCATCGGTCCTCTCCAAACAACAGGCTCATCTTCATGAATAAAGTTTCCAAAACTTATAAACTTTATTCCATGATTTTCTAATGGAATTATTTTTTTATCTTCAGTTGCTTCTGGCTTATCATTTCTTCTATTAAACAACATTGGCATTGATGGACCATATATATCAGCATCAATAATTCCAACTTTATATCCCATTGAAGTTAAGGTAGCCGCTAAGTTTGCAGTAACAGTAGACTTACCAACTCCCCCCTTACCAGATCCGATTGAAATAACATGTTTAACACCTGGTATTTTTTTCTTCTCTTCTACTTTTCCATGTCCAACTTTAAGTTGTGCTGGGTTTTTCGAGGCATTTGGATTGTGCGACTTAGTAGACTTATATATATCTTGACTGCTCTTTGACTCAGTTAAAACATAGATATTATCTTCAGAAAAAGAATCTTTTAATGAATCAATGATTAGGTTTTCAATCGTTTTTTTTACATCAGGAGTAATTCCATCACGATTATACTTTATATAAATATCATCGCCTTTTGGCTCAACACTGATAATTCTATTCTCATCTCCTAAACTTAAATTCGTTATCGGATTTTTAATTTCTGATACAACATTTTTTAAATCACTCATGACTATAAAACCTTTATTAAAGCTGGATTATTTTGCCTTTATTTTTAAATTATTTATACCTCGTTTATCATATTAAGTATAATAATTTCAATAAACTAAGGGCTTGTTTTGGCAAAGTATAAGAGACGTATATTTATTATTAATCCTAAGTTTCAACTCAAAGTAAGCTTTTTTATATGCTTTATTGTACTTTTAGCAACTTCTTTTTATCCAGTAACAATTTTTGATCTCTTTGAAGGTGTTAGCAAACTAGTACCCGACAAAGCTGATACGCTTTTAAAATCTCGAAATGACTTAATGATTGTTTTAATACTTCTTCAAACGGGTGTTTTAGGAGTTGTATTTGTTACATCAATATTTGTTTCTCACAAGATTGCGGGACCAATGTACAAGCTTATTAAGTCTTTTAGGCAAATGAAAGATGATGGTGAGCTTAACGAAGTCTATTTTAGAAAAGGTGACTATTTTCAAGAGGTTGTAGTAGAACTAAATCAACTAATTGGAACAATTAAAGAACAAAGAGAAGATGACTTTAGATATCTTTCAGAAGTACAAACATTTATTAACAACTTAACTTTTGTTATACCTGACGATAAAAAACCAGTATTAGAGGAAATACAAGCAAAACTTATAGAAATACAAAACAGATATAAATAATTTTCTTTCTTCTATTCTTGCATCTTAATTGCTAGAATTAATCGGGCATGGAGAAACTGATAAACGGATTCATCATTTCTTTTTTAATCTTTAATATATCTTTTGCTAAAGATCTGTTTACACCTGAGTCCAATATAAAATTTTACAACAATGATTTTCAAATTGCTCAGTACCTTGTTAATGTTTTCGAAAAGAACAAGAGTAAGCAGTTACCAAACCATTTGTACAAAAAACTTAAAGGTTCAAGTGAATTTAGTGTTTATAAAGATATCGTTGAACACTATAAAAAAATAAATAACTCTCAACAACCTCACTTATTATGTCAAAATAACTCAAATATAACGAAAGGCCTTGTATTTGCAAAAGATACTTTTGTAAAATTATGTTTCTCAAAGATATTCAAAAATAAAAAGTCTATAAAAAACTTAAAGCTCTACATAGGCAACACACCCGATTACGATGCTGTTTCCGAGGTTCTCTTCTCAATAAAAAAATACATTAAAAAGAACAAGAAAAAACTTAAAAATGAAAAAAAACTGCTTGGCTTAATTGAAAAGAAAAAAAGAGAAAAGTCTTTAGTTAAATCTTTAAGATATAAAAGTAATAGAAATAGATATAACAAAGAATTTAACAAAGAATTTAAATTAATCCTAGATAAGATTGCAGATGGGTCAGTATCTGCAAAAAAGGTTCACGCCTTAGTTAAGACTCTAAGAAGGAATGAAAAGCTAGATATGACAAGACAAATTGCAGATCAGTTTCTTAAATACAACTCAAAAGATCCTGCAATACTTTTTGAACATCTATGGAGCTTTATTAAAGATGGTAAATACCAAGAAGCTTATAATAAAACCATTAGAAAGTATGATTTACACGATAGTTCAAAAAACAATAAAAACTCCAAGCTTATGTTTTGGGTTGCACATACTTTAAATAAGATAAAAAAAGAATCCAATGCTAATTCAATTTATAGTAAAATTATTGAAAAACATCCATTAAGTTATTATGCCATAATGGCAAAAAAACATCTTCCTGGAACTATACATATTAAAAAAGTTGATAAACAGCTTCTGAATATAGAGCTTAGTCTAAAAATGAAAAGGCACTTACGAGTGATCAGATCATTTATAGCAATAAATTCATATCAGTTTTTAGATTATGAAATTAAACGTTTTCAAAAAGAATATATTGAACACTTACCTCTAAAAGAAAAGCGGGACTTCACAATTAAGTTTGCTAAGTTCTTACAAAAAAATGATAGTTATTTAGAAAGTTTTAAAGTTGTCTACAAAAGTATTGGGAAATCTATTCTCGATTTAAACCTTAGCACCCTTGATCTTTTATACCCAAGACCATATTTTAAAATACTCAAGAAAAATAAAAAGTATTTTGATCCATACATAGCTCTATCGCTTGTTAGACAAGAATCTAGCTTTAACCCAAATGCAACATCAAGAGTTGGAGCAAGTGGCCTTATGCAACTTATGCCAACAACAGCACAATCATTATCAAAAAGATTTAAAACCTCTATGCTTACAAATCCTTATGAAAATATAAGGCTTGGAATGAAATATCTAAAACAACTAGATAAAAATCATAAAAGTAACTTTGTTCACATTCTTGCTTCATACAATGCAGGGGAAAGAAAAGTAAATAAGTGGAAAAAAAAATATTTTATTTCTAAAAGTCTTTTTAAAAACATAGAAAATATTCCATACGATGAAACAAGAAAGTATGTAAAATTAATTTTTAGAAATTTATATTTTTATAATTATTTGGATAATGCCCAAGGAAGAACTCCTGCTCATAGTGAGCAAGAGATCTTTAAACATATTTTTAAATGAATAATATATTTTTACTGGCCTCATACATCTTTATTTAGCCTTAATAGATTAGCTTTTTCACATTCTAATAAGCCTATCTAACTGTAAATTTTACAAAAAAAAAACACGACGCAACATTCCATGCTAAATATACTTATATGTAAAACAAGTCAAAAAATCGAGGACTTTATGAAAAAATTTATTATTTTAAAAACTTTAGCTTTTTGTATTCTTTTTACTCAGGCTTTCGCTTATTATCCACCTACAGAAGAACAGCAAGTACTTGATATAGCTGATAAAGTTATTAGCATTAATGGTATAGACAATGCCGATAAGTTATCTCTTAGTGATATAAAGAAATTTGAAAAAAATAAAAAGAAAGTAATAAAAGCTCTAAAAAAAGAACAATATAAAATAAGAAAGATGGATGCAGATCAGCAAGAAAACTATATAACAAAAAAAATAACGCAAAAATTTAAAAAACTTAGAAAGTTAACTCATCGCTTAGTAAAAAGAAAAAAATTCATGCAAAGGCTAGCTCGTAAAAAAGGTATTAGCTCCGCACAGATGAAAAATCAACTTATAAACAAGGTTAGCTTTGATACAGAATTACAAATAAAAGATCAACTCTATAACAAAATACATATACATGGCAGTTATTCTTTATTTTTACAATTTCAAATTGAAAAATTACGTGTACTAAGAGTAATAAGTGAAAAAATTGTAAACAAAAATAAATCTTCAAAATCCTATCGCTCTATTGCAGAAGATACGGCAATAGGACTTATTGTTTTTCTTTTTGTAGCTGCAATAATAGGAGCAATAGGAGGTCTTTTTTACCTAATAGGTATTGCTTTAATGGCAATAGGGATTCCATTGGGAGTACTTGTTGGGTCTGCTATACTTATTTTTTTAGGATCAGTTGCATATTCCATATCGAGGTCACCAAATTCTTAAATATGCGAAGAAGATAAGACTATTCAGTCTTATCTTCTTTTAAATTAAACATTAAATCTAAAATGCATAACATCACCATCTTTAACGATGTATTCTTTACCTTCCATCCTAAGCTTTCCAGCTTCTTTTAATTTACCCTCTGTTCCTAATTCAAATAAATCTTCACAGTGATAAACATCAGCTTTGATAAAACCTCTTTCAAAGTCAGTGTGAATAATACCTGCACATTGAGGAGCTTTGTAACCTTGGTTAAACGTCCAAGCTCTTACCTCTTTTTCACCAGCTGTAAAATATGTATTTAAACCTAAAAGAGAATATCCAGTTCTAATAAGTAAATCTAACCCAGATTCACTAAGACCCATATCAGTTAAAAACTCTTGTTTTTCTTCAGGAGTCTCTAATTGAGAAATTTCAGATTCTAAGGCACCACAAATTTTAATAACTTGTGCATCTTCTTTAGCTGCAATTTCTTTTACCGATTTTACATATTCATTATCTTCATTTATTGTATCTTCATCAACATTACAAACATAAAGCATTTTCTTTAATGTAATTAAATGAAGATCTTTAATTGCTTCTAATTCATCATCTGATAAGTCTACTGATCTAGCTGGCATCCCATTTTCTAATGAAGCTTTAAGCTTTGTTAGAGCAGGTTCCATAATAACAGCTTTAGATTTAACAGCTTTATCATGTGACTTTAACATCTTGGCAAGATTACTAATTCTTTTTTCAACAGTTTCAAGATCAGCAAAGGCTAATTCAATATTAATAACTTCAATATCTGAAGCAGGATCAACCTTTCCAGCTACGTGAACAATATCAGTATTATCAAAACATCTCACAACATGAGCAATAGCACTAACCTGTCTAATATGTCCTAAGAATTGATTTCCTAATCCTTCTCCTTTTGAAGCACCTTTAACTAAACCAGCAATGTCGACAAACTCCATAACAGCAGGAATAACTTTTTGAGGTTTAATAAACTTAGTTATTTGATCTAATCTTCTATCCGGTACTTGAACAAGACCAACATTTGGTTCAATTGTACAAAATGGATAATTTGCAGCCTCAGCAGGTGCACTTGTGATTGCTTGAAATATTGTTGATTTACCTACATTTGGTAGGCCTACGATTCCGACATTTAATGCCATAATTTACTCCAGTTTTAGAAAATCTTTTCTGTTATATTGATTACTAGCTTTTTTAAAGCCAATTGAAAAGAGATCAATGATGGCTTTTGCACTATTTTCTAGCACTATACCAAGCTCTATATCTTTATCCTTAGGAAAATCAGCTAAAACCCAAGAAGACACACTTCCTCTTGGAGGTCTTCCAATACCGATTCTCATTCTGTAGAAATCCTGAGTTCCAAGATCTTTTGCTATAGACTTAAGTCCATTGTGACCAGCAAGACCACCTCCCTTTTTAAACTGTATTTGTCCAAAAGGGATATCTAATTCATCATGAAGTACTAGAACTTCTGATGGTTTAATCTTAAAGAACTGACATAATGGCCAAACACTTTGACCACTTAGATTCATAAAGGTTTGTGGCTTTAAAAAATAAACTTTTTCACCATCAAAACTACAGTCTGTATATTCACCTTTAAATTTATTCTTCCAAATATTAGAATTAATCTTAGACATATTATCTAAAACTAACCAACCAATATTATGTCTATTTAGCTCGTACTCTCTTCCAGGATTTCCAAGACCAACTACAAGTTTAATCATAGAAATAACGAGCTCACTGAATCATGGTTAAAAGTTCTACTAATTGTTTTTGATAAAACTTGTGCACTAGATAGAACCTTAATCTTATCAACTTTTGAAAGTTCATCAGTTAAAGGTATTGTATCTGTTACAATAACTGAATCAAGATTATCGCATTCAGCTATTCTTTTAGCAGCTGGCCCACTAAAAACTCCATGAGTTGCCATGGCATATATTTTATTTGCGCCATTTTCTTTTAATGTATTAACTGCTTCAACTAAAGTTCCAGCTGTATCAATCATATCATCAATAATAACAACATCTTTACCCGTAACATCACCAACTATATTATAAGCTTTAGCTACATTTCTTCCGGTTCTTCTTTTATCAATTAATGCTATATCTTTTTGAATTTTCTTAGCATACCAACGAACTCTATCAACACCACCCGTATCAGGCGAAACTAAAACGAGATTATCTAAATTAATATTATCTAACATATAGTCTAATAGGATTGGAGAAGCATATAAATTATCAAAAGGAATATTAAAAAACCCTTGTATCTGGCCTGCATGTAAATCCATTGTCACAACCCTAGAAGAGCCAGCAACGGTAAGCAGATCTGCTACAAGTTTAGCTGATATTGGAGTTCTAGGACTTGCTTTTCTATCCTGCCTTGAATAACCATAATGAGGAATAACAGCTGTTATAGAATCGGCTGAAGCTCTTTTTAAAGCATCAATCATGATTAACAGCTCCATCAAGTTATCATTTACTGGATTACATAAACTTTGAATAACAAAGACATCAGCTCCTCTAACATTCTTTTCAATTTCACAAAAAATTTCACCATTAGCAAATCTCACAAGTTGAGGATCAACTAATGAAATACCTAGTAAATCAGAAATTTTATTTGCAAGATCGATAGAAGAGGATCCGGAGACAAGTACTATTCTTCGCACGATTTTCTCCTGTGGAAATAGAAAGTGGCAGGGGTGGCAGGGATCGAACCTGCGCATGTCAGAATCAAAATCTGATGTCTTACCACTTGACGACACCCCTACAATCTAAGTTTTATAAAATATACTGCTAATTATTAGAAATTGGCAAGAAAAATCTAAAAATATTCAGAATTAAGTATTTGATTTTACTCAAATGTTAAGAAATCTTAAAGCTTACTAACAATTTCTTTGGCCTATCCCTATAAAGTATTTACAGGCCAACCAAACAAGGGGATTCGAGTGAAAAACATTTTAATAGTAGAGGACAACAGACACTTTAACTACTTGCTAAAGAAGTCCCTCCTAAAAAGAAATTATAATGTAAGATGCGTTTTCAATGGGGAGCAAGCAATGAAGTTTCTCACAACTTCCAACCTCGACATTGATATTATTATACTAGATCTCATGATGCCCAAAATGAATGGCGAACAGTTCTTAAAAACCCTAGATAGTAACCCCACTCTAAAAAAACCAGATGTTTGTATTTTGTCATCTAAAATTGATAAGAATGTAATACGAGGACTTAAGAATATTTCTGTAATAGATTATTTTATTAAAGGTGATCATCTTGATGATCTTATTCATAAAATTGAATTTTCATCGATAGTAAATGATCCAATCCAAACGGTTGCTAGTGTTTATACTCCAGAAACTCTAATGACAAGATATCAAATTATAAGACAAACAGATGAATCGCTTTTAATTAAGAGTGAAGTTGAACTACCAACAAACTCAATAATACAAATAACACTAGATAACGAAGAAAAACTTTACAAAGTTCTAAATGTAAGTCCTCACGGCATAAGAAGTTTAGTTACTTGTCAACGAATCAACTCAACAAAAGGAAAAGTAGCATGAAAAAAGTTTTAATTGTAGAAGATATGCTAAGCATTCAAAAACTATTAAAAACTATTCTCGAATCCAGAGACTATAAAGTTATTTGTACGAATAATGGAAAGGAAGCTCTAAAAGTTCTAGAACAAGAAAACTTTGACCTTATTCTACTTGATATTATGATGCCGATTATGAGTGGCGTTGAATTTTTAAAAAATTTTTCTCATAATGATAAGACGAAAATATGCATGCTTACAGCTAAAGAAGAAAATGATTCCATAAAAGAATGTATGGACCTTGGAGCTTCAGACTACGTTTTAAAGCCTATTGATAAAAGTATTCTTTTAGAAAAAGTAAAATGTCTTGTTAATGATAGAAATGCTGTCAGAATTCCATCAATCAAATTATATGAAAATATTGAAATTCACAGTGATAAAGATAATTTTATAGGAAAACTACTTTACTTATTTGAAGATAAAATAATCCTTGAGATGGAAGGAGATTTTGAAAATGGCCAAATTGTCTACATTAATACGGAAACCTTAAAAAAGAAAATTGGTTTTGAATTAGATGTTGTCTGTAAAATAACAGCAAAACATGAAAGTGAAGATCTAAATGGCTACGTTGCGCATTTTTATGGCTTTCAAAAAGACAAAGCAAGAAAAATAAGGTCTTACGCAATTTCTCCACCTCAATAAAAAACAAAGGTGGTTGTATGTCTAAAATACTAATTGTTGATGATATGAAGCCCATTCAAGTTCTTCTTAAAAGGAGGCTTGAGAAGGAAAAGCATGATGTTATTGTTACAAATAATGGCAAAGAGGCTTATACGGAGATTATAAATAGCGAAGATATCGATCTTATTTTTTTAGACATTATGATGCCTGGCCAAAATGGAATTGAGTTTTTAGAAAAACATTTTAATGAATGCCGAGATAAAAATATAAAGGTTTGTATGCTAACTGCACTTGAAGATAACGATAACATTCAAAAATGTCTTAAATTAGGTGCTATCGACTACCTAGTAAAACCAATAGATAATGAACTCCTTCTTGAAAAGCTCGATGCTCTTCTTAACGATAACCCCAGTGGAAGATTTGCTGCAATTAAGACACTTATACCTGCAATTATTGAGCTCAACGATATGATATACAAAAGCTCAATCATTGTTTTGTCTGAAAACAGAACATTAATAGAATCAAAACAAGAATTTATTACGCAAGAAATTATTCAAATATCAAGCCCGCACCTTGATAAGCTTATTGGTGACATCAAAATAAGTGCTCGAATTATTCAACTAAAAAAAGATAAAGATTCTTTTGTCTATTTATGTGAATTTATAGGTTTGAGTGAGAAAAAAACAAGTAAAATTAGAGAGTTAACAGTATCAGGTAAAGAAATTATTATAGAAGAAAATACTAATAGTTCAACATAGATATTCCGACAAGAATAGAGATGAAAGGAAAAATACTCGTAGTGGAAGATAACTTAAATTTACAAACTTTAATCCAAAAGTCTTTAGATAAGGAGTTTGAAGTTATTACCTGCTCAAATGCAGAAGAAGCTTATGATAAATTCGAACAAGAAGACTTTTTTCTTGTTCTTTTAGATATCAATCTTCCAGGTATGAGTGGCTATGAGTTTGCCGGCACTATCAAATCTTTAGCCGAAACTCAAAATCCATTTATTCTTGTTATGTCGGCAAATGCATCTAATGCTGCAAAACTAACAGCATTAAATTTAGGAGCGATAGGATTTTTAGAAAAACCTTTTGATATAAGATATTTAAGAAAGCTTGCTCAAAACTTATTCACCCATCAAGTAAAAGAATATGGCCCACAACATAACTATGGCGATATAGAAATCGACTTTTCTAAGTCAAAAATTTCCATTCATGAACAACAAATCTGTCTTACTCAAGCTGAAATAAATATTTTAAAAGAACTCGTTTCTAATTCAGATAGTGAAGTTTCTAGAGAACGACTCTTCCTAGTTAGTGGGAACCACAAGTCTGAAGCTGGAACAAGAGTTGTCGACACTCATATTTCAAGCATTAGAAAAAAAATCAAAGACTCTAAGATAGAGATAAAGTCCATCTATGGAAAAGGATATAAAATTAATAAAGCTGCATAAACAAAGGGAGACTTGGTGAAATTTAACATACTTTTTATAGATGACGAAAAAGACATTCTAGCCGCATATCAAAGATTACTTGAATCAAATTCAAAAAAATCAAAACTAGATGACTTACTCGGAGAGCTTACGGATGATATTCCTGAAGAAAAAAAGTTTACACATGAAGACCAATATAATTTCTTTCAAGCCTCTCAAGGACAAGATGGTATTGATATTGTAAAAAAGCAATTAGAACTTAAAGACCCTATCAGCTTATGTTTTGTTGACTTCAGAATGCCACCGGGTCTAAACGGTAAGGATACAATTAAAGCTATAAGACAGATTGATAAAAATATAGAAATTGTACTAGTTACAGCTTATTCTGACATCAATCTTGAAGATATTGTACAAGAAGTTGGAACTCCAGAAAAACTGTTGTTTCTAAAGAAGCCTTTTGATAATAAAGAAGTTAGTCAACTTATCCTAAATTTAACAAGAAAATATTTTGATGCGAGGGTAAGAGAAAATTTTGTCTCAAGTGTAACACATGAACTCAAGACTCCCCTAGCTTCCATATTAGGTTTTTCACAACTTTTACTTGAAGAAGAATTATCTGAAGATCAAAGAGATTTTATTGGAACTATATTAGATAGTGCGATTCTCATGAAAGAACAAGTTGATGATCTTTTATCTGTTGCTCATATCGAAAGAACAGGACTTAAACTTAATAAAAACACTGTAAGTGTATTAGAAATTACGAATGAAGTATCTCAAATGATGCAACCACTTTTTAAAAATGGTCCTCTTGATTTTAAAGTTGAATGCCCTGAAGACTTTAGTATAAATGTAGATAAAAATAAATTCAAACAATGTTTAATTAATCTTATTACAAACGCTCGAAAATTTACTCATGCAGGCTTTGTTAAACTAAATGTAAAAAAAGATATTCAAGGCTTTTCTTTTGAAGTTGAAGATTCGGGAATAGGTATTTCGCAAGAAAAAATTGAGAAAGTATTTGATCGTTTCTTTAGAGTAGAAGATGAACATCACAATACACCTGGTCTTGGGCTCGGACTTGCCATTGTTAAAAATATACTTGATGCTCACGAGCTTAAAATACATGTTGAAAGTCAATTAGGTAAAGGCTCAAAGTTTGTTATTAAATCGATCAATCACGAAGAATTAAAAGAGGTAGCATGAAAGGAATTGTATTTAATATTTTTCAATCATTTGTTGAAAAGAATATGGGAGAAGATGCTTGGGATGAAGTGTTGGAAGAAGCACAAATCGAACAAGATTTTTTTGTAGCTCCTGAAACCTACGAAGACAAAGATTTTCTTACACTAGTAACTCATACAATTGAAAAGTTTAAACTTGTACCCTCGGAAGCAATAAGACTGTTTGGAAACTTTTCCTTTCCTCTTCTCATATCAAAAGTACCTCAATTTAAAGAAGAATTCAAAAGTGCCAAAGACTTCTTAAAAGGGCTTGATTCAATTATACACGTTGAAGTTAGAAAACTTTTACCAGGAGCTAAAACGCCACGTTTCTACCACAAGGAAAGAGATGATGGGTCATTAGAGCTAGAATATGAATCAGACAGAAATTTGCCTGATTTTGTTATTGGACTCATAGAAGGCTTAGGTAAGCACTATAAAGAAGAAATAAAGGTTCAACTTATGGGAAATAATAACAATAAATATCAATTTTTAGTGGAGTTTGCTTGATAGACTTTCAAAAAGAAATAGATAAATTAAAAAAAAGACTCATAAGAGAAAAAAAATCTAAAGAAGCTTTAGAAAAGATTATTGAAGATCGATCTCGCGATCTATTTTTATCCTATGAGTTCAGTAAAAAAGTTCTTGATAGTGTTGATAACTTAATTCTAACAACCGATGAAAACCTTAAAATAATTAGCAATAACGAGTCTTGGGGACAATCTGTCCAGAACTTAAAAGGACAGTACTTATATAAAGTTTTCAAACTCGTTGAAACTGAAAATAAATTAAAAGACAAAATTTTAAATGATGCTTCTTACGAAGGTGAACTTAGTCTACAACTAGACAATAAAGTGATTCCCGTTTATGTAAAAGGACATAGAATTAATACGGAAAAAATTATTAATTATGTTTTTTCACTTGTTGATCTCACACGAATGAAAGAAATTGAAAAAGAAAGAACAGAGCTTCAAGAAAGACTTATAAAGAGTGCATATGCAGACGGTGTTACGGAAAGTGCCATTGCTGTATTGCACAATATTGGAAATGTCCTAACTGCTTTAAACTCAAGGATATCAAACAAGTCTGAAATTAGCGAGCTTCAAAAAATGTCAAAGATTATGGATATATTTTCTCAAAAGCAAAGTGAGCTATCTAAAGAAAAACAGAAAGAAATTTTAAAAGTGATGCAAGATTCATTTGATAAGTCTCTTGATGAAATGAATGATCTGTATTCTTTTGTTTCTAGCAAATGCTCTCATATAGCAAATATTATTTCCTCACAACAAAAATATGCTAATTTAAAAGAAAACATTCGAACCAAAACAAATCTTTTGACGATTATAGATGACTGCCTTGAAATGATAAGCGACCGCTTTAAAAACAGAGGTATTAAAGTTTATATAGAAAGAGATGAAATACCCAAAATCATGTCTGAAAAAATTGGTTTATCGCAAGTTGTACTTAATCTTTTTACAAATGCAATGGAATCTATTGATGAAAAAGTTATGCTTACTAAATGTAAAGATGAACAAAGTATACAAATTACTTTTTCACAAAATCAGAGTTTTCTAACAATGTCAGTACATGATACAGGTATGGGAGTTGAACCAGACAAACTCAAAGAACTTTTTAACTTTGGCTATTCAACTAAAAATAGGAGCTCAGGCTTTGGTCTTCACAACTGTGCAAACTATATGAAAAATAATAATGGTAAAATTACCATAAAATCACAAGGAAGATATAAAGGCGCTACAGTAGAACTTTCATTTGAGATTGAAGAAACACTAAAAAAAGTAGCTTAATAACAATCTAATATACTTAGCCTTTTGCCTCTATATTTCATAAAGTATTCGTAAATACGATAGCTTGTTGTTGAACCAGAAGCAACAAGACGAGTTTTATCACGGTTTGTTTCTTGTCCGGTCCATGCGATAAAAAGTTCTCTATTAGTATACCCAACAAACCAATTATCAAGAGCTTTATTTGTGGTTCCCGTTTTTCCAAAAAAAGAAAAACTTTTAAATAGATCACTAGAAATACCTGATAATGTGTTCGTTTTTGCATCAGATAAAATTGTAACTGAGTTTTCTTTTTTATTAGTACAAAATTCATTAAAATACCTTAAGTATAATTTCTTTATTTGTACCATCGAAAGTTCTAACGCTCCTAAAAGTTGAGCCGGATATTGAGATAAAGGCAATTTTAATTGAGGAACATATGAGATTAGTTTCTTTTCTAAATTTAAAAACCCAACTTTTTTCGCAACTCTAATTAATGGAATATTTTTCGATTTTCTTAAAGCTTCTCTTAAATTTATAAATTTATTTTTAGCCTTTGAATAATCTTTTGGCTCCCAACTTCGACCCGATAATAAGGGAACCTGAACTTTATCTGTGCTAACTATATAGTTATAATCAACCCCAAAAGAAGTGATCAGTTCGTACACTAAGGGTTTTACTATACTTCCAATAGAATGTTGTTCATTTTCAAAAGCACGCTTTAAATCTCTTTCATTTTTATTATAAAATCTATACTCATGACATTCTTGACAATTATTTTTAGATAGCAAAACCTTAATTCCAATATCTTTTTTTAAAAAGCTATTTTTCATTTGTTTTTTCATTTTATTAACAGACTCATTCATTACAAACTGCTCAAAATCACTTAAATAAGAAGGTTCTGTATAATTTAAATAGGACTTTAAGTAGTTCTTATCGCTATCTTTTTTAATCTTTAACTCATAAGAGCTCCATTTTTTCTCACTCCAAATATCTTCATGTGATAATAACTGATTCTTTTTAAGAATACTTTCTATTAGCCTTACCCTCTTTTTTAGATTCTCTATTTTTCTTACGGGATGATAGAAAAATGGGCCCTTTAGCATTGCAATCAAAATTGAAGCTTCATAAATTGTGATATCAGATATTGCTTTTTTAAAATAAGCAAAACTTGCAGCTTTTATTCCTTTTAGTTCTACACCTTGATAAGACCCCCAGGAAACATTATTTAAATAAGCTAATATTATTTCATCTTTTTCTAATTTAAACTCTAGTAAGCTCGAATAAAATACCTCTTTAAATTTTCTCATTAACTTTTTATCATTTGTTAGAAATATGTTCTTAACAAGCTGTTGTGTTAAAGTTGATCCACCTTGAACAAGCCTCATTGCTTTTATATCAATTAATAAAGCCCTAAAAATCGCTTTAAAATCAATCCCTTTGTGCTCAAAAAATCTATTATCCTCAACACTAATCAAAGTTTTCCAAACAGAAGGATTTAAGTCTGAAAATGATGATGGAATATAAAGACAATTTATCTTATTAAAACATCTAAGACTTCTATTACCTTTTAATTTAAAATCCTTATTTGTACTAAATTCGTGCTTATTATAAGTCTGGATTAATCTATCATCTAAATAAGAATTTAAGTCTTTTTTACTATCTATTAATAAAAGAAAGTGTTCTAAATGCTCTTTAAGTAAAAGAGTATCGGATTCTATATAAGAAATACTTAAAGATGGATGATCTAGCTCTAAAGCATGGTCAACCCTTTCCAATAAAACAAAAAAGTCGCTTATAAAATAGACGAATATTAATACGCACAGCAGCGCAAAAAAACTAAAGATCCTCTTTAGCACAATTGCCAGTCCTTTTTACTTTTAATACTATCTGTAAAGATAAAATTTTTAAGATTATACAAGGAGTATACGTGAATTCCAAAAAGTTAATCACTTTTATAGCAATAATTTCAACTAGTGCATTTTCTATGCCGATTGACTGGACAGGTTCGGTCGGTTTTGACTCTCACATTATTAGAGATGCAAGAGGTCTTACATCTTCTTGTACACCAAATGATGATAGTCAATGTGTTGGAGATGATCAAAAAGATGTAAGGATGCAAACAACACTACTTAAACTTGAGCCATCGATCATAGTCAATGACTCTACTTCTATCAAAGGAGAATTATCTACAGGAAGCTCAAGAGGTCTTTTCTCAGGTGAAGATGCTGGGATCAATAACTCCGGATCTTATATTTCTTCAACTCAGGGAGGGTCTGAACTTAGAGTCAATCAACTCTATGCTGAGCTCTATGCTGACACAGCAATATATAGAGTTGGAAAGTTTGCAAGACACTTTGGACTCGGAGCTATCTTAAACAATGGAAATCAAGCTTGGGATAGGTTTTTTACTGCCTATAATGGAATTGAAGCTGAGTTTAAACTTGGTAATTTTTCATTTATACCTTCTTGGTCAAAACTTAGCTCAGGGGCAGCCTCTAATACGGCAAGTGGTAAATATGATATCAATGACAAATCTTTTGAACTATCTTACGAAAATGATATTAAAGGAATGAATATTGGGCTTCTCTATAGCTCTAGAGATGGTAACTCAAGCGAAACTTTATTTAACTCGACTTCAGGATTTAGTACAACTCTAATAGACATATATTTTAAAAAGTCTTGGGATAAACTAGATATTGCATTTGAAGTTCCTGTTTTAAGTGGAGATGTGGGAAAAACATACTCAACTACAAACCAAGATATTGATGCGACAGCTTACATATTTGAAAGCAATTATAAACTAAGTGAAAAATGGTCATTAGAATTAAATGCAGGTATGGTATCAGGTGATGCTAAGAATGATGACTCCTATGAAGCGATGTATTTAAATCCAAATTATCAGTTAGCAAATATTATGTTTAGATACAATCTTCATGGTTTTCAGCAACCTAATACAAACCCACTTGAATCATCTATTAGAAACACGACATATATAAACTTAAATACTCACTATACAACGGCTAACTGGAATTGGACAATTGGATTTACTATGGCCACAGCTGAACAAACTGCTAATAATGGAGAGGGTTTTTACAATCACGAAACGAAAAGGTATGCAACAGCGACAGCGGATCAGTCTGATGACCTAGGATATGAAGTAGATCTTGGCTTTTCTTATGAATGGAATCCACAAATTATGGTTACAGGATACATCGGATACTATGCCGTAGGAGACTACTATTCATTTACAAATACGGCAACTGAAGCCGATACAGCAAATATACTTGCTTCAGGTCTTGGCCTATCAGTTTCCTTTTAACTTAAAACCTACTTGGTCCGTACATAAAGTTCATTGAACCACCTGGTGCGGACCATCCATTTTGATATAATCCCATTGGCACCGAATATTGATTGTTGTTAAAACCACCAAAAGAAGCTCCTGACATAAATGATCCCTGCATTCCATAATACATACTCGGATTATTATAAAGGGATGAATTCATTCCATTATTATAACCAGAGTTCATACTAAACTGGGGGTACATATTATTCTGAAAACCAGAGTTCATATTAAACTGAGGGTACATACTAGTTTGGAAACTAGAATTATATCCTCCATTAAGTCCCAAATTAGAACTTGCCATCCCTCTATTTTGTCCCCCTTGAAACTTAAAATTATACTCGGGCTTTGTCGGCGATAGCTCTTTACTATAAGCTTTTTGTTTTTTTTCTTTTTGTTCTTTTGTCAAACCAAGATATTCATCTCTTTGTGCTTCTAAGCTTTTCCACTTACTTTTTTGAGCTTCATAGTGAGCTTTCATTTTTTTACAATTTTCCATTTCATAATTTAAAGCTTCTACATCTGTTTTAATTTGCTCTTCGTATTTTGAGATACATGATCTTAAAGCATATTGATTCCCACCAGATTTTTGCTGACACTGTTGCATAATCTGTTGACTCTGTCTCATTACAGCTTGAGAATATCCCTGAGAAACATTAGTTTGATTTTTACATTCAGATAATAACTTTTCATATTTTATTGACTTATAAGAGTTTGGTTTAGTTATTAGCTTTAGCTTATCATCATAATTATCCATGGCAACTTGATTAAATTCATTTGCTTTTTTATGTAAAGAACCTAGACTAACAAGTCTTGACTCTTTAATTTTAAAATTTTTTGTTTTAGGCACTACTTCCTTGCAGGACTTACCAGATCCGTATGCTTCACAAGCTAACTTTAAAGTAATTATATTTTGATGCATTATCTTTGATGTATCTTTCCATTTTTTACTATTTAACTTTGGCTTTAAAGTTAATAAAGTTAGTTTTTTGTAATCACCTGCTGTAAAATAAGGTTCTTTTATATAATCAGCTAATTCATCTGTTTTCTGAGAAATCTTTTCTTTAAGTTCTTTTGCATAGTCATAGTTTCCATTAGATCTAGCGAGATTATATTCTTTAATCATATTAACTAAAAGGTTTGGATTCATAGTATCAATATCATCATGGTTCTTGTCAGAAAAGTTTTTATCAACAATAAGTCTTTTAAAGTCCTTCATAACTTGATTATAATAATCAATATCTAGCTGCGATAAATCCTCATCCTTTACATGAGAATCAAAGTTTTCTTTGGCTTTTTTCATCTCATCCAGTAACAGTTTATTTCTCACAGACAAAAGATTTTCATAAAGTTGATCATTACCCAAGAAGGCTTCTAAACCATTCTCTATAGCTTTATAATCTTGTTTTTGACACAAAACTTGTGCTTTACTATGAAGAGCATTAAGCTCAACATCCGAACGAGATAAATGATAAGTAGGTACTGAATCTATCTTTTCATAAAAATAACATTCATTATTTTCAAATAGGTTTTTTTGAGAATTAACTTTTTTACTTTCACTTGCGATAGGCCCTTTTGAAGCATAAATGACTTCGGCTGTCACATTAGCATTATGAGTAACCTCTTTTAGTTCCTCTCTAAGAAGTTTACTTTTATCCCAAGTTCTCTTTCCCTCAACCTCTTTTATGCCAACATTTTCTTCCATACATTTATAGAAACCTGAAAGTGTTGGAAGATACGCTTTTGTTCTTTGCTTAATTTCTTGAGTTTTATCATCTCTATATGTTACGGAATAATCACAAGGGCTACTTCCCTCACAGTTTTTTCTAATTTTTACTTCATATATATATTTATCAAGACTAGAGTCATACTTAAGAGTTGGCATTAACATTGAACTACAATTACCTATTATTGGTGAGTTTAAAGATGCCGAAATAACATCTCCATTTGAAGCGGCACCAATAACTATTTCTTTTTGTTTAGAAGGTATCAAGCCTAATAAATGAGAAAGTGGCAAAGAAGATTGGTCTTTTGAAGTACACTTTCTTTTAACTTGTGCTGAGCTAATATTATCTTTTAGTTTTTTATCTGCTTCATCATCTGAAGTATTATAGCCAATATCAACGTATCTACTAGTTTGTGCAAATAAATTACTAAGTGCTATTAAAAATATAATAAATAACTTCATATCCAACCTCGGTTCTATACAAGATCTTTATCGGATATTTAAAGAAAAACTTGAGTATTTTAAATCGTTAATGCTGATTTCTTTAAGATCCTAGAATCATTAACTTTTTTAGCATTTTTATTATTTCTTCTCGCAAAAGAATTCCCATTTTCATTAAAATAATGAACCTTATTAAAATTCAACTCTACCTGCTTTGAAAGTCCCTTTATTTCAATGCTCTGTGGATAAAAGATCCCAAAACTATTTCTTTGATAACTTTTAGGTATTATTACAACTTCATCTTCATCTTTTTTCAAACTTAATTTAAGTAGTCTGTTATTTTCCCCATCAAATAAGGCCCTTACAACAGAGTCATTATATAACCAAAAATAATTCATTCCATTTTTTACTCGATTAATGTATTCATCTTTATTTAAATAATTAACACTTAAAATCTTATTAATCTTAGCTTGAATCTCTTTATCTTCACTTTCCAAAGGATTTTGTAAACTCTCGTCTTCTTTTGATGCCAAAAGATAATCTAAATAGCTTTTTAAGTAAGAGCTTTGTTCTTTATTAACTAAGTATCGATTTAAGGAAATTTTAGCTCCCATCTTATTTAAAGTCTGAATAAGTTGCTCCGGAGAATTATTAACATAGCTTAGGACTAAGCCATATAAAATTCCTTGCTCTAAACTAGACTTTGATAAAAGTTCTTTTATATTAAAACACTGTATCTGTGCAAGAGTTGAGCTATTAATAACTCCATCTGCATAATAATACTGACAAATATTTTGTTTGTATTTTTTTTCATTATTAATATATAGCTTTAAATTATAAAATTCACTTTCATCCTCCTTGCTTTCCTTTATTGTAAGAGTTATTGTCGCCGTTTTATCTTCGGTATCAATATTTTCACTATTACCCAAAAGAGAATGTAACGTTGGAGTATATGCCATTACGTGAGTTGTAAAAATTAATAAAGTCGCTATTTTTTTCATTTCAAACCCTATATTTTAATGTAGCCTAAAAGTATGAAATTTTTAATATTAATACTATTTTCCATATCATCTTTTGGACAAATAAAACCCTTTATGACCACAAGAATGATTTCCACTGGTGGTGCAGGAGTTGCATCTATATTATCAAATGAATCATCTATATTAAACCCTGCATCTATCGTTTTTGTACCGGTCACTAATTTTTATTATCAAAGAGGAACGTCTAAAACTACTAATGCCAGCCCAAATAGATCAAGCATTAGTGATGAAGGATTAGATCAGATATATCTTATATCAGATACCTCATCTCAACTAAAAGGAACTTTAAGTTATAAATCTCAGAGCCAAAATGGTTTTGCAAGAAAACAATATTCAAGTTCAGTTGCTGCTCTTATAGGTAAACAAACATCAATGGGAGTAATATACCACTATACCAAAGACAACTTATTAGGATTTGAAGAAAAGTTTCACCAAGCAACTGTTGGATTAACTTATATACATTCAAAAAAACTCACTTTTGGCTTTAGATTTCACGATCCATTTAAAACTAAAAAAGAGGAATCTTTAATAACAAGTGGTTTTCAAGTAAGAGTATTTTCTAGTATTCTCTACATTCAAGACTTTTCCTTTTCGCCTATTTACAACATGACAGATACTCTAGGAAGCTTATCTGCAATACAGCTAAGAGCATTTAAAGACATTTATCTTCGTTTTGGAAAATATAATGATAAAAATCTAAAACAAGATGGTTTTTCTTACGGCATTAGCTGGATTGGACCAAGACTTTCTGTTGAATATGCTCTCATGAAAGGCTCATATACGGAAAATACAAACTTAAACTTTAAAGATGAAGAAGATATCAGATCCTCTTTATCAATTTCGGTTGTCAATTAATGAGTCAAGAAGAACGTCGTAAAAAGCTTGAACTCCAAGCAAGATATTCTCAAAGAATTACAATAGCAAAAGCAGGTAGAGCCGCTTATATTGCTAAAAACTTTACCGTTGCCGTTGAAAACTATAATAAGTACCTTCATATTCTTTGTGAAAATAAAGAATTAGAAGATATGTATAGTTTAAGTCCAACTCACTTTGACAAAGATAAAGATGTAACAGAGCTTCTTCTTATCAGTCATGTCTTTTGGGAACTTAGTAGAATGTATGACACAAATGAAAGCTTCCAAGAACATTTTCATAATTCCTTAAATCAATTTGTGAAATTTACGGCAAACCAACCTTACCAAGTTTTAAACGCGGAAATGCTTAGAAAGTTCATCAAACGACATAAAAATAAAAACCATGTATCATTAAAGCCAATAGAAGAAGCTTACTCACAGATTTTTGTTGAATCTAAATCTTGTTTTATTGCAACTTATTGTTTTGGAGAAAATCATCCAACTACAGAACAATTAAGATTATTTAAAAATGATTTATTACAATGGCCTTTTGGTCAAAGGTTTGTTGAGCTTTACTATCAAATATCTCCTTTGCTTATAAATAAATATAAAAACTCAAAACTGTTCATATTTATAACTAATTTTATATTTAAAAATATACTAAACTCTTTTGCTTTTTTTACACAAACCAGTATATTTAAAATATGTTCATTCTCTCTAAAATATTTGCAAAAGCTTGGTTTAAATCGCTTTTTGGATCGTTAATCGTTTTATTTATTCTCCTAACTGTTGGAGATATTATAAATGGCTTTTTAAGAGGATGGGAAACAAAAAGAATCTTTATAGAATATGCATTAAAAATGCCTTTTCTAATGGGAAAACTCATTCCCATATGTACACTTCTTTCAACATTATTTGCAATTAATGGGCTTAAAGCCCATAGCGAACTAATAGCGATTTTAGCTGGTGGCTATAGTGCAAAAAAATTATACAAACTTGTTTTTATTTTTTCTTGCTTTGTTGCTCTTTTTCAATTTCTTAACGTAGGATTTTTGCAACCGATTGCAAATAAAACAAAAAGAGAGCAATTCGAAAAGAGTAAAAGAAACGATAGTAAATACCTTGCTCGTAGTAAAATAGGTGGTACCGGATATCTTTGGTACAAGTCTAATAACTACTTTAGTACCTTTTCGCATTTTGATAAGTCTAAAAATGAATTACACAATTTCTATATGTACTACTTATCTAATGATCAAAAAATAGAAAGTATTTTTAAGGCAAAAAAAGCTAAATACTACAAAAATGATTTATGGCTCATGCATGATCTAAAAATCATAAGAAGCTTAAATCAAAAAGATATTTTTCCCAAAATAAATCAAGAAAAAAACTTACTTGTAAGTTTAAAAGAAAAACCTTCTGACTTTGTACAGTTTGAATCTGATATTACAACATTAAATATTTTCAAACTTAGAAAATTTGTAAACAGACTAGATACAACAGGTATAAATTCAAATGAATATAAAGTTATCTATCTTGAAATGATAGCAAATTGCCTTATCTGCATCGTATTTTCACTTTTTCCAATGGTAGGGATATTTAATCCAAATAGAAGAAATAGCTCATTTGGTAAAAGTATTGTTCTTACACTTGTTTTTACAATAGCCTTCTGGGGTATATTCTCTGCAGCAATTTCACTAGGACAATCGGGAAAAATACCTCCTATTATAGCAACTCTAGGTATTCCCTTTATATTTAGCCTCTTTATTGGTAAGACATATTTAAAAAATAGAAAACTAGCTTAAGGTTTTAATATATGGAATCTGTTACTCAAGATTATAAATTTGAAGGTGAACTATTAGATATCGTTACATACCCTGATTCTGTTTTGACAACAGTTGCAACGGATGTAACAGAATTTAATGATGAGTTAAAAACATTATGTAAAAATATGTTATATACAATGTACCATGCTCCTGGAATTGGACTTGCAGCTCCACAAATTGGATTATCAAAAAGAATATTTGTAATTGATGTAGATTTTTCTAGAGAAGAAGATGAAGAAAGTGATAATGTTACTTATGATGATTTTAATCCAAGAGTCTTTATCAATCCAAAGTTCGTAGAAAAAAATGGTGAAACAAAATATCAAGAAGGATGCCTTAGCCTTCCAGGTATTTTTGAAGATGTTAAAAGATATGAGTCAATCGTTTTAGAATATCAAGATACTGATGGTAACACACATACTCTTGATGCTGATGGTCTACTATCTATTTGCATTCAACATGAAAATGATCACCTGGATGGAATTGTTTTTATTGATAGATTATCCAACTTAAAGAAAAGCTTTTTTAAAAAGAAATTAATTAAGGCCAAAAGAAAGTGAAAAAAATCAAAGTAATTTTTTTTGGAACACCAGATTTTGCTGTTCCAAGTCTAGATATAATAAATAACCATCCTCATGTAGAGCTTATTGGTGTTGTTTCAATGCCAGATAGAAAATCAGGTAGAGGGCACAGGCTTAAGTCTCCAGAGGTTATTGAGTACGCTAAAAACAATAAACTAGCTTACTTTCAGAGTGAAAATATTAATAAAGACGATAAATTTGAAGACTTTGTTAAAGAAGCTGATGTTTTTATTGTTTTAGCTTTTGCTCAGTTTTTATCTCAGAAAATCTTAGATTTACCTAAAAATGGATGTTTTAATATTCATACATCAGTGCTTCCTAAATACAGAGGTGCAGCACCTATACAATATGCTCTTTTAAATGGAGATAATGAAACAGGTGTTTCTATTCAAAAGATGGTAAAGAAGATGGATGCCGGTGATGTTTGCTTTGAAAAATCAGTTGCCATAGCTCAAACAGAAACAGGTGGACAGCTATATACAAGACTAAAATATCAAGCCGCTCTTTCATTAAATGAATTTATTTATAATATTGTAGAAAAAAATATAAATTATAGAACTCAAGATGAAACACAAGTTTCAATAGCTCCAACTTTAAAAAGAGAAAATGGATTTTTAGACTTTAAAAATGAGACATTTGAAACTCTTAATAATAAAGTTAGAGCTCTGTATCCGTGGCCTGGAACTTATTGTATGCAAGGTAAAAAACGAGTAAAAGTTTTTACTATTGAAAAATCAAATATCAAACTTGAACCTGGACAAACACTTATTCAAAACAAACAATTGCTAGTTGGCTGTAAAGATACGTCTATAAGACTAATGGAACTTCAATTAGAAGGTAAAAAAAGATCTTATGATTATGATATCGTCAACGGGTTTAGATCTGATTTTAAACTAAACGAGGAATCTTAATGAAGATTGTATCTCCAAGTATTCTTTCTGCTGATTTTTTAAACTTTCAAAAAGAAATAGAAAGTTTTAAAAACGAAAAGAACCTATGGTTTCATTTAGATGTTATGGATGGTCATTATGTTCCAAACCTTACTTTTGGAAAAACGATCTTAAAAGATCTTCACAAAATAACAAATCACAAATTAGATGCTCACTTCATGGTAACAAACCCAGAAGATTATATTGAGCAATTTAAAGATATTGGTATATATAACTTTTCTTTTCACTGGGAAACTTGTGATGATCACTTGGCAATGATTAAAAGGATTAAAGAGCACTACCCTAGTGTTGGCCTTGTTCTTCATCCAAGTACTGATTGTAAAGATATTCCTTTAGAGGTTATTAAAGAAGTTAATTTGATTTTAGTTATGTCTGTTAATCCAGGTTTTGGAGGACAAAGCTTTATGACTAACTCACTAGATAAAATTAAATACTTTGATGAAATTAGAAAAAAAGAAAACTTAAACTTTGTTATTCAAGTTGATGGCGGCATAAATGAGCAAACAGCAAAAGATGTTATCAATGCAGGAGTTGATAATTTAGTTGCTGGATCATTTATTTTTAAATCAGATAACTATAGTGATGCAATAAAAAAATTAAGGTAATTATGAAAACATATATTTTAGATGGTACTTCTTTAACAATTGAACAAATTTATGAAATTTCAAATGCAAAAAAAGGTGAAATTAAACTTTCTTTATCTGAAGATTCTATAAAAAAAGTTCAGTTATCCAGAAAATTTGTAGATGATATTGTGGAAAAAGGTGATCCTGTATACGGTATCAATACAGGATTTGGAGCTCTATCGTCTAAACATATTGATAAAGAAGATCTATCTACTCTTCAATATAATCTTATTAGATCTCATTGCACAGGTGTTGGAAATCCATTTGCAAGATTAACGACTAGAGCAATTATGCTTCTAAGAGCAAATTGTCTAGCTTCTGGTTTTTCAGGTGTTTCAATTGAGGCAATTGAGTTATTATTTAAGTTTATTGAAGAAGATATAACTCCAATTGTCCCAGAAAAAGGATCTGTCGGAGCATCGGGTGATTTAGCCCCTCTATCACATATTGCTCTTTGCTTAATTGGTGAAGGACAAGTTATTTATGACTCAAAGGAAGTTAATTCAAAGTTTGCAATAGATGCTATTGGGCAAAAGCCAATCGAGCTCAAAGCTAAAGATGGGCTTGCTCTTATTAACGGAACAGCTGTTATGGCAGCTCTAGGATCTCTAGCACTATATGAAGGTGAAAGAGTTGTAAAAATTGCTGATATTGCAACCGCAATGACCCTTGAAGCTGTTAGAGGAACAAAAAGAGCATATGATCCAGATATCTCTATGCTAAAACCACAACCAGGACAAGTTGATGTTTCACAGAATCTTACAATTCTTTTAACTGAAGAAAGTGAAATCGCGTCTTCACATATAGATTGTGGTAAAGTTCAAGACCCTTATTCATTAAGATGTGTTCCTCAAGTTCATGGAGCTATAAGGCAAACCCTTAAACATGCAAGAGAGGTCTTAACAACGGAGATAAATTCCGTAACTGACAATCCTCTTATCTTTGTAGAAAAAAACAAGGTTGTATCTGGTGGTAATTTTCATGGAGAAGCTGTTGCACTTTGTATGGACTATTTATCAATGGGTTTAAGTGAAATTGCCAATATTAGTGAAAGAAGAGTTGAAAAAATGATGAACCCATCTTTTTCAGGACTTCCAGCATTTTTAGTTAAAGAATCAGGATTAAACTCTGGTCTTATGATTGCTCATGTAACAATGGCAGCCTTAGCATCTGAAAATAAGTATCTTTGTCATCCAGCAAGTATTGATTCTATTCCTACTTCTACTGATAAGGAAGATCATGTCTCTATGGGTGTAACTTCAGGTAGAAAACTTCACGAAGTGATTAGAAATGTTAAAAACTGTTTGGCTATCGAATTCTTATGTAATACTCAAGGTATTGATTTACTAAGACCACTTAAGACAACTAGTACTTTAGAAAAAGTACATAAACTTATTAGGTCTCATGTCGAAGAGATTAGAGAAGATAGAGTCTTTGCGCCAGACATAGACTCTATTACCGCTTTAATAAGTAATTTTGAAATTTTAAAGATTGTTGAAAGTGATGTAGGAAAGCTTAAATAGCAATATCCATTTCATAGTCAGCTTCGCAATTTTTAATTGTTGCAACTAATGATTCAACATTATTTTCAATTTTTGTAATTTCTATTTTATTCTCACTTGGATAATAATTTACCAAAACTTCTTTATCTTGAATTAGAAGCGGATCGATATTTACATAAGGGCCATAATCAACTCTTTGTTCATAAATAACATTATAGATGTCTACACCCTCAATACTAAAGTCAGCAATAGCTAATCCTGCATTATTAGGACCTTGCTCTTTTTTAATAACAAAAAACTGATGCTCATAAACTTCAGCTCTAGGAACTTGATATAGAAATATATCTGAACTATGAAAACCACTAGCTAAAACCAGCTCACATTTCATACCTTTCAATAAATTTGTCGAAATATTAACTTCGCTAGCCGGCTTTACTTTAGAAATATGATCCGAAAAACTTTTTTTATAAATTGTAGCATTCCTACAAGAAAATAAACTAATAACTGATAAAAATAATAATAATTTTTTCATTATGATAATCCTTTTTTAAAAAATTATCTCATATGCTAAAAATTTAACTATATCTTTTGTAGATCTTATATATGCTGTCTAAAGTTTATACGATTTTATTTAAAAATCTTTTTCTGTTTACTCTTTTTATTGTTAATTTTAAAAGAAACTCCAAGATTTACACCATGAACTAGTTTACCGTTACTGCTATAGTTATTCATATAACCAATATTGAAACTTACATCTGTATTTTTAAAATCATTTTTAAAGCCAAGACCTACTAAAGCTCTATTTTGATTAAATCCCCTTAAAACAGTATCCGTATTATTTAAATTATAAAAATATTCGTTTTGTATGAAACCTATAATTTGAGTTTTTTTAATCTTAAACAAATTAAAAGACAATCTAAGCATTTGCCTTACTCTTAAAGCAAGATTATTTGAATCTTCTAAAAACCTTTCTTCTATTCTAGTATTTCCCATAAAAACAATAGGGCTAGTCTTTAATTTGCTAGAGTAAGTAATCATTTGAAAAAACCTATTTTCTTTTTTAATTCCTGCAGAAGAATCTGCTTCAATATAAGCATAACCCATCCACAAAGTAGAATTATCTTTTAACTTATAACCTAGCATTGGTCTTAAAATTAAAGTTTGAAAGTTGTGAGCATTTTCATTTAGACGATAATGTATCTCTAAAGATCCTAATAACTTTTCATCTAATTGCTCGGGTAAAAAATTACTATCAATCTGTCCACTTACCCTCGTCCAACTCCACAACAAGTTATCTTGATAAGTTTGTCCATAAGCACTCAAGATACAAAATAATAAGCCCAAAATCAAAGAAAGTGAAAACCTAAACATACTAGAAGCTTCCTCTATTAAAATATTTATATTAAATTTAAAAGAGTTATAGCACAGCACAGCATAAGCTAAAATATTCTTTGAAAAAATTACTTTCTTCTAAAAGTAATAAAATACTCTATTAAAGATCGATCTAGTAGATGTTCAAAAACCTCTCCTGTTTTTAAACACGTAAAAGTAACTTCTTTAGGAATTCTAGTTGTTCCGAAAAATGTAATAAAGAACCAGCTTATTCCACTGTACTTCATATCAACCTTTAAAACGCTATCAGGACTATCTACATGAGTTCCAATACTGCTTTGTTTGAATTTTGATAAATCTAAAGTATTGTTCATAACTAAATTAACCTTAATTATTTTAGATATTTATACCAATTAACATGATCATTTTCTATACCATTCTTTTCATTTTATATCAGTTTTTGCTATATAATCTTTATACATATTTTAAGGAGAATTAACTATGAACAATATACCTCTGCCCCCAACGGGAAGTGAACTTACATGTAAAGGATGGCACCAAGAAGCAGCCCTTAGGTGTATGCTAAATAATCTTCATCCTGAAGTAGCTGAAGATAGAGATAATCTAATTGTTTATGGTGGAAATGGACAAGCGGCTAGAAATCATAAAGCCCTTGATGATCTTATTACTACATTAAAAAATCTAGAAAACGATGAGACAATGCTAGTTCAATCAGGAAAGCCTGTTGCTGTATTTCCATCAAACCCACAAGGACCTAGGGTTTTATTAGCTAATTCTAACTTAGTACCAAATTGGGCTAACTGGGATCATTTTAATAAATTAAAAGATGAAGACAAAATGATGTATGGACAAATGACAGCTGGTTCATGGATCTATATTGGTTCTCAAGGAATTTTACAAGGAACATATGAAACATTTATGGCTGCAGCTAAAAAACACTGGAATGCAGATGATCTAAATGGAAGACTAGCTTTATCTGCTGGTATTGGTGGAATGGGAGGTGCTCAACCCCTAGCAGTTAAGATGGCAAGTGGAGTATTTTTAGGATGTGATACTCATAAATGGAGAATCGAAAAAAGATTAGAAACTAAATATGTAGATCATCTTATAGAAGACTGGGATGAAGCTATTGATATGGCATTAAAAGCTAAAGAACAAAAACAAGCAGTATCAATTTGTGTTGTAGGTAATGCTGCCGACTTTTTTAAATATGTTTTAGATAAAGGAATTGTTCCTGATTTAGTAACTGATCAAACATCTGCTCACGATCCGTTAAATGGATATATCCCAGATGGTATGACAACTGATGAAGCTGATACTCTTAGAAAAAATGATCCTGCTAAATATACACAAGTATCTTATGAAACAATGAGAAGACATGTTGAAGCTATGCTTGGATTTCAAGAAAAAGGATCATACGTATTTGATTATGGAAATAATCTAAGAGCAGGTGCTCAAAAAGTAGGATTAGAAAATGCTTTTGATTTTCCTGGTTTTGTTCCAGCTTATATTAGACCTTTATTTTGTGAAGGATCAGGTCCATTTAGATGGGTAGCTCTATCAGGAGATCCACAAGATATCTATGAAACAGATAAAGCACTGATGGAGTTGTTTCCAGAAAATAAAGCTCTTCATAACTGGCTAACTAAAGCAAAAGAGATGATTTCTTTTCAGGGATTACCTTCAAGAATTTGTTGGCTTAAATATGGAGATAGAGAAAAAGCTGCCTTACTTTTTAATAAGCTTGTTAGAGAAGGAAAGGTTAAAGCTCCAATTGTAATTGGTAGGGATCATCTTGATTGTGGTTCTGTTGCTTCTCCAAATAGAGAAACTGAAGGGATGAAAGATGGAACAGATGCTGTTTCAGATTGGCCTTTATTAAATGCTTTTATCAACATTAATAATGGAGCTTCGTGGATAAGTTTTCATCATGGTGGTGGTGTAGGAATGGGATTTTCTCAGCACTCAGGAATGGTAATCGTTGCTGATGGTACTGAGGATATGGATAGAAGATTATCACTAGTATTAAACTCTGATCCAGGAATGGGAATTGTTAGACATGCAGATGCTGGTTATGAAACAGCTCTTAATGTAGCAAAAGATAAAAAGACGAAGATTAAATTTCCGTCTTTATAAAAATAGGAGCAATACAATTTGCTCCTATTAGTACTTAAATAATCTTGCTCTTTTATTCATTCCCTCTAAAATTATATTTAATGTATCTTGGTTCAAGTTTTTATCTAGCTCACTTTGTGTAATATTGAGCTCCCTAAATCTTGTTAAAACATCGTCAATTATGCTATTACATCTATCACTATTTATTCCACACTGTTTTGCTGTTTGCTCATAGTGTCTTCTTCTAATTCTTTTAAATGCGTAATAACCGGAGTCTCCAACCTTCATAGCTAACTTTAAACTTTGTAAAGCTCTTCCTTCTCTTTTATATAAGAAATAGCTGCTCATAACATCATAAAATGGAGTTAGTTTAAAAGAAGTTCTAGTTAAAAAAACACTAAAATTTTTAGCATGTCCATCTGTAGCATACAAAAGATCAAAAATAATAATAGCTCTAAAAAATTTTTCCTTATCTTCTCTTTCGTCAGATGCATTTAGAAACTGTGATATTTCTTTAATTCCAATACCACCATCACTTTGATATTTCTTATATGGTGACACTCCAAATGCTTGACATAAATCCTCTTGAGGACGTCTTAAAATTATTTTTTTTCCATCATTTTCCTTCCATATGCGATCAAACCTTTTAACAATCAAAGCTCTTTGATCTTCAAAGTTTGAAATACTAGTTTCGCAAGTTTCAAGGCCAAGCTTTCTCATGATATATAAGCTTGCCCACTCATTATCAATACTATCATCAAAGCTTATTTCTTCTCCTAGAGCACCAATAGAAGTTTTTATTATATGAGTTGTCGGTGTTAAACCTCTTGGTTCATACCATTTATTATCTATTTGTAACAAAGCAGTTTTTTCCTGAGCTCCAGCTATTGAAAGTCGAAAATCATTAGAACTCATTCCTAACGGAGAAGATTTACCAAGCTCTCTTAGCTTGTGAGCAATTTGTTCATCACTTAATTGATCCATTTTAATCGATAAATCAGGTTGATAATCTTCTCCTTGTCTCACAAAAGAAAGAGCGCCAACACAATCTCTTCCAATAACACTTAAGAGATCAAATGGTCTTTTTGATTCCGCTCCAAACTTAGTTGCAACAATCTCTTTGATTTGCTCATTATCTGGAAGAAGATTATCAAAATATCTTGCAACGACTTCTCCTTTGTATTCATCTTCCTGTAAGGGCATTGAGTTTGAGATCGCAATTCCTTCACTTAGCCATAAATCATCATATAAGAATGAAGTTAATCCACTTGTATCTTTCTTAAGCTCTCCTACCTTTAAAGTATTTAAATAAACATCTAGAATTTGAGTTTCTTTTTTTCTTCCCATAATTAATCCTCAATCTGACTTAGCATTTTAGAAATTTTTGATTCTTTTTTTGAAAAAGTACTCATGCTAGTATTTGAAATACTTAAGTTAAGCTCTAGAGCTTGGATAATTTTAAAAACGGAGCTCAAAGTGCCTTTTCCAGACTCAACATCACTAATTGTAGGCTGCCTCATTCCCATCAAGTCTGCTAATTCCTTTTGACTTAAAGATGACGCTTTTCTCATTCTTTTAAGACAAACTCCAAAATCCTTTGCATTCTTGATATTTTTAATTACCAACTCTTTTTTCATACTAATCTCCGTATAAAATAATAATATACCCTTTTCAGTATAAGTCAAATTTATACTAATATCAGTATAAGAATATAATTACTTTAGACTCCTACAATAAGGAACTTCTTTTCGTATCTTGGCCAATAATCGACCTATGACCATATTAACCTCATCACTACTACAAAGCTCTTCTTTGCAGTCTTCAGGTTCATAATAATGAATTAAATGTTTTCTATATCTATATAAATTATAAAAAAGGCTTATTTGCTCTTTTTCGTCCTTTTTTAAAATTCTAATTTTAATATTACTTCTAAAGGCAGATTTTTTTATTTGATAAATATATCCTTTTTTATCCATCGCTTTTTTAGTTAGTGCATGTAAGTCTAACTTTATATCTCCATGCTCGTAACTTTTTACATCAATATTATAATTACAGTATTGAGCAAAAACAGAATAACTTATTATAAAAGCATAAAGTATTGTTTTAATCATTTTTAATTCCTATGTATGTTTGTATAATAATCTCATGAAAGTAAAATGTATTAAAGATCTATCTCAGATAGTTACCCTAAAAAATGCTTACAAAAAAGATGGAAGAAATCTTTTGCCTGAAGATTTATCTATTATTAAAGATGGAGCAATCGTTTATAATGACGATAAAATTATTTGGGTTGGAAGCACAAAAAATTTACCAACGAATTTAAGTATAGATGAAACACAATCATTAAAAGGTCATATTATAACTCCAGGTATTTGTGATTCACATACTCACCTAGTTTTTGGAGGTGATAGATCTTTTGAATACTCACTAAGATTAAATGGTGCTGACTACGAAAAAATAGCAAAAGCTGGTGGTGGTATTTTAAATACAATGGAAAACACAGTTAATGCTAGCTTTGATGATTTATATAATAAAGCAATAGAAAGAATTAATAGAATAAGCTCTTATGGTGTTAAAGCAATAGAAATTAAAACAGGTTATGCTCTAACAATTGATGGCGAACAAAAGCTTATTGATATCATTCAAAAATTAAAAAAAGAGTTTAAAGGCAAAGTCACAATTAAACTTACTTATATGGGAGCTCATGCTGTTCCAAAAGAATATTCATCTTCTAAAGAGTTTATTCAAAAGATGGTTATTCCACTTATTAAGAAGAATAAAGATATTATTGATTTTGTCGATATCTTTCATGAAAGGGGTTATTTTGATGATGAAGATTTAAAACTTCTATTTAGTGAATGTGATAAGTACAACTTAAAAAAGAAAATCCATGCAGATGAATTTAATGACAACAAAGGTGCTGTTCAAGCAACTCAATATAATTGTACAAGTGCAGATCATCTTTTATGCACTACAGATGATGGTATTAAGGCCTTAAGTCATTCGTCTACAGTAGCTACTATTTTACCAGGCACTGCTTTATTTTTAGGAAAGCCTTTAGCTAATGCTAAAGCAATGCTTGATAGTGGAGTGAAACTTGCTCTTGCTAGTGATTACAATCCTGGTTCATGTCACTGTGATAATCTATTATTGCTAACTAGTATTACTGCTAAAAATCTTGAATTAAATATCGCTCAGGTTTGGAGCGCCATTACTATGAATGCTTATCATGCTTTAGATATTAAAGATGAAGGTATTATTGATATTGGAATGAAACCAAGCTTTAATATTTTTAACTGTGACTCAGTTGATAAGATTACTTATTCTTGGGGAAGAAGTTTTTTTGTTAAATAAATATAGGCCCAAAAGTGGGCCTAATATAAAATTATTTATTAATTACAGTTGATGAAGATCTATTTATTTGATTTAACGCATCTTCAAAAATATCGTCAGCATTTCTTTGACTATCATCAACACTTTCTTTTTTATCTACTTCACTATCTAAAACAACAGCATAAGTTGAAATTTCATCTCCCAAAATACTTCTTAAGTGCCTAAACCCAAGTTGAGTACAATTATCAACATCGCTTTTTGATAAGAAAAGGTCTGTTTCAGAGTCAATATTCGAATCTCCATTTGAATATAACTCAAATCTGAATGAGATTGAATTATCTTTATTTGTTATAAATGTATTAACTTCACAAATAAAATTATTACCTAATGGAATTTCTTTATAAAGTTTCTCTTTTATATTTTCCTCTAAGCTTTCTCCGAAAATACTTTTAGTGCTCTTTTTTAAATTTATCTTTGTTCTAATAATAGCCCCCGACATCTTTCCTTGCTCTTCAAGCATATGCTCATCACTTTCTACTTCTAACCTACCAACAAGTTTTTCCCAGTCGATTTTATATGTTTTTTTAATTAAAGATATCCCACCAAGATTTTCTTCTTTAACCTCTTGTGAAAAAATTGAAATTGAAAAAACAAGACAAAACAAAATAACTTTACTCATATACTCTCTCCATTTTTAAAACTATGTTCTAAATATGAAGCAATTTATATGCCAGAAAATTAAGATTGTTTTTAAAAAAATGTTTAAAATTTATACGAAATAAAGAGTTTTTGATCAAAACTCCTACAATTGCAGACCTATTCTTCTCATCAAACTCTTGTTCATAAAGTCATATTCTTCTGTTATATGCTCTATAACTTTTCTATTATAAAATACTATTGAGGTAGGAACTCTTGAAACTCTAAACTTATCCGTAAGATTTGTTGTCTCATCTAGGACTGATTCAAATGGTAACTCATATTTCTTTTCAATCTTTTTTACATTTTTATATGGCTTTTCATCATCATTATTAATACCAAGGACAAAAACATTTTTTCGTCCAACTTTTTTTATAAATTTTTTCAGTGAAGCAAACTCTGAAACACATGGCCTGCACCAACTGGCCCAAAAATTCAAAATAATAATAGGTTCTTTAATTTTAGCAAAATTTATAGAATTTCCCTTTGTAGTTTTCACTTTCAAAACAGATAACTCTTTTTCAAAATGCTTAAAAAGATCATCCTTTGCAAAAACAAAGTTTGATAGAACTAAAAAAATTACAGGCAAGATTTTCTGCATAATTATCCTCAAATAGACCTCTATAATTATAGTATAATTTATATAAATAGTTAATGAGGTAATGGTGAACAAAAGTATAAAAAACAATTTTATAGTAGATGAAAAAGGTCAATCTCTTGTTGAATTTGTACTATTACTAGCAATAATTGTCGGTATTTCTTTTGGTTATATGTCTGGAATTAATAATGGTTTAGAAAAAAGATGGCAAGTTCTTGGAAATATACTTATACAAGATACAGATAATGGCTCAACTCTAGAGGTTCGATAATGAAAAAATATATTCTTTCCATTGATCAAGGAACAACAGGAAGTACGGCTTTAATTATTGATGCAAAAAGTTTAGATATAGTTTCTAAAATTAATCATGAATTTACACAGCACTTTCCTAATCCTGGTCATGTTGAACATGATCTTAATGATATTTATCAAAGCATTAAAAAAGCCACACAAGATGCTATTTTAAAAGCAAGCATTAATGCAAATGATATCATTTCAATTGGTATTACAAATCAAAGAGAAACAACATGTGCATATAATAAAAATGGTGAACCTCTTGCAAAAGCCATTGTATGGCAAGACAGAAGAACAAGCCTATATTGTGAAGAAAATAAAAATTCTTATACAAAACTACAAGAGCTAACTGGACTACCACTTGATCCATACTTTAGTGGAACAAAGATGAGGTGGTTAATTAAAAACAATCCTAATGTAAAAAGAGCGCTAGATAATGGTGACTTAAAGTTATCTACCATTGATACATTTATACTATATAAACTAACAAATGGTACTTCTTTTAAAACAGATGCATCTAATGCTTCAAGAACTTTATTAATGAGCTTAAATGATTGTAAGTGGAATGATTCTCTTTTAAACTTTTTTGAGGTTCCAAAAAGTACTCTACCTACTATAGAAAACTCTATTGGTGAGTTTGGTATAACTAAAGGGCTAGACTTTTTACCAGATGGAATACCAATTAATTGTATTTTAGGTGATCAACAAGCTGCTTTATTTGGGCAAGCATGTTTTGAAAAAGGACAAATTAAATGTACCTATGGAACAGGTGCCTTTATACTTGCTAATACCGGAGATGAGATTATTCATTCTAAAAATGGTATGCTTACAACTGTTGCATATATGAATAATAATAAACCTGTCTATGCTATTGAGGGTTCTACCTACATAGCTGGAGCTGCTGTTCAGTGGCTAAGAGATGGCTTAAAAATTATAAAATCTGCAAAAGATACAGCTACGATGGCAAAAGAATCTGATAATAAAGACACTAAAGATCTTTTTTTCTTTCCATTTTTTACTGGTATTGGTGCTCCCTATTGGAATCCAAATGCTAGAGGTATGATTAGTGGAATCACAAGAGGTACTAATAATAATGATATCGTTAAAGTTTGTCTTGAAGGTATTTGCCAATCTGTTTGTGATTCAATTGAATCTATGGAAAAAGACTTAGGACATAAATTAAGTGAAATCCAAGTTGATGGTGGAGCTTGTGCTAACGATTATTTAATGCAAATACAAGCTAACTTTAGTGATAAAACAATTGTGAGACCCACAGTTATTGAAACAACTGCTTTTGGTGTTGCTCTTGGATCTTATATTCATATCAATAATATTGATATTCTAGATTCTAGTTCAAAAAAAGATATCGATCAAAAATTCTCTTATAGAAAAGATCAATACTATAACTATAAAAGAAATATGTGGATTGAAAGTATAAAAAAGTTTTAAAAAAGAATTTCTTCTAATTCAGTAGCTTTTTTTATACCGATGATTTCAATATCAAATTTATCTTTATACTTTTTTGCAACTGAACTTGCTGTAATAATTTTCTTATAATTCAATTGCGCTATTTCTTTTATACGTGTTTCCATCATTGGAACTGATCTAACTTCTCCAGTTAATCCAACTTCTCCAATTAAAACCACTGATTCTTCTAGTGCTTGATTTCTAAATGAACTAAGTAAAGATGCTAATATACTTAGATCTCCTTCTCTTTTAGTAAGCTTGATTCCTCCAACAATATTTAAATATATATCGTTAAAGGATAAAGGAATATCAAAATATTTATCAATAACTGCTACAAGTAATGATAACCTATTACTATCTATTCCTTGAGTTGTTCTTCTTCCATTTCCATGTTTATTATCAACAACAAGAGCTTGTACTTCAACAAAGATCGGTCTTGTACCTTCAAGAATACAAGTAATGCTTCTTCCAAAAGCATTTTCTAGTGAGTTTTCTAAAAAGTATTGAGAAGGATTAGAAACTTCATTTAAACCAGCCTCATCCATTTCAAAAATACCAACTTCATTTGTATTTCCAAATCTATTTTTAATAGACCTTAACATTCTATATTGACCTAATTGATCTCCTTCAAAGTAAATAACCGTATCAACCATATGCTCTAATATTTTTGGACCCGCTATATTTCCATCTTTTGTAACATGTCCAATTACAAAACATGTAAGTCCAGTTGCCTTAGCATAGTTCATTACTTCATATGTAACTTCTCTAATTTGAGAAACTGTACCAGCTGCTGATTGAATTTCATTTGATACAGTTGTTTGAATTGAATCTAATACAAAAAATGTAGGCTTAATATCTTTTATGGCCTTAACAATATTTTGCCAATTTGTTTCATTATAAATATAGAAGTTCTTTTCATCTATTCCCAGGCGCTTACTTCTTCCAGCAACCTGCCCCTCACTTTCTTCACCAGATACATATAAAATTTTATGATCTGAAGATAAATTTGATAGTTTTCCACAAATCTCCATTAATAATGTGGACTTTCCAATACCAGGCTCTCCACCTAATAAAGTTAATGAGCCTTTAGTTACACCACCACCCATAACTCTATCAAATTCATTATTTTTAGTAACAAATCTTGAATACTGCTGTAGCTCAATATCTTTTATAAGCTTAGGTTTTGAAGATCCTACATTCTGAGCTCTTGAAGCTGCATTTCTTTGAACGGACTTATCAATAGTTTCTTCTTCAAATGTATTCCATGAATGACACTCAGGACACTTTCCCATCCATTTAACTATCTCATAACCGCATTCACTGCAAACAAACTTCGTTTTACTTTTAGCCATTTATCAATTCCATAAATTTATCTTCATTAATAATAGGTATTCCAAGCTCGATTGCTTTTTTAAACTTAGAAGAAGAACTTTGAGTATCATTTGTAATTAAATAATCTGTTGCTTTTGACACAGATGATACTGCTACACCAGAATTACTTTTAATAAGCTTTTGAAGCTCAGATCTTTTCATTGAAAGTGATCCAGTTATACAAAACTTTAAACCAGCTATAGAACTATCTGAAGCTGCTTTTTTAGCGGAAAAACTAAAACCTTTAGACATCAAACTATCTACTAATGGCATCTTTGATTTAAATGAACTTAAAAAATCAGTAGAAGATTTTTCAGCAAAAGATTCAATATTTTGAAGTTTTTCTACAGTAAGGTCTTTAAATTTTTCTATTGAATCAATTCCACTTAAAACAATTTTTTCACATTTATTATAAGCACCACCAGCAATTCCTAAAGAAGACATAAATGTTATTAGATCTACATTTTTAGAGCTTTGAATATTATCAATAATTTTTGTAGCTAACTTATCTTTTACCTTATCTAAGTCCATTAACTGCTCTTTAGATAAATCATATAAATCATCTATCTTAGTGATAAGTTTATTATTTAATAACTCATCAATTCTCTTTGAGCTTAAATCTTCTATTCCAATTTTTTGAATAAAATTTAAAATTTCATCCTTTACTCTTGCTGGACATAATTTATTTTCACAAATTAATCTTATATCAACTTTAGATATCTTTGTATCACAAGAGGGACATTTACTTGGATATGAGAATTCTTCTTTAGAAGCTTCTACAACTCTTAAAAATTTAGGAATAACTTCTCCACTTCTAACAATTTTAATTTTATCTCCAGCTTTAAGCTCATTTGTTTCAACAACACCAAAGTTATGTAATGTTACTCTCGATACCACAGCTCCACTGAGCTCAACAGGCTCGATATTAGCTACAGGAGTTAGGATTCCATTTCTTGATACTTGCCATGAAATTGAATTAATTATCGAATCTTTAGTCTCTCCTTGAAACTTAAATGCCATTTTATATCTAGGATGATGAGCCGTAGCTCCCATTTCTTTATGTAAATCAATATTATTAATAGTAAATACAATACCATCAATTAAATAATCTCCATCTTCCATAAAGCTTTGTGATTTATTTAAAAAAGCTTCAACTTGCTGCCGACTCTTTACTTTTGCATGCTCTGGTATTACAAAGCCGATCTTTTTTAAAAAATTAAATTTTTCTTCTTCACTACTAAAATAGTCTTCATCGCTAATACATTCAAAAGCTTGAAAACTTAAATATTTAGCTAAAGAAATATTCTCTTTACGTCCTAAAAGACCTGCTACAATATTTCTTAAAGATGTTGGTTTATCTAATCCTAATTCAATCATTTTATTACTGAGTATTTCAAAGTTCTCCTCAGTACAATATACTTCACCTCGAATTTCTATCTTCGATGTGTAACCTTCTATTTTTTTTGGAATATGCTCAATGTGTAATATCTTGTTAGTGATATTTTCGCCAAACTTTCCATCACCTCTTGTTTTTGCAATATGAATTTTTTCATTTTCATAAATAATAGAACAACTAGATCCATCAATTTTATATGTTGCTACAAGCTCATTATCATCTTGCCACCTAACAAGATCATTAACATCATAAGTTTTATTCAAAGATAGCATTTTTGAATCATGAGCAATTTTATCTGACGAAAAAACAGTACTTCCAACAATTGATAATGCATAGCTCTGCGGATCAAGTGACTTTAGCTCATCTTCAAGAGCATCATACTCTACATCTGAAATTTCAGGAGCTCCTTTGTAGTAAAGCTCTTTATGTTTTAGTATTTCGCTTTCTAATACAGAAATTCTATTAGACATATTTATACCTTAAATTTTTGATTATACTTTTGAAGTTCTCTTTTAACTTTTGGGGCTAATATAATAACAGCAATAACATTTGGCAATGCCATTAGACCATAAGCAATATCAACAAGATCAACAACACTACTCATTTTAATTAATGCTCCAAAAAAGATACTTAAAGAATAAAAAGCTATGAATGATTTATTTCCTAAATTAAATCTTCCCTTAAAAACATAATCCCAACATTTCTTATTATAATTTGCCATACCAATCATAGTTGAAAATGAAAACATAAGAATAATTATTGCTAGTAAATGCTTTCCAAGTTCTCCCAAAGATCTTTCAAAAGCAAACGTAGTTAAGGCAATACCATTTAAGTCAGCACCAGAAGTTTTATTAACTAAAATAACTAAAGCTGTAAGAGTACAAACTATTATTGTATCAATAAAAGGTCCAAGCATTGCTACATAGCCTTCAGCAATAGGTTCATCAGTTTTGGCATTACCATGTGCCATTGGAGCTGTCCCTATACCCGCTTCATTAGAAAAGGCAGCTCTTTTAATTCCAGTTTTCATAATATGCATAACACCATAACCTAAAAAGCCACCACTTATAGATTTACCAGTTAAAGCCTCTACAAAAATTGAAGTGAAAACACCCCATACTTTATCATAATTAATGACAAGAATAATGATACATAATACAAAATATAAGACACTCATAAGTGGTACTATTTTGGTAGTAAAACTAGTAATTCTTTTTAATCCTCCAAGCAAAATATAAAAAATTATAACTGTAAATATTATTGCTGTTAGAAAATTATCTACCTGATAACCCGTCTTTAAAAAAACAGATAATTGATTAATTTGAAATAAAGCTAATGTTCCTATCAGACCACAAATAGCAAAGAATATTGCCAAAGGTTTTAAGTTTTTATTTAAACCCTTTTGAATATAATACATTGGCCCACCTTGAATATTTCCAAGGTAATCCTGATCTCTATACATAATTGCTAATGTGCATTCAAAAAACTTTGTATTCATCCCTAAAAAGGCTGCCACCCACATCCAAAAGACTGCTCCAGCTCCACCTTGATATATAGCAACTGCAACACCAGATATATTTCCAAGGCCAATTGTTGCAGCTAATGCATTACATAAAGCACTAAAATGAGAAACTTGATCATCACTAGATTCGTTATGATTTTTTACCAAATCTATACTATGTAAAAATCCTTTAAGAGGTACAAATTTTGAATGAAAAATTAAAATTAAATTTGCCACTAATAAAAAAATTAAAAGTGGCAATCCCCAAACTAATGACGAGAACTCAGATAAAAAGCTTCCCATTAGAATAGAAAACTTGCACCAAGTTTAAGCTTGATATCTTTATATTTTACGTTCGATACTCCAGAGCTAAAAGAAGCATTAGCATTAATAATTTCTAGAGCTCCCTTTAAATCAAATTGTCTATTATATTTATACTTAGCTCCTGCTTCTGCTCTAAAATGATGAGACTTATCTACAGAAGAATAAACCCCATCTTCATCAGAAAAAGAAGAAAATGGTATATACTCTATACTACCAAACGCTCGAACTCCCTTTCTTAAAGGTGTATCAATACCAGCACCAATAAATAAGCCACTTAATAAACCTTCTCCAATTCCGTCAGTTGAAGATTCATCAACACCATATGAATACCTTGCATAGCCACCATATAAATTTATCCTTGGTCCAAAGAAAAAGCCCATTGGAAGATATTTATAACCAGCACCAAGTTTAAATGTTCCATTAATTGTACTAGGAGACTTTTCACTAGATATCCCTCCTTCTCGAACAAGTCCACCAACACTTTTTGAAATTTCACCAATTGCAAAATAATCTCTTGTTATCCAAGCTTCTCCTTCAGCTTGAATACCATAAACAATTCCACCATACTTAATATTATTTCCTACTGGTTTTGTTGTTACACTTGAATTTGAAGCTGTTATATAAATAGTTCCTTCACCTAACTTTCCATAATCACCTTTTTCAAACTTTTTGAAGAATCTCTTATCTGATATTTTTTTTAGATCCTTTATATCAATGTTTATCCAGTCTCCAGAAACAGGTTTTCTTTCAGAATAGTAGCCAGTAATAACACCCAAGGCTTCACCATCTTTGATGCTAAATATTTTTCCTTTTCCAATTAAAACAGAATCCCACTGAACAATTGTACCTAAAAGCCTATGTTTTCTTGTTTTGGTATACCTTCTTATTTCAAACTCTTGATTTATTTCAAACCCTACATAAGATTTAAACGTAACTTGATCACCCAGGATACCTATGACTTTCGATTCATAAGGAATTGACTTGCTATATATTTCTAACCAATCAATTATTTTTGTCGATATCTCTTCAACAGTAACACCTACCTGAGCTCTTTCTTTAAAATAAGTATCAACTCCATTCTGTCCTCGAACTTCTAAAGATAAATTCACCGAATTATTAACAAAAATTAGATCTAGCTTAATTAATGTGCCAACATTTAACCTATTTGCAACTGTCTTCAAAACATCTGGATCTTCTAAATGACCTTTTAATTTTTCTCTATATTTTGAAAAGATTGTGAGCATTTTTGAACTAGACTTATAAGAACACCAATTTGTTCTTCTTAGATAGTTTTCAACTTCATCATATACTTTATATCCAATTACCTCTCCAGCTGTATCTGTAATTGGAAGAAGCATACAATCTCTCATACTATACTTTTGAGAAAATACACTAAATGAAAATAAAAATAATAACAAAAGAATTAATTTCATAACTCACCCGGAAGTGATGGCAACTCATCTTTTGTCGACTCATATATCCTAACTAACATTTGATATTCTGCTAATTGTTCTTTTAAAGTCTTATTTTCTTTTTTTAAACGTTCATTTTCAAATTTCAGCTCTAATGATTCCTTTTCATTTAAACTTTGATTATCAATATAACCTTTTGTCCAAATAAAGTATTTACCATTTTCTTCACGGGTTTTTACTCTTTGTGCTTTTACGTACCTTCTAACTGTAGAGATTGATTTTTTCTTATAAGCGGCATATTCTAAAATGCTTAGCCATTTACCTTCCATAGCAATTAACCTTCTTTTTCACTCAACTATATGAGTAGTCATATATATTATATTAAAGAATTAATTTTAAATGTGCAAAATCTTACTTTAATATTCTTCTTAGCTTTGCCATAATATCAAAATGACAACTTTAGACCTTAATGAACTTAAAAATAAAAAAACTGCATTAGTGTTATCTGGTGGTGTTGTAAAAGCTGCAAGTTGGCACCTTGGAGTGGCTCTAGCGTTAGAGGATCTTGGGTTTACTTTTAAAAGCAATCAAAATTCATCTGATGAGGCTTTTAAGCTTAATAGACCTCTTGAAATTGATACATACGTCGGTTCAAGTGCTGGTGCTGCTGTTTGTGTTTTTTTAGCTTGTGGATACTCGCCTCAGGAAGTTATTAATGCTACATTAGGATTGTCACAAAGTAGATTAAAAAAGCTAAGTTATAAACATATGTTTCACTTTGCTCACAATATTTTTAGAAATAAAAATACATCTAAGTTCCATCTTTTAGAAGATTATCCTAAAGCGATTCAAAAAATTTTAAAACCTTTTATGACATTCCCTGGCTTTTTCTCCACAGAGGGAGTTAAAAAATATCTTTTAGAAAATGTTTTAGATGCTGATAAATTTGAAGACTTTATTCCTGATCTCTTTATTGTAGGAACTCAATTAGATCATTCTAGAAAGGTAATTTTTAGTAAATATAATTATCCAAACCCAACACATGACAATACCGCTGTTTATTATAAAGGAATAAGTGTATCTGATGCTGCTGCTGCCAGTATGTCAGTACCACCATTTTATGCTCCATATCCAATACTAAATCCTTACACAAATGAAACAGACTATTATATTGATGGAGAAATAAGAGAAACTCTTTCAACTCATGTCGCCGAAGATAATAATTGCGAGGTGATTATAAGTAGCTGGACTCATACTCCACTTCACTACCAAGAGGAAGTTGGTTCACTGGTAAATCATGGTATCCCTCAAATTGCAATACAATCAATTTACCTCTTAATACAAAAGAAGATTGTTGCTTCCAGAGCAAAAAGAGCTACAGCGATAGATATTATGGATAGTGTACACACATACATGAAAGAAAATAAGTTTGAACAGACTCATATTAGAAATATTATGTCTCTTTTAGAACAAAAATTAGCAATTAAAAAGAATGTTAGGTTGATCGATATTGCTCCCGATCATGACGATTACAAGTTATTTTTTGGCAATTCATTTTCTTTAAACCCAAAAACAACGGAACATACTGTAAAAGCAGGCTATAAGAAGACAATGCAAGTGTTGGGTCAGTCCATTGATTAAAATCTTTTTTTTTATTATCTCAACATCTATACTAGCTAATAGTAACCTTATTAATGATTATAAAAAAAGAGTGCATAAAGATTTTAGGGTCACTAATTACTTTAAAGATGATGTAAAGTTTTGGTTTGATATATACACAAAATATCCATCTAACATAAATGTTTTACATGATAAAAAAATGCACCAAGTAGTTTATGGTGCTTATAAAAACTCAATTAAAGCAAAAAAAGAAATAATAAAAAAGCTCAAAGCTCTAGCTTATTCAAAAAAAGCATACCCCGTTTTTGAAAAAAAACTAAAAAAAATGATTAAAGTACCAACAAGTGCCTCGAAAAGAATTGATTTTTTTAACAATCTTATTAAAAACTTACGTTCGCAAGTTGGTCAAAAGGACATGATTTTTTCGGGACTTAAAAGATATCAGAAATATCAATACTTTTTAGAAAAAATAATTAAGAAGTTTAACCTTCCTAAAGAGCTTATAGCTATAAGCTTTTTAGAATCTAGCTTTAATCCAAAGGCGATATCAAAAGCAAAAGCTGCCGGAATTTGGCAGTTTATGCCTTTAATAGCTTCATATTTTATGCCTAAACGTAATAAGAATGTTGATTATAGATTTAATCCTATCATATCTAGCTTAGCTGCATTTCATCTTTTAAAGCAAAATAAACAAATACTTAAAAGATATGATTTAGCAATAACCGCATACAATTCTGGTACAAAAAATATAATTAAGGCAAAAAGAAAACTAGGGAAAAATACAAACCTTGAAACAATTATTAAAAACCACAAAGGTATTACGTTTGGCTATGCATCTAAAAATTTTTATGCTGAGTTTTTAGCATTAACAAGAGTTTTAGCTTATAAAGAAGAAATCTATAAATACAAATTTTATAGACCAAAGAAAAAATACAATATTTATATAGCTAAAAGAAAACTAAATCCATATAAGCTATTTAAGTTAAAAATAAATAATTCACATATTTTAAGAAACAAAAGACTTAAAAAAGGGTTTTTGATAGTTAGTACATCAAATATTTCAAATAAAAACTTTAAAAAAATACCTTATAAACATCTTTACAGGAAATATCCTAAAAATTTTAGATAAAGTTAATTTATTTTTATAAAAACGATAGATAAAAGCGATCCCACAACTGCAAGAATAATTAGTCTATAAAGAAGCACTTTTACCCATTTTTTAACTTTATTCTCTTTATTTTTTATAACACCAATAATACTTATTAATAATATAACTAATATATCTGCGACACTTGTTTTTGATAAATCATAGGCAATATGGTTTTGATATTTAGAATTAGAAACAAATACAAGAAACCACTTTAAAAAATACAAGTTAAACAGCAGAGGAACAAATAGTGTAGAGAAATGAATAAAAATATTTTTCATGTTACTTAATAAGTAATTTATTTAAAATCATATATACTATAATTGCTCAACAAGGTAAGTTGAATTCGAACAATAACTCTGAATAAAGTCTACAGAACCATCTGTATAATTAATTTTAAAATTAACAATCCCCTGATTTTCTCCAAGTAAAAATATCTTGCTTGACTCAAGACTTAGATCATCATAAAAAGATCCATCCTTATCCAAAATTAGAGACCTAACGTGCATTCCACCTCTATCTGTTTGTCCATTGTAAACAAGTTCTTTAGCTGGTTTCGTAATATTAACTTGTACCATACATCTTGAAGATAACTCTTGCTCATCAAACCTTGATAATACAAACCCCATATAATCTTCACTTGGAAGATCGATATAGTCGTTATTCCAACTTCCAACAAATATTGACTCATCTAAATGCTTATATTCTTGATACTTTCTTGTACCTACAAAATAAATATTATTATTTTGCTTAAATCTATTTAAAGCAAGTTTTTCAACTTTTTGTTCATTAGAAAAGCTTTCAATTTTATCTGCACTAATACTTAAAGCAGAAATCTTTTTACCTAAAAGGTTCTCTTCAAAAACTGAATACTCATCCAGTTCTTTTTCTAAGTAAAGATTAGGCTCAAAATAAAACTCTTCCTCAGTAATATGAATAATTTTTGAAATATACTGATTATCAAGAGTTCTCGTTTTAATTATAGCATTTCCAGGTTTTACACCAACGAATAAAATATAATTAAAATCAGATGAAGCTCTATCTACAGCCTTAAATTTTTTATCTAAATATATCTTAGCTTCATAAGAGCTTTCTAGGATGATATCTTCTGTTTTATTATCTAATTCAACTAAGACATGTCCACCGATAGCTCTATAATTATTTACATTGATAAAGTCGTCGAAACCTTCTCTATCAATTAAAGGTACTGCAATAGTTGTTTCTCCATTTTCAAATACAAAATCAAAGTTCATTGGATAATGTGAATTAGAAAGAATTGTACCTCTTCTAACCATCATTTTTGTATTTAAAAGAAACTCTAAATTAATATATCCTTCAGACATATCTTGATAAATATCGTCAAGATCGTCGTTGAATCTTACTTCAAAACCTTTAATGTCCTGAGTAGTCATTTTATCAAAATTAACTGAATATGCGTTTAGTGAGTAGGTACTTTCATAATTTTTCCTATTTTCTTTTCTAGAAAAAATTTCATCTTCCTGGGCAAAAGAATTTTTATTAACTTCTTTTTTTTCAGGAACAATCTTATTTGTTGTTGGTTTTCTGTAAGGTTGCTTTTGTTTTTTCACAGGAACCATTGAAAGCTTGTTTTTCATATTCTTTAAAATTGAGTCATATGAAATAGTTGTTTTTGGAAGATCTGTTTTAACAGCTGCTTTCTTTTTTATAGTTGGAATTGTTTTGTCTTGATAGAATTTCTGTTTTTTAACAGAAGCTTCAGGTACAGACTTAACTTCAACTAAATCAATTAAAGCTTGTTCATCCATTACTTCATAATCATTTAAAGAATCTTGCTCACTAGACTTTTCAGGAGCACTAAGTGCTGTAGAAATTCTATCTTCTTTAATATTATTTTTTGCAATCTCTATAGTATCAGTTTTAGGTAGTGTTAAAGCATTGAACATTCCTTCCCAATTTGTAGGCTTAACGGATGTTTCTACTACTTTTTCTAATTCAACTGGCTCTTTTAAAGATAGCTCATCACTAATGATAATAGGCTTATTAATGCTTTTCATAGAGTTTAATGAATGATTAATCTGGCCAATAACAAGTGAAAATTTATTTGTATTAATTGTGTAATGATTTGTTAAAAGCATTTGATACACGTGGTTTACACCGACGATAGACGCCGCTAAAAATGCAAAAATAAATGTGCTACAAATAACTTTTTTCATACTAACAATATAAATTCTAGGGGAATTTTAATTTTTTTAAAGAGATAGGCATCACTTTGTGAATAAGCAGGTGCATTTTGTGAATAAGCAATGAATGGTTCTATGGGGGCAATTGTTTTGACTAACCAAAAGTGGTTCTATCGGGGCAAAAAAAATGAGTACTCAAAATTGGCTCTATAGGACCAAAAGTGAATACTCAAACCTTTTAAGGTATTGAAATTACTTACTTTTTATGAGATCAATAAAATCTATAATTTCACCGAAGTTTAAATCAGTTGCAGTTGTATGCAAGTAAACAACAATTTTATCTATTTGCTCTTGAGTTAACTTTTTATAACCCTTTTCTCCCCAAGCATTGCCCCACCTTCTTTGCTTTAGCTTATAAGGAGATAATGAACCAAGCTTAACACCAGCATAAATTAATTTTGCATGCCTTGTAGATCCAGCTTTAGTCACACAACTTTTTAGCCTAAGATCAGATTCCACTCTTTGAGTTTTTGTTCCACCTGCCCAAAACCTTAGATCATGTTTATAACAACAATGGGCCCATTTCATTGGCTCTTTTTTTGTCCCTTCTTTGTATCCAGTACAAAGATCAGAGCTAAATGGGTTTATATTTGAATATGATAATAACGGAATTAATAATAAGAAGAAGAATTTCATTTTAAAATTCTAACGAACTAGTAAAGGCTTTGTCATCTTTGTGGTCCTATCGGGGCAAATGACTATTCAAAAATAGATAAATTTTTGAAATAAAAAGCCCCGAAAAATCGGGGCTCTTTATCTTCTTAATTCTTTTAGTATCCTAAGCTCCTATTCGTCGCTTATTCATCTTCGAACGTGAAACAAAACTCTAGTGTTGAATTACTTCAAAAGTTTATGGAGTCTAATTCTCATTCTTGCTCTATCAAGCTTTCTTTGAAACTTAATTCTATCAACATCAGTTAACATAGCCTCTTTACTTGCTAGTCTTGATACTGCTTTTTTCTGAGCTGCCTGAGCTCTAGCTTGATCGATATCTTCAGCTTTTTCAGTTGTAGTAGATAAGATATTAACATCGTTACCTAAAACTTTTACTAAACCTGAAGTTATAGAAAATCTTCTTACTCCTGAATTCGTTTGTGCTGATAAAATACCAGTTTCAAGTTCAGAAACAATATGTGTATGTCCTGGTAAAACATTTATTTCACCTTTAGACGTTGGAATAGTTAAAGAGCTAGACTTAAGCCCTTCAACTACGATTCCATTTGGTGTGAATATATTTAAGTTAAAATCACTCATTACTCACCTGCTATTTTCTTAGCTTTTTCCTTAACTTGGTTAAGATCACCAACAAGATAGAAAGCTTGCTCTGGAAGATCATCAACTTCACCATTTAAGATTGCTTTAAATCCAGCAATTGTATCTTCAATCTTAACAAACTCACCGCTCATACCTGTAAATTGCTCAGCTACGAAGAATGGTTGAGATAAGAATTTTTGGATCTTTCTTGCTCTAGCAACTGTTAACTTATCTTCTTCAGATAATTCATCCATACCTAAGATAGCGATGATATCTTGAAGCTCTTTGTACTTTTGAAGAACTGCTTGAACCGCTCTAGCTGTTTGGTAGTGATCATCACCAACAACATCTGGAGTTAAAATCGTAGATGAAGAAGTTAGTGGATCAACGGCTGGATAAATCCCTAATGAAGCAATTGCTCTTGAAAGTTCTGTTGTTGCATCTAAGTGAGCAAATGTTGTCGCTGGAGCTGGATCGGTATAATCATCTGCAGGAACGTAAACGGCCTGAATAGATGTAATAGATCCATCTTTAGTCGATGTAATTCTCTCTTGTAATGCACCCATTTCTGTACCAAGAGTTGGTTGGTAACCAACGGCTGAAGGAATACGACCAAGAAGTGCCGAAACCTCTGAACCAGCTTGTGTAAAACGGAAGATATTATCTACGAAGAAAAGAACGTCTTGCTTTTCTTCATCTCTAAAATATTCAGCAACAGATAAACCTGTTAGTGCGACTCTTGCTCTGGCACCTGGTGGCTCATTCATCTGTCCATAAACGAGAGCAGTTTTACTGATAACTCCTGACTCAGTCATTTCGTCAAAAAGGTCTCTTCCCTCTCTTGTTCTTTCCCCAACTCCAGCGAAAACTGAAAGTCCACCGTGCTGAGTAGCGATATTGTTAATAAGCTCCATAATTAAAACGGTCTTACCAACTCCGGCTCCACCGAATAGACCAATTTTTCCACCTTTTAGGTATGGTGCTAATAAATCGATAACTTTAATCCCTGTATAGAAAGGCTCTAAAGAAGTTGATAAGTCATCAAATGTAGGAGCTTCTCTGTGGATTGGATAGTGCTTAGTTGCCCCGATAGGACCAGCTTCATCAACTGGAGCACCAACAACGTTCATAATTCTACCAAGAACTTCTTTACCTACAGGTGCTTGAATCGCAGCTCCAGTATCAGTTACTACCTGACCTCTAGCTAGACCTTCTGTTGCATCCATGGCAATTGTTCTAACGATATTGTTACCAAGGTGAGAAGCAACCTCAACGATTAGATTTCCTTCTTCGTTCCCTAGCGATTTGTTTGTAATTTTAAGAGCGTTGTTAATTTGAGGTAAATTTCCATTTGCAAATTCAACATCAATTACAGGCCCCATAACTTGCTTAATAATACCAGTATTCATTCTTTAAGCTCCTTAAGAGTTTAGTGACTCAGCACCCGATACAATCTCTGTTAATTCAGTTGTAATCGCTGCTTGTCTTAATTTATTCATTGTTAATGTTAATGTTCTAACCATTTCTTGTGAGTTCTTAGTTGCATTGTCCATAGCTGCCATTCTTGCTGCATGTTCTGCTGCAACGGCATCAAGGATATAAGAATATACAGATGAAACTAAAACCTCTGGAATTAATTTATCTAAAATTTCCTTTGCACTTGGCTCGTAGATAAAATCTACTGGGAACTCTTTAGCTAGTTTTTCTTTTTCTTCAACAGAAGCACTCATTGGTAAAACTTGAGTTATCTTTGAATCAAACTCAATTGCAGAAATAAAAGAGTTGTAAGCAACAGAAATTGAACCAACTTCGTTGTTTGTAAACATTTGTGTTAGTTCTTCAACAATATTTTTAACTTCGCTAAAATCTGCTTCAGAACCTTTAAACTTAAACGTTTTTTGATCTTCTATACCTTCTCTTAAAAGTAATTCTTTAACTTTTCTACCAATAAAATAACATTTCACATCTTTGTTTTTATTATCATTTAAAAAGTTTTTAACTTTCTTAAATAATTGGTTGTTATAACCACCACAAAGACCTTTTTCAGAAGAAACAACAAGTAAAACTGCTTTTTGATTTTCACTTTCTTCTAAGTACTCATGAGAGTAATCCTGCGCTAATGCCGAAGCAATTCTAACTGTTTGATCAAGCTCACTAGAATAAGGTTTAAAACCTGTAATCCTTCCTTGAGCCCTTGAAAGTTTAGCAGCAGAAACTAATTTCATGGCACTAGTAATCTTCAGAGTATTTTTCGTACTCTGAATTCTTACTTTTAAATCTTTTATATTTGCCATTTCTTATAGTCCTTAAGATTAATAGTTGTTTGCTACGAACTCTTTAATTACCGTGTTCATTTTTGCTTCATTTTCAGCAGTAATTGTTTTTTCATTTGAGATCGAAGTTAAAATATCAGCATGGTTAGACTTGATATGGTTTAATAAACCAGCTTCAGCTTCACCAACTTTTGTTTTATCTACACTATCAAAGAAACCTTTTGTAGCAGCGTAAATAGATACAACCTGCTCTTGTACTTCAAATGGAGTATATTGTTTTTGCTTAAGTAGCTCTACTAATCTTTCCCCTCTTTCTAACTGCTTTCTAGTTGCTTCATCTAAATCTGATGCGAACTGAGAGAAAGCTTGAAGCTCTCTATATTGAGCAAGGTCTAGTCTTAGTGTACCAGCAACTTTTTTCATCGCTTTAATTTGAGCTGAACCACCAACCCTTGATACCGAGATACCAACGTTAACAGCAGGCCTAACACCAGCGTTGAATAAGTCACCTTCAAGATAAATTTGACCATCTGTAATTGAAATAACGTTTGTTGGAATATATGCAGAAACGTCACCTTCTTGAGTTTCAATAACAGGAAGTGCAGTTAAAGATCCTGCTCCTTCTTCATCACTCATTTTTGCAGCTCTTTCTAATAATCTAGAGTGAACATAGAAAACATCCCCTGGGAATGCTTCACGCCCTGGTGGCCTTCTAAGAAGTAATGATAATTGTCTATATGCTTGTGCTTGTTTTGTTAAATCATCATAAATGATTAAAGAGTGACCAGCATTATCTCTGTAGTACTCACCCATTGTACATCCAGAATATGGAGCAATGTATTGAAGTGGTGCTGAGTGAGAAGCAGATGCGTTTACGATAATTGTATAATCTAAAGCTCCAGCTTCTTTTAGTTTTTGATAAACCTGTCTAACTGTAGATTGCTTTTGACCAACAGCTACGTAGATACACTTAACATCTTTACCTTTTTGGTTGATGATTGTATCGATAGCAACAGCTGTCTTACCAGTTTTTCTATCACCAATGATAAGCTCTCTTTGCCCTCTACCAATTGGAATCATTGAATCAATTGCTTTGATCCCTGTTTGCATTGGCTCATGAACTGGCTTTCTTTTAATGATACCAGGAGCTTTAATTTCAATATTTCTATATTCAGTTGCCTTGATTTCACCTTGTCCATCAATCGGCTCACCAATTGCGTTTACAACTCTTCCTAAAAGAGCGTCACCAACAGGAACCTGAACAATCTTTTCAGTTCTCTTAACAGTAGACCCTTCTTTAATTTGAGATCCGTCACCTAAAACAGCGATACCAACGTTGTTAGATTCTAAGTTAAGAACCATTCCCTTTACACCGTTTTCAAATTCAACTAGCTCACCTGCAAGAACGTTCTTTAATCCAAAAACTCTTGCAACACCATCACCAATTGTTAATACGGTACCGATTTCATTTACGTCTAATTTTGATTCGAAATTAGCAATTCTTTGCTTAATAATTTCACTAATTTCTTCAGGTCTTATTGATGTACTCATTCAATCAATCCTTATGTTTAATTAATATTGTTATTCACTTAAAACTGAATGTTTAAATTTACTAAATTGGTTATCTACAGTCGCATCAAGCTGAACATCGTTAATTTTAACTCTGTATCCAGCTGTTAGACTTTCATTTTTTGCATAATCAAAAACCATATCTTTTCCAGTCATATACTTTTTAATTTCTGCAACTAATTTATTTTTTTGATTTTCATCAATAGAATCATCAGCTCCTTCGATTGTTCCTCTTAAGAAACCTTTGTTCTCATCATCAAGAACAATAACCTCTTTAAAGATTAAAGGAAGAATACCAATTCTTTTTTCTTCGATTAAAAACTTAACACCTTCTAAAACAGGCTTAGAAAGTTTAATTTTTTCAGCAATATCGTTTAATACTGCTAACTTTTCTTCATTTGTAAAAACATCTAAAAAAAGTACGTTTTCTAAATCATTTGATGAGTTAATAACTTCAGTTAAGTTTGTTAACTCCTGTGCAATATCAACATTATTATCTTTTGCAATTTGTGCGAATGACTTAGCATATACTTTTGCTGTAATTTGCTCTTTCATTTATAGGGCCTCTAAAAGTGTATCAGAAGATTTTTTTGCTAAACCTTTATCTGACTTGATTGTTTCTTTTGATTTATTTACAACTTTATCAACCAATAATTGATTTACTGAGTTTGATAAACTTTTCTTTTCAGCAGCAATTTTTGCTTCAGCATCTGTTTTTAAATTAGCAATTCTTTGATCAACATCTTTTTCATACTCAGTTTTAAAAGTATCAATTTGTGCTTTTGCATTTTGCTCTAATCTAGCAATTTCACTATCAGCATTTTCCAGTTTATCTGTTTGAGTTTTCATTAAAGCATCTGCTTCTTTAGCTTTGGCTTGCGCTCTATTCATAACTTTTTCAACTTCCTCAGACTTACTTAAAAAATGCTCTTTTGCTACAGGTCCAACTTTCCATAAAAGTAGTGCACCTAAAATAGCAACATTTACAAATGAAGAAATTAAATCAGATGGTGAACCATGACCACTTCCACCTGCAAATGCAATAATTGGCATTAAAAAAATTAAAATTCTCATCATTATCCTTTAGTAATTTTTTGAACTAATAAATTTGATAACTCATCAGCATTAGCTAGGATGCTATCTTTTTCTTTATTTGCTTGAGCCTGAGCTTCAGATCGACGTTCATCAACATAAGCATTAGTTTCACTTTCAACACTTTTGTATTTAGCTTCTAACTCTTTTGTGATTTCAAATTTTTTGTCGCTAGACTCAGATGCAATTTTTTTATGAGCTGCACCCATTTTATCTTTGTACTCTTGCTCTAAATCATTTGCTTTAGCAAATTGATCATCAGCACTTCCTTCTAATTTAGTTGTTTTATCGATTCTATTTTCAATAACTTTTTGAAGATGACCTAAAAATAGAACTTTAGATAAAACGAGCATTACTAGGACGATTAGAAATTGGTACAGCAAAGATTTATCCGCACCTAATTGCATGAAAATTTCCATTTATTCAAACCTTATTTAAACTTAGTTAATTTTTTAGCTAAATTGATATTCTGACAGGGGTAGATAGTCAAGTAAGATTGTCTTAATTATTGAATTTATTACTAAATAAATGAACCCTAAATATGATTTAGATCTTATCCTTCATTTTAGTTATTCCATGAAAAATAACACCTTCTTCTACAATTAGACTAGGACTTGTTATAGATCCTTCAAAACGAGCTGGTTTCTTTATCTCAACTCTAGAAGAAGCTTTTATTGAACCTGTTACATTTCCTGAAATTAAAACTATATTTGCAGTTATGTCAGCATTAATAACAGCTTCTTGAGATATAATGAGAGTATCATTAGAATAAATATTGCCTTCTACTGTACCTGCAATACGAACTACACCATTAAAGGAAAGGTTGCCTTCAAAATGGCAGCCCTTTTCAATAATAGCAGAAATGTCTGATCTATCTTCCATAAATTTTATTTACTTCATTAAGTATTCATACACATCATTAAGCTCACCTTCATTATTAAACTTAATTGTAATTGTACCAGAACCGTTATTCTTTGTTTTAACATCAAAATGGTAACCAGTTTTCTTTTCTAGTTTTTGCTTAAGCATATCCATTTTTTCATCAAAGAACTTATTTGACTTTGGTGTCGCTTTTAAAGTCTTTTTAGATTTTATTAGCTTTTCTAACTCTCTAACAGAAAGTTTATTTTGAACTGTTTCTAATGCAAACCTTTTAATCGATTCATCATTTTTAACAGCAACTAAAACTTTTGCATGACCAAAAGATAGTTCATCCTTTTGAACCATTTTTACTACTTCTCTAGGTAACTTCAAGATTCTTAAAAAGTTTGCAATTGTAGATCTATCCTTTCCGATCTTTTTTGCAACTTCTTCTTGAGTTAAAGAAAACTCATTCATTAATTGAAAATAAGCCAATGCTTCTTCAACACAGTTTAAATCACTTCTTTGAACATTTTCAATAATGGCCATTGCCATATGATCTTTTTTTGTAACTTTTTTGATTACAACTGGAACCATATCAAGGCCAGCTAACCTAGATGCTCTTAATCTTCTTTCCCCAGAAATTAAAAGATATTTTCCATTTTCAGGAGCTGCAACTACTAAAGGTTGAATGATTCCATTTTCTTTAATTGAAGCACTTAATTCTGCAATTTCTTTATCCTTAAAAATCTTTCTTGGTTGTTCTTTATTCGCCTTAACTGCCCCTATAGGAACCATAATAAATCCATTTGATTCATTAGTTTTACCAATAGAAGAATTATCTACATTTAATGCGTTTAAAGGAGCTGAGCTATTACCTAAAAGTGCGCTCATACCCTTACCTAATGCTGATGTTTTTACTGTCTCTTTACTCATTTATCTCTCTCTTATTGCAATTGATATTCGTCAAAACTTGGAATTTCAAAAGTTTCTTCATTTTTATTAATAATTTTATCCACTAAAGATAGTTGATTCTCATCTTCTACAACCCTATCTTTTTCTTTAAGAATAATTTCCTTAGCAACATTTAAATATGCTTCTGCACCCTTTGAAGTAATGTCATAAATGATAATTGGCTTACCATGACTTGGGCATTCAGATAATTTAACGTTTCTTGGGATTATTGTTTTGAATGTATCTTGTGGAAAGTGAGTTCTAATTTCATTAGCAACTAACTTAGCTAAATTATTTCTTCCATCATACATAGTTAAAAGAATTCCTTCTAACTCGATAATTGGATTTAAGTTTTGTTTGATTAGCTTAACTGTGTTTATTAATTGAGCTAGTCCTTCCATTGCAAAGTATTCAGTTTGCATTGGAACAATATATGAATGTGCTGCATTTAATCCATTAACAGTTAATAAACTTAGCGAAGGTGGACAGTCTATAATAATATAGTCATATACCTTCATAATTGGCTCTAGAGCTGCCTTTAACTTAGATTCCCTAGCAAAGGCTTGCATCAGCTCAACTTCAGCTCCAATAAGGTTATTATCAGACGGACAAATATCTAAATATGAAAGTTCTGTCTTATAAATACAGTTTTCAATATTTTCACCACCAATCATAGCGTGATAAATATTTGCGTTAGTAAAAGCTTCTTTTTCTAATCCCAGAGCTACACTGGCATTCCCCTGAGGGTCTAGGTCAAGTACTAATGTTTTTTTATCTGCTGCAGCAAGACATGCTGCTAAGTTTACTGAAGTTGTAGTTTTACCTACTCCACCTTTTTGATTTGCAATAGCAATTATTCGCGCCACTATCAGTCTCTCCTACAAAATTTTTCTACTTACTTTTTAATGAAAAGTAGAAAGTTTGACAAGTTGATTCATCCCATTTGTTCCATATGGAACATTTTTATTTTCAAAACCAATCAAATATCTCTTTTCAGTTCCTGGAATATCAATTTCAATCTCTTCAATTATATTCCAATCTTCTTTGGTCATTTCTATTTGTTCCTTTTCTATGTCATAGAAATTAGGACCTTTATAGAAAAAAACCGTTATTTTTTTCGTTGTATTTATTTTATTTAAAAAATCATTAACCTTACCAACTGCTTTAAACGTACAAACAACATTTTTATCAATTAAAACATTTTCAATTCTATTATGGTTTAAAGTTACATTATTAAGATCTAACATAGATGCCATTTGCCCAACGACATTAACCTTCTTATTTCTTGTTTCAATACCGTAAAACTTGTAATCCTTTAAATAGTTGGCCATTGGTAAAATAGGAAAACCTCCTCCAAAGCCAATATCTACCATAGTTTTACACTCATCTAGTTTATCTTTAAATACAGTTGATACTTCATAAGGTTTAATAGAATCTAATATTTGTTTTAATTTGAACTCTTCAAAGTCAGTAATACGAGTAAGGTTTATACCTTTAAATTCATTCGTTAACAGATCATAATATTTTTTTGTAAAATCACTATCTATCATTAAAAAGTACCTGCAACAGCAGCTAGAGTAGCTGGTCTAATTCCTTCTATTAACTTTAACTGTCCAAACGTTTCTGGCTTTATCTTCTCTATTCTTTGCTTGCATTCAAAAGAAATATTTTCTGATACACATAAATCTTTCCAATCTATTTGCTTAGTATCAAGTTTAGCAAGCTTTCCATAATGCTCGTTAGCTTTATCAATATAACCTTTATATTTATTACTAATACCAACTGTTTGTATTGTTCCATGTGGAACATTAATATTATTAAACTCTAAAAATTGCTTTAAAGTAGTGATAGGATCTATTTTTGCCTGTTTTAATACTTCTGATAAACTCATTCTTCTATTTATCTTAATACCAATCTCTTTAACAAATGGATCAGATGCTGATAAAAAGTAGTTCTCACATAGATTCATTAATGTATTATAAAGGTTTAGTTGATTATCATTATACCTATCTATATCTTCATTTAATCCTAATGATTTTCTATAATCATACATTCTTAAATTAGCGTTATCTTCTCTAACAAATAACCTATTTTCAGATCTAGCTGTAAAAAGCCTATATGGCTCATCTCTAGTATTAGATATAAGATCTTCAATCATTACTCCAATATAAGAGTTCTTTCTAGATAGTTTTAATTCATTTGTTCCACGTAGAACATTAACCGCATTAATTCCGGCAATCAAACCTTGAGCTGCTGCTTCTTCATATCCTGATGTCCCATTTACCTGGCCAGCAAAATATAATCCCTTAAGACCTTTATATTCAAGACCATAAGAAAGGTTTGTTGTATCGATAACATCATACTCTACAGCATATCCAGGAATAAGAATTTCACACTTTTCAAGACCTTCAATAGTTCTCATAAAGTCTTCTTGAACATCTTTAGGAAGACTTGTTGAAATACCTGAAGGATAAACCGTATCTAAATCATGGCTTTCAGGCTCTACAAATATATGATGGGAATTCTTATCAGGATATCTATATGCTTTATCCTCAATACTAGGACAATACCTTGCTCCAACCCCTTTAATAGCTCCATTAAACATTGGTGATTTTTCTTTATTATCTCTAATTATCTTCATTGTTTCGATAGTTGTGCGAGCTAAATAACAAGATACTTGCTTTTGAAATCTTTCAAATGGATGATGAGCAAAGTGAAAGTTTCTAACTCCAACATCGCTAGGTTGCTCTTCTAGCTTACTATAATCAATACTATCTTTATGTAATCTAGCAGGTGTTCCAGTTTTAAATCTTAGACCTAGAGTCTTAATTTCTTTAAATATACTTGCTAGAGAATCAGATGACTCACAATCAATTCTTCCACCAAAGCTTACCTCACTACCAGTATGCATTTTACCATTTAAAAATGTACCAACAGTTACAATTACTTTTTTTGTGTTCCACGTAGAACAATCTGTCTTGACAATAAAATTATCTTCAAGTTTTTTAATATCCAATACTTTTTCTTCAATAATATCAATATTATCAATTTTAGATAAGATTTGCGTTGCATACTTAGAATATTTAATTTTATCAATCTGAATTCTTGTTGACTGAACAGCATATCCTTTAGACTCATTAAGGATTCTAAATTGTATACCTGCCATATCTGCAAGACGTCCACAAATACCGCCCATAGCATCTATTTCTCTTACAACTTGGCCTTTACCAACTCCACCAATAGATGGATTACATGGTGCTGAAGCTAGTCCTATGCCAGGCATAGAAATTATTGCAATTTTAAGATCTTTAAATTGTGAAGCTATATGTGCAGCCTCCACTCCAGCGTGGCCACCACCAATAACTGCTATGTCATACATTTGTTACTTACCTATGCAGAAATTATCAAAAATATTGTGTAAAACACTATCGGGAGAAACTATACCAATTAATTCTGAAATACAATCACCCACTATATTTAATTCAGAGGATATAATTGAGATATCAGACTCATTACTTAGTATATTCAGATAAGAATGCATTGCACTATAAATATTATTTATTGTATCAATATGTCTATCGATAATAATTGGGTTATTTTTGGAATAAATATTAAATTTTTCACTAATATAGGTACTTAAAACGTTCTTAAGCTCCCCTACATCATTATTATTTGAATAATCATATAAAATTGCCCCCATAGAACCAATTTTTTTTGGTTCTATAGAACCACTTGGTTTTGCCCCGATAGGACCAGCATTTTTTGGTCCTATAGAACCATCTTTTTTTGCCCCCATAGGACCAACTAAATTTGCCCCCATAGAACCAATTTTTTTAACTAATGCTTGTGTCTTTTCATTAAAACCATTTACATCTTTATGAGTAAATAGAATAAAATCTATTTCATCAAAATCTATTTCTATATCAAAATCTTCAAATGGATTAACTAAAAGAATTTTATAAAATGAATCTTTAAAAATTTTTAAAGCTTTTTCTATACCAATCTCTTCTATTTCGTCATTAGTATTTCTAATTCCCGCCGTATCAATTAAAGAAAAGTTTATTTTTGATATTAATAAGTTTTCTTTTATATAATCTCTCGTTGTCCCCTTTATATCGGATACTATAGCCCTTTGAGACCCAAGTAGAGAATTAAATAAAGAACTTTTTCCAGAATTTGGTTTACCTAATAAACATATATCCGGAGCTAATAAATTATACTTTTTATTTGTACAAAAATTTTTTAAAGTCTGAACTTTATCTAATAAAATTCTTGATGATTCATTTAATTGTTTTGAAGATTCTTCTTCTCCAACATCATCTAAAAAGTCTATTGAAAGCTCAACACTTGATTTGTGATTAAGATAAGCCTTATATAATTCATTATACGACTTATTTAAATCCCCTCCTAATAAGGAGTTTCCTTGCTCAATTGCTAATTGGCTATTGGCATTTAATAGTAGATCGAGACCTTCTACTTGTGATAAAGAAAGTTTTCCATTTTTATAAGCTCTATAAGAAAATTCTCCAGGAGCTGCCCTTCTGAATTTTTTATGAGTAATAAATAGTTCAATAATATTTTCAACATTAATGATATTTCCATGAACACCGAGCTCTAGGATATTTTCACCATTATAGCTATTTGGTCCTTCAAAATAAGTTAAAACAATATCGTCTATTTTTTTATTATCAAAAATAAGTGAACAAAAATGAGCATATCTTCTCTTAATACTACTAGTATCAATTGAAATTATATCATTTAAAAAACTTAAATCTTTAAATCCAGACAATCTTATAACTGCTATAGCACTATTAACTGAATTATTAGTACTACAAGCAATTATAGGTTCATCTGAATATATAAAGTTCATTACGCAGTTTTTCTATAAACAAATAACTGTTGAAGCATACCAAATACTGTTGATACAAAGATGTAAAGAGTTAATCCAGCTGGAAAATCTTTCATAAAAACAGCAAAAATTAATGGCATAAACATCATAATTTTCTTTTGTGTAGGATCCATTGAAGCTGTTGGTGTAAGTTTTTGATGAAAAAACATTGAAACGGCCATTAAAACTGGAAGTACATAATATGGATCTTTTAAACTTAGATCAGTAATCCAAAAATAAAATGGAGCCTCTACTAATTCAACAGCATTATATAAAACTCTATAGAATGCAAAGAAGATTGGCATTTGAAGAAGCATTGGTAAGCATCCGCCTAATGGATTAGCTCCTGCTTTTTTGAAAAGGGCCATAGTCTCTTGCTGCATTCTTTGAGGGTTTTCTTTGTATTTTTCTTTAATTTTTGCAAGTTCTGGCTGAATAACTTGCATCTTCTTCATACTCTTGTATGACTTATATTGAAGAGGAAATGTTAGTAATCTCATTAAAATAGTAAGTAAGATAATTGCAATTCCATAATTAGGAAATAACTCATAAAAATACTGAAGACCTTTTAAAATAGGTGTAGCTAATATTGAAAAGAATCCAAAATTTACAGCTAAATGTAGGTTATCTCCCATTTTTTCTAAGATATCGTATTCTTTTTTAATAAATAAAGATTTATATGTTAACTGATTAACTGGTTTATTAGATCTTAAATTCATAGATCCATTTTCATAAATTTTATAAATTAGTGGTGTTTGCGGTATTACATATGTAAATAAATGATAATTATAATCCATACCAAACCACTTAGTAGTTTGATCACCTTCATCATCTGATCCAACCGTAAATGTTTCTAGGTCTTCTGATAAGAGAATGAACTCTTGAGTTTTACCTGCTGTTAACTCTTGCTCTTTTTGTTTTAAACTAAAACCATATTTAAATGCTTTTGGTGAAGAAACAGAAAAATTTAACATTCCTTTTTCATCAATAAGAGCAAAACCATTTATATCTAAATCACTATTTGTAAAATCGATTCTATTTTCAGACGTTTTTTGAATCGCAAAGAATAATTTTTGAAATACATTATTGTGAAAAAAAGTAATTCCATTATTATGCTGCTCAAAGTTTTCGCTTAATGATAATTTTGTATTATAAAAATTAGCATCTACAACTTCAAGATTAGAGTTGATTGTATACTTAGCCTTATCGCTAACGAGCTCCAAAGTTTTTAAACTTTTATCACCTGTATCTTTTACTGTCTTTGCATCACTACTATCCGTGTTTGTAACATGAACTTGTTTTATTTCATTATTCTGAGGTGTGTCTACAACAGGATTTTTTGGTGCAAAAAAGTATTGCCATCCAAATAAAATAACACCTGATAATACAACTGCTAATAACGCTCTTTTTTGATCAGAACCCATCTATATCTCCTAATTTTAGTAATTGGATAAGTATCATATTGTGAATGAAATTTAAATTATTTATATCTTTTTAAATAGTTTTAGAAAGTCTCTTTCTAAGTCCTTTTCATATAAAGAATAATTAAAATTAATTTTTTTAAGATACTTTAAATTTGGCACTATATTGATATCAATCGATTGATTTTTACAATCTGATTTTCTATATATTTCTCTTATCTTTCTTTTTAATCTATTTCTTCTAACAGCATTACCAAATTTTCTAGAAATGCTTAAACCTAGTCTTGAATGTTCTAAATCATTTTTGCTGTAAAACCCTAATAGACTATTAGAAAAAAGAAAGCGACTTTTTGATTTTAAATCAGAAAAGTCGCTACTTTTTATTATTCTATAATTTTTTGTAAATTTTAAATTCACTTATAAGTTAGATTACTTTGTCCCTGTAGAAACAGTTAATTGCTTTCTTCCTTTTTTTCTTCTAGCAGCAATTACATTCTTTCCACCTGGAGAGCTCATTCTTTTTAAGAATCCGTGCTTTCTTAATCTTTTTAATTTCTTAGGTTGCCAAGTTCTTTTACTCATATTTAAGTCCTTATTTATTTTTAAATAATTAATGAATTATCAATAGGTTGGTATATTTACAAAAGTTTTAAAAACAGGTCAATAAAAATCTGTATAAAAAGTAAGCACTTTATTGATATTCATACCTGCTCATGTTAATAACTTCCAAAATTGTTAATAACTTTAAAAAGTAAAAGGATTTTATGAACGATAATTTTCCTATTGAGCACTTCATTAACTTTAAAAATATAGATAATAATAAAGAAAAAACCAATAATATTAAAAACTTAGATAGTTTCAAGCAAACTGATAGTACTAATAATTTTGGTAGTGATGAAATGCAAAGTATAACTGATGAAATTTTGACAATTTTATCAAAAAACATCAATCCGCAAAAGTTTAATGCCTTCTTTAAAAATACTTTTAATGTTGCTTCTATAGGACCAACTTCAATTGACTTTAACGTAACTACTGAATTTATAAAAAAAATGATAAATAATTACTATTTAGACATTCTATCTAATTGTGTTGAGCATCTTATGGGAAGTAAGTACGATATTAGTATTAATGTAATTGGAAACTCAATAAATAATATTGTAGATAAATCAGAAGAAGTTGTGGGTAACTTTGCATCAAACTTACTTAATCAAATTGATAAAATATCATCTGAATCTAAAAAAGAAAGTAATAACAATAACTTATCATTTAATATTAACAATAGTATTCCAACAAATGAAGTTTTTGATCAAGTGGAAAGCAAAGAGTTGGAGCATTTAAAACCACAAATTTATGGTAATATTCAGGATTCTAAAAACTTTGATAATTTTATTGTAGGTCCATCTAATAATATGGCCCATGCTTTTTCCTTGGCTGTTGCTAAAAGCCCTGGAGAAATTTATCCTCAATTATACTTATACGGAAATTCAGGTCTTGGTAAAACTCACCTACTTCACGCTATTTGTAATCATATTAAAAATAATAAACCACAAACTAAAATTTGCTTAATAACAGCTAATGATTTTACAAAAGAAATGGTTGCTTCAATTCAAAGTAAATCTATTGATCAATTTAAAAGAAAATATACCGATTTAGTTGATGTTCTTATAATTGATGATATTCATGAGCTTAAAAATAGAACAAGAACACAAGCTGAGTTTATTGAAATTTTTAATGAATTAAAAAGTAAAAAGAAACAGCTAATATTTACTTCAGACAAACCACCTAAAGAAATTGATGGTATTGAAGATAGAATTAGAACAAGACTATCTAGTGCTCTACTAATAGATATAAAACAGCCTGATCTCGAAACTAGAATTGCTATTTTAAAGAAAAAAGCAATAGAAAGAGATATTTTTATTAGTGACGATGTTATTACCTTAATAGCTAGTTGTGTAAAAACGAATGTAAGAGAACTCGAAGGTAAACTAATTAGACTTGGAGCTTTTTCTGATCTTATGAATGTGGATATTGATTTAGAAATAGCTAAAGAACAACTTGGTATTAGTGATGAAAATCAAGAAAAAATAATTACAATTGATTTAATTGCTAAAACAGTAGCTAAATACTTTAAGCTTCCGCTCGGTGATATTAGAGGTAAAACAAGAAAAGCTGAACTTGTACTTGCTCGTCATATTGCAATGTATATGGCCCACAAAAATTTAAAAAAGACATTAGAAGAAATTGGGGATTACTTTGATAAAAGAGATCACAGTACAGTAATCCATGCTATCGATAAAATTAACAACAAAATTAAAGAAGATACTAAAATTCAACAACAAATTTTTGAGATAGAATCTGACTTATAAACAAATTAACATATTGTGGAAAAGGAAAAATATTTATTCTTAGTTATCTTTTCCACAATGTTAATAAAATGATGATAACTTTAAATAATTTTAATAATTTTTATTTAAAGTTTAGTAACAAAATTAATTTATGTAGATAAGTCCTCTAATAACCTGTTAATCAATTATTAAAACCTTTAAAAAAGTTAATATATCCGAACTAAATAGAGTTTTTTTATAAAAATGTAGGAAAAATTTAAGAACAACTTTTAACCTAAGTATTTAATTTTAAAGAATTTTAATACTTATCCACGTTGATTACCTCTTAATAATAATAAATATATATATATAATTATATTATATATAGAATAAGTCTTCATTTTAGATGCTTGCAATATAGTCTTTTAAAAGTTATTAAATGTATAAAATTACATGTAAGGGTTTGAAAATTATGAAGATCAATATTGATTCTATTATATTCAGAGATGGTTTGAATAAAGTACTATCTGTTATCGATAAAAAGAATTCAAGGCCTATTCTTTCAAACTGTTTAATCAAAACTAAAACTGATCATTTAGAAATTGTAGCGACTAATTTAGAAGTAACAGCTAAAATAGTATTACCTTGTAATTCAGATACTGAAGGTAATTTTTGTATAAATACTAAAAACGTATTTGATATTGTTAGAGAGCTACCTGATGCAAATGTAGAATTAAATATTAATCAAGATAAAAATTTATTAGATCTTAATTGTAAAAAAATAAATTATTCACTTTTAATAACTAATTCAGATGAATATCCACAAACTAATTTTGAAAATAGTGGACAAGTCTTTAAATTATCTTCAAAAAATATAAGTGAAATTATAACTAAAGTTTCTCATTCGATTTCTAATGATGAGACTAGAATTAATCTTAATGGTATTTATATTCAAAAACTTGATTCAAAATTAAGAGCTGTGGCAATTGATGGTCATAGACTAGCTTTATTAGATACTCATGATTTTAATTTTGAAAACCAAAGTTTAGTAGATGGAATTATTATTCCTAAAAGAGCTATTATTGAGTTAAAGAAAATATCTGAAAATAATATTGATGGCGAATTAGCAATAAGTGTTGATGAATCTTTTATGTATATTAATTCAAACGATAATTATTTTTTATCAATTAGGTTAATTGCTAGAGAATATCCTAAATATCAAACAGTTATCCCTAGTAAGACAACTTTAAAAATGTCTGTAGATAGAAACTTATTATTAAATGCTGTTAAAAGAATTAGAATTTTATCTAATGAAAAAACAAATGGTATTAAATTAGGAATAAATAATAATCAATTAACAGTTTCTGCTAATCATCCTTCTTTAGGTCATGCAGTAGAAGTTTTACCTGTTGCTTATGATGGAAATGATATTGAAATAGGTTTTAATGCTAGATACATGTTAGATGTATTATCAACCCTTGATTATAGTGAGACTATTTTTGAATTTAATAATGAACTAAGTCCAGTTATTGTTAGGACGGAAGAATATCCAGATTTTTTAGGTATAATAATGCCTCTTAAATTATAATGGATTCAAAGCTTTTAAAATTAAAATTAGATAATTTTAGAAACCTTGAAAATTCAATATTAGAATTTAGTAACACCATTAATTGTATATTTGGTGAAAATGGAAATGGTAAAACTAATATCTTGGAAGCCATTCATTTTTTAGTTAATAAAAAATCTTTTCGTAAAAATACAAGTTTTCCACAGTTAATAAGTATTGAATCTGAAAAACCTCAAATATTATTTTCTTCTTTAATTAAATATAAAGAAAATCAATCTACATACAGTGGAACTTTTATGCCTGATAAAAGTATATGGCATTTAGATAACTCCCCTATTAAAAGAAAACTAGATATACACACAGTTTTTATAAATCCATTTGATTCATATGCTTTTCATACGACTCCTTCATTTAGAAGAGATTGGTTTGATACACATTTATCTAAGTTAGATAAAGTTTATAAATCAAATTTAACTAAATATAATCAATCACTAAGGTTTAGGAATACTTTATTAAATAAAAAACCAGCAGATTTTAAAAATCAAATAAAGGCCATCGATCTTCAGTTAGCTAAATATTCAGTTGAAATTTTAAATGCTAGAAAAAAGTTTATCTTGGAATTAAAAGATTTTTGCCAAAATACATTTAAAAGTATTTTTGACGAATCGCATGATTTAGAAATTAAAATGGATAGTAAGTTTCTAAACAATTCTTATGAAGAAATCTTAAAGTGTTATGAAGAAAACCTTGAAAAAGATATTATAATTGGCAAAACGAGATATGGAATTCATAGAGATGACTATGTGTTTCATTTTGATGGTTTTAACTCCTACGAATATTGCTCTTTAGGCCAACAAAAAATGAGCTTTCTAAGCCTTATATTTGCCTATATCGAGCTATTTCGGTATAAACTTATAAGTTACCCTTTAGTTTTAATTGATGACGTCTCTGGAGAGCTAGATTCGAAGAGATGGAAAAATTTAATTAATTATTTAAAGGAAAAAAATTTCCAAGTTTTTATTACAACAGCTAATAAAAATTTTAGGGATGAGTTAGAGAAAATTGATGAGGCTAAAAAGTTTTTTGTTGATAATGGTTCCATAATCAATCTTTAAAATTCTTTTTAAATTCATTTTTGAGAGGGAGTTCACATATTATGGATCAGATCCAAGAATCTATTTCTAAAGTTAATACCGAGTACGGTGCAGATCAAATTAAAGTTTTAGAAGGCTTAGAAGCCGTAAGAAAAAGACCAGGGATGTACATTGGTGACACTGGTGTTAGAGGTTTTCACCACTGTGTTTATGAAATTGTTGATAACGCGGTTGATGAAGCACTAGCTGGTTATTGTTCACAAATTAAAGTTGTTATTCACGTAGATAATTCTATTTCAGTTGTTGATGATGGTAGAGGGATTCCTGTTGCTATTCACCCTACTGAAGGAATTTCTGCAGCAGAAATTGTTTTTACAAAATTACACGCAGGTGGAAAATTTAATGAAGATGGCGGGGCTTATAAAGTTTCTGGTGGTCTTCACGGAGTTGGTGCTGCAGTAGTAAATGCGATGAGCAAAACAATGAATATTGAAATTAAAAAAGGTGGAAAACTTCACTCTTTAAAATTTGCAGAGGGTAATGCAGTAGAACCTTTAAAAGTTATTGGTGATTGTGATCCAGAAAATAATGGGACAACTGTTACGTTTAAACTAGATCCAGATCTATTTGAGATTCATGAATTTGATTACGATAGATTAGCTAATAGATTTAGAGAAATGGCATTTTTAAATAAAGGTTTAAAAATTGTTATTGAAGATGAAAGAACTGAAAAAGAAGAAACTTTTCACTTTGAAGGTGGATTAGGAGAATTTGTTTTATATTTAAATAGAGCAAAAACAGCTGTACATAAAAAGCCAGTTTATTTTTTCCATTCAAAAGATGATTATGAAGTTGAAATTGCAATGCAATGGACAGACTCATATTCTGAAACTTTAACTGGATATGCTAATAATATTAATACTCCAGGTGGTGGTACTCACGTATCAGGATTTAAAACAGCACTTACAAGAGTTTTAAATGCTTATGCTAAAGAAAATAATTTATTAAAAGGTAAAGTAAGTTTAACTGGTGATGATATGAGAGAAGGTCTTACAGCGATCATCTCTGTTAAGTTAGCTAACCCACAATTTGAAGGGCAAACAAAAGATAAATTAGGATCTTCTGAAGTTGAAGGTATTGTTAATTCTTTAGTTGGTGAAAAATTTAAAATTTTCTTAGAAGAAAATCCAAGTGTTGGTAAAACAGTTATTAGAAAATCTGTTGATGCAGCAAGTGCAAGAGAAGCAGCTAGAAGAGCAAGAGAATTAACAAGAAGAAAATCAGCTATGGACTTTGCTGGTCTTCCAGGAAAAATGGCAGATTGTCAGGAAAAAAATCCAGAACTTTGTGAAATTTATATTGTCGAGGGTGATTCAGCCGGTGGATCTGCTAAGCAAGGTAGAGATAGAAAATTACAAGCAGTACTTCCACTTAAAGGGAAGATCTTAAACGTAGAAAAAGCACGTTATGATAAAATGCTTGGTAATGATGAGATTAAAATGCTTATCCAAGCTATGGGTACAAGTATTGGAAAAGATAATTTTGATATTGGAAAACTTCGTTATCATAAAATAGTTATTATGACTGATGCCGATGTGGATGGATCTCACATTAGAACATTATTACTAACTCTATTCTACAGACAATTTCCAGAAATTATTGAAAGAGGACATTTATATATTGCTCAGCCACCTCTTTATAAATATAAAAAAGGTAAAACTGAAAAATACTTAAAAGATGAAAAAGCATTAGAGAAATTCTTAATTAGTTCTGCTTTAAGTGGAGCAAAAATTACTGTTGATGGTAATGAAAAAGGAACTGAAGAAATTAATGTTTTAATCAATAAGTTTAAATCATATAACTCAGTACTTAATTCGTACGATAGACACTTTGATAAAGTTTTATTAAAGCAAATTATCGAGCAAGGAAAAATTGATGCTCAGAGTTTAAAGTCTAAAGAAATTTTAGAAAAAAGTATTAGTGAACTTTCTACAAACCTAAAAGCAATTGAAAATGAAACATTAAAAAAATATGACATTTCAATTGAGTTAGATAATGAAAGAGAAATTTATAATATTAATATTATTGCTGAAGGAACTTTAAGAACTAAAAAGTTTAAATTAACGAATACATTTATTGATTCTGCTGAATTTTCAGATTTAAGAAATCATTATGAAGGAATTAAATCTACATTAAATTCAAAATTTCATATCACAACTGAAAAAACGGAATTTACTTTTGATAACTTACATGAATTTTCTGATCATGTAATTGCTACAGGAAAACAAGGAGCTTATGTTCAACGTTATAAGGGACTTGGAGAGATGAACCCTGAGCAGTTATGGGAAACAACAATGAATCCTGAAAATAGAACCTTATTACAAGTTAAGATTGAAGATACGATCGATGCAGATCAAGTATTTTCAGTTTTAATGGGTGATCAAGTTGAACCAAGAAGAGATTTTGTTGAAACAAATGCACTAAATGTAAGAAACCTAGACGTATAGTATAAGAGAGAGAACAAGGAATAATATATGACTGATAATACTTCAGATAATCATAACCACGGAAATATAGCACCAATCTTAATTCAAGATGAGATGAAAGAGTGTTACTTAGATTATGCAATGAGTGTAATCGTAGGTCGTGCACTTCCAGATGTGAGAGACGGTTTAAAACCAGTTCATAGACGTGTTTTATATGCAATGCACGTTTTAAATAATTATCATAATAAACCATTTTTAAAATCAGCCAGAGTTGTTGGTGATGTTATTGGTAAATATCATCCACATGGTGACTCTGCTGTTTATCAAGCTATCGTTAGATTAGCTCAAGACTTTTCTATGAGATATCAAGTTGTTGATGGACAAGGTAACTTTGGATCAATCGATGGTGATAACGCTGCAGCCATGAGGTATACCGAAGTAAGAATGAAAAAACTTGCTGAGGAGATGCTAAAAGATATCGATAAAGATACTGTTGATTGGCAACCAAACTATGATGATTCATTAACTGAACCAAGAGTACTACCAACAAAAGTACCTAACCTACTTATTAATGGTTCTTCTGGTATTGCTGTTGGTATGGCAACAAATATTCCACCACATAATTTATCTGAAATTATGAATGGTTTACTAGCTTTAATTGATAATAAAGAAATAACAATTGATCAGTTAATGGAGCATATTCCTGGACCTGATTTTCCAACAGCTGGTGCTATTCAAGGCACTGCTGGAATTAAATCTGCTTATCATACTGGTAAAGGTATTATTCAGATTAGAGCAAAAGCAGATATTGATGTTTATGGAAAACAAGAAAGAGAAAGAATTATTATTTCTGAAATTCCATATCAGGTTAATAAAGCAAAATTAATTGAAAAAATTGCAAAGCTTGCTTCTGAAAAAACAATTATTGGTATTTCTGATATTAGAGATGAGTCTTCTAAATTAGGAATTAGAATTGTTATTGATATTAAAAGAGGTGAACCAGCAAATATCATCTTAAATAAATTATATAAGATGACTCAAATGCAAGTTTCTTTTGGGATTATTTTCTTAAGTATTAAGAACGGTCAGCCAAAAGTAATGAATCTTAAAGAACAGCTTCAATGTTTTATTGATCACAGACGTGAAGTAACAATTAGAAGGACTATGTTTGAGCTTAAAAAGGCTAAGGCCAGAGCTCATATCTTAGAAGGTCTAAAAATTGCCGTAGAAAATATTGATGAAATTGTTGAACTTATTAAAAAATCAGAAGGTCCAAGCCAAGCTAAGATTTCATTAAAAACTAAGTATGAAATGAGTGATATTCAAGCTCAAGCAGTACTAGATATGAGACTACAAAGATTAACTGGTCTAGAAAGAGATAAGATTATTGCTGATTATGAAGCAATTATGAAAGAGATTGCTAGATTAGAAGAAATTCTTGGAAGTGAAGATCTAATTAGAGGAATCATTAGAGGTGAATTTACAGATATTTTAGAAGACTATGGTGACAATAGAAGAACTGAAATTGCTGCTGTAGCTGATGAAATGCAAGTAGAAGACTTTATTAAAAATGAAGAAGTGATCGTAACGATTACTCATAAAGGTTACTTAAAACGTATGCCTATTGATACTTATAAAGCACAAAAGCGTGGTGGAAAAGGTGTTAAGGGCGCTTCAAGTGATGAAGATTTCTTTACAAATATTTTTACAGCTGAAACTCATGATAAGTTAATGTTCTTTACTAATAAAGGAACTGTTTACACATTAAAAGTTTATCAAGTTCCTGAAGGATCTAGAACAGCGAAAGGAAGAAACGTAGTAAACTTAATTCCAATGAAGTCGGATGAAAAAATTAGAGAGATTATTACTGTTCCAAAAGACTATGCTGATAGCTATTTAGTTTTTGCCACTGAAAAAGGTTTAGTAAAAAAATCTAAATTAGAAGATTATAAAAATGTTAAACAATCTGGAATTAGAGCAATAAAAATCAATGAAGATGATAATTTATTAGGTGTTAGAGTTACTGATGGATCAAAAGATATTCTATTGTGTGCTACTAGTGGAAAAATTATTAGATTTGCTGAAAGTGATTGTCGTTCAATGGGAAGAGTTTCTCAAGGTGTAAAAGGTATTGCAATTTCTGGAGAAGAAAGAGTAATTGGAATGTCTATAATTGATGATTCAGTTGAAATTTTAAGTGTAACAAGTAAAGGTTATGGTAAAAGATCAAGTGCATCTGAATATAGAAAGCAATCTAGAGGTGGTAAGGGAATTATTGCAATGAAACTTACTACTAAGACAGGTGAATTATCTCAGATTAAACCTGTTACTGATAAAGATGATCTAATGATTATTACTAATAATGGTCAAGTTATTAGGACAAAGATCTCTGGAATTTCTTTATTAGGAAGAAATACTCAAGGTGTTAGACTGATTAATTTAAAAGATGGTGAATCTGTAGTAGCTGTTGAAAAAATTGTCGACGCTGATGAAGAAGAAACTAACTAATTTTTTATTATTACTTATAATGGTCAGTTGTAGTTATTCAACTGGCCTTTATGAGGATATTCTAAAAGCTCAAGAATTTATTAAATCTAATGAATACTCAAAAGCCAGTTCTTTATATGAAAGGATATTAGATAAAAACCCATCAAGTGAAATTAAGAATAAAGTATTATTTCAATTAGGTGAAATTAATTATAAGCACTTAGGTCAATTTAAAAAAGCAATTAACTATTTTAGTATTGTTATTAAAAACACGAATGATGTCCTATGGCATGTAAAAGCTTCAGAAAAAATAGCTGATATTTATATGAATAATATAAAAGATTATAATGAAGCTATAAATATATATTCAAAGCTAATGAGTTTTGAAAAGAAATTGGCAAAATCAGATTTTTATAATTTTCAAAAAGCAAAGGCATTTACTGAGCTTAAAAACTATAAAACAGCGATAAAAATATATTCTGAAATAATTAATAATAAAGAAGAGTTTTCAAAAGATGCTCTAAATGAATTAGCAAAAATATATTTTGTTAAAAGAAAATGGAAGCTAGCTATTAAATATTGGAAATCCTTTAATAAGGTTTCAAAAAATAATAATAAAAAAATTATAGCCACCTACTTTATTGCAAATAGTTATGAAAACTTAGATTTATTAGAAAAGTCTTATGAAACATATTCATCGTTAATAGGTAAATATCCTAATCAAGAAATTCTAAATGCAAGATTAGAATCTGTTTATCAAAGACGAGTAGATAGAAAACGATGAATCAAAAGATGAAATACGCTAAAATTATTGGTTTATGTATTGGATTATCCTCAAATATATTAGGGTGCTCTTTTGGTGCTATTTATTTGGAAAAAAACGGTTATATTTCAAATACTGTATCAATGATGATAATACTTGGTTCAATTTTTATAAACTTTTATTGGATTATTAGATATGCAATTAAAAAATCAAATTAGCTTTGCTAGATATACTGTTTTTACATTGGCCCATATTGGAGCAAGCTTTTACTATTTTGGAAAAAATAATTATTTAACGCTAAGCGTTTTATTTGCTTCATTTTTAGTTAATCAAATAAGTTTGATAGTTATGATTAAGAAAATGCTATTTGTCGACTCTGATCAAAGGGATAATACTGGAATTTTTATACTGTTCTTAATCAAGTTTCTAACATTGGTTGGTGGTATATATTATGGAATGCAGTTTTTTCACGGAAATAAGCTAATAATTATTGGAAATTACATATTTCAATTGATAATTCTTGTTTTAAGTATTAAAAGATATAGTAAAAAAAATTAAGGATTTCTATATATGAAAAAGATAATTATCTTATCTACAATGCTAGCTAGTTTATCTGCTTTTGCAGGTGGTGGTTTTACATGGTTATCAGGTATTTCTCATTCATTGCATTTACCTGAACACACTGTGACTCTTTTAGTTATGTGTGTTTTATTTTTAGTTATGGGACTTGTTTATAAAGCTAAAACATCGAATATTGATGCAGCAGTAATTCCCGATAAAGGAATTTCTTTTAGAAATATTTACGAATTTTTTGGAGAATTTATCTATAATTTAGGTAAAAGTACAATGGGTGAAAAAGAAGGTAGAGAGTATTTTGGTTTTTTTATGCTTTATTTTCTTTTAATTTTTATGTGCAACCTAATTGGTTTGATTCCGGGTTTTTTACCTCCAACTGAAAATTTTAATACTGGTTTCGGTTTTGGAATACTTGTTTTTATTTATTACAATTATCATGGAATTAGAGTTCAAGGTTTTAAAGGACATATGCAACATTTAATGGGTCCTATTCTTTTTATGGCACCATTAATTTTTGTTTTAGAAGTTATTTCTCATGCTATGAGACCTATAACTTTAGGACTTAGAATTAGAGGAAATATGATGGGAGATCATACAGTTCTTGCAATATTTTCGGAATTAGTTCCTTATATTGTACCTATACCATTTTATGTACTAGGTTTATTTGTTTGCTTTATGCAGGCATTTGTTTTTACAATTTTATCAATGATTTATTTAGGAATGGCCGTTGAGACTCACGATCATGGGGATCACGCGCATTAATTTAATTTTTATATAGGAGTTTAAAATGGACGCACAATCAATGTTAGCATTAGGTTCAGCAATCGCAATCGCAATCGCAGTTTTAGGTGGAACAACTGCTCAAGGTAAAACAGCTTCTGCAGCACTAGAAGGAATCGCAAGAAACCCAGCTGCTAAGGGTGATATCTTTGTACCAATGATTCTTGGTCTTGCACTAATTGAATCACTTGTTATCTTAGCTTTCGTAATTTCTTTTGGATTATCTGGAAAAATTGCGTAATTAATAACAATTTTTTTTATAAAAAGTACAACCCCGTGAATACGGGGTTTTTTTATACATAATTTTCTAAAAATTTAAAAATATATAAAGTACTTTCATAGTTTGCTTCATTCTTACGGTAAAGGTCAAAGGCAGTACCATGATCAGGGCTTATTCTGATAAATGGAAGACCAAAAGTTATATTAATACCTCTAAACCCGCTTATGGTTTTAAATACGCCTAACCCTTGATCATGAGATGAAAATATAATTGGTCCATTTAAAAAAGACTTATTAAATACTAGTGTATCTGCAGCTATTGGGCCTATAAATTTAATCTGATGAATATTATTTAGTTCTTTTATAGCATTAGTTATATTTTCTTCTTCATTACCTAAAATACCATTTTCTCCAGAATGAGGATTGATACCAGAAAATGTAATTTGTTTTAAGTTAAATAATTTTTTGTATCCATTAATAAAAATATTTATCTTATCAATAATTGATTCTTTTGTTATTTTTTTGGAGACTTCTTTTAATGGAATATGGTCGGTTAATAAACTAATGTTAATTTGATCACACAAAAAAGACATCGGTAAGCTCTTTATATTATAATGATTTCTGAAAAAATCTGTGTGGCCACTATATCCTCCAAATTGATCTTTTGAAGAAGGAAGTGTTAGTAAAAAATCTTCAGGTTTAATTTCTTTTAAAATTTCAGATAAACAATTCAATGTTTGCGGACCAGATTTATCTATAAATTTTATGGATAATTTTGAATGTTCAATAGACACAGTTTTATTATAAATAGAATATTTTAGTTTTAAAAATTCGAGATTTTCTATTAGAGTTTCTTTGTAACAATATAGAATAACTTGGTTTTGAACTTTGGAAGATTGACATAAAAAAGATTTTAAAAATATTTCTAAAGAAACAGATTTTTCATGTCCTTGAGATACGTAGATCATTAGATATTTTTTAGAATATAATAATTTAAAGCTTCTCTGTTAAACCAAGTATTAGTAATGTTTTTTGATCTTTTTGCAAATAATCTGGCATAAATTTGATTTTTGGCGGCTTTAAACTCTTCACTTTCAGCTAATTCTTTTTTCTTTAAGAAAAATATGTGAACATCATTTCCCTTTGTAATTGGCTTTGAAAAACTATCTTGCGAAGACGATCTTAAAACTTTTCTTATATCAGCTGGAAGATCTTCATCGGAAATGTTCCCAAGATCATTTTTAACAAGAGACTTTATTTTTCCAGGAAGAATACCATTAATTTTATATTTTGATAGTATTTTTGGAAGGTTCTTTACGTCTTTTTTAGATAGCTTTTTCTTGTCGATAACATAATCAATTAAATAGTAATTAAATGAGAAGGTATTTTTATTTTTAGATTCTTTATAAAATAAATTTTTAATTTCTTGATCCGTAATATTAACTAAAGGAGCGATAATATTTCTATTAAAGATATTAAATTCAGTAATTTCTCTGGTTAGTTCGAAATATTGTTCGTAAGATAATCCTCTATCTCTTAAGCTTTGTTCTAGAATAGATTGATTTATATTTAATCTTTTTTTAGTAGCAACAATTTGTTCTTCAACCCTTTCATCTGAAATAACTATTCCCTGTTCAGATAGTTTATCTCTAATAATATAAGAATTTCTCAAATGAAAAAAAATATCTTTTACAGAGTATTTATTTTTTGAGTAAACAAAACCAGCTATTTCTTTTCTAGATTTAATTGATGATTGGATTTCCTTAAGGTCTGATAGTGTATAAACTTTATCGTTAATAACACCTGCAACTTTATCTAGTAACTTTGCTTGAATAGAAAATGTTAAAAGAAGAAGTATGCAGGAAATTTTTTTCATAATTAAATCTTATTTTTATAAATTTTTACTTTAGCTTTTGCTCTCATATCGGAAAAATATTTTTCCATGATCTTATCTCTTTTTATATCGTAAATAATCTTTTTATATAAACTTTTATTTACATCTTTACAGTCTTTTATACCAGTAACTTTAGCAATATGTACACCATATTGTGACCTGAAAGGCTTTGTAATAAATCCAACTTTTTTGCCTTTGATTGCTGCATAGAATTCTGGTGTAAGCTTTGTTTTAGGTTGAAATCCTAAATCACCTCCAATCTTTGCATTTGTAGTTTGACTAAGTACTTTTGCCATTTCCGCAAAATTATCAGGATTTTTTTGTAATTCTTTATATACACTTAGTGATTGTTCTAAGGCTTCAGCAACATCTTTTTTAGAAGGGTTTGTTCTCAATCTATGTAAAATTTGAGAAGTTCTATACTCAGGGTTTTGTTTACAGTAAGTAGCAACTTCGGAATCTTCAATCTTTCCAATTTTTCTAAACTTGGGATCTAGGTCTTTAGAGATTTGTGCATGATAAATAATATCATTCATTTTTTTTATAACGTTAGGTGATTTATGAAGTTTGTTTTTTTTGCCTTTTTCTATACCTACAATTCTATTTATTAAATCGTTTAATGAACTTTCGACAGTTACTTTTCTATTTGCTCTAACAAAATTTAAGTTTTTTGAGTGATATCTCATTAACATATTTTTTGTAATTTTTTTTCCATTAACCTCTGCAACAACAGTTTTATCAATTTTTGATTGAGCAAAACCTGCTGTTAAAAAAAGTGCGATTAAAAGTTTCATAGTCATCATCCTTAATTTCTATTTAATAATCTTTATCAACTATATTCTAATAAAAACGGTAACATGCTTAAATTTGCGACGCAACATAATTAACAAATTCCTCAAGTATTTTAGGAGTTATTTCATCTTTAAATAAACACTTAACAGTATAGTCTGGACTCATTTTATATACTTTAGGCCTACTCATAAATAGTTGAATAAATTTGTCTCTTAATTTTTCTTCTTTATTTAATTCATCAACATCAAATTTAAATATAATTTTTGAACTTGTAACTTTAATAGATTTTAATGGATAGCTTTTTAGTCTTATTTTACATTTTAAAATAGTTGCTAGTGTATCTAGCTGGTTAGGTATGAGTCCATACTGATCTTTTAAGTCTTCAAGAATAATATTGATACCTTCAATTGATTCGCAATTTGAAAGTTTTTTATAAAACTTTAATCTTGAGCCAGTATCATGAATATAGCTGGCCGGGATTGTGCAGTTAAATGGTGTTATAAATTCAACATCTCTTTTTATTTGAATATCATTCTTGTTACTATTCTTAAGTTCACCAATAGCATCTTTTAAAAGATCCATATAGAGTTCAAGTCCAATTTGAGCAATATGGCCAGATTGTTCTGCTCCTAGAATATCTCCTGAACCTCGTATTTCTAAATCATTTGTTGCTAATGAAAAACCAGATCCTAAATCAGCATATGTTTGTAAAGATTTTAATCTTTTCTTTGCAATATCAGATAAGTTTTTATCATGTGGAGTAATAAAATATGCATAGGCCTTTTTATCACTTCTACCAATTCTTCCTCTTAATTGGTGAAGTTGGGATAAACCAAATGTATGAGCTTTATCAACAATAAGAGTGTTTGCAGAAGGAATATCAATACCAGATTCTATAATAGTTGTAGAAATTAAAATATCATACTTTTTATTGTAAAAAGCTGAAATTCTTTTTTCTAATTCTTTTTCATTAAGTTGTCCGTGGGCAATTACAATATTTGCTTCTGGGACAAGTTTTGCAATATAGGCAGCATAGTTTTCAATATCATGAACCCTATTATGTACAATAAATAACTGTCCTGCTCTTTTTAATTCTTTGTTAATAGCAGCCTTTAATGTAGAAGGGTCCTCTTTGATTACATAACTTTTAATTGATTGTCTTTTAGGAGGAGCGCTTTTAATAATAGATAATTCTTTTATTCCTAAAAATGAAAGTTGTAATGTTCTTGGTATTGGTGTTGCCGTTAATGTTAAACAATCTACATTTTCTTTTAGAAGTTTAAGTTTTTCTTTATGAGTAACACCAAATCTTTGTTCTTCATCTATAACAAGAAGTCCAAGATCATTATATTTAATTTTTGAAGACAGTAGTTTATGAGTACCAATTAAAATATCAATTTTTCCTTCTTCTAACTTTTCTATAATTTCTTTAACTTCTTTGGCTGTTTTAAGTCTAGAGATAAATTCAATATTTACGGGAAAGTTCTTAAATCTTTTTATAAAAGTATTATAGTGTTGATATGCTAATACTGTTGTAGGTACAAGTACGGCAACTTGTTTATTGTCTAAAACGGCTTTAAATGAAGCTCTCATGGCAACTTCTGTTTTTCCAAAACCAACATCACCGCATACTAACCTATCCATAGGTTTTGATTTTTGCATATCTTCTAAGACATCGTTGATAGCATATAGCTGATCAGGTGTTTCTTCATAAGCAAAAGCAAGTTCGAAATCTTTAAAATTTGAATCTGGTTCGCTAAATGCATAACCTTTTTTTGTAGCTCTTTTGGCTTGTAGCTCAAGAAGATCAAAAGCAAGTTTTTTAACAGAGTTTTTGGCCTTCTTTTTTGTTAACTCAAACTTATTTGAGTTAAGATTATCAACTTTAACTTCAAGAGTATTATTTGCATGTTTTTGAATAAGGTCTAATTTATAAACAGGTAAATATACTTTATCAGATCCTTGATATTCAATGACTAAAAAATCATTATTATTTGATCCATGCTCAAGAGTATCTATTCCGAGATACTTTCCGACACCATATGTTTTATGAATAACATAATCACCTATTGAAAGAGTAGAAAGTTGTTCTGCAAAGACATCTAAAGACTCATTTCTTTTTTGTTTAACATGTTTTGTAGTTTTAACAGAAAAAAGATCTGCTTCTGATAAAATGACATACTTATTGATTTCATCAATGAAACCTTTTGATAAGTTATACTTTATACTACTGTAAGGGTTTAGATTATTTTCATCTAATAAATAATCAAGTTGAATTTTAGAATTATCGTTTCGATAGGTAATAATTAACTTATAACTTTGTTGTGTTAAAGACTTAATTGCTTCCAATAAAGCCTTATTATAATCATATTTATTATCTAGGGTACTTTGATTATTTGATCTTAAAAAGACGTTAAGATTTGTAAATTTAAAATCGCAAGACTTTTCATCCACCTTAAAATCATCAATACAAGTTATTTTGAAATTATCTAATGTAATGTCCTTATAATAAAGGTTTTCAAGATATGGAGATACATTTGGGTTATTATTATCATTTTTTTCAAGTTCAAAATCTTCAATTAAATTTTGATATATATCTTTAAACCTAGAAGCTTGTTCATCGTAATTAAAACTAAAAATATTTGTATCTGCTGTTAGATATTCTAAAAAAGAGTTATGTTCTTCAAAAAATGATGAAAAATAAATTGGAAAACGATCAAAGAAATATCCATTATTTAGTTTGTGAAAAATTTCATTTCTGTAATCTATTTTTGCTTTTTGTCCAACGGTTGGTTTATAAAGATTAGACCTTAAAGTTTGTATAGATTTTTTACTTAAAACTTCCATCGCTGATGATTGAATAGAAACACTTTCAAGTTCTTCATCTCTATTTGTTTTTAATGTATCAAGGTCTATTTCAAATATTTCTTCGATCATATCATCGAAATAATGAATTCTTATTGGTGATTGATTAAATGGATATATATCAAATATTTCACCCTTATTAGTAAAAGTCCCCTCCTCCTCAATAGAGGGAGTATAGTTATATCCAATACTAATTAACTTAGCTTTTAATTCCTCAGGAGATATAATATCTGATTGAGTTAAAATAAAATCATCTTTTTTAAAATAACTGATTGGAGGAGCTTTTAAATGTAGAGCTTCAAGAGTTGTAAAAACTTTATAATTAGTTAGTTTAAGTACTTTTGTTAAAGCCAAGTGCCTTTGATTTAATAAGGATTCAGAAGGTCTCATAGATGAATATGGATCACATTCAAAAGTAGGATAATAAATTGAGTTCTTAAGCTCTAGTTTCTCCATTGCATTTAGAGCATCATCATTATTTTCAAAAAGATATATTTGATTATCTTGATTGTCAGATAATTTATTCAAGTAAAAGAGAAAAGTTTCATGATCAATACCTGAGATATTAGTTTTGTTACTTAGACCATTTTCTTTTGGCTTTATATTAATAAGTAAACTATTTTGCTCAGACATATAATCCCTTAATTTTATTTTCATTATACAATAAATTGGTTACTCTATTTAGTAAGACTAATCTATATAAGAGTACAAGAAAACATGGATGTTACTTTACTACAAAAATTCACAATGACAACTTTGTCCACTTAATAATATGGTTAAATATAGAGCTAAGATTAATGGGCGAATTGTTGGGCCCTTAAGTAAATCTGATATTCAAAACTTAATTAAAAATAATAAAATTAAATTAGGCGATGATATTCAAAAATTTCCAGATGGAGATTGGAAATCTTTAAGTAGTTTTCCTGAATTTGATTCAGGAGCTGTTGAAGATAAAACTTTTATTAAAAACATTTTTGATTTTAAAGAAGATTTAGAGCTTACAGATCAAAAAAAATTAGATTTTCCAAAAGAATACAAATTTGAAAAAGATCAAGATATTTTAAATAAAACTAAAGTGATAAGAGTTAAAAATGACGATGACAAAACTAAAATAACACCGGAAACATTAAAATATTTAGAGCAACTTAAAAAAGACAAGGAAGAACAAGAAAAAAAAGCTCTTAAGGAAGAAAGTGAGAAAAAAGAGGTCGAAGAGAAAAAAATTGATCTTAAAAATGATGCAACTCAATTTATATCATTAGATGATTTAAAAAAAGATGTTAGCGATGAAGCAGTTCAAAATGAGCTACAATTTGCTAGAGAAATAGAAGAAAAAAATAAAAATCAGAATGAGATAGAGCTTACTCATACACAAGATGATTCTGAATATACTACAGAGACAACTAATAAAAAGAAAAAGTTACTTATTCCAGTAGTAATACTTATACTGTTATTATTTCTTTTTGATGATGATAAAGACAAACAAAATACGCAGAAGAAAATAACAGTGCAAGCACCAAAGATTTTATTTCCAAGGCAGTTTGATACAATTAATGAGTTGAAGGCTAAGGAGTTTTACGAAAAAGGTTTAAAAATCCTAGAAAAAGATACTTATATAAATAGAGTTAAAGCTGCAATTGCTTTTAGAGTTTCAACTGAACATAAATTTAAGTCAAACCCAGCAATGCCAGCTTTGATAAAAACATATTCACAGATTTTAGAAGATTCTAATACAAAAACTGAAGATGGAACAAAGATTTTTAAGCTCATTCAGATTTTTAGAGATAAAGCGATAACCTCTTCTAAATATGCTGAAGCGATTTCAACATTTTATCAGAATATGGATAAGCCGTATGCTGCGATTAAAACTATAGAAAAGTTCAATTCTATTACTTCTAATAAGCCAACTGTAGATTTATTTGCAATCTATTTAAAAAACTTAGCTTTAATTGGAGATATTGCTAAGGCAAATAAAGTTCTTAGTAAATTAGAAAATGTAAAGAGTAAATCACTAGATACAGCGATAGCAATGATAGAGTTTTATAATTATATTGGTGAAAATGAAAAAGCGACAATATTACTTAATAAACAATTAAAAATAAAACCTTATTCTGTGAATTTACTTTTGAAAAAAGCAAAAATTGAGTTGGAAAAAACTAATATTGATTTGTTTGGAAAAATTCTAGATGCAATAAAAAAGCGAAGTGCTGAAAAGTCTAAAATTTATTATGCAAAATACTTGGAGTTTAGAGGTTTGCAGAAGGTCTTTGAAAAAGATAATAAGAAGGCTACAAAATATTTTAAGAAATCTTTATTGTTTAATGAATCATCTGAATTAAGATCGAAATTAGCAAATTTAGAATTATCTCAAGACCCTATTGCAAATAGATTAATTGAAGAAAGTAAGGCCATAAAACTTATAAATAAATCAAAGCTAAATTATAAAAAAGGAAATAAAACCATTGCATTTAAGTTAGCTTTAGATGCGACAAATATAACTGAAAATTATATACCAGCAATTGTAAATTTGGCGAAACTACAAATAGATAGTGGTCTATTTAGAGAAGCTATTGATAGTTTAGAAAATTTACAAAGAAAAAATATAAGTGATCCCGATGTAACCTTTACTTTGATAGAAGCTTATTTGGAGTCTTATAAATTAAATGATGTAAAAAAGTTACTTTCAATTATTAGTACATCTAATCTTGTAGAAGACTATAGATATTTTTCAATGACAGCAATGTACTATGTTTATAAAGAAGATTTTTATAATTCAGTTGCTTGGTTACAGCAAGCGATCAAAAAGAATCCTTTAAATGAAAAGATGTTATTTGAGTTATCTAAAATCTTACTGGAATATAGAAAGTATAATAAAACAAAACTATTTTTAAATAAGTTAATTGATCTAAATCCTGTAAACTTACAATATAGAATTAACTATTCAAAGGTTCTTTATGAAGTTGAAGGTATAAACTCTGCTGTAGGATATTTATATGATATACTTCTCGATTATCCAAATAATTCAAAATTATTAAGTGCTATTGGAATATATTTTTATAAAAGTGGACAGCAAAAAAAATATGAAAATATTAAAGAAGAATTATTACAACTTCCAAAGAAAGATCCTTCTATATATAAATTTATGATTGATTCAGCAAAGCTGGATAATGAAGATAAGGTTTTAGTGGAAAACTCTTTAGAGTTATTGCAATTAGAACCTGGAAATTTAAAAGTGAGAATAGAGCTTGGAAAAACTTATATAAAAATGGAACAATATAAAAAGGCTTTAGCTCAGTTTAAAATAGTTGAGAGTAGACTTGATTCTTATCCAAGACTAAAATATTTTATGAGTAAGTTGTATTTATTAACTGATAATAATGAAAAAGCAATTGAACTTGCTAAAGAAGAAGTAAAGTTGAATCCGCAAAATATAGAAGGTTATGTTTTATTAGGTGATGTTTATCAAAAACAAAGAAAATATATCGATGCAGAAGATATGTATAAAAAAGCTCAAAAAATAAATGACAATGATATTGATACTCTTCTTGGTTTAGCATCAATTAATCTGAAAAAAAGCCAGTTTGATATTGCGGTAGATCTTCTTAAGAAAGCAAGACAGTTAGATCCAAATAAAGCAGATACTCACAAACTTCTTGGAGATTCATATAGAAAAATAGGCCAAAGTTCTTTGGCAATAGAATCATATCAGATCTTTCTTGAGCTTTCCCCAAACACAAGATATAAAGATGAAATTAATACTTATATAAGAACAATGAAATAGGAATAATCATGCATGATATAAAATTTATAGAAGCAAATATTGAAAGTTTTAAAGACAATCTTAATAAACGAAACTTTGATACTAAAATTGTAGATACGGTTATCGCTGAAAATAAAAAAAGAAAAGAGTTAACAACAAATGTTGAAACAACTCAATCTAAAATTAAACAACTTTCAAAAGAAGTTGGAATGAAGAAAAAAAATGGTGAAGATGCTGCTGAGTTAATGAATGAAGTTGCGACATTAAAAGCTTCTATGGAAGAAGATAATAATACTCTTGGAAAAATTAAAGAGCAACTTGATTATAACTTATCGACAATACCAAATATGTTAGCTGATGATTGTCCTATTGGATCAGATGAGAATGATAATGTTGAAGTTAATAAATGGGGTGATCCGAAAAGCTTTAATTTTAAAGTAAAAGACCATGCTGATATTGGTGAAGATTTAGGAATGCTTGATTTTGAAACAGGAGCAAAGCTTACTGGAGCTAGATTTGTTGTTTATAAAGATAAATTGGCTAGATTAGAAAGAGCTATAGCAAATTATATGATAGATTTTCATCTTGATAATGGCTATGAAGAAATTATTCCTCCGTTTATTGTAAATTCTGATTCGTTATACGGAACGGGACAATTACCAAAGTTTTCTGAAGATTTATTTAAGATTGAAGGAAAAAGTTGGTATCTAATTCCTACTTCTGAAGTTCCAGTTACAAATATTCTGCGAGGTCAAATTGTTGATGAATCAGAGCTTCCGAAAAGTTATGTTTCTTATACACCATGTTTTAGAAGTGAAGCTGGGTCTCATGGTAGAGATACTAGAGGGCTTATTAGGATGCACCAGTTTAATAAAGTTGAAATGGTAAATATAACTAAACCTGAAGAATCATCTCAAACTTTAGCTAGAATGGTTAAAAGTGCTGAAACAATTTTAGAAAACTTGGGACTTCCCTACAGAACTGTTAGGTTATGTTCTGGTGATATGGGATTTGGTTCTAAGGTAACTTTTGATCTTGAAGTTTGGATTCCAAGCCAAGATACATATAGAGAAATTTCATCTTGTTCAGACTGCTGGGATTTTCAAGCAAGAAGAGCAAGTATTAGGTTTAAGAAGCAGGGCGAAAAACCAAGATTTGCTCATACTCTTAATGGTTCAGGATTGGCTGTTGGCCGTACTCTTGTTGCTATATTGGAAAACTATCAAAATGAAGATGGTTCGGTTACAGTACCTGAGGTTTTAAGGCCATATATGGGTGGTACAGAAACTATTTTTCCTAAAAAATAAATAATTGCAAATTTAATCATTTAAGATTATATTCTTTGGTACAAGTTTTTCAAAAGTGGAAGTGTGTCCGAGTGGTCGAAGGAGGCAGTTTTGAAAACTGTTGAACGTTTGCGCGTTCCGGGGGTTCGAATCCCTCCACTTCCGCCACTTTTGAATCTTGCATCGGGTAAAAATTTCAGCACAATAGTTAATGGAAACGTGGGTGAGTGGCTGAAACCAGGCCCTTGCTAAGGGTCCGAACGTTCTGCGTTCCGCGAGTTCGAATCTCGCCGTTTCCGCCATATAAAAACCAAGGTTTATACCTTGGTTTTTTTTTTGCTTCTTAAGGAATAAATATGGTAGCAGATAGTAGTGAGAGAATAGTTGAATGTAATTGTTCAAGTGTAAAAGCTAAGATAAGTGACTTTAAAAAAAGTACACCAGGCAGATTAATTTGTTACTGTGATGATTGTCAAAACTTCTTAAAGAAAATTAAAAGAAATGATTTATTGGATGAATGTGGAGGAACAGAAATAATTCCAGTTTATCCGAGTAAGTTTAAGTTTCTTAAGGGAAAAGAGAACTTAAAGTGTCTAAAACATACTTCTAAAGGATTGTTTAGGTGGTATACATCTTGTTGTAATACTCCTTTTGGAAATACTAGGCCAGGTTTTCCTTGGCTTGGCTTATTAGATACAGTTTTTAAAAATGAAGATCTTCAAAAAGAACTTGGACCAATTAGAAGTCGTGTTTGCGGAAAATATGCTACCTGTAAGCCTCCTAAGGGCACGCCAGATAATATGAAATTAAAAGATATTTTTGTTGTGGGACCTTTTTTATTAAAAGGCTTTTTAAAGAAAGAAGCCTACCCTTGTGAACTTTTTAAAAACAAAAAGCCTATTGTTGATCCTAAAATTGGTTGATGTACTTTTTTAAGAATTCATTTAAAGTTGTCTATATTAAACTCCGATTATGAAAATAAGTATATTTTAAAACGACTTTGATTCTAATTGGAGGAATTTATGCGTAATAGCTTATTGGTTTTATCGGTTATTTTTTCTTATCAACTTTTTGCTAAGAGCTACACTACTTCAGATGATTTTTGTTCAGGTATTAATACTGAAGCAAAGGCAAAAAATCCAACTACAAAACATAGAGATGTTATAGGAAAAATGGCAAATACTCTTTTGGCTAGCAATGCTAAAGACTGTTCATTTATTAAAGAGCAATTAGGAAAGAAAGGTGTGGTTTTAGTTGATGCAAGAGATAAAGGGGCTCGAAAGTCAACAGGTACATTTGCTGGTGTTGCAAAAATTACTTCTGATCATCATAATAACAAAAAACATAATTTTACGGAAGAAAAACTAACTAAAAAGTTTAAAAAGTATTTTAAAAAGAAAGGTGAAGTAATTTCTTCATTAGATGAAATAAAAGAGAAAAAACTTATTTTATTTTGTAATGGTTTAAAGTGTTATAGAAGTCCTTGGGCTGCTTGTAGTTTAAATAAAATGGGCTTTAAAAAAGAAAATATTTTTGTTGTTCTAGATGGTTATGATGGATTAAAAAAGAATTGTTTAAAATAATATTTTAATTTTAGGTCGTAACGGATGTTTTTTACTAAGAAATCATTTAAATTTAAAATTGTTGGAGTGATTTTAGCAAGCTTTATTATCTTACTTGCTTTAGTTCCACCGGTTATTAATCAGACGATTAAGGCAACAGTTGATGAATATGAAAAAAAGTCAGCTAAAGAGCTTGAGATTGTTTTTAATGCTTTTCTTAATTCCCATTATGGATCTCTGGCTTCTCAAATGACTAACTGGTTTTCTACTTCGGCTGCGCAAGAAGTTATGAATGAAGAACCAGATTGGGAAGTGTTTAAAAATAGTTTACTTGGAATTGGAAATTCAATAAATTCTTCTCATGGTGTTTTGGGAATTTCTGTATACGATCTAGATATAAAAAAAGTATTTGATTATAAAATTGAAAACAACTTTTCTAGTTTTGATTCTCAACAAAAGCAGTTGAAAAAATTTTTAACTAAAGCGCTAAAAACGGAGTCAAAGACAAGTGGAGAAATAATTGATACAAATGGAAATCCTCTTTTAGTTCTTATTGTCCCTTCAGAGGATGAGGATGAAGAAATAAATTTTTTTCATGTTTATTTTATGAGTACTGAAATTTTAGTAAATACTTTTTCTGATAATATTCATTTGCCTGTAACGCTATATATAGGCAAAAACAAAGTTGATTCAAATACATATACTCCTTTTAGAAAATATTTTACTGAAAGAAAGAAAGCTTTAGATTTTACTTTTAAAGAACAACAATTGAAAGTTAGAACAGCAAAGCTAAGGTCTGATATCTGGAATGGAAAAGCAAAGTTAGATGCAATTGTTGATGTAACGAAGATACAAGATGCTATTTTAAAAATAGAATATATAGGATTAGCAATTATTGGAGCAGTTATATTTATTCTTGTTTTAACTATTTATTATGGAATTAATAAATTAGTAAAGTCATTTATTGAAAAAGTTAATTTTTTACAAAATGTTGCTAATGAATCATTACTTGTTTCAAGTGAACTTCGATATTCTAGTGAGGAAGGTTATAAAGTTGCTGAGTCAGAAGCAGCAGAAGTAAGTTCTACATCATCGGCAGCAGAAGAGATTTCACAGACATTAAGGACGAGTCAAGAACATGCTCAAAATAGCGTTAGAGTTGCTAATGTCTCTAGAGATGCAGCCACCCATGGAGCTTATGTAATAGAAAAAATGATTAATGAAATTAAAGATGTTGGCCAAGCTGGAACAGACTTTATGAATGAAGTAAGAGCAGGAAATGAGAAGATCGTAGAAATTGCTAGTACTTTGGATAAAATATCTGAAAAAACAAAACTTATAAATGATATAGTTTTTCAAACGAAGTTATTGTCTTTTAATGCTTCTGTAGAAGCGGCAAGAGCGGGGGTTCATGGAAAAGGCTTTGCTGTAGTTGCGCAAGAGGTAGGTGCGTTAGCGCAAAATAGTGGGAATATTTCAAATGAAATAAATGATATTATTGAGTCAAGTGTTGTTGAAGTTAAATCAGTAATAAAAGAAATACTAGAGACAACTAGTACTCAGGCTAATATAAATGAGCAAAAAATTAAAAATGCTTCATCTGTTGGAATGGAGTGTAAGGATTCTTTGGAAAAAATTCTTCAAAGCTCAGCTGCTGTTGATGAATCTATAGGCCAAATTTCTGCTGCTGCACAAGAGCAAGCGATTGCTGTTGGAGAAATAGCACACTCCGTAAGAAAGATAGAGCATCTTTCGCGTAAGAATAAATCTGCATCTAATCAGAATAAAGATTTTGCTATAAAAATGGAAGAACAAGTTGATAGCATTATGGAAAATACAAAGCAAATGAAAGAACTTCTTCTTGGTGTAAATAAGAAAAAAGATAGCTGTAGTAGCAGTACTTCTACTCCTTCTAAGGATATAAAGCAAGAATCTTTTAAGAAGATGGCATAATGATTAAAATATCTAATAGCTTTATTAAACTTTTTTGTGTATCTTTCGCAAATGACAGATAAAAAAGAAAGAGTAGAGCTTAAAACAGGTTATTTTCAAAAAGACTTTAAAGGTACAACTATCTATGTTGGCAATTTGTCTTATAAGAAAACTCAGTTTGACTTAAAAAAGATGTTTGAAAAGTTTGGTACAGTTAAGTATGTAAAAATAAATGTAGATCCAAAGACAAATAAAAGCAAAGGTTTTGGGTTTATTCAAATGACGAATAAAAATGCTGCTTTAAAAGCTATTAAAGCTCTAAATGAAAAGGTTGTAGATGGAAGAACCTTAAAAGTTAGTATTGCAAATGATCAAACTTTAGATGTAAATGAAAAGTCAAAAAAGCCTAAGGTTAAAGTTCCTACTGAAAATGAAGAAAAAATGAAAATAAAGCCTAGTAAAAAGAAAAGACGAAAGGGTTTAAATGTTCTTTTTGATTATTTAAAAAAATAAATAAATAAATCACAAAATACTAATATATTTGCTAAAATAGATAAGTGTTAAAATATCTTGTTACTTTATTTTCAGTGTCAGTTTTTTCGATTGACCTACCAAGAGTTGAATTAGGTCTTGCAACAGCAACTTTTAAAACACCTCACTACCCTTCTTCAAGTCAAGATCGAGCTCGTAGTGCAACGATACCTATAATAATCTATAGAGGTGATTATCTTATTTCTGATGATGATGGAATCAGATCAGAGTTAGCTGATACAAATAATTATAATTTTAACTTAAGTTTTGGAGTATCATTTCCTGCTGATAATAGTGACAATAAAGCTCGTATAGGGATGCCGGATATTGATTGGATATTTGAGTTAGGCCCTGCTTTTGAATATTTTTTTCAAAGAAAAGAAGATAGACAGTTTTCCCTTCGTACAGGATTAAGAGGAGCAGTGACTACAGACTTTGGTTTTACTAAATACTTAGGACATGTCATTCATCCCATACTATCTTATAGAAAATTCTTTGATGATATGAAGGCAAGAATAAGTTTTAGAGCGGGAAGTATTTGGGCAAATGAAGGAGTTCAAGATAATATTTTTGAAATAAGAGAAAAATATACCACTAATAAACGTAAAAGATTTAATGCAAAGTCTGGAATACTAGAAAGTCATATAGATATGAGTTTTACTTATCAATTTTCAAATAGGTTCAGAATGTTTTCATTTATTCAAAGAAACTTTTATAATAATCCAAACAATGAAAGTTTTTTATATGAGGTTAATGAAGCTACAAGTATGGGTATAGGCTTTATTTGGATGTTTTACGTCTCTGACACGATGGTGCAAAGACGTTAAAAAACTTGATTATTAGCAAAAATTACCATAAAACATATTAATATTAATGCGCACCCTTGGCCCAGCTGGATAAGGCGTCTGACTACGGATCAGAAGATCGGGAGTTCGAATCTCTCAGGGTGTGCCATCTAATTTAGAAAAATCCAAATACTTTTAAAAAGCATCACTATTAGATTACAAGTACTTAATAATATTAAAATTTAAAGCACTTAATAAATAGATTTGATTTTTTCTTTTTATTTCAACATATTTCAAAAAAATTCAATCTATCGACTAATTTTTACTATCAAGTGACTAACTTTCAAATTTAGTTTTGTAATTCCACTTAAAGTGGCATGAATGATGCAAATAATGAGGTTGTTTGGAATGTAGTTTAAATAAAATAACTACTTAGGTGGAGCAAAAATGTATAGTTTGTGGTCAGTTGTAAAAGAAATTGTTGAGTGTAAGCTGATTAATCTTAGTTTATTTTTTGTATTTTTGTTAGGATGTTTTCCAGCTTTAGCTTCTAGGCATGGTATTGAAAATAGAAGGATTTTGACAAAGGAAACTTATAATAAGTCTATTGGAGCATTGCACTTTTTTGATAAGGATGATGTGGAAAGTAGTACTTTAGTAAAGGTTAATGAACAAAGCTATAGGCTAAAAAAAGATTCAGTCTCTGCTTTGATAGAGTCACAGTTTGGAAAACCTTTGTGTGAAGATAATATATCTTATAAGTTAGAGTCTTCATCATTATGTACTGTTTTCTTAATTTCTGATGATGAAGTTGCAACTGCGGGACATTGTTTGCAAGATGAGCATTATAGTTTTATTAAAAATTATGATGTAGATCTACCATTTAGAATTATTTTTGGGCATGATCTTGATACTGTTAAAGTTAGTGATGTTTATTCTGTAACCTCTATTGTTAATGCGAGAAATAATCCATTCTTTGGAGATTATGCTATCTTGAAGCTGGACAGAAAGGTCGTTGGTGTTAAGCCTTTGAGCTTAAATGTTGAAGCACCTAGGTTCAATAAAAGTAAAATTTATACTATTGGTTATCCTTTGGGGTCTACAAAGCAGATTATAGCGGAGTCTGGTAATTATACGGAGTACTATGATATGCGCGGTCATGTCTTTTATAGTTCTAACTTAGACATTAATGCCGGGGCTTCAGGTTCCCCTGTCTTTGACTCTTCTGGTGTAGTTATAGGTATTGTTTCAAGGACACTGTATCCAGAAGGATATAAGTTAAATGAAGACTTTACTTTAAATTCTAGTAGAGGGTGTGTTGAAGATATTGTTTTTTCTGATAATTTAAATACAACAGGAATACAAAGACTTGATAGGGTTTTTTATAAAAATATAAACTGGGATTTTCAAGACTTAATATCTTTGGGTACTTTTGAAAGACATGCTAGTGGATTGCATACAGTTGAAAGTTTTTTTCGTAGTAACTCTGTTAATATAAATAGTGTTTATCGTAATTATAAAGGTCATGATTATAGTGCTTTGGCTATGGCATCATTACTATATATTATGAGTGGAAACTTAGATTCAGTTAATTATCTTCTTGATAAGGGTGTTATTATTGATAAAGTTTCAATGTCTTTAGCGAAATCACAAAGCTCGGATGGAGATACTGTTTTAGAAGACTTATTTAAAGAGTATATTAATAAGGGTGTTAGGTAATGCAGCAGGCTTGTAGCTTGATTACCAATTATTATTTTTTATTATAATTTTGAAACCATACATTAGATTCTTTGTGAAATAGATATAGTGTAGATACTAGAATTAGAGCTATTTGTATGATGCTTGATATTGCACCAATGATGTCATTTGTTATTTCTAAGCATACTATAGGTAGTATTGATACTAATCCTATGATTGAAATTAATGTATATATAATTCTGGCCCAGTTTTTAGATTTAAATATAAAGAATAAAAAGAAAAGAGTGATAATTGTGCCAATTAGATGATTCGTTATATTAGTATGTTTAGTATTTTGTTTAGATAGGTCTAGATATATAAACAAAAGATCGATATATCCAATGAATAACGAACAAGTACTATAAAGTATAGACTTTATTATTGGGCTTGGTGGAAATCTATTTTCTTTTATTTTCAGCATTTTTTATCACTCAATACTCTAAGTTTTTGATTAGACTTTGTTTTATCTAAATATTGTAGCATAATTAGTATATGGCAAACTATTTTAAAAAAATTAATATAAGTGAAGAAATTAAGAATACGAAAATTCTCTTTATTTTTTTACAGATAATAACTTTAATTTTGATTGTTTTTGAAAGATCAATATCTGGAACTCTGGCTAGTTTTGGAACGATCTTAGAGGTAGCTTTAAGCTTTGCTATTTTTAATGCCTTTTTAAATTCAATGAAAAATAGAAATTATGCTTATTGGGGTATAAGTTTTGTTTTGTTTTTATTTCTTCTAAAAAACTTTATATTTTTCTCATTCGTTACTTTTAATCTTTCAGTTTTATATATTGTTTTTTTAGGTTTTGTTTTGTTAGCGATCAATAGTTATGTTATGTCCTCACCATTATATTTCCCAAGAGTTCAGTGGTGGGAATATGATTATAAATATAGAGCTGATAAAAAAATTAAGATAAAAATAGCAGACCAAGAGTTTGAAGGAAGATTAACTGATCTTAGAAGATCTGAGGCTTCTATAGAATGTTTTGAGTATATAAAACTTGAAACTGAAGGAAGTATGAATATTCATTTTTCACAAGCTGAATTTGATATAAATTTTAAAGTCAAAACAGAAAAAGAGCTTATAAAAGGAAGGCCCATTAGATATGGAATTCAATTTAATGCAGATAGTGAATCTTTAAGTGAGCTTAAAAAATATTGGAAAAATAATAAGCAAGTTAAATTGAGAAATAAGTTTAAAAATGAATCTTAATATTAGTACTTTAAATATTTTTATGGATGAGGCTATTTTGTTGGCAAAAGAGGCAGCCTATTATGATGAAGTTCCTGTAGGGGCTATAATTATTGATTCTAATAATAATATTGTCTCCAGGGGATATAATAAGAAAGAAAAAAGATATGATGTTACAGCACATGCTGAAATTTTTGCAATAAAAGAGCTTGCTAAAGATATACAAAGTTGGCGTTTGAATGATTATAAAATGATCGTGACATTAGAGCCTTGTCCGATGTGTTTTAGTGCGATTTCTCAATCTCGACTAAGTGAAGTTTATTTTGGAGCATATGATAAAAAAGGTGGTGCTTTAAGTCTTGGATATAACCTTCATCAAGATAGTAGATTGAATCATAATTTTAGTGCTTATGGTGGAATAAAGCACTTTGAAACGGCAAAGCTGCTTTCTGATTATTTTAAATTAAAAAGAAAGCAGCGTAAATAGTTCAATTTATTTATAAGTTAAGGCTTTTAAAAATGATTGTATTGATTCATTTTGCTTTTTTGTTAACTTTATTCCAAGTTGATATTCTCCCATGATCTGAATTGCCTGTGATAAGGTTTTTATGCTTCCATCATGAAAATAAGGAGCCGTTTTTTCGATATTTCTTAGTCCTGGGACTTTAAACTTATATTTATCACGTCTCTTTTTTGTTACATTATATCTTCCTAAGTCTTTGGTACTATATTTTTTTACAAGCCCAATTTTTTGATAAGACTGACCGCCTAGTATTGTCCCCGAGTGGCATGAAGTACAACCTACTTTAATAAAAGTTTCAAGACCTTCTCTTTGTTCATCATTAAGCGCATGAATGTCACCATTTAAGTAATGATCAAAAGCACTAGGAGTAATAAGTGTCTTTTCAAAAGCTCCTATTGCTACTCCAATATTTTTATATTTAAAATCTAAAGAGGCTTTTTTAAAGGCATTAATATATTTAGGAGATTTAATTTTTTCTAATGCTTGTTTTTCATTTTTAAGCCCATGTTCAATTGGATTTAAGATTGGTCCTAAGGCTTGTTCTTCAAGATCTTTGGCTCTTCCATCCCAAAACTGCCTAAAGTGATAAGCTGCATTTAATGTTGTTGGTGAGTTTCTATCCCCTCTTGTTCCATCATGTCCAGGGCTTGTAGCTTGGTTATCAACTCCGTAAGTATCTAAGTTGTGACATGAGTTACATGAAATGGTGTTATTAATCGATAACTTTTTTTCGAAATAAAGTTCTTTTCCAAGCTTGATTAAATCTTGGTTTTTTTTTGTGTCAATAAGGTTGTTACTGATTGGCTTAAAATATTCATTTGCCATCTTTAAAAGAGCTCTGTCTTTTTCTGTAACTTTCTTATTTGTACATGATACAATAATAACTAACATTAATAGTATAGTTTTCAACTTTTGCCTCCTAGAAGTTTTAAATGTAGTAACCTTTATAGTTTAATATTTTAAAAATAATATGATCAAATAGATAAATTCAATAGGCATATAAAAAATATCTATGATAATATATTGAATATTATGGAGAATTGGCCGAGTGGCTGAAGGCGCACGCTTGGAAAGCGTGTAACGGGGAAACTCGTTCGGGGGTTCGAATCCCCTGTTCTCCGCCATATCTTTCAATACCCATTTAACCTATTGAATTAAAAGACCTTTTAAAAGGCAGTAAGTTTTGATGTGCTAAAAATGTACTATCTTTTTGCTTTATACTAAGTTTTTGCATTGCCTCTCGCTGAGAACTATCACAAAGGTGAGCATAATGTTTTTGTGTTATAGCAACAGAGCTATGACCAAGAATGCCGCTTAGGACATAGATGTCTCCTACTCGTTTACAGAAGCTTGTGGCAAAGGTTGATCGTAGGTGCTTAAAATATATCTTCTTTACACCAGACTCTTCTACAGCCTTTCTGAAAACTCTGTAAGTGAAGTGCTCATAAGACACCTGTGATATATTGTCTTCCTTAGTAAATACAAACTCAGATAGGCTTTTTTCTTTTCTACTTTGTAATGTTGACAGTGCATCAGGTGAAAAGAAAACGGATCTGTCCTTTTTTCCTTTTGTTTCATCTTTCATCCCATCTCTAGTCATTATTCTTTTGATGACAATTCTTCCTTCACTAAACAAAACACAATCCCACTTGAGACCGACAATCTCACCAAGCCTAAGCCCAGTGCTTAATGCAAATAGATAGAGGTCATAGTAGTAGTTATTTCTATTATGACTTAAGAATTTAGCAACTTCACTCTCATCCCAATATACAATCTCCTTAGCAGTGACCTTAATATTATTTAATTTATCAGCAGGGCTTTTGTATATGTGCTCGAGCTCCACAGCAAAACTAAAAACCATTTTTATAACTTTGATGATTTTGTTTATTCTACTTTTGCCTATGCACGTTTCCTCACATTCACTGAGGTTACTAACAAAGTGTTGTATTTGGCCGTAGCTAATTTTAGAAATTTTTTGGTTTTTAAAATGTGGTAAAAGGTACTTGTTAACAACGCCTTTGTAATCTCGAATTGTATTACTGGCAAGATGTGACTTGCTTTTAATCCATCGATTAGCGAGTTTATCAAAGTGTATATCTTCTAAATTGGGTACTCCAAGGGCTTTATTTCTATCCCTTTCTGCGGTAACTCGTTGTTTCCAGGCAATAGCATCAGATTTTCTTCTAAATACTTTTGTTATGGCCTTACCATCAATATAAACTTTTGGTCTATATGACAGATCACCATTTTTTAGTTTTTTAGGCTTCATAGCGACTCCTTTGGTTAAGAAGTCTTATGTTCTTTTGTTGTTTATTATATTTAATTGTCAAAGAGCATTCATTATTTAACCCATTTTTGTATTTTTTAAAAGGTTTATTGAAAAATTGCTCAAGTCCTTTTTCAATAATTTCCGCTGGTTGTGTTTTATGTGGTGTCAGCTCTATAATTTTTTTAAAATTTCTACCAAAGTTACCATTAGTATTATGAATTTTTTTAAAATAAAAATAAGGGGTGATTTCAAGCTGAAACTTAGCTCTTAGAGCATTCTCTGACTTAATATTATTATTTATTTTGATTCTGTTAAGAGTAATGTTTTTAAAAGGATTAAATAATTTAAAATTATCTTTATTATTTACTAATAAAATAAATTCTTTAATATTTTTAATCGGTAGCTTTTTACCTTTTAATAATATTTCTATTCTCGTACAGGGGAACGGAATCTTGGCTTTTATACTTCTATTATAGACCTTGATAACTTCATCTCCTGATCCAAAATTGAAACCTGTAATACTGCTTTTTTTGAACACGTCTGAAGATTGTTTGTATTTAACAATAATACCACTACTAATACTTTTAAAGTCTTCTCTAATGTCAATTGTAAGGTCTAGGCGTAAAATTTTAAGTTGATAAAGATCGAACAGGCTCCATAGCTTTTTACTTTTTTGATAGAACTCAAACCAGCTTTCTTCTGCTGATGGATTAAGTTTTAGCTTATATATAAAACCTTGTTTGTTATAATATGCGCTTATATCAATGTTTTTAAATAGTTGCAGTGTATGAAAACGACCTTCTCTCTTCTCATTGGCATAGAACATCTTTTTCGACTTTATTTTGTTAACCGAGATATTATATTCACTGACGCTTAACTCTATTTTGTCAATGAACCCCCCAAATAAAATACTTGAAGGGCTTTGTGACGTGAGTTTACTAGTTAATATAGAAAGTGACTTCATTTTTATTGAAAATTCTTCTCTTCAAGCCATTTTTTTATCTTATCAGGATCAAATCTAATAAGACGACCGATTTTTATAAATGGTATTTCACTTCTGAATATTAACGATCTTAGATGTGACTCCTGAATATTCAAAAGTGAGCAGATTTGTTGAATTTTTAATAACGATTGGGAACTTTTTTTACAATCATTGTTTGTCGTTTCTTCTTCTTTAACTTTTTGTGTTTCCTTCATTGTATTTCTCCATCTTGATTACACTTTATTGTGTAGTAATAGAGAATTTAGCGTAGGAAAAAATTGCTTTCCTATTTTTAAAATATTACTTTTCAAAAATAGGACGTATTGTACTTAGAGTGCTATAATTTCTAATTTTTCTTCTTTTATGACTTCTTTTAATCTCTTTTCCGTTAAATTAGCATCCGGGTAGCCACGTTTTTTTAGTATGTTAAGACAGTATAGAATAAGATTAAGCTGATCTTTTTCAAGTTTCCTTCTTAATTCATCTTTTTCTTTATTTGTTTGATTTCTATTTATAATATTAGTTTTATATGAGTATTCTTGATTATTTGATGCACTAAAACAGTTAAATAGGCGAAATACTTTAGAAATATCAACAATTAGGCATTGTCGTCTTTTTCCGGCTGTTAAAATTTTTTTATTATTAATAATAAACTCTTCGGTAATAGAAATTTCATTTTCTAGTACAAACTGGACTCTCTTTAATGTTTCAAGCATCATTTTTATAGACTTTAAGGTGCTTTGTTTAGTTGAGTTTTCTTCAAATTTAAAGTTAGATTTTGTTATTATGTCTAGTGTCGATTTCTTTTCAACCTCTTGTATTATTGTCTTCGAGTTTCTGTTAAGTTTGTTTAGTAACTTGTTCTTCTGGTGAATTTTTTCATATTTACCTGATTCTTTCATGTTCGAGTAAATTTCAAAATCGTATAGAGCTTTTTCTATAGATAAGTAGGCATGTTTAGCATTTGCAAGTTCTATTTCATCGTACTCTTCATTTCCATTCATATCTTCTAAGTTTTTGTACCCTAGAAGTTCTAATATTTTTATTCTTTGTGTTTTCGTAAACTTTTTTTTTGTAAACTTTTTCATTCTATTTCTTTCTATTTTAGATTAATTTTATTGTGCATCGCTTTTTTTGGTAGAATTATAAATAGGGAGGTATCTATGTCAAGACCAGTTGGGTTGCCAAAAACAGGTGGTAGAAAAAAGGGTTCGTTAAATAAAAAAACACGCTTATTGTCAGATGTTTTGGAAGATAGAGGCTTTGACTTAGTGGGGCGCTTATTAGAGGTAATTCCTGAATTAGACTCAAATAAGCAAGCTGATATACTTATAAAGCTATTAGACTATGTTTATATAAAGCCAAGAGTCTTGCCTGAAAAGACTAGCGAGGAAGATTCTTTACATTCATCTTTAATGAATTATCTAGAAAAAAGGAAAAGTCTTAAAAAAGAAGCATGAGTTACTTTTTAAATAAGTATTATCTACATCTTTTAATATTAAATCTTTCTTTATATTTAAATTGGTATCTATCCATCTTCTGCTTCAGCTTAACTCTATGCTGATATAAGTAATCACCCCACTTTTTTAGCTTAATAGCATTAACAAAACCAGAGAGCTTTCCCCTTCTTTTTTCTTCAACAATATATTTTTTATATTTTTGTTCCCATCCTTTTTCATAACAAATAGAGTTGGCTTCTTTTTGCTCAATACCCGCTGGAGTTTTATAATATTCAATACTCTTAAGTTCCTTTTCAAGAGATGATGCTGCTTTTATTAGATTATTTTTTACAGCTATCAAGTCTTTATTATTTGGACTTTGTTTAGTGATCTGCATTATAGGTTTTAAAAACCTTAGTATCGAGTCTTTTGTCGTAAATGAGCTTACTGCATGTAAGGTATAGTTTTTTGTAGATTCTTTTAGCATTAAGGGTGTGACCTTTCTTTTTATCAAAGAAAAACTTTTTGTACATAAATTGGCAAAAATGCCTTTTATGTGGTCAGCTTGTAGCTTTGCGTCTTTCTTAAGTAAATAGTCTAGAAACTTAGGGCGACAAAATTGTTCAGTTCTTACTTGCTGAAAGTTTACATCTTTTGTTACATAATAGTTTGTTTTGTAATTAACTTTACTTGTAGATGCTTTAAGTAGGCCAGTGAGAACCTTTTGATCTGTAAGTAGATACTTTTTCATAATGTTTTTGAACTCGTTAAAGTCATTTGTTTGAATTTTTTCTATAGCATTTAGATAATCATGTTCGTAAGTTTTTAATGGTTTTTTTAGTAAAGAACTACATGAACTAATTAGAGTCGTAACTATTAAAATTTGAACATACTTCATTTTTTTATTCTCCTTAAAACAACTTCAAAGATACCTGCGTTAATTTCTTCAGTGTATTCTTGAATCTTTTCAATGCCTTCTTCTTTAACTCCAAAACAAAGCTCATCAAGGGTTATTTCAAAGTAATCAGCAATCTTTTTAACTTGGTTAAAGCTTCTAGGCTCCTGCCCAGCAACCCAGTTATTTATCGTTTGAGGGGCGATTTTAGTGGCTCTAGCTAGCTGAGCCATGGTTATCCCTTCATTTTTTACTAAGTGTTTTAAATTGTCTTTAAATGTGTTCATGTTCTATTTATCGTCTATTTAAAACATTAGTAAATTAAGAATCCGTAAGTGCGTAGAAAATCCCTATGTGGGGATTTTTATTGATTAAGCTATAAGATTTTAGATTTATTTATATGATTCTTGAAAAACTCTTGTTTTTAATTCTTCAAGTGAAGATTTGTGTTGGCTAATTGTAAGGTTTGCTTTTGATTCACAAATAAGGTGGTTATTTGCACCAAAGTTATCACCTGTAAGGGTGTGTCGAATATTGAATATCTCTGATTGCAGTTTTTGGTCGAAATCAGTAAAGAGATTTAAATTAAGGCACTTCATTCTTTTTAAAAAGTGTTCTTCTTTGTTTCTAATCTCTTTTAAAAGCTTAGTAATATCATGAAATGGTTTATTGTCACTTCTATTATTATAAAGATCGACCTTTAGATTAAGAGAAGTTACCTGATTTAGAAGATAGTCTATTTCATTTAAGATACTGTCAACAAGCTTTGTTGTGAAAATCAATTTGTGTTGAATTTGATAAGCAATAAATGCAATATATGCTTGAGCAGCTAGGTTTACGATATCCTTCAGTTGAAGATCGTAAAAGTCTGAAGGTATTTTACCTGGAATTATTACATTAATAAAATAAAGTAAAAGGGATATAGTGATAATTAGGGCTAAAGCTCTTAAGAAAGAAAACTTCATTTTGCATCATTGATATATTGTTTAACTTCGTTTATTAGGGACTCTTCTTGAGTAGAGATAAACTTAAATCTTTTAACAATATCAATGTCTTTAAATTTGCGTTGTAACCCACCGAAGGCTTCTTCAAGAAAAGATGTTGCATAACCTTCCGTATGATCAAAGTCTATTGTTATATCTTCGTTCATAAGACTAGCTTCTGTAAAAAATTTCTCTAAATGTTCTTCTCGAAATAGTTCTCCTGAGTTTGAACCGTCAGTTTTGTACCTTGCTCCAGGTCTATCAGAGAAATCTTTAGAAATTTTTATAAAAGCCATATATTATCCGTTAGTTTATATTAGAAACTTCCCAGTGAAGCAGCGTTCCTTTAAAAGAATGCTTTAAATCTTTTTTCGTTATTTCAGTAGAGTCAATTTCTAAGTAGCCCTTATCTGATATTATTGTAAGTTTGTCCACTAAATTATCTTTATTCACCCTTTCCAACATTTTAGGTAAACCCTTATTTCTATGTTCTTTACCTGTCCGCGACTTTATCACTCCACCTAAAAGGGCTTTGTTGATAAGTGTAGAGTCTGAATCTAAATGTTGCATTGAGAAAAGGTGTTTTTTTACTGTTCCTGGTATCCCTGAGCCATTATCTAGAAAGGTAGTCTCAACTTTGCCTTCTTTAAAAACAGCAATAGCCCACCATTGGTTTAAGAAAATATCATTTTTAGATTTTTCCGTTTCATACGCATGATTATTAGTGTTGGCTGTACATTCAACAAGGTTTGCCCAAAAAGCTTGGCCTTTTCTTGAGTATCTATCGATATCTAGTTTTTCAATACAAAAGTTTTTAATATCAATAATTTGGTCAGGATCAGCCTCGTTGCCAGTTACAATTTCCATTAAATTATTATCTGTGTGCTCAGGCTTTTTGTTTGATCCTGTATGGTTATAGAAGCCAGATTGTTCGATAAAGTGCCTACACTCTGGATCTTGAGGACGATTTGCTCGTATTGATATAAAAATATTCTTTTCTTCAATGCTTCGTAAAATGGAAAGTATATAAAGCAGAGCTCCCGGGGTAATTGTTTTTACTTCTTTTAAGTTTATAAAAATAGGCTGGTTTAAGCTAATTAGGATTTGAAAATCTTCAAAAAATTTAATTGTCTCATCAATGTTTTGTGACAGGCTAAATACTGTTGGAGGTACAATAATATTCGTATTAGGATAGAGCTCACTTTTTTTTCCAAAACTTGCAGGCCCATTGAACTGATTATAGGAGCTGTAAAAACTTGCACCTGCTCTACTCAAGTCTCTTCTTCTAGTTTTTAATAGCTTTTTCCTACTTAACTGCCTTAGTAAAAAAAGTCTTTCTTTATTTTTGTTCATATGCGTCGTTTTAAATTAAAAAAATCGTTATGTCATAAAAATAATTCAACTAATCCATAAGCTTTTTAGAATTTTTCTTGAAACATAATTCATCTAATGTGATGCAGAAATAATCAGAAACTTTCTTAAGCTTATCTAAACCTCTAGGTTCTTGACCAGCCATCCAGTTATTTAAAGTCTGTGGCGGTATTCCTGTAACTCTAGACAGCTGTGCCATTGTCATTGAGTTTTTATATAATAATTCTTTAAGGTTCTTTGTTAGATTACTCATTAATATTCTCGCTTTATAAAAATTAAAATAAAGCTCTTTGCTGTGCTAAAAATGTGCTATCACAGAAAACTTTCTGTAATAATTGAATACAATAAACGACAAATGAACGATAAGACTTTGCTAAGTTGTTGTAAGTGTGTTTTTAATAATGTTAATAAGTTGGGTGGTTATGGTGAAAAAGAAAGAATGTTACTCCCCTGTTCTCCGCCATATTTAAGATTTTTAGTTTCCAAATTCTTAAGTTAATCGTCAACATTTCCGATATAGTATATTGATGAGACTTTTTATTATATTTACATTCTTATATTCAATAATGACTTTTGCTCAACAAATCACAGATTATTCTCTTTGTATTGAAAACTTTAAGAACATTAAAAAGTATAATCGAAATGATTTTAATTTTTTTAAATGTGATGAGGGGGAATTTACTTTTGATGGAGTTAAGAAAAAAACGATAAAATGTACTAATCTAAAAGGTGACTTTATTGCTCCTAAAAAACTTGAAAATGGTGGATATATTGCTCAGGCAAATTATATTCATCATGTTCGTGAAATTAAAATAGAGATGTTTTATGATAAAGATGGAAAGCTCTTAAGAATTAGAAAGGGAGATCTTTCAGGAAGCATGGATAGTGATTTCTTTTCAACTAATATTTCATTTAATTATGTAAAGGATAAGTGCATTGGTGATAAACTCTATGATGGGTCGGAAAATGATGCTCATAGAAAAAAATATGATGTTCAAGCATGTGCAAAATGGGAAGATTTTCTTGTTGCTCATGCTGCTGATCTTAAAAAATGTAATGAAAATCTTGATGAGTTACAAAACCTTCATGATAAATATTTTGCCATGGGAAGTAGAAAGTCTAAAAGAACATCTTACTATATGAAAGAATCTTCAAAGTTTACTTCAAGATTAGAGCAAAACTGTGCTGATATAGATAAAACCTTTGGTATTTATGATTCAGTAAAGGCTTTAAGGAAGTTTGAAAAAGATCAACCTACTTCAATTTACAAAATTACTCCGCAATTAAAGCCATCTTCTTTTAATACTAAAAAGAACATTTAATTTAAAAGAGTAAAAAACTTTTTTATACTCTTTAGTAAGGTATTGGTGTAGCCGATAAATATTATAGATATAATATAAGAAAGGGGAATTTATATGAAAAAACTAAATTTTGTACTTAGTACAGCTGTTTTATTTTCCAGTAGTCTTTTTGCTCAAGAAAACTATAAGTATGCATGTAATCCGGCAATAAAAAGAGTTTTTGTGCAAAATCAAAATTCTTCTAGAAAAGCAAAAGCGATATTTTCTATTGATAGCAAAACATCTATGCTTGTTGCAAGCAAAGGTGTTTCTCAGACTTATTTTAATAAAGAAACAGGTGTCTACGAATTTCAAGTTGAAGCAACAGGAGCTAAGCCCCGGATAAAAGTTGAAAAAGATACTAGTGGGAGAATATTAAGAATAGTACAATTGTCAGAGTCTGTTTCATCGGACAAAGAAAAAGATCTTGATAAAGTAGTAAAAGAAGTAAGTATGAGATATTTTGCTTCAACTTGTCTGCCTTATAAAATTCATGATGTCGACACAACTGGAAATGCTGTTGTTGTTGCAGAGATAGAGTCGTGTAAAAATTTAAATGATCTTAAGAGAGATTCAAAAAAGGCAATTAAGAGTGCAACAAAATGTATTAATCATTTAGAGCAAGTTCAAGGGCAGACGCAAGCTGTTCTAGAAAAATATATTGCAGAGTTAAATATAGATAAGAGTAATTTTTTTAAATCATATGATCAGTCTGAGTCAGAGTATTTATTAACGGCAAAATCCATGTATAGTGGAATTCAAAAATTAAAAAAAGTAATAAAAGAAAAACAAGATTCTATGGATACTGAAGATGAGTTAAATGCTAACTTTGATAAACTTGTAACGATTTGTAGAGATAGCTTTGGTTCTAAAGTTTTGAATTCTGATGTTGGTTATAAAAAGGATACTTCTGGAATGAAGACTTTAAAAGCCAATAGAGCTCCAAGAGTACAAAGTTCTTTTTTAAAGCTTAGAAAGTCTAAGGCAAGTGAAAAGTAAAGCTAATTGACATATAAGTTTATAAAACTTAATATCACTATCGGTAACATTACGACTGTATTGTTGGTTACTCCGCCAGGTCGGGAACGAAGCAACGGGACTAATTAATGCTTTGTGTAATGTTGCCACTTTATCTAATTTAAATCCAAGCAAATATTATCTTACTTTCTGTTGACTAACCTAACCTATTTCTATAGTTTTCGCTTATAAATAAAGAGAGAGTTGATGTCTTATCAAGTATTGGCCAGAAAATGGCGTCCTAAGAGCTTTTCAGAAGTGATAGGGCAAAATCATATAACAAAAACACTTCAAAATGCCTTAAAGAGAGATAAGGTTGCGCATGCATATCTTCTGACTGGAACAAGAGGTGTTGGTAAAACTACTGTTGCAAGAATTTTTGCAAAATCTCTAAGGTGTTTAAGTTTAAAAGAGGATTTTAGTCCGTGTGGTACATGTGAAGAGTGTACTTCTATAGATAATACTTCTAACTTAAATTATATTGAAATTGATGGTGCATCTAATACAGGTGTAGATAATATAAGAGAACTTATTGATAACGTACAATACCTACCTACTAGCGGCGATAAAAAGGTATATGTGATTGATGAGGTTCATATGTTATCAGTAAGTGCGTTTAATGCACTTTTAAAAACACTAGAAGAACCACCTGCTCATGTTGTATTTGTTTTTGCTACAACTGATCCACAAAAATTATTAGGAACTGTTTTATCTAGGTGTCAAAGATACGATTTTAGACATGTAGATATTGATACTTTAGCGGCACATGTGAAGAAAATTGCAAAAGCTGAAGATATTAAATTTGAAAATGATCAAATTATTGAAGATCTAGCTAAGCATGGACAAGGTTCTGTTAGAGATACCCTATCATTATTAGATCAAGTTTTAAGCTTAAGCATGCTTGATACAATCACTGAAGACTCGATGTTAATGTCTTTGGGATTAGCAAAAACAACTTCTGTAAAAAAAACAATAGAAGCACTTTTTAATGCGGATAAAACTAAGTTAATTCAAAGCTATAATAATGTTGTTAATGAAAATATAGATGTAAAAAAATTTAGTACGCAGGTTTTAGATGCTATTTTCTTAATGATTGAGAAAATTGACGAGCAAGGAAACTTAGATAACAACTTAATTGAAAAAGATATTTTAGAACAAATTTCTTTTTCAGAATTATTATGGATTTATGAGGTTTTAATAAAAGATTTTAAGTTTGCATATGAATCTATAAATCCGGAAAAAATGATCTTATTTAGTTTTATAAAAGTTGCATTAAGATCAGAAGTTTTAGGAATAAATTCAACGAAGATTGTTGCTAAAAAAAAAACTAATTTAGAGCCAGTTGCTCCGAAAAAAATAATTAGTTATGAATGGAAAGATATTATTGAATATGTCTTTTCAAATAATAAAACAGTTGGAAGTAATCTTGAGCATGGAAATATTGTTGATAAGGTTCAAGATTTAGGTCAATCTGTTTCTTTAAATATAGGTTTTGGCTTAGAAGATAGAGTCTTCTATGATTATTTAAGTGGGCCTGAAGTTAAAAAAGATTTAAAATCTATTTTAACGAATTATTTTGAAAAAAATGTAGAGCTTTTAGTAACTCTTTTAGATAAAAAAACAGTCGAGGAAACTGAATTTAAAAGTAAAGCTCAAATAGATATTGATAACAAAATGCTTGCAAAACAAAATAAAGAAAAAGGACTTAAGGAAGATCCTTTTATTTTAGAAGCTCAAAGTTTATTTAATACGACTATATCAAATATAAAAATAAAGGATTAGGAGCGATATATGGCAAATATGAATAACTTAATGAAACAAGCACAACAGATGCAAACAAAAATTTCTATGCTTCAAAAAGAACTTGAAACAAGAGAAATAGAAGCATCATCTGGTGGTGGAATGGTTAAAGTAAAAGTTAATGGAAAGCAAGAACTTGTTGAAATTAAGATTAATAAAGACTGTGTTGATCCTAATGATGTTGAAATGTTAGAAGAACTTGTTATGACTGCCGTAAATCAAGGAGTTAAAGAATCTTCAGACATGGTTTCAAATGCAATGAATAAAGTAACTGGTGGACTAAATATTCCAGGTTTATTCTAAATGATTGAACTTCCTCAAAGTATACAAGATTGTGTTGAAAGCTTTTCTAAGCTACCAGGTGTTGGTGGAAAAACAGCTTTGAGGCAAGTTATGGCCATGAGTAAATGGCAGGTTCAAGACTTACTTGATTTTTCAAATGCAATAAATGAGCTGCAAACTTTAAATAAATGTAGTGAATGTGGTGTTCTTTCAGATTCGGATATTTGTAAAATATGCTCAAATGAATTTAGAAAGGATTCATCTGTAATTTGCGTAGTCGAAAATATAAGTGATTTAATGGCGATAGAAAAAAGTAATAATTTTTCAGGACTATTTCACATCTTGGGCGGTGTTCTAAATCCATTAGCTGGAATTGGGCCTTCACATTTAAGAATAGATAAGTTAATAGAAAGAGTAAAAAAATTAGATACAAAGTCTATAATTTTAGCTATAAACCCCTCTGTAGAAGGAGATGCGACGTGCGCCTATATTAAACAGCTTCTTGGTGAGCATATTAATGTAGAGAGGATTGGATTTGGAATACCAATTGGTGGTTCATTAGAATTACTTGATCCGATGACAATTTCTAAGGCACTAGAGAATAGAAAGATATTAGAATGAATCTAGCAAAAGAATTAACGTCGTTTTTTAATAGTAAAAGCGATAAGAAAATAAATTCAAAAATAAGTGTTATTAGAGAAGATGGAATTATTCTTTATTCTAACGCTAAAAAAGATCATAATACTGGTGCTTTAATTGCTGGTTTATGGCAAGCATCTACAGCTATAAAAAGTTCTTTAAATGAATCGTCAGATGTTTTAGATTACAGACTATCTTTTGATAAAACTGATGAAGGTTTATATATCTTACCTGTAAAGATGAATAATCAAAATTTAATTTTATCTTCAGAGTATAAAGAGTTATTAAATCCAGCAAAACATAAATTAGAGCTTAGATTAATAAAGTCTAATTTAGAAAAATACATAACAAACTTAGACTACAACCCTAAAGACGAGCAAAGACAGGGTTACCTATTCGATAATATCACTGATGATGAAATGGATAGACTATTTGCTCACTCGGGGGTCTAAATGTCATTTGTAAATTATCATACTAAAGAAATTAATTGTAAGATCGTTTATTATGGACCAGGCCTTGGTGGTAAAACAACTAATATACAGTTTGTTTATCAAAAGACAGCCCAGAAAAATAAAGGTCAAATGGTTACTCTAAATACAGAAAATGAAAGAACATTGTTTTTTGATTTTCTTCCTTTAGACTTAGGAAGTATTAGAGGTTATAAAACAAGATTTCATTTATATACAGTTCCGGGACAAGTTTTTTATGAAGCAAGTAGAAAGCTTATTCTAAGAGGTGTAGATGGTATTGTTTTTGTTGCTGACTCTCAAGTTGAGAAAATGGAAGCGAATATAGAAAGTTTAGAAGGTTTAAAGAAAAACCTTGAAGAGCAAGGTTATGACTTTAATAAAGTTCCAATTGTTCTTCAGTGGAATAAAAGAGACCTTCCAAATAAAACTTCTGTTCAAGATTTAGAGAGAAAACTTAATGAAAATGATTTTCCATCATTCGAAGCAATTGCAACTACTGGAGAGGGAGTTTTTGAAACACTTAAGATGATTAGTAAGCTAGTCTTATTAAACATTAAGGGTGGATTAAATAATTAAGGAGAGAGATATATGGGTTTAACGAAAAAAGAAATTAAAATTCTAAAAGAAAAAATGATTTTAGAAAAAGAAAGAATTTCAAGTAGCTTCGTATTAGATGCGCAAAAGCTTGAAGTAAACTCAGATCAAACTAAAGATGAAACAGATCAAACAAATGCAGATTTAGAAAGATCAAGAATGTTAAGGTTTAGAAACAGAGATCTTTTTTATGCAAAAAAACTAGAGCTTGCACTTACAAAACTTAACAACGGTGATGATTATGGTTGTTGTGAAGAGTGTGGTGTAGATATTAAATTTGAAAGACTTTTAGCTAGACCAACAGCTCAAATGTGCATTACATGTAAAGATGAAGCAGAAAGAGAAGAATCTAATAATTTTATTGGAAGACAGTCTAAGTCATTAAATAAAACTTTTAATCAGGTACTGGCATAATCATGTCTAAGGTTGCTGTTATTGGCGGAAGTGGTATTTATAATTTAGATAGTGTTGAAGTTGTAAACAAATTTGAATTTGATACACCATTTGGAAAAATGAGCTCGCCTATTTATGAGCTTAGTGTCGATGGAAGTAACTTCTATTTTGTATCAAGGCATGGTGAAGGTCATCATATTACGCCTTCAGAAGTAAACTATAGAGCAAATATATATGGGCTTAAAAAAATTGGTGCTAAGGTAATTGTATCAATTTCAGCTGTTGGATCATTAAAGCAAGAGCATGCACCAGGAAACTTTGTTTTAGTAAATCAATTTATTGATTGGACAAAGGGTCAAAGAAAAAGAACTTTTTTTGAAGATGGTGTTGTTGGACATGTTTCTGTGGCTAATCCTGTAGATGAAAATCTTCATGGAAGATTATGTGAAATTATAAAAACAACAGATATAAATCACAGTACACATGGATCTTATATTTGTATTGAAGGTCCTCAATTTTCAACTAGAGCAGAATCAAATATCTATAGATCATTTGGAGCTGATGTTATTGGTATGACAAATGTTCCTGAAAGCTATCTTGCTAAAGAAGCTGGTATGGCTTATGCAACAGTAGCAATGGTAACAGACTATGACTGTTGGAAAGAAGAGCATTGTACTGTCGAAGAGATTATGAAGGTTATGGGAGATAATTATATATCTGCTCAAAAACTTGTTAAGGTTATGATTCCAAACCTTGTAAATAATCCAGTCGAGTTTACACCTGAAAATAAGTACGCAATTGTTACCAATGAGGCTTTAATTAGTTCAAAGTCTAAAGAAATTATAAATACATTATTACACTAAGATGAAAGAATATAAGTCACATTACTCTGTTATGTATAGAGAGTGTTTAGGCTTTCTTGCTGCTGATTCATCAAGTAATCGAGTTTATGCAGATATGACTTTTGGAGCTGGTGGGCATACTTCAATGCTTGCAAGTTCTAGTGAAACAGCACATGTTTATTCAACAGATCAAGATCCTGATGCTTTAGAAAATGGAAAAAATATTTTAAAAGAAAAGAACTTAGATAAAAGAGTCACTCTTTTAAATATGAACTTTGAGTCTTTTCCAAGCTGGGTTGCCAAGAACAATCCAGAATTAAGGTTTGATGGAATCTTAATGGATCTTGGAGTTTCATCACATCATTTTGATAGTTTTGAAAGAGGTTTTTCTTTTAGAGAAGATGCACCCTTAGATATGAGAATGAATTATTCTGATGATAGTATTCCAACGGCAGCAAACTTATTAAATGAGATGGATGAAGAAGATCTTGCAAATCTTATTTATAAATATGGTGAAGAAAGATTATCTAGAAGAATTGCTGCAAATATAGTTGAGAAAAGAACTCAAAAAAGAATTGAAACAACAAAAGAGCTTGAAGATATTTGTTTTCATGCTTATCCAAAACATCAAAGACATAAAGGTGTTCATCCAGCAACGAGAACATTTCAAGCTTTAAGAATTGCTGTAAATAGAGAGCTAGACGTTCTTGAAAGTACTATAGAAAAACTCTTTAGTATTTTAAAACCGGGAGGAAGACTTGCTATTATTAGTTTTCATTCTTTAGAAGATAGAATCGTAAAGCATAAATTCAAAGAGATTTTTCAAAACGATAAAAATATTGCTAAAATATTAACTAAGAGACCATTAGTTCCAACAGAGGAAGAGTTGGAGGAAAATAAGAGGTCAAGAAGTGCAAAACTTAGAGTGATAGAACACTTGTAATACCATGGAGGGTATTGATGACAAGAAGAAGAACAACAAAGAAAAAAGAAAGCTTTTTTTCTAGTTTTCTTAATCAATATATTTTAACTTCTCAAACATTTCCTTTAATTCTTGTTTTATCGGTAATAGGAATTTTATTTGTTTTAACAAGGATGAAGGGTGTTGAGCAAGATTATAAGTATACTGAAGTCCTTAAAAAGTTAAAGGTTGAACAGGTGGAAAACAAGGAGCTAAAAGCGAAAAGAGCAAGTTTATTATCTGTAAAGAAGTTAAAGGGATTTGCTAAAAAATATAATTTGAAAGAACCAACTGACAAACAAATTATCGTTATTCCGTAAGTATGAAAATAAAAATAACGTTTGCCTTTTTATTTATTGCAGTACTTTTTACATCTGTCGTTGTAAAAGCATTTTATATTCAAGTTATAAATAGGAATAAGTTAATAACTTATTCTAATAGCCAAGTTATTAGAACAAAGAAAATTTATCCAAAAAGAGGGCAAATATTAGATAGAAATATGAATCCTTTGGCTGTGAATATCAAAAGATATAATATTTTTACTTATGGAAAAAAGACACAAGCAACATTAGAGTCTTTAAAAAAGCTTTCTTATAAACTTGATAAGCTTCCTTATGAAAAAATTATTAAAAATATTAAGGCTAGAAAAAATAAATTTACATGGATATCAAGACATATAGATTTAAATAAAGAACAATATAGTTTTGTTAAAAAATTAAAAGGAATAGAAGTTGAAACTCAATTTTCTCGCATGTATCCAAATCATGAGCTTGCTTCTCAACTTGTAGGATTTGTAGGAATAGATAATGAAGGCTTAAGTGGAATAGAAAACTATTTTAATAAAGAGCTTAAAGGTAAGCCTCAAGTCACTAAATACTATAGAGATGCTAAAGGAAGGCCAGTAAAGTTTGAAAGTGATCTTATACCAACTCCTTCAAGTGATATTGTTCTTTCTATAGATAAGAATTATCAAGCTATCCTAGAAAACTATTTAAAAGAAGGCGTTCTAAAGCATGAAGCAATAAGAGGTGGTGCCGCTATCATGGATGCTCATTCTGGAGAAATTTTGGCCATAGCAAACTACCCTACTTATGATCCAAATAATTATTCTTCTTATAAAGGTAGGAATAGAAAACTGTCTTTTGTAACTGATCCTTTTGAACCAGGCTCTGTTTTTAAATCTTTAACTATTGCTTCTGGTATTAATAGAAATATTATTAAAGAAGATACAAATTATTTTTGTGAAAGAGGAAAGTTTAAAGTTCAAAATCATTATATTAAAGAGTCAGATAGTAAAAGTAATCACGAGTGGTTAACAGTTAAAGATATTTTGAAGTATAGTTCAAATATTGGAACTACGAAAATAGCTTTTGATATTACTTATCCTAAGTTAAAAGAAGATTTGGATAAGTTTAATATTGGAAAAAAAACAGGTATTCAGCTAAAGGGTGAGTCGCGAGGCATTTTAGAGCAAAAGCCTAATATCGATCCACTTAGACTAAGTAATATTAGTTTCGGCCAAGGTGTTGCTACAACAGGAATACAAATGCTTGCTAGTTATGCTCCGTTTGTTAATGGTGGCTATTATATAAAGCCTACTTTTCTTAAAAAAAATAACCCATCAAATAAAGTTAGAGTTGTTAGTGCTAAAACGGCTAAAAAAGTAAAAGATATGCTTGTAGAAGCAGTAGAAGATGGAACTGGTAAAAATGCAAAAGTTAAATATTTTACTATTGGAGGAAAAACGAGTACAGCTCAACGTATAGATGATACGGGAAAATATAATGGATATATATCTGGCTTTATAGGTTTTCCTGTAGGTATTGGTAAAGATTTTATTACTTTTGTATATATTGATAATCCTAAAAAGGGCTATTATGGAAATACAGTAGCGGCTCCAATTTTTAAAAAAATTGTAAGCTCTATTCTTTATAAAAACAAAGCCTTTAATAAACTTGCAAAAACAGAGCCTTCTAAAAAAACAGATATAGTTCGCATGAAAAGAAGTGGAATTAGAAGATTTAAAAAAGGATTAATGCCAAATTTAATTGGTTTAGATAAAACTACTGTCTTTGAACTATTGGATAAAGAAGATATTCAATATAATACAAAAGGTTTTGGTGTTATTGTTAAACAATTTCCTGCTCCGGGACAAAAGTTATCAAAAAATACTATTGTTGATATAGAGTTTGCAGCTCCAGATTATGAATAATTATTTATCTCTAAAAGCTCAATATAAATTTAATAATGTTCAATGGAAAACATCAGATTGTAATAGTAACTCAATTTTATTCTATAATATTACTGACTCTAGAGCTGTAGAAACTTTTAAAAAAAGAATATCGAATCTTAATTATTCTTGTATTGTTTATTGTTATCCAAAGAAAATAGAGAAAATAGACGCTTCATTAGCGGTTTCTAAAGAAGAATATTTAAATTTAATGAAAGAAGCTTGTGATGACTTTCATCCAATGCCAATAGCAAAATTAATTGGAATAACTGGAACAAATGGAAAAACCTCAACAGTAGACTTTATAAGACAAATTTGTATTCAGAATAATATTGATATATTAACAATAGGAACGCTAGGTGTTTATTATAATGAAAACTTAGTTGAAAGCTTTGGTCAAACTTCACCATCTTTTATTGATTTAAGAAAATATTTAAATAAGTATGCTAGTGCATCAGTAGTTGCTATGGAAGTAAGTTCTCACGCTTTGGCGCAAAAACGTTTTTATAAACTTAAATTTGATATTTGTGGTTGGACAAGTTTTAGCCAAGATCATCTAGATTATCATAATACAATGGAAGAATATTTTTATTCAAAGCTTCAGATTAGAAATTTAACAAGTGAAAAAATATTAGTTTGTAAAAGTGAACAACATATTTATAAAAATAATAAGAATGATTTTGAAATTGTTAATAAAGAATTTAGATCTGATAACTTAATATTTAAGGTATCGTATAATCAAACTAATCTTACAATTGCAATAAGTTGTCTAGAAAAGATTATAAATAAAAAACTCTTAATTCATATAGATAAGATTAAACCAGCTGATGGTAGGTTTAATTGTTATAATATAGATACAAATTTAGTGATAATAGATTATGCTCACACACCAGATGCTATTGAAAGTATTTTAAAAGAAATTAAAAAGAGTTTTGATAAAAGAATTGTAATGCTGTTTGGATGTGGGGGCAATAGAGATCGATTAAAAAGACCCTTAATGGGACAAGCTGCTTGTCGTGGCAGTGATTATGTTTATGTTACATCTGATAATCCTCGCTTTGAAGAACCTGAGCAAATATTGGCAGATATAAAATCTGGAATAAAAAATTATAATAATTTTGAAGTTATTCAAGATAGAACAGAAGCTATCTTAAAGTGCTTGAGTAATAATAAGGATAGTATTATTGTTATTGCTGGAAAGGGCAATGAAAACTATATGGATGTAAAAGGAAAAAAATATCCATACAGTGATGAAAGAGTAATTAAGGGTCAAATAAAATGATTAGTATTAATGAAATTAGATCTTTAGATTCATTTATAAAAACTAATTTCTCAAATGATTCAATTATTTATATTTCGACTAATTCTAAAGAAATTAAGAAAAATGAGAGTTTTTTAGCTATAAAAGGAAAGAAGTTTGATGCAATAAACTTTGTAGAAGATGCGCTTAAAAAGTGTTCTTCATTTATCTACTCTTATAGCGAAGAAAATGAAAAAATGATCGATAGTTTTAAAAAGAATAATTATATTTGTGTTACTGATACAACAGTTTTTATACAAGAATATGCAAACCTGATTGCAAAGAAAATTAAGTTCAATGGTGGAAATATAATTGCTTTAAGTGGTTCGAATGGAAAAACAACGACAAGGCAAATGTTATATTATCTTATAAAAAAAATAGAAAAAAATACTATTACCACTCAAGCTAATAATAACAACCATCTTGGTGTACCTTTTACATTATTGCAGGCAAGCAAAGAAACAAAAAATGCAATCATTGAATTGGGTTCTAATAAACCAGGAGAAATAAAACTATTATGTGAAATTTGCAATCCTAATATTGGTGTTACAACAAATATTGGCTATACCCATTTAGAGTTTTTTGATTCTTTAGAAAATGTTTATAAAGAAGAAGGATATTTAGCTGAGTATATTTCTAATGAAGATAAGTTTTTTGTTAATATGGATGATTCATTTTTAAAAGAACTTGTTAAAAAACATAAAAATTATGATTTTGGTTTTAATGGAAAAAATTATCAGTTTACATATGATAATTCTCAGCTGAAAATTAACATTAATGAGCAAACATATAACATTAGCAATCAGTTTATTACTGGGAAGCATAACTTTTTTAATCTTGGTGTTGCTTTTATCATATCAAGTGAAATTTATCCGCAGTCTAAAAAAGACTTGGCTCATTGGTGCTCAAGTTTTAAACCAACTGAAAACCGTTCCGAATGGAAATCTATTGGCCAAAGTCTAGTTTATTTAGATGCCTATAATTCAAACCCTTCTTCAGTTCATTCATCAGTATTAGGATTCTTGGAAAAAAATGCTGCAGATGAAACTCTTTTTATTATTGGGGATATGAATGAGCTTGGGAGTTCCTCAAAAGAAATGCACTGCAAAATCGGTGAGTTCTTAAAAAATAATAATATCAATAATACTGTTTTCATAGGTAGGCATGCTGACGATTTATATAAAGGATGTGGCCGTGGTAGGACCTATAGAACCGCAAAAGAATACTCGGTGGAGTTTCTAGCTGATTTAAAAAAATTTAAGAAAGTTTTTATTAAGGGAAGTCGCTCTTTACAACTTGAGTCAATAATAGATATAACCTTAGATTAAATAAATTTTAAGGTTTTATATGCTATTTCATTTTTTATATCCATTAAGTTCAGATGCTTTTATATTTAATGTATTTAAATATATTACATTTAGAACTTTTATAGCATTTATCTTAGCTACAGCTTTTTCTATTATTTTAGGAAAGAAATTTATTAAATTTATGCAAAAGAAGCAGTTTGGACAATTTATACGCGATGATGGGCCCAGCTCTCACCTTAAAAAACAGGGAACTCCTACTATGGGAGGTATCTTTATAATTGGATCAATTATCTTAACAATGCTTATTACTGGAAACTTTAATTCATATCCTATTCTTATTAGTTTATTTGTTATGCTTTCTTACTTTTTTTTAGGTTTCAGAGATGATTACCTAAAAGTAATTTACAAGAATTCTAAAGGTGTTTCTGCAAAAGGAAAGTTAGTATGGCAAATACTAACAGCTGCAGTAGCAGGTTTTCTACTTATCAAACTTAATGTTATAGACACAACACTTAGAATTCCATTTTTAAAAGAACCACTTATTGATTTAGGAAGTTTTTATATTCTATTTATAGTTTTAGTTATTGTTGGCTCTAGTAATGCTGTTAATTTAACAGATGGCTTAGATGGACTTGTAAGTGGACCTGTGATTACATCTAGTGCAACTTTAGGTATTTTAGCATATATAACAGGACACTATGTTATTGCCAACTATCTTTATATTCCTCATATCCAAGGAGCGTCTGAGCTTGCAGTGCTTGCGATGGCAACAGTAGGAGCAACAGTTGGTTTTCTATGGTATAATACATACCCAGCTCAAATATTTATGGGAGATGTAGGTTCCCTATCTTTAGGTGGATTACTAGGAACAATTGCTGTTGTAACAAAAAATGAAATTTTATTTGTGGTTATTGGAGGAGTTTTTGTAATGGAAGCTATTTCCGTAATTTTACAGGTAGGATCATATAAATTAAGAAAAAAGAGAATATTTAAAATGGCTCCAATACATCATCATTTTGAGTTAAAGGGTTGGGCCGAGCCTAAAGTAATAGTAAGATTTTGGGTTATAAGTATTATTTTAGCAATTTTATCATTAGCAACATTAAAATTAAGGTAAGTGGAGATATATTATGGAAAATTATAAGGGAAAGAAAGTTCTTATTGTAGGTCTTGGTAAAACAGGATTTGCTTTAATAAATTTGTTTAATCATTTTCAGGCAGATATAAAGGTTACAGATATAAAGCCTATTTTTGATCTCAATAAAGCAGTTAAAAGATTAAAGAAAATTAAACCAATGCCTCAGATGACATTAGGTGAACATAGAGATCAAGACTTCATAGAAGCTGATATTATTGTTTATAGTAGTGCTGTAAATCCTCATTTACCACAATTACAAAGAGCAAAAGAAGCTGGACGCGAAGTTTATAGTGAGTTCGACTTTGCATATAGAAATTGTAATAAACCAGTTATAGCTGTTTGTGGGAGTTTAGGCAGAACTACAATTGCTCATATGATTGGTTTTGCTTTAAAACTTGATAAGAAAAATGTTTTTGTTGGTGGAACAAGTTCTGAGCCATTTAGTAATTATTTACTATTACCAGATAAAGATTTCGTTGATTATGTTGTCGTTGAAGTGTCACCAAAGCAACTTCAAACATTAGATAATTTCAGCCCAATTTTAGCTGTTTATCCAAATATTGATGAAAAGATGGCCGATGGAAGATTTAAGACAGCTGGAGAATATATTGAAACTTCTTTGAAGGTATTAAGGAATTTAGGACCAGAAAATAATTTGATTGTTAATTTTGATAAATTATCAAGTAATTCAATGTTAAGGAGTTGCCCTGCTCAAACATATTGGTATTCAAGAAGATCATTTGTAAAAATGGGAGTTATTACAGAAATTCAAGGAACTCATTTTCATGATAGAAGAATACATTCAAATATAAACTATCACTCAGAATTTAAAGTTAATAATATGAGAATTGTTGGACAAAATAATAGGGAGAATTTACTGGCTTCTATTACAGCTCTTAAAGCGTTAAAAGTTAGTGATAAGTCTATTCAAGAATGTATTGAAAAGTTCCCTGGAATTCCGCACCGAATGGAATTCGTTATTGAGAGAAATGGGGTAAAATTTTATAATGATGCTAAGTCTGAAACTATGGCGCAAATGGCAGAGAGTCTAAATAATCTTAAAGGTCCAATAATTCTTATTGCAGGTGGTAAAGATACTGAGCAAATGTATGAAGGCTATGCCGATGTAATTAGAGAAAAAGTACGTTTAATGGTGCTTGTAGGTGAATGTAAAGAAAGTATGAATAGAATTATTGGTGATTCTACTCAAACATTTCTTGTTGGATCATTTGATGAGTCTATACTTCTTGCATTTCAAAAATCGAGAACTGGGGATACTATTATTCTTTGTCCTGGTAATGATTCCACAGATACTTTTAGAGATTATGATGAAAAAGGTAGTTATTATAAAAAACTAATTTTTCAACTATAAGAATAATTGATGATTTGATGCATATACTGTTAGAATATAACTATGGAAAGTAAGTTAAAACAGTATATGCTTGTAGATTTATTTCTGATTATAATTGTCGGAATAATAATGGTCTACTCCTCTAGCTATATTTATGCTAAAGAGGTTATTGGAAGTTCTACATACTTTTTGTTTAAGCAACTAATTTTTTTAATTCTTGGTGGTATTGTAGCTTACGTTATTTCAAAAACAAAATTTTCATTTTGGTATCGTAACTCTTATAAGCTTAATACCATTGCAACTTTTTTATTACTTTTTACTTTGACTCCATTAGGAGTTTCTATAAAGGGTTCTAATAGATGGCTTAATATATTGGGTTTAAATTTACAGCCTGGAGAATTTGTTAAATATACAATTGTTTTTAGTGCAATATACTTTTTTAATAATTATAAAAAATACAGTAGAAATGATTTAATTTTATATTCAATGCAGCTATTAGTTCCGTTAACTATATTAATTGTACAACCAGACTTTGGAACATTTACTATTAGCGCTATTTTAATTGCGTTTGCTTGTTTTTTAAGTGATTTTTCAAGAAAGTATTTTTATTCTGCTATATGTGTGGGAGCAATTGCTATTTCTGGGATTTTAGTTTCTGCACCATATAGAGTAAAAAGATTGCTAACCTTTTTAGATCCTTGGGGGGATCCGCAAAATAGTGGTTTTCAAATTATTCAATCATATCTTGCTTTTGCAAATGGACATATATTTGGTCAGGGAATTGGCAATAGTAATGAAAAATTATTCTATTTGCCCGAGGCATATAATGATTTTATATTTAGTGTTTTAGGCGAAGAAATTGGTTTGATTGGTGTTATTTGCGTTGTTGCTTTATATACAGTTTTTGTATTTTTAGGGTTTAAGTTAGCTCTAACGGTTAAGAGTAAAATAAATGCAAGTTTTATAGCAACGATTATATTTGCTATTGGATTTCAAGCTTTTTTAAATATGGGAGTTGTCTTGGGACTTTTACCGACTAAAGGTTTAAACCTTCCATTTATTTCTTATGGAGGCTCTTCGTTATTTGCTAACTTAGTTGGTATTGGTTTTGTCTTTAGTGCTTTAGCAGTGAAGTCGCAAATAATGCATGAAAGTGACTCTATACATAAGTCTTATACAATAAGGTAATTTGCGTGAAAAAAGTTTATATAGTAGCTGGAGGAACTGGCGGGCATATTAATGCAGCCTTAAGTCTTGGAGATAGCTTTAGCAAGGAATTTGAAGTTATTTATTATTCTGGTACTAGACCTTTAGATTATAAATTATTTAAAGGGCAAAATGTTGTTCATTTAAATGGAGCAGGAATGTTGGGAAAGTCTGCTCTTTATATTTTAAAATCAATTTCTTTAAATACAATATTATTATTTAAGTTACTTTTAATTTTTCTTTTTAAAAGACCATCATTTATTGTTGGGACAGGTGGTTATATTTGTGGTCCAACATTATTAAGTGCGTGGATGTTAGGGATAAAAGTTTATATTTTGGAACAAAATGCGGTAGCAGGATTTACAAATAGAATTCTTTCAAAAATTGCGTCTAAAGTTTTTGTAAACTTTAAAGAGACTATTGGATTAACTGGAAAAAAAGTAATTGTTACAGGAAACCCTATTCGCTCTGAGATTCAATTTTATGAAAACACAATAAACGGTAAAATAAACATTCTTATTTTTGGTGGAAGCTTAGGAGCAAAACAATTTGATCCACTAGTTAGATCTTTAATTGATGAAAATAAATATTCTATTAAACATCAAGTTGGAAATACAAATAAAGATATTTTAGAGGGAAATGATTATGAAAGATTCACTTATATTGATAATATGAGTGAAGCTTATAAATGGGCCAATATTATAATCTGTAGGAGTGGAGCTTCAACTGTTTCCGAACTTGAAGTTGTCAAAAAACCAGCTCTAATTATTCCATTCAAATTTGCAACACATGATCATCAAACATTAAATGCTAAAAGTTATAAAGATAAAAAGTTAGCTTATACATATATTTTTAATAAAGATGTAACTCAAGAAGAGCTTATTGATAAAGCAAAAGAAGTTATTTTCGATATAATAGAAAATAGAAAATTTGAATCTAATAAAGAATATACCTCTATTGATTCAGTAAACTTAATTAAAAAAGAGATATTAGGTGATTCATAATAAAAAGATACATTTTATTGGTATTGGTGGCATTGGAATGAGTGCCATAGCTAAGGTATTAATTAAAATGGGAAATACAATTAGTGGATCGGATAGAGTCTTAAATGCTAATACTGATGAACTTAAAGCTCTTGGTGCTAATATTTTTGAAAACCATTGTGAATCTCATCTAGGTGATGACGTTGATTATCTTGTTTATAATTCTGCCATTCGAGATAATAATCCTGAGTTTATAAAGGCAAAAAAGCTTAATATTGAAATACTCAAAAGAGCTCAAATGCTTTCTAGGATAATACCTCAAAATAAAGGTATTGCAGTCGCTGGATCCCATGGAAAAACAACAACGGCATGTTATTTAAGTGAATTATTGTATAAATTAGATGAATCCCCTTCTTTTATTGTTGGAGGAATTGTTAAAGAGGTTAAAACAAATGGTCATAAAGGTTCTAGTGAACATTTTGTTATTGAAGCAGATGAGTCTGATGCATCTTTTTTGTTTTTTAATACTCTGTATTCTATTGTAACTAATATTGATAATGATCATCTTGATAATTATGGTGGTAGAGAAAAGCTAGAACAAACATTTATTAAGTATATAAATGAAAATAGCATAATAACTATTTTAAATATGGATGATCCTGGAATTCAAAAAATTAACGATGATATTAATAAAAAGAATATTATTAGATATTCTTCTCATAAGGATAAGTACGACGTTTTTTTTGAAATAAAGTCAATGTATGAAGGGGTTTCAGATTTTTCATTATCTTATAAAAATAATAAATATAATTTTGTAACAAATGTACTTGGTGAACACAATATAAATAATTTAATTAGTGCAGTAATTTATCTCTTAGAAAATGGTATTTGTGAAAAAAAGATTCAAACTGTAATTAAAAATATTACGGGTATAAGAAGACGTTTTGATAAATTAGTTGAAACAAAAGACTTTTTGGTTATTGATGATTATGCACATCATCCAACTGAAATTAAATGTGTTATAGATTCAATTAAAAAAAGCTATCCAAATAAGAAGCTAATAGCTTTTTTTGAACCTCACCGATTTACAAGAACTAAAAACTTTTGGGATGAGTTTTCATATTGTTTTGAAGGAACTGATAATTTCTATCTCTTGCCAATTTATGATGCAAGTGAAGATCCGATTGAGGGTATTACTTCTAAAAGATTATTTGAAGATATCACAAATACAAATAAGGAGTACTTGGCTTCACTAAGTGCGATAAAAGAAAATCTAACTAAGTATGAAAAAAATGGAAATATCATTTTAAGCTTAGGGGCTGGGCCTATAAGTAAAGAGTTTAGGACAATATATAATGCATCCGCTATTTGAAAAAGTTAAAAGCATTGATGGTATAAAACTTAAGCTTCAAGTTGATGTTGGAAGCTATACGACGATGAAGCTTACTGCTATTGGAGACATTGTTGAAGTTGATGACTCTAAAAACTTAGAGTTATTAATAAGTATTTTAAAAGAACATCAGTATAAATATCATCTGATCGGTCTTGGGGCTAATCAAGTTATATTAAATACTAAGGATACATTATTTATTAGATTAAAGTTTGAAAATAGTGGCGTATTAAAACTTTATCAAGATAAGTATGAACTTTTAGCTGGTGTAACTTTAAATAAACTAACATCAGCAGCGATTAAGCATGGCCTTAGTGGTTGGGAGTGTTTAACGGGAATACCAGCTACAGTTGGTGGCGCGATTTTTATGAATGCAGGAACTAAATTTGGAGAGATTTGTAGCTTTGTAGAGTCTGTTAAGATTTTAAGAAAAAGTGGAAAGCTAGAAAATTATAAAGTTAATGAAGAATCCTTTTCATATAGAAAGAATAACTTTGTGAGCAAAGGTGATATTATAGTCAGTGCTATCTTAACTCATAATGGAAAGTCTGAGTCTGTAAAAGAAACTATTAAAGAGTATTTAGAGTATAGAAATAATACTCAACCTCTTGGTACCCAAAACTGTGGGTGCGTATTTAAAAACAATGAGAGGCTCAAAGCTGGAGCCTCAATAGATAAAGCCGGACTAAAAGGTTTTGGTTTTAATGGTATTAAAGTAAGTCAAAAGCATGGAAACTTCTTTGAAAACACTGACGGTAGTGCTAAAGACTTTGTTAGACTTGTTGAAACTGTAAATGAGAAACTTTTTGAACAATTTGATGAAAAATTTGAATTAGAAGTTAAAATTTATTAAGATTTATTTATGATAAAACTTTTAAGTTCTTTATTAATTCTTATATCAGCTTCTTCTTTTGGAAGTAATAGATTAAAAAAACCTATTGATTATAAGACCTATTTTGGCAGCTGTCCTTCTAGAGTAGCTGGTAAACTTACTTTAAGACTTGCAAAAGTTTTTGAACAAAAAAGATCTTTAAAAGCTGTTAAGGAAGAAATCACTGAAAATAAGCTAAAAGAAAAGTTCTTTTTATCTGACTATAGCATTACTCATGATCCTGTAACTGATAAGTTAAAGTTTAAGTTTGATTGTCCAGCTCCTGTTATGAAAGTTCAAATCTATAAAAACAATGGAGATGAGTTTTATACAGCAATTTTAGTTGATAATGGTGAGCTATTTGATCCTACTTATGAAGTAATGCTTAGGTCTGAAAAAATACTTAGATCAAAGTTACCAAATTTAGCTATGCCAGTTAAAGTTTTGGATCAAAAATTGCACTTAGATATAACGAGGCTAATTGTAGACCTTGATTTAAGTGTTAGGAAGATTATATCGGAAGTAATTATTAGTGAAAACAATCAGTTAACGATGATTCTATCGGTTCGAAAAAGACCCACTAGTGTCTTTTTGGGATCAGATTATTGGAGTGAAAAAGTTGACAAGCTTACTAGGGTAATTGCTCATATGAAGAAGAAAAAGTCTATTCCAAGCGTAATTAATTTAACAAACTCAAAAAAAGTTGTTGTCAAGTTCTAACCAGACCTCTACGATTATAATAGGGTGCAATATTTTCCCTATAGTTTGCAGAATGATTCTGTATATATCAATTGATATGAAATGAGGAAGGAATCTCAAATGAATGAAAAAAAATTGGTAATGTCTTTAGATGTTGGAACAACTAAAGTTTGTACTATCATTGGTGAAAAGAAAAAGTCTGGACTCGAAATCATTGGTGTTGGTTCTCACCCAAGCTATGGTTTAAAAAAGGGTTCAGTTGTAAATATAGATAAAACTGTAAGATCAATCAGCTGTTCAGTTGAAGATGCAAAACAAATGTCAGGTGTTAGCGATATAAATGAAGCAATTATTGGTATTGCTGGAAATCATATTTATTGTTTTAATAGTTCAGGTGTAGTTCCTATAAAAGGAAAGGAAATTACTGAAGCTGATTTAGATAGAGTAATCGAAGCTGCTAAAGCTGTTCTTATACCATCTGATAGAGAAGTTTTACATGTTATTCCTCAAGAGTTTAGAGTAGATAATACATCTGGAATTAAAGATCCTGTTGGAATGTGTGGAACAAGATTAGAAGCCCATGTTCATATTGTTACAGGTAAGACTCCTCTTATTCAAAATTTAATCAAATGTGTAGAAGCTTCTGGAATTCATCCAGATAATATAGTGTTACAACCAATTGCTTCATCTAGATCTGTTCTTACAACTGAAGAAAAAGAACTTGGTGTTGTTTTAATTGATATCGGTGGAGGAACAACTGACATTGCAGTTTGGAAAGATAGTTCTTTAATTCACTCTCAAATTGTTCCTGTTGGTGGAAATCATTTTACAAATGACTTAGCTGTAGCTCTTAAGATTCCTCATAGTGAAGCTGAAAGAATTAAAATTAATCATGGTTCTGTTCTTCCCGAGCAGGTAAATCAATCAGCTCATATTTCGGTTCAAGGTTTATCTGGAACAAAGCCAAGAGAAGTTAGACTTGGTAGAGTTGCAGAAGTTTTAGGGGCAAGAAGTGAAGAACTATTTACTATTGTAGATAACATTATTAGAGAAAAGAATCTTCAAGATATGATTAGTGGTGGCTATGTTATCACTGGTGGAGGCTCTTTAATAAAAGGGTTACAAAGTCTAGCTGAGTATGTTTTGGAAAAACCAGCAAAAATTGGCTATCCTACACCATTTGGTGGAATGACAAGTGTAATGCAAAATCCTAAGTTTTCTACTGTATTAGGGTTGATGCTTGAAGCCTCTTCATCTGTAGAGGTTAAAGAAGTAAAAAATAAAAGAATAAGTAATGATGCTTTTGGTAAATTTAGTAATTCACTAAAAAGTGTCTTTAAGGAAATTTTCTAAGGAGAATACTATGTTTGAAGTAGCTCAAAATGAAGAACAAGTTTTAGGTGCAAAGATAAAGGTTATCGGTGTTGGAGGCGGTGGATGTAATGCCGTCAATACAATGATTAGATCTGGTTTATCAGGTGTAGACTTTATTGTTGCTAATACAGATTCACAAGCCCTAGCAGCTAACTTAGCTCCTACTAAGATTCAACTAGGCAATGATTTAACTAAAGGTCTAGGTGCCGGTGCAAATCCAGAGGTGGGAAGAAAAGCAGCATTAGATGATTATGAAAAGTTAAGTGATGTTATAAGTGGTTCTGATATGGTTTTTGTTACTGCTGGAATGGGTGGTGGAACAGGAACAGGAGCAGCTCCTGTTATTGCAAAACTAGCTAAAGAGTTAGGAGCATTAACAGTTGGTGTTGTAACAAAGCCTTTTATGTTTGAAGGTCGAAAAAGAATGAAACAAGCTAACTTAGGTGTAGAATCTTTGGAAGATAGTGTTGATTCATTAATTACAATTCCGAATCAAAGATTACTTCAACTAGCTGGTGAGAGCTTATCTTTAATTGATACATTTAAAAAAGCAGATGAAGTTTTACTACATGCTGTTCAGGGTATTTCAGACTTAATTAATAATACTGGCTTTATCAATGCTGACTTTGCTGATGTTAGCACTGTAATGGCAAACAAAGGTCTTGCTCTTATGGGAACAGGTATTGCTACTGGTGAAAATAGAGCTGTTAAAGCGGCTAATGAAGCTATTAGCTCTCCATTATTAGAAGATATTACAATTGATGGTGCGACTGGAATTATCGTTAATATTACAGGTAATAGTACTTTATCTATGCATGAAGCAAATGAGGCTATGACATTAATTATGGAAGCTGCTGATGAAGAAGCTGAAATTATTTTTGGAACAGTGATTGATGATAATCTAGGTGAAGATATTAAAGTTACTGTGATAGCAACAGGACTTGGCGGAGCAACTGAGTTTGTGAAAACATCTCAGGTTGTAAAAGCAGTAGCAAGTACTAATGTTCAGCCAGAAACAATTATTGCGCAAAATACAATTTCTGAAGAGGCATCTGTTTCGATATCACAAGATACTTCAACTTTAGAAAACTTTCTAGAGGACAATTCTGTAAATGAAGTGACTGAAAACCAAGTGCGTATGGAACAAGAGTCTGTAGAAAGTCTATCTCACGAGGTAGCTTCGAGGGGCAATCTTGCAAAAAATATTCAAGATGCTGCTGCTCAATATGAAAGTATGAAAGCTGATGTTGAGCAACCTTCTGAATCAAAACTTGTAGAGCCATCTTACTTAAATGAAGAAGCTAGCAAAGTTTCTAAGGCAAAAACAATTGCTGAAAAATTAGGTTTTATGAACTTTGACGATGATGAATTTGATACACCTTCATTTTTAAGAAAAGAATCTTCTGAAAATAGACCATCTGTAAATTAAAAAAAGGGCCCTTGGGCCCTTTTTTATTTAACATAAATTGAAATAAAACTACTTTCTCCTTTTTGTCCATCATTATTAATTCCAGTAACTTCAATGGTATATACGCCTACTGAATCAAAATTAAAGATTGTATCTGCATTTGTTTGATTTTGTATGACACCATTTATTTTCCATTCAAAAGAGTTAATTGATTGTCCATAATCTTGAGTGATACTAGCATTAAAGTTAACATCTGAATTAATATCAACAATAGAGTTATTGGTTGTTATTTGAATTTGAGAGGCAATAGTTTGATCTGTAACACTAATAGCACTTTTAGATTCAATCTCAAAGCCATTCTGATCTATAGCCTTAACTGAAACAATATAAGTACCTTTTTGATTATAAATATAATTAAAAGCATTATCATTTGTTCTAATTTGCGTATTACCGTCCCCAAAGTTCCAGTGGTATGTGAAGACTGAGCTTGTATTATCTACTACTAACTGTGTATTAAATTCTACAGTTAATGGAACTTCTCCTAATTGTGGTAGTGGAGTTACTTTTAACGATAGTGAGATACCAGTAAAAGTATCATCAACATTAACAGGACCAACGCTTAATGGAAGTTCATCATCTCCAATATTATTACTATTACCATATCCAAGTTTTCCAAGTGCTCCATTTCCAAAGCAGTAGACTTTAGAAGATATTGTTATTGCACAAGCATGATTTCCTGAGGCAGCTATAGATATAATTTTCTCACCTAATTCAATATAAGGTGAGTTTAAAGGTGTTTCGTTATCACCAATATTATTTGTAGAGCCAATTCCTAATTGTCCACTTGTATTACTTCCAAAACATTTTGCTTTATTTGAATCTGTAATAATACAAGTTATTCCTTTACTTACTTGAATATCTTTTACAGCCTCTCCTATTTGTATTGGTGTCTCTTGGAATAATGAATTTGCTGTATTTGCATAACCAAGCTGTCCAGAATCATTTTTCCCAAAGCAACTAATAGTTTTATCATTAAATAGTAAGCATGTATGATCTCCACCTGCTGCAACTTTAGTAACTATCTTTGTTGTTGGAAGATAAGGAGTATCTTCAATATTTGTAAGCACATCAGAATAACCTAGCCCTGTTTGACCAAAAGTACTTCTTCCAAAACACTTAACTTTACCTTGATTGTTTAATAGACACGAATGCGAAATACCAAGTGAAACTTGAATAATATCGCTTCCATCACTTAATCCAATTGGAGCTATATTTGAAGCTAATTCATTGTCACCAATCGTATCTGAACTACCATTTCCAAGCCTACCAAAAGATCCAAGCCCCCAACATAAAACTTTATTGTCATTTGTTATCCCGCAAGTGTGAAAACTTCCAGCGCTGATTGATTTGAAACCATGTGCAGTAGTAATAGAGGTTGCATTTATTAATGTTTCATCATCTCCAATTTTGTCTGTATTTCCAATTCCTAAAGTTCCAAAGAAATTAGCTCCCCAGCACTTTACAGAATTATCTATAAGTAATGCACATGAATGGGAATCACCATCAACCACTTGAATTGCTGGCTTTCCAAGCTCTACATACCCAACATTATTTGGAGTTTCATTATCACCAATTGTTGTTGTTGATCCATATCCTAAATATCCAAGAGCCCCATATCCCCAGCATTTAACCTTTCCACCTTCTAGTAGCTTACAAGTATGAACATTACCAATGTCACTTCCAGTTTGGTCAACTCCATTATAAGAAACAGATTCATTTGAATCTTGCCTGTTATCAATAATAAGATTTGTTGTCGCTTGATTGTTTAGTGAATCTCTTGCAATAATTTGAATATTATTAAAGCTATTTGCTACTAATTTATCAGATAGATTGATTGAGATTTTATTTTCTATAAGAGTAAATGAATTACTTGTATAGTTTATTCCATTTATAGAGATAACAGTATCATTAAATAATACATCCGATTCATCATAAAGATAAATATCTAGTAGAGTATTTTCTTTATTATATTGAAAGTTAGCTAGTGGACCTACTGTATCTGTTAAGTTGTTATTAAAGATAATATACTTAGCTAGATATGATGTATTTCCAAATTCATCTTGTAATTTTACACCAAGGCTAAAGCTTTGCGTTTGTGTAGATGTAATTGTTAGTGATTTATCGTTTGTATTATATAAGAAAGTACTTATAGGATTATTATTAATTAACACTTCAATTGAGCTTGTATCAATAGCAGATTCATCATCAATATTAATAATGATATTATTATTAACTGCATCGATAGTATCATTTAATAAAACCAAATTGGGAGAAACAGTATCCGTGGGAAGTTGGTTACAGTATTTTTTAAAGAAATATTTTTTGTAGAATGGAACCTTTTTATTTTTACTTAATCTTTTTTCTATTCTTTTGCATATCTTATTAATTCTTTTTTCTTTTTTATCTTCTTCTAGTTTATTTATTTTATGAATTTTTCTTACAAACTTTATAAACCTAGATTTCTTTTGATAAAACTTGTTGTAGTTTTTTTTCTTTGAACTGTGTGCGAACCCAATATTTGTACAAAGATATACAAACATAAAGACAAAAAATATTCTCATTAAACGTGCTCCTTTTAATACATTTTGTTCTTAATTCTATATTAATTCCTTGTCGAATATAAATGGGGGGCTTTTGAAATATATATTGTTTATTTTATGCTGGTAAGTGACTTTAATTTATGTCAAAAAGAATTCTTAATAATATTATCTTAATATTTAAGATTTTATTTAATATTTGAGTTACTTGTTGAGTAAAGATTCATTATAGTTATAAGTTGCTCATTAGAGTGCTCATACTCCATCATATAAAAGCAAATTTCTCCCGATTGATATCTTTTTATTTGATCTTCATGGGCATTAACGCTTGTATCAGGGTCTTGTGGATTTGTTCTAATTGATTTTATAAGAAATAATTCTTTAGAACTTACTATATTATAGTGCTTCTTACAAAAGGGATACTGTTTAAAGTTCTTAACTTGAAAAGAATAAAAGAGTTTGTGGCATACACAACAAGTATTATTCTTTTTAAAAAAGATCATTTTGAATGTACCATTGCAATTGGTCTATAGCCTAAGTGTTGTTTAAAAACTTGCCTTGTTTTAACTCTAACACCTTCAGCTCTATCTTGTGGCTTCGACTTTCTATGTTCTGAAAAAGCAACTCTTAAAAGAACTTCATAGATTTTATCTAGGTTTTCTTTAATACTATCAGGAAGGCCTTCATAAGATATCTTTAGGCTTTTATCTTTTTCATCAATTGATATAAAGACAACTCCTTGAGAAGCAATTTTTCTTCTTTTTGAGATGTTTTCTCTTTCAATAATAAGATCATCACCATGTATGAGTAGTGGCTCTTTAGGTTCGTTATTTTGTATTTTAATTTCAAGATCTTTATTTATTAAAATTGAATCAAAGTTTCTCATAAAGATTGTATTAGATGAATACTCTTTATTGATAAACTCCTTATGCTTTTTTAAAAAGTAAGTTTCACCATGTATTGGAATATAATGAGTTGGATTGATTTCATTCATTAAGATCTTTAAATCTTCTTGTCCTGGATGGCCAGATGCATGTACTAAGTAATCTTTATCAGTGTAAATTGTCGTTCCAAAGCTTGTTATCTTATTATAAATCTTTGAAATCTTCTTTCCATTTCCAGGAATTGGCTTTGAAGAAAATATAATTTGGTCGTTCTCATTAAATTTAAATGACTTGTGTTCATTATTAGATAATCTATTTAGAGCACCCATAAAATCCCCCTGACAACCTGTTAAAAGAACAACAAGATTATCTGAGTTGGGATTATTTATTGATTTTTCCGAGATAAAGTTAAAGTCTTCATAATTAAGTAACTTACATTCTTTAGCAGCTTCAAGGTAGTTATAAATAGATCTACCAACAGCGGTTATTTTTTTATTATGATTTTTAGCTATTTCAAAAATAGTTCTGAGTCTATGAATATTTGATGAAAATAAAGTAATAAAGGTTCTTTGTTTTTTTGAAATTAAGTGGTCTAAATCATCTAAAAGATCTCTTTCGGAAGGAGTTTTGCCAGGATTTAGAATATTTGTACTATCTAAAAAGCACAGTCTAAGATCGCTGGTGTTAAAAAGTTCTTTAATTTTTTTTATATCAAATGGCTTTTCATATAATGGATTTAAATCAACTTTAAAATCAGAGATAAACAGGGCACTTATGCCCTTACCTTTTACGATTAATCCATATGTATGTGGTATGGAGTGAGTAACGTGTATAGGGTGTATTTTAAAACCATCAAAATTAATCTGATCATCAGCTTTATATATTTTAATAGGGCAGATAAGTTTTCTTTGTAATAACTTTTTTCTAATTAAGGCAGCAGCAAATTCAGGTGCATACACTTTAAAATTATCAAAGTAGTTAACGATATGGCTTACAGCACCGATATGATCTTCATGGCCATGTGTTATAAAAAGAGTTGTTTTCTTTTTTGGATTAAGGTCTGAGTAATCAACAATAAGATAGTTAAGTTCAAAAACTTCATCCATAGGAAACAAAATTCCATAATCAATGATGAGGTATTCTTTTTCAGTTTCAAACACAGTCATATTTGAACCAATCTCGTCAACTCCTCCCATTAGATGAATGGAAAGTATACTTTTAGACATTATGATTCCTTTTCTAAAAGGTGTTGTAATCTTGAGCTTAGTATTTGTGCTGCAACATCTGTTTCTTCACCAACAATAAAGTCAGCAAACTGTCGTTGAGGATCTAGAAACTTCTGATACATTGGTCTTACAGTATCATAGTACTGAGCAATTACCGACTCTAGAGATCTTGCTCTTTCATTAACATCTCTGTGAAGTCTTCTAGTAAAACGTATATCTGAATCTACATGCAAAAAGCACTTTATATCTAACATCTTTCTAATTTCTTTATCAAAAAGGGTAAAGATACCTTCAAAAAGAATCATTTTAACTGGTTCAATAACAGTTGTAAGTTCTAGTCTTGAGTTAGTTGTAAAGTCATAGTTAGGAGCTTGAACTGTCTTTCCTTCTTTTAAATCACTAATATGTTGTCTTAGAAGATCCCAATCAAAGGCTCCAGGGTGATCAAAGTTTGGTTTTCCAGCAGTTGTATGAGTTTCTTTTGGCTGCTCATTCAAGTAGTATGAATCCATATGAAGTACAGCTACTTGTGACTGATCAAGTTCTTTTAATACCTTGTTAGCGAAAGTTGTTTTGCCTGAACCACTTCCTCCTGCTATTCCAATAATATGCACATATACTCCTAATGATTTTAACTATATAGAAGTATCATAAAATAATTAAGAACTAAAATATAAAGTAAATTTTATAGGAATTTAGCATACTTATACTCAATATGTTGGATCCATTATAATAAAGATTATGTCGAAATATTACTATACAAACATTAGCTATGATGCTGACTTTGATCAGATTGATATAATTGAGGTAGAGGCTTTAAATAATTATTCTTCAACAGGTGTGGTGGACTTTAGTTTAGATGAAGCTCAAGTAGATGATATTTTAGGTGAGCGTTCATATTCTGGAGCAGATATTCCTTTAGAGGTTATTGAGGAAGTTCGGCAAACAGTTCAGGCATCTAAGATTTCAAAAACATATTATTTTTCTTGTAAAGAAGACATTAATGGATTTAAAAGTTTTTTAGGGGATAACTATAATATAGATATTATTGTTAAGTCCGATGAAAATAAAGATTGGAATGAATCTTGGAAAAGTAGTTTCTCCCCTATTAAAGTTTTAGAAAAATTTGAGATAATACCTTCATGGGATGAAAACTACAAAAGTGATTGTCGATATACTATGAAGTTATATCCTGGGATGGGATTTGGTACTGGTAATCATGAAACAACGTACCTTTGTATGGAACATACTCTTGAAATAAAAAAAGAAATTAGTTCTTGTTTAGATTTTGGTTGTGGATCGGGAATTCTTGGAATTGCTTTAAAGATCCTAAACCCAAAGGCCCATGTAGATCTTTATGATATTGATGAAGATGCAATCTTAAATTGTAAGCAAAATATTTCTTTAAATAATTTAGATGGTAAGTTTGGACTTTATTTACCTGAAGGCAGATCTCATATTGAGCGTAAATATGACTTAGTCTTTGCTAATATTTTAGAAAATGTTCTTATTTTAGAAAAAGATAATTTAATAAAATCTGTTAATAAGGGTGGATTATTAATTTTATCAGGTCTTTTAAAAGAGCAATTAGATGGAATTATAGAGCTATATACAAAAGATGAGCAGTTAAAATTAGTATCAAGTAAGATTAAGGGTGATTGGTCTAGTATTTGTTTTGAGGCCCTATGAGAGCTTTATATGTTAATAATATTAATCAATTAATCATTAGAGATAAGGATCAAATACATCATATAAAAAATGTTTTAAGAACTAAAATAGGTGAAGAGCTTCTACTTTTAGATGGTAAGGGAAGTAGTCAAAAGACAAAGGTCCATCAAATATCTAAAAAAGAGATTGAGTTATCCCCTACTGATAAGAGCATTTTTCATGAAAGGACACATCATCTAAAGGTTGCTATTGGGCAACTTAAAAAAGATGCAATGGAAATAGTTTTAAAACAAGCTGTTGAGCTTGGTATTGAAGAATTAGTTATCTTAGAAACGAAGTATTCTCAAAGATATGAGTTAAACTTTTCTAGAATAGATAAATTTTTAAAGTTAGCATTAGAACAATCAAATGCACCTTATATACCCAAGATCAATGTGGAAAAGTTTGAAAAATATATTAAAGAGGCAGATAACCTTGTATACATGAGCCTTCATAGTGAAAGTAAAAATGCTCTTAAGTCCCCTACTAATGCAACTTTAGTTGTTGGTCCCGAGGGTGGATTTAGTGAAGACGAGAATCTATTACTGTGTCAAAAAAATGATACTTCTATTATAAAATTACCTTCAAATATTTTAAGAGCACAAACCGCCATGTCTTGTGGATGTGGTTATATACTGGGTTCTTTAAGTTGATGCATTGTGATTAATATGAGATTCTAAATACATGGAAAACTTTGATATTGATGATATTTTAAACCAAGATGAACTTTTTAAACCTATTACAAAGGGCCTTGGGTTTCATCATTCTTTAAAAGAAAAAAGTAAAGTGGTTACTAGCTTAAAAGAAAAGTCTGAAGACTTAAGGGCTGATCTTGCACTGAAAGCAAGAAGTATTGAGCTAGAAAAGATGAAAAAAACTCCTAAGTTAGATATCGAACAAAAGTTTGATATGGGAGAACTAAATCCATTTTATGAATCTAATGATGAAGTTAAATCAGAAGTTAAAATTGAAGAGTTTAAAGAAGAAACTTTAGAAGCAGATATTACTAGAAAGTTTTTATGTTCAATTGTAGATACATCTTTGTTTTCTATTATGTTAGCTGCTTGTATATTTGTAAGTAGCTTAATAATGGATATATCTTTTGAGCAATTAAAGTTTTTAACAACAGACCCATTTAATAACATTTTATTATTTACTTTAGTTGGTATGATCTATTCACTTTCTTTTTCATTTTTAGAAAGAGCTAATATTGATACTGTTGGAAAGAATCTATTTAACTTATCTGTTGTTAGTACAAATGATAAATTATCTTTTAAGAACCTGATTGTTAGAAATGCGTTAGGGTACTTATCAGTCTTTACTTTAGGTTTAATATCATTATTAAAGATAAACTCTAAACTTTCTATGACAAAGCTAGTACACAAATGAGCTTTTCTGAAAATTTAAAAAATTTTATTAAAGAAAATAAAGATAAGACCATTGTTTTTACTAATGGATGTTTTGATATTTTGCATAGGGGACATGTAGCTTATCTAAATGAGGCTAAATCACTTGGACAGGCTTTAGTTGTAGGATTAAATAGTGATGCAAGTGTTAAGCGTTTAAAAGGTGAAACTAGACCTATTAATAGTGAACTTGATAGAAAGTTTGTTTTAGAAAATTTATCTAGTGTAGATTTTGTAGAAATTTTTGAAGATGATACACCGTTATCATTAATTAAAGAGGTTACTCCAAATATCCTTGTTAAAGGAGGGGATTGGGAGATTGATCAAATTGTTGGCGCAGATTTTGTATTAGAAAATAATGGCCAAGTCTTCTCATTAAACTTTGTAGATGGTTATTCTACAACAAATATTATTGAAAAATCTAAATTACATTCTTAAAATTCGCCAATAAATTGTGTTTATTTAACTTAATTTTACTTCAGTTAATTTAAAAAAAGCATATTTATAAAAGCATAAGCTACTGAAATCACTTTAAAAACAAAAAAAGTCAAGTTTTCTATTAAAGATAAAACCGACTACTCCGATATGATATATAACTGATCTAACCCGTCAGTTGATTGTTGTACGTTTTTTAATAAGGAGAAAAAAATGGGCTTAAGAATTAGAACAAATGTAGCTGCTCAAGCAGTACAAAAAAACTTAAGAAATGTTGATAGGCAATCCAGTGAGAGCTTTCAAAAGCTAGCTTCTGGTAAAAGAATTGTTAAAGCAGCAGATGATGCAGCTGGTTTAGCGATATCTTCTAAGATGGAAGCTGAAATTAGAGGTAATAGAATGGCCTTGAAAAATACTGGTGATGCTATTTCAGTTGTTCAAATCGCTGAGGGTGGGTTGACTGAAACATCAAATATTATGACTCGTTTAAGAGAACTTTCTATTCAAGCGGCATCTGATACGGTTGGAGATAAAGAAAGAGAGTTCTTAGACTTAGAATATCAGCAACTTGTTCAAGAAGTTGATAGGATCTCTAAAACGACTAAGTTTGGAGATGTAGAGTTATTATCAGGTGAAAATGAGACGGGAGAGATGGAATTTCATGTAGGTGCATATGGAGATGAATTAAATAAAATTAAATTCGATTCAGAGTATACTGATGCGACGGCATCAAATCTAGGAGTTGAGGGAACAGGAATTTCTTCAAAGTCAGATGCTATTGATAACTTAGAGGCAATTGATAATGCTATTCAAAAAGTTTCTGGATTTAGGGCCAACTTTGGTGCGATTCAATCAAGATTACAGACAACTGCTGTTAATTTAGATTCACAAATTACTAATACAGAGGCGGCGAAGTCACAAATTCAAGACGTTGATGTAGCGGCAGAATCATCTAAAATTGCTAGTAATAATGTATTTAAGCAAGCAGCAACTTCAGTTCTTGCTCAAGCTAATAATATACCTAATACAGCACTGAGATTGATTGGGTAATTAAATATAAGTATAATAACAATCTTAAGCCTCCTTCCCCCTTAGGCATAGACCTTTGGGGGAAATAAAAGGCAAAATGAAAATTATGAAACCAAGTAATAAATTACAGCAAACTACAGATAGAGCAATGATAGAAAGCTTTATCTGTAACACGAAGCAAGATCAAAGATCTGTTTTGGCATGGAAATTTGTTGATGGAAAAAAAGTTACGGTAAAGGTTTATATAAGAGTTATTAGATTATTTAAAAGTGAATTTGTTATTAAAGCAAAATCCTCTAATGATCAGCAGTTATTTGATGACTTAACTGTTGGTTCTCAAGAAATTAATATTTTTTTTCCTGATGATGTTGTTATTTTTAGGACAAAAATAAAGTCTAGAGATAATTACTTAAAAGATATTACTTTAGGTATTCCAAGTTCAATAGCATTAATAAACAGAAGAAAATCTCTTCGTTATGTTATAGGGGATGACAAGGATGTTTCAATACATTTTTTCAAGGAAAAAAGTGTATTATTTGATTCATTTCAAAGGTTTGAAAAGCCAAGCTTTGATATTAGTACTGGAGGAATTTCATTTATAGTATCTAGGACAGAAAAAAAGATGTTTAGTGGTGATGATATTATTGGAAACTTAGAAGTTGAAATTGCTGATAAACGAATAAATGTGATGGCACAAGTCGTAAATGTTTATGAGATTAACCCAGATGAAAGAAATGATTTTATGTATAAAAGCTATAAAGTTTCTTTGAAGTTTTTATCTTTGTTGGAAGAAGACAAAGATATTATTGATAGTTATATTCTAGAGAAAATTTCATTAAATAAAGATGTTTCATAAAAAGTTTGTTATAATTGCATTATGCAGATAAGCTCTATATCAGACATACACATTAAGCTTAAAGATGATATTGGCTATAGAATACTATGTCGATTTTTAAGCTCTCAAACGGTCATAGGTTCAGATTATATTGTATTAGCTGGTGATATTTTCGATTTAATGGTTGGTGATAAAAAACAGTATCTTCAAGAATACTCGGTTATATTTGATATGTTAAAAAATATATTATTTGAAGGGAAAAAAATAATATACATTGAAGGTAATCATGATTTTCATATAAGTAAGATGCTTAGAAGTTTTTTTAATTCGAAAAACTTCATTCCTGTAAAAGGATATATTGTTTTAAGAGATGGAGAAAGAAAAATTTATGTTTCTCATGGAGATGAAGTCGATTATACGGATCTTGCTTATCTAAGATGGAAAAAAATATATTCTTTGAAATGCTTTTCTTTTTTTGTAAATACTTTTCTTCCATACCATTTTATAAAATGGGTCGGGGATAGAGCTTCAAAGAACTCTCGTAAAAGAGGTAAGAAAAAATTTAATTATGAAAAAGCAAAAAAGAAATATTTAAGGCTTCTTTGCGAATTTCAGAATATAAAAGGGTATGATTATTATATTTTAGGTCATACACATATTAAAGTTTTAACTGATAATGTTATAAATAATGGTTTTCCCATTGAGCATGGATTATATTCATTCTATGATAATGGTGTGCTAGAGCTAAAAGAAATTATTTAATTTCTGCCGTGAACTAGCTTTTCTTTTAAGATATTAAAATATTCTCTTTCTTTATTTTTGATAAAACGGATTGTTTTATTTGAATCTTTAAAGACTGTTATATCTGAACTTTTAGAAATCTTTATTGCCACTTGGCCATCAATAGTTGCGATTGCATCTTCTGTATTATCTAGAATACTAACTTTGAGTTCTAAATAGTCGGGTAGGACAAGAGGTCTGTGTGTAAGTGAATGAGGACAAACAGGAGTTACAATAAAAGCATTTAGTCCTGGATGAACAAGAGGTCCTCCAGCGGCTAGAGAATATGCAGTTGATCCTGTTGGAGAACTTATGATTAGTCCATCACCAGATAAATTATAAATATGTTCTTGCGAACTTTCTATCGATAGATTTAGCATTCTAGCAATATTATTTTTATTAAAAACAACATCGTTTAAAAATGAATATGTTTGACCATTAATTTTTAAGGTATAAAGTTGATGGCTTTCAAAAACAAAGTGACCTGCAAATACTGCATTCAGTTCTTCATAAAATTCTGTTTTTTGAAATTCCGTAATAAAACCTAGTCGACCCATATTGATACCAAAAACAGGTATTGAAGAAGGTATGTCACGGGTTAAGCCTAGTAGTGTACCATCACCCCCCATAGAAATAGCAAGATCAATACTTGAAAAAAATTGATCTTTTTCTAAAAAGTGAACTTTATCAAGTGTTTTATTTGTTGTAATAGAAAGAAGTCTTTTTTGCTCGGAGGATAATAAAAAAATATTTTTATCTCTTTTTGAAAGCCAACGAACCAAATTTGTAACAATATTACCAAGATCATCAAATGTCGTTGGCTTGAGAATAATTCCTATATTATTGAAAGTACTATTCATCTTTTTTACCTTCTATAATTGTATTTATTGCTGATCTTATATCTTCGAATGGCTTATTTAGTATGAGACAGTTATATTTTTTAGCTTTTTCAATAACTTGTTCAGAAGAATATGCAGTTATAATTATAAAAATGTTGCTAATTTGATTATTTGTAAATATAGATTTCATTTCTTCTATGATATCAAAGCCAGTGATATCTTTTAACATCAGATCGCAAACAACTCTTTCATACTTGTTAGTTTTAAGTAAATTAATTGCTTCCTTTCCTTGAGTTGCAGTATCCACATTAATATCAAATTTTTCTAAAAGTTTTTTTAGAGATTGTTGTATTAAAATTTCATCTTCTATAATTAAAACATTCATGTTTTTAGCTCTAATCTAAAGTGAGCTCCATTTTTGTGAGGTAAAACAAACAAATTACCTCCGAGCTTTTTTGCAAGACTTTTTGATATAGACAAGCCTAAGCCAGTCCCACTATTTTTAGTTGTAAAAAAACTATCGAAAATATTTTGCATTTGATTTTGATCTATACCTGGGCCATTGTCAATGAAGTCAATAGTGATTTTACTTTTATCATCACAAAAGGTTATGTTTAATGTTGGACTTTTTATTGACTCACAAGCTTGAGTCGTATTAAGAATAAGATTGAAGAAAATCTGAGCCAACCACGTTTGATTAGTACTAATTTTAAGATTGTCTTTATCGTATTTACTAAGATTAAAAGTATATATTTTTTTTATTCTTTTTGATTCACTTTTTGTTAGGGTAAAGACTTCTTCTAGTATGCTTAATAAGTTACATTCTTCAAAAGTTGTTTTGTCATTAAATAGAGCTTGGAAATTATTAATAATCTTTTGACATCTTTTAGTATTAATATTGATTTCTCTTAAAAATGTTATTTGATCTTCTTCAAGGTTTTCTAATAAAAGAAGTTCGCTAGATAATTGCAATCCAAAAAGAGGGTTACTAAGTTCATGTTTTAATGTATTGAGCAGGTCGCCAAGTAAACTTACTCTTTCTTTATGGTGAAGTTCTGTTTGATTAATAAGTTTTTGAGGACTTAAATTAACTTCAAATATTTTGTTATCAATCTCAATTTCTTTTGTATTTGCTTCATATTCTGTGTAAGAATCCTTCTTCCTTATAGGAAAAATTGAATTTGAAATTATATTTTTAAAGAAGTCTTGATTGTTTTTCTTGTAATCTTGTTTGAGATAGAAGTGTATGAATAATGGTATAAAATGAATAAGTATTTTAAAGGAGTCTTTTTCTTCTGGCGCTTGAGGTAGAAAGTCATTTCGACTCAAGAGGATTATAAAGCTATAGTGCTTATAGCTAAATTCATGTGCCAAAAAAGTTCCTAGTATATTAAATACATCACCCTTGATCTCTTTTTCACCATAAGAGCGATTTTTTGATTTTTTTACAGAGTTAAACAAATCAGTATAATTTTTTATAGGAATTTCTGAAGCTCTGATAATTTGTCTTCCAAACTCTTGATGTAGAGATCTTAACTTTCCCTTTTCATGAGAGATTAAATGAAAACTTGTAAATTGTTTGAATTGTTTGATTTTTAATATAAGCTTACAAAAATCTTCTAGAGAGTCACTTATACTAAAGGCATTATAAATATCACTTATGAGGACATATTGATTAGACCACTCTTTGTAATCTGTTATGAGTTTTTTAAATGAATGTATTTTTTTCTTCTTCTGTCTGTTGCTTTTATTAATTAGCATAAGAGAAGACCTTAAAATATTATTTAAGCTAATATTTTGGGGAACTTTTATTGTTGATTCTGAGTATGTTAAGGAAATTACATTATTAGTTTTTTGAATATGAATAGTATTTTTTCCATTACAAAAATCTTTTAAATAGTTATAAAAAGTTTCTTTGTGTATAGAGTTGTCTATTTCAAATCTTAAAGACTGTTTATATTTTTGATAAATGGAATTGCTTGTATTTTCCATTGTGTTAGATTATCTTTAAGCTCATATTCTAGCAAGTCAGTAAGCATAATATTGTCATGGTTTTTATTGGCAATATTAATACCCTTAACAATTGATAGTAAGTGTATTTCTAATTCTTTTATACTAAAACCATTGGCCTGCTTTATATCATTGTTTATACTTAGAGCTTTATGAAGCTGTCCAATGAGTTGTATTGTAAGATCAATATTTTCAATGATATTTGCAAGAATAATTTTTGCATTATGAAACTTTTGTTTATTTATAGATAGACAACATTTATTAATATTATTTAGAATTTTGTCTAGATGTTGCGGGATGAAGTCTAAGCTTTCTTGAACAATACTACTGCGCTTAGAGTATATAATATTAATATTAGAATTATTATCAATTTTCTGTTCTAAAAAATCTTTATTTTCTTTGAAAGTGATCACTTTTTGATCAAAAATAATTTTTGAAATAAATTCATCTTTTTTTAAGTAAAGATCCTTAATTGTGGGAATTAGCTCTGAAATAGTTCTATAGTTAGAAATATTGATATCTTTATCAATATGATTAAGTTGTATTTGTGGCATCTTGCCCCCTAAGTTAAACATCCTTGTTAGCACCACTTATTATTTTGGGCCCTAAAGTCGAATTAGTCAAATCTTCAATAAGAGCAATAAAATTTTGAGCTTCATAGAATGAAATAAGGTTGTTTTGAGTTATTTCAAATATATTAGATCCTTTAGAGTTTAGACGATTGACATAAAAGAAATCAGCAAAGGGTTTTAATAGTTTATAATTGCTTGTAGTAATATCAATTAACTTATCAATTTCATCAAGTTTTTTTACGTTTTCTTTTATTAGAGTTTTATCTTTTCGTTTATGATCAATTTGTTCTAAAATTGTATTGCAAGTATTAATACCATGTAGATAGAGCTCTGTGAGATATGTATAACCATCTGTAAGAATAGAAAGAGTATTAATTGCTTCTTGAGATAACTTTGGCGGATTTATATTAAGTTCTATTTTTGATAGATGATAAGCCCAAGCAAGTCGAGAGAAGGTTTTTATTGTTGCTTGCGAGCTAAGCTTTGTACCACATAAGTTCTCATTGAAAATACCAAATTGATCGAATGATGATTTTAAAATATTAACATTGGTTAATAGAAACATATTAACATTTTCAGAAATATTTTTTGAATTAATGGTATGTTCTTTAAGATATATATTTGTTAGGGAACAAATAAGTGCTGGTGTAATGTCTTTTTTACATGGAAGCTCAGAGCATTTACTCTTTGAATTACAGGGAGCGCATACTCTATTAGAAACAAGAGTAATTACTTTGTCACTATATGCAGTTGTCTGATCTGGTTTTACTGGACCTAAAGAAACAATAATAGAATTTAATTCAGCTATTGCTGCTAGATGAGAAACCATAGAGTCATGGCCGAGAAAAATTTTAGATCTTAAAAGTAAATCAAAAGTATCTTGTATACTGTTTTTACCTAAGCAATTAATAATTCTGTCTTTATATTTATTTATAAGAGGACGAGATGTCATCATTTTGTTATAAGATGTTAACTCACTAGATGTTCCAACCACAGCGACTTTATAAGTGGGAAAATCTTGTAATAATCGAATAATTGTCTCAGCCCAATCTTCACTTTTCCACATCTTTTTTTGATGAGAAGCAAAAGGATGTATAGTAATGATATTTTCTTTTATAACTTCTTCGTGATATCTAAAGCCGTGTGCTAGTTTGGCACCTAGTGTATGTTTGAAAATATCAACGAGATTAAATGGACTATAATCAACATCTAGAACATTTGAATAGACGAATTGACTCCACTTATCATCAATTGCGATTTGACCATGACTATTGATATAAGGCCCCATTTTTACTTTAGCATCAATTAGAGAAAGAATATGAGCTGATGAACGACTAAAAGAAAAGTTTACGGCGAGATTAAATTTTTTATGATTTACTTCTTGAAAAAATGACGACATGATATCAAGTGATTGATGGACGGTTAAGTTTTTAACTCTTGGAACAAAGTCTTGCGTGTCAAAAAGAATAATGTCGTCAAAAACATTTTCTAATAAAAAAAGTAAGCCTGAAGCCATTTTTCTACGTGCAACTAGAGTTAAAGAGATATTTTTGTTTTCTAACTTGAGCTGTCTTGCAGCTTGGTAAGTTTGAAGTATGTCTCCAATTCTAGTTGTTTGAATAATACAAATATTTAATTTATTCACTTCTTCCTTCTTCTTGAATTAGCTCCGACAGCAAAAGTAGTTGAATGTCTTTAGAGTCCAGCATTTTATTGAGAGATAGTTTTTCATTTATTTCTTTTAGTTTATTTTCAATTTCAGTTTTATAACTCATGTTTAACACCTGTATTTAATTTTAGAATAGGCGAAGAGAGCTGATCAAGTACCGTCGTTAGTTTTTGTAAATCACTTTTTAGGTTGAATATTTCATTTTCTATAAAGCTTAAATTTTCTTCTTCTTGCTCACTTGGTATATTTTCTAGTCTACCTTCAAAAAGATTGTGACAAGCAGCTGTAACAGAGTTTGTCGAGCCAATAAAGATTAAATTGTCTAAATGTCCAATGAAATTTTGCAAGTTCGTATCGCTACTATTTGCAACGTTTAATGAACGTATAGCGTTAAGTAATATTCTTATAGAAGAAGAAACTTCTTTTCTAGATTCCATAAGATATTCTTCTATCTGAGAGTAAGATAAATTCTTTTTAAGATGAGTGATCAAATCTGGGTTACTTTGTTTTCCACAAATTAAATTGTGATAGTATCTCGTTACTATATAACCAAGTTCTGTTTTTAGATCTATTGGACCATTAATTTGTGTTCTTGTGATACCAAAATCATCTTCGATTGTTTGAAAAGATTTGTTGAGAAACTCTAATTTATTAATAGATATTTCTAAGTCAAGTTCTTGGTTTAATATGAAAAAGATATCGTTGTGCAAAGTCTCTGGGGTAAGAGACTCTACTATAAAGTTATCTTCTTTGATAATATTACTTTTTGTGTTATTTTCGATAACCTCAATCACTTTACAATCAAGATTATCTGCAATCATTAGAGTTGCGTTTGATTGAGATATTAAAAAATCAATATTAATTAAAACACTTGGTAGTGCATCAAGAGTATAGTTTATACTTAATAGATTATTACTAAAATATGAATTAAGTTTATTAATTGTATCAATTTCAGTGGTTTTTCCCGATGTTAAAAGTACAACTTTAGTGTTTTCACATAATTCTAGCTCTTCTATAGTTGACTTTAAAACGTTGATATTCCATTTTTGACCAGAGAAAGAATGAGAAAGGTCTATTCCAATGACTTTCAATCCACTAGTTTTTAAAGGTGCAAATTTCTTAGCTGCAATTAAAGAGAGTTTTTCGTTTATTTTTATTCCACTTTTTTCATTTGTGTTTTTTAGATTGCAAATATTCATCTTAATTTGATGTTTTCCAATAAAATGTTCTTTAGACTTTGGAAGATGAAAGTTTTGGTAGTTTGCCCATGAATTATTAGTTAGAGGGTTCCCTTTTTGACTAATAGTCGTTCCAATTTTTTCATTAGCATTTAAGTAGGAACATATATAGGAACTTGTTAGATCATTTGAATAATTTATTACTTGATCCCATTGGATATCTTTAATTTGTGAAATGACATCAAAAAAAGAATTAAGAGCAAAAGCGTTACTGTAAAGAGGGTTTTCTAAGTCAGACTTAATACTTTGTTCATTTAAAAGATAAATATTGTTAACATCTTTTATTAAATGAGAATATTTCTCATTTCTTTCATAACAAAGAAGGTGTATTTGACTGTGAGGCTCGTTTTGTTTTAGTGCGCTAATAAAATTTGCACATCCAATAATATCGCTTGAACCACTTAATACCGTAAGTAATATTTTTTTCATATAATAACCTGCTTATTTCGGATAGAGTCGATTGCTAAAAGTGCAAATTCGAAGTTGTTAGTAACTCCTGTTTGAGTTGTTATTTTTTCTATGACATCGTCAAAACTTTGATTCTGGTACATCTTGAGATGTTGTTTAACATCGATATTATGTACAAGACGAGAAAAGTCTTGGATTAGCTGTGGTGCTTGATATTTTAAAATGCCTTGGAAAAAGTCATGATATAAAGAGTACGAATTTTCGTGTTTGATAATAGCAGGTTTTGTCTTTAAGAATTTAACAAATTCAATATTTTCAAAAAGCTCTGAAGTATTCTTTGGGTTAAGAATTTTAATGTCTGATCTCAATCCTTTGAGCCTTTTAAAGTCATTAATAACTTGTGAGTTTGGTTCAATCACAATGATACTAATTTTTTTATCACCAGCAATTTTAATTATTTCATCGATATGATAGGCAAAGCCTAGCCCTAAAATTAAGAAAGAGTTGTTTTCAATAATTGCATTTTGATATTGATTAATTTGTGACTTTGCTTCGATTACAGGGTTGTATATTGAATGAAGATGGACTCCCGATATAATAGGAACAAGGTCTCCATTTCTTGCTTTTTTTAACTCATATGTAAGCTCATTTAAATTCATATATCCTTCTTTTACTTTGTATTATTGAGATTATAACCTTTAAAGCTTTCTTTATTCTTATGCATTTTTGCAATTTCAATTTTAGCATTTAACTTTTCTTTACTAAGATAATTTAGAATATCGTTATCAAACCTTTTGATCTTATTAAGAAAATTATAAATTTCATCTTTTAAATTATCTGTACAAATATTTTTGTCTTCAAATGACAGTTGGAGCGATTTGAAAATATTTATTAGTTGGGATCTTTTTTCAAGCTCAATAAGTAGATCTGTTAATTTTTCCTCATAAATAAACTGCTTGCATATAGCCGTACTTTCTACGATCTTTTCAATGACTTGATAGTAAAGTTCAAATATTTTTTCTTTGTTATTTATTTGGTTGCGCTTTAAGACTTTTGATTGCATCCGTCCATCCTTGATATAGTGTATTTAAAACTCCTAGACATCCTTCTAGAGGCTCTTTTTCAATTTTAATATTTGCCTGTGTGCTTGCATGTAAAATATAGTCGTATAAAGAAGAAAGTTCTTTGGCTACTTCTCCACCAACTTCATAGTCTAGGCTATTATGTAATTCAATGATGATATCTTGAAATTTACCAACATATTCACCTTTTTTGGCTATATCATTGTTTTCAATTGCTTCAATTGCTTTTTTACAATTCTTAATAGCAGCTTGATAAAGCATGATAAGAATTTGTTCTTTACTCGCTGTTTGTACAGATGTTTTTTTGTAGGCACCTAATCCGTAACTCATTTATAACTCCTTTTTACTATAGTGCAGGGCCAGCTGGAACGCCTCCTAGCCCTGCTCCTTGTCCTTTTATTCTTGTTATTGTTTCTTCAAGTCTTGCAAACTTTTGCTTTAGCATTTCTTCTTTTCGATCAATTTGTCTTTGTTTACTTTCGATTCTTCTATCTATTTGATCAATTTGGCTTTTTAAACCTCTATCTCTTGATTTGAGAATACCGCCATTAGAACTAAGAGCGGCATTGATAACATCTTCCATGTTATCCATAAACCCTTTAAGTTTTCCATCCTCTTTGGTATATTTTCCTGCTATAATTTGAGCAACGACTTCATAGTTTTTCTTTAGGGCGCTTTCAAACTTTTCACTATCAAGCTTTAACAAACCACTTCTTTGAAAAGTTAATCCAAGATCTCCGATCCTTTTATTTCCAAAGTCTGTTTTGATATTTTTAAATATTGCACCTCTTATTCTACTTTCTAATGTTTGTAGAGTAAGATCCCCACCAAGTGTTTGTGATGTATCGACCGTTTCATCTAGCGTATTTTGTTCTTTAATAAACTTTAGAACCTCATTAACATTTTTTACGAGGTCATCAATTTTTCCAGCAATTTTTCCATTATCTTCAGCAACTTCTATAGCTATTTCTTCACCGGGCTTTGCCTTTTTAAAATCCAAAGAAACACCTGGAATAAGATCAGTTGTTTCATTTTTGGGAAGTTCAATTTCAAATCCATCTAATTTAATTTTAGCATCTTGAGCATCTCTATGTCCTTCAAACCATATATCTTCCATACCATCAACGAGATAAAGATCTGGAAACTTTGCTTTTTTATCATCACCTGTTTCAGAAAGAGTAATAAGAAGTTTCCAGGGTGTATCTGAGCCATCACCTGAATTAACAACAGTAGCATTCATTCCATTAGAAGAATCTTTATTAATTAATTTTGCAATACCAGATAGAGACGAGTTTTCTGAATCAATATAAACTTCTTTAGTTTCTCCATTTGGTAATTCATATTGTAAATACCCAACACCAAGATATGTTTCATCTTTATCCTCAACACCATTTGATATTGCAGATGATTTTTGTGCCAATTGAACAACTTCCACTTGGTAATTTCCAGGGTTTGCTAAATTTTTATCGACAGAAGCACCTATTGTTCCAGTGTCACTAACGTTTATTTTAAGTTCTCTAAAGCTTCGAGAAGATTTATTAGCAAAGATATTTCCTCTAATGGCTTCAACTTTTTGAGTTAAATCGGATAGGAGCTTTTTTTTATTTCCAATTTTTGCTTTTCTAGTTTCCATTTGTTGCAATGGGATCTTTTCAGCAGCAATAATCTGCTCGACAATATTTTTAGGTAAGCCTGAATTTATTGGTCCAAACGCAATTGCCAATTGTCCTCCTGACAAGCTAAGTAGAGCATCTTGCACTACTGGGGCATTCTAATTATAGAATATCATAGGAAGAATTTGATGCAATAGGGAACAATTTGGGTTAAGATTAGGAACTAACATTAAAAAAAATGGCCCTTGGGGAGGGCCATTAATGGATTAGGATAATAGGATTTAAGAGTATTGCAAAACTCTTACTAAACTTGTCGGGTATTGTGGTGGAAACTTTAGTAAAAAGATCAGATATTATAAGAGAAAAGTATAAATTCTTTATAAATCGAATAGTTACGTACCTTATTTTTTTATTCATACCAATATATATTGAAAAGATAAGTGAATGGAATATCTTGAATCAGTCAATAATAGTTATTGTCTATATGTTTTTTATGGGCGGCCAATGGTACTTGTTAGGTAAAGAAGTAGATCATCGACTTAAAATATATTATAAGGCAAATTCTTCCATCGAAAGAGTGTTATACCGACTAATTTTAGGAAATATACTTACAATACTTTTATTTAATATCTTTTCTATTTTTACTCCTAATATATACGAGTATCTTTTTTGGGGATTCTTTTTTGTCGTAGCTTTGTTTTATTCATGGCCAACAAGAGGAAAAATAATTGAAGAGTCTATAAGTGGTCAATTTGGTGAATATAGGTTTTTGGATTCTTTTGAAAGAACAGTTTTACTTTTAAGTACTGCAATGGTTCTTTTTTCTATTCCTGAAATTCCTCTTTTTGAAAATAGTGAGGGGCTAAAGTTATACCTAGATTCGGAAGAAAAAATTCATTTTTATTTATGGAACTTTTTAAGTGTTAATTATGTTCCATTTGCATCTTATCCAAAACTTTTTAATCTAGCGTGGAACTTTCATTTTTATATATGGGGAGTAGGTTTTTTCCTTACAGCTTTTTATGCTTTATTAAGATACTTTTTTTCTCGTCGACTTTCTATAATGGGAGTTTTTGCTATTGTATCAACTTGGACTTTTTCATTATTATTAAATGAAAATATTCTCTATGCTATAAATAGTAGCTATGTTGTTATCTGGATTTGGAGTACAATTTGGTCTATAAAAAGTTCTACTTATAGAACAGGGCTTTTTACCGGTTTAGTTCTAGCTTATGGGGTTATGATAAATTATAATTATATATGGCTAATGCCATTAACTCTTATTTTTTCTTATTTTTATTTACTAAAAGACAAAACAAATTGGTATAAAAAGCAATGGGTGAAATACAACTCGTTTGGAATTATTTTGTCTGTACTTTTGTATATTGTTCACAACTCTTATTCCGTAATTTTATTTGATATTAGAATAGAAGGTCTTTTAAAAACATTTGAGCAATATATTGAAAGAAAAGCTTTCTTTAGTTTATTTACTGTTGGTGTATTAATGAGCTGTGCTTTATTTTTTAAACCACTTAATAAAAAGTTAAGCTCAATTAACTTTGATTTGAGAAGTTATAAGAATATACTCTCATTATTTTTTATTAACCTTCTAGTTGGGCTTATAGTAGAACCAAGTTTATATTTTGGTTTTAATAGTATTTGGTTTATAGCATTTTTATGTCTTATACCTCTAGAGTGGATTTTTCAGTCTATTTCGAGGCAACGCTCGAAAAGAAATATCATTTTTGTAATTTATATATTGGTTTGCTTATTAGATTCTCATTTTGAAGAAAGAGTAAAGTTAGCAGCTAAAATGTTTTTCAAAGAATCAATAACAAAGTATATCGATCAGATGTAAGCACTTGAAATTAAAGAAAAAAAGTATAAACTTCTTGTTCTGCCCTATTAATAAAGATACAATTAAAAAAGATATTCTAAAGCATAATGGCAGGGAGGTCATCTTGTTAAAGTTTAAAGTATCTTCATCAATCTTCTCTAGTTTTAAGTCAGCTTACCAATCTTATCATCACAATCAAAACCCATTTGTCTATGTTGATCAGGAAGGCAATATTAAGTTGCTTACTGATGTTGTATCTGATGATGGAAAGGATGATGGTATTTTTGCTGTAGGTGTTGCTGAAGACGGCTGGATGGAGTTTTTAGCTTTAGATTAGCTTTTTGTGGGGATAACTTTGCGTCATAGTTATTTTTTTTCTATGCGTCGTTTAGTGTGGTTAGTTTCTGTAAGAATTTAAAACCTGTAACTATTTGTTTTTTATGGTTTTTTCAATTTTTTGACTATTTTTCTCTTGCATTTGTTAAGTTAATAAAAAATGTTGATAACTATATAAATAATGTGGATAGAACTAGTGAATAAAGAGATTTTACCTAAAGATATAGCTGATTCCTTAGAAAAACTTAAAATTCTTGTACAAGAAAAGTTAAACTTAATTAAAAGTAGTAAAGATATCAACATCACTTATAAGTTAGATAAGACTATCGTTACAGATGTTGACGTATACATTTCAAAAATATTTAAAGAAGAGTTCTTGGGTAAGTATCCATTTTTAAACTTTTACTCTGAAGAAGATCAAGAAAGTTTTAAATACCCAATGATCATCATAGATCCAATAGATGGAACAAAAGAATTTTCGCAATTAAAAGATGAATGTTCCATTTCATTTGGAATTTACTATTCTCCAAATCTAGACGATATTAGAAACTTTTCTTGGATATATAATCCGTTTAATAATTTTGAGATCTCAAGTATAAAGATAGTTAAGGAGTCTTCACATCAGTACTTAGATAAAGGCCTTGTGTCTAATACTGAGTTTGAGATGGGCTTGTTTAAAAAGGATGTTAATATTGTTCCCATAGGTAGTATTGCTTATAAGCTAGGTCTATTAGCAGCAGGTCATTGTTTGTTTGTTGAGACTAGAAGAGCAAAAAATATCTGGGATATTATGGCCGGTTCACATATTTCTTATCTTAGAGGCAAAAAACTATTACAAAACGGTATAGAGCTCACAAAGCTTGATAAGATGTTTTTTGAGCCAGCAATGAGATGGGAATAATTCAAAAATGAAATAAATATAAATTTAAGGTTTAAAAAGTACAAATATTAAACCACTAAGTTTAAAAACACTTCTACCAAATTAAGGAGTGTATATGCTTAAAAGACATCAATTAAATCAAATAAACTCATCTCTTTTACTTTTAGGAAAGCCTGGTGCTGGAAAAAGTTATCTTGCAAAAATTGTTCATGAAGAATCTAGTCGAAAAGATCATCCTTTTGTTCATGTAAATATTTGTGCCTTAAATAAAGAAACCTTTGAAAGTGAATTGTTTGGTCATGTTAAGGGAAGTTTTACTGGAGCTATTAATGATAATGAAGGTTATTTAGGACGAGTAAATAAAGGAACACTATTTTTAGACGAAATTGGCGATTTAAGTTTAGAGCTTCAGTCAAAAGTATTAATGTTGCTTGAAGAAAAGATATATTACAGAGTTGGTAGTTCAAGACCTATTAAGTTTGAAGGATCAATTATCTTAGCAACAAATAAAAACTTAGAGCAGATGGTAAAAGAAAATCAATTTAGAGATGATCTTCATAGTAGAATTTCTTTTTTTAATTATAAAGTTCCAACATTTAGTTCTAATAAAAATAAAAAACAAATAATTAATAGAATAATTTGTGACTTAAAGAATAAAAGTTCTTCTGACTTTTTCTTCGAAAAAGAAGCATTAGAATTCATTTATAATTTAGAGCTGGGTGGAAATATAAGAGAGTTAAAAAATATATTAGAGTATCTTGTATTATTTAATAAGCATATAAGGATATGTGATGTAAAAGCTATCTTAGAGGCCAAAGATAAATCATTGATAGACTATGATGACTATTACGAGCATTTAGGTGTATTTGAAAAAGAATTTTTAATGAAAAAGTTGCAAAAGTACGATTATGGGATAAATCTCACTGCAAAAAAAACTAATATTAGTAAGGTAACTTTAATTTCAAAGATAAAAAAGTATGGTATTAATATAAAGGAGTTAAAAGAAAATAGATTAGTGAGTTAAAATGGGCTTTAAAGTCAGAGATCATTATTTTGAAAAAGCAAAAAAAGATAATTACTTCGCTAGAAGTGCTTATAAACTTGAGGAAATTAATAAGAAATACAAAATTCTTAATAAGGGAATGAATGTATTAGATCTAGGGTATTATCCTGGAAGCTGGACACAGTATACTGCTAAAGTTATTGGACAAGAAGGCCTAATTGTTGGGATCGATATACAGGAAGTTAATAAGAAACTAGAAGTTATTCCAAATGTACGAGTGTATCAAAAAGATATTAATGATGTTCAAGATTTAAGTGATCTTGGTGTTGATGATAAATTTGATGCTGTTATTTCTGATATGGCACCGAGTACTACTGGGATTAAATCTGTAGACCAAGCAAGAAGTTTACAGTTGGTTGAAATGGTTTTTTATCATTTACCAAACTTTTTAAGAAAAAATGGTAACTTTACCATTAAAGTTTTTGATAGCAATGATGCTCAGCAATTCTTAAGAGAACAAAAAAAGAGATTTAAAGAGTTTCATTTTTTAAAGCCAAAGTCGACAAGAAGTGTAAGTAAAGAGTTTTTTGCAATTGGAAAAGGATTTAAAGAATGATGTATTTTTTTAGTCTTTTTATTACAACATATGCCTTGGCTGGTTTTAACTTTAGTAAAGATCTAAGTTTTTCTCCTATTAATAAAACTAAAGTTTCAAAAAAAATATCAAAAAATATATTTAAAGATAATAAGCTTCCAAGTGAAGTTGTAATTGATAAAAATAAGTTTGCTATTGAATATTCTATTGATAAAAAACTAAATAAAAAAATAAATAAAATTCTTCGTAAGTATCGTTCGGATCATTGTGCTGTTGCTGTTATTGATAATAACTCAGGAGAGGTAATATCAATAAATGGCTATCAAAGAAAGACTAAGAGATATATTCCATCTTTGGCCATGTCTGCAACTCATCCTGCTGCAAGTATATTTAAGATCGTTACTGCTGCAGATTTAATTGAAAATACAGATGTCGATGCGAAAACTAAATATGTATATTCTGGTAAAGGAGTAACTTTATATAAGTCGCAGCTAAAAAATAAAAAGAACCGTTGGTCTCGAAAGATTACATTAAAAGATGCTTTTGGTTATTCAAATAATGTTGTTTTTGCAAAGGCAGCAATAAAAGATTCTAATTTTACAAAGCTACAAAATACAGCCAAGAAATTTGGTTTTAATACCAACATATGTGCGTTTGTTGATACACCAAAATCATTAGTTAAATCAGACTTTAAGGATAAGTTTTCAATTGCAGAGTTAGCATCAGGTTTTAATAGAGAAACATCTTTATCTGCAATTCATGGTGCGGCTATAGCGTCAGTTGTTGCAAATGATGGAAAGTTAAAAAGACCAAAACTAGTAAAAAGCATTTATAATAAAACATTAAAAAGATCTTATTCTTTAGAGAAAGATAAGAGTATTAGTGTTGTTAAAAAACAGACAGCAAAAGAGTTAAGAAAATTATTTATTCAAACAGTTAAAAGAGGTACAGCAAAGTCTGTTTTTGTACCGTGGAAAAATAGAACCTTAAAAAACATTGAAATTGGTGGTAAAACGGGAAGTATTTCTGGTGGTATTCCTTACGGAAAAAGAGATTGGTTTGTTTCCTATGCAAAACCAAAAAATAGCAATGATAAAGGGATTTCAGTTGCTGTAATGATAGTAAATGAGAAGAAGTGGTATGTAAGAGCTCCAAAGGTTGCTAACGAGATTATGAAGTACTATTTTAAAAGGAAAAGAATATGAGTGATGATATTAGTTTAGATAAAAAGCCTAAGAAGAACTGGTTTAAAGAAGGAAAGTCTATATTCTTAATAATAACGGCTGTCTTAGCTTTTAGATCGATGTTATTTGAACCATTTAAAATCCCAACAGGCTCAATGATTCCAACTTTATCAATTGGTGACTTCATTCTAGTAAATAAGTTTTCATACGGATTCAAAGTTCCTTTTTCGGATTGGTTTTCTGACCCTATATATATAACAAACCCAACAGCTCCACAAAGAGGAGATGTTATTGTTTTTAAGTATCCAAATGATGAAAGCTTAAACTATATCAAAAGAGTTGTTGGTGTACCAGGTGATACATTAATGATGGTTGATAAGGTTCTATACATTAACAATAAAAAAGTTGAAGTAAGTAAAGTTGATGGAAAACCTTATTTAGATTCAATGGTTGATATGTATAAGAACAGAAAATTTGACTTCTTAAAAACTCAAACTGGTGAAGCATCCCATATAACTCAGCATGAAGTTGGAAACGATTATGCTGCTAACTTTGGGCCAATCACAGTTCCCGAAAATAAGTTTTTTGTGATGGGAGATAACAGAGATAACTCTGCAGACTCTAGGTTTTGGGGATTTGTACCTTTTAATAACGTTAAAGGCAAAGCTATCTTAGTATGGTTTTCTTTAAATGTGCCTCTACCAAGTTCTCCTCCTGGCGATAATTGGAAGCTAAGACTTTGGAAAATAGGAACATTAATTGATTAAGATTTAAGCTCAATTGTAGTTTGACCATCGTTACCGGTTTCATTAGATTGAATTTTTAGATCAGAAGTTCTTTTTATGAACTTTCTTAACCAGTTTTTTAGAACGCCGGTTCCATGTCCATGAATATAGTTTATAAAAGGAACTTCTCCAGAAATTATTGAACTACTTGTTCTTTCAACTAAGTCTCTAAATTCTTCTAATCTCATTCCTCTGCAATCATATTCAAGTTTAGTATTTGAGTTAAAATTAACTTGGTATCCTTGATTCTCATTCTTAGAAGAATTGTTTGTTATTCTTAAGCTATCTATAGGGCACTTTATTTGAATAGCACCTTTTTTACCAATAACAACTTTTTTTCTTTCATCGATACTTAATACATGTATGCTTGATTTTAAAAATGTAGAGAAGTATTGAGATCCTATGATAATACTTTTAGGTTTTTTTAAGTCTTTGTATGAGTTTTCTTCTTTAGTTTGTTTATTCTCTATTAAAGTATTTGATTCTCTTTTTAAATGATCAATATCTTTTAAACTTATATCTTCTTTGTTTTTAATTTTTTTCTTTAATGAGTATAGCTTTTCAATTTGTGAATTAAGTTTTTGAGTATAGCTTTTAAGTTCATTATCCATTTTAAGTTTTAATACACCTTGCATAGAGCTTTCTTGGTTTTTAAGTCTTGCAGTTGTCATTCTTTGTTCTTTTAGCTCTATTGATAATTCGTGTTCTTTTTTATTAATTTTCTCTAGAATTGCTTCATAATGAACATGTTTTTTATCCATTAACTCTTTTGCTCTTTTAGTAATCGTTTCAACTTGAGGAACATCCTTTGTATATCTCTCAAATGTAGAAATCGCATAGCTAGAACCAGGAGTACCTGTATGAAGTATATAGGTAGGTCTATCATTATCAAAGCCTACATGAGCACTTAAAAAATTATTTTTTTGGTGAATAAAACTTTTTAGCATTTGATGATGTGTCGATGCTAAAATGGTAATGTTTTGCTTAAGTAATAGTTGCTCAAAAATAGCAATAGCAAGAGCTGATGCCTCCTCTGAAGATGTTGTATTGAAAATTTCATCAATAATGACTAATGAGTTTTCTTCAATATTTTTAACCATATTGGAATATTTTGTTACTTCAGCAGCAAAGGAGCTTAAACCTTCATCTAGGTTTTGTCCGTCACTTCCAAAGTAGTATATTTTTTTGTAAAAACCCATTTTCGCAAAACGAGCAGGAGTTCCAAGGGCATAATGATTAAAAATAGCACTTAAGGCGACTGTTTTTAATATGGCTGTTTTTCCACCTGCATTTGGACCAGAAATAAGAAGGCCATTGTAACCTTCTAGGTTTAAAGAATTTTTAACAGGCTTTTCAATTAGAGGATGAAAAAAATTATCAAAGAAAAACTCAGAAGTATCCTCTCGTAAAGTAGGTATACTAAGTTTGTAATGAGAGCAAAAATCAGCTCGAGTTTTATATTCATCAATGAAAAATACAAAATGTGACAAGACATTAAGCTCATGAGTATATTCTCGAATTTTCTTGCTATACTCTCTTTGAAGTTTTTCTATTGCTTGAGCTAGTTCTATAACAATTTCTAATCTTCTATAGTTTGAATTCTTTATATTTATAGGCTCTACAAATAGGGTCTGGCCAGATTCTGATCTAGAAATAATATGGCCATGTTTTTTTGTATAGTGATCGCTTTTTATCGGTATGACGTAGCGATCATTTATAATATCAATATTTGAATACTGAATACTATTTGAGTTCTCTGTAAGAGTAACTTGTAGACTTTTTCTAATTTGAGACTCAAGTTCAAGTTGTTCCTTGTATAGGTTTCTAAGTTTGGGGTGCTTAAGATAATCATAAGAGTTATCTTCATTATAAAAGGATCGAAATTCTTTTGTTAGAAAACTTGAAAATTTTTGAATTCTTTGTTTGAAGCTATTTTCATCTTCAAATTCAAATCCTGTTTTTGAGAAGATATCTTTATAATAAACTTCAGTTAACAGTACTATTTCATTAACTTGTTTTAAATCAAGTACGATGTCTTTTTTTAGCAGGCCAATTAGTTTGTAGAATATTTCATCTTCATCAAGCTTTCTTATATGAGCTAAAAGTTCATAGAAAAACTCTTCAGTATAGATTGAAACAATTTCTTGTTGTCTCTTAAAGCTATAATTAATTTTCTCAAGGGAGTTAAGAGGTTTTAAGACTCTTTTTTCTGGTGTATTGATAAAATGAGCAAATTGTTTTAAGCTCAAAGTTATGTGATTCCATTCAAGGAGTTCTAAAGAATCAAGGTCGCAAATTGGTGTTTTATCCATGATAAGTACTTATAAAAATCTATTTAATCATATTCAAAATATCGAATCTGATATTGTCGGAACTCCTCAAATACAAAAGATATTTAGTTCTGCATATTATATTGCATTTCAAATAAGATTACCAGGTCAAACCAAGTATATATATGTTGGCAGAGGTAAGGGCGCTGAAGATTTATTTCTAAAAGATGAGAATATACCGAGTGAGTTTAGAAAAAGAGATCGTTTACTAGAATATTTAAGAAAGTATGTAGCTGGAAAATCCTATCTTGGTTTTGAACTGGATAAAAAAGATAGATGCTTTTCACTAAAATATCAATCTTATGCAAAAGAGTGTAAGGTTTTATTTTTTTACAAAGCAAGAGCATTATATTTTGCATCAAAAAAATGGAATGTAAAAAATAATACTTTTGAATATTTCACTTCATGGAAGGGAAAAGTTGATTTTTCAGGAGAGGACTTTGAGATCTTTGACGAGGTTGGAAGAGTTCAAATTTCTAATACTGAAATTGAGAGCAAGATTCCTGAAGATTTCGGCTTTAGCTTTGAAGAAAAACAAGTTCATCTAAAAAAGACATCTTCAAAAAAAATGAAGTTTCTTAAAAGAAAGATTAAAAATATAAAGTTTGATTTAGAGAAGATTGATAATGTTGAAAAGTGCCTTGAGAAGGTAAATGAACTTGACTTTGAAATCTTACCTAAAAAGTTCATCCTTCATGATATCGTTTTTAAATTTAAAGAGATAGATTTTTATAAAAGGCGAGATGAATTCTATAAGAGAACGAAGTCTCTTAAAGGGGCAAAGAGTTTATTAGATAAAAGATTAGAAGATACAAACCTTCTTTTAGAAAATACATCAAGTGGAAAAATTAAACTAGAGTCTGATCTTAATATTGTAGAGCCTGTATGGAAATCTCATGGGATCATCTCAGTTATCAAAGAAGTTGTAGACGAGTTTAAAATAGTTCATGATGGAGATTTTCATTATGGTATAGGTCTTAGTGCTAGAGGAAATGATCAGTTAAGGAGTAAGTTTTCTTCAAAAGAAGATTGGTGGTTTCATGCTAAAGGTGATACTTCGGCTCATATTATTATGAAGAAACCAACGATAATTAATGAGCAAGTATTCGATTTTATTGGAAAGGTTATGGCAGATTCACTTAACACCTCTGAGGTTGATATAATATATACTAAAGTTAAGTACCTGAAATCACTTAAAGGTACACCAGGTTCGGTTACTTATAAAAAAGAAAAAGTTTTTAGATATAGATCAATATAAAAATTTCAATTGAATTATTGCAGCGCACCCTTCGGTGTTATATTAGCTTTGTGAAAATACATTATGTTTTAATATTTTTTATTGCATTGCTATCGTGCTCAAAAGAGGCTGTTTATAAAGGAAGGAACCTTTCTGGTAAATATTTTATTAGAAAGAGTGTTAAATCCTGCAAGGGTGTTTCTTTTGGTAGTGATTCTTATAAAAGAGATAATGTTTTAAACTTTTTTGATTGTATTGGCTACGATAAGGCTTTTTCAGGTATTCATAAATATATTAAAAATTTAGATGATAAGTCTTATTCATCTTTTGAAAAGTTATTTTCTAGTATGTATCCAACATTGAATAACTTTTTAGATATAACAATCAATAAACTTGATAAAGAATCGACAAAACATTTAAGTCATATCATTTCAATCATTTTAGATAATCCAGATCTGATAAAAAAACAAATTGCTATTTTTCAAAATAGATCAAAAAGTGAATATAAAGATATTTCACAAATTGTTTTTGAGGCAATTACATTTTTGTCCGGATTTAGTGAAGAACAAGATGAGTATAGGATTAATATGATTAGCTCTTTAAATCCGGACTTATTAAAAAGGCTTATTGGGGAGACGATTAAAAGTCTTTTTTCAAATAAGATGATATCAAAAAAGTCATCATTATTTATTTCGGAAAAGGGGTGGATTAATGATACCTTAAATCGAATAGAGGTATCTTCTTTGAAAAAAATAGTTGAGTTTAACTTACTTAATCCAACATTTATCAAGCATGTTGGCTATTATGAAGAGTCGATATTAACTCCAAAGTATAATTGCTATGACTACTCAAAAACTTATATTGTTGATCATAGTGTTGAGTACCAATGGCAATTATCAAATTTAGTTAGCAAAGCATCAGATGACTTTTATCTAGATATTGTTGAGCTTATCACTAGATTTAATTTGTATAGGCAAATCTGTCCAAGTGATATTTTTATACCTAAGACGACAGAACTTTTAAGGCAGGTTATTAGTTTTCTTGATATTGATGGTGGTTTTAGCTTGTTGAGGCAATTTGCCAGAATCTCTATGTCTGAAGATGAAAAATTTGATTTGTCTATTATTAACTTCTTTAAATCGAATGTTTTTAAAACCTTTGTAGAGTTAGTTCAGCTTATTGAAAATGATAAGGTCTATGATGATATTTATTTATTTTTAAAGTCTATATCCTCAAAGGATTATGCTCGTTTGGCAAGTTTGTTGAATACACTGTCAAAAAACGAGTCTTTTCTAGATTTTTTAGATTCGAAATATCAAAGTGATAACTTAGATGCGCTTGTTGATCTGATTTATAATATAATCTCTACGGAAAAAGAGTATTTATCGTCTTTTAGGTTTTTGTTTTCATTAGTCGATAATGCTAGTGATATTAATTTAGACAAAGAAGACTATATTAACTTGTTAGGTGTTTTTGTTGAAGTACTTACAGATAATAATCTGGTTAATGAGTTAAAGAAAATGTTCGATAATAGTCATTTATTGTATGTTCTAGGTTTAATACAAAAAAATGAAACAGTTAGCACAGCTAAGAGCTTGAATAATTTTTTATTAGAGAATATTGAGAAATCTTCAGTATCATCATATACATATAAAGAATGTGTTAGACAGATAATGATTCATTTGAATGGTCATGATTCTCTTGGCGATATAATTTCGAATTATCCTGAAGTCTGTAGAGATATAGAGGAAGAGAAGAAAAACTTTGCGTTAAAAATATATGAATGGTCACAGAATATTAATGCCGGATTTTTTGATGAGCATGGTTTTGAGTTTGCTGGTCAAGATGGATTATTAAACCCTAGAACAATGCATTTTATGCATCAGATGATTCATGTAACTACAAAATATATAAAATCAGATAATGATTTTTCAAAAGATACTGTTAACAAAGTAAAAAAATATTTATTAGAAGATAATAATATTAAATACATTGAAAGTTTTTTAGAAAATGCTCTTTTAAATAATAAAAAAAACCTTGTCGAGTTGTTTGATTTATTGTCTTCAAGTCCAAGTTCGAATGTGAATAATGATCTGAAACTTTTATTTGGCTTTTTTGAAAGTGTTTCTGAAAAAAAGTCAGAGCTGAAGTTTAGTATTGAAAAAGCTGATGTTGAGTATTTAAGAAACTTAAACTTAAATACAAGAAAATTTCAAAGTTTGCTAAAATGTTTTGAAAAAAATAAACTAAGCATTTCACAGTTAGGGCATATACTAAATTTTTTGGGGCAAAAAAGAATAATTAAGAAGTTAACGTTTATATTAAATGAACTAGAGTTTAAAAACTATCATTATGTCGCATTTTTTATTAATCAATTAGCTAAAGCAAAATCATATCAAAAGGCGATTACTAAGCTAAAAAGGCAGTTTAAGTTAGCCTTAAGTACAAATAAGGCTCTTATAAAGCTGGGATACCTTCCTGCTGATGGTAAAAGAAGGCTGTTAATAGTTAATGAAAACCTAGGTGTTCTAGATTTGTTTTTACAAAAAATGCCAGGCTCTAAGAAGTCTTATGGGGACATATTGAAAATAATAGCGGAAGGTTTATATGAGATATCTAGTAAAGAAGCTAAAGATATAAGTTTGTTTACAAAAGGGTCAAGGGGAAAAAGTAAGAAGCACTTTGGAACTTTGTTGGGATTTTTATCTCGTAAAGGTTTATTAAATAAAGTTCTTTTTACGATGAAAGGTGTTTCTAGTGAACTTATGGGCAATCATGTTATACCATGGAAGCTTTTTGAGGATATAGACATTGGGAATGTTGATATTGGAAAATTAGAAGAAAAAAATTACAGTGTAGAAATACCAAGTCTAGATAATGTTGAATTAGGTTTAAAAAAATATCGTTATAATGACTTTAAAAGATTGATGAGCTATCTAAAAATACTATTCAAATTTGATATGAAGTTTAAGGGAAAAAGTATTAAAAATTTATATAGATTAAATGTTTTCTTTAAAGTTATGTCTGATTCAACAATAAATTATATTCCATTTGTTGAAACCTTGCAGCGTTTACATAGTAATGATGAAAACTATCTTTTATCTTTACTAGAATACTCTGTTAAAAAAGATGAGAGTAACGTTACAAGGCTAAGAGCTGGTTTTAGTTCTATGTTTATTAAAAGTAATCTTAGTTTAATAAACTTTTTTAAGGATATTCTGGCACATTTTAAATATAAGCCTACTATTTAACTCAAGCTTTTAAAACTTAATAATATTAGTACTTTGTAGTATAATCTTGGATCTATGAAGAAAAAGGACTTACTGCAAATTGAGTTAAGCAAATCTGGTGCTATAAAAGCATTAAAGGGTGAGTTTCAATTATATTTTGCAGATCTTGATTCTTCAATAAAGTCTTGTACACCCGGAAAATGGGTTAGTTTTGTAGATAAAAAAAAGAATTTGTCTTATTTAGGCTTTATTAATCCACTAGTTATGAATAGTTCACCTTGTGCACATATTGTAGAAAAAATTTGTGATAATAGTTTTTTTGATTTTGGTAAACTTTTAAGGAGTGCAATTAATTATAGAAGAAGCTTTGGAGAGCAGTACAAGAGTTGTGCAAGAATGGTATATGGAGGCTCAGATAGCCTGCCAGGTCTTATTGTAGACTCTTTCGAAAATATTATTCTTGTGCAAATTAACTTAGCGGGAATTGAAATTTACAGAAAAGAAATTAAAGAAATTCTTGAATTAGAATTTGAAGATAAAAAAATTTATTTTTTAGATAATGAAAAATATAGGGAAGCTGAGTTTTTACCAAAGCACGAAAAAGAACAAATTAGCGAAGATATATTTCTTAATGAAAATGGTTTGAAGTATAGAGTTTCAAAAGATGTCATGCAAAAAATTGGTTTTTATTATGATCATAGAGAAAATAGAAAAAAATTATCGTGTTTTTTAAATAATTATTCTCAACAATTAGATTCGGGAATAGATCTTTTCTCATATGTTGGTGCTTGGGGAATGACGTTATTAAAGGCCGGTGTAAAAAATGTTTCTTTTGTTGATCAGGGAGATTTCTCTTGCGATATTTCTTATCAAGCCAAAGAGAACGGCTTTTTTGATCAAATTAACTTTATTAGAGATGATGTATTTAATTATTTAAAAAGCTCTTCAGAGACTTTTGATATTGTATGTTGTGATCCACCTGCTTTTTGTAAGAGTAAGAAAGAGGCTAAAAAGGCCTATGAAGGCTACTCTAAATTACACCGCTTAGCATTGAGTAAAGTCAATGATGGAGGTTTTTTTGTTGCATGTTCGTGTACACAATATATATCTCATGAGGAATTTAATAAAAATATCATTGATGCTTCTTATAAGGAAAATTTAAAACTAAGATTACTAGAGCTTGGTATTCAGGGTTTTGATCATCCTATAGAAAGCTATAAAAGTAAGAATAGTTATTTGAAATATTTTATATTTAAAGTGGAGAAAAAATGAGTGAATTAAGAACTAAGATTAATGATGTATTAGGTGAGGCTAAAACACTAGTTTTTGGTCAAGATGATATGTTAGAAGCAATAATGGCAGCCCTTGTTTGTGAGGGACATTTGTTAATTGAAGGTTTGCCTGGTCTTGGAAAAACACTAAGTGTTTCTATTATGAGTAAACTTTGTGATCTCGAGTTTAATAGGGTTCAATTTACGCCAGATCTTTTACCATCAGATTTAATTGGAACAATGATCTATAATCAACAAAAAGAAGAATTTTCAACAAAATTTGGTCCCATTTTTACACAGCTTATTCTTGCTGATGAGATTAATCGTTCTCCTGCAAAAGTACAGGCAGCGCTATTAGAAGCGATGGCGGAAAAACAGGTAACCATTGGAGATAAAACCTATAAGTTGAAATCACCATTCGTTGTACTCGCTACACAAAACCCTATCGAGCAAGAGGGGACATATAATTTACCAGAAGCACAGCTTGATAGATTTATGATGAAAATAAGTGTCGACTATCCTAACTTTGATGCTGAAAAATCTATTTTAGATATGAAACTGAGTAAGATCTCAGATTTAATAGCAAAAATTACTTCTGATGATCTTATTACTTTGAAGTCAGAAGTTGAAAAGGTTCATGTTGATGAGAAAATTAAAGACATGATTATTAGAATTATTCATGCGACAAGACCTGGGTCGGAATACTTTAATTCTAGTTATGTAGATGTTGTTTTAGCTGGAGCTTCACCGAGAGCTTCAATTTGGTTGTATAAAATTGCAAAGTTTAAAGCTTTTATGAGTGGGAGCGATCACGTAACTCCCGAGCATGTTTTATCTATTGTGAAAGGTGTTCTGGGTCATAGGGTACTACTTACTTATGAAGCTGTTATTGATAAAGTAGATGTGAAAAACTTAGTCTTAGATATTGCTAAAGAGCAGGTGGGATGAATTTAAAAGAGATAGAAAGAGTTGTTGCTGGTATACAGACACATCTTTTTAGAAATTCTAATTCGTTTTCAATTGGTATGCTAAAGTCTAATTTTAAAGGAGCAGGACTTCAGTTTAAAGAGCATCAGGTTTATACACCTGGTGATGATGTGCGTTTTATTGACTGGAAGTTAAGTGCAAAATCTTCAAATACGTATGTAAAAACATTTGAAGAAGAAAGAAATATTGAAATTATACCTTTTCTTGATATTACAAATACAATGTTTATGGGATATAAAGGTGTTTCTAAGCTTCAAGCTGCGATTGAAATAGTATGTCTGTTATATTTATTAGCTGAAAAGACAAAAGATAAGATAAAGCCTATAATTTATACTGGCAAATCTCAGATATTGCCACCACAGGCCGGAAAAGAAGGCATAACATTTTTTATTTCAATTTTAGAAAAGAAAAATATTTTATTAGATAGTGGTAAAGTAAATCTAGAGTACTCCTTAGATGTGAAAGATAGTAAAAGAGAAGGGCTCTTAAAGTCACTTGTGGCAAGAGGTAAAGAGGTTGTTTATCTTTCTGATTTTAGCGATTTTGATAATATTGAACTTATAAATAAGCTTTTATATAGAAGAAATATGCATTGTTTTAAGGTTATGTCTCCTATCGATAATATGAAAAAGATGCCTTATTCTATTTTTACAAATATTAATAATAAGAACATTACAGTAAGAGCAAATACAAGTGGAGAAAAAGAGTTAAAGGGAAGGTTTAAAAAACTTGATGTATCACAAAGATATTTGGAGACGTTTATTCGTGAAATGCTTTAGTTTATTGTTAATATTAATGTCTTTTAATTGTTACCCTGTAGAATTTTTATTAAGTTCAACATCACAGGATGTGGTTACAATTGGTGATATTGTTAGACTTGAGGTAACTCCTCAAGACGAAAAAATTCTTGATTATAAAAACACAAGAATATCTCCATTACTATATGTAATTGATGTTGAAAAAAATGATGATAATTATTTTGTAAATGCAGTAATTAGTGAACAAGTTAAAAATGAAGAAATAAAAGTTTCAGATGCTTTTAAAGTTCGTGGTATTAATTTTGATTCTTCTAAAAAAGTTGATTTAAGTGGACCAATGAAGCTTTATCTTAAAAAATATCAGGTAACTGATACAAAAGCGATTATATTATTATCTTTTTTGTTTGTAGTATTACTTAGTGTTTTTTACAAATTTATTTATCCTAAAGTTAAAGAGATAAGAAAGAAAAAGATTAAACAGAAAAAACTAGAACTCTTACTTAATAGAACAAGTGATAGAGAAAAGTTTGAAGCGATTTACCGAGCAAAAAAAGAGTTTGAAAATAATTTTACTTATGAGTTTAAAGTTTTTGATGAGTTTTTTAATCATATAAATGAAGTTCAGTACAAAAAAAATATAATGGAAGAAACAATAAGTGAGTTAGAAACTCTATGCAATCGTTTTAAAAAATCAATGAGGAGAAAGCGTGGAGTATAGATCAATACTAGCAGGACTAATTGGTGTGATATCTTTAATCTTTTGGTCACTAGAATACTTTAAAATACTTAAAAAACCACAGCTAACAGCACCTGTTGGTGCACAAAAAATCTCCTTTCTTAGTTCAAAGTATATGTTGGGAGCAGTCGGTATCATTGCATGGTTATTTATATCATATGCTTTAATGGGCCCTCGAAAGCCACTTAAATATTCTCCAAGTAACATCGAAGTTAATGATATTTATATGGTGGTTGATGTTTCTCGTTCAATGCTTGCTACAGATCTTGAGCCTAATCGTTTAGAGGTTGCCAAAGAACAATTACGAAAGTTTGCGGCATTAAGACCTACTGATAGACTAGGGGTTATTATTTTTTCAGAAAAAGTATTTACTATGTTACCTCTTACAACGGACCCAAGTTTAATAGATAAAGTACTATCTGATATTAAGATTGGGTTTTTGGGTAGTGGAACAAATATTGGAGATGCCTTAGCTCTAGCCGTTGCTAGAGGTCAGGCAAGTGAAACTAAAAATAAAGTGATTATTTTATTAACGGATGGAGTATCCAATGTTGGTAATATGCCACCTTTAGAAGCTGCTAAGATAGCAAAAGAATATAATATGAAAGTTTATACTATTGGTTTAGGTGCAAATATGGATGCAAAAATACCAATGGGATCTTCTAGTGGGAGAAGTCAATATAGAAAAATTCCTGGTGGTTCTATTGATGTTAAGACATTACAAGAGATTTCTGATTTGACTGGAGGTAAAATGTATCTTGCTGGATCTGAAAACTCTTTACAAGAGATCTTAAGGGAAATTCAATCGTTAGAGAAAACGAAGATTAAATCTAATAAACAAGTTGTTTATAAAGAGCTTTTTTATCAATATCTTCTTGTGGGAATATGTTTATTAGTATTTGTTGAATTCTTTAGAATTTTTGTTAATAAGGAGGTGGCATGAGTTTTAGTTATTCTGTATGGCTTATTCCTCTTCTTTTTATTATCGTCTTTTTTATTTTTCTTCATAACAAAAGAGAGAGACATTTTTTTAGCTGGGTCGAAAAATATTGGTTTTTTAAAAGAGCGAAGAAGAATAAATTAGCATCTATATTTTATTATATAGGAATGTCTTTATTATTCTTGGCTATTTTAGACTTAAGAGGACCAGAAATAAATATAAATGCAAAGGTTAGTAAAGAAAGAACTACAATTCTTATCGATAGTTCATCGAGTATGTTAGCAGAAGATGTTAGACCTAATAGATTTGAAAAGGCTATACTTCTAGCAAAACACTATGTAAAAAGATCAGCGGGGCAACATATCAGTGTTGTTGTCTTTTCAGATGCTAGAAAAAAACTTATCCCTTTTACAAATGATATTGATTTGATTGAAGCGAGGTTATCTTCATTAGAAGGTCTTGATCTAAATCATGGTGGTACAAGCTTAAAACTAGCAATATCTGAGACTGTTCAAGAGATCGGAGCATTAGGACAGGAAAAAGGTAATATACTTGTTTTTACTGATGCTGAAAATACGGAGGAATTAAATGATTTTAAAGTTCCTGAGAGTATTAAACTTGCTATTGTTGGGGTTGGAACTTTAAAAGGCTCAGTTATACCGATAAGAAATAAAAGAGGTGTATTTAAAGGTAATAAAAAGTTTAATGGAAAAGAAGTTATTACAAAACTTGATGAAGACTTTTTAAGATCAATTGGAAAATATGTCACATACTATCAATATTGGAGCGCATCATCGTATTCACTTCCAACTGATGAAATTTTAAGTTTCTTCAAACAAAGTAGTGTTTTACAAGAACAAAAAGAAAATATTCGAATTAGGCCCGTACTTGCAAACTATATAATGATTCCTGCTGTGTTTTCATTAATAATTTCTTATTTATTAAGAATGTCTAGTAGTTTTGTTATGTTATCATTGTCGCTTTTATTCATCTTGCCACTTAACTTGTCGGCTCAAGTTAAGAAGGAGAAAATCGTTATCCCAAAAACAGACTTGGCTTTAAAACTTGAAGAAAGATATAAAGAAAATGGCTTGAAAAAGAAAGAAAAAAGAGCTCTTGTAACGGAGTATTTAAAGTCAAAGCACTTTAAAGAAGCAAAGGGAATGTATGATGAATTCGATGGAGAGCTTAATGATCAAGATAAGATGAATAAAGCCGTTGCAGATTTTAATACAGGCTCTTTAGCTAGTGCACTCGATGAGCTAAAAAAACTGTATGAAAAACATAAAGACAATAAAAATTCCCCTTTAATGGATGATATAAAGAAAAATATGCTTAAGGCTTTAATGAAGCAAGCTCAGCAAAAACAGCAAAAAAAACAAGATCAAAACAAAGATAAGAAAAAAGATAGTAAGGATCCAAAAAATAAAAATGGACAAAAGGGTGATGATAAAAAAGATGATAAGAAGGGAAAACAAGAGAATAATAAAGGTAAAGATGAAAAAAATAATAAAAAGAAAAATCAAAGAGAAGATAAAAAACAAAATGAAAAAGATGGGCAAGATAAGAAAAAAGATAAAGGTGATAATAAAGATCAAGATGAAAAAAATAATAAAAAGAAGCAACAAAATAAAACAGCAGATCCTAAGGATGGTAAAGGTAGAAAAAAGAAAAAGAAACTGCCTGCTTTGTTGAAACAGTTAATGTCGGATGATAATAATTTACAAAAAAAAGTTATTGATAGAGAAACACGTAAATCTAAGAGTTCAGATAAAAAGGATTGGTAGTGAGATATATAATATTATTTTTACTTAGCTTTAGTATATTTGCAAAGATTACTGTTGATATTGAGACAGTTCCACAAAATCCAGTGATGGGAGAAACGTTCAATATTATATTTAAGATTAATACTAAAGATGGTGATGAACCTCAAATAGACTTCAACCCCCGTGGGCTTGAAGTTTTATCAAAAGAACAAACGGGTATTTCTACAAGAACGACATATATAAATGGAAACTTAAGTGTACAAAGAACAATAAGTGTAACTTACGAAATGATTGGATCAAGAAGTGGAACAGCTTATTTGAGAGATATACTTGTAAGCGTAGGTGGGAAAAGTGTTAGACATTCAAATTATAAAATTAAAATACATAGAGAGTTAAAGAAGGAAAAAGATATATTTGTAAGAGCTGAGGTTGATAAGACGGAAGCTTTTGTTGGTGAGTCGATTATCGTTAGATATTTCTTATATAATAAAGTACGTGTTGCAGCTATGGATATTAAAAAATTTCCAAGTCTTGATAAATTTATGAAAAGGTTTCATCAAGAGTCGATGGCGACACAAAGAGTACAATTAGCCGGAGGTATTTATGAGAGGAGAATTGTTTATACAGCACAGCTATTTTCTAATGATACAGGAAAGAAGAAAGTTGATAGCATTCAACTAGCAGTTCAATATCCTTATGGAAGATCTAGAAATAATTTATTTTCAGGGTTTGGGCTTGGTAGTCATAATATGAGAAAAAGAACTTTATCAAGCAAGCCTGTAGAGATTAATATAAAAGCTTTACCTAATAATCCTCCTGCTGGTTTTACTGGCCTAGTTGGTGATCATACTTTTGATTTTAAAATTAATAAAACAAAGTTCTTGGTAAATGAACCAATAGAAATTGATTTTGTTGTAAATGGACAAGGAGCCTTAGAGTTATATGAAAAACCTGATGTTTTTAGTTCTGATCTTGTTGAAGAGTTTGATGATAGTGCTGATTTGGTAGTTAACAAAGATTTTACAGCTCAAAAGACATTTAAAATAACATATCTTGCTAGAAAAAATGGACTGATACAGTCTAAAAAAATTCCAGTTGTTTATTTTGATTCAAAAAAGTTAGAGTTTAAAACTTTTTATATTGATTTGAGTGAGATTAAAATTGCAGGGGGTAATTTTTCAGTTCCAGCTAAAATGAATAATCAAAATAAAGACGTTTCAGTAAAACCAAGTGTTATTTATCAAAAAGAAAAAATAAACCCTATCGTAAAATTAAAAAATACCTTTTTATATAATCAATATCTCATATATGGAATAACAGTATTTATCTTTATTCTCATTTTTAGGGTTGAAACTATGACACTACTAAAAAATCTTAAACCAGAACCAAAAGATGAGTTTATTTATAAGTTATCAAAGGTTGGTATGAATTATGGTGATTTTTATGAGCTTGTTCGAAAACTTGGTTCTGGAAATGATAATTATACAATTATTGAAAAAAGCTCGTTGTCAAAAGGGTCAAAGTTAGAACTTTTGAAGTTACAAAAACTATTTGATGATAATTATTTAAGTGGGAAGAAGAATGTTTTAAAAATAACAAAAAAGACTTCGAAAGACTTAAAACAAGTGCTATAAAGCAGACATGAGTAAAAGTATAATAATTGGAAATTTTGATGGAGGGCATTTAGGACATCGATATTTATTGAGTCAATATATAGAAATGTCACGTGCTTTTGAATTAGATCCTATTATATTGACTTATGATATGCATCCTAAGGAATACTTTAATGGCGATCTTGAAAACTTTTTTCTTTTTTCATATAAATCAAAAATAGAGTTTTTAAAAGAAATAGCTCATGTAGATATTTTAAAATTTAAAGAGATTGCTTCTTTATCAGCTTTAGATTTCTTTAAGAGAATGAAAAATACATATCCAACACTTACTATGGTTTTTACCGGATATGACACAAAGTTTGGAAAAGATAAAGTAAGTGACTTTAATTTTCTGAGTAAAGAAACAGGACTTGTTTTTAAAGTCCTTAAAAAATATGAGCCTAATGCAATATCCAGTACATATATAAGAGACGCCGTTAAAAGTGGAAAGTTTGAAGATGTTGAAAAAATGTTGGGACGTGTTTTTAGTTTAAAGGGGATGGTTGTAAAAGGAAAACAAATTGGTAGAACAATTGGTTTTGCTACCGCAAATATTTTTTTGGATATAAAGTTATGTCGTCCAAATAATGGTGTGTACTGTGGGTATGTAACAATTGGTGAAGTTGAATATATTTTTGTAGCAAATCTGGGTAGAAGACCAAGTATTGATGATGATGAATCAATAATCTTGGAGGCACATATTGTAGGATTTAATGGTGATATATATAACCAAAATATAGAGCTTAACTTTAAACATAAAATAAGAAATGTTGTGAAGTTTGAAACTTTAGATGCTCTTAAGGCCCAAATTGCTGTGGATATAGAAAAAGCAAAGACTCTTTTATGTTAAAACTTGGATTGTTGGGAAAAAATATCACTCATTCAAAGTCTAAAGAAATATATCAGAGAATTTTGAAACATAAATTTACTTATTCTTATTTTGATATTGCAGATGAAAAACAAATAGATTTGAACTCAATCTTTGATGATGTTAGTTTTTTAAGTGTAACATCTCCATATAAAAAATATTGCTCAAAAAAGGTTTGTGTTGAAGAGCAAATAAAAGATTTAAATGCGATAAACTGTATTAAAAAAGTTGAAAATAAACTTTTTGGCACTAATACTGATTATGAAGCAAGCGTTGAAATTATTCAAAAATATGCAAGTCAAAATATTATCAATGTTATAGTCCTGGGGGATGGCGCTATGGCAACTGTAATTTCAAAGATACTATTAGATATGAGAATAAATTTTGAGGTTCTTTCTAGAAAAAAGTCAAACCTGAGTACTATTGCTGATTATATTAATCATAAAGTATTAATAATTAACTGTTGCGGTAGGGAATTTAATTTATATGAAAGTCTAAAAGGGCTAAGTCCTTATAAAATATGGGACTTAAACTATTCGCAAATTTATGAAAAACAGATAAGTGATGAATTTGGTAAAGATTATACCAATGGATTAGAACTATTGTTTTTACAGGCGAAAAAAGCTTTATCTTATTGGAACATTTTGTAATATTGCCCTAAGTATCTATTTTTGCGTTATAATAATATATATGCGGAGAATAGATGATAAGAAAGCAATTCGTTGATATTTTATCAAATACAGGTCTAGTAACATTAAAAGAAATTAGACGTTTAATGATGAATAAAGATCGTACAGAAGTAACGGAATTAGAGTTACTTGATCTTGTGCACTTTGATCAAAATAAATTAGCAAAAATTTTAGCTGAAAAATTCTCAATGACTTATGTTGACTTAGAAAAAGCGAGAGTTGCTAAAAGTACAGTAAAGCTATTACCGAAAAAAAATATAATAAAATATAGAGCAATTCCTATTCAGGCCACAGGTGAAAAAGTTGTTTTGGCTACTTTTGATCCAAGTACAAAGAATTCTATCGCTCAATTAGGACAAGATTTAAGAAAGCCAGTTGATTTAATCTTAACTAATTTATCATCTTGGAAAAAAATCTTTGAGCTAGCAGAAGATTCGGTTGAAGATTTGATAGGAACAATTGTTGAAGTAAAAGCTAAGTCGGATCAAGACGAAGAGATAAAAGCGGAAGATATTGGAAATGATGTTGTAACTTATGTAAATAAAATTTTGTCTGAAGCATTTATTAAAAAAGTTTCAGACATCCATATTGAACCGTATGAAAAAATTTTTAGAGTTAGATTTCGTATAGATGGATCTTTGGTTGAGGTGGATAGACCTCCAAGATCATTAATGTTGCCGATGATATCTCGTTTGAAAATTATGGCAGAGCTAGATATATCGGAAAAAAGAAAGCCTCAAGATGGTAGAATAAAACTACAAATTGGTGGAAAGCCTATTGATTATAGAGTTTCTTCTTTGCCAACACTCTTTGGTGAAAAAGTTGTCCTAAGACTTTTAGACCAATCAAGTTTAGAACTTGATATGACTAAACTTGGTTTTGAAAAAAAACAACTTGAGGTTTTTAAAGAAGGAATACATCAACCTTATGGTATGGTACTTGTTACTGGTCCTACTGGTTCAGGGAAAACCACGACACTTTATTCTGCTCTTTCGGAGCTAAATACAATTGATACAAATATATCTACTGCAGAAGATCCATGTGAGTTTAATTTAGAAGGTATTAATCAGGTTAATGTTAGAAAAGAGGTCGGCTTAACTTTTGCATCATGTTTAAAGTCTTTTCTAAGGCAGGACCCAGACATAATTATGGTTGGTGAGATTAGAGATCTTGAGGTTGGAGAAATTGCAGTAGAAGCTTCTCTTACGGGACATATGGTTCTTTCAACTTTACATACAAATGATGCACCTTCGGCGATTACAAGACTACTAAATATGGGAATAGAAGGTTTTTTAGTTGTCGCATCTTTGAGGGTTGTTGTGGCCCAAAGACTTTTAAGAAGAATATGTACAAACTGTAGAGTTGAAGATCAAGTAGACAAAGCTCAACTTATAGCATGTGGCTTTGCTCCTAGCAGCGCTGATAGAATAAAAATCTATAGAGGAAAGGGATGTGAAAACTGTAATGGTACTGGTTATAAAGGTCGGGTTGCAATTTATGAGGTTCTAGAATTAAATTCTAGAATCAGAGAGCTTGTTTTAGAAAATGCAAGTGTTGATGATATAAAAAGAAGAGCGATAAAAAGTGGAATGAAAACTTTAAGAATGTGTGCATTAACTAAAGTAGCACAGGGAATTACAACTTTAGATGAGGCCATTGCAAATTCGGCTTCTGATAATTTATAGAAAATAGGTTTTTTATTATGAGTGATGCGACAAGAACAAAAACACATGTTTCAGAAGGTATTGGAAACTTACAAATTCAACAGCTTTTTAAGGTGATGGTTGATAATGGTGCCAGTGATTTACATTTAAGTGTCGGAACGCAACCTGCAATGAGAGTTTCAGGTGGAATAGTTCGAGTAAAAGTAGGTAAGCTGACAGCCGATGATGCTAAAAGATTAGTGTACCAGATTTTGACAGAAGCGCAGAAGTCGGACTTAGAAAAAAACTTAGAATTAGATTTTTCTTTTGGAATAAAGGGGCTTGCAAGGTTTAGAGCAAATTGTTTTTATTCAAAAGGAAACATATCAGCTGTATTTAGACAAATACCAACCCAGATCCCAGACTTTGATTCTCTTGGGTTGCCTAAGATATTAATGGAGTTAACGGATAGATCTAATGGTCTTATTTTAGTTACTGGTCCAACAGGATCTGGTAAATCAACAACACTAGCATCTATTATTGATAGATTAAATACAACGGAGTCGGCGCATATTATTACATTAGAAGATCCGATTGAGTTTGTTCATCCACATAAATCTTGTGTTGTCTCCCAAAGAGAGGTTGGAGCCGATACTCTACATTTTGAAAATGGAATAAGAAGTTTGCTAAGGCAAGATCCTGACATTGTTCTTGTTGGAGAGCTTCGAGATATTGAAACAATAGAAGCTTCTTTGGAAATTGCGGAAACAGGCCACCTCGTTTTTGGAACTCTGCATACTAATTCAACCGTTCAGACAATCTCTAGGATTGTAAATGTATTTCCGGGAGATCAACAAGATAAAATAAGAATACTTCTGTCTTTTGTCTTACAGGGAATAGCAGCCCAGCAGTTATTACCTAAGATTGGAGGTGGAAGAGTTTTATGTCAAGAAATACTTGTTATGACACCTGCAATTAGAAATTTAATTAGAGAAGACAAGCTTCATCAAGTGTATTCTCAGATGCAGATTAATCAAGAAAAAACATCTATGGTTACAATGAATCAGAGTATTAAAAAAGCTCTTGATGGAGGGTTGATAACTAAGGAAACTGCAATGAGTTATTCTAATAACCCTGAAGAGATGAAAAAGATCTTAGGGATTAGTGAGTAAAGATGGCTTTAAAAAAATTTCAATATATTGGAAAAAGCTCTGATGGTAGAAAGGCTCAAGGTGAAATTGAGGCAAAGAATATTCAACAAGTAAAGAGATTGCTTAGAAGAAAAGGTATTAGACCAAGTAAGATTATTGCTCCAAATCCATTAGATATTGATCTTGGTGTTTTTTTAGTCGAAAAGGGATTGTTGAGTCCATTTGGTGCAAAAGAACTTAATAAATTTACAAGACAGCTTGCAATTTTAATAAATGCAGGAGTTCCGATTCTTGAGGGATTAGAGATTCTTGCCAAGCAAGAAAAAAACCCTTCTTTAAAAAAATGTATTAATGAAATTGTAGAAGAGGTTGGTAAAGGAAAGTCTCTTCATGAATCAATGTCTATGCAAAAAGGATTTAGTAAATTGTATTGTTCTTTAGTAAAAGCAGGTGAAGCAGCAGGTATATTAGATACAATTTTAAATAAGTTAGCTGAGTTTTTAGATGGGCAAGAGAAGATTAAAAAACAAATTAAAAGTGCAATGACTTATCCTTCTATTGTTGCAGTATTAGGTCTTGGTATAACTTGGGGGCTAATGGTTTTTGTTGTTCCTCAATTCGTTTCAATGTTAGAAGATAATAAAAAAGAGGTACCTTGGGTGACTCAGACAGTTATTGATGTTTCTGACTTTATACAAGAATATACTATATTAATGATTCCAAGTTTTTTTGTTTTTGGAATCATACTTTTAAATTATATTAAAACGAAACAAGGAAAAATGGCCTTTGATAGAGCAATGATGAAAGTTCCTGTTATTGGAGATATTGTCATTAAGGGATCTTTAGCTTCATTTACTCGAACTCTTGCTACTATGTTAGGAGCAGGAGTCCCAATTATTGATTCTTTGGATATATGCATGGACACCCTTGACAATTCTCAAATGCAAAAAGATTTAAAAAATGTAAAAGAAGCGGTTGTTAGAGGTAAATCTATTACTGAACCTTTGGGCAGAATAAAGTATTTTCCTGATTTAGTTAATCAAATGGTTAAGGTCGGTGAGTCTACTGGTAATTTAGATCAAATGTTAATTAAGGTCGCGGATGTTTTTGAAGAAGAAACATCAGAGTCTGTTGCTACTATGACAAAATTGATAGAACCATTCATTCTAGTCGTTTTAGGTGGAATTATTGGTTTTGTACTTATTGCAATGTATCTTCCAATGTTTACGGCTGCTGGCTGATTAAATATTAAACAGAAAAACCTTACTCGTTGACTATGTTTTTGACATAAAAAAAATAACAAATTTTACCGATATGTATTATAATATAAGTATGAGGCATAATACTTCTTATGTACTCAATAATTATTTTTAGGTTATTTACTTACTCTTAACGTTAAGTAAAAGGAGATGAACATGAAGACTAACTTCAAAAATGAACAAGGCTTTACCCTTGTTGAATTAATGGTTGTTGTTGCTATTATTGGTATTTTATCAGCGGTTGCAATTCCAAATTTTCAAAAGTATCAGGCAAAGTCAAAAACCAGTGAAGCAAAGCTACAGTTAACCTCAGCTTATACAGCTCAAGAAGCTTTTTATGCTGATTATGGGATGTATTCAAATTGTTTGGCTTATATGGGTTATGATCCAAGTAATGAGGCGGCTCAAAGGTATTATGCTGTTGGAATTAATGTAACGGCAGCAGTTGATGCAACTCCTTATGCTGATGCAACTTCTGCTGGATTAACTGGTTCTGGGGACTGTGCTCAAGCTATGGCTTCGGCTGATGGAGATACTTTCTTTGTAGCAGGTAAAGGTGTTGGTGGTGTTTTAATTAATACGGCTGCTTTAGTTGGTACGGCATTTGGTACTGGAAATACAACATGTACGGAAGCAAATGTTGATGCTGCAGGGGCTAATGGTGTAGCATGTATTGGAACTCAAGTTACTGGAAACCAAGCGTTTAAAATTGTTGCAGCTGGAATTATTTCAAATGATGGTAATACAGCGGCAACCTCTTCGAAGTTCACGATTAGTTCAAATAAAATAATTTCAAACTTTAGGACTGGTTATTAATTTTTTAAATTTAATTTATATTGATTAAATTTTATAGGGGCTTTATAAAGAGCCCCTTTTTTTATATAAAAATTTCCAAAATAGTCTTTGTAAGAGCAGTTCTTTTTTTGTTTGTTTAGACATTCAAGATCTATTTGAGCTTTAATAGCATAAAGTTCTTTTGTTATTTTTTCTTTTAAAAAAGAGCTCTTTTCTCGTTTGAGCATTTCCTGAAGGTTGCTGAAGATCAGTTGTGGTTTTGCTCCTGCTTGATATTGGATTTTAGGAAGAAGAGTCTTTAATAATTTGGGGGCTTTGGGAAAGTGAGAGACTTTTTCGTATAGTTTATATCCCATTTTAAAATCATTAAGCTCAAAAGCGTAGAGAAAAGCAGCATTAATTAAGAGGTCGTAGTCACGAGGGTATTGCTTTAACCCACTATCAAATATTTCTTTAGCTCCTAGGAGATCATCTTTTACAATAGATAGGTATTTTCCACCAAGTTGATAGTTTTCTAAAAAAAATGGATCAAGAGATATAATTGTTTTAAATCTAAGATATAGCCACGAGTTTAAGTCTTGTCGACTATAGTGATCAGTATCACTTTCTAATAAGGTTGTTATCCAAAATAGATCGCATAAAAGCCTTTGTTGTCCGGCTGAAGTTATTTGCATGAATTTATCATTTATATTAAGAGCTGATTGTTGTTTGCTAATATCAATTTTTGGAAGCTTAATATTTTTATTAATTAAACCTGAAATAAAAAAAAGCATTACTGTAAGGATGATAAAAATAATGTCTTTTTTCTTTTTTAAAATCATTTTATTTGCCAAATGAATGAATTAACTTTTAAATAATTCTATATGATTAATTTTGAAAACGTCACAAAAATTTTTAATACTGAGCTTTTTACTAAGCCTTTTGTTGCTGTGAATGATCTATCATTTAATGTTACCAGTGGAAAAATCGTTGGCTTTTTGGGAGCTAATGGTGCTGGCAAGACAACATCTTTAAAAATGCTTATGGGGTTTATAAAAAGTAGTGCCGGAACAATAGATTTTTCGCATGAGATGGGAAGTACGAAAAAAGAAATTTTTCAAAATATTGGTTTTTTACCTGAAAGACCTTACTTTTATCCTCATTTAAGTGGAAGAGAACTTTGTTATTTTATGGGAGAACTTACTAATCTTAAAAAGAATGAAATTGAAAAAAGTATTAACTATTGGGCCCCTAAGTTTAAAATTGATTTTGCTTTAGATAGAAAGGTAAGGAAGTATTCAAAAGGAATGTTGCAAAGAATCGGGTTTTTAGTGACTCTACTGCATGATCCGAAGTTAATTATTTTAGATGAGCCTTTGTCTGGGCTTGATCCAATTGGAAGAAAAGAGTTAAAAGATATTATTCGATCTGTTAATGCAGATGGAAAAACTGTTTTTTTTAGTTCTCATATTTTATCTGATGTTGAGGAAGTATGTGACGAAGTGATTTTTATCAAGGAAGGAAAACTAATATATCAGGGAAGTGTAGAAGAAATTATAAGAAGTAATTCTAAAGATCTTAGTGAAGTTGTTTACTTAGATAATAATGGTAGTAAAAAAGTGCTAATGTTAGATTCGGACTCATTAAAAAGTGAAGTCGAAGGAATTCTTAATAAAGATTTCGAATTAGTGAGTATAAAAAAGATACGACCTTCTTTGGAGGAAATTTTTTATAAAGTATGATTGATTTAAAAAAGAGTCTCATTGTAGCAAAATTTACTGTTAGAGAAGTCTTGCAAAGTAAGATATTAATAAATGTTCTTTTTTTAGGCTTGTGTTTATTAGCTTTAACTTTTGTTGCATTTAGTTTTACGTACGGAACTCCCCATAGAGTTGCTTTAGACTTTGGACTTGGAACTCTTTCACTAAGTGCAGTGGGTATTTCAATTTTTATCGGAATATCTCTTATTTCAAATGAAATAGAATCTCGGACATTATATATGGTTTTATCAAGGCCAATTAGTAGACAAAGTTTCTTTGTTGGAAAAACTTTAGGTTTAGCAGCAGTGATTGTTATAAATACATTAATACTAGCTTGTATTACAATGAGTATTTTTGTGCTAACAGGTGGTCAGATAACTTCTTTAATAATAAATACGATTGCTTTTATTATTATTGAAGCAATTCTTATGCTATCTATTGTCGTTTTATTGTCCTTGTTAACAAATAAGGTTTTAACTGTAATTATAGCACTGTCATTATATATTGTTGGTCATTCTATTTCTACGACACAGCTAACATCAATGGTTCAAAATTCTGACTTTTTGCAAAGTGTTTTAGAAATCTATCACTTTATTTTACCTGGTTTTTATAAGTTAAATCTTAAAAACTATGTACTCTATTCAGATAAGGTTGATTTAAGCTTTATACCTTATAGTTATATTTATGGAGCTATGTATATTTTAAGTATAAACTTCTTATCAATATATATTTTCAGGAGAAAAAATTTTGACTAAAACTCCTTTAGAGCTTTACCCTATATTTATTATATTTGGAGCATTAGTAGGTAGCTTTTTAAACGTAGTTATATATAGAGTTCCAAGAAACTTAAGTGTTGTTACTCCAAGATCGTCTTGTGTTTTTTGTGGTTATAAGATCAAATGGTATGAAAATATTCCAATTTTAAGTTATATTCTTTTAAGGGGAAAGTGTAAAAAATGTCATTCGCCTATACCAATTAGATATTTACTCGTAGAAATACTTTGTGCTTTTTTTGCTTATTTTCTTATTCCAAGTTTTTTAGATTTTGAGTCTATATATTTATTTATTTTTTTATTTACTATTGCATCTTGTTTTTTAGCTCATTTTCTTATTGATATGGAACATCAAATATTACCGGATAAAATTAATCTAGTTTTATTTGTGGTATCTTTAACTTATATGGTAACTAAGACTACTTTTACACACTGGTTAATAGGTGGTTTGGTTGGGTTTATCATTCCATATATTGTGACTTGGAGTTTTTATAAGCTAAGAGGGGTTATTGGTCTTGGTGGAGGGGATATCAAGTTGTTTGGAATTTTAGGTATAGTACTTGGTCCTGTCGCAATTGTTCAAAACTTATTTATGAGTTGTTTACTAGGTTCTATTGTTGGAATTGTATTAATACTAACAAAGCGAATGAGTCGAAGTACTGCACTTGCTTTTGGCCCATATATTATTATCATCGCTTCTTTGCAGATATTCTTTCCTTCTTTATTTAGAATTATTAATCCATTTTCAATTTAATAACATTTTGCACTAAAACCTTGATATTACGTTTTAAAAATATATATAATAGTAATTATATTGGTTTTCGAAGGATTGAAAATTGTCAGGTTTAAAAGATACATTGTCGGGGTTGCTTGCAAACTTTGATAAAGGACAGCTCGTTGGTATTGATATCGGATTAAGTTCCGTTAAGATGGCAATGATGTCTAAGTATAAAAAAACATATAAATTAGAATCTTATGCGGCTGTAGATTTAAGTGAAGCGGCTATTATTGAAGATGAAATACAAAAACCAGATGAAATCATTGATGCTATAAGTAGAGCATTTACCCAAATAAAGTCTAAGCAAAGAATTTGTTGTATTGGTGTTGATGGTCCAAATACTATGACTAAGAGAATGCAAGTATCTGATGGAACAGCTGAAGAGGTTGAAGATAACGTTCTGTGGGAGTCTGAACAGTATATTCCTTTTGGGGTAGAAGACTCTGAGATTGATTACTTTGTTATTCGTGATATTAAAGATCAAGATGTAAAAGATGTTTTAGTCGTCGCAGCTAGAAATGATATAAGTGAAAAACTAATTTCTTATACTAAAGAAGCAGGACTTATTCCTAAGGTTGTTGATTTAAAATCTATTGCAATATCAAATGTATTTGAGCAGGCTTATCCTGATCGACTTGATGAATTAAGTGAAAACGGAACTATTATTGTTGATTTTGGAGCCCAAACCACCACTGTAATTGTGTATAAGAATAATGGTCCTGTCCTTACAAGAGAAATTCCTTATGGAGGAGTTTTAATTACTGAAGAAATTCAAAGACAAATGGGATTAAGCTATGAAGAGGCTGAGGACTTAAAAAAATCTGGTGATGAAAATGGTAATTTACCTGAAGAAATCATGGGTATTATTGATGATAAAGTAGTCAGTTTAATGGAAGAACTTAGAAAAATATTAAATTTTTATATTGCAGCCGGTTCTTCTGAACAAGCACGTTTTTGCTTTGCTACTGGGGGAGGAGCTTTACTTCCTGGTATTGTAGAGACTCTGTCTGAGTTAGTGGGAGTTGAAGTTGAGTATTTAAATCCTTTTGAAACAATTGAGTTTAATCAAAAAAACTTTAGTGAAGATGAGATATCTTATATTGCATCTTCTGGTGTTGTTGCAATGGGATTGGGATTGAGAAAGGTATAAGAAATGATAGAAATAAACCTTTCCCCTACAAGTAAAGCTGGAGATAAGTTAAAAGTTGGAGGCTTTGATTTAAGCAAACTCAATGTAAAAATGTTGATAATAGCTTTAGTTATTTTATATATACCAGAAAATTTTATTAATAATTATTACGATGACGAAAAAAGCCAGGCCAATCAAATTATATCTAATAATAATAGGCAGTTAAAAAAGCTACAGAGTAAAGTTAGACAGCTAGACTTTATTAAGAAGCAAGTTGAGGCGTTAAAAACTCAAGAAGATAAGTTAGCAAAGAAGTTAAAAACAGTTGAAGTAATTATTAATAAAAGACAAAATCCTTTTGTTGTTATGAAGTATATTGCTGAAAATACACCTGAAAAAGTTTGGTTTGAGAAACTACAATTAAAGGATCGAAAACTTGAGATTTTAGGATATGCGCAAAGCTGGAAACATATAGGTGATCTTTTACAGGGACTTAAAAATTCAATTTTTTTATCAAATTTAAAGTATTCTGTTCCGGAGTCAATGGAAGCTGATTTTCAAGGAAAGAAAGTAGAGGTTTTTAAAATTGATGCAACAGTATCGAGGTTTAAATGAAAAATAACCTTATAAGTAATTTACATATAATAATTATTATTTATGCTCTTTTTAATCTGTATTCATTATATGAAGAAAGAGAAGAAGAATTGGGAAGCGTTAAACAGGCGATTCCTTCTTTGGAGGCTAAATTAGCAAGAACTAAAAAAAAGTTAAGAGATATAAAAAGATTTAAAGCGAACTTAAAAAACTCTAAGCAAAGAGTTGAAGAGGTTGTTAAGCAAATAGAGAGGGTTCAGAGGCAACTACCTTCTGATATAGATGACACGAAAGTTGCAACTCAGGTTATTGATCTTGCAAAAGAGTTAAAAATAGTTAAAGCGAACTTAACTCCTAAAGAAGAAAAATTAAATGGTTTTTATTTTACAAAAAATTATACTTTTAAAGGACAAGGAACGTATCTTCAATCAATGGTTTTCTTTGAAAATTTAGAGCGTTCGGAAAGAATATTAAATGTAAAAAATATTTTGTTAGAAACAACTTCAAAGTATAGAAGAGGAAAATTTCAAGTTTTAAAGTTTGAAACTGATATTGAATCTTACAGATATAATATTGCATTTAAGGAAAAAAGTGGAGTAAAAGAAATTGAAAATAAATTTAAAGTTCGATAGTATTATCAGCCTTTTATTTCTATTTATTATAATGAAAATTTCTTTTGCAAAAGAAATAAAGGTCTTTGATGGAAAAACATCAATTGAGAATCCTTTTAAACTTAGAGACCCTTTTCATTCTCCAATTTTTAAAAAATCTAAAAATAGTGATATTGCGGGAAAAATATCTAGTACTGTTTATAACGATGCTCCTAGTATTAATAATGTTAAGCTAGATGATATTACGATTACTGGTGTTGTAATTGGGAAAGAAAGAAGAGCTTTTGCAAAGGCAAAAGGTGTAAATAGAGTTGTTATATTAAAAGAGGGAATGAAAATTGGAGAAAATAAGGCCGAGCTAAGAGCTATTTTACCAGGAGGTCTTATTTTAGTTGAAAAAACAGTAAATATATATGGTGAAGAAGAATATTTAGAAACAATTCTTCCAATATCTAAATAACTTTAGGAAAGAGTTAAGTATGAAAAAATGGATTTTTTTAATTTTTATAATGCCAATAATACTTTATGCAAACATTGCACAAGTAAAATCTGTAAATTTTATTCAAGAAGGTGAAGTTAGTAAGTTGATTATAGATCTTGATAAAGAAGCTTTTGCTCAAAAAGTACATATTAAAGAAGATAAGCAGATCATTTTAGATTTAAAGGATGTTAATGCTGATAAGAGATACTTAAGAGGAATAGATACTTCTGAATTTGTTGGAAGCTCTGTCTATATTTCTCCTTACAGGAAACCAGGAACAAAGTCAGATTTAAGATTTACAGTTCAGCTTAGAGATAATGTGAGATCAATCCTTGAGAATAAAAATAATAGAGTTATTCTTCATATTGAAAATAGATTTGGTGTTTTTTCTAGAAAAAAGATCTCTAAATCGGAAAAAAATGAAAAAATTCAAGATGAACAAAAGATTATTAATATTCCTAAGTCTTTTGCAATGAATGATATTTTAGAGAACTTAACTCAAGCTGGTGTAAAAAAATATATTGGAAAGAAAATTTCAATAAATGTTAATAATATGTCTTATAAAGACCTTTTGAAGATTATTGCAGAGACTTCTGGGTTTAATATTATAATAGATGATGCTATTGGACAGTTAAAGCCTCTTACTCTAAATTTAACAAATCTTCCATGGGATGAAGCTTTAGATACTATTCTTAATTTAGGAAACCTTGTAGCTCAAAAACATTCAAATATTTTAACTGTAAAAACTGCAGCACAAGCAAGAGCTGAAAAATTGCAAGAAATTGAAAATAAAAAAAATAATCGAATTCAAGAGCCATTAGTGACAAAAGTATTTTCAATTAGTTTTGCTGATTCTACGAATTTAGTGACAATTATAAATGATTATTTAACCAAAGATCGTGGTCGTGTACAGCAAGACAAAAGAACAAATCAGCTTATTGTAACTGATACAGTTGAGGTTATTGAAAAGATCAAAAGTATTATGAAAACACTTGATACACAAGAACCTCAGGTGCTAATTGAAGCGAAAATAGTAGAGGCAAATGAAGGTTATGAATTTAAAGCAGGTTTAGGCATTGGAGGTATTCAAGCTGGCTATGATCCAGTTACTCCAACAGCAAGTTTAAATACTAATTCTGGTTCATTTTCAATTAGTTCAGCACCAGGAGCAAATGCTCCAACTTTACTCGGAGCCAATATAACTGTTTTTAAAAGATTATTAGACTTAAAGTTTAACCTTGATTTAATGGAATCGGAAAACAAAGGAAGAGTTGTTACGTCTCCAAAAATTATTACAGAAAATAATCAAAAAGCGAATATTTCTAGTAGTAATTCAATCCCTGTTCTTGTAACAAATAGAGATGCTTCAACAGGATTGATTACTGAAACTTATGAAGATGTGACTGCAAATATTAATCTAGATGTAACACCAAAGGTAACAAATGATGGATCTATTGCTCTAGATGTTTCTATTACTAAAGAGGGGTTTTCTGGTGAAGCTGCTGCCGGTGTAAGGCCACCAAAAACTTCAAATGCAATTAAAACGAAAGTTTTAGTTGATAATGGTTCGACAGTTGTTATTGGTGGTTTATATCAAACTCAAAGTTCTCAAGTTGATTCTGGTGTGCCATTTTTAAAAGATTTACCACTTATTGGTTGGTTATTTAGATCAGCGTATAATCCTAAAAAGACAAGGTCTGAGATCATTATTTTTCTAACACCAAGGATTATTAATCAGAAAGAAGCTGGTCTCGTTAATAGATCGGAAGATGCATTGATTAATTAATATGAATAATAAATCAAACCTCTTAGTTAAATATAAATACTTATACGAGAAAAACCCTCGTTCAAAAGTATTTGCACCTTTGGCCCAAATTTATAGAAAACTTGGAATGGTAGATGAAGCGCTATCAATTTTAAGGGAGGGAATAAAGTTTCATCCAGACTATGTATATGCATATATAACCTTAGGTCAATTGTATTTAGATAGTCGAGAATATGATCTTGCTTATTCAACGGTTAAGCCATTTGTTAAAAATAATTTAGAGAATATTGTTCTTCAAGAGGTCTATGCAAAAATTTGCTTGGAGTTGGACAAAGATGAAGAAGCTTTGGAAACTTACAAACTTCTTCTTATGTTAAATCCTAAAGATAAAAACTTTAAAGAAATGGTAATAAACTTAGAAGACAAACATCTTTTAAATCCGGTTCGTGAAAACAAAAAAGAAGATATTTTTGAAGATTTATTTTCAAGTGAGGATGATTGGGTACAAGTAGATTTTAATAATTCTAAAGCACCCGTAGATGATATTCAAAATTGGGAAGCAACTAAAAGCTACGAACAGAGTGTTTTCAATAGTTTTAAAGAGCAAATTAATAATAATGTTGAAGTAGAGCAAGAAGACTTAAATTCTAACTTTTATATTGAAGATTATGATAATGCAGCAGATGAAGTTATTGAACCAACGGATGATGGGTTTGCTCCCTTAGAATTAAAAGAGGAAAAGACGTCTTTAACTTTAGTAGAGCTTTATATGGCACAAGGTCACAATGATAAAGCTAAAGAGCTTTTAGAAAAAAATATAAGTATTGATGAGAATGATGATAATAGTATTAATTTACTAAAAAAACTTAATACTTCTAGTAATAAAGATAATATCCTTGAAAGAAAGCTAGACTTATTTTTAGAAAAAATACAGAATACAGCACATGAAAATCTTAATAATTAATGGTCCTAATTTAGATAAACTAGGCTCTAGAGAAACTGAAAAATACGGAAATTTAACTTTAAATGAGATTATAAAGCAAACAGCTTCTCGGACTCCTAATTCAGTGGAGATAGAATGGTTTCAAAGTAACATTGAAGGAGAACTTGTAGAAAAAATTCACGAGTGGGAAAGCTTTAATGGAATTATTATTAATCCTGCTGCATATTCCCATACATCTGTAGCTCTGTATGATGCACTGAGCATGGTTAATATTCCTAAAATAGAAGTTCATTTAACGAATATTTATAAAAGAGAAGAATTTAGACATGTAATGTTGACTGCTAGAGCGTGCGATACGATAATGAGTGGACTTGGAACAGATGTTTATTATATGGGTATTGTAAAAATACTACTTAGCAAAGGATATAGTTTTGAAATATCAAACAACTGATTTTAGAAATGGTTTAAAGATAGCAATTGAAGGAAAGCCTTTTATTGTTGTTAATTATGCACATGTTAATCCTGGCAAAGGATCAGCTTTTGTTAAAGCAAAAATAAAAAACTTAGAAACAGGACAGGTTTTAGAAAAAACTTTTAAAGCCGGTGTTGATACTGTTGATAAACCAGATATGGAAGATAGAGAGATGGAATTCACTTATAGTGATATGGACGGATATAATTTCATGGATATGAAAACTTATGAGTCAGTTCATTTACACCATGAATATGTTGGGGATGCTAAAAACTATCTTCAAGAAGGCATTAGAGTAAATATTTTATATTTCAATGAAAGACCAATATCAATTGAGTTACCAAATTTTGTTAATTTAAAAGTTGCTCAAACAGATCCAGGTTTAAAAGGTGATACTGCCGGTGGTGGTGGAACTAAAAAAGCAGTAATGGATACTGGGCTTCAAGTAAATGTTCCTTTATTTATAAATGAAGGAGAACTTTTAAAGATTGATACTAGAACTGGTGAATATGTTGAAAGGGCTAAGCAATGAGTTTTAAGAAGTTAAAAGAGTTTATATCTTTAGCAAAGGAAGAAGGTGTTTGCTCTCTTAAATACAAAGGTAAAGACGAAGAATTTGAAGTAGAGTTTTCTACTGGAGTAGCTCAAACAGTTGTTCATTCTCCTGTTAGTAGTACAACGACAACAGCTTCAGTTGAAAAACCTGCCATTGCTTCAACAAATAGTGATTATTATGAAGTTAAATCTCCATTTGTTGGAACTTTTTATAGCTCACCTTCTCCTGAAGAAGATGCTTATGTTAAAGTTGGTGATAAAGTAACAAATGGTGTAGTTCTTTGTATTTTAGAAGCAATGAAAATAATGAATGAAATAGAGTCAGAATTTAGTGGTGAAATCGCAGAAATTTGTGTGGAAAATGAAAGTTTAGTTGAATACGGACAAACTCTATTTAAGATTAAAAAGTAATGAAAAAATATTCTAAAGTCCTCATTGCAAATAGAGGCGAAATTGCTATTAGAGTTCTAAGAAGTTGTAAAGAACTTGGAATATCAACAGTAAGTATACATTCTTCTGCAGATGAAAACTCTTTACATGTAAAGCTAGCTGATGAATCTGTATGTGTTGGTCCTGCTAAGTCTGCTGATAGTTATTTAAATATTCATGCCATTTTATCTGCAGCTCAAATTACAGGAGCTCAAGCCATTCACCCTGGCTATGGTTTTCTTTCTGAAAATGCGGAATTTGCAAAAATGTGTCAAGATCATGGAATTGAATTTATTGGGCCTAATACTCAATGTTTAATTTCTATGGGAGATAAAATCGAATCTAAGAAAATTGCTAAAGAGGCAGGTGTACCAACTCTTGAACCAATTTATATAAAAAGTTTAAGTGATAAAGATATAATTTATTCTGTGGAAAAAATGGGATTACCTGTTTTAATAAAAGCTTCTGCCGGAGGTGGTGGTAGAGGGATGAAAAAAATTGAATCTATGGATTCGCTACTCTCAGCCATTAAAGTTCTTGAAAAAGAATCCCTAGCAGCATTTGGAGATGATACTTTATTTATTGAAAAATATGTTGAAGATCCAAGACATATTGAAGTGCAAATTCTTGCTGATAAAGTAGGTAATGTAATTCATTTAGGTGAAAGAGATTGTACTATTCAAAGAAGATTTCAAAAGATAGTTGAAGAATCGCCTTCACCAGTTTTAAGTGAAGAAGTTAGGCAAGATATTTGTGACGCAGCAGTAAGACTTAGTAAATTTGTAAAGTATGATTCAGTTGGAACAGTAGAATTTTTATATGACCAAAATGATCAGAAGTTTTATTTCATGGAGATGAATACAAGAATTCAAGTTGAGCATCCTGTTACAGAACAAAGATGTGGCATTGATTTAATTTCTCAGCAAATACTTGTCTCTATAGGGGCAAAATTAAATTTAAAACAGTCAGATATTAAATTTAGTGGTCATGTTATTGAATGTCGTATAAATGCTGAAAACCCTGATACAGGCATGCCTTCACCTGGTTTGATTACTCATTATCACAGACCTGGTGGCCTTGGAATAAGGGTAGATGATTTTATTTATACGGGATATGAAGTCGTTCCATTTTACGATTCGATGATATCAAAAATTATTGTAAAGGCCAGTGATAGAAATTCATGTATCGCTAGAACTCTTCGAGCTTTAGATGAAACTGTTGTAGGTGGAATCAAGACTAATATCGAGCAACATAAAAAAATACTTAATAACTCAGACTTTAGGGAAAATCAGTACAACACAAACTTTCTTAACGAAAAATTGCTATAATTATTAAGTAGTTATAGGAGTTTTTAATTGTTTAAGTCAAATGCCAACTCTTTGGCAAAAATAGATATTTTTCTAGATGAATTAGATCGTTTGGCAAAGTCAAATGATGAGTACAATTTAGAAAGTCTCGATTTAAGTGTGCTTAATCATACTCTTTCTAAGCAACAAGAAGATAAATTTATAGGTTTAATTACATTTTTGGAATTGGCCAAAAGAAATTTACTTTTAAGCGAGCTTTTTTCTTATGATTATAAGTCAGTTAGAGTTTTGTTAAAAAAAGTTCAGTTCCTATATTTAAGTTATGAATATGAAAGAGTAGAAAAAACGCTTGAAATAATTTTAAACATTGTATTTAAAAAAAAATATTGGAATCTTGTATCTGAAGTGGAGTCTTTATTAGATTCTTTATCTATAAAGAGTCAACTTTTTTTACATTTAAAAGCAATAAAGCTATATGAAACTAATACTGAGAAGTTTATTTCTTTTGTTAACAAATTAAGCTTAAAAGATATAGAGTGTTTAGTTGATTTATATAGCTTTTCTCGTGATGATTGTGCAAATTTACAATTTGAATTTGAAAAAATACTTGTACTAAATGATTTAAAGGATATAAATGCAGCCGAGGCATTAGAGCTTTTAGTATACTTTCAAACAGAAGATATAATAGGCTTTATTAAAAATAAGTTTGATAATAGGAAGATTAAGGAGTTTGTAAAAGTTGTTAAAACTTTTCAAGAGCCATTATCTAAGCAAACTTTGTATAAAATTAACTCCACTCAAGATCAAGAAAAAATGAAACCTCTTCCTTTTTCTTATGAAAAGACTCCTGAAGAAAAAGAACTTATCTTAAAGTTAAAGTTTAAGGATCCATTATTTGATGATTATGATGAAAACTTAGTTATTTGTTTTATACAAATGAGATTTTATACACTAGCTCTTTCTTATATAAGGAGTTTTCCTGTAGATTTAAAAAAACTCTATTTGGAATTAGAGTTACTTTTTTTGATGAATAAGTGGGTTGAGCTTATTGTTCGTTATACCCAAACATATGAGTATCATCAAAATGCTCTTCCATATATGTATTTGTATAAGAAGGCACAAAAATTTTTAAAACAAAATGGAGAAACTGATATTGAGGATGAATAAAGTTCTTATATTCTTTTTTATCTTTGTAGGGGCAATGATAATTGCTTCATGGGAATTTGTGCAGTCGCAATATGTTGGAGAATACGTTTCAGAACATATAACAAGCTATACGAAGTCTAAATTAAAAACAGAAATTTCTTTTAGAAATATTAACTTCAATTTATTTCCACCTGGAATAGCGTTAGAACAAGTTAAGTTTAAGAATGAAAGTAAAAATGCGATTCTTGGAGAAGTTGAAGAGTTTGGAGTATATTTTGACTTGATAAAGTCAATGCAAAAAGAATTAACTATTAAAGAAATTTCTTTTAAAGAGGGGAAGGTCGTTTCAAGAAGCCCAATTAAGGCACTTGCTAAAATTAAAGAGACTAAAGATAGGAGAAGTTCGACTAAGAAGATAAGCATAAAGAAAATAATACAAAATTTTAGAAATAAGTCTCCTGTTAAAATCGGAGCTTTAAGATTAAAAAATGTTCAATTAAATGATCCTAGTAATGAGCTAAATATTAATAGTTTGAATGTACAAGTACTAAGGGAATCAATTGGAGCTCAAGTTGTTCTAGATGATTTTAATTTGAAAGACTTCGACTTAGGACATAAAAACTTAGAAAAAGTTAGTGTTGATGGAATTGTTTCTGATGATAAGCTTATTATTAAAAAGCTTCATGTGAAAAATAATAAAAATATAGTTAAAGTGTCAGGACTTGTTGAGAACTTTAAAAAAATTGAACAACTAGACCTAGATTTAAAGGTTTATGCCGAAGGTAATGTTGCTGTCATTCATGATTATTTTAATTTTGAACAGATTGGAAAAATTAATTATGGTGATTTGTTCTTAAACGCAAGTATAGAGGGGAAAATTAAAAATATAAGTTCTAAAATAAATCTAAAATTAAAAAACACAAAGAGTGACTTCGTTCAAATTAAAGATTCGAGTTTAAATTTAGAAATTAAGGATAATAAACTTTTTTTTAATAAGGCAAAAATTTTAAATGAGGGCTCTTTAGAGCTTTTAAGTAAGTTTGAATTTCTCGACTTTAAAACATTAAAGTTTGTTGAAGAGGATATCAATGTAAAAGTAGAAGACTTTAGATTGAAAAATGCTTTGAGATATCTTAGGGAAGATCTTTCAGTTTTAGATGCAAAGCTGAATGGGAAAATTCGTTTTAGTTTAGGTAAAGATAATTTTCATTTTTATGTAACAGAAAAGGCTTTGTTGGAAGAAATTGTATTAAAGTCTAACTCTGCTAAAATATTAGATATACCGTATGCCTATATTGAAAATGCAAATTTTAGTGTAGAAAAAAATAAGTTTTCTACATCTGCAGACTTTAAAATTGATAAAACAAACTTGCACGTAGACGGTTATATTCATGGAAAAAACGTTTTGTTTAATGCTCGAAATTTTGATTTAGCTTTATTGGAAATGGGAAGAATTTCGGGCTTGAGTTTTGCTGGTGATGGAAAAGCAAATTTAAAAGTATTTTCTAATAGTAATGTGTCAAAGATAGTAATTGACTCTCAGTTGAAAAATGTAGAGATAGAAGGAATAAGGCAGTCAAATCTTAAAGCGATTACTTTAATCGATTTAAGAAAGAGTACTTTAAGCATTAGTAAGATAAAAACAAAACATAATAATGCGCAAGTAATGGGTGATTTTAAACTTGATTTAAATGATTTAGGTGTTGATGCTAACTTTAGAATTAATAATTTAACCTATGCTAATACATTAGATATAATAGATACTCATATTGACAGACAAAAGTTAAGTAATCTTGATATTAATGGTGAAGTTGGTGCTAAAGTTCAACTTTCTGGGAAACTTAAGAAGAATCAACTAAAAGTTAATTCAACTCTAACAAGCTCAAATATAAACCTTTTTGGAGAGAACTTTGATAAATTTCTTACTAAAGTAAGTTATGATAGAAGCAGCCTCTATATTAATACGGAACAATTAAAAAAGTCTAAAGGCAATATTAAAATCAATGGAGTAATGGATTTTGACAAAGGCAATTTAGATTTAAGTGCTAACATAGATCAGACTTCTTTATATGAAATAAATGCATTAAGTTACTTGCCATTAAATCTAAATGGGATGCTAGATGGAAAAATCTCACTCTTAGTTAAGAATAATTTACTTGATAACCTACAAGGTGTTTTAAATATAACGGATTCAAAAATACCTGGTAAGTTATTAGACCCCTCAAAGGTTATATTCAACTATAATAAAAAGGATGAATTATTAAAAGCTAAAGCGATGATTGTTGGAGACAATATCGTCGTTGATATGAAAAACTATTTTAACAAAAAGAAGTCTCATATAAAGTTATCTAGCTCAATTGAAGATATTAATGAGATTATAGGGGCTAGTTCATTTTCCGATATTTCTGATATTAATGCAAAAGGAGATGTGAGTTTAGAAAGTGAATTTTATTATGATTATCAGTCAAAAAAGATATCAAAAGGCTTTTTGAATCTTTCAAAGTTATATCTAGTAAAAGATCAAATTGAGTTAAGTTATAATAATTATGATTCAAATGAAATAGAAATTGAAAATTATAAAATAAAAAAATGGAATGTTGATTTATATGGAGAAAATATTTATTTGAGAAGTAAAGGAATAGGTAGTTTTAAAAATAAAATTAGTATTTCTAATGATTTCAAAATTGATAGTTCGACGTTAGAAATTTTTAGCGATATTGTTGCAAAATCAAGAGGGAATATATTTGGACAACTAAAAGTTGATAAAGAAGACAAAACGTTTAAGTATAAATTAAAAGTTAAAGGTGATAATCTTGAAGTTCTTACTAAAAAAGTTCCGATGAGTTTTAAAGAAACGAATTTTTTGCTAACAAGTGAAGACTATGTAATTTATTTAGATAAAGTACATACTAGTTTGGGAAGTGGGAAGTTAAAACTAAAAGGGAAAGTTGATCTTAGAAATATTATCCCAGATATCTCAATAAACTATGATTTAGATAAGACAAGTATTATTTTGTTAGAGAAGTCTAACCTTGTATTATCGGGAGACGGAAGTTTTACAGGAAAACGACCTCCTTATCAATTAAATGGTCGAATTTTGATAAATGACTTAACATTTACTAATGAACTAGCTGAACTTACTTCAGAAAGTGATTCTGTTGATTTGGATATAAAGTATTTACCAGAGTCAACTTATGTCACTAAAAATACTCTTTTGAGTTTTGATGTATATATTAATTCTTTAAATTCACTTTTTGTAAAAAATTCTATGGCCAACTTATCTTTTGGAGGAAATCTAAATATAAAAGGAAATGAAAATGATATTAGAGCAAAGGGATTAATTAGTTTATCAGGAGTAGAAAATAAAATATTTTTTAAAAGTAATGTATATAATTTATCAAAAGGGAATATAAATTTCGTTGATACTGAAAGTGTTATAAATCCTGTTTTAGATGTTGAGGCCAATTCAACAATTTCTGATTATAAGTTAACGGCAAAAATTAATGGACCATTAGATGAAGTTCAGTTAGCCTTAACTTCAAGACCCTATCTGTCGGAAAATGATATCTTATCACTTGTTGCTTTTGGATATACAGAGGATATATCTACAAACTTATCAGAGGAACAGAAGTCGGCAATGACTCAAACAGGAATAGGAGCTCTGATCTTTGACCAGTTTAAAATTAATGAAACTTTGAAAAAAGAGCTAGGAATAGAAATTAACTTAGGAACAGAAATATCATCTCAAAATGAAAGTTATTTATCTCAAAAAAATGCAACGGGGACTTCTAGCTCAAGAGTTAATTCGGCGACTAAGGTAGAACTTAAAAAAGAGATCGTAGATAATATTGATCTGGCGGTAAGTTCAACTATTGGAACTGCTACAGATCAAATTCAAAGAATGAATGTGGATTATAACTTGTCTGAAAATTATGTTTTAGAAGGTATATATGAGAGTAGGACAAATAGTTCTGATGTAAACCCTCAAGATACTTCTATTGGTATTGATTTTAAAATGAAATGGAACTTTAAGTGATTAAGAAAATCTTATTTATGATATTTATTTTTTATACAAAAATATCTATGGGATTAGAGATCGATTTTGTAACGCAAAAGTGTGATACAGGTTTTAAGTGTCATAAAATAAAAAATATAGGAATGTTGGTTGGTCAATACAAGGACAAAGATGAGTTAATAAATTTAATTGATAGTATTAAGTTTTCAATTGGAGTAGAAAAATATCGTTTAAATATTAAGAAAAAATCATTAATTTTTTATTACACACCGTTTAGATTAATTAAAGATGTAAAAATAAGCTTGAATAAACATAGATATGAACCAACTTTTACATTTCCTTTTATAAAAGATGAAGTCTTTGATAAAAATGATTTAGAAAATGGAAAAAAAACTATAAAAAAGGAATTAATTGCAGAAGGTTTTGTAAATCCTATTGTCAAAATAAATGTTATAGACGAACAAAAAACGGTTATGGTTAAGGTAAATATCTTAACTGACGGAGAGCAAGTTTTAAACTCTATCAAAATAAATTCACGATTAGAAAAAATAAAAAAGAAATTTAGAACCGAGTTATCAGCTTTTGAAGGAAAAATATATAGTGAACAAAAAGTTAAAAATAAGATTGAAGAAATAAGAAGGACTTTGGTTACAAGGGGATATTATTTTATTGAAATATCAAAGGCAAAAGTTTTAAAGAAAAATAGAGTTAATATTATTATTAATATAAAGAACTTGGAAAGGCAGTTCTTTGATATTAGAGGATTATCCTTAAAGCATAAGGTTTATTTAAAGGAATTAATTAGAAAAAATGCAACAGTCTATAAGCGTTTTTTAACGAAAGAAAAAATAGAACAATTAGTTGGGCAATATCTTGAGGATGTTGGATATCTCGATTATAAAACTCAAGTGGAACAAATAAAATATAAAGAAGGATCAATGTCAAAGTTGATGAGAATAGTAGTATCTTCTAAAAACTTCACTAAAGTTCGTCGGATAAACTTTAAGGGAAATAGTTTGTTTTCAAATAAAAAACTCTTACAAATCTTTCGTAAACATAGTTCTCAACTTGCAAATAATTCTTATTTTGATAAAAAGTATTATCTCAACTTTTTAAAAATATTAAAAAAGGAATATGCAAAAAATGGTTATGTTAATTCTCGTTTGGCGATGCCCAAGGTTTATTCTGTGAATGGAAAAAAGCTAGTAGATCTGACATTTAAAATTAAAGAAGGAGAAAGAGCTCGGTTAAATACTTTTTTTATACAAGGGATAGATAAGAGAGAATCGAAAAATATTATTAAGAACATTTTTAAACTTTCAAAAGGAGATACCTTTGATCCTATTAGGTTTGAAGAAAACTTGAGGAACTTCTATTTATATATGCAAAACGAGGGTTATTATTTTTTCAAAATTTTAAATATAAAATCTCAAAACTTCTTAAAGTATAGTAATAAAAACTCTCTTGTAGATATAAATATAGAGGTAAACAAAACTTCGAAAGTTAGACTTGGCAATTTAAAAATTTTTGGAAATACAAAAACGAGAAATAAACTAATCTTTAGAACCCTTAAGTTAAAAATGGGACAAATCCTTATTAAAAATAAAGTGTCTCAATTAAAATCGAAGCTATTAAGTTTAGGAATATTTTCTTCTGTCGATATTATAGTTTTGTCTCCACAAGATGAATATGCTGATTTGGTTATTTACGTTAAAGAAAGAGATTTTGGGTTAGTTGAGCTTGCACCAGGAATTAGAAGTGATATTGGCCCTAAAATTTCTTCAACAATAAGTTATAGTAATTTTGATGGTATGAATAAAAAAATAAGGTTAAAAACTCAGGTAAATAGAAGGTTTGACCTGTCTACACTTGCTGATAGAGAAAACTCAGATAAGGATATGTTGGAGTATGAAGCAGAGCTTTCATATATTGAAAATAATGTTTTGAATTCAGATATAAACTTTTCTGCCTCATTGTCGGAGTTAAGAAATAGATTTTTTCTATTCGATGCAGATATTAGAAAGCTGAGTTACACGGCAACTTCAGATATAACAGACTGGTTTCAGGTTTCTTTAACTCAGCAGCTCGAGACAATATTTCAATACAATGCGGATGATGAGCAGTTGAAAGGAAAATTTCAGATTGGCTCCATTACGCCTGGGGTTACTTTTGATTTTAGGGATACTAGAGTAAATACTCAAAGAGGGGCTTACTTTAATCTTTCCGTTGAAAGAGCTTCGCCTACATTTTTATCACAGTATGATGATGATATAAGAATTGATTATTATAAAGTTATATCAAGAAATTATTTTTATATGCCACATAAGTACGGTGTTTTCGCTTTATCTATTACTGGTGGTATGCAAGAAAACTTAGCTAGAAATCAATTTAATTCTAGTGGAGAAGAAATAGGCTATATTCCTAACATTAAGGTTTTTAGGTTATCAGGTGTTGATATTGTAAGAGGATTTGAAGACGATGAAATTAATAGATTAATATCTAATGAGGATATAAGAGAGGTATATGTAAACTCTAAAGCTTATATGTTTAACTTTAAATTCGAACCTAGGTTTCAGATAAACGACTCAATGGTTGCCGGTGTTTTTTATGATGCGGGGCGTGTTTTTGTGGATAAGATGAACTTAGATAAACTGAGATCATCTGTAGGTGTTACGTTTAAGTATGTTACTCCGGTTGGAACACTAGATTTCGATTATGGTATAAAACTCTTGAGAAAAAAGGATTCTGGTGGTAAATTAGACACCCCTGGAAGACTACATGTGTCCATTGGTTTCTTTTAATCCCGTAAAAAGAAAGCCAATATTCAGCGTATATAGTTTTTATATACACCTATGAAGTGGTGAGCATAGGTTAAATGAAGTGTTGACATTATTCTTTTTGGGCCGCTATAAAGGCGAAAATTTTATTATTTTAAGGAAATTTATTATGTATACACAAAAGACTTTTACTCTTAAAAAAGAGGAAATTGACAGAAAGTGGTGGGTTATTGATGCAACTGACTTAGTAGTTGGTAGATTAGCGTCTGAAGCAGCTAACCTTTTAAGAGGTAAGGGAAAACCTACTTTTACTCCAAACCAAGAATGTGGTGACTTTGTTGTAATCACAAATGCTGAGAAAGTAAGATTTACTGGAAACAAGTGGAACGATAAAAAGTATCACTGGCATACAGGACATATTGGTGGTCTTAAAACTAGAACAGCTAAAGTTCAATTAGAAAGGCACCCAGAAAAAATCCTAATGGATGCTGTTAAAGGGATGTTACCAAAGACAAGTTTAGGAAGAAAGCAATTAACTAAACTTAAAGTATTTGTTGGAAATGAGCACTCTCATGAAGCTCAACAACCACAAGAGTATAAGATTAAGTAATTAAAAGGATATTAAAATGGCAAAAGGTAAAACATATTTAACAAATGCTGTAGGAAGAAGAAAGTCTTCTGTAGCAAGAGTTTATTTAGCTAAAGGTTCTGGTAAAATTACTGTTAACAAAAGAGAGTTAACTGATTATTTTCCAAAGGCAACTTCAAGATACGTTGTTGAGCAACCATTTAACCTTCTTGAAAATGGAAAAGATTATGACCTTAACGTAAACGTTAGAGGTGGTGGTATGACAGGTCAAGCTGGAGCTATCAGATTAGCAATTTCTAGAGCGTTAGTAGCAATTGATGCTAATAATAGAGGAGAGCTAAAGAAAGCTGGATTCTTAACTAGAGATGCTAGAAAAGTAGAAAGAAAGAAATACGGACTTGCAGGTGCAAGAAAGTCTTTCCAATTCTCAAAGCGTTAATCAAAAAGATTATATATTTGTACAGAAAGCCCACATTTTCATGTGGGCTTTTTTTTTGTATAAAGATTAAATGAACTTTATAAAAATACGTGGAGCTAGGGTTAATAATCTTAAAAACATTGACCTAGATATTCCGATTAATAAAATAACAACACTTATTGGCCCATCTGGTAGTGGTAAGTCATCAATTGCTTTTCATACATTATTTAGTGAGTCAAAAAGAAGATTTTTAAATTCATTTCCAACATATTTAAAGTTCTTTTCAGATAGGCCATCTCCTGTAGATGTGGATCTTATAGAGCCAGTTCTTCCAGTTTTTGGATTACCACAAAACAATCCTATTGTTGGAACAAGATCTAATGCTGCTGATATAATGCAACTTACAACGTTATTAGAGCAGGTCTTTTATGAGTTTGGTGAATACCGTTGTCCTACCCATAATCTTAAATTAGAAAAAGTTTCGACTTCTGATCAGATAAAGAAACAAATTAGTTTTGATGATAATTCAAAAATACACTTTTTTATTAAACGTTCAGATTTTATAATTCATTTTAAAGATACTCCATTTCCAAGTCGATCAATGAACTTAAATGAAGATAAAGTTCGTGATTTTAATAGTGATGATGGCTTGTGGGAAGTTGCAAGAATTAAAGGAAAGTCTATTGATTCAGTTGATAAGAAGATAGATGATTATCTTTATTTTGAGTTATTTGTTTATATTGATGGTGCGGTTAAAAAACTAGATATTCAAACAACAGCAACTTGTCCAAAGTGTGATTATAGTGCTGATAAAAGATTAATGAGATCTTATTTTAGTGCGTATAATGCTATGGGAGCTTGTAGCGAGTGTTCAGGCTTTGGAGCAAATTTAGTATATGATAGATCAAAGTATTTAAACTTAAAAAAAAGCATCATTGAGGAAGGAATTAAGATTCTTCATACAAAAAGATTTTCTACTCATGAAAAACATTTTTTAGCTGAAGCTAAGAAAAAAAAGATTAATCTTAAATTGCCACTCGTAGAGCAGGATGAGTCATTCTTTGAATTCTTACATGAAGGAAAAGGAAAGTGGATCGGTATTAATCGCTTCTTTAAATATTTAGAATCAAAAAAATATAAAGCTCCTGTTAGGATTTATATTAGAGGAATCCAAAAAGAAGAAATATGTAAAGTATGTGATGGTTCAAGAGTAAGTAAGAAGACTCATAGCGTATATGTAAATGATCATGCTTATAAAGGAGTGTGGCAATACACAATAGATGAACTTTATAATTTTACAAGCAAGATTAAAATTAATGATAAAAGAAAAAATCTTATTACAAATATAAATAGAACTTTAAAAAAGGCAATTGATTTAGGTCTTGGTCATCTGAAAATTAATCGAAAAGCAAAAAGTTTATCATCAGGTGAATATCAAAGATTACTTTTATTAAAATATCTTTCCTATGAAGGTACCGGAGCATTATTTATTTTTGATGAGCCAAGTTTAGGTTTAGACTCTGATGAAACGAGATCTTTATTTCATGAATTTCAAGAACTTGTTAAACAAGGAAATACTGTTCTATTAGTAGAGCATAATCAATTTTTAATTGACTCTTCAGATGAAAAAATTTGTGTCGGTCCTGGTGCTGGGGAGTTTGGAGGCCAAATTGTAGAAGCTAAAAAGAAAATAGCTAAGATATCACTTAAAAAAAATAATAAAAAAAATAAAAAAGTCACAATAAATTCTTGTGAAATTTATGATAAAAAGTATGAAAATTATGACTTTATGAATAATGCTTTTAACGTTGTTGTAGGAAAGTCTGGTACGGGAAAAACTGCAAGGTATGTAAATGGAGTTGCATCTTTTATAAATAATCTTGATGGAGAAAATAAACTTAATGTGCCACCTGCAAAGTTAAAAACAAAGTCAAAGTTAGATAGTTATGATGGTGCTATTGTTATTAATTCAAATATAAATAAGTTTTCAAGTAGATCAACTGTTGGAAGCTTAACTGGGTTTGTATCAGTAATAAGAAAACACTTTTTAAAATTGCCTCAAGTAAAGTCCATGGGCCTAAAAGAGGGACACTTATCACCAAACTCTGATCTAGGACAATGTCCAAAATGCCAAGGGCGTGGAATTAATGTTATTGAAATGCAGTTTTTAGAAGATGTTGTTTTAACCTGCGATGAATGCGACGGAAAAAAAATAAAATCGATATATGCAAATATTAGCGATGGAAATCTAGAGTTTTACAAATATCTTACTATGCCTATGAATAAGTATATGGATAATATAAAACTTACTCCTAAGTTTATGAAGATTTGGCAATCGATTAAAGCATTAAACTTAGATTATTTATCCTTAGATAGACAAATTAGTAGTCTTTCTGGTGGGGAAAAGCAAAGAGTTTATCTTTTATCAAAATTAAATCAAAACTTAGAGAATCATTATATTGTATTTGAAAATATAACATTTGGCTTATCTGTTAAAGAGCAAATAGATATGGTAGGTTTTTTAATGAACTTAAGTGCAAATAATACAGTTGTAGCTATTGATCAGTCAGATATTTTTAAAAAGAGTGCTGACTATTTAATTAATATTGATAGTTGAGTCAGAGACTCTGTTAATTTTAATTCTCTTTTATATCCATGAAAAAAACTATAAAATTTAATGATAAAATAAAGGATAAGTTATGAAATTTATAGGTTTTTTTCTTTTACTTACAATGAGTATATTTGGACAGAGTTTATCCAAGCAAAGAATATGGAAAATCGTCGGTGAAAAGAGATCTGTTTATTTCGATAAAGGAATTTTTCATTCGCCTATTGATACAAGTACTCAAAAACTTTTAGGTGTTAGAAACTCATATGTAAAATCACGTGGGTTTGAAAGAGTTGTTTTTGACTTTTCTTCAGATGTTCCACCTAGATTATATGGACATATTTCTCCAGATAAGAAGAGAGTGTATTTAGATTTTCTAAATACAAATATGGATAATGAAGTTAAAAATATTAAAAAAGTTAAATATGTTAAAGGAATTGATTTTTTTGATATTGATAAGAATACAATTTCTGTTGAGCTAAATGTAAGTTCTAAAACAAGTTTTGATATTTTTTATCTAGAGTCTCCGGCGAGAATTGTCGTAGATATAAAAAAATAATAGTAAGGAAGATTAATGACAAATGAAAATGAAATAGAAAGTGATACAAGTGTTATTTTACCTGAAGAAGTAGTTGTAATACCTATTGTTAATAGTCCTATTTTTCCAGGGATGATAGCTCCAATTATTCTAACCGAAGATAAGTATACACCAGAGTTAGATGAAATGGTTGCAGGATCTGGATATGTTGCTTTAAATCTCGTGAAATTTAAAGATGATGAAATCATTGATGAAGAAAATGATGAATTGCGAGAGTTAACGGCAAAGGATATCTATAAAGTAGGTGTTTTATGTAAAGTTGTTAAAAAATTAAAACTTCCTGATGGTTCCGTAAACTTACTTGTTCATGGAATGAAAAGATATAGAGTGTCAGGTGTAGAAAGTGAATCACCATTAATAATTGTAAGAACAGAAGTTTTTGAAGACTTGCATGAATCAGATGAAGAGCTTGATGCTTATACAAGGTCAGTTATTAATCAAGTAAAGAAATTAAGTGAGATAAATCCATATTTTAATGAAGAGATGAAACTTGCAATGTTAAATTCTCCTTCACCGGGCTCTCTTGCTGATTTAGTTGCTTTCGCATTATCTTTAGATGTTCCTGAAGCTCAAGACTTTCTAGAAACTCTTGTTGTTAAAAAGAGATTTGCCAAGCTTCTTGTCTATTTAAAAAGAGAAAAAGATGTAGCTGATATCCAGAAGAAAATTACTGAAGAAGTTAATGATAAAGTTAATAAGTACCAAAGAGAGTACTTTCTTCGTGAACAGTTAAAAGTAATTAGAAATGAACTAGGAATGGATGAAGATGAAAAATCTAAAGATGTTAAAAAGTTCAGAGAGTTAATTGAGAAGTTAGAGCTTCCTGAAGAAGTTTATAATATGGCAATAGAGGAAGTTGAAAGGTTAGAAAATATTTCTGATTCGTCACCAGAATATAATATTGCGAGAACTTATTTAAACTGGATTACAACCCTTCCGTGGAATAAATCATCTGATGATAATGTTGATATTGAAAAGGCCAAGAAGACTTTAGAAAAAGATCATTACGGTTTAGAAAAAGCGAAAAAGAGAATTCTTGAATATCTTGCCGTTAGGCAATTAAAGCCAGAGTATGATGGAACAATTATATGTTTAGCAGGTCCTCCTGGAGTTGGAAAAACTTCTATGGGGCAAAGTATTGCGAAAGCATTAAATAGAAAGTTTTATAGATTTAGTCTTGGTGGTATGAGAGATGAGGCTGAAATCAAAGGACATAGAAAAACCTATGTTGGAGCTATGCCTGGTAAGCTTCTTCAAGCTCTAAAAAGAGTTGAAGTAAATAACCCAGTTATAATGTTAGATGAAATTGATAAGCTTGGAAGATCTTATCAGGGGGACCCGGGTTCGGCTTTATTAGAAGTTTTAGATCCAGAGCAAAATAGAACATTTATTGATAATTATTTAGATGTTCCTTTTGATTTATCTAAGGTTTTATTTATTGCAACGGCAAACTATGTTGGTGAAATACCAGAAGCTCTTTTGGATAGGATGGAGTTAATAGACTTAAGTGGCTATACAATGGAAGAAAAAGTAAAAATTGCTAATAAATGGGTTGTTCCAAAACAAGCTAAAAAGCATGGACTGACAAATAAAGATATTAGTTTTAATGCAGCTTGCTTAAAGTCCTTAATTCAGGATTATTCTAGAGAGCCAGGTGTGAGAAGAATGGAGCAATATATCTCTAAGATTTGCCGCCATACGGCTTTAGAGAAAGTAACTAAGGGTAAGAGGTTTAAAAAGTTTACTCCGTCAATAAAGGATCTAGAATCTATACTTGGTCCAAAAAGATTTGATTCTGAAAAGGCACAAAAGCCTCTTTCTCCGGGAGTTGTAACTGGGCTTGCTTGGACTTCTTTTGGTGGAGATATCTTATTTATTGAAACTCTACCTTTAAAAGGAAAGGGTTTTAAGCTAACAGGGCAACTTGGTGATGTGATGAGTGAATCCGCTAATATCGCTTATAGCTATACAAAGAAACTATTGGAAGAAGAGCTGGATCAGCAGCTTAATTCAAAGAAAAAGAAAAAGAAAAAGGCGGATGAAAAAGATGCAAAAGAATCTTTAGATTTTTTAGAAGAACATCAAATTCATTTACACCTTCCTGCTGGGGCTACTCCTAAAGATGGTCCAAGTGCTGGTATAACTATGGCACTGGCCCTATATAGTTTAGCTAAGAATAAAAAAGTTAAGGGAAGTATTGCTATGACAGGTGAGCTTAGTTTGACAGGAAAAGTATTACCTGTAGGAGGAATTAAGGAAAAAGTTCTAGCTGCTAAAAGAGCTGGAATAAAGACAATTTTACTTCCTAAGGATAATGAAAAGGATTTAAAAGAAGTTCCGGAGCGTCATCAAAAAGGATTGAGGTTTTATCCCGTAGAGCACTTTAGTGAAGTTTTAAAAATAGCATTAGGAAAATAAAAAAGGGCACTATTGGTGCCCTTTTTTATTTTATTTTTTTAGTTATTAAAAAAATTTAAAACTCGTCTGAGTCATATTCTTGAACTTCAGCATGAACAATTTTTCCAGCTGCAATTTCTCTTAATGCTGTAACAACTTCTTTATTTTTACTCTTAACTAAAGAGTCATCACCTTCTTTTAGTTGCTTAACTCTTTTAGCTGTTAAGTGAACAAGCTCATATCTGTTTTCAACTTTTTCTAAACAATCTTCAATGGTTACACGCGCCATGGTTTACCTCTTTTAAAAATACATAAGTAAATATATATAGGTAAGATTGCATAAGTTGTCAAAGAAATTGAGATTTTGCAATGCGCCGATAATTCGTTATTTTAAGTATTTAGAGGTTTTTATTAAATAAATATATTGAATTAATATATTTATGAGGAAATTATATATTATTTCAATATGCAAAAAGATACATGATCAGTATAGCGAGTTTCATTTTAAAGGGTTTTATAACGGAAGTAGGGTCAACAAGGTTATGGTATCAAGACTTCGCTTTGATATTGGCGAAGAGTATTTAATTGAGGTTATTAATTGTAAACTTATTAATAGCGTACTTTATTGCAATGGAGTTAAATCAAAAAAATTATTTAATTGAAACATCAACATGATCTCCAATCATGAAATCGTTTAATTCAAAAAGTGGTTTTTTGCTATCTAATTGAGTGTTTTTCATGGAGGCGATTGAGGCATCTGAATCGGAGTGCAAAACTTCAAGTTCTCCAATCTTTACTTTATGATTAACTCTTTCTTTATCGTTGTATGGGTTAACATTAGAAATAACTCTGTAAACATCAAGTTTTGTGCCAATTTTTACACCTTGATTTTCTCCAATATTAAGATAGTAGTTTTTTTTAATAACTTCATTATCTTCACCCATAGGTATTTCTTGAGCAATGCTGTAAATAACATGATCCCTTGCTAAGGTGTTGAAGTTTAAAAGTGTTAAGCTCAATAGAGTAATTATGCAGGCTTTTTTCATCTCTAATCCTTGAGTGGTTAATCTCTATCATATTTATCGCCCGCAAGGCTTAGTAATATTAATTTTTGCCGCATCTAGGCAAAAATTTCCTTAGAAGTTAGCATGAAGATATAGCTTTTAAGCACTTACCTTAAAAATTTCATATACTTAAAATAGTTTGTGACTAAGTAGGAGTGCATAAGATTATCAATTTTTTTATTATAGAGTATATATTCTCTTGTATAGTACATCATTACCCAAGGTAGATCCTGAAAAACAGCATTTTCAACAAGTTTTAAGTTATCTAAGGTTTCTTGAGTATTAGTTGAACTAGAGATAATTTTATATGCTTGATCGACCTTTTTTGATGTATAAAAAGTAGCATTTGGTCCCGGTGAATGATTATTGCTTATAAGTAATTGCACTGAGTTTTCTGCGTCAGGGTAGTCCATTGCCCATCCATCTTGCCACATTTGAAGTTGCCCAGTACTTGCTTTATTAAGAAAGTTTGCAAATGAATTTGTATTTACTTTAATTTTTATTCCAATTCTAGATAGTTGTGCTTTTATAAACTCACCCATTTGTCTTGAAACACTTGTGTTTCCTCTAACATCATATTGAATTATAGGTAGTCCTTTTCCATTTGGATAACCAGCTAGCTTGAGAAGTTCTTTTGCCTTAGTTAGGTTAAATTTAAAGGGAAGTTCAGTATTTGGGTTGTAGCCAAGTACCCCTGGTGGGTAAATTGAGTTTGCTTTTAATGCAACATTATTTGTAAAAAGTTTAATAAATTTTCTGTAGTTAATAGCATGGGCAATAGCTGATCGTAATTTAAAGTTATTTCCTAGGTATCTATCTTTCATATTAAAAGCAAGCCACCAGTATGTAAGAGTTGGAGAAACTTTGAGTGCAATATTTTTTTCTTTTAGTTTATTGTTTACTTCTCCAGTTGGAGTTATCGCTAAAGAAAAATGATCTTTAGATAAAATTATAAAATCAAGTTTATTTTTTAAAAAGCTAAGCCATCTTGTTTGGGCTTCCTTGATAATATGAAATTTAATTTTACTTATTGAAGGAAGTTTATATTTTTGCGAGTTAAAGTCATTTTTTTGGAAAAAACTATGATAACGTTCAAACTTTTTTAGTTCAATCGATAGTTTTCTATTCCACTTTTCTAATTTGTAAGCTCCAGTTCCAATAGATCCATTGGAAAGATCATTATTGCTATGTAAAATAATTTCTCTTGGTATAGGGGAAGTAAAAGGAAGCGTTAGAGAATAAATAAATTGAGGGTTTGGTTTTGTAAGGTTTATTTGTAGCGTGTAGTCATCGATAGCTTTTAAACCAGGTATTTTAAAATTGAGCATTTGTTTTAATGAATGAAAGTTTCTTTTTCTAAATTGATCTAGTCCTTGTATTTTTTTTTGAAAGATCCACCACCCCTTTGATTTTGTAGGTAGATAAGCAACTCGTTTTATTTGATTAATAATATCTAGAGCTTTGACGGTCCTATTTTTATCAAGATCCTTAGAGGGATGGTAATATATATTATTTTTAAGTTTTATAGTGTAGGTTTTACCTTGATTGGAAATTATAGGCATTTCTTTGGCTATAAGAGGAACTAGCGTATATGGTCTTTTATGAGGTGAATATTCATATAGAGATTCATGAATCTGCGAGATAACAGAGTTTGAAATTGTATCATAGGCAACTGCTGGATCTAATGTATTCACAGCTGAAGATAAAGCAGCATTAACTATTGTATCTTGTGCATTTTTTTGTTTGCATCCCATTAGAGTGATGAATAGGGCAGATAAAAAAATGCAATTTTTCATTTATAGCTCCTTTAAGCTCGTTTCAATTTTTTCTAAAAAGAGGCTAAAATTCTTCGATACACCTGAGCCTTGGGCCATATCAGGTTTACCTCCACCTTTACCAGTTACTATCTCTTGATTAGCTTTGATTATATTTGAACAGTGCACATTAGAATTCTTTTTACTGCATCTTAAAAGATAAGACGATTTGTCACCAGATAATGAATAAATAAATAAGACATCATTTGGATTTTTATCTAAGAATTTATCAGACATTGATCTAAAGTCTTTTGGATTTGCATCTTTAAGTTCAACACATGCTAATTTAAAGTCTTTTCCAATATCTTTTAAATCATTAAATAAGTCTTTGCTTGCCTGTGCTTGGATTTTTTCTTGTAGAGCTTTAATTTGGCTATTTTTATCTTTAAGATCATTTTGTAAAGATTCTATCTTATCTAATACTTGGCTATTTTTTACACTAAAACCAGATTCAATTGTATTTAATATTTTTGATCTTTCCATTAAGTAATTAATTGCACTATTTGAAACAACAGCCTCAATTCTTCTAATACCACTTGATAAAGATGATTCAGATAATATTTTAAAAATAGAAATTTCATTTGTATTAGAAACGTGAGTTCCTCCACATAGTTCTAGTGAAAAGTCTCCCATTTTTAATACTCTAACTTCATCGTGATATTTTTCACCAAAAAGGGCCATTGCTCCTTTAGCTTGTGCTTCTTCTTTTGACATTAAAAGACACTCAATATTTAAAGATTCATTTATTTTTGCATTTACTAGTTTTTCTACTTCATCAAGCTTTGTAGCTGGAATCCTTTCTGGTTGAGTAAAATCAAATCTTAAACTATCTTTTCTAACTGAAGAACCAGCTTGTTTTACATGATCACCTAAAACTTCAATTAATGCTGCTTGAAGAAGGTGAGTAGCAGAGTGATGTTTTGCCGTTTGTGATCGGCTAAAAGAATCAACTTTAAGTGTATATGTGCTTCCTTCTTTTAAAGCTGTAATATCGTTAAGTTTAACAAAGTGAGCATTAATTCCTGCAACTGGACTTTGAGTATCAATAATATTTGCTATTGTATTACCATCAAGAAGAACAGCTCCTTCATCTCCTGCTTGTCCACCTGATTCTGAATAAAAGGGAGACTTGTCGAAAAATAAGGCATGAGTGTTATTATCTAAAGAAATTATTTTTTGAAGAGTGGAATTTTCCTCTAGTGAATTATAACCAGTGAAAACTGTATCTCCAAACTTTTCTTTTACAACATAGAACTCTTTTTCATTTCCTTCATTTGTAGAAAAATTACTTTTTTTCTTAGATGATTCTTTTTGTTTTTTCATTTGTTCGTTAAATTCATCTAGGTTTAATTTTAAATTATTTTCTTCTAAGATTAGTTCTGTTAAATCTAGAGGAAAACCATATGTATCATATAGCTTAAACGCTGTTACTCCTGAAAAAGTATTTGTTTTTGCCCTTTTAATTTCTTTGTTAATTAAATCAAGACCTGTTCTAAGTGTTTGTCTAAATTTTTCTTCTTCAAGTTTTAATAATTTTTCACATAAAGAAACGTTTTGGCTTAGTTGATGATATTGTTTTCCAAGAGATTCTATAACTGCTGGAATTAATTTATAAAAACTAACTTCTTTAAGTCCTAATTCTTCAAGGTGTCTTATTGCTCTTCTTATAATTCTTCTTAGAACATATCCTCTTCCTTCATTAGAAGGAATTACACCATCACTTATAAGCATTGTTGCTGCTCTAATATGATCAGCTACAACCCTGAAGCTTCCTTGATATTTTGTATCGTCATATTTTTTTCCACTTAGAGTTGCAATAGAGTTTAAAATAGGTGCAAAAACATCTGAATCATAGTTCCAGTATACTCCTTGCATTAGGGCTGCGATTCTTTCTAGGCCAGCTCCTGTATCAACTGATGGTTTTGGAAGAGGTTTTCTTTTTATTTCATCACCTTCTTTGTATTTTTCATACTGCATAAATACAAGATTCCAAATCTCGATATAACGACTCTCATCAGCTAATAAACACTTAGAGGTATCAGTTCCATCTGAATATTCAGGACCATGATCATAGAAGATTTCAGAACAAGGACCACATGGTCCAATATCACCCATCTCCCAAAAATTGTCTTTATCACCCATATAAAAGATTCTATCTTTCTCAATTCCAATTTCTTTATTCCAAATATCAAAAGCGTCTTGGTCAGAGTCGTGCACGGTAATATATAGTTTATCTTTTGGGATTTTTAAATCTTCAGTTAAAAAAGTCCAAGCAAACTTTATAGCATCGGTTTTAAAATAATCACCAAAAGAAAAGTTTCCAAGCATTTCAAAAAATGTATGATGTCTTGCTGTAAAACCAACATTTTCAAGGTCATTATGTTTTCCACCAGCACGAACGCATTTTTGAATTGTTGTTGCTCTTTTATTTTTTGGATTAGCAGCACCTGTGAAATAATCTTTAAACTGGTTCATACCTGCATTTGCAAAAAGAAGTGTTGGATCATTTTGCGGAACAAGTGGTGATGAATCAATTATTTCATGTTTGTTATTTTCAAAGTACTTTGTAAATCTATCTCTAATCTCTTGAGCTTTCATGCATTCCCTATAAATTTATGTCATTAAAATCTGTTGTTTTTTACCATAAAATAGGTGATTTGAGTATTTTTTGAAGCGTTTTCGCGATGTGCTATTTAAGGGCTTTTGGTAAATGATTTAAAATATCGTTATAGCTATAACCTTTTGAGATCAAGAACCTTAAAATTCTATTTTTTATCTTCATTTTCTCTTCAAATGATTTGGGTTCTTGTTTGTATTTTTTAGCAATAAGACGTTCAATACTTTCCTCTTTAATTATATGCTCATCATCTAAGATGGTATCTATAAATTCGAGCTCAACGAATATTTGTTCTTCTTTAAGTTTTCTTTTTATGTAGGAGCTTGAATAACCTCTGTAGGCCAAACTTTTAATTCTCACCTTAGTGTATTGCTCTTCTCTTAGGTATGTGTTTTCAACAAGGTAATTTATTACTTCTTCAATTTCTTCTTCAGTATATTTTCTTGTTTTTAGTTTTTGTTTGATTTTATAGCGACTGTAATCTCTTTTAGATAGTAAAAATATACAGTAGTTATAAGCTTCTTTGTTCATTATTTATTGTTTGTTGATACTTTTTCAGCTTTTTCATTAGTTTCTTGAGTACTTTTTTTTGTTTGTGGTTCTTCCTCTGTAAGTACAACTGCTAATATATTTGATATTGCACCAAGTGCTTGATAAATAGCTGATGCTTTTGCTTGTATTGGTGAAAAGGAGATCAGCAAGATAAGTAAGTATTTCATTTTTATTACCTTTTAAATTAAAAAGCCCCTCTATTTGAGGGGCCTAAAATATTATTGTATTGTTTTTTTAGATTTTCTTGTCTTTTTTGGAGCTGGCTCATCATCCATTATTTCACCAGTTTCCATATTAATCTTTTCTTCAGCTTGAGCACCTTCGATAAGTCCATATTTTGCTAAAACTTTATTTTTAATATCTAGCATTATAGCTTCATTTTCGTTCAGAAACTTTTTAGAGTTTTCTCTACCTTGCCCAATTTTATCTCCGTTATATGAATACCAAGCACCTGCTTTATCAACGATTTTTTCTTTTACAGCAAGATCTAATAAATCACCTTCTTTAGAAATACCTGAACCATACATAATATCAAATTCAATTTCTCTAAATGGAGGAGCTACTTTATTTTTAACAACTTTAATTCTAGTTCTGTTACCAATTACTGAATCAGAATCTTTAATCGCACCGATTCTTCTAATATCCATTCTTACTGAAGAGTAGAATTTAAGTGCATTACCACCAGTTGTAGTTTCTGGGTTACCAAACATAACTCCAATTTTCATTCTTAATTGGTTGATGAAAATTACAGTACAGTTTGATTTTGATATAGAACCTGTTAGTTTTCTTAAGGCTTGAGACATTAATCTTGCTTGAAGACCCATATGTGAATCACCCATATCTCCTTCGATTTCAGCTTTTGGAGTTAGGGCAGCAACAGAGTCAACGATTAAAAGATTAACAGCACCTGATCTTACTAGCATATCAGCAATTTCTAATGCTTGTTCTCCGTTATCTGGTTGAGAAACTAATGTATTGGGAATATCAACACCAAGTTTTGATGCATAATTTGTATCTAGTGCATGCTCAGCATCAACAAATGCTACTGTTCCACCTGCTTTTTGACATTCAGCTGCAATATGTAATGTTAAAGTAGTCTTACCTGAAGACTCTGGTCCGTAGATTTCAATGATTCTACCTTGAGGAATTCCTCCAACACCTAAAGCTAGATCAATTCCTAATGCTCCAGTCGAGATAACAGGAATTTTTTCTTTTTGTGCAGATCCATCAAGTTTCATGATTGCACCTTTTCCGTATTGCTTTTCAATACTTGCTAAGGCAAGGTCTAATGCTTTTTTCTTGTTAGCTTCGCTCATAGTAGTGTTCATCTTTCTCTCCTTAAAAATTATTTCTTATAAAAACAACTTAGCATCGTTTTTAATATAAGCCAAGCAAAATACGGAAAAATTACGGATTTTTTAACTGATTAAAATTGTTGGTTTTTGTCACATTGTTTAAAAATATTTTTTTCTATTAAGTTTTATAAAAGGTATTTTGTGAGTAGAAATACTATTATTGCAGCATAGAATCCACTAATACAATCATCGAAAATAGTACCAAATCCATGTTTTACTTTTTGGTCAAAATAGGTTGCAGGAAATATTTTAAAAATATCAAAAATTCTAAAAATACCAAAAAGTAAAAAGATATCGAGACTATTAAAGGTTGGATATACGGCAAGATAGCTAATAAGCATCCCAATTGTTTCATCAATCACAATCCATTGAGGATCATGAAGTCCCTCAGAGCGTTGAATTTTTTCAGTTAGAAGAGAGCTCGCTATAATAAGTAGACTAATAATAGCTATATAGAGCCAGATATTAAGTTTTAATATAGAAAATAAGTAAATTAAAGGGATTGTTCCTAGGCTTCCAAGTGTACCTGGGGCAAATGGAATGAACCCTATACCACATAGTGACAAAAAGAATTTATTAAGTTTTTGCGCTTTCATTACATATAGGTTAACTTTGCTTTCATTAAATTAAAACAACTTTATGACTAAAAAATCATTTCAAGATATTTATAACTTTGACTGGGAATCTTTTGATATTATCCTTTCTGGTACATCATCAATAGATGATGAAATATTTATTAGGGCCAATGGTAGAGAAAACTTTGGTAAAGATTTTTGGAAAAGTTATGGTTTTGACTTGGAAGATCCAATAGAGGCAGCAGAGCTTTTTGGAATTTTTCAAGAATCAATGCAATTTATTAAAAGGTTTTTTTTATTGTCAGGAAACCCTGACGGTTTAGATTTAGAAATTCCAGCTTCTTTTTACACTATAACAGATATTGCAATGCTAGTAGATTGCGCTCAAGAAGATAGTTTTGAGGGGCGTTGGGCATCAGTTATTTTAAAAGTAATGCATACTATAATACATACAGATAAAGATCTAAGGTATCATTATTTTTCTACCATACAGACCCAAATATTTGATCGCTTTTATAAATTTTTACATCGAGATGATGACAATAATTTATTTTTGATGAACAAAGGAGATAAAAACTCTGATAAAATAGAGCTTATATCTTTTGAAACTAAATCAAATAAAACAAGAGAAAGTACTATTATAAAACTTTTACATAAAAAAGATAATGTGGCAGAAGAGTTATTTGATCGGGTTGGGGTAAGGTTAATAACAAAAAGAAAATCAGATGTTTTAAGAGTGTTAAATTTTTTAAAAACTTATAATGTTATAATTCCAAATAATATTAAACCTAGTCGATCATTAAATACTTTGTTTAATTTAGAAAGAGTAAGACAGAAGATTACAAATCTTCACTCGAGCTCTTTAGATGAAAGTACTATTAACAAAAATATGGAAAAAATTTTAGATCAAAATGCTAAAAGTACAAATAATAATGAGCATTCTTCTGAAGATTATAGTGCAATTCATTTTACTTGTAGGCAGTTAATAAAGTATCAAAATCCTTTTTTAAAAGATTTTAATAGAATAAGATCTTTAGCATTAAATGAAGAAAGTGAAAGTGAACTTGTGAAACAGATTTTAAATATTGATACAAATCAAATAGCTCAAAGTATTAGATTCTTTTATCCATTTGAGGTCCAAATAACAGATTTTGAAAGTCATAAAGTAAATACAGAAGGAGAGGCTTCTCATTCTGACTATAAAAAATCTCAGCTAAGTTCAGCTATGACAAGGTTGTTTTCGACTCTTTTAGTTTTTGATAGAAAAGACTAATTCGCTCATTTATATAAGTAGGAAAGTCAATTTGCGGAACGTGGCTTCCATCTTTAACGATAAAAAGTTGGCTATCTTTGATTTTTTCTTGAAGAAGTCTTTGATTTCTATTTGGAATAACTTTATCCTTATCACCGCCAATTATGAGAGTAGGAACTTTAATTTCTGCTAGAAAGTCTAAAATATGATGATTATTCATTTCATGTAAAAGCTTTAAAAAAATCTTTGGGCCAAGTTCTCCTAATTTTTCAAGGTATATACTTATAAAGCTATCAGAAACTTCATTAATATTAAAACCACCTATATGCACAATTTTTTTTACAAGAGGGTTATATTTAGACGTTTTCCAGAACTTATCAAAAGTTGTTGGGAATTTTTTGTACATACCATTTAAAAGAGGCGCAAGTTGGTCAAAGATATTAGAGTTAAACATAGTATTGTAAACAGGAACAGCTGTGCCTGAGATTAAAACCATTGACTTAACTTCCTTAGAAAAACGCTTGTAGTACTCTAGCGTTACCGAAACACCCATGCTATGGCCAATGTGATGAGCTGATTTTATATTGCAATGATCACAAATAGCTTTTAAATCTTTTACAAAGTTTTTAAAGTTTATTTCATCTAATGTATTACAGGTAGATTCATAGTGACCTCTGTAATCATAAATTAAAATATTATAATTTTTATTAAAAAAACTTAATTGTTCTTTCCAGTGATAATTACTACATACTAGGCCATAGTTAAAAATAATAGCATTATCTAAGTTTTGTCCAATGGCAAAATTCGTCTGAAACTTTATTTTGACTCCAGGTTCTGTTTCTAAAAAATAATCTTTAAATCCTTCAAACTTCATTTTTCTTTTAATCTCTCAATAAGTTCAATAAGCTCTTTATTATTTTTATCAAGACAAAGGCTTCTTTTGTTAAGTAATTCTTTTCGCGATTGAAATATAGTTTCTTTAAAATGAAGAACTTTAATTGTTAGTCTATCTGTCGTAATAATATCTGACGGGCTAAGTTTATGCGTACTAGATATGTACTTTTGATTAACTAAAAGGTTTTCTTGTTCAAGTGGATTAATTAAAAAAAGATTATTATTAATAATCTTAAATACAATTATTGGGCATGCTTCTTTAGAAATGATGATATCAGACTTTTTATTAGATATCGTAATTTCATTTTTATCAAAGTTGTGTATTCCAATTTGATTACTATCAATAGAGTCTAAAATTTCAATATTAATCATGCTTTTATATTAACAAACTTTGTTTTTAAATAGTAGTAGTTACATTTTTATCATCAGATAAAAGTTGTATGTATTTATCAAGTAAATCAGGTGTTTGTAATTCTAGCTTTTTGAAAAAATGAGTTGATGCCTCAAAAATATCTCGATGTTCAAAAATATTTGCAATTTTTTTTGTATTAATATTTCCTGATTGATCAACACCAAAAATATCACCCTGGCCTCTATTTTCTAAGTCAGCCTTTGCTATTTCAAAACCATCTTTTGTTTTTTCTAAAATCTTCAGCCTTGTTAGTGATTCGTTCGAAATATTAGCAGGACAGACTAAAAAACAAAAACCAGGTTTATTTCCTCTACCAACTCTTCCTCTTAACTGATGAAGGGAGCTTAGGCCAAAGCGATCAGGATTATATATTGCCATGACAGTTGCATTAATTATATTGATACCAACTTCAACTACTGAAGTTGAAATTAAAATTTGTGTCTTGTTATCTTTAAACTTATTTATAATAGTATCTTTTTCATTTGCTTTTAACTTTCCATGAAGTGTATCAATTTTAAAGGTAGGAAAAAATTTGCTAAATTCGTCTTTCAAATTATGAATATTTTCAATTTCAAGTATAGATTCATCAATTGCAGGGACAACAACATAGACTTGTTCTTTTAAAGATATTCTTGTTTTTAAAAAAGAAAGGAATTTTTCATAATTAGTCTTGTTTACAATTCTTGTTGTTGTTCCCTTTCTACCTTCTGGAATTGACTTTATAGTAGATATGTCTAGATCTCCATATCTCGCAATTTGTAAAGTCCTAGGAATCGGTGTTGCACTCATTAGTAGAGTATGAACATGTTTTCCTTTTTCAATAAGTCTTTGCCTCTGTCTTACTCCAAATTTATGTTGCTCATCAATAATTGCAAGCTTTAGACTTGAAAATTTAACGCTATCTTGAAATAGTGAATGAGTTCCAATTAAAAGATTGATTTTTCCTGTTGCAGTTCTTTGGTAGATGATCTCTTTTTCATTTTTATGAGTACTGCCTAAAAGAAGCTCTACATCTTTAAAAAATGTTATTGCTTCATTGTAAATTTGTTTTGCAAGAGCCTCTGTTGGAACCATATAAGCTACTTGTTGATTATTTTGCAAACATGCATTAATTGCAATAAAGGCCACTGTTGTTTTCCCACATCCAACATCTCCTTGGAGAATTCTTTTCATTATTTTTCCACTAGATAGATCATTAATAATTTCCTGACTAGTTGTTTTTTGGTCTTTAGTTAAATCATATGAAAAGCTATTTATAAATTTTTTAGATACTTCTAAATTTATTTTAAGAGGTATTGTCTTTATTTCTTTTAGTAATTTCTTTCTTGCTCGAAACTTAAGTTGATCATATAGAAATTCTTTGAAGATGAGATAGTTTAAAGCTTGTTTGTATGTATTATCATCAAAGTTATCTATGGCGTGTATGACTCTAAATGCAGCTAAGTCATTGGGAAAATCATAAGGTATTTGTAATTGATCAGGATTGTTATTATTCCAAAGTTTTGCAGGAATAGAGTCTATAAATTTTGTAATATATTTACCTGCAACACCATTAATTGTAGGATATTCTTTTATAAAGTCATTTTCCCTGTTAATTATGGGGTTTATTTTAGGGTTCGTGATGGATAGTGTTCCTTTGAAGTTAGAGGCTTCTCCTAAAAAAGTAAAACTGTCCAGCGCATCAAGTTGTTTTATAATATTAGGGTAAGAGTTAAACCATTTTAATGTCAGATATGATGGTGATAGTGAATCTTTTACAACAACAGATAGGTTGAAAAGTTGAATTTTCCCTTTCCCCCTTCTTCCAAAAGCGATGCTTTTTTTTATATTTATAATTTTTGCTTGTCCATAGAAAAGCTGTCCTTCTTTTAAGTGATCAAAGCTTTTTATTGATGGGGTCTTTTTTACGCGAAGAGGTATAATCCAGATAAGATCTGAAAGTTTTTTTATACCAGCACTTTCTAAGCGTTCGTGGTTTTTACTTTTTCGCTTATTCTTATTTAAAAAATAAACAGGATCTGTCCAGGATAACTTATTTGTACTCAACGCTTTCTATTTCGTATTGAATATCTCCCTTAGGAGCTTTTACAATAACTTCATCACCTTCTTCTTTTCCAATAAGAGCTTTTCCTAATGGAGAGGAATATGAGATTTTTTCATCACTAGTCATAGCTTCGTCTTCACCAACAATTTGGTAGTGAAAAGATTTGTCTTTTTCTTCTGAGTATAAAGTTACAAAAGCTCCAAAAACGATAGATTCTCTTTGAGTTTTAGAGTTATCTACTACCTGGGCAGAGGCAACTTTGGCTTGAAGTTCGCCAATACGACCTTCAATATGAGATTGTTTTTCTTTGGCAGCATGGTATTCAGCATTTTCTTTTAAGTCACCATGTTCTCTTGCTTCAGCAATAGCAATTTTTATCTCTTCTCTATCATTTTTAATAAGAGTGTCGAGCTCTGCTTGAATCATATCGTAACCAAATTGAGTCATGGGAATTTTATCCATTATAATTTCCTTTTATTTAAAAAGAGCATTTGCTTTATTTAATAAATCCTCTTTTTCTTTTTCTTTATCTATATTTGATCCAAGGCTATAGTAATCACAAAAATTTTTCTTTTCTTTATCTGTAATTCTATCTGCCATAGGTTCTCTACATTCATTATATGAGTTTCGATCAAAAAAAGTACACATATGACAACATCTTATATCAGTGTAGCAGTTTTCACATATACTAGATCTCGTAACATTTTGAGGATCTAAGTTTAATTTAGTATTACACTTGTAGCATGTACTCAATTTAAAACTCCCTACTTATACCTGCTGAAGCCCCAATATTGTTTTGAGAGTCAATGACAGGAGTAAAATATATTTTAGGTGAATTTTTTTTATTATATAATTCAATAGATTTTTGTAAATAGGTTTCATTCTTACGGTTTAAAGCTTGATTGATTAAGTAGTTTAAGCCAATAATAGCACTTCCACCAAAAATGAGTTGATCCTTTTGGCTTTTTGAGTTTCCTGTTTGAATAAGTCCTGCAATGATAAACAGAGAGCCTACTGTGCTAGTTGCAGCATTCCAGATCGATGGAGTTGTTTTTTTTTGATAGATATCTAAATATCTCTTAGCATCAGGGTCCTTTTGAAGATAGTAACGTAGCCCTTCACCTTTTTTTCCGTTGCCTGCATCAACTAGGACTTCTTGAAAGTTAATTCTCGCCACACGAGAGCAAACTTCAGCTCCATAACTGATTTGGTAGATCAAGAATGTAAATATTAGTACTTTCATAAACATAGCAGATAATATTTTACTCTTAATTGAACTAATAGTCATAGGAAAAAAGGGACACATTTTATGACCGATTGCTTCATCTTTTCTATAAGTTAAAATAATAGGTATGGATTTAGTTAAAACAGGTATCGGTCTAACAAAGACCATTAAAAATGTATCTCGAACAAAAGAGATTGTAAGTGTCTTTTGGAAAAATGGCTTTGATGAGATCATATCAAAAACAAAGTTACATAATGTAATTCCTGGCTTCGTAATTCCAAAAGTAAGAATGAAAAATGCTTTAGAAGAAAGTAGAAAGAATAAAGAAATCTGGGAAACTATTGGGTTTAGGTTAAGAAAATCTTTTGAAGAGTTGGGACCATCATTTATAAAGTTGGGGCAACTTATTTCTTCGCGTGAAGATATACTTGATCCCTTACTTATAAAAGAGCTAAAGCAACTTCAGTCTAATGCTGGAGGAGTAGAGTTTAACGAAGTAAAAAATATTATTGAGGAAGCATTTAACAAACCTATTGAGATGATTTTTAAATCATTTAATGAAAAGCCTATTGGTAAAGCATCTATTGGAATTGTTTATGAAGCAACTTTAATTGATGGTAGTGATGTTGTCGTTAAGGTTAGAAGACCTGGTATAAAGAGTATATTAGAAAATGACTTTGAAATAATATCTTTTATCGTATCGAGATTAGAGAAAGTTTCCGATGAATTAAAGTACTTGGGAATATCAAAGGCCATAGATGATTTTTTTCATAGTATCAATTTAGAATTAAACTTTTTAATTGAAGCTCAAAATTGTAAAAAACTAAGAGAGAATATAACTAAAATAGATAAAGAAAATATTTTTGTTTTGCCAACTGTTTTTGATGAATACACAAGAGAAAATATTCTTGTTATGTCTAAGCTAGATGGAACGCCATTTAATCAGTTAGGACATGTAACTAAAGAGAGTCCTTTAAATAATATTTTAGATGAAAGTGTTAAAATGTTTATAAATACACTTTTAGTTGATGGTTTTTTTCATGCTGATTTACATGGAGGAAATTTCTTTCTTCTAGATGATAATAAAATTGGAATCATTGACTTTGGGTTAATGGGTTCTATTTCTAAAAAAAATAAGGAAAATCTTGTTGCAATTCTTCTTGCTGTCGTAACGAATAACTATGAAAATCTTGTATATGAATTTTTAGATGTAGCCGAGTATGACCAAATACCTCAGGTTGATCAGCTTATTATTGATGTTCAAAAAGCGCTTACACCATATATTGGTTTAAGCGTACAAGATATTGATGCAACTGCTTTTGTAAATGCTATTGTTACAACTTTATCAACCCATCATATGTACCTTCCTAGACAATGGTTTATTATTTTTAGATCTTTAATGACACTTGATGGAGTTGGAAAGTCTCTAGGTCTTAATATTAATATTTTTAAGATTATTGATGAGCAAATACACGATATAATGTCTGAGTTTGTATCAAAAGATGCTTTATTGTCTGAAGCTCTTTGGATTGGAAGAGATACTTTGAATTCATTGCGAATCATTCCTAGGCATATACAATGGATGTTAAAGGAATTTTCTAGAAAAAAATATCGGTTAGATGTTGAGCTTGTTGGAGTTCAAAATGAAATAAAGAAAATAAGTAATGGTCTTTTCTTTTTTAGTCTGATGTTTTTTTCAAGTATTTTGATATTTTCAGGGGTATATCTTTTAAAAGATATTACAATTAGTGAGCTTAAGGATATACCTGTGATTGTGTGGAGTTTATGGGCAATTGCAACTTTGGCAATATTTAGAGCTTCTATTTTTGCAAAAAATTAAATCTTTTGTAGCATTACTGTATATTTCTTCTTATAGGCTTGAGGAATAATAGCTCCAAAGGTTCCTATAAGAGAATCTTTCACATGAATAGATAGGAAATTATCTTGCTTCATTATTTTTATAGTTGTATTTTTTAAAGTTCTTAAACAACCAAAATGACAACTCTTTACTTTTCTTGAATATTTGTAGCTTAAAGAATTTGAATTGTATTTTAGGGAGCCATTACTGTTAAGTTCAACAAGTGTTGTTTCCTTATCTGTTTTTTTATTTGTTATATAAAGAGGATTATTTGATTTGTATGTTAGATAAAAATGATGACATCCTCTTTGTTCTATTTTTACAATATCACCATCCGAAATATAATGATCTTGCCTATTATGAGCTGAAAATGGAAAAATTGGAGCTTTTTTCATAGCTTTCATTTTACTCATCTTTGTCCCAAGAGCATCAATTCTTTTATAGTTACCACTAAAGTTTGGACAACTAAAAACAGTTAGAGATAAGAATAAGGAGGCAAATAGAACTTTTAGCATAATTTTATCCTTTAAAAATAATATAAAAGACTCATACTACGCTGAGTTAATTTGTACTACTTTTATTAAGAGGTTGTGTAATTGTTATATGCTATCAAGGCCACTTATTAGTATTGGCATTACGAAATCAAGCTCAGTAAACTGATTTGGACCAAATATACCTTCTAGAAAGTTGGCAATGGAAAGTTCAAATTGATTTTTTTCAAAGAAAAATGTAATTTTTTTATCATTAATATTTTGTATTTTTATGTGTTTTTGAGTGTATAAATGGACAAATTCTTTAAAAGAATTGATGTCACAAATTTTTAATAGTGAAGCGTAGAGGCAAGAGCTATATTCTATATACTCGTGATATTGGAATGGGGACCATAAAACTCCATGGCCTAAAATCTCTTGAATATCGCTTAGGTGTCCATATTCATATATGACTTCATTTAAGTCTTCACCTTTATTTTGAAAAAAATAATTTGAAATAATATTATTATTTTCTTTTATGAAAATATCTGAACTTGTTATCTTTTTTAAGTTATTCCAATCTTGTATTGATCTTTTGTACCTAAGTTCTTTAGACTGATTATAAATATAACTCAGTTGTTTTATTTGATTATTATCTAAGTCCTTCAATTTATATTTTATAAAAGTTGGATTATCAATAAGTACTTTTGTATTATATTCAAACTGTTTGATACATGGATGAAATTCAAATTTTTCGTAAAGTTCAAGTTTATTGCTCCATAAAAGATTAAAGGCAAAGCCCTTAAATTTATCTAGTGTATGATTAAAAAATTCTTTAAAATATCCTTTACCTCTGTAGGATGGATCGATCGCAATTCCACCAAACATGGGAACTTTAAATTCGATTTCATCTATAATAAAAGACTTTATTAAAACACCAATATGTCCAATAAGATTATTGTCCTGTAAGAGCAAGAAGTTATTTTGATGATTAGATGGCTCCATTAAAGGATAAAAATCCACATCAAATTTATTGTCTTTACTATAGTTAAATGAATTTTCAATAAGCTTCACACAATTATTATATAGTTCAGGGTTTTCCTTTAGGGTTGTGTATTTCAATTCAATTCCTTTTTTCTAAAAGTTTAGAGAAAAAATACACAGTCGGCAAATAATGCCTAGATTTAAGTCATTAAAATTATTAGGTTTGTTCTCTTTTTATACGTTTTTTTAAAAAAATGTAAAAAAATTATTCAAAAAGCTAAAGAAATAAATTGAGCCGACGAAAAGATTAGTGATGGTTACGTATGTACCATTTCGGTGACAAGGATTGTTGCTGAAACCCGATTCAAGGAGGAAGAAATGGGTTTAAGAATTAATACTAATGTATCCTCAATCAACGCTCAGAGAAATTTGAGTAAAACGAGGGTGAGTCAACAGAAGGTCTTGGAGCAGTTGTCTTCAGGTCAAAGAATTAACAGGGCTGGGGATGATGCAGCCGGGTTAGCAATCTCTGAAAACTTAAAAGCACAAATTAGAGGTTTAGGACAAGCAGAAAGAAATGCTCAGGATGGTATCTCTTTAGTTCAAATCGCTGAAGGTGGTTTAAGTGAAACTTCAAACATTTTAATTAGATTAAGAGAACTTGCTGTGCAAGCAGCTTCGGACACTATAGGTGCAACGGAAAGAAAGTTCTTAAACGTTGAGTTCGAGCAATTGATGGCCGAAGTTGACAGAATATCAAACTCTACTGAGTTTAACAGAGTTCCACTCTTAAATGGTACTGGAGCTGTATTTGATATCCAAATTGGTACAAGAAATGACCCTTTAAGTGATAGATTAACGTTTGACGCTTCAAGTGCTGACGTTAATGTAGCTGCTTTAGGTCTAAACTTAGCAAGTGTTTCTGATAAAATTTCAGCTCAGAATTCATTAGCAGCTATTGATTCAGCGATTATCTCTGTATCTGGTATTAGAGCGGACTTTGGTGCTCTTCAAAACAGATTACAGTCGACAATTAACAATCTACAAATCAGTGTAGAGAACTTAAGTGCGGCTAATTCAAGAGTTAGAGATGCAGATATTGCATCAGCAACAGCTGAACTGACAAAAAATAACATATTAATGCAAGCAGGGACATCGGTACTAGCACAAGCTAATCAGTCTACAACAAGTGCATTGACATTAATTCAACAGGCAGCTGGTTAAGAAATTAACTAAGCTACCTGATTAAAAAAACCTGCAATCGTTAATAACTTGTTATTGACAAAAATATAGTAAGGATGAAGACCCTTTAGTGGATCTGTGTGCAAAGTTAAAACAAAGTGCAAAAAAATAAATGTTTTGGCTTTGAGAATATTAACAAAAGAACAGTAAGTTCGAATTTAAAACAGGAGGTTTATATGAAATTTAACAAAGGAACATAGATATGGGTTTAAGAATAAACACTAATATTTCAAGTATTGCTGCTCAAAGAATGCTTGGAAAGACAAATTTAAGATTAAACAGCAACTTGAGAAAACTCTCAAGTGGTGAAAGAATAACAAGATCAGCGGATGATGCTGCTGGGCTAGCGATTAGTGAAAAATTGAAAGCTCAGGTTAGAGGAATTAGACAAGCAAGAAGGAATGCAGATGATGGTATCTCACTTATACAAACAGCAGAAGGTGGACTCTCAGAAGTCTCTTCTATCATCATCAGACTTCGAGAGCTTGCAATCCAAGCAGCTTCAGACACAGTTGGCGACACTGAAAGAGGTTTTACAGACAGAGAGTTTCAGCAACTCAAAAATGAGCTTCAAAGAATTGCCTTGTCTTCAGACTTTAATGGAAGGAAACTTCTTAATGGGACTGGGGGACTTGTTGAAGTACAAATCGGAATCCATAATGATGTTTTTAATGACAGGATTCGATATGATTCTTCAAGTATTGATGCAACTCTTGAGAGTTTGGGGTTATCTGGAGAAACTGTTTCCTCTAAAGAAGGAGCACAGCTGTCACTTTCAAAACTTGATGATGCACTTGTGCAGGTCAACGGAAGTAGAGCGAATCTTGGTGCCCTACAAAATAGATTAACGTCAGTAATTCAGACGTTAGGTGTGACGGAAGAAAACTTTAGTCAGGCCAACAGTCGAATTAGAGATGTTGATGTAGCGGCAGAAACAGCTGATATGGCAAAGAATCAAATCTTAGCGCAAGCAGGGACATCGGTTCTGAGTCAGGCGAATCAAGCGCCAAACTTTGCACTTAAACTATTGGGTTAATCATAACTTACAGACCTTCCTCCTAAATGGAGGAAGGTTTTTCTATTTCTATAATTTCTAAAATATTCATGTGATAATCAAAAATATGAAAAAAACAGTTCTCATTTTTGGAGCATCGTCTTTTGTTGGTTCGAACTTAGCAAGTAGCTTTGTTAAAGATTCAATTGTTTATGGAACATACTTTAAAAATAATCCCAATAGTTCTGATTTTTTAAGTTTCGAATGCGATATAGCAAATTCAAAAAGAGTAAGAGCAATAGTTGCTTTTACAAAGCCTGATATTATATTTTATTGCATTGGAAAAAGAGGTGTCTTAAATGCTGCCAAAGACCCTGTTATTACGGAAGAGCTGAATAATTCTGGAGTTTTTCACGTTAGCGAGGCGGCAGATCTTTTTAATTCAAAGCTTATTTTTATATCTTCAGCATTTACCTTTCCCGGAGACTTAAAGATACGTTCTTCTATTGAAAACCCTATTTCAAATACTGTTTATGGTTCTAGTATGTCTTCTTCTGAATTCTATATCAGAAAATCTTGTTTGAATTACTTAATTATTAGAGCTCCTATTCTTTATGGAAAGGGTTTTAATATAAAGAATTTAAATATATGGGATATTTTAAATATAAAATTATCTTGTAATGAAAAAGTTTATTGTGATGACAAACATAAGGTTGGTTTTTTATCGATTAAAACTTTTTGTGAATATGTGAAAAACGCTATCATAAATAATTTAACAAATATTACAATACAGTTCTCGTCAAATGACTATATGACGCAGTTTGAATTTTCAAAGTTAGTATGTGATATATTCTCTTTTGATACAAATTTATTAAATATTCAAAAAATAGATATACCGATGTTGTCTGCGATTAGCAGTAAAACGATGGATGATGGATTAGGCTTTTTTCTTAAGCATGACGAAAAAGTTGGAGATGTTGTTTTTCAGAACAAGTCCATTAAAGATGACCTAATTGATTTTAAAAGAAGTCTTAATACTAAAAAGACTAAGTTGAGATCTATTTAGCAGATGCTTTGATAAACTCGGTCATATAGTGTCTGACAAGAGCATTCATATTAATATTTTCACCTTGAAATTTCCAATTAATTTCATTAAAAGCTCCAACATGGGCTTTTATTTCGTGAACTTTATTAGAAGCTACAGATTCATAATTCATTCTAGCTGAAAACAAATTACCTGAGTTTGATAAGAATCCAATCGTTATAACATCGGCTGATCTTCTTGCAACAACAAGCTTTAAGGAATTTCTGTATAACATGAAGTCATTAACAGTATTGGATATTTTAAAAATTTTAATGAGTTTTGGATTGTGACGCTCACCTCTAAATTGATTAAACTTCGTAAGACAAGCTTCAAACTTGTCTTTAAGTTGTTCCATTATTTTTATAGAGGAGTCTTCTAGTAAAGCCATTGGATTAAGATGTTCATTAAAATTAATAACACCTGATTCTTCCATGTTGATTTCATCAAGAGCTAAGTTTTCAATCCAAGTCGTATTAGCTGAAGTTTCTGTAGTCATTTGTTCCATATTAAAATGATCAGGGGATTTACATAAAGTGTCAAGCAAAAGGGCTTGGGAGACTTATCTGTAGTTTCGCGCCCCTTCAAAGAAGGTGGGCGCAATTAGTAATCACTTTAGGCTTCCCACTATAAAATACTTTATTCAAAGTACCTGTGGGCTTGCTCACCATGATCAGGGACAGCTCCCGAAAAAAATCATTGTAGGGCGAAACTCGTGTCGCTCCCAAGCCTATACCTATTATAGCAAACTTTTATTGGTACAGTTAATATTAAAAAATACCCTCTTGCATCGTAATTTCAGTGGCTTGTGAAAAAATATTGCATTTTGTGAAAAAATACCCGAGTTATCCAGTATAATTAGTATTAGGGACTAAAGTTTTCTTTATAGCGCCCGATAAGAAAATTAGCGGTCCAAAATAATAGGAGAATCTTATGAAGGGCAAAATTGTAGAGTTTTTAAAGGACGAAAGTGGTCAAACTTCAACTGAGTATATCTTACTAGTAGCACTAGTTGCGATGATTGTAATGAAGTTTGGTGGAACTTTAAAAGAAAGACTACTTGGAATGGTAGGGAAGGTATTTGATACAGCTGAAGGTGAACTTTCAGGTGGGCTTCAATAAGAAAAGGAAAAAAATACCAGTTCTTAAAAACTAAGTTCATAGAGTAAAATATCTCTATGACGTTTTTAAATTCAAATAAAGGTCAAGCCATGGTTGAGTATTTACTCATCATGGTTTTTGCTGCTTCAATTTCTATCAAAATGATTCAATCTTTTTCTGATTTTATGAAGACTTCTATGGGAAGTATGGGGCATATTTTAACTCAACATCTTACAACTGGCGTTTGTGAAAAAAACTGTTTTTTTGCTGGTTATAAGAATGGAGCAGGTTCTTGATTCCATTACCAATATTTTTATTTATTTTATTAGAACTTGTCTTTGTAGCGTGGGCAGATATTAGAACTAATAAAATTATAAACTTATGGTCAATTCTTAATTTAATAGTCTTTTTTATTTTATTATTTGTAGCTCCAGAATATTACTTTTTACGATTAGAAACTTTCTTATATAGTTCTGTCTTTTTATTGGTTGGTTTTGTGCTTTTTTTACTAAAAATAATGGGAGGGGGGGATTCAAAATTTCTATTTACTTTTTTTTTAATTGTTCCTTTAAACCTTCATGTTAAGTTATTTAATTATTTACTTGTTTCAACTGTATTAGTTGGTACTTTTGTTTTAATTACAAATATTGCTAAAAACTTTGATAAAATTTTAATGTCTCTTAGAATAAAAGATATAGATGGATTTAAATCTTGTTTTGGTTCAAAATTTGCTTTTGCACCAGTCATACTTATTGCTTGGATATGGTTAGGATGGACAATAAAAAACAAAATTCTTTACTAGATCAATCTGGTCAAACAATGGTTGAGTATATTTTAATATTTGCGGTGATCGCTTCAGTTGCAGTTGCCGTTTTAAATAGTAACTATTTTAAAAACTTTTTTGGTGATAATGGAAAATTTGCTACAATATATAAGAGCGAAATAGAGTTTTCATATACTAACTCACATCAAGGAAGAAAAGTTTTTGAAAAACCAGACTATAGTTCACCATCACACCCATCTTATGTTGGATCAAGTGGAACAAGATTTTTTGGAGCAGCGGAACCTTATCCTACACCATGATGGACAGGCAAGCATGGAGTTTATACTCACAATAGCTTTTACATTAGGGATTTCTCTTTTGTTTATTAGTTTAGCAATAAATTCTACGACAGGCTATATTGCTCATTATGCAAACTTTATGGCAAGCAGAACTTATCTTTCTTATGAGGATTCTCAAAATAATATTGGTGCAAATTTAGCGCAAGCAAAAAATCAAACAAAGAGTACATTTAGTAGTTATGGTCTTGATGCTCTTGGTGTCCCTTCAAATAGTTTGAAAATAATTGATCAAGCTCAATCATCTATTGCTCTTTTTAGAGGAACAACTGTGACTTATACACAAAAGTTATCAATGTTTAGTTTTGTTGGAGGAGGACAGGATGCTATATTTCATTCTGAATCTTTCTTGGGAAAAGAACCTACAAAAATTGAGTGTTTAGAGAGTATATGCCGAGCAATGGGCATTGATATTGGAACCTGTAAAAGTGGAAAACAGGCCATAACAATAATGGATAACGGATGCTAGATTTACTAAAAAAGAAAAACTCGCAAAAGGGACAAGCTTTGTTTGAATTTATAGCTTTTATACCTTTTTTACTTATGCTTTATTCAGTGGCTCTAACAATCGCAAATTCACTGAATGGTTCCATTAATCAACAAAAGGCTACAAGAGGATATTTTTTTTATCGACTACAAAATGATTCAACTTTTCCGACACCTGAAAGATCAGGTGGAGATGCTTTAAACAACTTTAGTGAATTTAGTATGAGTATTATTGGCTGGGCTGATAAATTTGAAGGACAAGTTCCAATAGCTCCTTGTTATAAAATTAATCTTCCAATTGGCGATATTCAAGCAGACAAGTGTGATAGTACATATACTGATGATAAAACTCAATTTATAAGAGTTGGAACAGTATTTGGTGTCTGTGGTGCAAGTTTTATAAGAGAGGGACAGCATGTTTCAATGGCACCTTTTGCTCTAACTTCTAATGCAGGAGGCCCTATGATTGTAACTGATATTCAAAGAGGCTGTGCTTTAACTAACTAAAAGTGAAACTAGGATATTTATTCCGATAGGAAGTAATTTTAATAGTTTAAATATATAATATAAGGTGAATAAAAGGATTTTATATGAATAGTAGAGCATTTACCTTAAGTTTAGTTATTGCTGGTATAGCTGTATTTATGGTTATGTCATATATTGATGGAAGAGAAGCAAAGTTTAAAGAAGCCTATGGAAATATGGTTCCTGTTGTTGTTGCTAAAAGTGATATTAGGGAACTTGACCTTATTGATGATACAAAAGTTCAAGTTGTAACTGTTCCTGAGAAGTATAAAATGCCAGGTGTTTTTGATAAAGAGGAGCTTGTTTACAATACAATTGCAACGGTTCCCATTAAAAAAGGTGAGCAAATAACAAAACCAAGAGTTACATACCCTGGATCTCGCACAGGTCTTGCTAGGCAAGTCAGTATTGGAAAAAGAGCTCTTGCCATTAGAATCTCTGAAGCTGAAGCTGTTAGTAAACTTATTAAGCCAGGAGATAGAGTCGATGTATTGGCTTTGATTGACTATGCTAATGGTAGAAAAGAAAAAATGAAGGTCAAGACAGTTCTTCAAGATGTTTATGTATTAGCGACAGGATTAAATGTTACAAAAGAGCTTCCATTAGTTGGGATGCAAGTTGATAAAAAAGTTAAGTCAATGAATTTAACAAACTATACAAGGTTTAACACGATTACATTAGAACTAACTCCATTTCAGGTACAACAAATGATTTATTTGATTAAAACAGATGGAGCTATTTATGTCTCTCTTAGAAATAATGATGATAAGGCAATTGAAAGAGTTAATAGTACGACTATCTTTGATATTTTAGGTGAGGATGCTGTTGATGCCAAAGCTTTTTATGGGAAGCGAGAGCAAAAGAAAAGATAGGAGTCGATGATAAAAACTTTTTTAATATTTTTATTAATACTTAGTTTTAGTTCTTTTTCTCAGGAAGATAAAAAGGAAGAGAACTTAGAAGTTGCAATTGGTATCGATGTTCTAAGAAAACTAGAGTATAAATATTCGACTAAAATTCAGGTCGGTAATAAAAGTATTTTAAAATTAGTTTTGTCTCCAGCAAAACAAGAAATCGTTTTTAGAGGTGTTAAAAAGGGGAAAACATCTGTTACGGTAAGAGATACTGCTGGTGAAATTAGAAATATTTATATTGTGACTGTCACAAGTGATGGTTCTTCTAATGTTGTAAGAGAGCTTCGTGAATTAATAGGTGATATTGAAGGAATAGAAATTGGAATAAAGGGCGGTAAAGTTGTTGTTGAAGGAAAACTTGTTGTTCCTAAAGATATTGGACGAATTAATATTGTTTTAGCTAATTATCCTGATGTTCTAAGGCTTATCGAATTATCTTCTCAAGCGCAAAGAATTATAGCAAGAAAAATGCAAGAAGAGATCAATAAGAATAATATGCCTGATGTTACAGTTCGTATTGTTAATGGAGATTATTGGTTAGAAGGTGTCGTAAACGGAGAAGGAAAGAAGAATCTTGCTCAAAGTATTGCAAATCAATATGTTCCAGATAAAATAGTAAGCCTTGCAGAGCAATCTGGCGGAGGTGATGGATTTCAAGGTGTAAATAGAGGAAATGATCCTGTTAGAAATTTTATTACTGTGAATGAGCAACAAGATCCACCGCCTCCTGCAAAGTTAATTAAAGTGACGGCACAGTTTGTTGAATTATCAAAAAATTATCAAAAAGTATTTGGAATTTCTTGGACTCCAGCTCTGTCGAGTGGCGGGCAAATTAGTTTTGGGCAAAATGGTAATGGAGAAATTGGAACACAACAATCAGATACTTTAGCTGGAACTATTTCAAACTTATTTCCAAAGCTTTCGGCTGGTAAGTCGGCAGGTTATGCTAGAATATTACAATCTGGGATGATTATTACTAAGGATGGACAGAATGCTAGTATTAATAAAACTAGGGACATCCCATTTGCTGTTGGAAGTGGCGATTTTACATCTGCGGCAAGTGCTAAAATTACATTTACATTAACAATACAGCCAAAAATTGGTGCAAATGAAACGGTTGATATGGATAATACACAGATTAATGTTAGTTTACCTGGTGAAAGTACAGGTGATGGAAATCCAACATCAATAACGAATTCTATTAGGACATCTATTAGTGCAAAGTCAAAAGAATCAGTTGTTATTGGAGGCGTTGTTCAGTCAAACTCTTCAACTGATTATGATAAAAACAGACCTGGAGGAAGTGCAACAGCATCAGCAAGTACAGAAGAGGCTGCACCATTATTTGATTTACTTAGATCCAAAAGCTATGTGACTTCAAAATCTCAGTTTGTTGTATTTATAACCCCAGAAATTCTTGAGTCAGCTTCTGCTACAACGGAAAAAATTAGAAAAAAATTTAGAAAGAGGCAAAGATAATGGCCGGTCATATTATAACATTAATTGGTGGAAAAGGTGGAGTTGGAAAATCACAAGTAGCTGCTAATTTGGCTTTTGCTTTTGCTGCTGAAAATAGGCAAAAAACATTACTATTAGATTTTGATCAAAAAGCATGTGGTGATCAAAATATAATTACAGGTATAAAGTCTAAAAAAAACCTTAAAGATCTTTCCGAGTTCTCGGGAGCATTAGATCCAAGATCAATAGGTCAATTCATAGGAATGCATAAAATGGGTGTTCACTATATTGGAATGCCTTCAGATACAACTGCTGCTCAGCAAATTAATGTTGAGGCGTTAGGAAAGTCGCTTAAGGCGATGACAAATCTTTATCCTTTGACTGTCATAGATGCTGGTAGTGAGTTGAATGAACTTGCTCTTAAAGCATTAGAGTTTTCTACTCTTATTATGATCGTTGTAACTCCTGATTTACTTGCGGCTAATCAATCAAAAAGACTGTACTCAGATTTAATAACACAGCTATTTCCAAAAGAGATGATCCAAATTGTTGTTAATCAATTTCAAAAAGGACATCCTGTAACGGCAGATGTTATTGGAAAACAAATTGGAAAGCCTGTTTTTGGAGTTATACCAAAGGATGATCAAGGATGTATTAGGGCTTTAAGTAGCTCTGCTCCTATATTTGCTTTATCTAAAGGTTCTGCTTTTTCTCAAGGGGTTGTTAGTTTAGTTAGAACTTTAAAGCAGAAAAATGTATTGAAAGCTCTAGAAAAACTAAAAAAACCAGAAAATGTTCAAGCAAAAAAGAAAACCCCAGCAGCATCTAATACAAGACCAGGAAAAGATCCCTGGACCATGCTTAAGACAAGAATTCATAAATCTTTAGTTGAAGAAATGGATCTTAAAAAACAAGATGATAGTGATCCTAAAGCTCAAATTATTTTACGAGAAAAAACGAAAAAATTAGTTGTTGAATTACTAGGAAAAGAGGATACGAAAGGAATTTTAAATTCTCGTGATGATATGAATAATATTGTTAAGCAGATTCTAGATGAAGCTTTAGGACTTGGTCCATTAGAGGATATGTTATCTGATAAGACAATCTCTGAAATTATGGTTGTTGGTCCAAATAAAATTTATTATGAGCAAAGTGGAAAAAACAAAAAGTCAGATGTTACCTTTACTAATGATAGGCAAGTTTTAAATGTTATAGAAAGAATAGTTGCACCTATTGGAAGAAGGATTGATGAGAAAACTCCTTATGTTGATGCAAGACTAGCTGATGGTTCAAGAGTTCATGCGATTATACCTCCTTGTGCCCTTGATGGAGGGACAATAACAATTAGAAAGTTTCCTGAGAATAGATTAACTTATAAGGATCTTGTTAATTTTGGCTCTATGACAATGAATATGGCGGACTTTTTGAGAATATCTGTCGAAGCTCACAGAAATATAGTTGTATCTGGTGGTACTGGTTCAGGTAAGACAACTCTGATTAATATGCTTGGAGGTTTTATTCCTGCTAATGAACGTATCATTACATGTGAAGATTCAGCGGAACTTGATTTTCCACAAGATCACGTAGTTAGATTAGAAACAAAACCACCTTCCCTAGAAGGGGACGGCGCTGTAGATATTAGATGTCTTGTTAAGCAAACTCTAAGAATGAAGCCTGATAGAATTGTTGTCGGTGAATGTAGAGGGGGCGAAACCCTTGATATGCTTCAGGCCATGAATACAGGTCATGATGGATCTATGACAACAGTTCACTCTAATACCCCAAGAGATTGTATGTCTAGATTAGAAACACTTGTTCAGTATTCTGGTGTTCCAATTTCACCTAAAGCAATTAGAGAGATGATTGCTTCTGCTGTTCATATGGTTGTACAGCAAACAAGGCTTGAAGATGGATCAAGAAAGGTGATGAATATAACTGAAATTGGTGGGATGCAAGGTGAAGTTATTACATTACAAGATATATTTATGTATAAGCAAGAAGGGATGAGTAAACAAGGTAAGATTGTCGGAAAATTTATGGCAACAGGGTTTATACCAAAGTTTATTGAGAACTTAGAAAAGAAAGGATATAAAGTTCCAAGAGGTTTATTTGCTAATGAATAAGTCTTTTTTAGTGTTAACTTTATTTCCCGTATTATTATTTGCACAAGCCAAAGAGAGCAACTTTAACTTTCTTACAGATGTTTTTGGAAAGATGGGAGTTGCTGTAGCAATTGGGCTTATTTTCTTTTTATATACTTATAGAAATGCTGTGAAGTTATTTGATTGGATTGAAGATCAAACATATGGAACAAGAGATTATATTTTAACAAAGTTAGAACTTCTTCATATTGAAATCGAACCAAATCGTATTACTTATATTTTACTGTTTATGTCCGTAGGTTTATCCATTCTTGTAATAGGTATATTTGCTTTAATGGGGAAAATCATATTAGGGTTATTTCTTGGTGGAGTTTTAAGTGTTATTGGTTGGAAATCACCTCGTAAAATTATGGATTTTTTAGTTGAAAGAAGAATAAAGGCTTATAGCTTTCAAATGACAGATGCTCTACAATTATTATCTAATGGTCTTCGAGCAGGACTATCGGTTCCGCAATCAATAGGAATGGTTGTTGATGAACTACCTCCACCTATAAGCCAAGAGTTTAATACTATTTTACAGCAAACTAAGATCGGTGTTCCCCTTGAAGAAGCATTTGATAACCTTGTTGAAAGAGTTCCAACAGATGACAATCAAATGTTTGTATCATCTGTTAACATATTAAGAGAGACTGGTGGAAATCTTGCAGAAGTTTTTGATACAATTTGTGATGTTATTAGAGAAAGAGTTAAGTTATTACAAAAAATTGATACAATGACAGCTCAAGGAAAATTTCAAGGAATAATCATTGGATGTATGCCCTTTGCCCTTTTTGGTGTTTTTGCGGCTGGAGATCCAACGCTTGCACCAAGAATGTTTTCTCATCCAGCTGGTATTGTGATCTTTACAGCTGCTTGCATACTTGATTTTATTGGTTTGTTTTTAATTTTTAAAATAATTAAAATTAAAGTTTAGTAAAATAATTTTCGATAAATCCTATGGAAAGGAAAAAAAGGATTAGGTAATGAAAAAGATCTTAATTTTATCACTGCTTATATCTACAGCATTTGCTGGGGTAAACTTAAAAAATGGAAACTTCTATATATCCTATACAGATATAGTAGTTCCTGGTGGTGGAAAAAAACTTGATATTACAAGGACATATAATTCGAAATCAACATCAGAAGGATGGTTTGGTTTTGGATGGGGAAATGTTTATGAAACAGTTTTGGTTCCTTCCCCTGATGGCTGTGTTGTAGTACACGAACATGGAGCAGGAGGAAAAACAAGGTTTTGTCCAAAAAACAAAGTCGATCCAGTAGCTGCTGCAAATAAAATTATTACAGCTATGAAGAAAAAATCAAAAAACCCTTTAACCGGGAGTGCTCAGAAAGTTTTATTAAAAAGACTAACGGAAAATGCTGATTTAAGACATGCTTATGCAAAAAACTTTGGTATTCAAACTAAAATAGCTACAGGTACGCAGTTATTTTCCAATCAAAGAGGTATACAGTCTATTAAGGTAACTAAAAATGGTTATCTGAGAAAATCAAACGATGGTAAAAAAGAGTATTTTGATAAATTAGGTAACCTAACAAAAATTAAAGAAAAAAGCGGTTATAGTGTAGAGTTTTCTTATAAAAATAAACAATTATTTTCTGTTAAAGATTCTCAAGCTAAGCAAATTTTCTTTTCTTGGTATTCAAACGGATATGTAAAGGAATTGTGGTCGGCAGGAGATAAAAAAGCTTTCTTTAAGTATAAAGGTAGAAACTTAGTTTATTCAAGAGATGTTGGCGGAAATGAATATGCCTTTAGTTATGATAAGTCTCACAACCTAACTAAGATTGTTTACAATCCTTCTAGAAAAAAAGGAGAGCCTGAAGACTCTATGAAGATGGAGTATGAAAAGAAAACTCTTTTTATTTCAAAAATAACGGATAGAAATGGAGAGGTTGTTTCATATAAATATGGAGCTGACGCAAAAAGGCCAAACGATCATTATTGGACACTTGTAACTAAAAATGGGTTTAATGGAAAGCCTGTGACAAATAGATATGAGTATGAAATAAAAGTTAAGCCAGATGGAGCGAGATACACGTATAGAATATTAACTGAAATAAATTCGATTAAAACGGAAACGATTTATTCTGAATGTTGTGGGCTTCCGTTAAAAATTGCTCGAGGAAAACATGTTACAACTTTTGATTATAATGAAAAAGGTCAAATGGTTAAAAAGACATCAACTAAGGGTGAATTCGTTTATATAAAGTATGATGATAAAATCAATAAGATTAAAGAAGTTAAAAATAATCAAGGTTGGACGAAATTTACTTACGATAAAAAAGGTAACTTAACAAAGGCTTTGAATTCTGAAAATCAAGCAGTTCTTCTCGTGTATGATAGAAAGGGGAAGATTACAAAAATGGTTGATAATAATTTAAAAACTAAAAAGAGAAGAATTTTATCTTTTAAGTATAATGCTTCGGGTAAGCCAACGGAAATATCAATGGCAAAAGTTGGAAAAATAAATGTTGCTTATGATAACTATGGTGAGATTAAAAGGGTTGATTCAAAAGCTGGCCATAAAATGGCATTGCAGGTGACTCAAGCATTTCAAAATTTATTAACGATAGTTAAGCCGGCTGGCGTTAACTTAAATATGTAAGGGTGAAAATTATGAGAAATTTATTACTTATGACTTTATTAATGTCAGCTTTGAGTTTTGCTCAAGAAAATACGGAGCCTAATGTGGGGGCAACTCACTGTGATACAGATAGAACTACAGAAAGTAAAACAAATACTTCTACCAAAGAAAAACCGAAAACAAGTGGATCAGAAGTTGTAAATGATTAATAAATAAAAAATAATGAAGAAAAGCTCTACTTCGGTAGAGCTTTTTTTTATGGAGTTTAAATGAAGTATTTTTTTGTTATATTGTTAATTCAGTTTTCTTATGCAAGTTGTTTGAAAAAAAGAGCTGCTTTAGATATAGGTTCAGGAACAACGAAGTTAAAAATAGGAACAGTCGATTATTGTAAAAATAAAGTCGTATCAATTGATAAAACTTTAAATATTCCTGTCGGGTACAAAAAAGATTTAAAAGAGAATAAGTTAAATAATGAGTTTTCTCAAAAAATTATGGATGAAGGAATAAGAGCTTTTATTCGTGTTAAAAATCTTCTTAATCGCTATGAAATTAGTGATATTAGAACAGCTGCGACAAGTGCTTTTAGGACTGCTAAGAACGCAAAGAAGTTTATTCATAATATATATGTAAAGACAGGTATTGTAGTAGAAGTTATTACGCAAAGACAAGAGGCTCTTTTGGGTTATAAGGCGGCTTCTTCTCTTGCTAAAAAGAAAAACTATCTTGTATGGGATATAGGTGGGGGAAGTATGCAAATGACTTATAAAGATAGTAAAAAAACATATATTTATGAAGGGAAAATGGCAGCTGTTCCATTTAAAAGGGTTATTATAGATAATATTCAAGGGAAAAAAGATGTTAGTTCACCTAATCCTTTTACTCAAAAAGATGTCGTATTATCTAAAAAATATGCATATGAATTTGCTTTAAAAGATGTAGATAAAGAAATTCAAGATATTGTAAAACTTAAGGATATTGATATTATAGGAATTGGCGGTGTGCATAGTGGAGCAATCTTAGGGAATATGGGAAAAGCTGATTATTACACTTATAAAGACCTTAATGATATGCTTGAAAAAAGGTATCACCTAGCAGATAAACAAATTGGTGGAAAGTATGCTGCAACTTCTACAAGTAATATGGCGCTTGTTCTAGGTTTTATGATGGCATTGAATATTAATAAGGTTATTACAGGAAAAATTAATTTAGCTGACGGATTATTGTTAGATTAATAACACCTGTATAATTTTTAAACATCTTTATTTCGTAAAATCAACCCTTTATACCTTCTTATTCTTGGCACCTTATGTGCAATATGAATAACAAGAGAATTAAAGAGAGGAGAATTTTATGAAATCAATTATTTTAACAGCATTTTTAGTTTTATCTTTTAACTTACTAGCAGTTGAAACTCATTCTGCAGATTGTCCTGCTTTAGCAGAGGATAATTCAAGATCTGTAAAAGTTGTAAAGCAAGATAAAAAAGAAGGACAGAAGAAAGAAAAAGTTAAAGCTAATATTTAATTTAATATTTTTACGCCCTAGAATTTTCTTTCTAGGGCTTTTTTTGTTCATAAATTAAACAGTGTCCATAAATAATTCAGTAAAATTACGTAAAAACAGTATCTTAAAGTACATAAAAATGGCATGGTTCCTGCTTTATTAAATGGTATATAAAAGCAAAAAGGAGAGAACTTATGAAAAAACTATTTATCTTATTTACTTTAACATTATCTTTAAACACATTTGCTGAGCAATCAATTCATGAAGATTGTGCAGCTTTATCTGGTGATACTAGAGATGTTAAGGTTGTAGATACAACAAAAGAAGTTAAGGATAGCGATAAAGTAAAAACAACTCAAAAGTAAGGCTTTAGTGGCCAATTAAAGAATCGAGCTTTTTTTTCTCTGATTCTAAGATCTTTTCTTGAGGTTTAGGTTTCTTTGTAGATAAAGCTTTTTTCGTGATTTCAGAAGATTTTTTTACTGATCTATCGATACTTTTAGTAACACTTTGCTTTATGTCATTTCCAAGTGGGCCAACGACATCATAAAGGTGATTAAATAATGGAGTCTTTCCAATATTAATAGATAGAATTAAAAAACTTACTAGAAATGTAATAAGGAACTTTATTGTAAACCAAATCATGTAAAAGCCTTTGTGTTTTGAATTCTTTCGATTGATGAAAAAAGATTTTCTTCACTAAATGGCTTTTTGATATAGTCGCAAACGCCAATATTGATAGCATCAATAATTAGTTTATCATTATCTAGTGTAGATGTAATGATAATTGGAAGTTCTGGTTTTATAGTAAGCGCTAGTTTAGAAAGTTCAATTCCTGTTATTTCAGGCATAACCATATCTGTAATTAAAAGATCTATAGAGTTTGATTCGATATATTTAAAAGTATCTTTTGCATTGTTAAAAGTTGCAATGACATTATATTTAGGATTTTTTGAAATAGTCTCCTTAAGACATTCAATGGCAAAGTTGGAGTCATCTACAAGGACAATATTAAATGATTTATCTTTCATATATATAATTATATAGGAAAAAAAGAAAAAAAAAAGGCAGAGTTTAAACTCTGCCTTTTAGTTTTATGCAGCCGCATTTGGCTTTATTTGTGGTTTGTGTATTTTAGAGTCCGATGTTTTTACTTTGTTTTCTTCCCAGTCAACTAAAGCAATACTTAATACTTCTTTAAAGTTTTTTACAGGAATGAAATTTAATTTTTTTCTATATTCATCAGGAATATCTTTTAAATCTTTTTGATTTTTCCAAGGAATAATTACCGTCTCAATACCGCATCTCATTGCGGCTAAAGCTTTTTCTTTAATGCCACCAACTGGTAGAACTTTTCCAGTCAAGGTGATTTCACCTGTCATTGCAATATCTTTACTAATTAAGGTATCAGTAAGTAGAGAAACGATCGTTGTTGCTAGCGTGATACCTGCACTCGGTCCATCTTTGGGAATTGCACCAGCTGGAAGATGAATATGAATTTCATTTTCATCAAAGATATCTTCATTTATACCAAGCATTTTTGTATTACTTCTAATATATCCCATAGCTGCTTGAGCAGATTCTTTCATTACATCACCAAGTTGTCCGGTCAGAGTAACACCTCTTCCTTTCATCTTTGTTGATTCAATAAAAAGAATTTCCCCACCATGTGCAGTCCAGGCAAGACCTGTTGCGACACCAACTTCATCAAACTCTTTACCATCTTCTTTGGAATAAGGAGCTGGTCCTAATAGTTCTTCTACAATGTTATGGATAACTTGAACTTTATGCTGTTCACCAGTTGCAATTTTTTTGGCAACTTTTCTACATAAAGATCCAATTTGTCTTTCAAGATTTCTCAGTCCTGCTTCTCTTGTAAAGCCCGTGATCACTTTTTCAATTCCATCATCATGAAACTCTATATGATTGTCATTAATTCCATTTTCATCCATATGTTTTGGAATTAAATATTTCTTAGATATTTGAAGTTTTTCTTCTTGTGTATAACCAGCAAGACTAATAACTTCCATTCTATCTCTTAGTGGCCCTGGAATTTGATCTAATACATTTGCAGTTGCAATAAACATTACATCAGATAAATCATAGCCAACATTTAGATAATGATCTCTAAAATCTGTATTTTGTGAAGGATCAAGAACTTCTAGTAAAGCACTCGAGGGATCACCTTTATAGTCAGAACCCATTTTATCTAACTCATCTAGCATGATAATAGGGTTTGTTGTTTTAGCTTGTTTCATTGCTTGGATAAATCGTCCTGGCATAGCACCAACATATGTTCTTCTATGACCTCTTATTTCTGATTCATCTTTTACACCACCAAGAGAAATTCTTACAAACTCTCTACCTGTAGCTTTTGCAATAGATTTTCCTAGAGACGTTTTTCCAACTCCAGGAGGCCCTGAAAAGCAAAGAATTGGACCTCTAGCACTTCCACCTTTAAGTGTTCTAACTGCAAGGTGTTCCAGAATCCTTTCTTTTATAATACTTAGTTCGTAATGATCTTGGTCCAAAGTTTCTTGAGCAAAATTTAAATCTAAAATTTCTTCTGACTTTTCTTGCCAAGGTAGATCAACCATCCAATCTAGATAATTTCTTAGAGTACTTGATTCACTTGAGTCAGGATGCATTCTTTCTAATCTTGCTAATTGTTTCATAGCTTCATCATGAGCATCTTGTGGCATTTTTTTATTTGAAATTTTCTCCTTTAAAAGAGAAAATTCATTTTGATTATCATTATCACCTTTTAAATCAGATTTGATTTGGTTAATTTGCTCTCTTAATAAATATTCTTTTTGAGCATCTGATAAGTTCTCAACATTTCCAGCTTTAAGTTTTGCTTGGGCCTCTAATATTTCAATCTCTTTTAAAAGTATCGAGTTGATAAGTTCCAATCTTTCGTTCGGATTATTTGTTTCTAGCACTTTTTGTGCTTGTTCTACTTTTAGATTTAAGTTGGATGCAACTAAGTCAGACAGTCTCCCCGGATCTTGTATATCTTCAAGAACCATTAGAATATCTGGTGATAAAACTTTACCGATATTAATAACTTTTTCAAGATTTTCTCTTACTGATCTCATTAAAGCTTCAGTTTGAGTTGTTACTTCTAAAGCTTCTTGATCTACTTTCTCTACACTAACTTTGAAGAAGGGGGTTTGTGTTTCAAAATTTGTAATTCTTGCTTTAGATAAACCTTGAATTAGAATTTTGATTCTTCCATCTGGTAACTTTCTCATTCTCATAATCATGGCAACTGTTCCTAAGCCATGTATTTCATCAGGAGAAGGCTCTTCAGTATTCATATCTTTTTGACTAGAAAGTAAGATCATTCTATCTGTATTATTAAGTGCTTCTTCAACAGCTGCGATTGATGATTCTCTTCCTACAAAAAGAGGTAGAATCATAAAAGGGTACACAACTAGGTCTCTTATTGGCAGGAGAGGGAGTGTATCTTTAAATTCAATGTTATCACCCTCGTAATTAGTCACCATATTGTTCCTCCACATATATTTTGAACTTTTGTTTTTACAAATCCTTTTGCTAAGTAATTTATCGTCATTAAGAAACTCAATCTTGAATAGAAAAATAAATTTATTTTTAGAAAAAACAATTTTAAAAAAAGCTCTTATTTGTTAGTATCTATAGGTATTTTCACACATTAGATAAAATGGATTTTATATGTCTGACAAAATTAGTATTGTTATTTTAGCTGCTGGAAAGGGAACTCGCTTAAAAATGGATATCCCAAAACCACTTGTAAAATTAGAAAAACATTCGTTAGTAGACTACGTTATAAATGCTTCTAAAAATATTGGGGATATTTGTCTCGTTACAGGACATCAAAAGCAGTTAGTAGAACAACACATAGAAGATAAATTTAAAGATCTAAATATTAGTTTCGTTCACCAGCAAGAGCAACTTGGAACAGGTCATGCTGTCCAAACTTACATCGAACAGTTTTCGGACTTTAAAAGTTATAAATATACTATCGTTGCTTGTGCAGATACTCCTTTGTTAGAAGAAATAGTCTTTAAGGAATTAATTGAAAAAATGACCCGGGAAAATTTGGATGCAGTTGCAACAACTTTTAAAACCGAGAATCCTTTTGGATATGGAAGAATTGTAAGGTCTGAAGTTGGAGGTCTAAGTATAGTTGAACAAAAAGATACTAGTGATGAACAAAGACTGATTAATGAAGTAAATGCAGGTCTATATATATTTAAAACAGACTATTTGGCTCAGATGATCTCTAGTTTAGATAATGACAATAACTCTGGTGAGTTTTACCTAACAGATACTTTCAAAGAGGGTGCAAATGTAAAAGCGCTTATGTTTGAAGATAAAAACTATTTTTTAGGAATTAATGACCTTTATCAACTTAGTGTAGCTACTCGAAAGTATATGGGAAGAAACATAAAAAATTTGTCTGTTGATGGAGTAAGGTTTTTAGATGTTTCTCATACATACTGTTTTTCAAAAAAGATTGGGCAGGGAACTTTAATTTATCCAAACGCTCATATTGATAGTGCATCAATTATTGGAAGAGATGTTATTATTGAGCCAGGATGCTTCATCGAAAATTCCACGATAGAAGACGGTGCTCATATTAAAGCTAATTCATATATAACTGATTCTATCGTTAGAAAAAAAGCAAAAATAGGTCCAATGGTACAGCTAAGACCTGGAAGTGATATTGGCGAAGGTGCAAAATTAGGAAATTTTGTAGAAATTAAAAAATCTATTGTAAGAGAAAATGCAAGTGTCAGTCATTTAAGTTATATTGGAGATGCTGATATTGGAAAAGATGTAAATATTGGTTGTGGTTTTATTACATGTAATTATGACGGAGCTAATAAGCATAAAACAGTTATTGGAGAAGGTTCATTTATTGGGTCAGACTGTCAAATGATTGCGCCAATTAATATTGGAAAGAAAGCTTATATTGGATCCGGTTCAACGATAAATAAGAATGTTCCTGATGGAGCTTTTGCAATAGCAAGAGAACGTCAAGTTACTAAAGAGGGAATGGCTAAAAAGTTTATAAAAATAAAGGATAAAAAATAATGTGCGGTATTGTAGGATATGCGGGAAAGAGTAATGGGGTTATTCCTGTTTTAGAGGGGTTATCTAGACTTGAGTATAGAGGCTATGATTCAAGTGGTATAAGTACAAAAGTAGAGAATGACTTATCAGTATATAAAAAGGAAGGCAAATTAGAAAATCTTAGAACTCATATTAAAGATTTAAATTTAACTTCAAATTTATGTATTGGACACACTAGATGGGCAACTCATGGAGCTGTTAATGATACTAATGCTCATCCTCATGGAAATGAAATTTTTTCTATTGTTCATAACGGTATTATTGAAAATGCAAATATACTTCGTGAAGATTTAAAGTCTAAAGGATATAATTTTAATTCAGAAACAGATACCGAAGTTTTTCTTTGGTCAATAACAGACCTTTATAAAAAAACAAATGATATTGAAAAATCAATTATTGAAACATTTAAAAAAGTAGATGGAAACTCTGCTTTTGTTATTATGAATAAAGAAAATAATAAAATGTATTCAATAAAAAGAAGTGCTCCTTTGGTTTGTGGATTAAATTCAAATAGTAATGAAACATATATGTCATCTGATCCTTACGCTTTAGTAGGTTTTGCTGATAAAATCTACTTTCCTGAAGATGGTATTCTTTGTATTGCTGATTATACAAGCTTAACAAATGTTTTAAAGTTTAAAAATTTAGATGGTTCAACTTCGAAGGATTATAAGGTTCAAGATAATACAATGGAAATGGAGTCTGTTACAAAAGGTGGATATGACCACTTTATGTTAAAAGAAATTTTTGAACAACCTGGTCTTATTAGAAAGTTAACTCAATTATATTTATCAGATGATGGTGTTAAAGATTTAAATAACTTTGAAAAATTTTCTTCAAAAAATTATATACATCTAGCTGCTTGTGGAACAGCTTTACATGCTGGATATGTAATTAAAAATTTTATTGAAAGAGAAACAAAGATAAAGGTTGGAACAGACTTTGCTAGTGAATTTAGATATAGAAAACCAAATATTTCAAAAGATGATTTAGGGCTTTTTATCAGCCAATCGGGTGAAACTGCTGATACATTAGCATGCCAACAGATGTGTAAGGATGAACAGCTATATACTTTATCGATTGTAAATGTAAATGGTTCTACTTTATTTAGAGAGTGCGATAAGAACTTACTTATTCATGCTGGAGTAGAGATCGGTGTTGCAAGTACAAAAGCTTTTACACAGCAGGTACTTGTTGGTCTTTTACTTTCAAAAGCATTAGCAAGTAATATTGATAAAGATGTATTGTTAAAAGAATTTAACACTTTGGCCAGTAGAGTTGAGGATGTGCTTTCTCGTAAAGATGAAATTAAGAATATTGCTAGAGCGATTTACAATAAAAAAGGTTTTATTTTTACTGGAAGAGGAGAACAATATCCAATTGCCCTAGAAGGAGCTTTAAAGTTAAAAGAAATTGCTTATGTTCATGCTGAAGGATATGCTGCTGGAGAATTAAAGCATGGGCCAATATCTTTAATTGATGAAGATATGGTAAATGTAGCGATTATTACTCCTGATCTCTACGATAAAACTTATTCTAATGCTCAAGAAGTAAAAGCAAGAAAAGGAATCCTTGTTTCTGTTGGAGAAGTTAATAATAAAGAACTAGAAAATGATAGCGATTACTATTTTGGAATAGATTTTGATGGTTTAGTTCACACAAAACCTGTTATAACAAATGTTGTTCTTCAATTGTTAAGTTATCATATAGCAAAAATTAAAGGGACAGATATAGATAAACCAAGAAATCTTGCTAAGTCTGTAACTGTTGAATAATAAATGAATTTAGAGCATTTAAACGAAGTTCAAAGGCAGGCGGTTCTACAAGTTGATGGACCGCTTATGTTATTAGCTGGAGCTGGTTCTGGAAAAACTCGTACTTTAGTAACTAAAATACAGTATTTGTTAGATGTAAAAAATATTTCTCCATTTAAAATGTTGGCTGTTACCTTTTCCAATAAAGCAGCTAAGGAAATGAGAGATAGAATATCTAAAGAGTCTAAGTGTGATCTTGGGGCACTTCAAATAACAACTTTTCATGCATTTTGTTCAAGATTATTACGAACAGAAGCAAATTATCTTGGCTTAACAAGAAATTTTTCCATTTATGATACATCAGAATCTAAAAGTATAATTAAAAGTATTCTGTCTAAAAGAGGAATAAGTTTAAAAGAAATTAGTCCAAATGAAGTTCTTTATTATATTGATGGCTTAAATAATATTGGCCATTATGTAAATTCACAGCACGATGAAGAAGAAATAGACAAGGATGATCCTTTTTATGAATATTATTTAGAATATCAGTCCGAACTTCATAAATCGAATGCTGTAGATTTTGGTGGCTTAATTACTGGAGCCTTAAAACTTTTTAATACTTATCCAGAAGTATTAGAAAGATATCAAAAGCGATATGAATATATTTTAGTTGATGAGTATCAAGATACTAATAGAGCTCAGTTTAATTTGATCACAAAGTTAGCACACCTAAAAAAGAATATTTGTGTTGTTGGTGATGAAGACCAATCTATTTATTCATGGCGTGGTGCGGATATAAGAAATATTCTAGATTTTGAAACAGTTTATTCTGATGCAAAACTTATAAAACTAGAACAAAATTATAGATCTAGTAAAAATATTATTGAAGCTGCAACTGCTGTTATTACACATAACCAAGCTAGAAAAGGTAAGGATATGTGGACTGATAATGATCAGGGAGACTCGATTGAAGTAGTTGAATGTCAAGATGATAGAGTTGAAGCAGCTTTTATTGCTGATGAAATAAAAAAGCTTTTTAAAAAAGGGATTGATCCAAATGAAATTGCTGTTTTTTATAGAACCAACGCTCAATCAAGAGTCATAGAAGATAGTTTAAGATCAACGAAAATACCTTATAAAGTTATTGCTGGAATTAAGTTTTACGAAAGAAAAGAAATTAAAGATATTCTTTCTTATATGAAATTAATTGTGAATCCTAAAGACTCTTTGGCATTAAGTCGTATTATAAACGTACCAGTTAGAGGTATTGGGGCAAGAACTCTTAGAAAAATAGAGGATGAATCTATTAAAAATCAAGTTTCATTGTGGGAAATGTTAGAAATTCTTGTGGATAGCTATGATGATTACTCTTTTTTAAGATTAAGTAAAAAGGTTCAAAGCTCAATATCTAGATTTGTAACTCTTTTACAAGAATTAAAAATATTAAATGAGAAAAAAGAAAATCCATCTCATTTGTATGAAAAGGCTTTAACTGAATCCGGCTATTATGAGTCATTAGTTGCAGAAAAGTCTTATGAGTCTCAAGCAAGAATAGAAAACCTTGATGAGCTTCTAAACGGGATTAAACAGTATGAAATGGAGTCTCAGAATCCATCATTACTAGAATTTTTAGAAACGATAACATTAGACTCGTCTGTAGATGATGAAGAAAATGGAGATTATTCAGGCGAAGTATCTATGATGACTATTCATGGAGCTAAGGGGCTTGAGTATGAATATGTCTTTGTTGCTGGAGCGGAAGAAAATGTCTTTCCTTCTTTTCAAAGTGTTGATGGTGGAGAAGATGCTATAGAAGAGGAAAGAAGACTTTTTTATGTAGCAATGACAAGAGCAATGAAAAGGCTTTATATATTATTTGCTCAGGGAAGAATGCTTTGGGGAAGTATAAAGTTTAATGGCCCAAGTCGTTTTATTGATGAAATTCCAGATAATTATTATAAATGGACTTTTAAAGGTAAGGGAAAGTCTACAAATAAGAAGAAAAAACAAAACTTTTCAGGTGTCGATTATGATGATGAGTTTTCACAAGTAAACTCTTTTGAGGACCCCGAACATACATATTATGTTTCATCTAATAATGACTCTACTTTTATAGAGGGAGAAATTGTTAAACATAAGCTTTATGGAGAAGGTTGTATTATGAATTCAGAAGGTTATGGACAGGATGAAAAGGTTACTGTCAGGTTTAAAGATGGTGTTCAAAAAAAGTTTTTATTAAAATTTGCTCCAATAGAGAGGGTTTAAAATGTCTAAGAAAGTTGTAATTGTTTTATTAAGTATATTTGCATTAGTTGCTATTGCATTTGGGGGAGCTATTTACTATGTAAAAAGCGAAATTACAGATGAAAAAATTAGAAAAATTGTAATAGAGCAAATAGAAGATAATTTAGATGATACAAGTGTATCTATTGATTCTGTAAAATACGAAGTTGGGCGAAATATAAATGTTTTTATATCTAAACTTATTATTAAAGATGAGAAATCAAAGAAAACATTATCCAGGGTTAACGAAATAGGTGTGAAAGTACCTATTTGGTCAATATTAATGGGTGGTGGAACCGTTGATATTGATGTGATTTCACCTATGGTAGTTTTTGAAAAGTATAAAAATGGTAAAGACAATTGGACTTCTAGAATAGAGACAGACGACTCTAAAGAGAAAAAAGATAAAGATATTGATTTAAATAATGAGAAAATTGAAGTTCCTGCTTTTGTTGAAAATTCTAAATTAAATTTTAATCTAAAAGCATTAACTTTAAATATCAGTAATATCGATCAAGAGATGAATATTTCTGTTGAAAAAGTTGCTTTAAAGGGACTTAATCTAAAGAAATCGACTGCATATGAAGTAAAAACATCTTTTTCTCATAATGATAAAGATCAATCATTCTTCGCAAGTACAAAGGTTGTCGGAGAGTTTAATTTAGGAGATCTTATTGCTGATAAAGATTTTAAATTGAGTACGATTATTTATATTGATGATATTAAAACAAATGTTGTGGCTCAAAAAATCCCACAAATTATAGGTAAGGGAAATATTACTCTATCTAAAAAAGGAAAACTTATTTTTAGCAACTCTCTTGAAATAGGAGAAGTTCTAACAACTAAAGTAAATGGAAGCTTTGAAAAAGGCATCATTAATCTTGTCTCTTTATCAACACAACTAAGTCTTGAGAAAGCAAATGAAATAGCACAAGTCTCCATACCACAGCTGGATCTTAATGATTCGAATATTACAATTAGTGGTAAAGCTTATATTGATTTGGAGAAGAAACAATTTAAACCAGATATTAATATTAAAACATCAAAAGAAATCCTTTTTACACATAAAGAGTTTGGAACGATCAATTCTGAAATTGAAGGTAACATAAAAGATTCTAATGTAGATATAAAGGTTATTTCGAAGTTATTAAATGGAGTGTCTACAGCTCAGATTAAGACGAAAGTAGATCCCTTAAACCTTCCATCAAAGCTTTATAATTATAAACCTATATATATTGATGTGGTTTTAAATAATTTAAACTTTGAAAAAGAAAAATTACAGCGGATGATATATTTAGGTAAAGATAAAGAGACTAAAGTGGATAATGCTCCAAAAGAGTCAGCTCCTATTAATATCGCAAAAATTGAATCACCATCAATTTTTCTAACTATTTCAGGAAAAGATATAAAAATGGGTCAAAGTGATTTTTCATTTAATTATCCATTTAAATTTTCAAGATCAAGGTTAATTACAACTCAAAAGGCTTTAACAAAGATTGATAATGGTAGTGTTACATTTACCGTTGATACTTATATAGATGGAAATGTTTTTACAAAAGCATCATTTGCAACAAAAAAAGTTAATTTTAGTTCTATGAATGCTTTTTTTCCACCCTACCTTAAAGATGTGACTGGTGAATTTGATTCTTCATTTAAAGCAAGTATCGATATGGGAAAAACATTAGTATATGACACAGCTGGGAGTTTAAGTGCTAAAAATGGATCTTTAAAAGGACTTAATATTAAAAAAATGTTTGATGATCTTTTAGGAAAATTAAAAAAGTACGTACCTAAAGAAAAGTCTACTATTAGTGATAAGTTTGATTCAATAAGTGCTAAGTTATCAATGAATAATTCTCTTATAAAAATTCAGTCATTTAATATGGTTGGAAACAAAAAAAGTATGAATGTAAATATGAATGGACACTTATCAAATATGGAAAAAGAATCAAAGCTAAAAGGAGATCTTAGAGTAAAGAGTTTAGATTCTAAAATAAAAAAAATATCGGGAAAATATACAATTCCTTTTATGCTTACTGGAAATGGTTATGGTGTTATGCCTTATGCTAAGTATACAACAGATAAGCTTGCAACAGGAGCAGCAAAAAAGGCTGTAAATAAAGCTAAAAAAGATATTAAGAAAAAAGCTAAGAAAAAAATCAAGAACTTAATTAAAGGTTTTGGTTTTTAAATGAACTTTTCACCTCTAAATTTTGAAAATGATACTTTATTTATTTTAGATCAAACACTTCTTCCTAATGAAGAAGTATTTGTTGAATGCAAGACAATTAAAGATGTATATGACTCTATTGAAGTTATGCATGTAAGAGGTGCTCCTTGTATTGGTTTTGCTGCATTATTTGGTCTAGCATTATGGATTAAGGATAATACATTTAATATTGAAGACTTTAAAAATGCTTGTCTTTATATTAAAGAAGCAAGGCCAACAGCGGTTAATTTAGCATATGAAGTAGATACTCTTTTAAATATTATTCAAAAAAGTAGTATTGAAGACCACTATTCTTTTATTGTTAAATATGCATATGATCAAATAGAACTTCTAAAAAACAATAATCTTGCAATGGCAATATCAGCATCAGAAAGACTGAGTGGAATTTACTCAAATGATAAAAAGTTAAATATTTTAACTCATTGTAATACAGGATTTTTAGCATGTGGATGTATTGGAACAGCTCTTGGAGTTATAGAATACCTACATTCAAAGAAGCGAATTAATAAAGTTTGGGTCGATGAAACAAGGCCATATCTACAAGGAAGCCGCTTAACAGCATTTGAGTTAGAAAAACTTGGTGTTGATTATGAAATTGTTGTTGATAGTTGTAGTTCACACCTTATGAAAAACGGTTTTGTTGATGCTATTTTTGTTGGAGCTGATAGAATTGCATCTAATGGAGATACTGCAAATAAAGTAGGAACTTCAACTTTATCTATTGTAGCAAATTATTACAAAGTACCTTTTTATGTTGTAGCGCCAAAGAGTAGTTTTGATATAAATATCAAAAGTGGTGATGAAATCAAAATTGAACTTAGATCTAAGGAAGAAATAACTAAAATAAAAGGAACTCAAATAGCGCCTTTAAATGCATTAGGGTTTAATCCAAGCTTTGATATAACAGACTCTAGCTTAATTGATGGTATTATTTGTGAAGAAGGATTGTTTGAAAAACCTTATAAGTTCAAGGATATAATATAATGAATCAGTTAAGAGCATCTATTGATATTGGATCAAATAGTATTTTACTACTTATAGGAAAGTTTATTGGTGATAAGTTTGAGCAATTATATAGTGACTCAATAGTAACTTCTTTAGGTTATAAGCTAGATGAATTAGGACATTTTCACGAAGAATCTATGAGAAACTCAATGGAAGTTTTTTTAAATTATAGAAAAAAGTGTGATGAGTTTGGTGTTGAACCAAATAATATTATTGCTACAGCAACTGAGGCTTCAAGAGTTGCAAGTAATGCAAAAGATTTCTTTGATAGCGTATATGAAAATACTCAAATCGAGGTAACGATTATCACCTCTGATGCAGAAGCTTACTACTCAGCAAATGGTATACTATTTGATAGAAATGAATCTACTCCTAAAGAAATATTTGTTATGGATATTGGAGGTGCATCATCTGAGATTATTCATTTAAATACAAAAAATATTGAAATAAAAAATGATTTTAGCTTTCCTATGGGAGCAGTAAGAGCAACTAATTGGAATGAAAATAAAGTATTAGAACAAAATATTGAACGTATTTATAATGATTTTAAAAAGAATATTGATATCTCTCAAACAAAAATATTACACTGTGTTGCAGGTACAATGACTTCTGTTGCAAATTTATTTATTAATCATCAACAATTTGATGAGGTAAAAGTAAATGGCTACGAGTTATCTGTTAAGGATATAAAAGATATATATAAAGATATATCTGGGCTTAATGCTCAATCTATTCTAGAGAAATACCCTTTTTTGAAAAAAAGATCTAAAACTATAGTTGGTGGTATTTATGTTGCTTTAAAAATATTTGACTGGCTTGGTGTGGAGGATGTTATAATATCTACATATGGACTGCGTTATGGAACGATAAGAGAAGGGTTTATTAAGGATGAATATAGATATAGAAAGTAAGTTTAAGCTCTATGAGTATGAAAAAGGACAGGTTCTTTTTAAAGAAGGATCTTTAGCTGATGCATTTTACTTAATAAAATCTGGAAATGTTAAGACTGTTAAGTTAGATAAGTCTAGGATTATACCTCTTTTTGAGTCTACTGAAGGCGATGTTATCGCAGAGGATATCGTTTTTAAAGATTTAAAGTACTATAGTTATAGTAGCATATGTGTTGAAGATTCTCTTATTTACAAAATTCCTAAATCTGAAATTTTTACTTTTTTGAATTCTAATAGTGAATGGATAGGAAATATTCTCTATGATATTTCAAATAAACTGTCTAAAACCATTGATACTATTTATGAACATAAAATTATCAATAGTGATATGGTTATTAGTGATGATCAAAAAAAATCAATTATAGAGAATCTAAAGTAAAATTTTATTAGTTTTACTTAGAGAAATTGCATACTGAAGTATTTTCTTTTGTGCTCTAGAGCATTCATTTGCTTTTGAAGTAAGGTTTTGATTCATTATGTAAAATGCTTTTTCTGCTAAATGTCTATCCATAACAGATAGAGCAATTTTCTGATTTTCTCTTGATTCATTATAGAGAGCTAAGCCAACAAGTGTTGGATTAGAATTATTAAATATACTTCTTAAACTTTCATTATTCATGCTAAATAAGCTTTTAAATGAGAAACTTTTTTCTGATAATTCTTTGGCAATAGAAGGATTTCTTAGTTTTATATTATTTAAAAGTTTCTTCTTTTCTTTTTCTCCCATATATTGAAGCATTTCAATAACTTGTTGTTTTCCATTTATAAAAATTCCTTTTTCATTTTCCATTTAAATACTTCTCCGAATTATGCTTTATATTCCTGCATCTTAGCCATATATTTTCTTCTTGCTAAATCTAATGCATCCTCATGTTCTTGTTTCTTATTTCCATATTCTTTTTCTTGAGAAATTTTTAACTCTGTAATCATTTGTTCATGTGAGTTTTTTAATTCTTCAAGCATTTTTTCATATCGCTGATTCTCTTCTTTTATTTGTCTATCATTAGATATTCTGATCTTAGAAAGTTGCATTTCAAGTCTATTTTTTTCATCCATTTCTGAGCGATTATAATCTTTTCGAACTTGAACAATAGTAGACTTATTTTTATCTTTCATCTCGTTGAGTTCATCTCTAAGCTCTCTGTTAAGTCTTTTTACGTCATATTCATGCTTTTTCTCAATTGAAGCTTGTTGTTTAGCATGAATTTGTTGTTTTATACCGTCCATAATTTGCCTTTTGGTCTAAAATATTGACCTCATATGATATGATAATAAATATCTACAATTAACCGCAAGGAGGAAGAAATGTCCGATACTACGTTAAGTACTGGTAATAAGGTTTATTTAGTAGCCGGAAGGCGTACACCATTTGGGAAGTTTGGTGGTTCTTTATCAAAAATGTCTACTTTAGATTTAGCATTACCGCCTTGTAGACATATATTGGATGAAACAGGTGTAGATGCAAAACTAATCGAGCATATAATAGTTGGAAATGTTGTTCCTTCAAAAACAGATACTATTTATCTTTCTAGGCACTTAGCAATACATCTTGGTTGCGAAATTTCGACTCCTGCATATAACTTAAATCGATTATGTGGTTCAGGAATACAGTCTATTCTAGACGGTTATAGAATGATCAAATATGGAGAACATAATTGTGTTTTAGCAGGAGGAGCAGAAAGTATGTCAACAATTCCTCATGCTATTTATGGATCAAGGTTTGGTACTCGATTTGGCTCGTTGGAAACAGTAGACTTTTTAATGGATACATTAACAGATAAGTATACCGGAAAACCTATGGCAATAACGGCAGAAAATATGGCGAAAAAATATGAAGTAAGTAGAAAGGAATGCGATGAGTTTGCGCTAGCTTCACATTTAAAGGCAAAAAAAGCATATGAGGAGAAATTATTTAAAAACGAATTAACACCTTTAGAACTTAAAAAATCAGAGTTTATAAAGGATGAACATCTTAGAGAAGATGCAAAAATTGAGCAAATGAATAAGCTTAGATCTGCATTTATAAAAGATGGGGTTGTCACAGCAGCTAATGCATCTGGAATTGTTGATGGAGCAGCATTTGTTATGCTTGCAAGTGAAAAATTTGTAAAAGAGAATAATCTGAATGTTTTATGTGAAATTGTAGATTTTAATGTCATTGGGGTCGACCCTAATTATATGGGAATAGGTCCAGTTCCTAGTATAAAAAAACTTTTAGATAATAGTCGTTTGAGTATTAATGATATTGACTATGTTGAAATAAATGAAGCTTTTGCAGCTCAAGTACTTAGTTGTCAAAAAGAACTTGGTATTGATGAGAAAAAGTTAAATGTATGGGGCGGAGCAATTGCTTTAGGCCATCCTCTTGGTGCAACAGGAAGTAGGATTACATTAACAGCTGCTTCTCAGTTAAATTATTACAAAAAAAGATATGCAATAGCATCAGCATGTATTGGTGGTGGACAAGGAATATCTGTATTGCTAAAAAATATAAATGTTTAATTTTGCTGATTGGCTAGATCTAGATTTATCTGTTGTTACTTGGGATGGTAAACATACAAATGAGTTTACTTTGTTTTGGGATAAAGTTTTTTCTAAAGATATTGGTTTTACGGAACATTTAGAAGAGTTAGATCTCTTAATTCAAACATTTGATGATGGGCAGATTAAAAATTGGTTATCTTGGCTAAAATCTGAATATTTAATTTATATTTTTCTTTATAAAAATATAAAGATGATTGATCTTTTAGGCTTTATAGATCTTCAAAATTTTTTATATATTTTTAGAAATTTTTTTTCTAAAAAGTGTAATAATGTATCTGTTGTTGATGATTATTTTAATATAAGCCATCTTGAAGATGAAAAGCTATCTCTGTCATTTAGTGATTTTAAAAAGAAAATTCATTTAAAAAACATAGATTCTAATAGAAATTCTTTAAAAAGTTTTGAAATAACGCTTTGTGAACAATGGGAACAACTCTTAAATATTGTGACTAATAATTATAGAAATGAAAAGTATATAAAAGTGAGCACTCTTGAAATCAATACAAAAAGAATACTATTAAATGTTGCTGTACTTGGAATTACTTTAACTCTTTTTATATTTGGCATAAAAAAAACAACAAATTGGTATGATGATTATCTTGCTAAGCAAATAACAATTTTTGAACCTTATTTCTTTTGGCTTGATAAAGAGGTTTCTTTTAAACAAAGTTCTTCTGATAAAATTAAAATAAAAAAAATCTCTCTTAAATCAGAGTTTATAGATGAAGAAAAAATTTTAAATGTTCCTAGTGAGCTAGAAAGATTTAGTGATGAATCAGAAATTATTGTTTCAAGTTTAAATAGCGGTGTTAAAGATATTGCTTTAGCAATAAGTGAAGATTCAAAGTTCGAAGAGATTAAGAAGGGTGGCTTTAGAAATTATAGGTACGGAAGAAATAAAGCTTATAGGGTTTTGATAAATTCGATATCTTCATCTATGACAAGAAGAAAGATTTTAAAGATATTAAAAGATGTTAATGCTGTTAAAGCTGGAAAGGTTGAGCCAGGAAAAGAAATTCCTGGCGGGGTATATTTCAATGTTTATATTGATTCATCCTATTTAAATAAGTTCTTTGATAGTATAAAGTCTTTTTCTGATCTAAATATCTATGAAAGTAAAACAGTCTTTTCTACGCCTAAAAATCAAAGTAAAGTTTTTATATGGGTGAAATCTATTTGATTAATGTAACGCTAATCATTTTATCATTTTTTTGAATCTTTTTTACTACATCCATTCCTTTAATTACTTTAGCAAAAATGGTGTACTTATTATCTAAATGAGGGTGTGTACCTAGGCTAATATAAAATTGAGAATCGGCGCTATTGGGATCTTGTGCTCTTGCCATTGCAACAATACCAGGGGTGTGTTTTATTGAATTAAACTCGGCTTGAAGTTTTTTTCCACTTCCGCCCATTCCCGTACCTAATGGGTCTCCACCTTGGACAACAAAACCGGGAATTACTCTATGAAAAGTTAATCCATTATAGAATTTTTTATTGATAAGTTCTTTAATACGCTCAACTGTTTTTGGTGCCTCTTTTGAGAAAAACTTAATCTCAAAAATACCTTTTGTTGTTCTAAAACTAACTTTTTCTGTGGCGAATACATTTGCAAAAAAAATTAAAGAAAATAAAGCTATAAGTTTCATATGATCTCCTTAAGAAATTTGAATTACTAACTATGTAAAAAAGTATAGTTCAAAAAATAATAAAAAAATATTTTAATTTAATGTTGACTTTTTTGAGTGGCCAATTTAAATTAGCAAGCCTTGATCTTATAGATTCAAAAATGTGGGGGTGTAGCTCAGTTGGGAGAGCATCTGATTTGCATTCAGAGGGTCGCAGGTTCAACTCCTGTCATCTCCACCATTTTAATCTAAAATTTTAAGAAATAAGTGTTGACGATGTAAATAAGTAAAACTAATATGCTTCTCACTTAAAAACACGAAACGCTTTTAGCAAGTAACTTAAGAGTTACTAAGTAGTGTTTTTGCTCTTTGACAATTGAATAAGTAAA
>JAOARC010000038.1 GCA_025210745.1 Bacteriovoracaceae bacterium
GTATCTTTAACATCTACAGCTAGCACATCATCTGTTCTAAGCATTGAATGAGTATAAACTGCTAAAGTGTTATCATCTTCATCAAGCTCACTTAATATTTCTTGGTTGTCATATATATATTTTCTTTCATATGAATTTGCAGAATGAACATGATCAGTAATTTCTTTTTTATACCTTCTTCCTACTGCATCATAATTATAACTTCCATGTGATGAGCTTAATCTGTTTCCTAGATTGTCATAAGTCTATAATTTTCACTAAGTTCATTCAGTGCTGCTTGGTTAGTATCTGATGAAAAGATTAACTTAGAAGATATAAAAGAAATTACATTATCATCAGAAGAATTAAATATTGAAATGCTTGAGCTTAAAGATGGTTCTATAATTGATAAGTATGACATTGATTCAATTGATCTAAAGAAGATTTTTAAAGATCAGGTTATAATTAAGGCTGTTGGTGATGGGTCTGGTGGATAAAAAACTATCATACTGTAATCAAATCTTAGTAAAAAAATTTATAAAGCATTAATAAAGAAACTTGAGTATAGTAATAACTATTGTTACAAGCCAAAATGGAGCTAAAACACCATAATTGCATATCCAAAAAGAATGTTCTTTGTCTATATCTACGTTGCTTTTAACTTGAATACGGCCTTCAGACTTTAGTTTTGCCCATTTGGCAAAATCAATTAAGGCTGATTGCATAAAATCAAAATTTACAAAATCTTCTTTTTGATCTTCAAAGTAATCAACTCTAAGCCAAACTCCTCCAGGTGAGTGCATAATATTAAGCTCAATTTCTTTGATTTTTACTAGTTTAAACTTTGAAGTATAGTTTCTATTTATAACAATTATTTCATCTTCTAATAGAATTAATCTCTCACGAAACACTTTTTTCAAAATAAAAAAGTAAAAGAATAGTGGTAAGGATAAAATAAATAATAAATATCTTAAATGTACAGAATCATACAAAACTATAAATAATAACAAAGGACATAATAAAACAGTAAGAGTCCAAACTTTTCTCAGTCTCTTCGATACAGAAATTTCTTGTGAATTACTCATACTAAAAATTTATATTATCCGATGTCAATCTACCACGATTACTTATATAACCGACAAAAAAGTTCTTCTAACAAAATCATAGGAAAGGTTATCAACAAGTACACTACCAAAAGGTAACTTAGAAACTTCAATATAAGATTCTCTTTCACTACTACACATAATTACAACTTTTAAATTACTCTTATTTTTATCACCTAAATCAACTTTATAAATAAAAACATTATCACTAGAGTATACTAAATCATGATTAAAATTACTATTCAGTTCAATCATATTTCGTAGACTCATAACACTATCTTTTACATTACAAGCATAAAAACCAGAGTATCGATAAGGATCGTTCTTGCGCATTCTAGTACTATATAAAAATTTGATACAAAAAATACTGGTGTAGATTAATGTTAACAATGCAACAATATGCATGTGATCGATAACACTAAAATCAAATTTATAAATATGCATATCAGGAAAAAGATAGCTGACTGCACCTATAAAAGAGAATAAGCATAATAAAGCTATTAAGAAACAACTTTATACAAGATCTCTTATTTTTTACTCTTTGTTTTTTACACATAAGTTCTATCCTAATTATTCTACTTAAACACTAAAACGCTACCTTCTTAAAGTTCGTTTATATATAGCTTAAAGGATCTACTTTTTTTATATACAGTATGCCATCTCTATCTTTTCCAGATGTTCTTATATAAAATCGATCTTTTAACACAGGAAAGCTTTTTATCATAGCCTTAATAAGTTTTTTTCTATTTTTAAGGTCATAAGCAACAGGAAAACGACTCTCTCCTTCAAATGTAATCATTAACCTATTTGATTCTAGTATGATCCTCTTTAACAATGAAACATCAATATGTTTTTTCTTGCGCCCTCTTAATAGATAAAACTTACAATCTTCAATACTAATCGAATTATAATATGCAAGAGTATACTTATAAAGGATCATGATTAGAATAAAGAGAATCAATCCCTGCGAAGAATATAACATAAGTACATCTTCTTTCAGTATGTAATTCAACAATGTATCTTTTGCTCTAACTAGTCCAACAATTATCACAATAGAATTGATGACTAAAATCATGTATAATAAATATAAAAATATTTTTGCCTTTAGCAAAAGGTCAAAAAGAGAGTTTAATTTCTTACATTCATTAAAATTCATTCTTTTGTATATCCTTCAGAGTCGGAAACTCTACATAAAACGTTTATTTTCGAACCTTCCTTTAACTTCCTCAACAAGTCTTTCCGCTTCATTTAATATAGAAAATAAAACAGTCACTGCCCTTAATAGACTGTCTCCATCTAAACATTTTATAAAGGGTTTTCCTTATTATTTATAAACGTTTTTTGTTCTTTTCTTCTTTTTATATAAAACCCCAAAGTCATAGAAAGTGAAATAAGAATAGCAATTACGATATAAGGAAACAACCGTATGTTTTTATATTCCAATATATAAACTAATGTAGTTAATCTCAAAGCCTATCGAAAAGAGAAACAAGAGACTAAGAAAGTCTTTTACACATCTAAACATAACTACTAATTCCTATAATGAGAGTTCTTATTCTTTGTATTTGTCTAACAAATCATCAACAGCATTCGGAGATAACTGCTGCTCTTTTGGAACTTCAAGTAATCCTTTTCTGATCTTCATCTTAGCTCTTTTCTTTATAGCAGCATTATATTTTTTTAATATATCCTTAGTTTTGCTCTCAATAACGTAATATATTCTTTTATAATCTTTTGATTTACTAGCAGCAATACCGGCTCCAACACCCCCTAGTAAAAACCATGCTGGATTTATTTTTTCATCAGAAGAATCGTAAAATGCTTTAATATTTCCAATATATGTCTTTTGACCTTGATTCAAGTTAAACTTGACTTCTTTAAAGTCTTCCATAAAAAACAACTTCGTCTCAAGACCTTTTCTACATGCCAATCTTGTTAGGAAATTCTTCCCATGAAAGGCCTTTCCAATAAAAAAACCATTTTCATCTATATTAATAAAAGAATCTTTTTCAGAAGTTTCAAAATCTGTAAAAATTAAATTACAAGTACCTGTAACTTCTTGGCCATCAAACCACACTCTCATTGATCCAAAATAAATACCTTCTCCTTTTTCAAGAGAATTTTCTTTAAAGTTAGAAGAAGAACTTGCACAACTACATAATAACGTTATTAATATTACAAATGATACCTTTTTCACTTATCCTCCTATAATTTGATAGTAAAAGCTATTTCTAAAGTATCTTATCAAGGAATCTGAAACTTTAAAACTAGCTACAACAATATGCTTTAATTATTAATCTTTTTGGCTCACAAAACTCAGAGTAATTAACTAATTGTATAAGATTAATCTTTAGTCCACTTAATCTCCGGATCATAATATCACTTACAGTTTCACATTGTTTTTCTCTTTTTATAACTAAATCTGCTTTTAAGGGTTTTATTTCTCGAACCAATTTACATTCTGACTTAATTTTCTCTTCATTATTCTTTATATATTGCCTCACATCTTTTAACTTTGAGTGATTTTTAGAACAAAGTCCACCACTACGAATAAAATCTTCTAGCGTTCCTCCACCAGCGAGAAATGCCATGTACTTTAAATAACATGGAGAATTGTATGAATAATCCTTAGAATAAATGAAAGTTGAACATGCCTGTTTCCCAATAGCAACATGCGAGAAAATAAATATAGAAAAAAAATAATCTTACTTTAAACAATTTTCTTTATACTCCGTTTAAAACTTATCATGTCCACTTAGGTAAATAATCTTCCTTAAACTTCTGCATTTGATTTAATTCTTTTAATCAACTCATCATAATCATCGGAGTAATTAATTTGCATAATATATGGAAACTTTTTTAATCGTAATAAATACATATTCTGATCAACCTTTTTAAAGCTTTTTATAGAGCTCCATTTAACTATGATCACTCTAAAAAAAACCAAGCCATCTTTTCTAACGAATACATTGTTAAAAATGAAGTAGAATAATATAATAATCAATGGAACAATAAATAAAAAAAGTACTAACTCTTGTTTTTCAATATATAAATGAATTCCAATTAAAGGCATTAAAGCTAAAATTATTTTATATATTCTCTTAACTTTAAACCTATATAGTTTCTTATCATTTAAAACCAATTAAAACCTCGAGTTGTAATTTCTCGATTAAAAAGAATAACCTAGTGCAAAGTTCAGATTAAAATCTCCAGTAAGCTCCCTAGAATCAATATTTAAATTATTTTGATTAATATTCGAGTAGTTTGCCATCACATATCCCAAACCAAAAATATAAGAAAAATTACTATCTCCGAAGTTACGCTCAGCATTTAAATTAAAAGCATAAATATAAGCATTATCTTTCTCATTTCGAGCGATATCTCCCATGAATTGATACTTTCCAACTCCAAATAAAATACTTGGTTTTATTCTAATTGAGTTCAATTCAAAAATATATCCTAAGCGACCAAGTAAATACGAGTGCTCAAGGGAGTAATGTTGCTGTGGACCAACTCCGTTAATAAACAACGTGTAGTTTTTACTTAGGGACATATAGCCTATGCCTAGAAAAAACTTACTACCTACAAGTAATCTTTGAACTTCGATTCCATACTGACTTGTTTCACCGTGAGATTGAAGCTTCGAGCTTTCTGTATCTACAGATGATGCCGTTAAAGTAGGTTCATACTTTAAATATACTGAGTATGTACCTTGGGAGTAACTTGTCCCCACAAATATAAGCATTAACATTATAAAAATATTATACATTTTCACCACCTACCTTTATTATAGCCCACAACCTAGAATTTAACACCAAAAACACCAAGAATTTTTTCAGCAATCTTTATATTGACACCAACAATTGTTCTGGTAAGACTCCATGCTCCAGTAACAACACCAAAAGCAGTATGTCCAGTGCCACTAACAAAGCCACCAATATCACCTTTAAACAATGATGCTAAAGCGTGATCGACACCTCTTTTAGCTAAGGTAAATTCACTTTTAGACTGATCAAAGGTAAGATTTGGATTACCAAACTCAAACCAATCATTAATACTAGAATAAAGCTGATCATGAGAATAACAAGCTTCATCTAATTTATCGACTGGCTTTAATGGTGATCCAATTGGATTTCCATAACTATCATAACCACCACTTGGTCGAAAACCTTTTTGTGGAGCTTTGTTTTCGCTATTTCCACAATAGTAGCCATGTGTATCAGGAGGAAACTTTCCTGATGGGTCGACTCTATTTATTGAGTTATTAAGAGCATATAAATATAAATTCACAACGGAGCTTGGGTTTATTAAACGGCCAGAAACAGGATCCTCCTGCATAAACCTACCAATCTCATTCATCATATACCTAGCCCTAAAATACATAAGCCCAGATTCATCATGTTCCCTATTAGTAAATCCATAACTAGTTTTAATAAGTGGATTTGAAGTAATATCGCTTCCAGCTGAATCAGCAATCTTCAAAACCTTACCAAAACTAGAATAAACATATCTTTGAATTAGACTACCAGAAGAATCAACAATTTCAGAGATAGATCCAATTGCATCTTTAGTAAAAAAGTATGATCCAAGAGAAGCTATCTTTGTATCTTTAACATCAACCGCTAACACATCATCAGTTCTAAGCATTGAGTGAGTATAAACTGCTAAGGTGTTATCATCTTCATCAAGCTCACTTAATATTTCTTGGTTGTCATATATATATTTTCTTTCATATGAGTTTGATGTATTTATATGATCAGTAATTTCTTTTTTATACCTTCTTCCTACAGCATCATAAAAATAGCTATGAGTTTTAATTAAAGAGTTATTCGTATACTCTTCAATTGAAGTTAATTGATTTTCTGAGTTGTAGTTATAATTTGTAAAATTTGTTGTATTAGCTTTATCCTGTCTAATAGTTAGGTTTCCATCATTGTCATGGACATAGTTATATTTATAATCGCTAGTAATCCTAGCTTTTTTAGGATCATAGTTATAACTTCCAGAAGATGAGCTTAATCTGTTTCCTAAATTATCATAAGTAAATACTTCGTTTAAATAATCACCACTTGCTTCTGAATTACTTGCACTTGTTAATTGATTTAAATTGTCATAACCAAAGTTTTTGGATCCAAAGGTATTTGTTACACTTGTTCTATTTCCAAGAGCATCTCTTGTATAAGCAAATTGAGAGATTGGGTTATTATTTGTTTTTAAATGATCAATATTTGTTAAGAATCCATTATCATCAACACTTATAACTGTTTTAGATCCAGGACGATTAATTTGTTTTAATCTATTTGCATTATCATAGATAAATCCAAAAGATTCTCCCTTATGATTTGTAATACCAGTTAATCTATTAGCATTGTCATAAGAGTAGCTAAAGTTTCCATAAGGAGTATTTGTAGCTGTCTTTATTCCTTCATCATTATAAGTGTAGTTTAAAGTTGAACCAGGCATATCAGTATTTGCTACAGTTTCACTTGTAACAAAATAATCTGAACTGACTCTTCTTCTTTAGCAATACCCCCCGCATACCGCCTACGGACTACAGCTATAAACAAAAAGCTATGCTTTTTGACTATTATTCCTTAAGCGTCAGCTTAAGGATTCTATTAATTTATATAAATATGCTCCAAGTTTATCTGCTTGCTTATGAAGTCCTACTTTTGAATTAGCTAATATTAAAACCCCTTGAGTTTCTTTAGCTGAAGCATAAGCTATTTGATAAAATCTTCTTTTTGCTCTCTTTGTTCTTTGAGCATTTCCTTCAACAAGGTTTAAAACAACAGAGCTAGAAGATCTTCTGATCTGATCTTTAAGATAATACGGAAGCTTTAGCTTAAGAACTTCACAATATAGCTCATCAGCAAGATGTAATGATTTAAAGTTTGAGTCGAATCTAGTTTTTTGCATAAGTACTTTCCTTTGTTAATGTTTTGAGCTTTTTTGCTCTCACAAAAAGTGAGTAAAAAAGCTCAAAACATTAACCTACGAAAGTAAAAAACTTAGTATAGAAATATTCCAAGGCACCGCATCCCGATTGGGAGCCTGGAATCTCAAAAACTATCAAAAACTATTAAGGCCATAATACTTTTAAATCTCTCCAAATTACTCGCCATTTCCTAACATTATAAAGTTACTTAGATTTAAAGTAATTTTTTCCCGAGTATCTTCTGGCAAGGGTAAGAACTTATTACTACTAACGCCTTCTGGCAAAACCTCACCTATAGTCATTCTAAATATTTCTAATCTCTCAAAATCTGTATAGTTATGCATATTAGCTTTTTCACCGATGAATAAACAAACAATAATATGACTTCCCACAACCTTTGATTCAACTACAAACCCTACGAAATCAGGAGAATCCCCGTCCGTTATTAACGGGCATCTAATTTGAGACTTTGCAATATCATCCCCCAAACTAACAACTGAAGTTTGAATATATCTACCAAACGAAGGTGCAACTTCGGAAATAAACTTCTTAATAACTTTTATATAATTATTTCTTAGAGTTTGAAGACCAATCTGCTTCCGTTTTAGCTGCTCAACACTTAAAGAGTTAGCATGAAGAGTTAGTACAGACTTAGCCTTTTCGATATCACTTTTATTCTTGTCACTTATATTAGGAATTATACTCCTCAGGCTTTCTAGAGATTGCCATCGATTTTCAATTTCATTACGAAACCCAATATCAAACATCTGATTCCAGATATCTTTATTAATAAATTTATTAACTTTATCTTGGATACCATCTCTTTGATGTGGCATTTGATTTTTTTCATCTATTAAAATTCGAGGATACTCTTTTGTAAGTAGAAAAAAAGCGATACCGACAATAAATGTAATATCACTCCTAAAGTCTACTTTTTGAGACGATCCAGAAGACAGTTCAGGAAGCCTAAGAAACCGATTACCAAGCTCTTCTCCAACTTTGGTTTCAAACAAGCCATCATTTGAATGAGCTATTCCAAAATCGACTAACAATATCTCCTCTCCTCGCAGCATAATATTTAATGGTTTTATATCACGATGAACAAACTCATCTTTATGACATAGCTCTACTAAAGATATTAGCTGAACCAGGAATTTTGATATGTCACTCTCACTCATCTTTTGAGATGTAGTAAATTCTTGTAGGTCAATGCCTTCAATAAAGTCTGCAACATAATAAAGGTCTACTTGTTTATCTGCAAAAAGGTCAGAGTTAGATTCAATTATTTTAGGCACAACTTAAAAGTCTAAAGTCTTGCAAATACTAACTTCTCGATGAAACCTTTTTCTTTTTTCTAAACTTTCACAATTTTTTAATTTTTTTAAAAAGTATATTTCATTATCAGCATTTGAAACTTTAAAACCTATACCTTGTCCCCCCTCACCAACTCTCTTTATAATTCTATAGCCATAATATGATTCAAGCTCATCACTCATAGAGCTCCTTATTTTTATAAATCGTATCAAATTATATGTAATTGTGAATAAAAGGTTCTTGGTTCCAAATCGGGATTCACCGCATCCCGAAAAGTATCCCGGAACCCACGTTCCTTAGGTTAAGCTGTAGATCAACTATATACTATAAAGGTCATTACAGTTATTTTCATGATTTTTTCATTTTCAAGATTCATCTGGCAAAGTCAAGCTTCAAAATTTCTAATCAAGTTGTAAATCACAATCAAAAACTGTAATTTTTATACCTTCAGGGCATCCCTTTATACCAACATTCACCAATACAGTATCTCCCTTTTGTATATGAGCTATCTTTTTCGCTCTTTTTACTATTCTTTCACATGAATCTAACGGTTTTTCCCAAATTTCCCTCTTCGCCCTAGGAGTAATTTCACTAATTTTTTTACACTTTTTTACGCTTGCCTTTTTCCTAAAAACTTTAACATTTGTGGTTTTAATTTTTTTTAATAAAGCCTCATTAACTGTTTCCCGTACACCTCCTGTAGAAATACTCAACTCGAAGCTAAAGGCGTTATTAAATATTGCAATTAAAACAAAAAAATAAAGTAATTTCATATATTATTATAAACCTCTTTCGCTATTTTAGTATGGACCGACGAGTTTGCACTATTTGGATTATTTACAAATGGCATTACAAATATCAATAAAGTTTGCCTAACATCAAGAATTTCATTATTGATCTCTGTAACACTATCTACTTTTTTATTAATAACTTTAGTAGTATATGATCTTTTCCCCCAATAAGGTATCAATGCTAAAGAAATAAAATTCAGTGTTTGCCATACCTTATTAAAAGAGGATGCATTTTCCACAACATTGAACTCTATATGAAAATCAGACTGATCCTCTTTAACAACTTTATATGCATTCCCTTGTTTCTTTAAACTGGCAAAGACTTCACATACAATACGATAACCATAAGCTGTATTCGTAATAGCCATTTTTTGCATTATCATGCCTGTCCTGCTTAGATCACAGCCATCATTCTTAGAAAGTTCTTTTATTAATTCATCGCTAGTCTTTATTATATGTTTATTCTTTCCAGTCTTTAAAACAACTTTAAAACTAATTTTTCTCTCAGGACTTTTTACCTTATGATTCTTCACTAAATGGCGACTATCCTTTACAAAAGAAGCACACCCTTGGACAAAGAATAATAAAGACATTGTTAATAAATTTAATTGCTTCATTCTTATCATCATATATTAAATCCTAGTATATCATTTTCGGGCTCCTTATCATCCAGAGCTTCTCCTGTCTTTGCTACAATTGTAGGTATAAGAGTACTAGGTAGTAAGAACAAATAAGCTTCTTTTTTAATGAAAGCACCTAAAGCCCCTCCAGGAGCCTTTGCTCCACTAAAAAAACTATAGCCTCCATATCCCCCTGTGATTGCTCCAGCAACAAGACCTGTAATAACCCCACGAGAGAATCCATCATCAAATGAATCTCCTTTTAATGTACTAATTATACCTCCTGTTAATCCTCCGGTTAACGCCCCAACAAACGCCCCAGCCCCAATACCTGCCGTTGTACCAACAATCATACCGACAACAGAACTCCCTGTAAATGATGCCACTGTTGGGGCTATCCCAGCAGACACAGCCCCACCAACTACTCCACCTAACGCTCCGGCTACTGCACCTACAAGTATTCCTTCCAATATATTTCCACCTGTTAAAGCAGCAAAAGCACCTCCTAAAACTGCACCTACAATAGCTGCTGTAACAATAAATCGCCCATCTGGATCAACATTCATAACCGGATTATTACCAGTATATATAAACTTATTATTAATTGTAATTGGATTAACTTTTACACCAGGATGCGGATCCTCCTGCATAAACCTCCCAATCTCATTCATCATATACCTAGCTCTATAATACATAAGCCCAGACACATCATGCTCTCTATTAGTAAATCCATAATTTGTTTTAACAAGTGGATTTGAAGTAATATCAATTCCAGCTGAATCAGCTACTTTTAAAATCTTACCAAAACTAGAATAAACATATCTTTGAATTAGACTACCAGAAGAATCTAAAATTTCAGAGATTGATCCAATAGCATCCTTAGTAAAAAAGTATGATCCAAGTGCTGCTACTTTTGTATCTTTAACATCTACAGCTAGCACATCATCTGTTCTAAGCATTGAATGAGTATAAACAGCTAGTAAGTCATCATTTTCATCAAGCTCACTTAAGATTTCTTGATTATCAAATACATATTTTCTTTCATATGAGTTTGCTGAATGAACATGATCAGTAATCTCTTTTTTATACCTTCTTCCTACAGCATCATAAAAATAGTTATGAGTTTTTATTAAAGAGTTATTTGTATACTCTTCAATTGAAGTTAATTGGTTTTCACTATTGTAATTATAATTTGTAAAATTTAAATTATTCGCCTTCTCCTGTCTTATTGTTAGATTTCCATTATTATCGTGGACATAGTTATATTTATAATCACTAGTTATCCTAGCTTTTTTAGCATCATAATTATAACTTCCATGTGATGAACTTAATCTGTTTCCTAAATTATCGTAAGTAAATACTTCGTTTAGATAGTCTCCAGTTGCTTCAGAGTTACTTGCACTTGTTAATTGATTAAGATTGTCATAACCAAAGCTCTTTGTTCCAAAAGTACTAGTTACACTTGTTCTATTTCCAAGAGCATCTCTTGTATAAGCAAACTGAGATATTGGATTATTGTTTGTTTTTAAATGATCTATATTTGTTAAAAATCCATTATCATCAACAGTTATAACTGTTTTAGATCCAGGCCTGTTGATTTGTTTTAATCTATTTGCATTATCATAAATAAATCCAAAAGATTCTCCCTTATGATTTGTAATTCCAGTTAATCTATTAGTGTTATCATAAGAGTAGCTAAAATTTCCATAAGGAGTATTTGTAGCTGTTTTTATACCTTCATCATTATAAGTGTAGTTTAATGTAGAACTAGGCATATCAGTATTTACGACTGTTTCACTTGTAACAAAATAATCTGATCCAATTTTTTCATAAGTATATGAGATATTTGAATCACTATCAGATATACTTGTTATATTTTCATTTTCATCATAGACGATGTTATAGATATTATCTGGTAAGATCTTTTTTACCATTCTATTCATTGTATCGTATTCATATGATTTATTATTTCCGTTTGGATCAATCTCAGAAATTAAATTTCCATTAACATCATACCCCATTGATGTCTCAAACCCTAATGGAGAGGTTTTCTTTACTAGACGATCATTAACATCATATTCAAATATAGTTTCATTTCCATGAGGATCAATAATTTTTGTTAGATTTCCGTTGTAATCATATTCGTAGGCTGTGATATCACCTACTGGATTAGAGCTACTTATTCCCGTTTCAACTCTAATTAGTCTATTAAAGTCATCATAATCATATGCAGTTATAATATTATTTGGGTCAATTTTTTGGGTTATGTTTCCAGCATTATCACGAACGTAACTAGTTTGCTCTCCCATAGGACTAATCCTCTTAGCGAGGTTTCCTGTTATAGGGTCATACTCAAAAGTCGTAATCTCACCTTCGTCATTAGTAATGGTATGTACAAGGCCATTAGGATAGTATGTTCTAGTTACTGTTTGATTATTTTCATCTGTTTGAGATAAAAGATTTCCAGCGATGTCATAACTATAACTTTTTGTCTTATTATTTACATCTTTAGTTGTAACAGGATATCCATACTCATTATAAGTATACTCTTCTTTTTTATCTATGGATGAATCATACTTTTCTAGAAGATCACCTTGCTCATTATATAAGAAAGTCGTATAGCTTCCATCATTTTTAATGATCTTAGTTGGACGTCCCTTAAAATCTCTTTCGATATTAGTTTCTCTTCCCTCTGCATCAATAATTTTAGTTACAAATCCATCCAAATCTTCAAGAAGTTTAGTTTCTACTCCTTTAGCATCAGTAAATAATTTTGCTAGCTCATTTTCATCATCTTCATTTTGATAATTTTGAAGCTCACCATTGTTTGCAAGACTATTAGATAATGAATCTGTAATTGTCTCTCCAACTGAAGTTTCAGAGTTATCAGGAGCAATGACTTTAGATAATCTTTGCCAGTCATTATACTCATAGGCCTGTCTATTTCCTCTTTGGTTAAATTCTTCAGTGATATATCCTCTTTCGTTATATACAAATGATCGAGAAGATCCATCGCTAAAATCAATTCTAGTTAGTTTCCCATCACCGTAAGTAAATGATGTTAACTTTCCAGTTGGATCAACAAATGTATCTAGCAGTCCTGATGAATAAGTTAGAGTACTTTTTCTTCCTGTATAATCTACGATTTCAAAAAGGTATCCATCATTATTGTAGTTAAAATCAAATCTATTATTATTCTTATCAATTGAAGAAATTTGTTTTCCTAAAGAGTTAAACTCAACCTTTGATCCATCTCTGTATACTCTTTCAAATGATCCATCTAAATTTTTCTTTAGGGTTGTATTTGAATCAGCGATTGATTTATAAGTTTTTATACCTGAACCTAAAGAATTGAAATTAACTTTTCTAATTCTTTTATTAGCTTGATCTAATATTAATAGATTATTATTTGAATCTAATGCAATCTTTTTTGGATTACAAATAGACACTGTTAACGCTGCATCACCATCTTTTACATTCAGCTGCCCAGATTGACATAGATTATTTCCAGCAACCTGAGATGTTGTATTGTTTATAAGATCAAGTCTTACAACTCTATGGTTATTTGTATCTGCAACATAAAGATAAGAATTATCTTCATCTAAAGCAAGCCCATGTGGGTTTCTAAGACTAAGTTTATTTAAAGTATTAGTATCTAAAGGTCCAGAGATCCTATCTCTACCAGCAATTGTTGATATTTTGCCATTAGTATCGATTCTTCTAATAAGCCCATTTTCAGAAGATATGTATAATCTTCCACCACTATCAGCAACAATTCCTCTTGGATGATAAATAGAAGTACTTATGGCATCAACATTACTAAGTGAATCAACAGGATCAACAGTTCCCTGATTTCCAGCAATATCAGTTACAATATTATTATCAACATCAACTTTTCTAATGAGGTTGTTTCCAGTATCAGCAACGTAATAAATATTTGATTCTGTTAAACTTGGAACAAAGTCTTCAGGTTTATTAAAGCCTGATGTTGTCAATGAACCTGATGCATAAATTGACTTAGGAATAGATCCACTTCCTTGCATTATTGGTGCACATCTCGTTGTTTCTGGTAACCAGTACGGATCTGTTCTAACATCTTTTTTCTTATTACTAATAAAATAACTAGGTGTTGATAAGTCACAATTTTGACCAATCTGCTCTTGACAATGAGGCTGTATAAGTCCCCAAAAACCACTTATTAACCCCGTATACACTAATGGATCTGGAGACTTCATAGTTCCAGAAATTAGAGTGTTATCACTAAAAATTGCTCCTAGATTATCTAAAAAAATATTTTTATCATTATTAAAATAAAGTTGAGTTATTTTTTTAGATATAACTTCGTCGTATAAAACTCGACGGCAATACCAATTATGTACTGTTGAAGAATAAGAACCAAATGTGTTAGTAGATCTATAATAAATTAAATTTCCAGTATTTCCTACGCTCACAGAATATTTATTTAGCTCTCCATCTTCTTCGACTACATTTGTCTGAAGATCAACAACTTGAATATTAGACTTATTATCAACATATTTAATTTCATTATTAAAATAATTAAATACACTAATCCCCTCTGTGTCGTGGACTATGGTTTCAATAGAGTTATCTAAAACGTATGAAGTTATATTTCCATCTGTTTCTTCAATCGTTATTTTATCATTTTGTGGATTCAAAATCTCTTGTGTAAGACCTAATTTCCAACCTTGTCCAAACTCAGAATTCTTTTTATTTTGCACTAATACTCTTGACTGAAGATCTTCGGGGAAAACTGTATTAAACAAAGTCTGATCTTGTCTTATCCATCTTGTTTTTCTTCCAAAAAGACTTTTTGTTCTTACTCTTGTTGTACTTTTAACAAAATGCTTATATTCGATTTCATAAGAAGATCTAGCAAAGTAGTTTTCAGAGTTCAATGAAGCTAAATCCATTGCATAAGATACTATTCCTTGCTTTGGAGCATTTGGAGCTTGCATATTAACTTCGCCTGAAGCAATATCTGCAATAAAAAATTCTGACTTAATGTTTTTAGGCGTTGTCCAGACTTGCTGAACTGTATTTGCACTTAAACTTGACACAAATCCTGCTTGTGCCTGCTTATCTCTAGATATTTGATAATTTGATAAATTAAATATATTAGATACAATTACATTTGGAGATGCCCATGAACTCTTATAAATAAAATTAGGTGCAAAATCTTCTCCAAATGTTTTATAACTAGGCAGTCTAATGGATGTAGATAAAGACCCCTTAGCTGTATTAAAGCCAGGTGTTACAGAGGACTCACTTACCATAGGTGACACATCAAGCCCATAAGGAGCTGCAAAAATTTCAGAAAAATGAGTTATACCATCTCCTGGAGTAGTTACAATTTGATTTCCTTGTACTATAGCAGCACCATCAATTTCCCACAGGCCTGTTGAGCTATTTTTAGACATTATGACTAGTTTTGTTCCTGCTTCAAAATCATTCACATTTGGTAAAGTAACTTGAACTGGTTCTGAAAAAGTTAACCCTGATGGTTCAAGAGCAAATACTGTATCAGGTCTTGCTCCTTCAAAAACCTCAATAGAAGTTTTATCGATAGGTATTTCAATCATATTAATAGATTGCTCCACTCCGTCAGGAAAGTTTGCTGCATCAGCTGGTATCTGTAAACTCACACCAGGTGCATGACTAGATGTAACAGTTACTGCTTGTCCTTCAATAATATTAGTTTGCGTTCCATCCAGTAATAAAGGAGAAAGATATATAACTCTTTCCATTACATTTCGCTCTTTTAAGCCAACGGAATAGTTTATAGCCACAGCAGAGTATTGTTTTTGTCCCATTGTAAATGCTTCACTTACTGTAGAGCCATCAATCAGTATTCTTTGATCTCCAATAGCTGGATCAGAAATATTAAATACACCGTTTGTATCCGTTACTACAGATTGACCAGAACTTACAATGCTAACTGTCACCCCAGGTATTGGAGTATCATTAACATCTTTTATCACACCAGCTAAAGTTGTATCTGCTTTATATTCCAGCTCATAAGACTCATCAAGGTTAAGCTGTGAATTTTGAGCTTCGATTGTCACATTATTTGTAAAATTTAACTGAGCCTCAAAAGACCCATCTGCATTAGCATTCACAGTAGTATTATTAAAGAAACCTCCACTAAGATCGATTTCTAATCCTGAAAGTGCAGCACCTTGCGCTCCAATAACATTAATCTTACCGTTATGGCCTACTAGTGATACAAGGTCTATTCTAATTAGCTTTAAAAAGACTTCATAAGATAAAGTATAAGAGCTTTGATTTCCAATAAGGTCTGTTGCTACAATTAATAAGTCTACATCACCTTCACCTTGTTCTACTCGATAAGAGTTAAATGAAAGCTTATCTGCTGCAATATCAACATTTTGTCCATTAATTGTAACAGATGCGAGTTCTTCATTTGATAATGCACTTACTGTATGCATCGTTGTTCTTAAAACAGAATTATCTTCAGGTACGAACCCTGATAATATAGGACCTACTGTATCGAGATTAACTGTTAATGTTCCTAAAATACTTTCATTTCCAGCAAGATCAAATGCTTTATAGGTAATATTGTTCTGTCCCTCTATTAAGTTAAAAGAAAAATTATCTCTTGCAGCCATTATAAAATTATCATTATTATAAATCTCAACTTTATCTAAGTTCTGCTCTGTAATATCTAATAAAAGCGTATATGAGGATGAATTAACAGTTTCATTATCTTGGGATAATAAGGAAACAATTGGAGCTGTTGTATCTTTAATGACACTGATTGTTTTTGAATCCGTATTTCCAACTTTATCGTAAGCTATAACTTCAATCGTATTATTGATATCTGAAACAGAAATAATCTCATCGATATTTACTGAAGATACTTCCTTTACAAGGTTTCCATTTAAAATGATTTCATATTTTTCAAAATAATCATCACTAACTGTCCCAATAATAGTAAGTTCATTTGAATTTATATAAAGATTATTTGCGTTTGCTAAATGTAATACTGGATCTGTCGTATCTAAAATGATTGTTTTATAAGCAACTTTTTTATTTCCAACTTTATCGAAAACCTCTACTCTTACTTCGTTTGATCCTTCTACTAAAGTAAGATTCTGAGTAATGTTTTTATCTACCGTTTCAACAATAAGATTGTCAGCTAAGTAAACTTGTAGTTTATCAAAATAAAGGTCATTTGCTGATATACTTAAATCATATGAAGCATTTACAACATACTCTTTATCCATATCCATTAAAATTGTAGGCATTGTAGAATCTGTACAATAATCAATCTTTATTGTACCAAGTTGATCAAAATTTGGATCAATAAAGATTTTTTCTAATTCAAAGTCATAATAAACTGATACTTGATTATTATCTACTAAAGCTTGTAAAGTCGATGGATCAATATATCTTGATTTAACGGCAAAATTATTTTCAAAGTCCATAGTAGAAGTGGCAAGACGGCCTAATCTAGATAAACCGTCTCCATAATCGCCACTTCCAAGATCAATATTAATCCCACCCACTAGATTAATAATATCGTGATATCCATAACCTACTTCATCTTCATTTCCAGTTGGAATGGTTGAGTTTTCATCATATAAAACTCCTCCAATAACCAAGGGTCTATTGCCGTGAATTTGCCTAACTTTATCGACCACCATTTGAGGGGTAATAAGATAGTTGTAATCTCTTCCTCCAACGATAACATCACGCCATGAAATATCATCAGAAATACAATGCTTAACAAAAGTTTTCTTCTCAGCATTCTGTCTATCCACAACAGCAGTTATTCCTTCTGGTAATTTAGCACAGATATCTTGTTCATCAGCAATGAATACAATTGCTAGAGCGGCATCTTCTCTAAATATCCCTTGCATTTTTGAAGCAGCAAGCTTTGCTGGAGTTAGCCCTTCCATCAAAGATAACATTCCCACTTCTCCACCATCAGTTTGTCCTTGTTGATGCGGAGAAAAAATCTTTAAATCTAAATATGTTTTAATTTGTGAAACGCTAAGCTCGCTAGACTTTAGAACGTGAGGCTCATTATTTTTTTGGTACATAATACCCGACTGACTCCCATCAGGTGAATGAGCAAGCATAACCCCAATATTATAATCTACTCCATCTGGAAGAGAGTTTAATAAATGATGAAATCCATTAGCAATATTCGACCTTTCTTGCTTTATAGATCCAGAAGTATCTGGAACTATAAGTATGTCTAACTTTCTATTTACATTAGTTGATTCAATCTTATGATAATCTTCATAACAAATAGGACTTACTTGCACATCAGCAGGCTTTGGATTATTTGCAAAAGAATCATTTACTGCATTTGTAACATTATTATCTGAAGAATCTTGACAAGAAATCGCAAATATTAATAAAAAAACAAATAAGAACTTCATAGTATCACCTACGTATAATATTAAACATTAACAAAATTTTTCAAATTATAAGTTGCAAATTCTATTCGGGTACGAATAAATAAAAATTAGAAAAGAAAAATAAATGGCTCTAATTTTCAACCATAATACCCGACTTATACACATTGAATTACAGATAAGAAAAAAACAAAGTAATTGAAAAATATGATCAAGAAATGAAAGAAAATCACCTTAAGAATATTCTTGCTATTTGATCAATTTATCTTAAAATTCTTTTATAGTTATTTTTAAGGAGGAAAAAATGAAACTAATATTAATACTTATGCTTGCCTTATTTTCAATGACAACTTTTGCTAAAAAAAATATCTGGACTCAATGTGGTATAGGTGCAATGGTATTTAGCAAAACAGGTTGGGCAGCAGCAACGTCAAATATTACGTGGGATCTAGGAACAACAGCAACTTCAAGTCAAGTATCTTCAGATGACCAATGTGCAGGAAAATCAGCTTCTGTCGCGAAGTTTATCTTTAGAAATTATGCAAAAGTAGAAGAAGACACTGCAATGGGTGGTGGAAAATATACAACTGCAATGCTAGATATTTTAAAATGTGATCATCTTGTTAGAGAAAAAATTATTAAAAACAGTAAATCTTATCTCAGAACAGATTTAAACGGTACAAATAAAAAAGCTGAAAACTATTTTAATAGCTTAATCCAAAATATTGAAAGCAACTTCAAGCATAAGTGTCAAACAGTTTAAACTATAAAACACAGTATTACTTTATATTAGTAATACTGTGTTTACTATTATCAAATCTAGCCATTGCAAACCCTTTACATATTAAACAAAAACTAAAAGTCCTATCTCAAAAAAAAACTTGGTCAAATCTTCTTCACTATAGCAACCATAAAAGTGATATAAAAAGTAAAAGCTTTTTTCTATCCAAAGAAGGAATGTTTAACTTAGAAAGTGAAATCGTCTCTAATTATCATTCTTTTTTTATAAAAAAAAATATAAAAAAAATATGTCGCTTTCGAGCAAGATATCTGTGGCTAAGCAAGCAACTTAAATACACAACAACTCTTCTATCGAAGTGTAAACATTATAAAAATTGGACTAAAAATAAATCTATAAAATCAGTAAGCCTTATATTTGCATCCGGATACCTAGATAACCCTGCATCATTTTTTGGCCATCCTATGCTAAGGTTTAATTTTACAAATAAAGATGCTCTAGGGTTGCTTAACATTGGCATAAATTATGGAGCGCTTACTCCAGCCTCTCCTCACCCAATTAAGTATGTTATAAAAGGCCTACTTGGTGGGTATTCTGCATCTTTTTCGGAAGCAAAGTTTTTTCATACTGTTGCAACTTATGCAGATAACGAACTTAGAGATTTATGGGAATACAAGCTAAGACTTACACCTTGGGAAAAAGAACTTTTAATATCTCATGTATGGGAATTACTTGGTGTGAAGTTTCCTTATTATTTTATCTCTGATAACTGTGCCTTAAGAATGGCAAAAGTTCTTGAACTTATTATTAATAAAAAACTTATGAATTCATTTTCCCCAGCTGCAGTACCTCATGACTTACTAAATAGATTATATAAAACAGGCAAAGTATCACAAATAAATTATATTCCATCAACACAAAGTGAAATGAGTAACTACTATAATCACTTAACTGAATATGAAAAAAATATTTTTAAAAGATCTATTTCAACTCCAAAAAAAATAAAAGCTCTTCTAAAAAATTTAAATAATAAACAAAAAATTCATATTCTTGACTCCCTTATAAAGTACTATACATTTGTAAATACTAAATCTCCAAGCTCTAAGTCCAAAAAAAATAGAAGAAATATTCTTCTTCTAAGATCCCAAATTGAAATAAAAAGTCATTCTTTTTTTACAGCTACACCTCCTAAAGGCTTACATCAAGGACAACCTCCGGCAGCATTAAAAATTGGCCTTGGAAAGCTTCAACAAAACAGTTTTATGTTTTTTGGAGTAAGAGGCGCATACTATGACTTAGTCTCCCCTGTACTCGGACATAATCTTAACTCTGAATTAATTATGGGGCAAGTATATGCTAATATATACGCAAACAAGCTACATCTAGAAGACCTTACTCTTCTTTCAATAAAATCTCTAAATCCATCTAATACTGGATTGCCTTTAGATGACGCTCTTGCATGGAATATCAAAGCTTCATTTAGAAGTGCCTTTAACAACTCAAAAAAGATTTTACTTGATCTTGCACCTGGTATTGGAAAATCTTATAAATCTAAAGATCATTCATTATTTTATATCTTCATTGATTCATTAATAACATCGGAAAAAAGAATAAGAGGAATTAACTTAGGGCCAAAGGCCGGTTTTGTTATTAATAGCTCTAAATTGCTAAGATCAAAGTTAGAGCTTGCCCAATATCACAATATACACAAGCAAAGAAAAACTAATACTGTTTCATTGGAAACGAGAATTATTAATAAAAAATATCACGACTATCAAATCAACATAAAGTCTTGGCAAGAATATACACAATATAGCATTATGAGTAATTTCTATTTTTGAATATTTTGCCTCTTTATAAATATATTCTATTAGTAATATAATCAATATATGAAAAAAATATACCTCATATTTATTATTCTGCCTTTATACTCCTACGCTGAAATTAATTTATCAGCAGGACCTACTTTTATAAAGTCTGATCATGCTAAAAGTTCTGACAGCTCTCATATTAATGAAGCTGGACGTGGCTTTGGTGCATATGCCGATGCTGAAATAGTATCACCATTTTATATTTCTCTTAATTTAGCTCTTCAATACTCTGCAGAATCTCTTAGTATCAACTACAATTATACAAACCCAAAAGACTCTTCAGAGGTTGGTCAATTGAATAATTTATCTACTATTTACTCTAGAATAAGTGCCGCTCCAAGCATCAGAGTTTATTTTCTTAATATGAATAAGCTAAAACTATTTGTCGGTTTTGGAAAAATATATGGACTGGGAAGCTTTATTCACAATCAAGAAGAATACGAAGAGCAAACAGGCTCTTCAAGTGGTTTTTTAGAAAGCGCAGAACTTAGCTTTAGTGGAAATATTAAAGAAGCTGGACTCAAATATTTCTGGAAAAAGAAATTTGGTTTACAGGTTAGTTACAAACAAGAAATATATGAGACAACGAAAATAGCAACTCTTAATAACAATAAAATTGACAGACAAAGTGATCAAGTAATTATTTCTTATATTGCAAAAGTTAACTAAATCTTTTTTACTAAAATTTTCCTTCGATAATTTCTGCTATTTTTCTTGTATAACGAAACTCTTCACATACAATTTTAATTGCGACAGTCATCGGTACGGATAAGAACATACCTGCAATCCCCCATATTAATCCCCACAATATTAATGAAACCAATACTGTTACAGGATGTATCCCTAAACCACTTCCCATTAATTTGGGCTCAAGAACATTTCCAATGGCAAATTGAATCAATGGCAAAAAAAGTAAAACGACTATTAGCGATGGAGTAAAACCAAACTGTAAAAGAGCTATCGGAAGAGGTAGTATTATAGCAACTACTGATCCGACACTAGGAATAAAGTTTAACAGAAAAGTTAAAATAGCAAACATAATGGAAAGATCTAAACCGATTGCAGCCATAACTATCCAACTTAAAAATGCCGTTACAAAAGAGACTGCTATTTTAGTATCAGTGTATAGTGATATGCTCTTGCCAATTCTCTCCAATGATTTATTACGATGTTTACTTGAACTAGAACTTAAAAATATGAAAATCAGTAAGAGAAAAACCAGCAATGTATTTCCAACAAAATTACTTGCAAAAGAAGCCATTGATTTTGATATATTAAAAATAGGAAGCTGCAAAATATTCTTTTTAACAAGAGACTTATCAAATATGACTCCATTTTCATTTAATAAAACAACCATTTTATCTATAAAAACATGGAGCTTTTCTTGATAAAGAGACAAATCACTTAAGAATGAATTTATTGATACAACCGAAGCAAAAATGAGCAATGCAATTATTCCAGCAATAAAAAAGAATGTAATAAGAATTGAAGTCGCTCGTCTTACTTTTAACTTCTCACTCAAAAAATGCGGCAAAGGGTTAATTGAATAGAATAAAAATAAAGATAACACATGTGGAACAAATACATCTCTAGCAAAATAGAGAACAAAACACGACGCTATCACAGCAAGTGTAAAACTTGATGCCGTCAACACTTTTAAATAATTTTTATCTTCTGTACTCATAAAAAACCAGATATCCTTTTATAATATAGTAAACTTCAACACAATTATTTAGCTTGTTTGAATATTCTCATATATGCAAACCTTAGTATATATAAAAATAAATTTGCTCAAGCAGTTGCTCTCTCTGCACATACAATTTACAAATATTTAGATATTCTTCTGTCATCTTTTTAAAATTTTCCTGACTAACTCTAGATCAACCTTAGTATTTAATTGCCTTGAGTGTGCCACTAATTTCAATATAGCTCCTTCAAGCTCTCTTATATTATTACTGTATTTTTGTGCTATTGTTTGAATTATAGACTCATCAAGTTCAAGGCTTTGTCTTTTTGCATACTTCTTTAATATTTCAATTCTTGTTTCTAAGGCAGGTGATTTTAAATCGATCAATAAGAATGATGACAGTCTTGTCAAAATTCTTTTTTCAATACTAAGTAAATCACTTGGTGCTTTATCGCTACTTAAAATTATCTGAGCTCCTTTTGACTTAAGATTTTTTATTATATTCAAAAACTCACTTTGTGTTTTTGGTCTGTTTGCTAATTCTTGAATATCGCCAACAACGAGAACATCCACTTCTGTATACTTTTTATGAAAGGTATCTATTCTCAAAAAATGAGATTGGCCTATTAGCCTTGTTATATTTTTATAAAGCCAATAAATAGTATTTATTTCTCGCCAAAAGAGCTAATACTTTATAGTACATTTAGAAGATATATAGTTGAACTTACAAAAGAATTTACGATAGAAGGAGAACCTGCTCTTTTAGAGTTAGTAGAAAATGAGCAAGTTTACTATACCTTAAACAATAAGATGTTTAAGTACTTTTATCCAACTCACCTAGAATCAGCTTATTACTTAGAAGCATATCAAAAGCTAGGTTCTTTACTGGATCATAAAAATCTACAACAAGATATTAAAGATCTTAAAAATGAAGTGTTTAATATAAATGGTAAAGCTGAAAAAATGTCTCGTATGTTTTATTACATAACAAGGACTGGAAGTAAAAATGACTCACAAGATCTAGAGCATCAAGCAATAATAGTTCAAGCTCTTATAGAAAATAAAATCTTAAACCTACAATACAATGATAAAAGCTATAAAGTGCTGCCTCTATGTATCTCTCAATATAGAGATTCATTATATCTAATTGGCTACAAGAATAAAAAAGATGTAAACAATATAAGAACTTTTAAATTTAAAAGAATTAGCGATGCTGATATTACAATGGAATCTTTTGAATACCCGAAAGCAAAAGATTGGAATCCAAAAGAATTCTATGATTCAAGTTCTGGTATAATAACTGGTGATTCGCAAAAATGTACCATTAGAGTATATGGCAATTCTAAAAAACAAATATCAGAAAAAGTATTTTTTAATAGTACATTATCAAAAAGTACTAATGAGTATGATGAATACGTAATCAATTATACAAACAGTGATGAGCTACTAGGACAGATCTTTGTATATGCACAGGATATTGAGATAGTTGACTGTGATATTACTAGGCAAAAGTTTTTGGATAAGGCGAAAGAGGCGATTTTTAGGAATCGTTTTGATGATGTGGCTTAGGGAATGGTGGAGGTGGCCACCGAACTATAACTCCCCTATATCATTAATGAAATTTTCAAAGGGTAGCCAAAATAGCCACAACGCTGTTTTCTCTAGACAGTTTCAGACAAGTCAAGACAGGTTCGAAACTTTAACGAGTTCATGTAAAAGTATACAGGAAAACTATTTATATGGGTAGTCCATTTCTAACATTAGTAAAAAATAAAACTCATTGATTAATCATAATTATATTTCAAAGTTACATATGGTGTTCTTGAGTAATTTTTTTTCTTTAAAGTTTTTCTACCAGTTTCACTAAAAAGATAAAGTTTATGTTTTGCTCTAGATGCAATAACATAAAGTAGTTTAGCAACTTCACGTGAAGTATCAATTGTATTATCGAACATAATTCCCCAATGGGGTAACATTCCTTCAAGTAGCCCAAATACAATTACAACAGCATACTCCTCTCCCTTAACTCCATGACAAGAGTTTATTACTACCCCTTCATTTTCTTCAAAGAAACTTTTAAAGACTAGAGTATTGTTAATAATATTGAAGTCTTGAACTTTCTTTTTACTCCCCTCAATAAACTTATCATGCTTTTCCTTTAAAATTGGAAAATCGTTCATGTTCTTATTTGTTAATACCTCTATAAGAGTACCAAAGGATTCTTGTAAATATTCAAACCCATCTTCTTTGTTGGAACGAGATTTATTTGCTTTTTCAAGAAAAGATAAGGTTGTCATTTCTTTAAGATCTTCTCTTCCAATAATATTAGAAAGTTCTGTAATAGCTTCTCTAGCCCACATATTTCTTCTTCTAAAATTTCGAGGAGAAGAATCTGTTAGAAATATTTTTGCAAAATAGAACCATACATTATCTCTATTTTTAGAAATTGGAGATAATCCAGGAGAATCAATCGATATATGTGGGGCTTTAGCTTTAATATCTCTAGCAATTGGATTAACAAGATCCCATTTAGGAGCAATGATACAAATATCTGATTCTTTATACCCTTTAGAAGTTTCATTTTGTATAACTTTTATTATTTCATCACTTAATGACTCTTTAGATATAGAATAGTTGTACTTAATTACAGATTCCAGTTCCTTATCTATTTTTGTAACTATTTGTCCCCTCTTTCCCATTATATCAGAATAATAATCAATTATTTTTTGACTTGAACGATAACATCCATTCAGCTTTATTTCTAAGAATGTCCTATCGAGTAGATTGCTCAATTCATTTTTATGTAATACATATCCACCTAATGTTGTATAAATTGCTTGATCAGGATCTCCAACAAAAGCAAACTTAGTCTCTGGTGATTGTTTTGCAATAAGGCCCATAATTTCATATTGCAAAACTTGGGTGTCTTGATATTCGTCTATAATTACCCAATTAAACAATTTTGCTAAGAAACCACAAGCCCTAGGCTCTTCTTTTAAAAATTTAAAGCATATATAAATTAAAAAGTCATAATCTATTAGCTTATTCTTTTTCAATTCTTGATGATATTTACTCAATATCTTCAACTTTACAGAATTACTCTCTAGATACTGCCCCTTTATATTTAGTTTTGTATTTACACTTTCGTAATATGGTATGCCTTCTTCTTTTTTGAACACATCCATTATACTACTTGCTTGAAACTCATCTGCTAACGTAAAACCATGTCTTAATTCTTCAATTTCAGACCTAAAACTTCTGGTTATCCACTCAAGGCAAAATGAATGGATAGTACCGATCCAGAGTTTTTTAGGTACCTCAACTAACTGGTTTACACGCTCTTTAACTTCTTCTGCTGCTCTATTTGTGAAAGTCAAGACTGCAATATGACCATTTAAATCTTCATTCTCAATCAATTTAATAACTTTTGAACATATAGCTCTCGTCTTACCACTGCCAGGACAAGCGGTTACTAACACATCATCTTCACAGTTTACAAAGTCTAATTGTTCTTCATTTAATTTAATCATGCTATGAAACTTAACAGCTTTGACAGGTTATCGTCACTTTCAAAGACTTCTTTGTACTTAGTAATAACATTTTTTATTTCATTTTTACCGACTAATTCTTTTAATTCTAATATCTCATCAGTCTCTTCATGATGATTAAGAGAAAAAAGGATCATTTCTTTTAATAATTTCTCATTAAATTTGTTACCAGCTGAAAATGCAATAGCCTCAATAATATAACCTGGAATAAGAAACTTGTTATTAATTGTATTGGCAAGCTCAACTGCAAACCAACCTTTGCCTAGTTTATTTGCCATTCTTAATGATCTTCTACCGTAAACAGAAACTTCACTATCTTCGAGTTCATTATTAATTTGTTCAAGTTTACTAGAGTATGTGTCTTTGGCGATTTTTAAGAATGCTTCATTGTTATTCTCATGGAACAGCAACTCAACTTCAAATGTATGATGAGCCAGGAAGTAGTTTACAAATTCATTTGACTTAAAATTTTCATCAAGAGCTTTAATTCTTGCGACACCTTTTTCCTGAGATTTTTTTTGTCTATTATAGAACTTAACCTCATTGGTATCTTTAGGGTCAGGAGGAGTATCTAAATCCAAAATGCTTGTATCCAAATCAGTTATAATAGCACACCTTTTTTTTATGCGTTCACTTGAAAACAATACTGCAATATTATCAAAACCTGTCGAGCCTACATTGATTACACTAATCCCGATTTCATCTAATGTAATTCCTAAGCATTTTTTTATCATAGAAGGAATTAATATATGTTCAGCATCTCCTTCGACTAAAATCACACCTTTTGCAAATAGAAGATTTGTTCTTACAGCATCTAAGTATCTCTCAACCTTTGTAATAACTGGCTTAGTCAAGCCAGTTGAAGGGAAATAAATCTCAGAAGTGTTTTTCGCAGAACTCAGTATATTAACACTCGATATCCTAGATACAGAAGAAATATGTGTCGAATGAGTTGACACAAAAACTTGTGTGTTATCAGATTTGAGTTTACCAAAAAGAGTCTTTTGAATATGAGTGTGAATGTGTGCTTCAGGCTCTTCAATCAATAAAAAATGAGTAATCTTATCTTTTCTTTTCTGTTGTTCATATTCGAGTAATTTTATAGATAAATAAACTAGATTCGCACCACCTAAACTTAAATCATCTAAGTACCCTTTGTGATCATCGTTTGGATCTCCTACCCATAGAGCTAATGATTGAAATAATGAATTTAACTCATCCGGTACTTCAGATTTAACATCTATGGAAGGAGAATAAGAATGCCCTACAGAGGATAAGATTGTGGATTCAATTTCCCTTTTAACCTCTTTAATTGTTTCTAAAGATGTAATACTCTCATTTAATTCGACAACGTTATTACTAATAGCCTCTAAATCTGCATCACTTACTTCACTCTCAAGTCCCTCTAACAACTTTTTCAAGGGACTATATTTGGAGTATCGTAATTCTTTCACGGCATCTCTTAATGCTTTTATAAAGGTACAAGAAATTTGGTCAAATATTACAAATTTTGCATTAGTATTCCCCCAAAGTTCATCATATAATTTATCGTCAGGGTCTGGGAATTTAAGACTCTCAAAGTCTCCCACATACTTTTTATAATTTTCATCATCAGAAAGATCAACAGATGCTCTGCAAATACACTTAAATTCATAGTCATCAATTGATAAGCTTGATAATAACTCTACTATCTTTTCATTTTCCGATTCATTAGATAATTCATATAATGCTTTTCTAAACTCTAACTTTGGCCTAAACAAGTAAGTATAAGATCCCTTCTCTGGATCTTCTAACTTAGAAGTAGCATAAGCCATTAATTTTTCACTTTCACTGTCACCAATTTCATCAAAAAATGATTGAATAACTATCCAATGGCCTTTCCAATCACTTATGGCTCTTGAAAAATCTCCAACACTTAGTTTTCTGTTCCTATTTGGAATGGTGTCATCTAATAGCAATCTCATTGCTTGGAAAACATTTGTCTTACCTGAACCATTTTCTCCTATAAGAGTATTTATTCCTTTTTTAAAAACAAAACTAGAATTTTTAAAATTCCTAAAATTTCTGATTACCAATTTTGTAATATACAATTAAAACTCCTAAAGTGATTCATTTAAGTGGGATAAATTCTTTTCGGAATTAACTCATATAAATAAAGAGAAAATTTACTTAAACTATTGAATCTTCATCTATCTCGAAGCTAGTTCTGATTAATATCTATACAAATAAAAATTAATCTTTTATCAAACTTGAACAAGTCTGACTAAAGCGATACATCATAAAAATGAAATATAATAAGAATTGGGAAGACATGTCAGAATTTCTAATCCACTTCGCCAAAGGACCAGATCAGGATTCAGCGTACAATGCGATTATGGGAATTCTTTTTGACCAACAGATTAAGGTAATGAATCCATTTGGATTTGCAAAAAAATATGCGACCGATAAAGAGAATCAAAAATCTGTATGCCTTAGCGAGACTCCTCTTCATTTACTTGAAAGGATATCACAACGAAGAGGCCCCTATGGTATTGGATTTACAAAATCATTTATAACAAGCAAAGGTGGTAACCCTATCTTATATGCCCAGGCTAATGGCCCTCTATTTGAGGGACTTGAAAAATTAACACATATAAGCTTAAGCCAAGGAGGTGAACTAGAAGAATCTTTTTGGAAAATTGCACCCTTCATAGACCAAGTTATTAGCAAACCCAACAAAAGGTACCAATTTGACTGGGAAAGAGAATGGAGAATAAATGAAAATTTAAACTTCAAAGTTACTGATGTTGAATTCTTGATTATCCCAGAAGATCTCCATGAAGCAGCAGAAGGATTCTTTCTAGATGCTGAAGTTGATAACACGGGACCTAGTTACAAATGCCCATTGATAGATATCCATTGGAGTCTAGACAAAATCAGAAATACTTTATCTAAGTAGTTTCCCTCTGTCCCCTACAAAAAGAAGAACAAACACTTAGTCATTTCGGATATTTTTAAAATGACACTTTTACTAATAAATCAACTAAAGGTTATATTTAACTCAACTTTTCCATAAAAACTTCTTTAGTTAAGATTTCCATTTCTGGATCACTCAGTAGTGCTTTTGAATCATCTAGTTTCCTTAGAAGAACATCGATGTTTCTCTTTTCGAGTGAATTGGAAGTAATAAGGAAATAGTAGTCGACCTCCTTACTTTGCCCTCTTCGATGAATTCTATCAAGACTTTGCAAAAAATGTGCTGTTTGATTAGACATAGACTCATATATTGCACTTCTAGCAGAGTGAAGCGTCACGCCTGCTCCAGCTGCTGCTGGATTAGCTATAATTAAATTATAGTTTTCATTTTCTTGAAACTTAGTAACAATTTCTCCTCTCTCTTCTGTAGAATTAATGGAACCATCAAATCGGAGAGGGTTATATTTTTTAAAATAGTTCATCATAAAATCAATAGATTTTCGATAAAATGACCATATAATAACTTTCTCAGATTTTTTTATGATCAACTCATTAAGTAGTTTTTCAATTTCCTTAACTTTCGCAGGAACTTCGCTATAGCTCTCATCTACTGCTATTGGGTTTGAGCATATTTGCAATAAGTAGGCTCTCTTGGCGAGAAAACTGGTAATACTTTTTCTGAATTGTTCTTGAGATGTATTATTTAATTTCTGAATCACTTCATCATGAACTTTATCATATATCTCACGCTGACAACTTTCCATTTCAATATGCATCTTGTGGATTGTTCTTCCTGGTAAAGAAAGAACCTCCTCCTTAGTTTGCCTAAGATAAAGTGCTCGACTCTCTACAACTTTAACTATTTCCTCATAAGACAATTTTGAAAAGGAATTGGAAAAAGCTTCTCCCCCATCTGCAAGATTTATCTGTTCGACTATATCCATTGCAGAGTTAGGAGCTGGCGTTCCACACAACACAAGACATCTTTTCACAAGCGGTCTAAGATAAAATATGTCTTTTGTTCTTTTTGCATCCGCATCTTTATAATAAAAGCTTTCGTCGACTATTAGTAAGAAATCATGTGATTTCTTACTAAGTAATTTTTCAAAATGATTTCTCACGCTGGAGATTGATTCAAAGTTAGTTTACAATCAACCACTATTGCAGTATGTTACACTCAAAATTTAAAAATACTCAAGGAACAAAAATGCCCCAAGAAAACAAAAGGTGCACATTCGCAATCATCTCCCACCCCGATGCAGGTAAAACAACTGTTACAGAAAAACTCCTATGGTTTGGAGGAGTTGTTCGTGAAGCAGGAATGGTAAAATCTAAATCAGGGGATTTTGCTAAATCAGACTGGATGCAAATGGAACAAGACAGAGGAATCTCTATTACATCTTCTGTTATGAGTTATCACTATAACAACAGAGCTGTTCACCTACTAGATACTCCTGGGCACAAGGACTTTTCTGAAGATACATATAGAACATTAACTGCTGTTGAATCTGTTCTTATGATGATCGATGGAGCAAAGGGTGTTGAGGGACAAACTGAAAAATTAATGGACGTTTGTCGTCTAAGAGATACTCCTGTTACAACATTTATAAATAAGTTTGATCGTGATGCTATGGATCCATTTGAGCTAATTGATAATATTGAAAAAAAATTATCTATTCAGTGTGTGCCTATGACATGGCCTATTGGTGATGGAGTTGAATTTAAAGGTGTATATGATTTTAAAACAAAAGTGATTAGATCTTTTTCAGATAAGACGGATCCATTTAATCCAAGCATAGTGGATGCTAGTGATCTAGACTCTCCTAGTCTTTTAGAATTTATGAGTGAACATCTTTTAGAAAAACTAAAAGAAGATCTTTTAATGGTAGAAGAGCTAATTGAGCCATTTAATGAAGAGCTATATCTTGAAGGAATTCAAACTCCCGTATTTTTTGGATCAGCTCTTTATAACTTTGGAGTAAAAGAAGTTTTAGATATGATTACTAATCATGCTCCTGGACCAAAAAACAGAGAAGTAAAACTTGCTCCTTTTGAAATTGATAGTGACAAAAGAGTTGTTAATATAGATGAAAAGAAGTTCACAGGCTTTATCTTTAAGATACAAGCTAATATGGATAAAAAACACAGAGATAGAATCGCATTTATGAGAATCTGTTCTGGTGTGTTTAAAAGAAATACAAAATATCTTCATGTAAGATCGCAAAAAGAAATGAAATTTCCAACGCCTCAGTTTTTTCAAGCTCAAGATAGAGAACTAGCTGAAACAGCTTATCCAGGAGATATTGTTGGTCTTCACGACAGTGGAAAGTTTCAAATTGGAGATACATTTTCTGAAGGTGAAAAGATTCAATACACAGGAATTCCTTCATTTGCCCCAGAGCTTTTTAAAACCGTAACATTAAAAGATCCACTTAAAGCAAAGCATCTTGAAAAAGGTCTTAGACAATTATCTGAAGAAGGAGCTACTCAGCTTTTCATTAGAGATATTGGCGGAACTAAAATGCTTGGAGCCGTTGGTGCCCTTCAATTTGAGGTTGTAAAATTTAGACTTGAAGATGAATACAATGTTAGGGCCGATTATGAAGGAACTCCATTTATAGGAGTTAGATGGTTAAGGTTTTCTGATAAAAAAGCTGAAGATACTTTTAAGTCAAACTATGGATCAAATATGATGGTCGATGGCAAAGATAGAATCTGTTATGGAGTTAAATCTGATTGGGATTTAAAGCTTTGTATGGAAAAGAATCCTGAGGTTAAGTTTTATAAAAACTCGGATTATATTGAAAATCATCACTAATAAAATATTGTGACTCATCCGCTAGTAAAACTCTAGCGGCTTTTATACGCTCCAATGCTCATTCAAGTACTTGCTATCGACTTTCGTCGAAATAATAAATACTGCAAATATATAGAGAATCATCACTAAATCAACAACTTACAAAGCTTTATTTAAAATTTAAAAACTGATACAATATAAAAGTGAATTAGGTGCAAGTAGTGCTCGACACACTACCTGCTAAAGTCTTATCTACAAAGCTCTATTACTACAGCGGCTAACTGAAGTAATATTGCGATAAGATTCAACACCCTAATCACGTCTTCCATAACTAAGCCTTTTGTTGGAAAAGGCGAGCATCAGTGCTCGTCACGGAAGATTTAAGTTTAATAGCTTAAATCTTCTAGGAAGACTCCTCTTGCATGCACAATATTAAATTTATTTCAATTTTGAACTATACTTGCCAAGTATTAGCAGACTCTAAAAGCTGTTGAATACTTTGATCATTCTTTTGAGCGGCAATCTGAGTGTTCACATCTTGCTCATAGCTTGTAATATCTTCTTTTGTATATAAAGTTCCAATAGCAACTGGAAGCTCATCATTTTTTTGCGTAAGAAGCTGAGATAAAATTTTATTATGCTTATCAAAAGTTACAATTTTATCTTCGTTACCATCAAGTACAACTACTTTTAGATTAAATCCATCCATGATAATTCCCTTATCCTTATCTTTTCCAAAAATAAGTTTTTCACCATGAACGCACCTTATTGAATGATCATCTCTAGTAGCTCTATTTGTATAAGCATCATGAACCTTATCATTAAAGATTACACAATTTTGATATACTTCTATTACAGAGCATCCTTTGTGCTTGGAAGCTTCTATAAAAGTTTCCATCATATGTTTAGGATCTGTATCGATCGTTCTAGCAAAATAAGTCGATCCTGATCCCATTACAAAGTCAGCGGGATTAAATGGATGATCTACACTTCCATAAGGAGTAGATTTCGTTTTAATTCCTTCTTTTGAAGTTGGAGAATATTGTCCCTTAGTTAGGCCATAGATTTCATTATTAAATAAAATAAGATTCACATCTACATTTCTTCTAATAATATGAGCAAGGTGATTTCCACCAATACTTAGTCCATCACCGTCCCCTGTTATAAGCCAAACACTAAGATCTGGATTTTGAACCTTAAGGCCTGTCGCAAAAGCTGGCGCTCTTCCATGAATGGTATGCATCCCATAAGTTCCCATATAATAAGGAAATCTTGATGAACACCCAATACCTGAAATAACAGCTGTATTATGAGGTGCTACTCCTATTTTTGCCATCGCCTGTTGAACACTTGATAAAATAGCATAGTCACCACAACCAGGACACCATTTAACTTGTTGATCAGAAGCAAAATCTTTTTTCTTATAAACTACATCACTCATTTTAAGCTTCCTCTAATTTTTTGCTGATCATTCCAGTAAGCTCTCTAATTTGAAATGGCTTTCCTTGAACTTTTGTATATGATTCAAAGTTATAATTATATTTAGTTGCAAGTAAGTTTCTAAGTTGACCTTTATTTAACTCACATACAACGATTCTTTTAAACTTAGAAAAAATCTCATCTAAATTCTTTGGCATTGGATTTAAATATTTAATATGCATTAAAGATACATTATCAAATTCTTTAACCGCTTGGTGAGTAGCTCCATAAGTTCCTCCCCAAGATACAATTAAAATATCACCACTATCACTTCCTTCAACTTCTTGATTAGGAATATAGTTTGCTATTTTTTCTATTTTATCTTGTCTAATATCAACCATTTTTTGGTGATTAGCTGGATCATAAGATACATTTCCAGTATTTTCTTCTTTTTCTAATCCACCAAGTCTGTGCATCGTATTTTCCATTCCTGGAATGGCCCAAGAACGAACTAATTTTTCTTCACCCCTCTTATAAGCAAGATAAGTTTCTTCTTTATAATCATCTGGATTAACAAAATTAGTTTTAATATTTTTATACTCAGAATCTACGTTTGGTATTTTCCAAGGCTCTGATCCATTTGCAATATATCCATCACTTAATACAATTACTGGTGTCATATGCTCTAGAGCTAATCTTGAAGCCTCATAGGCCATATGAAAACAATCTGTAGGACGACTTGGAGCAACCACTACAACTGGAGACTCTCCATTTCTTCCATTGATGGCCATGTTAAGATCAGATTGTTCTGTCTTAGTAGGAAGACCTGTACTTGGACCGCCCCTTTGAACATCTACGATAACTAGTGGAAGCTCATACATCATAGCAAGACCTATGGCCTCACCCTTAAGAGCGATACCAGGGCCAGATGAAGTTGTAAGACCTAAAGCTCCACCAAAACTTGCTCCAATAGCACTACATACAGCAGCGATCTCATCTTCAGCTTGAAAAGTTTTAACGCCAAAGTTTTTATGTTTTGAAAGCTCATGTAAAATATCTGAAGCTGGTGTAATTGGATAAGATCCTAAGAATAAATTTATACCAGCTTTTTGAGCCGCCATAACAAAACCTAAAGATAAAGCTGTATTTCCGTTGATTTGTCTATAAAGACCTTTATCAATAGCCGCCTTATCAACAGTGTATCTATCACCAATAGCTTCTATGGTATCAGCATAGTTATATCCAGCTTCTAAAGCTTTAGTATTAGCTTCGATGATATTATCTTTTCCTAAAAATTTTTGTTTAATCCAATCTTTCGTTGGTTCAAGATCTCTAGAGTACATATAGTACGTCATACCTAGAGCGTAAAAATTTTTACACCTTGTTTTAAGTTTTGTATCTAAATCAATTTCTTCTAAAGCTTCTTTTGTTTGATTCGTTATTGAAGCATCAATAACATTATAATCTTCAAGTAAGTGAGTTTCTCTAGGGTCAACTTCATACCCAGCTTTTTTAAAGTTTAAACTTGTAAAAGCATCTTTATTTAAAATTATTGTAGATCCTTTTTTTAGATCACTTAAATTTGCTTTTAATGCTGCTGGATTCATAGCAACTAAAACATCAGGAGTATCTCCTGGTGTTGTAATTTCGTTTGAACCAAAGTTAACCTGAAAACCAGAAACACCAGCAACAGTTCCTTGAGGTGCTCTAATTTCAGCAGGAAAATCTGGAAAAGTTGAAATATCATTTCCCATAAATGCACTTGTATCTGAAAACTGTGTTCCAGTTAACTGCATCCCATCTCCAGAATCTCCAGAGAACCTTATAACTACATTATCTACGCTTTGCATAAAAAAATCCTAAAATACAATAAAAATTTAATGATTCTTTATAGTTAGAACTGATCAAATTGAAAAGGTATACAAGTGTAAAAATGTATAAAATTTACAGTTTTCACCATAAATATTTAAAGTCAATAACAACGCGTAAAGTCACCTCAAAAGACTTCATTTATTTATAAAAATTTTACAGGGTCACTATAACACTCAAAAAAATTTTACTATATAAGATTTCACTAAATGACGATTTGACTAGACTCTCGGAGATTCAACATGAGCAAACTTAACAATACAGTCCTGACTATTTTTAGCCTCTTAATATTTTCATCATGTCAGTTAACTAATATTCCTATAAGTTTTTTTGTAGAGGGACAAGTTCAAGATTTAGAAGGAAAAGATATATCTCTTATTGGAAAAGTATGCTTAGAAGCTATCATTAAGATTGACAATGATAAGTATATGCGTTTTTTATGTTCAACTAACGAGATGGAAATTGAAAGTGGAAGGATCAGTCAAAGCATTATTAAAGAGATAAGTTTTAATGGTAAACATGCTGAGATAATTTCTCTAAAAACATATCTAAACCACAATGATGAAAAATTATATGGAAAAATACACAACTTGCCTAAAGTAATAGCGCTGCTAAATAACAACCCACTAGTTAATCACTCAATATCAGTTAATTACAAAGTTAATTCCAGCCAAATATTAAACCTTGAAGTATCTAAAGTCATTTCATTAGCGCTATCTGCAAGTACTCACAAGATGCAAAACCAAATCTTAAATGATTTTTCTTATAAAAACCAAGGAAATCTTAGTCTAGCAGAGTGTAAAGCCCTAGCCCAAGCTGCATCAACTCACAGATTAGCGAATTCTATTTTAAATAGATGCAGTAAATTTCAAAGCAATCTATAAAGCCAATATTATTTTAAACTAGAAATTTTAGTAGAATCATCTATTAAGTATTTTCTTAATATATAACTTAAAAACTATGATTAGATCTATAATCAAGCTTTTTAAGCTGTCGCTTAATTATATGCTCACTAAGAGATGATGCAACAAGTCCAACTTCCCCCTTAGAAAAAGCTTCATCAGTATATTTTTGGGCCACATCAATACGATAAAGTGCCTGTAAAAGCTTATCAATATCAACTCTAATAAGATAAATAATCCTATCCGTTAATACCTTGTGTAAGTGCTCATATGAAAGCTCTAAATGATTAGAGCTTTTAGCTAACCCAAAATATCTCTCTAAAAACTGCGCTAACTCATTCATCTTTGTCCATATGAACTCTTAATTGTGAAAATGGTATAACTAAGTTTTGTTCGTTACAAATTTCAACAAATACAGACTGAACTCTTCTTTCTAAGAATTGCTTTTGGCTTGCTAACTTACCATCTACTCTTAAGAAAAATCTATAATCAAGAGAATTTGCTCCTGCAGCACTAAACTCTAAAGTTAATTCTTTAAAGTCATCTTTCATACCTGGCAGTATCGTTTCAAGCTTTAAGCTAAACTCTTTTTTAAACATAGGTAAAATTTCTTTTAAAGTTTTATCTTGGTGATCGTAATCAATACCAAATATTATTTCTATTCCAAAACCATTAGATAAATTAACTGGCCCTTGAGCCAAGTAATCCGACGTAGAATAATATTTTACTTGTCCACCAATTAATTTAACCATCACCTGTTCTGCTGATTGAATCGTTATTTTTCCATAAGTTCCATCAGAAAGTATCGCCCAATCATTAATTTTTGTAGGAAACCAAGGCTCATTTTTGATAATAGGTCTTGAAGTATGATGTAGTAACTCTCTTGTGTTAACTCTTAGATGTCCACCAACTAAAGAAGGATTATCTAGTTTACAATAATAACCAAGAGACTTTATTTTCCATGGAATTCCATTAAAGATAATTCTTTCCCCTTCTCTAATAGCACCTAAATTTAAAACGATTTTACTTTGTTCAATAAACTGTGGAAGGTACTGCCTTAAACTCCAAACTAAAGAACCAATTAAAAATAGTATTAATGTTACTAAAACCCAATCATCAAGGGCATAAAGAGTTAATATTCCCATACTAAGAGCAAGCATTAAAGCAAAAACAGAATAGATTACTCTAAAAGGTCTTATCATCCATGTATAGTTATCTGAAAAGTCACTGCTTCTAGAAGCTCTAATAAGTAATGTCGTAACAAGCTTATTTTTTCCTAATCTTAAAAACCAAAAAAAGATGGCAAAGACAATAATTGATATTAAAAGATTTTTTCCTTTCGTTGTTAAGAAGCCGAAAATTCCCTTAGAAAAATTTGTTACAATACTTCCCTTGTCTTTTTCTAATTGAATTAAATTAAAATGAACATCTTCTGATTTAATCTTAATTTTCTCAAGTTCTTCTTTTGCAATAGCAATTGATTTTTTATATGTATTTGTTAACTTGGATTCAGAATTTGATTTTAAAGCTCGCTTTAATCTTTCAACTGCCAGGCTTGCATTTTGAACTTTTTTTAATAAAAAAGCTTCTTCATCTTTTAATGCTTGTATTTTTCTTGGCCTTTCACTTATGGACCTTATCCCATCAAAAAAAGGCTGAAAGATCGCCTTAATATCATCAGCAAAAGATGTTTCTTTTTTAACACCTTTTTCACTGTCAAGCCCAAGGCTTATATTCGTTGTAGTTTCAATAAAATCCATTCTAACTGCAACTTCTTTTTTCTCTAGCTTAGCTAAATTCACTTCTAATTTAAATTTTTCTACAGTGTCATTCGAAGTTCTAATCTTTTCTTTAGTATCTAAAACTTCATTATGAATTTGAACAAGCTCTTTTCTAATACGAAGTAATCTTTCTTGTTTAATCTTTTCAAAATCAATTGCACTTTGTGTTTTACTAACTGAAGTCTGATCTAAATTTGTTTGGGCCAATAAAGACAAAGATATCGCCCATAAGATAAATAATAGTTTCATAGCTCTATTTTACGATAAAACCTTATTAAATCATATACTTAGGTGTTTTTTTCCACTCTAAATATGTTATTATATTTTAGATATGAGTAATTTAATCAGTTTGCAAAATATTAATATGTCTTTTGGAGATAAAATAATCTTCAAAAATGCTACTATAAGCCTAGATAGGTATGAAAAGGTTGGTCTAATTGGATTAAACGGAAAAGGAAAATCAACTCTACTTAAAATCATCAACGAAGATATTATTCCTGACTCCAGCTCTCCAGCTTTTTTATACGATATGAAAAAAGGTCTTAGTAAAATATACATTCCTCAAAGCCTTCCTCTTAGCGATGACTTTCCTCAGGCAAGAAGATATTTTTTAGAATTCTATCCGCAGCTCAAAACCCTCTTTTTTGAACTCAATGATATAGAAAAACAAATTCAAACAAATCAAAATGATGATCTTATCAGCAAACAAGGCTCCATTTTAACTCAAATTGAAAACCTTGGAGGTTGGCAGGTAGAAAGTAAGTATTTTTCTTATCTTAAAAAGTTTGATGTTCCACTAGATAAGCCAATGAAAAAACTAAGTGGAGGACAACTTAGAAAGATTGCAATCAGTATTGGACTAAGTGCGCAGCATGATCTCATTCTATGGGATGAACCGACCAACCATTTAGATATAGAAACAATTGAGCTTTTTGAAGATGAAATAAAAAATAAAGCAAATACATTTATCATGATTAGTCATGATAGGTATATTCTTAGCAGTATTTGTGACCGTATCATTCATATAGACTCAGGATCTATAGATAAATTCAACGGAAACTATCTAGACTATATTGATCATATGCAAGAAGTCGAAAAAATTCGATCTGAAAAGCTTACGAAACTTAAAAACTCTCATAGAAGAGAGCTTGCATGGATGAGACAAGGAATCAAGGCAAGAGGAACTAGGTCCAAAAAAAGAGTAGAGGGATTTCACAATATTGAAAAAAATATTAAGTCCTTACATGATAAAAGAAAAAAAGAATTAGAACTCAACTTATCTTCCACTAAGAGAAAAACTAAAGTTCTTATGGAGCTAAAAGAGGCCTCATTTTCTTTTAAAGACACCCCCATATTTAACAATAGTAATCTTACCCTTTTTCGAGAAGACCGGATTGCTCTGATAGGAAAAAATGGTGCTGGAAAATCAACTCTTTTAAATATAATAATGAATGAATTAAATTTAACTTCTGGACAGTTAAAAAAAGCTGACAATTTAAAAATAAGTTATTTTTCTCAAAATAGAAAAGCTCTAGATAATAATAAGACTCCTTTTGAGATCATTGGAGATGGGTCTGATCTTATCCATATGCCATCAGGTGGAACACTTCATATAAACTCCTACCTAGAAAAATTTCTATTTTCCAGTAGTGAAATAAGAAGACCTATTTCAACTTTAAGTGGAGGAGAAAAAAATAGATTACAACTTGCTTTATTCATGAAAAATGCTGCTGATATTTGGATTTTTGATGAACCCACAAATGACCTTGATATTGAAACGATAGAAACCTTAGAGCAAGCACTTATTGATTATAAACAAGCCGTAATTATCGTTTCTCATGACAGGGCCTTTTTAGATAAAGTAACGACAAAGTCCTGGATACTACAAAACAATAAAGTCGAAGAGTATTTAGGTAATTATTCTGATAATGCAGATCTTATTCAAGCAACTTTGATTAAAGAACTGCCATCTAAAAAACTATCAACAGCAACTCAAACTCCTCAACAAAAAGTAAAACTAACTAACAAAGAAAAACAAAGACTTAAAACGATCGATAGTGAAATTGAACAAGCAGAAAGTCTTCTTAATGAACTTGAAACAAAAGCACAAAATTTTGATTTTACAAATATGAATGAGGACAAAACGAATGAATACAAAAAACTTGAAAACAAAATAAAAATGGCAAAAGAAAACCTCGATGAACTCTACCAAATATGGGAAGAACTAGGTGAAAAGGCGCAACTATGATAACGAGAAAAAAACTCACAAACTATCTCAATGGACTCTTAAATATTTATGATTATACCGACTATGGTCCCAATGGACTTCAAATTGAAGGAAGAACACAGATAAAAAAAATCGCTTTTGCCGTTTCAGCTACAGCATATAGTGTACAAAAAGCAATCGAGCTTCAAGCAGACGCTCTGATTGTACATCATGGATTATTTTGGAAGTTTCATGGTCCAAAAACTCTAACAGGAGCCTTTTACAAAAGAGCCGCACCCCTAGTAAAGAATGATATTTCTCTTTTTGGTTATCACCTTCCTTTAGATGGACACATGGAAGTTGGAAATGCCGCTGCAATCGCAAACCTCTTAGAATTGACTGATTTAAAACCTTTTGGTGACTACAAAGGAATGCCTACTGGAGTCAGCGGTAAGTTTAAAGAAAAAATAAACTCTAAAGATCTTGCAAGTAAATTAGAAAAAATTCTAGATCATAAAGTAATACATTCATCTCCTAATGATAATGATGAAATTAGTTCTATGGGAATTATAACTGGAGGAGCAAATAGTGATTGGATTATGGCCAAAAGAAAAGGTCTTGATAGTTACTTAACTGGAGAAATAAGTGAGCATGACTGGCATGAAGCAAAAGAGAGTAATATTCATTTTTATGCTGGTGGACATAATGCTACGGAACAATTTGGAGTACAAAGATTACTAGAAAGAATGAGTATAGATTTAAAAGATAAAGAACTAGAGTTTTTTTATATTCCAAGTTCAAATCCGGCTTAAAATAAAAAAGGCGCTTTAAAAGCGCCTCATTTTTTAATTAGATTTTTTTTACGTTTACAGCGCATGGCCCTTTTTGACCTTCACCTACTTCGTATTCTACTTGATCATCCTCAGATAGTGATGCACCATCTACTCCAGAGATATGAACAAACATGTCTTTAGAACCATCATCCGGTGTGATAAATCCAAAACCTTTTTCATCATTAAAAAACTTTACTTTTCCTGTTGCCACAGTTTAACTCCTAAAATTAAGCTATAAAAATTCTTTATAACTTGGGTATTAATATTATAAATTTAGCTATAAAAAAAAGAAAACTGGATAACAACTAACTTCAATAAATTTTATAGAAAAATTCATTCAATTCATTTTAAAACAAAAATGTGTTAATTACAAACTTATTTAACACAAAATTTTTCAACTGTATTTACAGGTCTATCCTCATTATTTTTGTAGCTATGTCCTCCCAAAATTGTAAGACATGATGCATTAAAGCCAGTAACTTGAGAAAAACCTTTATATTCGTTTAAATATCTTGCCGTATTTTCCCATTTCTTCTTTTTAAAATCATATTTAAAAATATGTGGAACATACTCATAAGACCACTTACCCGTTTTAAACATCCCCCCGAACATATAAGCCTCATCACCTATATTCCCACAAGCCGGTGCAAATGTTCCAAATGGCAATTTTGCAAGTTCATTAAAAGATGCACTCTTTGTATCAAAAACACTAAAATTATCTAATAGGGAAAAGTGACTTGCCCCTTCAGATATTCCTCCAACTAAGTAAATCTTCCCATCTTTAACAAATGAATTAAAAGCTCTTCTTTTTAATGGGAGTTTTACTTTAAGAGTTTTCCATGTATTTTCCTTAATATTATAAACATCTATTTCATCATGGAAAGTTCCATCAAGATCTCCATGCGACTTTGGAGTTGCATCCCAACCACCAATTAAATAAACAAGATTTCCTACTTTTGCTACAACATTAGATGATCTATTCCTTGGCATATGAGATATAATTTTCCATTTATTATTTTTAATATCATATCTTTCTACAACTGAAATCGATTTCCATTTTGGATAATTATTTTCTTCATACGCAAATCCACCAAATGCATACAAGTAATTTCCATCGGCAGTAATTTGAAATCCATGACTAGGCTTTAGTCGTGGAGCTAAGTTAGACCATTTCTTTGTCTTTAAATCATAAACTGTCATTCTCGCTGTAAAAGACTCTGGCGGATATGTATGCTCAGCTCCTTGGTGTCCACCAACAACATAAATTTTATCTCCATGCTTAATTGTACCAAAAGATGACCTAGACTCTCCAGTCATATCTTTTAGATTGCTAAGCTTATATTTTTTTACTCCTGATATCTTAGGAGCATAAAAGCTAACACCTGCTTTTGTTAAAAGAACTTTCTCATCTTCCATTTTATTTTTCCAAGATAAAAAGCTTTGCTTAAATATTGAAAAAACACCATTTTCTAATCTGTCAGATGTATAAATTAAGTTATTATGCCTATCAAATGTTGGTGAAAAATCCATAGATATATTTGAAGTCGCTTTAAACTTTTCTTTTGTAAATCTATCGTAAACATAGATATCCCAGTTACCATCTATCTTATTTGTAAAAGCAATATATCTTTCATCTTTAGAAAGAGCCGGGGCCATACCTTTTGATATAACTTCTTTTTTATTTTGTAACATATCAAATAAAACAATTTCTCTATCTTTAGAGCTTAGATTTCTTTGATATACAAGCATTTCACCACTTTGAAATGGAGCTGGAAAGTAAGCATCATACTTTTCATCAATATACTTTCTATCTTTATTTTTTAAATTAAGCATTTGAATTTTCTGTCCACTTTGTGTCTTAATAGAATAAAAAATGGTATTGCTTCTATTTGAAAATCTTGGATGTAAAACAAAACCTTTATCCGTTAAAGCTTTATCTTTTTTAGAAAGTTTATTTCTTAATACAATTTGAAGATTTTCTCTAGATGTTCCTTTAACAAAAAGATATTTGTTAGAATCATTAGAGATGTCAGGATATAAATGCCATGAATTCTCTTTTGTAATAAGAGAATAACTTTTTCCATTTAATTTACCTATATGCTTATGGCCTTGAGTTTCAACCATAAAAATAAGTTCATCGGCAAAGACATAATTAAAAGCCAAAAATAAAACTAAAAAATATTTCATTATAAATTCCTTTTTAAAACGTATATCTAATCATCGAAGGAATCGTTTGATATGTCAAACATTCAGATCTATCTTAATATGTCCAAGTTCAATTTCTTTTATTTTAAGGTCATTTTCTAAGCAAATTTGCCTAATCTGCTCTAGCCCCTTACCTCTTCCTTGATAAATAGAGACTCCATTATTTAACTTAGGTTGCCCAAAGTCTCTATATTCAAAGTAATCTTTATTTAATATGATTTTAATTTCTAAATTCTCTGTTTCCTTATGAGAAATTGAATTTTTAATCAACTCGTGTAGAACTTTTCTCAAAGAAACAAATAACTTATACTTAAGCTCTATTTTTTGTGACTGGATAGTAAGTTTCTTTTTAATACTTTGAGAAAAATCAAAAAGGTCACTACTACTATAACTGGCCTTTAAGTCTTTGACTTCAAAGTTCTTAATTCGTTTATATAAAATATCAAAACTGGGATTTAGCTTATTTTCAATAATTTGGTCTTCAATCAAATGACAAAGATTTGCTAACTCTAACTCATCCATATAAAGACAAGAGCCTTTTAAAGTATGCACTTTAATAAGACTCTTTTGCTTTAATTCATTATCACTTGACTCTAGATATTTTGTATAAAAAGATCTTGCTAAGATAAGATCTTCAATTGACTCAACAATAAAAAGATCAAAAAGGTGATCCTTAATCTAGATATCCTCTTTTTTGCTGATCTCTTTCAATAGATCTAAAAAGTGCTCCAAAGTTTCCTTCACCAAAAGCAAAGTGATTTTTTCTTTGAATAATTTCAAAAAAGATGGGACCAATAACATTTTTAGTAAATATTTGAAGCAAATATCCTTGCTCATCTCCATCAATTAGGATTTGCAGATCTTGCAGTTTTTTATGATCCTCAGAAACATTTGGAACTCTATCAAAGACTTCTCCATAATACTCATTATCAATATCTAAAGTTTCAATGCCCTCTTTTTGGATTCCTGCAACCGATGTAATCATATCTTTTGAATGAAGAGCAATATGCTGGACACCTGCTCCTTTATACTCTTCAAGATATTCATTAATCTGAGACTTTGCTTCTTTAGCTTCATTAATTGGGATACTAAAGCTGCCACATGGAGATTGAAGAGCAAAAGATTGAAGACCAGTTTTGACACCTTTAATATCAAAATACTTAATCTCTCTAAATCCAAAAATATCTTTATAAAAATTAGACCACTTTTCCATTGTTCCATTTTGAACGTTATTTGTTAAATGATCGACAAATTCAAAACCAAGATCCGGAACAATTGTCGGATTTTCAAGTTTTTCAAATCCCATTGACTCATAAAAATCTTCTTTATCATAGGTATCAACCATATAGATCAAACTATCTCCAATTCCCATAATCGCAGGAATATCTTGACCATCTAATTTATAATCTATTTTAGAGGCTGCTTTAGTAGCGCCTCTTTTTACCGCCTCTTCCAAAGCAAAGTTTGTATCTTCAAATCTCCAGGCCATAGAACTTACACATGGTCCATGCAGATCATAAAAATTAGACCCAAAAGATTGAGGCTGAGAGTTTAAAAGAAAAACAATATTATTTTGTCTAAATAAATCAATTTCTTTTTCTTTGTGAGTCATAACTTTCGATAAACCAAAAGCTAAGAATAAATCTTCTAACTTCTTTGGCTCACTACTTGAAAACTCAATAAATTCAATTCCCTTTAAGTTTAAATAGTTTTCGCTCATTTTATATCCTTTTATTTTTTAAGCATTAAGAAATATTGCCATCCTAGAGCATTCATATTATTGGCAAGATACTGCGCTTGTCGACCATAACCTTGATAAAGATCTGCTCTTGCAGCTCCTCTTATTCCACCACCAGTATCTTGCGTAATAAAAAATCTATTCAGTTTTATTTTCTTAGAATCTTCTTTTTTATGATAAATTCTTCCATCTATATTTACAAAACTAAGTAATCCATATGTTTTATATAATCTCTTATCTGTTGCCATACTTCTTGCTTGAGTTAATGGAATATTTTTAACTCCTACTGGCTCCGATTTAGAAATTTTAAAATACACATAGTTTTGAGAAGAAGAAATAATTTCTTTTTCTTTTTCTGGGTTTGCTAAAATATAATTTCGTTGGGCCTCTACACTTCTATCTGTCGTAAGATAACCTTTTTTCAACATATATGTAGATAACATAGAAAAAGGCTTTCCATTGGTTCCATCATAACTTAAATTATACAAAACCTTTTTTCCATCTTCTATAGTCTCAACAACACCTCCACCTTCAACATGCATTAACCAAATATCATACCTGTTGTCTTTTACATAAAATAACAAAGAGTTCTTTCCCTCTAAAATCCCATCAAACTCAATTTGTCCTCTTGTATAACTTCTATGTTTTTTCAAATGAGGCTTTTTATAAATTGGATATTTATAAACATCAGTTTTTACCTTTGATCCATATAGTTTCGGAGAATAATAACTCGTAAATCTAGCTTGTCCTTTTTTATGACCTGTTTCATCACTTCTTGGGATAGACTTATATATATCAAAGCTTCTATTTATAGAAAGAGAAAGTAAATTAGTACAAGAACTTTTAGCTGTTATCTCAATACATTCTTGCCAGTGAGTGATTAATGAATCTAACTTTTTTAACGTCTTTATCTGATCTTGTGTCGTATACGCCTTACCACCAAAAACAAAGCTCTTATTATAAGTTTTAAGTGAACGTAACTGCCTTTTTATAGCAAGCTTCATATGCTTAAAATCTAAGTCATCTTTAAATTCAATTTTTTTATTATACTTTTCTACTAAGGGTAGAGAAAAAACGCTTGTAGAAATGATTAGTAATAAAATCTTAATCACAATAGCTCCTTACAAAAATCAATAACATACGATAAGAAATTGGAGTAGCTTAGTCAAATGATAGCGCAAAGGGTTAAAACTTAATACCCATCATAACAAGATGCGTCTGGGGATCTTCAAATAAAACGCCAAATTTGTATTTTAAATAAAAATTAAAACTTGGATGTTTAGAGTTCGTGAAGACATGCAGCGCATTAACACCATTTTTCTTTAATTTACTAAACAAAAAATACATAAGCTTTGCCCCAAGTCCCATACCTCTAGCATGAGCGCTCAAGTTAATATGTAAATGAGCTGGATATTGAGCAACAAATTCTTCTTTATCTTCATAATAACTAAACACACTTAATAAATTTTTATCTAATATTGTCATAGGACAACAAATAACATAACCAATAACTTGGTTGTCCTTAAGTGCGACAAAACAAAATTCTTCAAATCGATTAAGATAATCATCAAGATATTTCTTTCTAAACGCATCTTTTTGCTCTAAAGATGAAAAAGTTTTTACAGAACTTGTCTCAAAAAATATTTCACACACTTGCTCATAATAGCTTTTATTATATCTATCTATCATTTTAAAGCATACTCCATTCTTTTTGAAAAAATATACTTCGCCCTATCCTTAGGTTTTATATTCACAAGAGATATTTCTAATGTCTTAAAAAATAATTTATCAATGTCAATGTTCTCTATATTAAGAAAGTTGAAAATAGTCACAATCTCTTCCCTAGAAAAATGATCCTTTAAAGTCTTAAAGCTCTTTTCATTTAAACTTTCAATATTAAAAACACCCTTTACAGAAAAGCCTAACTTTTCTAACAACATTTTTCTTTTATTCTTTAAACTAATCGACTTATTGATCGATTCATCTAATTTCCTTCTATGGTTATCAAAGATGATAAGAGGATCTTCTTCTATACCAAACACATTCTTTAAAAAGCTCAGAGGTCTTGGACTTTTATTAGCTTCACTCCTAAGATAGTGTGCAGAAAAATCATAATTTTTCATTTGTTCTAATTTGTTTTCTAAATTTTCAGAAAATGAAAACTTTAACTTCTCTTTAAAACGATAAGCTCTTAAATAGCGAACAGGATCAAAAATAAAGTCATCACTACAATTATTTAGAACTCTATTACTAAGATCAAGAACACCATTACAAGGATCAACAAGTTCAAATCTTCCTTCATCATACAAAAACATAATAGCATTTAAAGTAAAGTCTCTTCTTTTAAAAGCATTATCAAAAGTTTCTACAAACTTAAAAGAAAAATTCTTATGACTAATATCTTCTTTGTAATTTTCTATTCGAGGCCTAGATATTTCAAAATTATAATCTCCTTGGCAAAAAGTTATAATTTCAAAATCATTTTCTATATTTGCTTCCAAAGCTTCACACAAATTTTTATAATCTGCTTTTTTATTTTTTTTTCGAACCTCTATATCAATATCATAGGAGAACGAACCTTCAATAAGATAGTCTCTTGTAAATCCACCTATTAATCCAGCACTAAATCCTTGAGCATTTATAGTCTTAAGAACATCAAGAATTTGCAGCGGAAGCTGTGACTTAAATTTATTTAAATTAACTTTCATTTGCTTCTAGTCTATCAACTTCTTTTTTAAGAAAGTCATATAAAGTTGTAACTTTTAAACTCTCTATATCTTCAGCATGATAAACAAAATTAACTTTAGATTGAGCAATAGAATATATTGGACCTAAAACTTCAAGATTATTGAAAAAAGGCGATCTTTTAAAAACATGGTAAGGCACAGCTGCAACTCCCATTCCTTTTGAGACAGCAGCTAAAATATTACCAAAGGAATTCACCGTTAACCTTGGCTTTAAGTTCCTTGGTATTTGACCAAAGTGTGCTCGGCACCAATTATAAAAAAGAGTATCTTTTACATCAAAAAAGATATGATCTAATTCTGAAAACTCTTTTAATGTAATTTCTTTATCAATATTTAGCTTATTAGAGTATACTAGAACCATTTGTTCTTCGTGAAGAACCTTATGTGCAGCATGAGCAGGAGTTAACTCAGAAGGTAAAACTAAGCAGTCCAACTCCGAACGATCAAATTTCTTAAGCAGTCCATCGGTAGAATCCATCTTCACCTGAACAGAAAGATCAGGAAGATTTTCAGAAAACTCCACCATTCTGTGAATAATCCAAGACTTTCCAAGACCAAACATAGTTCCCAGCTTTACCTCACCGATTATTTTATTATTTGCATTATGAATCTCACTAATAGCTTGATCTAACCTTTTAAAATAATTTTTACCAATTTTAGCAAGCTTAATTCCACTAGGAGTCAAAGTTACTTTTTTTCCAACCTTAGTAACAACATTAAAGCCAACTTTTGCTTCAATACTCTTTAAATTCTGACTAACAGCCGACTGAGTTATCCCCAAAGCTCCTGCAGCTTCTGATAAAGTTGAACTGGCCTCAACGGCCATAAGAACATTTAATTGATTTGAGTCGATCATAAAAAAGCCTTCTTGTATATATTAGTTTAACTAATATATACAAGAAGGCTTGAAGTCAATATTTTTATAAGTCTTTGACAATTTTCTTTTGAATACCTTAAAAGGCTTCAAAGAAAAAGCCCCAAAAAAGGGGCTTTAGATAAACTTAATCGTCGTTAGATAATTTCTCTTGTCTTGCTTTAATTACATCAGCTTGGATGTTTGCAGGACACTCTTTATACTCAGCAAATTCCATAGAGTATGTTGCTTTACCAGCAGTACCAGATCTTAGATCCGTCATATATCCAAACATTTCAGCAAGTGGAACTTGAGCATTTACAATTGTTTCAGCTCCATTTCCAGTTTCAGAACCTTGAATAAGTCCTCTTCTTGAAGATAAATCTCCAATAACAAAACCTTGGAATTCATCTGGAGTTTCAACTTGAACTTGCATGTATGGCTCAAGTAAAACAGCATCAGCTTTAGAAATACCTTGTCTCATCGCTTGACGAGATGCAATTCTAAATGCCATATCTGATGAATCGACATCATGGTATTTACCATCATTTAAATCAACTTCAACATTAATTAATGGGAAAGCCGCTAATGGACCTTTATCCATAATATCTTCAAAACCTTTTTCACATGCACCAATAAATTCAGTTGGAATAGATCCACCTTTAATATTGTTATTGAACTTAAAGTTTTGATCATCATTATCTCTATTTTCAGCAGTAAGAGGTCTAATTGTTCCAACAACTTGTCCAAATTGACCAGACCCACCTGTTTGCTTCTTATGAGTATAATCAAAAGCCGCTTCAACTCTAATTGTTTCTCTATAGTTAACCTGTGGAGCACCAACTTCTACATCAGCTTTGTACTCTCTTTTAAGTCTTTCTACATAGATTTCTAAGTGAAGCTCACCCATACCTGCAATTCTTGTCTCTCCTGACTCTTCATCAGTAAAAACATGAAATGTTGGATCTTCTTTCTTAAATCTAGCAAGACCTTTAGACATCTTAGCTTGCTGATCTTTATCTTTTGCTTTAATTGAAAGTTCGATAACTGGAATTGGAACGTGCATTCCCTCACAAGAAATATTTAACATGTCATCGTTTGCAACAAATGTATCACCCGATGCACAGTCTACACCAACCATAGCAATAATATCTCCAGCTCCTGCCATCTCAATATTTTCTCTATCGTTAGAGTTCATTCTAACCATTCTACCAATTCTAATTTTTTTCTTAGTTCTTGTATTGTAAACAGTATCACCTTTAGTTAATTTACCTTGGTAAATTCTTGTATATGTTAACTGTCCAAATTGCTCATCAGTAATTTTAAATGCCATACAAACAAGTGGCTTTTCAAAATCAGGCTCTAAAGTAATTTTCTTATCCCCTTCTTTTGTTTCTTCAACTCCACCTGGTTTCTCACAAGAAAGCGGTGAAGGTAAATACCTTGCAACTGCATTTAACAGAGGCTGAACACCTTTATTTTTAAAAGCTGATCCCATGTACACAGGAGTTAACTGAAGAGTTTGAACACCAACTTTGATACACTTATGAAGCTGCTCTTCATTTGGCTCATTTCCTTCTAAGTAAGCTTCCATAACATCATCGTCGAACTCTGCAACTGCATCAATCATTGCAGCTCTTTTTTCCTCAACAGCATCTACCATATCAGCAGGGCAATCTTCGATTCTAACATTCTCACCATTATCGCCATCAAAGTAATAAGCTTTCTTAGTTACTAGATCAACAACTCCAGCAAAGTTTTCTTCAGCTCCAATTGGAAGTTGCATTAAAACAGCATTATGATTTAGTTTTTCTCTAAGCTCATTTGCACCTTTTTCAGCACCAGCTCCCATTCTATCCATTTTATTTAAGAAGGCTAATCTTGGAACATTATATCTTTTCATTTGTCTATCAACAGTAATCGACTGAGCTTGTACCCCAGAAACTGAACATAGAACTAAAATTGCACCATCTAAAACTCTTAATGATCTTTCAACCTCAACTGTGAAGTCAACGTGGCCAGGAGTATCAATAATGTTAATCTTAATTGATTTTCCATCACCTTCAGCAAAAGTAATTCCTTCTTTAGCAATACCGTGCCAATTAACTGTTGTCGCAGCAGATGTAATCGTAATCCCTTTTTCTTTTTCAAGTTCCATATGGTCCATTTTTGCACCATCACCACCACCACGAACATCTTCGATTTTGTGGATCATGTCACAGTAAAAAAGGATTCTTTCTGTTAATGTTGTTTTTCCTGAGTCAATATGGGCTGAAATCCCAATATTTCTCGTTTTAGGTAAATTCTTCATCTTTACTCCAAAGTAATGAGTTTAAAGTTATTAATACATATTATATTGTGTCAAAAAACATAGTGATATTAAGAAAAAACTTATTTCAAGTCAACGTTAATTAAAAGAATAAAGCTAGTGAAGATAAGATTTTTTTAAATTAATCATATACTGATCTTCAAGCTCATAAACTCCACTTTTACAAACGACATAGCTATAACCCACTACATCTCTAGTTTTTTCAAAAACTTCAGCCAAAACCAAAGGATACTGCGTGCCATCATCACACAAACTACGAAATTGCCTTTGAAGTTTCTTAGAATTAACTTTAGTTATCAAATTATATACTGTTTGAGATGTCAAAGTTACAAAATTTCCAGACTGAAGAAGCCTAACGACATCTCCTTCATTTGCTCTACCAGAACTTAAAATACTCTTTCCAACATTATTTAAAAAGTTCATTAAAGATATAGAAGTTCCCACAAAGTTTTTTGCCATCCCTTCTTCCAAAATACATAAGTTCTCATCTTCACATAAAACATCACACAATAAATTTTTATCATCAGAACATCTTACTACAACTTCTTTAGAATAATTCTTAGTCCAATACGCTTCAACGAAAAAGTCTGGTTCTTTTTTTACAGGCTCAACCTCTATTTGTGCTTGAGGCTTATAATTCAAAAACTGATATTGTACTTCTTTGGAACACTTTTTTGTCGTCTTATAAGGTAAGTATCCTTGACCAAATTTTTTATCACACCACTTATATGCCTGACTATCTATTATAGGCTTACATCTAAACTTAATCCCAACATCAAGCTTTAAACAAACAGCAAAAGAACTAGACGTAACTAAAACCAAAAGTAATATATATTTCATTATTTTTCCTTTCTTACTAAGTGCTTACATGCTGAATCGACAGTTACATAATTTTTAAAATCATCCATTATTTCAGAAGAGCATATCCTCGACTTATTTCCTCTTAATTTTACTTTTACTAACTGTTCACAGCCTTTAATTTTTAAATAAGCATATTTCCTAGACATTCTAACATTCGTCCCAACCACAGGTGCCGTAAAAAATGTTGAGGCTCTTGTTACAAGACTACTTTCACAGCTATTATCTAAGCATGTCTTTCCCTTCCTTAATTTCCTTGCACATACTTTTGAAATAGTTCCCTTTTTTCGATAACTATGTCCAACATTTACTAAGTTTGCATCCCAGCTACGTGGAATATCATTCGGATCTTTTAAGTTTTTATAAAGCCTATAGATACCTCTTGCTAAAAAATAACCAACCCTTGTAACAGGATTAATTTTTGAAACTGCACCTGATATACTTTGCAAATTGATAGCACACGTAAAACACCCCTTAGTACTGGAATTAGAAGAGTTCATATCTGAAGCACTCATAACTGTTAAATTATTACGATCACGTCTTCTACAAGCATTAAAACTAATTCCATTAAAAGCATAATAAGATCTAGGATCAAAGCTTCCATCAGAAATAGAGAGATTACAAGGAACTCCTAACAAGAATCCAAAGTCTAAACTTAGTGCCCCTCTAATTCTCTTTTTACTAAATTCAGGTGAAAATCTAACTTTTCCATCTTCAATGAGCTTATTAAATGATACTGCTTTTTTAGGGTCAACAATTCCCGTTACATATACTGGACTGGGTAACAATCCAAACATTGCACCAGATAACATATCATGAAAAAATTGAAAAATAGTAGTCTTAGTCTTATACCAAGGATCATAAACACCACAACTTGTTCTTTCTGCCATTGGATTTAACATACTTGGAGTTTGAATCGTTCCTGTTAAAGGTATTAAAGAATTAGAATATTGAACAACTGCATAAAGATCAATAATTGAATCTAAATACAATCTAACACAGTTGGCTCCATTGCTACATATAATATTGCTTTTTCTTTTATCTACATTATAAGACTTTAATGCGATAACAGGTTTTTGATAATTAATAAGCTCATCTATTGTTTGAGTTTTTCTTGTATGAGGTTTTTGAAAAACTTGTTCTTTATACCAAGAATGAAAGCCTTCCCTTGACGTTTTGCCGTTTTGATTAAAAACACCTTTGGCTTCCATTTTATTACATTTAAATCTAACCTCTTTTGCTAATTCCTCATAATAAGAAAATAGATCCTGAACTTTTTGACCTGAGAGTTTTTCCACCGTTCGATTAAGAACATCTGTCTTTTCTAAAATTTCAAAATCTTGCCTTAAAAAGCTTAGTTTTTCACTAGAAGCGACTAAAAATTCTGAACACATATAATAAAACTGGTTTGTCAAAAGTTGCTTATGTTCATTACTTTCAACTTCCTCAATTTGCTTAAGGTCTTTTTCAATAAGGCTTCTTATATCTTTTTTAGTTAAACTATTTCGAATAACACTTAAGTTATTAATTGCCTTTGCTAACTTTAGCTTTATATAACCTCTTGCTTTAGTAAAATTATTTCTAAAATTAGAACTCCATTTAGTAGCATTTTCATAATTACCTAAATTAAGAATATCAGTATTAACATCAGTGATTGGCCTTGCCAAAAGATCATGCTCTGGTCCCATTGGTATTTGCTCTAAAACATCACTTTGAAAGATAGAACTTTCATTACTTGATTGAGCAAAAAATCTCATTGTATTCATAGATAAGCTTTTTGCATCACAAGCCGGAGCTGTTATACTTTTACATCCATTAGGGATAAGAATAACAGTTTCTTCTATCGCAACACTCTTTAAGATTTTTTCAAAAGGAAAAAGTAATTGTTCACTTTCCTTTGAATATCTGTAGGCCCAGGAAAAATATACTTTCAGAGAGTCCCAAAACTTAAAACCAATTTTACTCCATACTTCATCATTAAGATTAATAAGGTCAATTTGAAAGTTGGCAACTTTTAAATCTTTTTGTGCATCGATATCATCACACTTAGCAAGATAAGAGTCACTGTCAACAACAGTTTTCCCAATAGAATTCATCACACTTGCGTTAGGCTTTGTCCCAAAAAGGTGTGATTGAATCGGAGAGAATTTTTTTAAGTAATAACAAGAATAATTTTCTGTATTCTTTTTAACAAGTCTATTTGAAACAAAGCTTTTTTCATTTTTTTCTAAGTCATTCCAAAGGTTTTCTATATGAGAATAAAGGTCTTCACAATTGCCATTTTTACTACAACTTAGCGCAACCTGTTTATAGTAATCAGACTCTAACAAAGGTAGCTCTCCATTCATAAGCTTAGTTGCAATTAACTCTAAAAGAGAATTTACTGTATATCTAAATTTAGAAATACTTAAAGCTACTTCTTTTTTAATATCTAAATTTGCATTTGTTGCAAATCGATGAATTGCCTTAGCTGGATTTACATTATCAATCATAACAAATGCTGATTTTGTAGGTAGCTTGGAGTCAAGAGCACATCTGGCCCTATTCGTAAATTTTAAATCGTTAACTTTCAATTCATCAGAAATATTATCTTTAATATTCCAAAGGTCTACTGATTGAGATAAGCAAGACAAAGAAAATAAGCACATTGCCACAATAAGAAGTGATTTCTTTTTCATTTTAAAGTTTCCTAGTTAAGTTCTAAAAAGCTTTATACTTGATGAATGAATATGACTCAATGTGATACGTAATTTTTACAAGTAATATCCTTACTTTTATCTCATAAAAACAAATACTTACAACATCTCGATAAAAAAAAGCCCCTAGATTCCTAGAGGCTTAATATAAAGATCAATATCTATAATTATTACTTAGGTGCTGTACATCCCTTAGCTTCTTTCATGATAGTCGTATAGAACATAATCATTGCTTCTTTAGCTGGATCAAAACCTCTTCTTGTATTTCCATCTTCATCCATTAAGTCATACATATATCTATTCATAGAAATATATAATGACCTTGGAACATTAACTGTTTGAGTACATCTACCTGCAGTAAACTCTAAATTAACTCCCCAGTAGTCTCTTGGACAGTTTAAACAGTTTTGAGCCCCACCGCCAGCAACAACGACAGTACCTCCACCGTTACCACCAAACTGGTTATTATTAAATCCTTCACCAAAAGAAAAAGATGCCGTAAATCTTCTATCATTAGAAGTTACAGAATGAATTGTACAAAGACCTGCTCTATTACATGCAAATTCCATATCTCTATCAATCATTGCTAAAACATTTTCATTTGAAAACCTGTTAAAATCAAATTCATCAGAACCGTCACCAAAGTCATCGTATTGAGTTTGAGATGTTTGAGAATCATCTCCACCACCCTTTTGTGCCATTGAGCTAAAGCTTACTACTAATAATAAAGCTAATAATAATTTCATATTGTGTCTCCGTTTTTTAAAAACCACACTTTAGTGCGGGTAATTTATTATTTTTATACTTTTGCTTTGTAAATATATCTTTCTTTGTCACTTCTTTAACTAGCATTTTGTAATTCATTCCATTTTTTTTCAATTTAAAATCTACGATAATTTTAATATAATTTGCTTTTATATCCTTACAATTTTGTAACGTTCTATCGCAAAGCCTAGAATAATATGGTGGCCATACTTTATAGTTTAAATATTGTCTTAATGTATCAAGAGCACTTGAAAGGCCATCAAGCCTTCTATCAAAATTTAAACCATCTACAACTCTTATTTGAGGCAAGAGCGCTTGCTCTCTAATTTCATTAATATCAGGTATTTTTGAAATGTCTGATCTTCCAAGTCTTGGTAGATGTTGTTCGATTCTTCCATACTTTCTTACAATATGATTTTTAAATCTTTCAAAATCAAACTTTGGATCATCAAATTCAAATACTAATCTAAAATTATCTTTTTCATTAATATAATGAGATGGAATATTAAACCCAGCTCCAGTAATTAATCCTTGGTAACCAGGCTGAGCGACACCACCATCAATCCAAGAAGTTAAATACTCATATTTTTCTTTTTTCTCGCTATAAGCTTTTAAAGCGATATTTGCGACAACAGGAGTGGCAAAGTCACACTCTCCATGACAGATTCCATTTTTACATTTTCTAGCACATCTATTATCTACAAAAAACTTTGGTTTAAAGATAACGTAATCACCTCTAAACTGAATGAAAGGCTGCGCAACAAAAGGCTTTACATCAACCCAGCTTGTCGGAAACGTTGGATGATCTAATCCAAAGTCATCTGAAGACTCCATAAAGTCTGATTCAGCATTTGTAATAATTCTAACTGGAATAGAATCTAGTGCTTCTAATTGAATACTTGAACCTGAATCATCTCCGGAAGCATAATAGTTTACATTTCCTTTAAGATCCATTGGTTGAACACCAAGTTTTTTCACACCTTCATATGTTGTACACTCTTTTTTAATTCTTGTTTTAATTAAATAAGTTGACGTAAAATTTGGTTTAACAAAGCAAAATCCCCCGCTAAATACAGCTTTATGAGTGTTAATCTTTTTAACTGTACACCCCGGTTGATCTTCTTTGATATTTAAAGGCATATTACCTTCATCTTCGATATATGTTTCAACGCAGTTTTTGAAGTAGTTCTTCTTTTCTACGAATAATTTCTTTTTTTCTTCAAAAGACATTAACTCATACGGTGCATTTTCAATCGTACAGTTAGATGGTCTAATATTGTCCGTATAACTAAAACTTTTGATGCTATCATCAAACTCAATGATCTGCGGACCATTTGCAATCATTAAGTATTTATTAGAAAGAGCTAATTTATTACAATTAAATGCTCTTACAACAGATTTATCATGATGTGCTTTCTTTTCATTAAAAAAGAAAGATCTCTTATTTTTTAGAGAGGTCGCTATAGAGATTTGATCTAAACTTTCAAACTCACAAGCAAAACTTGATCCACTAATTAATAAAAATGTTAAAACTAATAATTTATTCATAAAACCTTTGTTCTTATATGGACCTTCGCTTATTAGCAAAGGCCCTATATATTGGTCGCTTATTCAGCTTCGTTAATTTCTGTGTAAGTACAGATTTGAGCTTTTTGGTGCTTCCACTTTCTTAATTGAGTAAGAAGATCGTTATCATTTCTTCTGTTTTCTAAGAATGTATATCTGATTTTACAAAATCTTGGAGTATTTGAGTTTCCAAGGTTAATCCACTCTTGTAATAAGAAAAGGTTTTGACCAAAGTTGAATGCTCCAAAGTTTGAAGAAGCCAAAAATTGGTTTCCAGTAACAACATCACCGTTAATTTGGTGTGCAAGAGCATCATTATATGTTGTTCCAGTTGCTGGATTACCAGTTCCTGCATACATGTATGATCCTTTACCTTGAACATCACAAACAGCTTGAGCTTTAACAACTAGTCCAGATAATTCTTCATAAGTCTTGATAGTTGAACTTAAGTCAGTGATCGTAGCTTGTGCTTTAAGAGCAAAGTTTGGAGAATTGTTTGCTGAGCCAGCAAATTGTCCTGCATAAAAATACTCAATCTGAGGTCCTCTATAACATACGTCTAAGAAAAACTCTGCTCCGTATCTTTCAGAACCAAAGTTAAAAGATAAAGAAGTTAACTGCTTATTCCACTCGTTGTTTGCAGTGAAAACTCTATTGTATCCATTAACACCTGCAATTTTTTTAGTATTAGCAATTGTTCCAGCATACTCACCATTGTCTGTCCAATCAGCGTGTCCTGCTTGTAAAAAGTCATGTCTGTACTCTCCAGCATCCGAGTTATACCCACCAGTACATACACAGTTACAGTCATTATCATCAACACAAGTTCCAGGATTACAAGACTCTTTTGTTACTCTGTCATAACATACTCTTTCATTGTGTCTAGCATGTTTTAGACCAGCATCACATGGGTAAATGCTTGGACCTGATGAGTTAACGTCAAATTTGAATTGTAAACTAACAGCGCTTGCAGAAAATGCAACTAATGACATTACTACTAATAATAGTTTCATTTTGTCTCCTTAAAAATAACCAATTAATTTGGTTCAATATTAAAATCTATAAATTTTTTCTACATTTTCAAAAATACAAGGTCAAGCTAGATTAAAGATATATTGAATAATATACAAAACTAATATTCCAATAGGATTTTTTACTATTTTTTATACATAAATAAAGTAAAATTAATATTGAAAATTAAAAAAAAATCCTCATAATATTAATATGTTAAGTACCGATTTATCTAAAGAGAATTTATACAGTGGGGTGAAATCTATAATAGAACTCCCCCAAGATCATATACACTTAAATCAACAAAAATTATATACATTATTTAGCATCGCATTCCAATACATGCTATTTATTTCAAGTAAAGAAAGTGGTCATTACATTATTCGAGTTGAAGACAGCTACTTATTAAACAAGCTTATTAAGAACTCAAAAGATCTATCAACCAGAAGGTTTATGCAAAAAATAGCACTTCCAAGAAAGTTTAAATATGGAAATGCTATTTTTCATCTAGACTTTTTTAATTTTACGACTTGGAATGCAACAAGTGAAATACCTAAAAATAGAATTAAAGGTGCAATTATAGTAAAAGGCACCACAAAAAAAATGATGGATACGCCAGATGAAATAGATGAAGAATATAAAGTGGCCTTAGAAGCAATGCCTAAAGACTATCACATCTACTCTCTTAAAGAAGTTTGTCCTAGAACAATAACAATTGCATTTGATGAAAGCTATGAGGGATTAACCGAACATAAGTTTTCTTTTATCAAAGAAAAACCCAAAGAAGACTTAGTAAAAGGTGTAAAAATAAGTAGCGACGTAGACTTACAAAACCTAGAAGACTAGCTTTTAACAACTTAATATCAACTGATTGTCTGGTAAAAATTTTTTACTAGAGAGCTGGATAATAATTAAGATGTGTGTGTGAGGTTTTGGGAGAAGTCTTTATTCAAAGATCTTCAAAGAAGGGGCGGCGCTATATATTGATAAGTATCAACCAGCTCTCTAGTAAGATTTGGTCCAACCCCTGTGCACCTTTTATATATACAATCTGTGTGCCAACTTTTATTTTTCATAAGTACTTGATAACAGGACTATGTTTCACGGTGCATTATGGTTCATTATGACAATTGAGTCACTTTGACCATGAAGCAAGTGCTAAAGGGATCTGTTTGATACTATTAATATCATTTAAAGCAAGACCACAAGATGGGGTAATAAAGCCATTGAGTCCTTTTAAATCAACTGATTGGTATATATTACTAGATTTTGTATTCCAAATTCCGAAAAATAATTCTTTATCCGAATATTTTTGAAGTATATGCTTATGGTGCTCATAGTCAAAACTCAAACCATCAAAGTAACCTTTAACTTTATCCAAGGGTTCATTGCTACAACAATGAATTCCTAGTTTGTAAAAATCTTTTTTAAGTATAGCTATAATAGCTTCAAATAATTTATAATCGTATTCTTTACTTATTCCATATAAAGGCTCATCTAGAAAAAGATAGCAATTTGATTTCTTATTAATACTTATATTAATTGATTCTACATAGTACTTTAAAAGAATACTAATAGTATTAGTATCAAGCCTATGCTCAAATATACTTAAAAAAGTTAATGGCCCTATCACTTGCCACTTATAAATCATTTTTCCAAGTTTTTTATAAAACTGACCTTTTAAACAAATGGGGATTTTATAAGCTGATAACTCTCTTGATTTAAGTTTAAGTTTATTGTTTTCATATATAATACTTTGTCCATTACAAAGTTGAAGATGCATAAACTCATTTTCATCTAAATAAGGAAGTGATGCTAATACTGGTAAATCAAAGTTAAATGAAAAATCAATCGCATCTTTTTTGGATTTAAAAGGTAAAGATCCAATATGTGTTGTTTTCATTAAAGCTTATCTACAACACTTTGAAGCCTAGAAAGAACTTTTTCTTTAACTTCTAAAGACTGATAAGAAATTGAAAGTCTTAAATTATTCATAGAGTATTGCTTATAAGGACTTTCTTTAAGTAAAGCCGATTCTTGTATTGAAGAAGAGCTACAAGCTGATCCTCTAGAAAGACAAATTCCATTCATATCAAATATAGATTGAATAATATCTGCCTTTTCTTTTTTATGAATAAAGACAATTGTATTACATGACGTACTTTGATGATCAAAAATAACTTCCAAGTTTTCACTAGAATTAATAATTTTTTTTATTTCATTTTTAAATGAGATCATTTTTGCATAATCAGTTCCACTAATAGCATCTTCCATAGCAAGTTTGATTGTCTTTATTGATAATGGGTCCATTGTTCCAGATCTAAAATCTTGCTGATTACCACCAAAAATAATTGGTCTAACCTGAAGATCATTTTTATAAAGAGTAAAGCCAGTACTTTTTAATGCTCCAAATTTATGAGCTGAAAACGAATAAGCATCTAGTCGTTTTAATTCATTCCATCTTTCAAAGCGACAAACACTTTGAACAGCATCCACATGTACTTTACAAGAAGTACTTTGCTTAATCTTCATTGCCTTATCTAAAGAATTAATAACGCCAGATTCGTTATGAATATACATAAAGTTAATCCAGACATTACTCTTATCTTTTATTGAATGAATGCACTTAATAAATTCTTCTGTATTAATTGAACCATCTGCCAATGGAGATATTTCATGACATAAAACACCATGTTTTTTTAAAAAGTTTGCAACTTCAATAACAGCAGGATGATCTGTTGTTTGATAAACAAGAGCATCAGCGCCTTCAAATATTGTATTTATAGATTCAGTTGCACCACTTGTGTATACGATCCCATAATCTTTTAAATTAAAGACTGTGTTTAATAGATAGCTACTTGTATCATTTATGACTTTTTTAGATCTTCTACCTAATTCATGAGTAGATGAAGGATTTGCAAATGCAAAATCCCCTTTAGCAAGGTAGGCTTTTACCGACTCTGCTAAAGGGGAAGTTGCATTATAATCAAGATATATTAAATCTTTTTTCAACTTAAAAGTTACTGATTGATTTCACCAATATTTGGTCTAATAATAGATCCCATATCAGAAGAAATTGAATTAGTTCCAGTTGTATTCATTGATGAATTCATATCTGATGATGTATTAATTGTATTGCTTGCAGTTGTCGTTGCAGCCTTTCTTTTTAAATCACCTAAAGTTGTTGTTGTTAGATATTCTTGCATTAAGATACCTAAGTTTTCAAAGAAACCTTTAGTCAGGTTAAATTCTGTTGTTTCAACTTTTACAGACTCACCTTCAGCAGCTTTAACTTCAACTCCTGAGCTTGGGTTACCAGAGATATCTCTAGCTGGGTTGATATTTTCACCAACACACTCTAATACGTCTCTTACAGTGATTTCATCCATTGATCTAGCAAGAACATAACCACCACCTGGTCCTCTAACAGACTTTACAACTCTACCAGTTCTAAGCTTTCTAAATAACTGCTCTAAGTAGTGTAAAGAAATAGATTGTCTTGTTGAAATTTCTTGTAGTCTAACTGGATTTCCACTTGAGTGAAAAGTTAGGTCTAACATTGCTCTTACAGCGTAACGCCCTTTCGAAGTAAGTCTCATTTTTCATCCTCCATAATAAATAAAACAGGTCTTAACTTTAACCAAATTGATCTTTTTCCGTGATCTTTTTATGAGTCTAATTAACCGAATAAATCAGTTTAATCATAACTCACTTATAAGTATGACCTTTTTTGATCGCTACCGTCAACTGTTTAATAAAAAACTTTAAATAAAATTAACTTACATTTGCCAATAGACATAAGTGTTTGAAATAAAAAGAGTTTTCAAGAAAGTCATATAAATACAAAACGGAGTAAGTCAGGCATAAAATGCCCAACAGCTTTAATTAACTATAAGTCTGTATACTTTTTAAGTGTAAAATTTCTAATATTATCTTTTGAAGAAGGCTCTATCTCCAATTGATAAAAACTCATATCACTACTTATTTGGCGCTCAATTTGTTTAACAAATCTATTTCCCCACTCGACAAGAAAGTATTTTTTCCCACTCAGCTGCAGGTCTAACTCAAGATGAACTATTTCTTCTTCATTTTCTAATCTATAAAAATCGGCATGAACAACATCACCAATTTCATTTATAATACTGTAGCTAGGACTCATCGTATCTTTGGAATTTATAAAGACCTTGGCAAAAGTAGTTTTTCCCATTCCCATTTGACCTTCTAAAATAATAACGCTTGGATTATCAATCTGTTCTTTAAGCTCTGTACAAATACAACTTAAATCTTCTTCAAGAACTTTTTTCCACTCTTTTACAACTTTCATAGAATTTATAATTCACCTTGATCAATGCTTTTAAAGATATCACTTAAAGATTCAATAACAGATGAAGCTGTCATTGACCTAACTCCATACTTCTTCGCTGCTTCACTTGCACATAAAGAATGTAATAATACAGAAGATTTTATCGCTTTATTAAATTGCTCATATCTTTTAGTAAGGCTTAATTTTTTATCAATAATACCACTTTGAGATATAAGTCCACCAATAAAACCAGCAAGAACATCCCCAGAACCTGATTTTGCCAAACCATCGTTTGGCATATAATTAAAACTAATATCACCATCGGCTAAGGCCAAGAAAGTACATGGTCCTTTTAAAAGAATATTACAATTAATCTTTCTTCTAAGCTCTTTTAGGATAGAAACAGGCTCTCTTTGTACTTTAGCTTCATCAATAGCACAAAACTTAGCTAGCTCACCGAAATGAGGAGTAATAACAGTTGGAGCATTTCTTAACTTAAAGACATTTTCATCTTCAGCTAAGGACATTACATTAATGGCATCTCCATCTAATACAACTGGGCCACTAAAGTTATTTAATACTTCTAAAACAATCTTTCTTGCTCGAGTAGACCTTGCTAAACCTGGTCCAATAACAATAGATGAATATTTTTCCAAGTCTTTAATAAGTCTTGGCCATTTATCAAGCTCAATTGGAATATAACCAGTCATAATATCGGGAGTTAATCTCGAAATAAATTCTTGATACTGAGGATACCAAGTCGCCGCTGTTACCAGACCAGCCCCCACCTTTAAAGATGCTGTTGCCGCTAAAACTAAAGACCCTGTTAATCCATGAGACCCCCCTAATACAAGAGTATGGCCATATACTTTTTTATCAGCAAACCTATCTCTTGTGCCAAGAAGATCATAAAGATCTTGTACTTTTAATAACGATTTATCTGAGTCTTCAAATAGTACTCTAGGCATGCCGCAATCAACAACTTCTATCATACCTGTATAATGAACAGCATCACATAAATAGTAACCTTGTTTTAATACAGTATTAGATAAAGTGAGATCAGCCTTTATGGCATTTCCTTGCACCACTCCAGTATCTGCACACACACCCGTTGGAACATCACAACAAACTGTAAATGATGAATATTCATTTACAAAGTTAATGGTTTCATAAAGAAAATTGGATAGAGGTAAAGTAATACCTGTTCCAATAATTCCATCAATAACCATAACTCTAGAACTTAATTGTTCAAAAAAACCGACTAATTCGTCCACTGAAGAAATTGATTTTAAGCTTACATCAAATTTTTCACTAAAGCTTATTTGATGAGCAAGCTCATCACATTGTTCACTTTGATTAAATAAAGTAAAAGCTGTTACACTATAACCAAGATTTTTTAAGTTTCTTGTAACTAAAAGAGCATCGACAGCATTAAGTCCTGGACCTAAAAGAGAAACGACATCAATCGTTTTATCTCCTTTTAAAATATTCTTATCCAAATAGTTGGCTGCTTCTTTACCATAGTTTTCGGACCTTAAACTAGCATTAATGCCAACTTCATTACATTTTTCAATTACGCCATGCATTTGTTTAACGTTAAAGATATTCATATACGTCCCATAACCCTCAAAAGTTTTTCAATAGACTTATTTATTCCACAAAAAATGCTATCACTAATAATCCAGTGTCCAATATTATACTCAGCAAATAATTTATTCTCACAAAGAGGTTTTAAACTCTCATCTGTCAGCCCATGTCCTGCATGAAAACCTATTGCTGCTGATTCAATTTGAGTTTTTGCTTTTTTAAACTTTTCTATAAATAAACTTATATCTCCATCTTCTAAATAAACTTTTGCATATTCTCCCGTATGTATTTCGACTGCATCTACCTTAAGCTCAATACAATGATTTAAAACTGCTTCATCCGCTTCGACAAAAAGAGAAATTTTAGTCTTGGGAGCATTTTTTTTAATCAACTCCATCGCTTCTTGTAATCTTAACAATGTATCTGCATTCTTCAGATCAAGACCGCCTTCTGTTGTCTTTTCTTCTCTTTTTTCAGGAACAATACATACCCAATCAGGCTTTATATCAATTGCAATATCAACTATTTGCTTATCCAAACCAATCTCTAAGTTAAATAACTTATTGTGCTCTTTAGTCACTTGCTTTACTGCTGGAACATCATAGTCCTGAATATGCCTTCTATCTTCACGTAAATGAATCGTTATCTGATCAGCTCCAGCAAACAAAGACTCTTTTGCAGCATCCGCGACACTTGGATAATGCTCCCCTCTTGCTTGCCTTAAAGTTGCAACATGATCAACATTAACACCTAACCTTACCATACTTATTAACCTAATTCTTTTTTAATTGTATCTGCTAAATCGTTAGCACATTTTTTCACAAGAGAATTATCTTCTCCTTCAACCATCACTCTACATAAATTTTCAGTACCAGAATAACGAATTAAAGTTCTTCCTTTATCTCCAAGTTTTTCTTGCCATTTTTTTATCTTTTCATTTAACTCACTTAAAGAATCTAAGTCCTTTTTCTCACTCACAGCGACATTGATCAAAACTTGAGGAAATAATTTGACTTGCTCTACTAGCTTTGACAAAGGCATATTATAATACTTAATACATTCAATAACCTTAAGAGCCGCTAATATCCCATCTCCTGTTGTAGAGAACTTCTTAAAAATAATATGTCCACTCGGTTCACCACCAAAAACACTACCCGTTTGATTCATTCTCTCCAAGATATATCGATCTCCAACTTTAGCTCTATAAAAGTTCAATCCTAAACTTTTAATAAAAACTTCAAGACCTAAATTAGTCATAACAGTACCAACAACCTCATTAGCATCAGCCATCTGATTAGTATCCTTTAAAAACTTTGCTAAGACACCTAGTAATCGATCACCTTCTACAACATTCCCTTTTTCATCACATACAACTATTCTATCTGCATCACCATCTAAACATATACCTAAATCAGCTCTGTATTCCTTTACCGCTCTAGCACATTTTTCAGGATATAAAGCCCCAACATTTTTATTAATATTCGTACCGTTAGGTGCATTACCAATGCTAATAACTTCTGCACCAAGTTCTTCAAAGGTCCACGGCGCAACTTTATAAGCTGCTCCATTAGCACCATCGACAATAAGCCTAATATTATCTAAAGAAAGCTTTTCATCAAAAGCAGATTTTACTTTTACAATATATCTGCCGACTACTTCATCTAATCTTTTAGCCTTTCCTAATGCATTCCCTAACATTTGAGGTATAAGCTGTGGATCTAAAATCATTTGCTCTAGTTTTAATTCAACATCATCTGCTAACTTATTTCCATCTTGATCAAATATTTTTATCCCGTTATCTTCAAAAGGATTATGAGAAGCTGAAATCATAACTCCTGCTTCAGCTCTCATCGATTTTGTTACAAAAGCAACTCCTGGAGTTGGAAGAGGTCCCGTAAGAATAGCAAAACCTCCTTGAGCACAGACTCCAGAAGAAAAAGCTTGTTCTAACATATAACAACTTAATCTCGTATCTTTTCCTATTATAATTGTTGGCTTTTTTGTTGAAGTATCATTTTGAAAATAAGCTGTTACTGCTCGTCCTAATAGAAAAGCAATATCTCCTGTCATAGGATAAATATTTGCTTTGCCTCGAATACCATCTGTTCCAAATAATTTTCTTTTCATAAAACCTTCTCTAAAAATAATATGTATAATAACTTTATCAAAATTATACCTTCAAGCAATCTTAAATTATCAGTTATTTTTCTTGCCTAGTTTTTATAATATTAATTTTTATATTTTTCGGACTGACATCCATAACTTTAACCGAGAAAGGAAACTTCAAATTATAATATTGAGAGGAAAACTTATATTTTCTTTTAGACTGTTTAAATACACTATCAATATCTAACTCCAAAGCCATATTTTTATAATCTAGCGTATCAATAACCGCCCGAGGTCCTATTATCTTATATTTCACTAAAGATAATGCTTTTTTTTCAACCTCATAGCCAATAGGTGTTATATATTGAATTGGAATTTTCACCGTTTTTGAGATATTCGTTGAGCTTCTAATATAGAACCAAATCGTAAAAGCAAAAATAACAGATACAACCTTTAGCAGATGCTTTTTTTTCATATTATGCTCCTTGGCCTAATAATAAATTATTATGACCATCCTTAATAGAATATAATAACTGATAGAGCTTAATACTTAAATCTGTAAAGTTGTCTACCTCAATAAACTTTCCTTTATAGGCAATACTAATATTAGCATTTTCTTCTGATAAGCAAACAGCAACTGCATCAGAGACTTCAGTTATACCAAGCGCTGCTCTATGGCGAGTTCCAACATTTTTTTTGAGTTTACTGCTTGTCGAAAGAGGTAAAAAACAACCAGCAGACTGAATCTTATGATTAAATAAAATGAGAGCACCATCATGTAATGGTGAACTCGGCTGAAAAAGAGAATAAATAACATCGGCATGAATTTCACTATTAATTTTAGTTCCTGTTTTGGAAAAATTTAAAAGACCACTATTTCTTTCAATAACAACAAGAGCTCCCAATGATTGTCTTCTTAAAGCCTCACATGCTGTTACAATTTCCTCGATCTCTTCTTCGTAAATAACTTTTTTCTTCTTTCTAAAAAATCTAGAATTTCCAATCTCAAGCAATGTTGTTCTAATTTGATCTTGAAAAATAACAATGATAAATAAGAAAAAATAATCAAAAAAATTACTTAAAGCCCAATTAACAGAGTGAAGCTCGTATCTTATACTCCCCCAGTAAAGAGTCATAACAAAGCTTAGTCCGACTAAGGTTCCAGCTGCTCGAGTACCTTGAACAATAAGAAAAAAACGGTATATAACAAAAGCTATAATTGCTATATCAACAGCATCTGATGTACTAAAGCTTTTTATTGTATATAAAAAATAATTCAATTTAAGTCCTTTTATCTCTTATCGGTAAAAGGCATACTATTTTTGAATTTAAGCGGCTTTTTTCTCTGTTTTAGGAGATAATTTTTCTAAAACATTATCTGACTGTATCATCTTTTTTCTAAGAGCTTCTCTAGAAATCCCCATCTCCTTCGCAGCTTTAGACTTATTGCCTTTATTTCTTTTAATCTCTGCTAAAATCATCTGTCTTTCAACTAGTGCAACTCTATCCTTAAGATTAATACTAAAATCTCTAGCATGAGGAATATTATCAAACCCATTCATAGCAGACTTAGAAAGATCAACAATAACAGCATTGCCATTATCCAGCTTAGTAATGACATGGGCTTTTGGATTATACAGAACTGCTTTTTCTACAGCACTTTGCAGCTCCTTAACATTTCCTGGCCAATCATAACCTTCAAGTTGCTCTTTGACTTCATCAGAAAATTCTTTCAATAAAAGACCTTGCTTACGGCATTCTTTTCTAAGAAAGTGAGATAATAAGCCTTCTACGTCTTCTGGTCTTTTTCTAAGAGGTTCAATATAAAAAATACTCTTAGTCATATAATCATATAATTTTGAATTAAATGTGCCTTCTTCGTGTGCCATCTTTTCAACATCCCGAGAAGTAGTAAAAATCACACGAGAATCAATTGTCAATTTACTGCCCGGAATTCTCTTTTGCTCCAATGCCTGGATAAGTCTATGTTGTAAATTTAGTGGCAAATAAGTTATTTCTGAAAAAACAACTGTTCCATTAGCACAACTTTCTAAAAAACTTGTAAAATCATCACTACCAAAAATCATTCTTTCTAAATCTTCTTGTGTATTTCCTTTGCAGTGAATAAACTCTATTTTATTCAAACCTCTTTTTCCCTCGTTATGTACAATATGGGAAAAAAGTTTTTTTCCCGTTCCTTGCTCTCCTTTAACAAGAATAGGACTATCAATATCTTTTAATTGTACAATTGATTTTCTTAAATCATTTGTACTTTGAGATCTTCCAATATACGCATATTTTCTATCATAAGGAGTTGAAAATCTTCTTATGAGAGACTTTTCAGATATTGGATTGTAATTATGAAAAACGGATGAAAAAATAAGCTGAAGAACTTTCATTGTTTTTTCATCTTCAACAGTAAATCTTAATTCATTTCTCTTATTAATAACTTCAATGACACCAATAACTTTATCTTCTCTATTTGTTATTGGAGAACAAAGAATAGACTTTGTCACAAAACCAGTTTTATCATCTATCGTCTTAGAAAACCTCACACTATCTGTTTGAGTATCAATATTTAAAGAAACTCCTGTTGTAAATACCGATCCTGCAATCCCTTTTCTATAGTCAAACTTTAAAAGATCTTTATCAGTCCCCAAAGCCGCTACTGCCTCAAGCTCATTAGTATGAGGATTAATTAAAAAGATTGACGCTCTTTGAGAGTTTAATACTCTTGTAATTTCTTCTAACATACTTACAAGAAAATTTTCTTTTGAACCAAAAGCTGTAATATCTTTAAATAATGAAAGCATTAATGAAAAAACTTCAAAGCCTTCTGTTGCTTGTTTGTACCTTTCAGATAAAGCCATTTGAGAAAGACATTCTCTTGCCCTATCAGGAGAAAAGCTTGACACATATTGAGTAATAAACCTTTTCATCTTAACTTGATCATCTTCATCTAGTTCTACACCATAAAGCATGAGCTCTTCATCACTTTTATAACCAAAAGATCTTACAATATGTCCTTCTAAATCGATTCTAATTTTTTTAAACTGAATAGAAAATCTTAGATTTGAATTCACGCTTATTTTTGTTTTAGAAATGAAACCAAGACCAGTAATCGAACAGTCTTTAAGGTCTCCATCAATAAACTCGAATTTTCCCGATAGTTCCTCTTTTTCAACCATAAACCTGACATTATCACAAGACTCTACTGGTATTCTGAATGACTGAAAAAATTTAAACTCTGAAAAACTATTAAACATAGCGCTCTCCTAATTTTACTACTCAAATAATTATCGGCACTCACTAAAGTAAACTTTAGACTAGATGACATAAAAAATTGGCATTATATTTACAAGCCTCTCAAAAACTGATTAAATTTATCATGCTTAAATTTCTTATTTTATCTTATATATATAGTGCAACTAGCTTTGCTGATGTAAAGATGAATACATACTGCAAAAAACTAGATAAAAAGTTTAAAAAATATAATTGGACACTAAATAACTGCTCTAATATCAAATGGAACTATGTAAGAACCTCTTATTATGGTAACCCCATCATGTGGATGGAATTTACACCAAAGTCTTACAAATCATCAGTTATTCTTATGTGTGGAGTCCACCCAGATGAAATCACTCCAGTAAAATTTTGCTTTGATATGATTGATGATCTTAAAAAGAATCCTAAAAAAGCAAAAGACACTAGAGTTGTCATAGCTCCTCTTGTAACTCCAGATGCTTTTTTAAAAAGAAAGCCAACTCGTACAAATGCCAGAGGAGTTGATGCTAATAGAAACTTTCCAACTAAAGACTGGAAAAAGGATGCTCTTAAAACTTGGAAACATAGATACAAAAGTAGTAAAAGAAGATATCCCGGAAAAAAAGCTGCTAGTGAACATGAAACTGTTTTTCAAATGAACCTTATTAAACATATAAAGCCAGATATTATAATCTCAGTTCATGCCCCATTACATATTCTAGATTATGATGGGCCAGGTAAAAACAAAAAGCTTAAAAATGTTACAAAGCTATTAAAAGAAATGAGTCAAAAGGCTGGTGGATATAAGGTGGCAAGCTATCCTTTTTTCCCAGGAAGTCTTGGTAATTGGGCAGGAAATGAAAGAAAAATACCAACAATAACTTTAGAGCTTCCTAATACAGATTGGAATAAAACGAATAAATACTATAAGCAATTTTCTCCAGCTGTTATTCATGCATTTAACTATAAGTATGATTAAACACTTTATTCGTACTCATATCTTCATTAGTCTTTGTGCAAGTTCTTATTATTTGTTTTTAAGCCCTATTATCAATTACTATAATCTTATTTTTATATTTTTCAGTACACTTACTACCTATAAATATCTAACTGAAAATAAACTAAATTACTTAACAATAATTCCATCACTTCTAACCTTTTATTTTATTGACCATCATGAACTTTATATAATAGGTGCAATACTAACCTTTTTATATAAGTACAAAATTAGAAGTATTTGGTATTTAAAGCCTCTTTGTATTGGTATTTGTTGGAGTATATTAGCAAAACTAACAGGGCCATACACCTTTATATCATCTTTGTTATTTATTATATCCCTAAGCATCCCTTATGATATAAGACAAATGAGTAGCGATAACTTTAAAACCATTCCTAAAGTATTAGGAATATATAAGACAAAACTTTTATGTGTCATTATATGGACCTTTTTTGTATTTCTTGGACATAATATAATAGAAGCTCATCATCTTTTAATAATGAGCTCAATTTATTTGATATGCTTATTTAAAATACAAGATAAATCATCACCTATATATTCACATATATTCTTAGATGGACTTATTTTTTACTTAGGGCTGGCAAGCTTCTTAAAACAAATATAGGTAAAATCATCGCCACTGAGCTTATAATAAAAGTTTTCGTTGAACCTATTTTCCAAAATAGAACACAAAGACATAATGGTCCAAACACTCTTGCTAAAGATCCAAGAGACCTAAATGTTCCAAGTGATTTTCCCATAGACCTTTCATCTGCATATAAAGAAACTAATGCTGTTAAGCATGGAATAACCATAGCTGATCCCATTGCTAAAAATGTAAGTCCAAAAAATAATAAAAAGCTATTATTAGCAAAAGCTAAAATCACAAGCCCAGGAATAATCATACTCATTCCCTTAGCAGCCATCTTCTTTTCTCCTACAAGATTTGCTTTTCTTCTTACATATCCACCTTGAACAAATGCTAAAACAAAGCCAATATAGATAAACATATAGGCATTGCTCATAGATGAATAGTTCAACCTCTCTAGAGCTAAGAATGTAAGAGTAAACTCCATCCCACTAAAAATAAAAATAAATAAGAAGTAAGACCAATTGATAGTCGCAATTTTTTTATTTTCAGATTTAAATAATGTTAGTGGATTAAATGACTTATACTTATTAGCATCGGAAGACTTATTTACATTTGTTTCTTTAAATACCTTTATAATTAAAATTAAATTTAGAAAAGATAACACCGCTGCAAAGATAGCCGGCATAGAAAATGGATTTATTCCATAGGCCTTTGATCCTTCAAAAATTGAAGTTAAATCAATTAAACTTAAAATCCCCCCAAGAGCTGGTCCTACTAAAAAGCCAAAAGCAAAAGCAATTCCAACAAATGCCATAGCGGAAGATCTATTTTTAGTGTCAGTAACATCAGATGCCACTGCTGTAGCTACCGAGAGATTTCCTCCCATTATTCCAGTTATAACTCTTGATAATAAAAGTAATAAGAAAGATCCTGAAAAGATCCAAACAATATATCCAATAAAGATTCCAAATACACTTAAAGTTAAAATTGGTTTTCTTCCATGCTTATCAGATAGTTTTCCCCAAATAGGAGCAAAAATAAATTGTAGTAACGAATATAGTGCTCCTAATATACCACCAAAAAGTACTATGGATTCAAGACTTGAACCAGCGCTAAGGCTTCCAGATAAAGTTAAGAACTTATTTAGTAAAAAACTATCAGAGTCTACCTCTAAGTAATATTTTGCAATAGCTGGAAACAAAGGAAAAATAATTGAAAATCCAACGAGATCTAAAAAGAGAGTTAAAAACATTATCTTTAAACTTTGTTTTGCTTCTTTATCAAGAGGTTTTTTATACTCTTGAACAGGAAGATCAGCTCTCATTTTCTTTCTATTTGTTTGATAAAAAAGAGAATCAACTTCACTTTTTGTTCCATTAACTAATGTATTAATATAAATAGCAAAAGATTTGGCCCAATCTTTATCAGCATTTAGACATGGGATAAATTCTAAATGTCCACCTACTTCTTCTAACTCCTCTCTAAGCTCATTACCTATCTCATCAGTAGTTTCTAAACAATCAACAACAAAGCTTGGACAATAACATGCAATATTTTTATGTCCATGTTCCTCTACCAAAGCCACAGCATATTCATCAGTAGCTGGACCTAACCATTTTTCAGAACCGAATCTACTTTGAAAGCACATATGTATTTTAGATGCATACTCTTCTTTTAATTTTTCTTTAATCAAACAAAAAGTTTCATAACAATGAAGATAGTATTCATCCTTTTTATCAATAACTCTTCTCGTTGGAATACCGTGAAAAGAAATAACAAGCGCGTCTATATCTTTACCTTCAAGGGTATCTTCAATTTTTTTTACACTTAGATCTATGAATGCCTTTAATTTATGATAGTTTGTAATGAATCTAATATCAGGAAAGTTTACTCTTTTACTAAATGCTTTTCCTACTACATCAAATACACTTGCTACTGTTGATTCAGAAAACTGAGGAAACTGGGGAATAACCACAAGCTCATTAGCTCTATCATCAAAATCTTCAGCTTCCCATGAATCAAGAAGATCATCTACTCTTGGATAACTTAATAGAAATCCGCTATTAATTTCGATATTTGAATCCACATGAGCTGCTACTTCACAGCCAAAGTCATTAGTAATATCAACTAATGGAAATGATTTTCCGTTGTATATTCTTGAATAGGCCTGAGCACTTTTTTTAGGTCTAAATGGTAGAACAAATAGATTTAAGATTATCCACCACAAAAGACGCGGCGCATCCACAACTCTAGGATCTCCCAAGAACTCCTTTAAATAACTTCTCACATCTTTAGTGCTTGTAGACTTTGGAGAGCCCAATTGGCCTAATACAACCTTTGTCTTACCCATAAAAAATACCCTATTTCCTATTTCTAGGTTTCTTTTTCTAAATCATTGTAATATAAGCAATTTATTATAAAAATGACCAATTGAGAAGAATAACCATGGCACGTACAGGTAAAAGTAAAGCAAGATCAAATAAAGAACTTAAAGGGGTAACTCTTTTAGGAAATAATGAGACTGAATACAAAATGGAGTACAATCCAGCAGTTTTAGAAAAGTTTCCTAATAAAAACCCAAAAAGTGAGGCTTGGACTACGTTTGTATGTACTGAGTTCACTTCATTATGCCCAAAAACTAATCAGCCAGACTTTGCAAGAGTATTCATTAACTATATTGCAGACAAAGAAATGGTAGAGAGTAAGTCTTTAAAGCTTTATTTATTTAGCTTTAGAAACCATGGGGATTTTCATGAAGACTGTATTCAAAAGATCTGTGATGATCTTTACAAGCTTATGAAGCCAAAATATATTGAAGTTATTGGTGAATTTACTCCAAGAGGTGGAATTACTATATATCCATTTTGCTCTAAGAGTAACGCCACAGCAAAGTTTAAAAAATTAAAAGAAAATAGATTCATGAACTACGCACCAGGAAAGTACACAATGAGTCTATCAAGAGTATACTAAGGAAATTTTATGTTTGGATTAGGAACAACTGAATTAATCGTTATCGCTTTTATCATCGTTTTACTTTTTGGTGGAAAGAAACTTCCTGCACTAGGTAGATCAATGGGTTCTGCGATTACCAATTTTAAAAAGGGCTTATCAGATAAAAACGAAGAAAACAACAAAGAGTCCTAAGAATCTATAGAAGAGGAGTTTAAAAGGGTGTAAAAAAACACCCTCTGCGACTTGTATTACCTAGAACACTCTACTTTAGCTGTCATAACTTTCCCCATTTTATAGTTCATAACAAGGTTTCTTCTCTTATTTAAATTAAGGATTACATTCAACTTCATATCACTTAACAACTCATCAACTAAGTCCATATCTTCAACTGAAACCTCAGCATTTTCTTGTGCATCCCTAGCAACTACTGCACTTTCTCTAAGTTCAAGTCCTGAATCACTACACACTGCTTCTTCTGTCAGATTAACAAATACACCATCAAAATCCTCTAACGTTATTGTCGGCTTTGATATAACATAC
>JAOARC010000039.1 GCA_025210745.1 Bacteriovoracaceae bacterium
AGCGCATGCAAACTCAGATAGTATTAGTAATCTTTCTTTAAACTTTTTGCCAGGAGCATTTAACTTTAATACAAATACAGCAAATATCACAAATGCAATAAAGAATGATATTACGATCACTTATTTAGATCCTTATACAATTAGTTACTCTGGTTCAACTTTTTCTGAAACGGCAGCCAATACAGGGTTATTATCTGGATCATCAACAATTTCATTAACAGGAACAACTTTTACTGGAAGTAATGGAGATAATTTTGTTAGTAATGGTAAGGTTATTGTTTCAAATCTTCCAGCTGGATTAACCGCAACAGTAACTAAGGTAAGTGCAAATCAAGTGAATTTGGCCATAACTGGGAATGCAACAAATCATGCTAATACAAATGACATTGCAAATTTAACCTTAGCTTTCCAAAGTTCTGCATTTGCTTCTGGTGATGCTTCTGGAGTTGTAGGAAGTACTAAGTCAGATTTTATAATTGATTATATTGATCCTTATTCCATATCTTTTGATACGTTAAGTGTCGATGAGAATGTGCAGAACGTAGGTACTATAACACAAACAATGACAATAACTCTAACGGGACATCAGTTTTCTGGTACAAATGGCGATGACTTTGTACTTAGTGGTAAAGTAGCTATAGCAAATCTTCCAGCTGGATTAACGGCAGTCGTAACAAGAAATTCAAATACAGAACTAGAGTTTTCTTTTTCTGGAGCGGCAACATCTCATGCAAATGCAAATGATGTTGGAAACCTTTCATTTACGTTACAAGACTCAGCTTTAATAAGTGGAGCATTGGCTGCTGATGTTGTTGGATATAATCCTTCGAATTTATCAATAGATTTTTTACCTCCATATACTTTATCAGCAAATGGTACTGGGTTTAATGAAGGTGGGGCCAATGATGGTTCTATTACAGATACAATCACATATACTCTTGTTGGGACAACATTTGCTGGTGCCAATGGTAGAGACTTGGTTGCTGATGGTGATGTGACATTGGCAAATATACCTGCTGGATTAACAGCTGTGGTTACAAAAATTGATACAAATAATGTATCATTAAGTTTTAGTGGAACAGCAACAAGCCATGCTGTTGTAAATAATTCAAATAATACAGACATTACATTCTTAGCTGGAGCATTTAGTAGTGGTAATGCGGGCGGTGTAACTCCAAATAACTTTACAGGACTAACATTTAGTTGGGATGATCCGCCAAGTTTAAGTTATTCTCCGTTAACATTTAACGAGAGTACTCCCAATATTGGTGGAACGACAACATCTGTTTCAATCTTTGCCGCTAATAAAACTTTTGATGGTACTTTAGGAGAAAATTTTGTAACGGCATCAAAAGTTACTGTAAGTGGACATCCTGCTGGACTTACTCCAGTAGTAACATATGCTTCAGCAAACCAAGTTAACTTAACATTTACTGGAAATGCTACAAATAATGATGATGCTGATGATATGGCATCTGGAATTAGTGTTGTTTTTGCTAACTCGGCATTTGTTGGTGGAAATGCAGCACAAGTTGTAAACTTCTCATTTAATAGTTTAGGTATAGACTTTTTAGATCCATATCAAATAAGTTATGCTTCAACTGCATTAAGTGAATCATCTTTAAATGATGGATCAATTGCAAATTCACTATCAATTACATTATCTGGAACATTATATGCTGGATCTATTGGTGAAGATTATGTTGTTAGTGGTAAGGCAACAGTTAATAATTTGCCAGCAGGACTAACTGCAAGTGTAACGAAATTAAGTACTTCATTAGCAGAGGTTTCAATAACTGGAAATGCAACAAGCCATGAAGCTTCAGATAGTATTGCTAATCTAGAAGTTGTATTTGCAAATACGGCATTTCAATCAGGGGCTGCTGGTGGAGTTACGAACTCAACAAAATCAGATTTATCTATAACTTTTAATGATACAGCTATTGTTTCTTATACTGCAAGTGCTTTTAATGAAGCGATTTCAAATATTGGGGCAATAGGCAATTCGATCAATATAACTCTTGCAAATGATACATTTAATGGTCCAGATGGAGAGAACTTTATTTCGACAGGAAAAGTTTCGGCAACGAATGTACCTGTGGGATTAATTCCAACTGTTACTAAAGTTGATGCAACAACACTTAGTTTTTCTTTAACTTCTAATGCTGTTGCTCATGAAAATGCTCATGATATATCAAACTTAACATTAGCTTTTGCTGGGTCTGCTTTTGCTTTTAATTCAAACCCTGGATCAGTAACAGGTTCAAGTAAATCAGACTTTTCAATTGACTTCTTAGATGCATATTCGATTGCCTATAGTGGGACAAGTGTATCAGAAAGCGCTGCTAATGATGGCTCTATTTCTGATACATTAGATATTGATTTAACAGGAACAACTTATACGGGAACAAATGGAGATGATTTTGTTGCTGGTGGAAAAGTCACTGTTTCAAATGTTCCAAGTGGCCTTACAGCTGTAGTGACAAGAACTAGTAACACGCAAGTACAATTATCATTTACAGGTAATGCTACTTCAAATTTAAATTCACATGATATATCAAACTTAACTGTTATTTTTGCAGACTCAGCTTTTACAAGTGGAAAGTCAGCAGGGGTTACTGGATATTCTAGATCTGATTTATCTGTAGACTTTGATGATCAGCCATTCTTAACTTATGCATCTGGAAGTTTTGCTGAAGCTGTGGCAAATACAGGGGGAGTAAGTACAACTTTAGATGTAACTTTAACAAATGCCACTTTTTCCGGAACTGATGGAGATATTTATACTCCTGGAACTCAAGTAACATTTTCTAATGTTCCAGCTGGACTAGCGGCAAGTGCCCAAAAAATTGATGCAACAACAGTGAGATTTTCATTTACTGGGTCAGCTACATCTCATGGAGCGGCAGATTCAATTTCTAATTTTGGAGTGCAATTTAATAATGCGGCTTTTAATACTGTGCTAGCTGCAAATGTTACGGGAACTTCTAAGACAGATTATGCAGTTAATTTTATTAATCCTTACTCAATTGGATATGGGGGAGCAACATTTACAGAAAATGTTGCAAATGTTGGTGGTATTGATACATCAATTAATATCACTGTTTTAGGAACAACATTTACAAAAAATAACGGTGATACTTATACAAATGGTGTTGATGTTAATTTCTTTAATATTCCGGCTGGATTGACACCTGTTCTTACTAAAGTTAACAGCACAACAGTTGCATTAACTTTTAGTGGAACAGCCACATCTCATGGTCTTGGAAACTCAATTACAAATTTTGGTATTTCTTTGGAAGATTCAGCTTTTTCAAGCGGAGCTTCAGCAGGAGTAAGTAACAGTACAAAAATTGATTTTGCAGTAAATTTTTCTGATCCGTATACGATAGCTTACTCCTTACCAGGTTTTCAAGAATCGAGTTCAAATAATGGTGCTGTTGGAACGACAGTTGATATTGATTTAACGGGAACAACATTTACAGGAACAAATGGATCGAATTATACAAGTGGAACTCAATATACTGTTGCAAATGTACCAGCTGGTTTAACAGCAGTTGTATTTAAAGCAAGTAGTACGAAGTTGACAGTTTTCTTTACTGGAAATGCAACATCTCATGAGAATGTAAATGATATTGCAAACTTTACGATTAGTTTAAATAATGCTGCTTTTACGAGTGGAGCGGCAGCAGGTGTAACAAACTCATCAAAGTCAGACTTTTTTGTTGATTTTATTTCTGGTGCAACTCTAGCTTATGATACGGCAACATTTAATGAAGCAGCAACAAATATTGGTTCTATTGATACGACGGCAACGATTACTCTTGCAAATGATACTTTCACTGGAGTCAATGGCGAAAATTTTATTTCAACAGGAAAAATTTCGGCGTCAAATGTTCCTAGTGGATTGACTGTCGTTGCTACAAAAGTAGATGCTAATAATATTGCTATTACTTTATCTGGAAATGCAACATCTCATTTAAATGTAGATGATATTTCTAATTTAGGTTTAACATTTGCTGCAAGTGCATTTACTTTTAATACGGATGCAACTACGGTTGCTAATTATAATAAAACTGACCTTGCTATCGACTTTATTGATCAGTACTCTCTTGCTTACGATATATCAACAATGAGTGAGGCTGCGGCAAATGATGGTAGTATTGGAAACAATATTGTTATAACATTGTCAGGTTCGACACAGTTTACTGGTACAAATGGTGATAACTTTATTGCTGCAGGTAAAGCGACTGTATCAAATCTTCCAACGGGTTTAACAGCTGTTGTAACTAAAGATTCAAATACACAAGTAACATTATCATTAACGGGAAATGCATCTGTTCATGCTAATTCAAATGATATTTCTAATTTTGGAATTGTATTTTCTGATACAGCTTTTTCAACTGGAGCATCGGCAGGTGTAGATAATTCATCTAAAAATGATATTATTTTAGATTTTAATGATCAACCATCTTTAGCTTATGGTGGAAATGTATTTCAAGAATCAGCTGCAAATATTGGTGGGGTAACTGATACTATTGATATAACATTAACAAATGCAACTTTTACGGGAACAGATGGAGCTTTTTACTCATCTGGAAGTGAATTTAGTGCAAGCAATATACCTGCTGGTCTTACTATGGCAGTACAAAAAATAAGTGCTACTTTAGTACGTGTTAGTTTTACAGGTACAGCAACATCACATGCATCATCCAATAGTGTCGTTAATATTGGAATTCAGTTTAACAATGCAGCATTTAATACAGTTTTAGCTTCTAATGTAAGCAACAACTCTAAGTCAGATTTTGCTCTTAACTACAGAGACCCATATACTTTAGCTTACTCTGGAAGTATTTTTACAGAATCAGTTGCAAATACTGGTGCTATTGATACGACGGTAAATGTAACAGTTGCAGGTACGACTTTTACAGGTACAAATGGAGTTAACTATACGAATGGAGCTGAGTATTCAGTTGCAAATCTTCCTGCTGGTCTTGGAGTTCAAGTTCAAAAGGTTTCTGATACCGTTGTTCAAATTAGTTTAACTGCAAATGCAACAGCTCATGCTAATGTAAATGATATTTCTAATTTTACAATTAACTTTTTAAATGCTGCTTTCACAAGTGGTAATGCTTCTGGAGTTAATGATACAACAAAGGCTGACTTTACAATTGATTTTATGGATCCATACTCAATCGCATATTCAGCTGGTGGAGTATCTGAAGATGGAGCAAATAATGGATCTATTACAGATACGATTGATATTGATTTAACTGGAACGAGTTTTACAGGTACAAATGGCGTGGCTTATGTAGCTTCAACTCAATATACAGTTGCAAATGTTCCAGCTGGTTTAACTGCTGTTGTGACAAAGATCAACAGTACTAAGTTAAGGTTATCATTTACTGGAACAGCATCTTCTCATGCGGCTGCTAATAATATAACAAATTTAACATTAAATCTTTTAGATGCAGCTTTCGTATCTAATGCAGCTGCCGGTGTAACAGATAGTTCGAAAGCAGATTACACCGTCACTTTCTTTGATAATGCAAGCCTTTCGTACTCAAGTGGAACGTTTACAGAGGATGCATCAAATATCGGAACACTTTCTAATATAATTACTATTACAATGACAAATGATACATTTAGTGGGTTAAATGGTGAAAACTATGTATCAACTAGTAAGGCAAGTTTCTCTGGCCTTCCAGCAGGCCTAACAGGTACAATAACAAAAACTTCAAGCACAACTGTTGATATTGCTTTAACAGGTTCGGCGGCAGCTCATGCTAATGCAAATGACCTATCGACTGTTGGGGTTACTTTTACAGCTAATGCATTTGACTTTAACACTGATGCAACAACAGTTGCAAATTATTCAAAGACAGATATTAATTTAGATTATATTGATCCATACTTATTAAGTTATGGTGGAGGAATATTCACAGAGGCTGCTGCTAACAATGGTAGTATCGGAAACTCTATTGTATTAACTTTATCTGGTGGAGCAAACTTTACTGGTGTTAATACTGATGATTTTGTAGCAGGTGGGAAAGTTGCTGTAACAAATGTCCCTGCCGGATTAACTGCTGTAGCTACAAGAGATAGTGCAACTCAAATCACATTAACTCTTACAGGTGCTGCAACAAATAACCTAAATAGTAATGATATCTCTACCCTTACATATGTATTTGCTGATACAGCTTTTGATACAGGTGCAGCTGCAGGGGTTACAAATTCTACCAAAACAGATGTTGCTATAGACTTTAATGATCAACCATCTTTAGCGTATTCAGGTTCTACATTATTAGAGGCTAATGCTAACACTGGTGGTATTGCAGGGCAGATTGATATTACATTAACGGGAGATACATTCACTGGAAATAATGGTGATGTTTATACAGCTACTGAAGTAACTTATTCAAACATTCCAGCTGGTTTAACTGCAAGAATTGAAAGAATTAGTGCTACTGTTGTAAGATTAACATTTACTGGAAATGCTTCAGCTCATACAATTGCAAATAATGTTTCAAATATTGGATTAGCTTTTCAAAATGGAGCATTTACAAATGTTGCTGCTACAAACATTACAGAAGCTTCCAAATCCGATGTCGCTTTAAGCTACAAAGATCCATATACTTTAGCATACTCAGCAGCTGGATTTACTGAAGCTTTAACTAATGATGGAGCTGTAGATTCAACTGTTGATATCACACTAACAGGAACAACTTTTACTGGAGCTAATGCTAGTACATACGCTGCTTCAACTCAGTATACAATTGCAAATCTTCCTGCTGGGTTAACTTTTGTTGTAACTAAAGTTAATGATTCGACTCTAAGATTAAGTTTTACTGGAACAGCAACAGCTCATGCTGATGGTGATGATGTATCAAATTTTACAATAAATCTTCTAGATGCTGCTTTTACAAGTGGAGCAGCTGCAGGTGTTAATAATACTACAAAGTCAGACTTTACAATTGATTATTTACCTCCTGCAACTTTAAGTTGGTCAGCAAGTACATTTACTGAATCAAATTTAAATGATGGTTCAATTGGAAATACAATAACTTTAGATATTGTTAATGATACTTTTACTGGAGCAATTAATAGTGATCCAATTGGAAATGGTGATATTGTTGTAAATAATTTACCAGCTGGATTAACTGCTGTAGGACAAAAAATTAATTCGACTCAAATTGTAATTAGTTTAACATCAAATGCAACAAATCATGCTAATGCTCACGATATATCTAATTTAGAGTTTGTATCCCAGTCCTCTTTATTTACAAATAATAATACAGCAACAAATGTAACAAATTATCAGTTAACTGGTGTTACTGTAGATTTTGAAGATCCATATGTATTAAGTTACTCCACAAGTTCATTAAATGAAGCAAGTTCAAATGATGGGGCTGTAAGCGAAACAATTACAATTAACTTAACAGGTACAACATTTACGGGAACGAATGGTGATAATTTTGCTGGTACAAAGGCTACTATTTCAAATCATCCAACAGGTTTAACACCTGTATTAACAAAAAATAGTAATAGTCAATTAACATTAAGTTTTACTGGAACAGCATCTTCTCATGCGGATGCACAAGATGTTTCTAATATAACAATTGTTTTTGCTGATGGTGCATTTGCTAGTGGAGCAGCTGCTGGAGTTGATAATTCAACTAAAAATGATATAGCAATTGATTTTAGAAATTTAGCTAGTATTGCTTATGATAGTGGTACATTTAGTGAGTCGGGAACAAATGTAGGTGCTATTGGAAATACAATAACTTTAACCTTAACAGATGACATCTTTACTGGAACTAATGGTGATAACTTTGCAGGTAATGGAAATGCAACAGTATCAAATGTACCAGCTGGATTAACGGCAACGTTAGTAAGAGCTAGTGATACGACATTAACATTATCATTAAATGGAAGTGCGACTAACCATGCAAATAGTGATGATGTATCTAATATTAGTGTTGTATTAGCGGCTAGTGCGTTTAGCTTTAACTCAAATGCGACACTTGTGACAAATTATAGTAAAACAGATGTAGCTGTAGACTATGCGGACCCATTTGCTATTGCATATTCAGCAACAGCTTTAGCTGAAGCAATAACAAATGATGGCGCGATAGCTGCAACTTTAACTCTTGATTTAACTGGGACGACATTTACGGGAACTAATGGAGATAATTTTGTACCCGCTAAAGCGACTGTATCCAATGTACCAGCAGGTTTAACAGCTGTTGTCACAAGAAATTCAGCAACTCAGTTAGCTTTATCATTTACTGGAACAGCAACTAACCATGAAGCGACTCATAGTATTTCGAACTTGGCAGTTTCTTTATTAGATGGAGCTTTTACATCGGGAGCAGCGGCAGGGGTAACTGATAGTAATAAGACAGGAATGTCTATAAACTTTGATAATAAACCAAGTCTTGCTTATTCTCATACAGCATTACCTGAAGATGTTAAAAATATTGGTGAAATAACAACAGCATTAGTTATTGATCTAACTGGTGAAACTTTTGCAACTGGAGCTTTTGATACTTCAAAAGTTACTGTAACAAATCTTCCTGCGGGATTAGGTTATACAGCAACTAGAAACTCAGCGACTCAGATTCAAATTGACTTTACTGGGGCGGCAAGCGCTCACGCATCAACTGATGATATTGCAAATCTGACAGTAACATTTTTAGATGCTGCTTTTGCAAATGTTGCAGCTTCAAATATTACGAATTCAACAAATAGTTCTATTGCTATAAATTATATTGATCCTTACGTTCTTTCGTTTAGTGGAGGAACTTTTTCTGAAGCAGCCTCAAATGATGGTGCAATAGCAACTACAATAACAGCGACTATTGCAGGAACAGGGTTTAATACTCCAGCTATTGATATGATTACAAATGGTTTTGTAACAATTAATAATATACCTTTAGGTTTAGCAGCAAATGTTGTAAGAGATTCTAGTACACAAGTTTCAATATCTTTTACAAGTGCAGCAACAAGTCATGCAAATGCAGATGATATTTCTAACTTAGAGATTATTTTTAATGATTCAGCATTTATTAGCGGTGAATCGGATGGAGTTACTGGTAGTACTAAATCTGACTTCAATATTGACTATGTTGATCCTGCTTCATTATCTTATGCTTCAGCAACATTTGTAGAAGATACAAGTAATGATGGTACATTACCAAATACAATTGATATTACTTTAGCTTCAGATACATTTACTGGATCAGTTAGTGATAACTTTGCTGGAACAAAAGCAAATATTTCAAATGTACCTGCTGGACATACGGCAACATTAACAAAAATTGATGCTACAACTGTTAGACTTGCTTTAACTGGAAGTGGAACGAATCATGAAAATATAAATGATATTTCAAATTTAACAGTTGAATTTGTAGCTTCAGCTTTTACAAATAATACTGTTGCTGCAAATGTAACAGGTTATTTAAAGAATGATATCATCATCGATTATGCGGATGCATATTCAATTTCTTATGCAGCTAGCTCGGTATCTGAAAATATTGCTAATGATGGTTCAATCACTGAAACAGTTAATATTTCATTAACAGGTACATCATTTGTTGCCGGAACTGACTTTGTTACTGAAAGTCATGTGACTATTACAAATAAGCCAGCTGGTCTCACAGTTGTATTAACAAGAGTTGATGCCAATAATTTAACTTTAAGTTTTACTGGATCTGCTTCAGCTCATGAAGCAGCTAATAACGTAACGAATTTTGGAATTGAATTTTTAGACTCTGCATTTACAACAGGGAATGCTGCAGGAATAGTGAATTATCAAAACTTAACTTTTGCAATTAACTATACTGATCAAGCGGTAATTAGTTATTCCACGGATACTTTTTCAGAAGCTGCTTTAAATGATGGTTCGATTGGTAATACGATTAATATCTCTATTACTAATGGAGAATTTACTGGTGCTAACTCATCAGACTTTGTTGCTGATTCAAAAGTTACGATTACAAATGTTCCGGTAGCTTATACTGCGACATTAACTAAAATATCAAATACAACATTAACATTAGCACTAAGTGGAGCGGCGGCTAACGGTGATCACGAAGATGCTGATGATATTTCAAACGTAACAGTTGATTTTAATGATACAGCTGTAACAAGTGCAAGAGCTGATTTAACTGTTAACGAAACAAAATCAGATATTAAGATTGATTATGCGGATGTTGTATTACCTGCAATTTCAAATATGGCAGCTCCTGCGGATGGATGGTACAAAGTTGGTCAGACTATGTCATTTGTTGCAACATTTACTGAAGATGTAGATGTAACAGGGACTCCTAGATTAGTTATTAATATGGGAGGAGAGACTAAGTATGCAACTTATGTTTCTGGACATACAACTTCGGCTTTAACTTTTGAATATGTAACTCAAAATGGTTCAGCTCCGGCAGACCAAGATTTAGATGGTATTCAATTTAGCTCAACTTCAATTGATTTAAATGGTGGTACGATTAAAAAGAAAAATGATGCAATTAATAATGCATTAATAACTTTTTCTTCACCTAATATGGCCAATGTAAAAGTTGATACTGTTGATCCTGGATCAATTACAGGATTAATCATTGGTACTGCTGGTGTACTAAGCACGCAAAATACAGCAATTGGTTCAGCATCTCCAGCAATAAGTTGGACAAATCCAAGTGGACCAGATGATAATATTGATCATATTGAAGTTGGAATCGGTACAGCAGCTGGTGCTGATAATATTATCAGCTTTACAGATGTTGGAAATGTTGCAACTCATACTTTTACAGGTGTAGCTCCTGACTGGACTCAGTGTAGTGGAGGATCTCCTCTTTACTATCCAGTTGTAAGAGTTCATGATGAAGCGGATAATACATCTCCTACGATCGCAAATGCAGGAGGATTCTTATACGATAGTATTGATCCAACAAATCCAACAGTAACAGCAACAACTTTTGATGCAACTAATACAGCATCTGCAACAATCACGTGGACGGCAGGATCTGATGCTTGTGGTATTGCAAGTTATGAAATGGCCATTGGTTGGGATGCCGATTCTAGTGGAACTTTAGAAGCTGGAGAAGTTGGAAATGTTGTGGGATGGACAGATGTAGGAAATGTATTAAGTGCTAAGCTTACAGGATTAACATTAACTGATAATACAAATTATTATACTTCAATTAGAACTATTGATATTACAGGAAGAACTTCAGGAACTGTTGGTGCAACATCAGCAAGATGGAGAGCGAACTTTAATTATAGAAGAGATGTTACAATTGCTCCAGCTACAAGTGTTGCTGATTCACATGTGATGGTGACATTAAATAGTGGAAACTTTACTTATGCTAATGCTCAGTCTGATTTATCTGATTTAAGGTTTTTTACAACAGCTGATGTGGCGCTTGATTATTGGATTGAGTATCATGATGCAACTGATGAGACGAGAATATGGGTGAAGATTCCAGCAACAGCAACTTCAACAATTGTTATGAAGTATGGAACAGTTAACCTTACTGATGGACAAGATAAGGCGGCAACATTTAGTTATGCAACAGAGCAAGATTTATATGTTGAAATGCAAGGACATCAGACGAATAAAACACTAAGTGTTGCCTCTTATGTAGATTCTAATTCGGTAACGATTTCAACATCAAGTTCAGGAACTCAATCTCTTGATGAGGGAGATTTATTTTCTTTTGCTAGCGTAGAGCAGGCAGTTATTACAGCAAAAGGGCCAATTTCAGGAAGGGTTTTAGATGATAATCCTGCTTATGAAGCAATTGTTCCACTTAGTGAAGCTGTAACCGAATTTGGCTACCCAGTTTCTAGACATAATACGGATAGATATAGATTTTATAATCCAAATACTACAGACGCAGATGTTACGATTAATGCTTTTTATGCAAATGGTAATGCTTTTCCTGGAGGAGTAACAACTATAACTGTTCCTGCAGGGGGGTTTGCATACAGTGCTGATGTTGATCCAAATAATTCTGGGAATCAAAATACAGGTTCTATAGTTTTTGTTGGTTCTAGTACACTTCCTGTTATACCTTATTATTATGGAAACAGTAATCTAGATGGTAATGTTCAACCGCAAGCTTCAACAAGATTATTTGGTGTACCATCATCACAAGGATACGTAAGCTGTACGCAAAACTCTACAAGTTTTACTGTTTATAGATCATCAAATTCTATTAGAGCTCAAGATACTTATGCTTGTAATGATGGACAAAGAATTAATATTTCTGATGGCAACTATGCTCAAGGTATTGCGCCTTCTGTTAATATTGTTTCAAATAATCCTATTTTTGGTACTTCTCAAGCAGATAGAGATGGGTCGGAATCAGCTGCTTTTATGGGACTAGATAGTCTTGGTAGAGATTATATTATACCTACAAATTCAGAATATATAGTTATTGCATGTCCGTATGCTGCTACTAGTATTGATGTATATGATGAAACAGAATCTGTTGTTTATAGTACAACATGTAATGCTAATGGAAACTTTCCAGGAAAAGCAAAGGTTCTAGCTTCACAATTTAGCTTATCTAGAATGGCGCCTGGTTATAGGATTAAAGGTAATAATCCATTCTACGTAATGTATGAATACGAAAACCAAGATGAGACTTCAGTTTACCCGGCAAAAGCAGCTAGAAAGTATCTTGAAACTCCGTTAGCTACAACAGTTAGCGGTACTGAATACTAATTAAAAAAAACGCCACCTAAGTGTGGCGTTTTTACATTTTTTATTTAATCCACTTCATTTTTTCTATTTATAGTATGACTTAAGTTATTATAAATTCATGTAGAAAAAATATTCTTAGAAAAAAACTTATTAGAACTTATAATAAAGCTACTTATAAAAGTTAATAATACTGCAAGATGTTTTGTAGTTTGGATAAGAGAGGAACGTATGTTAGATCCTGATAATTTTAAAGAGTCTCTAAGAAGACAGTTTAGAGATGATGTAAAAATGATTATAACAGAATGTCATGGTGAACATTCAACATTTTTAGATATAGAGCTTTTAAATAAAAGGTTAGTTTCTATTCATAATCATGCTGTGAATATTGGTTTATCTGAAAATGATTGGCTTGATTTAGTATTTGAGATCTGTCCAGAAATTTATGATTCTTTAGACTTTGGGCCTATGGCAGCATAAATATAACCATTTGAAATTCTATTCCAAAAAGGGCTTTTTGCAGTGTGTGAAAAGCCCTTTTCTTTTACAAAATAAGGCTCTTTTGGCATATTAAATACTATACTATAGAGAGGCCATACACACATGAAAAATCCTTTTTTATACCCTGACTTTAAAGTTAAGGATGACCAAGACGACGGTTTTGTTCATCTGCATTTACATACTCAGTACTCATTACTGGATGGTGCCATAAGGCTGGATGACTTATTTGAAGAATTAAAAGCAAATGGATCTAAAGCAGTTGCCATGACAGATCATGGAAATATGTTTGGTGCCATTGATTTTTATACTAAGGCCATCCAAAATGGAATTAAACCCATTTTAGGATCAGAGGTTTATTTTACTCCTGGATCAAGATTCGACAGAAGAGCTCCAAAAAATACAAAGACAATTGAATCTCAAGATGAAGTGGAAGGTAAGCATCAAATTCATCACCTTGTTTTACTTTGTAAAAATAATACTGGTTATAAAAACTTATGTAAGCTTTTGTCAAAAGCATACTTAGAAGGATTTTACTATAAGCCAAGAATTGATCTTGAACTTTTAAAAGAACATAGTGAAGGATTAATTGCAACAACAGCTTGTTTAAAAGGGGAAGCTGCCTTTAATTTTTTTACTAATCAAGATGATAAAGCTCATCAAGCGATACAAAAATTAAAAGATATTTTTGAAGATGATTTTTATTTAGAGATTCAAAGACATGGCCTAGAAGAAGAAAAGGTTTATGATAAAATTATTGAATACTCTAAAATTCACAATATAAAACTAGTTGCTACTAATGACTCTCATTATTTAACAAGAGAAGATTCAGCGGCTCAAGAAGTACTTTTATGTATTCAAACGGGAAAGACGTTCTTAGATGAAAAAAGAATGAAGCTTACAACGGATGAGTTTTATTTAAAGTCTCCTGCTGAGATGAGAGAAGCTTTTAAAGACTTACCTCAAGCTTGTGATCATACATTAGAAATTGCTGATAAATGTAATGTTGAAATTACTTGGCAAAAAGAAGATGGATCTCAGGTTTATCATCTTCCTGACTTTGATAGGTTTATTGAAACGGGTGAAAATACACAAGAATTTTTTATCAGAGAAAGCCGTGAAGGGTTAGAGCGAAGATTTAAAGGTCCTCACTTTAAAAAAATTGTAGAACTTGATAATTGGGAAACTGAACTTAAACAAGTTTATTATGATAGATTACAAGTCGAATTAGATACTATTTTACAAATGGGATTTCCCGGGTATTTCTGTATTGTATCTGACTTTATTCAATGGACTAAAGATAATGGTATACCAGTTGGTCCTGGTAGGGGATCAGGGGCTGGTTCATTAGTAGCTTATGCATTAGATATTACAAATATTAATCCTATTCCATATAATCTTCTATTTGAAAGGTTTATCAACTTAGAACGTATCTCAATGCCAGATTTTGATATCGATTTTTGTCAGGATAGAAGACCTGAAGTTATTGAGTATGTAACACAAAAATACGGTATTGATAAAGTTGGACAAATTATTACTTTTGGAAAACTCCAAGCAAAAGCTGTTATTAGAGATGTATCAAGAGTATTTGCTCTTCCATACGCTGAAGCTGATGCCCTAGCAAAGCTTATTCCAGATGAGCTAGGTATTACTCTTAAAAAAGCTATTGAAATGGAGCCAAGGCTTAGCGATCTTGAAGAGCGAGATCCAAAAATAAGAAGAATTCTTCAAATTTCAAAAAGACTAGAAGGTTTATTAAGACATGCTTCTATTCACGCGGCAGGGGTTATTATTACAAATGATCCTCTTGTAAATTATTGTCCTTTATATAAAGGAAGAGAAGGAGAGCAAGTTGTTCAATTTGATAAAGATTTTTCTGAAAAAATTGGTCTTGTTAAATTCGACTTTCTTGGACTTAAAACTCTAACTGTAATTCAAAATGCTGTTAACTTTGTTAAGCGCGATCATAAAGATGATTTTGATATCGAATACATCGATATGGAAGATAAGTATGTTTATGATTATATATCAGAAGGAAAAACAACAGGTGTTTTTCAATTAGAGTCTTCTGGGATGAAAGACCTTTGTGCTAGATTAAAGCCTGAATCAATAGATGATATTACTGCCATTAATGCTTTATATAGGCCAGGTCCAATGGGACTAGGAATGCATGATGAATTTATCGAAAGAAAATTCGGTAGAAAAGAAGTTGATTATTTCTTTGAAGGTGAAAAAAGTTTAGAAGATGTTCTTTACGATACTTACGGGATTATTGTTTACCAAGAGCAGGTTATGAATATCGCTAGAACCGTTGGAGGATATTCTCTAGGCGAAGCAGATATGCTTAGACGTGCTATGGGTAAAAAGAAAGAAAAAGAAATGGCCCGTCATAGAGAAATCTTTTTAGCAGGTGCTAAAGAGCGTGGTTATGATACTAAAAAAGCTGCTGAAGTTTATGATCTTATGGCTGAATTTGCTAAATATGGATTTAATAAATCTCATGCGGTTGCCTATGCAGTTATTGCCTATCAGACAGCCTTTTTAAAAAGATATTATCCGGCTTGTTTCTTTGCTGCTCTTTTAGGAACAGAGATGAACAATACGGATAAGGTTACAGCATATATTAATGATGCTAGACAAATTGGTATTGAAATTCTACCTCCTGATGTAAATGAATCACTATTCTTATTTAATGTTATTGGAAAGAATATTAGATTTGGAATGGGGGCTATTAAAAACGTTGGAGCAGCTCCAGTAGCTGCTATTATAAAAGAGCGAGAGGAAAATGGTCCATTTAAAAGCTTTATTGATTTTTGTGAAAGAGTATCAATGAAGTCTATCAATAAAAGAGTTGTTGAATCTTTAATAAAAGTAGGGGCTTTTGATAGTTTTGAAAAAATGAATAGAAAAACTCTTTTAGAAAACTTAGAGCAAGTAATGAACTATGCTGCTAAAAAACAAGAGGAAAAACTAAAAGGACAGGTTAATCTTTTTGATATGGCAGGAGCTTTTGAAGAGCCAAAAGAGAAGATGTTAGACATTAATCCTACATCTGATTTTGATGATAAAGAAAAATTATCGTACGAACAACAGCTACTTGGTATTTATGTATCTGGACATCCTTTAGAAAAGTATGGCGATATTTTAAAAGAACTTATCTCAATGCCGATTAAAGAGATTAATGAATTACCAAAAGTAGAAAAGCCTGAGTTTGATTTTAGAAATAGAGGTAAACAAGCTTATGATCCTTCTAGAAGAAATTTAACTATTGCTGGAATTGTAGCGGAAAAAAAAGCTATTCTTACTAAAAAAGGTGATAGGATGGCATTTGTGACATTAGAAGATCTATCGGGAAAAATTGAATGTCTCTTTTTTCCTTCATCTTATGCTGAATATCATGAGTTCTTAGAAGGTGATGATCCTATTGTTATTGAAGGTTATGTAAAGCTATCCGAAGAAAGAAGAAGCTTCTTTGTTAATAAAGTAAGAAAAGTAGAAGATGAAACGGATACAAGAGTAAGCTCCGTAAAAATCCAAATAGAAATGGATAAACTACATGATCATTCATTATCTAAATTAAAGAGTATACTTTTAAGTTATAGAGGCACTGTTCCTGCAAAACTATGTTTTGAGTCTGAAAATGGAGAGGTTTCTATGGATTTAGGGGAGAACTATCTTGTTAACCCTGTTCCACAAATGGCTGTAAAAGTTAATGAAGTACTAAATTCAAACTCGGTAAGTTTTATTGTAGATGGCCAAAATAATTAAAAGCGACTAATCTATATATATGAAATTGATACTTATATTTTGTCTTTTTTTTAATTTTACTTATGCTTTAGATATAAAGTCAGCGACGGGTAGTCTTTTTGTTCATCAAAAAGACTCTGAAGCCTTTATTAAAGAAAGTTTATTGCATAGCTCATTTATCAATGCAATTAAAAAAGGTTTTAAAAAACAGGGCTTGAGCGTTGATGAGTTTTGGCAAAAATACAAAACATCGCTAGATGAAAGAATACAAGAATCTGTAAAAAATTTACAAGAGCAAGAATCTTTTCAAAAATTAGATGATGAAGAAAAGAGATATAAAATAAGAAGTTTAAAATTTAAAGTTAAGAAGAGTTTTTTATCTTTAAACAGTACCATCACTTCTTATAGCATAAAAAGTATAACAATTTCTCCAAGAAATCCAAACTTAAGAATAATGAAAGTCGATGTAAAACTAGATGAAATAGTCTTAACAAAAAAATATTTTAGTCTAGTAAAGAAAATAATTAAAAGTTCTTATGATAGTCTGTATTTAGATATATCTTATACAAATTATAAATTTGATTTTACTCAATTGGGTGTTTCTAATGAATCTGATTTTACTTCTGTTGTTGATTCTCATTGGCTTAGCTGGTTTGAAAAATATAAAACAGATAATATATTAAAAATCGAAAGCAAAAAAATTTCTGATATTCAGAATACTAAGTCACAAGAATATAGTAACTCATTATTATTAAAAGTAGATGTTGATATGAGAAAAATTGACTTTAATGATGATCTTCAAAAGTATACTTTTGCTTTTACAATATCTGGATATCTTATGGATATATATCAGAATAAGGTACTTACTAGTTTTAGTACGAATAAGGAGATTAAGACTTATACAAATGTATCAAAAGATAGATTTAGCTCCTTAGTTGCTAATTATATATACCGTCAACCTATGAGTAAGTTTGGCGATATAAAGAATTATCTCAATAAACCCAAGCAATTGTTAAGCCGTTATAAAGTTGTATTTGAAAATTATAAAAGTATTAAGCAGATTGAACAAATTGAAAAACAGTTAATATCCCTAGGATATGAGTATGGATTGACAAGTAATACATCGTCTTTGACTCAGTTAAGCTATGTTTTAGATATCTATTGTTCAGCTAACAAAAAACAATTAGTTGAGGTTTTTAATAGACTTCGTGATAGGAAAAAATTTGACTTAATTGATATGGTAGATACTCTTAGTGTAAAATTTAAATAAGACTAATAACTCTTATTGGATTTTATATATGAATAAACTAAATTTACCTTTTTTATTAATTTTTATTTTTATTGCTCAAGCTTGTTCTTTATTAAATCCCCCAAGGCCAAGAAAGTTGCCTCGACCTTCTGCTAGATATAATCAAAGACCAGCTCTGAATATGGGATATGCTCCTATAAGAAAAAAGATTGTTGTATTAAACTTTTTTAATGAGTCCTCATACGGTAAAGAAGATCTTGCTATAACAGCGACAAATGAAATGAAAAATGAGCTTAATAGAACAAGGCAATTTGTGATTGATAATGAGTCTGCACATATTTTTGGTTCTTCTAAACAAATTTTTTCTGGCGGAGGTGTGAAGCTTGCTACACTTGCTAAAAAGGCTAAAGTCGCAGGAGTAAATCTTATTCTTTTTGGAAGAGTTATAGATGCTAGAGTAAGACAAAAAACAGATGAGATTGGATTTGTAAGAAAAACGGATTCTTACGCAATTACAAAATTAGAGGTTCGATTATTCGATGTTCATGCAAATAAAGAGATTTATACAGGGACTATGAATGGTGATATTAGAGATAGGGCCAATAAGTTCTTTATGGAACAAAGAAGTGAAAAAATTAAAGATAGAAGAGAAATTTTAAGATATTCAATAAGAGTCGCAGCAAGAAGATTTGTACCACCCTTATTAGGAGTTGCATCTAAGCTTGATTGGACGGGAAGGGTTGCTAAGATAATTGGACAGCAAATTTATATCAATGCGGGAAGAGCATCAGGTGTTTTTGTTGGTGATATTTTAAAAGTTCTTACAATAGGAACAGAAGTTTATGACCCTGAGTCTGGAGCTTTAATTGGTGTGACTAAGGGCGAAGTAAAAGGAACCTTAGAAGTAATCGATTTTATTGGAGTTGACGGGAGTATTGCCATTTTACATTCTGGAGGTTCTGTAACAGAAGGAGATTTTGTTCAGTTATATAATTAAACAAAATTCTTACTCATTCATTTCTATTAACATAGTCAATTGGATCTTTAATATTTAATTCTTTAAAACCTCTTAATCTAAGAGCGCAAGAGTCACATACTCCACAAGCTTTATCAGATCTACTATAGCAAGACCAAGTATACTCTAATGGAGCATTATGCTTATTTGCAAGCTCAATAATTTGAGATTTCTTGAGATGAATAATAGGCGTTTCAATTGTGATATTGGCGCTTGCAGTTCCTTCTTTTATCAGTTCATTGTAAATCTTATAATAGCTTGGTCTACAGTCTGGGTATCCTGGAGAGTCTTCTTCATTTGCACCAATATATATTTTATTTGCTCCCATTACTTCTGCCCATGATACGGCCATTGCAATAATATGTGTATTTCTAAAGGGAACATAACTTGATGGTATTTCATCACTGTCACCTTTAAAAATAGAAACTTCAATTTGTTCATCAGTTAAAGAACTTCCTCCTATTTGAGATAGAAAGTTCATATCAATTACTTTTCTATATTTATGTTCTACTTCATAATGATCACAGATTTTATCAAAGCATAATCTTTCTTTTTGTGATGTTTTTTGTCCATAGTTTAGGTGAACAAGGGCCAACTTTTGATGAATACTTTTTGCATGAGCTAAGACAGCAAGACTATCCATACCACCACTAACTAAAACAATGGCAAGATTATTTGATTGAACCATTCTAAAGATCCTTTATGATTTTATGAATAAATGTTTCTATAGTATCTATCTTTTGTTGTGCCAATTCTTTTTTCTGTGTAAGAGAACCTTCTTTGCAACTGACGAGTGTGTAGAATTTAATTTTAGGTTCGGTTCCTGAAGGTCTTAAAAATAAAACATCTCCTGATTCAAGTGTAAAGCCTAAGACATTACTACTAACCATATCAATTTTCTTTTCAGTTTTTTCGAGAAAGTCGTATTCAATTAAGCTTTTAAAATCGCGAAACCTTATAACTTTTTGAGTTCCTATCATATTTTGAGAGTTTGATCTAAAATATTCCATAATATTGTTGATCTTTTCTTTTCCACTTAATCCCGTATAAGTATTGGCAATCAAGCTTTCTTTAGCAAAACCATATTTTTCGTAGATATCGTCTAGCGCTTCTATTAAATTCTTGTTTTTAAGTTTATAAAAAAGGCATAGTTCATTCATTAGAGCAATTGAAGCTACAGCATCTTTGTCTCGTACAAAGTGATAGGGCATATATCCAAAAGACTCTTCACTAGCATACATAAAATTATAGTCACTATTAGTATCTTCAAAGTTCTTAAGTTTTTGAGACATCCATTTAAAACCAGTTAGTGTATCAACAACTGTACCACCAAAACTTTCAACGATAACTTTTTGAAGATTGCTTGTCACAATACTTTTTAAAACTAATGGATTTAAAGGAAGGACTCCTTTTTCTTTACTTTGACTAAAGAGATACTCAATCATTAATATTGCAATCTGATTTCCATTTAAAAAGTGTGCTTTTGAGTTATTATTTATAACAACACCCAGTCTATCACAGTCAGGGTCTGTTCCATAAGCAATGTCAGCGTTATTATCTAACATTTGTTTTACAGCTTGTTTTAGTGCAATAGGGTCTTCCGGATTTGGAGTAGATTCTATTGTTGAAAAAGAGCTATCAAAGTTTTCTTGCTCTTTTACTGTTTCAAAGTTTTTAAATCCCATCTTTTTTGAAATATCCACGCATGCATGAAGACCAGTTCCATGTAAAGATGTATAGACAACTTTGAGTTTGTGAGCATGCTCTTTACACATATCAAGATTAAGAGATTTTTCTAAAATTTGATTATAGAATTTGTCTTTTATTTCTTTTCCTATCCAAGAAATTTGTCCCTTTTCTAAGGCAGAGTTAAAATTAATTGTTTTTATACTTTCAAATTCTTGAATATGATTAAAGTTTTTAATGACTTCATTATCATAGGGAGGAGTTAGTTGTGCTCCATCATTCCAATAAGCCTTATAACCATTATACTCTTTAGGATTATGACTTGCTGTAATCATGGCTCCAGTACTTGCTCCCAGTTCTCTAATTGCATATGAGAGCATTGGCGTAGGAGTAAGTTCATCGTAGATATAAACTTTAAATCCATTTGCAGCAAAAACACTTGCCGCTTCTTTTGCAAACTCAAAAGATTTATTTCTACAGTCATATGAGATAGCAGCAACTTTTTGATTAGGATTATGTTTTAAAGCAGTGAGGGCCAATGCTTGAGTAGCCTTTCTAATATTATATTTATTGATTCTATTTGTTCCAAGTCCCAAAATACTTCTCATTCCACCAGTACCAAACTCTAGGTTGGAGCCAAAAGATTCAATTAATACTTCTTCATTTTTTTGTTGAATCATTTGTTCAATAAGGTCTCTATCTTCTTGATCAAAGTAAGTATTTTTTGCCCATTTTTTTGCTGTGTTTAATGCATTATCTTTCATATACAATTTATCCTTATTTATGCTAAAATAAGCAAGTATAATATCAAAAATAGTAAGATAAAAAAATATAGTATTGGAGATCTTTCAATGGCCAATAAAGAAATGAAGCACGAAAAGAATGTAGAGGGGATGTTTTACTGTACAGATCCTGATGATGATAATGGAGAAGGATGTATAGCTTGTAATGTTTGCTATAATGGAGCTCCAGAGTTTTATGCTGAAGATGATGAGGGCAATGCCTACGTGATAAAGCAGCCATCTACAGAAGAAGAAATTGAGCTTTGTATTGAGCAAATGGAACAGTGCCCCGTGTCATCAATTGGTAACGATGGTTAAATAATCCTATTGGAATATTATATATAGTTTAGTTAAGGAGTTAAGGATGAATCCTACTGGAATTGAGATTTTGGCAACAGTCTTGTTTGGACTTGCTGTCGTTCATACTTTTTTAGTTAAAAAGTTTGAAGAATTAAGTCATAAGTACCCTAAAGGGTCTATGCAAGAAAATACACTACACTTTCTTGGAGAAGTTGAAGCTGTATTTGGTATGTGGGCAGCTGTACTAGTTGTTGGAATGATTGCGATGAAAGGATCTCATTTTGCAATCGACTATCTAGAAAATACAAACTTCACTGAAGCCGGTTTTGTATTCGTTATTATGGCCATGGCCGGAACTAGACCTGTTATTAAATTAGCTGAAGAAGTTATCATTAAAATTAGTAGAGTTCTTCCTTTTGGAGAGAAAAAGTCTTTCTTTATCTCAGCTTTGATTTTTGGACCTTTATTAGGATCATTTATTACTGAGCCTGCGGCTATGACTGTTACTGCTTTAATTCTACAGAAAAACTTTTATTCAAGACCTGGCATGTCGCAAAAATTTAAGTATGCAACTTTAGGTCTATTATTTGTTAACGTTTCTATTGGTGGAACTTTATCTCACTTTGCAGCTCCTCCAGTTTTAATGGTTGCTGGAAAATGGGGATGGGGAATGTCTCATATGATAGGTGTTTTTGGTTATAAAGCAGCTATTTCTGTAATCATTGGTACGATCATTATCGCTGGAATGTTTTCTAAAGAATTATTAGGAGAATTTGATCTTAGGGAAGAGAGAAAAACTAAAATGCACCCAAGCTGGTGGGTAACTTTAACTCACTTAGTATTTTTAGCATTAGTTGTTATGACAGCTCACCATATGGTTGTATTTATGGGAATCTTCTTATTTTTCCTAGGATTTACTGAGGTTACAAAAGAATTTCAAGATAGAGTTAAATTAAAAGAATCTTTATTAGTTGGTTTTTTCCTAGGAGGGCTAGTAGTTCTTGGTGGATTACAAGCTTGGTGGCTAAAGCCAATTCTTTCAAGTTTAGGTGATATTCCACTATTTTTAGGATCAACGGCTTTAACTGGTATTACTGATAATGCAGCATTAACTTACCTTGGTTCATTAGTTGAATTAAGTGACTCTCAAAAATACTTCTTAGTTGCTGGTGCAGTTACTGGTGGTGGTTTAACTGTTATTGCCAATGCTCCAAACCCAGCTGGTTTTGGTATTTTAAAAGAAAATTTTGGAAAAGATGGAATTAGTCCTTTAGGGTTATTAAAATCGGCGCTATTGCCAACAATATTAGCTCTTATTTGTTTTCAATTCTTACCAAGTTTCTAAGCTTAATAAGTAAATTAATATAGGAAAAAGCCACTTTAAATAAAGTGGCTTTTTTTTATCTTAGTTGATAGATTGTTAGCGTGAAAAGATTAGACAGATCATTCATCAAGTGGATTATTTTCCATTTTGGGGAGTATATTCATTATTATATTGGAGCGATTGCTTCATTATATTTTCTTCACTATTTTCAAAGTGAAATCCCTGGCCTTACTAAAGAGTTAGCTGATCTTGCTGGAGAGGATAAACTAGGAGAGTTTAACCTTTATTATCTTCTTATTCTTGCGATTAGTATTCTTGTTTTTAGAACTTTATCGCGTCTGCTTTTTTTCTATCCAGCTAGGGTTCAACAAAAGTACTTGCGTATAGAGTTATTAGGAAAACTTGAAAGTGCATACCCTCAAAATTATAAAAAGTACTCTGAAGGTGAAGTTTTTAATTTACTTTATAATGATTTAAATCGTTTAAGAGGTTTTGTGGGATTTGCATTATTACAAGTTGGAAATATTATAATTGCAGCTATTGTTTTTATTCCAAAGCTTAATGAGTTTAACTCAGATATGCTCTTTGCTTTTATACCAGTTATTTTAAGTATGATTATTTTTATGATCAGTATGTATTTTATTTTTCCTATAAATAAAATCATTATGGAAAAAAATGGTGAAGTTCAAAACTTTGTGATTGAAAGCTATGAAGCTAAACAAACTATTAAAAACTTTTCAAAAGAAAATTCAATTATAGAAAGCTTTAGGCAATTATGTAAAAGTGAACTGAAGTACTTCTTTAAGTCTGATGCTTATATAACTCTACCATTTAATCTTATCAAAGTGGGCTTTGCAGCTTCCTTAATTATGGCTGCTTTATTTGTTTATGAAAATGATATGAAGTCTTCAGACCTTATATTTTTCTCGGGTTTTCTATTTTTAGTATTAGAACCTTTAATGGCCTTATCCTGGATTGGAATTGTATTTTCTCAAGGATATGCATCGTGGAGCCGTCTAAAAACACTTTTAAAAGATTTAAAAACACCTTTGGATAAAAATGAGATCTCAGCGCTTAAGCTTTGGGATAATGATATTCAAGTTGATTTAAAAGATACAAGTTGGACAATACTTATTGGAGAAACAGGAGTTGGTAAAAGTTATTTACTAGAAAAAATTGCAACAAAACTTCATTATGAAAATAAAAAATATTCATTTATTCAGCAAGAACCATTTATGTATAATGATACTCTTGCATCAAATATATTCTTAGGACTTGATCGAACACAAAAAAGAATTGAGCTTGCAAATCGCTATCTTAAAATGTTTGGTCTTGATGTTCTTGAGGACTCTCTTGAAAAGGTTTTAGAGCTAGAAATTGGTGAAAATGGTAAAAAAATATCAGGTGGACAGGCCAAAAGAGTTGCTCTTATTAGATCATTAGTAAGTGATGCTGATATTTTGATTTGGGATGATCCATTTTCAAGTGTTGATCTTATTTTGGAAGATCAAATCCTAAATGAATTAAAAGTGGACTTAAAGGCCAATAATAAAACTCTCTTAATGTCTTCACATAGATTATCAACTGTAAGAAATAGTGACTATATATATCTTCTTGATAAAGAACAGACAGTTTTAGAGCAAGGAAATGTTGAAGAATTATTAAATAACAATAGTAAGGTAGATGAATATTTTAGAAAGCAGCTGGTTTAAGCTCTTATATTTAAAAGATAAAAAAGGAATTATATTCGTTGTATTTACGATGATTCTTTTATCTGTCGTTCTTGGATACTATACTCCAATCGTTATGAACGATTTATATGTGTCCATAGAATCAAAAAAAGACTTTTATCAAAATCTTTATTTTCTAGGCTTTATACTTATTGCTGAATATATCGTTTATGTTACTTATGCTATTTGTATTGCTAAATATATAGAACATCTTTTACTACATATAAGATCTTTTACTTTTTCTAATTGGTTAAATACTCAAGAAGTAACATTTTCAAAAAAAGATTTATCCAAAGAATATCCAATGGGAGAAATTATCTCTCGTATTCTAACTGATACAGGTGCTGTTGTTGAGCTTGTATCTAGTGGAAGCTTTAAGATCTTTATTGATTTTGCTTATATTATTTCTTGTTTAGTAAGTTTTATAAGATTAAATACCACTAGTGGTATTGCTCTCATTTTAGCTGAAGTACTTGTATGTGCTTTTTTAATTTGGAGTAGTAAGAAGATGGCCTCTATCTATTTAGATGTTAGAAAAGCAACGGGAATTATGTCTAGAATGCTTGCAAATGTAAGTGCTGGACTTAGATTTAGTTTTTATACACCAAATGGAAATTATGCGAGTAAAAAATCATTAAAATCATTTGATGACTTTTTAAAGAAACAGTTAACGGCTAATATCTGGGATGCTGGCTTTTTTGCTGTGGCTGAATCTTTATTTCCTATTCTTTTAGCTCTTTTGGTTTTTGTCTTTCCTTATAGTAATATTGTTGAAGTTGCTATTATCGCTGCGATTATAGATCTTGTACAAAGATCTATTTCTCCAATTAAACAAGTTGCTCAAAAGATATCTGGTATTCAAAGAGCAAGAGCTGGAATAATTAGAATTGATGAATTTAACAAAGAGCTAGAAACTTTTCCAAAAACAAGCGATAGAGAGTTTGAAAAAATAGATCTAGATAAATTTAATCTTGATGTCCCATCATTTAAATATCATGGATCTGACTTTGAAATTAAGAATGTAAAGTTTGAGATTTCTAAAGGTGGACTTTTTGGTATTGTAGGAATGAGTGGTTGTGGAAAATCAACAATTCTTAAAATTATAGCAGGACATATTATCCCTGATGATTTCAATATTTCTCTTGTATCTGAAAATAGAACAATTACTCATAACAAACTTGATACTTTAGAAGAATATAAGTCTCAAGTAAGTATTATTAGCCAAGACTCCCATGTGTTTAGCCAGTCATTAGGATTTAATATTTCTCTAGATAGTAATGAAGATGAAAATAAGCTTAAAGAGTTTTGGAATAAGGTATTGGAAAATATTCCTTATTTAAAAACTTGGAATGTCGATTTACAGACAGCTATAGACCCAAAAGATCTATCTTTAGGTCAAAAGCAATTAATTAGTGCACTAAGATCCTGTTACCAATCAAGACCAATTGTATTATTTGATGAGATATCTTCGGGCTTAGATTCTGAGTTAGAAGAAGCTCTAAGGCAACTGGTGCTTATGATACAAAAGCATTCTATTACCATTGTAGTTGCTCATAGGATTGAAACAATAACTGGTGCTAATAATATCTTTGTTATGAACAATGGAGCTATTGTTGATGAGGGAACTCATGTTGAGTTACTTGAAAGTAGTGCTGTGTATCAAGAGTTTATTGCTCAGTTAAACAAATCTCTTATCAAGAATTAATTTATAAGTTAGAATATTTTGAATTTAATATAAAAAGGAGTTTATATGAAAAAACTACTTAGTTTGTTAGTTGTAACTATGTTTGTAGCATGTACTAAGGCCAATACTAAACCATCATTCACATTTAAAAAAGCAGTTGGTAATGGTATTGCTGCTAAAATTGGTGATATTGAAATTACGCAAAAAGAACTTAATGAAGGTCTTGAGTCGAAGCTATATGAAGCTGAGATGAAAAAATTTGATATTAAGTTTGGAAAAGTTCAAAACTTAATTATTCAAAAATTGATGGATGCTGATCCTAATAAAAAGGGACTAACAAATGATCAATATAGAGATAAATATATAACAAGTTCAATTAAAATTTCTAATAAGCAAGTAGCCGAGTTTATTAAAGAAAGGAAAATTCCTTCTCAGCATGTTAATGATCAATTAAGAGAGAAAATTGTTAATTACCTAAAAGAAGGTGAAATGAAAAAAGCTGTTGATAGCTGGCTTGCTAAGAAAACAAAATCAAAAAATATTGAAATTTTCTTTGAAAAGCCAAGAAGGCCAGTTTTTAATGTTCAGGTAGGTGATTCACCTTATAAAGGAAATAAGGATGCAAAGGTTACTATTGTTGAATTTTCAGATTTTCAATGTCCATATTGTTCAAGAGCAACTCAAGTTTTAAAAGATATTCAAAAAAAATATGGATCTAAAGTTAAAATTGTTTTTAAGCAATATCCTCTACCATTTCATAATCAAGCTAAGTCAGCTGCAGTAGCTGCTCTTTGTGCTAATGAACAAGGTATGAGAAAATTCTGGGATATGCATGATGCAATGTTTGCAGATCAGTCGAAGCTATCTAAAAAAGATTTAAAGCAGACTGCTAAGAAAATAGGATTAGATCAAACAAAATTTGATAAATGTTTAGATAGTAATAAGTATTTAGCAAAAGTGGAAGCAGAAATAAAAGAAGGCTCTAAGGTTAGTGTACAATCGACACCGACATTTTTTGTTAATGGTAAGCAGATTAATGGTGTTCAGCCTAATGAAGTCTTTTTTGGCTTAATTGATGAAGAATTAGCTAAGTAATAAAGTCAGATATTTGCAGTTTTATATGGCCTTGGGGTAAATTTTACTCCAAGGCTTTTTTTTTTATATAGTGGTATTATTTACTATGATACGAGGTAGTATAGGATTATCTTATATAAGGAAGTGAATGAACTCTATAGACTATGCCAATAGATTAAATAGCGAAAGACAAGAGTACTTCGATAAAATGAGGCAGACTAATAAAAGTCATGAAGAGTATGTTGATAATCTTAAAGAAACTCATCAAAAAAGCAAAGTTTCTCAAAGAGAGGCTTATGACAAACAAAGAACAGCTAACGAACAAGAGTATAAAGATCGCTTTGAACAGATGAATATTGAGCAAAAAAGAGCTCTACAAGATAAAAACTCTAAGTATAAAGAGGCTCTTGCTGCCAATAAAGAAGAATTTCATAACTTGCGTTCTCAGAACTTAAAAAAGTTTAGAAGAGATCTTGAGGATATTCAAAAAGGATATAGAAGAACTATTGCTGAAAAAGATGAGCACCATGCTAAGGTTCAAGATAGCTCTAAGAAAAATTATGATAGTAGAGTTGATGAGGTTAAGCGTAAAGCAGAAAATGAGGTAAGAGAATTTCAAAAGAATGCCACAGGAGATTCTGATAGTATTCATGCAAAAATGCAAGATGAAAAAAGAGCTCTCATTAAAAAACATGAAGAGGATTTAAATGCTCTTCAAAAAGAAGAGTTAGAAAAAAGAAACTTTTTAAAAGAAAAAGTAGTTTCTGATGTTGATAAAATGAGAAAAACTCAGCAAGAAGAGCTTCTTGCTTCAAGACAGAGACAAGAACTTAACTTTAAAAGACTCACAGACAGCACAGATCAGAAAATAAGAAAAACGGAAGAACAAGCTACAAATCAAATTGATAAACTTAGATCGGCTCAAAAAGATGAGATTAAAAATCAAAATAGAGGTTTTTCAAAAAGATTTTCAAATCAACAAGAAGCTTATAATAAAAAAGTAAGACAACTTGAAATAGAAAACCGATTAAATTCTGTTGCAGCTGGTAGTGATAATGGAGCAATTCAAAAGAAAAAAGAAAAATTAAGACAATTAAATCAAGAAAAACAAGTGGATAGAATCTTAAATGAAAGGAAAAACTTAGAAGTTGCATATGCAAAGAAGTTTGATGAAGCTAATCAAGAGTTTGCTCAAACTTATAGAAAGCAAGCTGTAGATAGATCTATTGACAAGCAACTTCAAGAAAAAGATTTTAATAATAGATTACTTAATCAAAAGATTGATTTTCAAACTAAAAATGAAGAAGATAAGAAAAAGGCAGAGGCAATTATTGCTAAAAATAAAACTCGTGGACAAGAAGAGTTAACAGATACTAAAACGAAGTCGAGAAATGAAATTAGCCGCCTAAAAAAAGAATTTGCTGATTCAATTGATAGAAATCAGAATAAGCTAAAAGAAGACTTTAAGGTTGCAAGAGATGAGCATGTTATAGAAAAAAATAAACTTGCAAAAAATATAAGACAAGAAAATAGCGCTCAGGTAAAGAAAATAAAAGATGACTACAGTAAAAAGATATCTAAAATGCAAGAAACTTTTGAGGTCGAAAAAGGGTATCTTGAAAACCAAAATAAGAATTTAGCCGTTAAACTTGAAGAGCTAAGTTCTCATCAAAGACATGTTCTTGAAGATCAATTTAAACAAAGAGAAGCTCTTTTAAATAAACAACTTCAAACTCAAGTTGAAAATGAAAAAAAGATTCATGAATCTAAAGAACTTCAATTAAGAGAAACTTTTAGAAAGTATAAATTGAACTCTGATCAAAAGATGAACAAGTTAATAACTGAAAATAAGATAAAAATAAAAAAGCAAGACCATGAACATAAAATGGAAATGAAGACAAAGACTGAGGCTTTAAAAAGGGAACGTGATCAAATTAAGATTAGTTACGAAAGAGAAATAGCTAGGCTTAAAGCTTCATCTGTAGCTGAAAAAGAAAATTTAATTGTACAATATGAAAATAGAATAAAGAAACTAGAAGAGATTAATGAAGGCAAAATTCAGGAAATGAAGCAGTTTGCTGAAGTGGTAGAATCAGAGTCTCGTTTAGATAGCTAGTTTAAAAGTTTAAGAGATGCGAAGAGCAAAAATCATCACGACGATTGGTCCAAGTACCAATTCTATTGAAAAAATAGAAAAATTAATTAATGCAGGGGCTAATGTTTGTAGACTTAATATGTCTCATGGAACTCATGATTCTCATAGACAGGTAATCTCAAATATTAGAGCTGCAAGTAAAAATGTTGGTTATGAAGTGGCAATATTATGTGATCTTCAAGGACCAAAGATTAGAGTCGATAAACTAGATGAAAACCTAGAGCTTAAAGAAGGGCAGACGTGGGTTATAGGATCTTCTGATGTTCAAAAAGATTATCCTGAATATAAAGATTGTTTTATCCCAACAGTTTATAAAAACTTAGTTAAAGATGCTCATACTGGAGCAATAGTTCTTTTTGATGATGGGCTAATGGAAGCAAAGGCCATAAAAAAAGATAGAGACGTTTTAAAAATAGAAATAATCGTTGGTGGAACTTTAAAGTCTAATAAGGGGATAAATCTTCCTAATGTAAATATATCAGCCCCAAGTTTTACGGATAAGGATAAAGAAGATCTTATGTTTGGTCTTAGAGAGGGTGTTGATTATATTGCTCTAAGTTTTGTAAGAACCGCTAAGTGTATAAAAGATGTAAAAATTCTACTTCATCAGATGAGGGCTAATATTCCTATTATTGCTAAAATTGAAAAACCAGAAGCGGTAAAAAATATAGATGAAATAATTGATGTGACAGATTCTATTATGATAGCCAGAGGAGATATGGGAGTAGAGGTTGGAAATCACCTTGTTCCTGGTATCCAAAAAGATATTATTGAAAAGTGTAATGATAAAGGTGTCCCTGTTGTAACAGCAACTCAAATGTTGGAGAGTATGACGGATAATCCAAGACCAACAAGAGCTGAAGCTAATGATGTTGCAAATGCTATTTGGGATGGAACAGATGCTGTTATGTTAAGTGGTGAAACGGCTTCTGGTAAATATCCTATCGGTGCAGTAAAGATGATGAATGATATTATTATCGATGCTGAAAAAAAGCCAAAGAAAAGAGCTTACTTAAGACACATGGAGTTAGGAAGTTTATCTGCTTCCATTCAAGTTGCCGCATCAATTATAGCAGAAAAAAATGATGCTAAGTGGGTATTATCAGTTACTCAGTCAGGAAACTCTTGTTTAAAGATGAGCCGTTTTAGACCAAAAACAAGAGTTCTTGGTGTAACAAATGATGTATCGGTAATGAGAAGAATGTGTTTGTATTGGGGGGTTTTACCATTTTATTTTGAAGAGTCTGAAGATGACTTATCAACCCTTCAAGAACAAATGATTGATAAGCTAAAAACAGAAGGACTTGTTGAAAATGCAGATAAGATTGTTATCACTCATGGTGACGGAAAGTTCTTTAAACAAGGATCATCTAATAGTATTCGTGTAGAGATTATTAAGGATGTAAGAAAAAAAAAGACAAAGCAATTTCAAGATGAACAAATAGAAGCAGGAAGAATTATCTTAGATATGAACCTATGTGCTTCATGCCAAAACTGTGTTCAAGTATGCCCTCATGATATTTGGAAAAATGATGAATCAGGGCAAACTTATATTGATGGTTCAAATTCAATGAAGTGTACAAAAGACATGGAATGTATTACAAAGTGTCCAACAGGAGCTATTGAAATCATTTCGTCTGATATATGAAAGATCTATTAGATTCAAACTTTTTAAATTCTATTCAAGTTGTAGATTGGGCTTATACTGAAAAGCTTAAAGCAATTTCATTTGATCACTTTATAAAGTGGTCAAAATCTTCTTTAAGTGGAAACCTTACTTATCTTCAAGATGATAGGGCTGATAAGAGAACCGATCTTAGTAGCATTTTAGAAAAGGCACAAAGCTCTTTAGTCTTTTTATTTGATTATACTCATTCAGCTAAAATGAATATTGAAAATAATGATTTTAAAATAGCTTCTTATACAAAAGGCTTTGAAGGAGTAGACTATCATTATTGGATTAAGGAAAAGTTAGAGCTTATATGCAAAAAACTTAAACTAAGCTGCGATGAATATACTTTTTCAATTGATGTAAAACCTGTCTTAGAAAGAGACCTTGCATATAGGGCTGGACTTGGATGGTTTGGAAAAAACTCCATGCTTATTAGTAAAGATTATGGAAGCTTTTTTATCATTGGGTCAATTATTCTTAGTAAGACATTGGATTTAAATATAAGAGAAGTTGAGACTGATCATTGTGGAACTTGTACAAGATGTATTGATGCTTGTCCAACAAATGCTATCGTAGATAATAAAGTTATAGATGCTTCAAGATGTATTAGTACTTTTACTATTGAAGTTTTTAAGAATGAGCAAAGACCTGATTTTTTTGATGAAAATAGACCTGAAGTTTTTGGCTGTGATGTTTGTCAAAATGTATGTCCATGGAATTCAAGGCCTTTAAAGAAAAATGATAAACAAAGCTTTGATTTTGATTTTTTTAAAAGAGATCTTAGTCAGATAAAAAGTGATCTTCAAAATATGAGCAATAGGGAGTTTAGAAGAGTGTTTAAAGGAACTCCACTTGAGCGAACGGGAAGAGTTGGAATCTTAAAGAATATTACAAACTAAATTTCTTTTTAATAAAGCTATAAATATGAGTCCCTGCCATAGAAGGTTCGTGGTGGGGAAGTTTTTTAGGCTCTTTTAAAATAACATTATTATTTACTTTTAAATTTTCTTCCAATGCTTTTGCTCCCCCTGGGCCTACAACAGCATCGTCTAATCCTGTTATCAAGAGTATTTCTTGGTCTTGAAGATCAAGGTGAAGTTTTTCATTTTTTATCCATGGAAATACATTTTTTGAATCCAGCTCTTGACATACAAGTTGGCGACGAATATTTAGAGTTTTTTGATAAAAAGAAGATTCAAATAAATGAACTTCCTTATGCTGACTGATTCCAATTCCAACTCCAATAATTGTTGTTTGATAGTCATTAAAAAAGTCTAGTTTACTGGCCTTAAGTGAAAGAAGGGCTCCTAGGGAATGACCTCCAAGAATAATATTTTCAAAGTCAGTATTAAGAGAGTTTTTAACTGTATTAAAGACATCAATAAAAAGTGTATGAGCATTTTCTTTATAGTGCTCAAAAGATTCTACTTCATTAAAAGATCCAAGATAGTGGCCTGGTTGATCAAAAATAACAGCGTGTATTCCAGCTTCACTTAGTCTTTGTGCCCATGGAAGACAGTCTACTTTGTTAGATGTATAGCCATGAGTAAAAAGAGCTATAGTAGGGCTTTTCACTATTTCAGGAGCAAAGCTTAGAGCATTAAATGTATATTCATTAGTTGTGATCGTGTGTTTTTGTATTTGAACGCCCATGTTTGCTGCACCTGGTCTATATAAAAAGATTTATTAAAATTGTTGACTAATCTTAAAGAAAACATTAACTTAAGTATCACGTTTTGAAAAGAACCCGCCCTGATAGCTCAGTTGGTAGAGCAAAGGACTGAAAATCCTTGTGTCGGTGGTTCGAGTCCGCCTCGGGGCACCAGTTTTTTTCAAATCAGTTTTTAAAAAGCCACGTTTAACCCACGTGGCTTTTTTATTTTCAGTAACTCAACTTAAATATATGTAAATTGATTTTAAACGATATTAAAGACAGACTAAAAAATAGATGTAGAAAAATATGCCTTATGCAGTTTATTCTCTTAAGATTTTAATTGATTAACCGAAATGTAGTCTATGGGACTAAAATTATTTAAGAAAAAAAATTATCATGAAAAAACTACTACTAAAAAGAGCAAAGATCATTTAAAGCTCGTTGAAGAACAAGAGATTTTAAAGCAAAGTAGTGATCATTTACAGTATGAGCTATCGCAAAAGGAAAAAGAAAACTTTTTCCTAAGAAAGAAGATAAAGCTATTAGAACAAGAAAATTATAAATTAAGAGATGGACTAGGAACTGTTCAGAAAAATTTAGCAGATTCTGTTAGCACTAATAACAAAGCGGTATCAAATCTAGATGAGGTAAAAGGATCCTTTGATGAGATAAAACTTGATACAATTAAAGTGGTAGAAGAAGTTAATAAGCTTAATAATAACGTTGAAGATGTTAATAGTTGTGCTAAGCAAATTGATGAAGGAGCAACATCAATTCTTGATGCGATAGAAGGAATTTCAGAGATTGCTTTTCAAACAAAATTATTGTCTTTTAATGCTTCTGTTGAAGCAGCTAGAGCTGGTGAACATGGAAAAGGTTTTGCTGTCGTTGCCGAAGAAGTTCAATCTTTATCTAATGCTACTTCAAAGCTATTAGAAAAAATAAAGCAAAGAACAAATCAGTTTGAAGATATTTCTAAAAATCTTCAAGGAGTTACAAATCAAGCTTTAAGTGGTAGTCAGCTTATAAAAGATTTAATGAATTCCCTTGATATACTTATATCTAATACTATTGATCGAAACAATGATTCTTTAGGAAGTATTTACTCTACTAATGACGAGATCTTTATGAGTCTTGCAAAGCTAGATCATATTATTTGGAAAGTTAATACATATTTATCAGTAATTGAAGAAAAACCTGCTTTTAAATTTGTAGATCATCATAACTGTAGACTTGGTAAATGGTATTATGAAGGAGATGGAAACAAAAGTTTTTCTTCACTTTCTTCATTTAGAAGCCTTGAACATCATCATGCAAAAGTTCATAACGGAACAAAAAAGATGTTTGATTATCTTGATAACGTACAAGAAAATATGGAGCATATTTTTTCTGGAGCTTTAGAAATGGAAGATGCAAGTGAAGAAGTTTTTAAGGGTCTTGATCTAATATTACAAGAAAAGAAAAATAATAGAACCTAGAGGCTTTTTTTAAAAAAAGCCTCTAGGATATCTTTTATCATAAAACTAGCAGAAGCATAATTAAGCTCTTTCCATAAAAACTCAATAGAAAGGTTTTCAAAACCTTCTGATGAAATTTCATCATTTTTAGGATATTTTCCTGTCCATAAAAGACCAACAACTTCATATGTATATCGATCTAGAATAGGAGATCCGCTATCTCCATGACTTACGTCACAACCATGTAAAAATGAATAAACCTTGTAGTCGATTGGATTAAATGTATCGGGATCTTTTACAAATTTTATTTCTTTTGAAAATACTTGACACTCAAATGAGTCTTCTTCAACCATAAGAACACCATATTCATTATTATGAGCACCATAGCCAATTGAAATAAGTTTTTGGGTAAAATAGGGTTTTTTGTCTGAAAGTTTTAAAGCTGTAGGAGCTCTTTTAAAATGAGTTAAGTTACTAAATGAAATCTCTAAAAGCGCAAGGTCAAGACTTTTATCTATAAAAGGTACATTTTTAATTTTTCCTTGAAGAGATTCACCTTTTTCATTTTTATAATAAAAAAACTTTATCCATTGATTTTCACATCTATTTTTTATTTTATATGGAGGCTTTTCTTTATTAGGACATACATGATTATTAGTAATGGCATAATGCTTGTTATTTATTTTTCCAATATAGAATAAAGTTGCCCTGGCACCTACTTCACCAACTGATTCTTTTAAGACTTGGACTGTACTCGATGCTTTGTTGATATGAACTTTACTCCACGTTTTACCAACTTGATACGATTTACTTAGGGCTAATATAGGTATGAATAAAGTGACAATGGCTTTCATTGGTTATCTATCTCATTAAATGTTTTAAAAGTCTAAAAAGAGCTTTTGTGCTACAAGTCAATTTTGTGGATGTCTTATTAATATTATATTACTGTAATAATATGATTACACACGAAGATAATTTAAAATTCTTTATTCCAAAGAAAAAAGTAAAGTTTGTTATATTAGGAACAATGGTTGCGATCAATGCTAGAATAATTGATGGAAAGGCACCTAAGGAAGATGTTTTTTATTATAACAATAATAGGAATCATTTTTGGAGAGTTCTACAGCACCTTCTAGATCCAAAAAAAGAAGTAAAGAAAAGATTAACGATAAAGGAAAAGAAAGACTTTTTAGAAAAACATGGAATTGCTATATGTAACCTTGTGCAAAAAGTTATTGTTCCTAATAAGTATAAATTAGATCCTTCCGATACCGTATTATTTGAAGCCTTTAATAAAAATAGAATTGAATTTAAAAAAATACCTCCAAGAGTAAAGAAGATACTTAAGGCCTCACCTTTATTTTTCACATGTAGAAGAAAAAAGGGAATTGATAACTTATTGGGTGGTTTTTTAGAAACTAATTCATTGAATCAGGCAATTAAGGATCAAGTTTGGTATTTAGCAACACCAACCCGCTGCAATCCTGAGGCGAGAGCAAAACTTTGGGAAAAAGAGATGATTGCTTTTACATTATAGGAAGATGATAGTTAGACTAAGGAAAAATAATTTATGTTAAATCAAATAAAAATTAAGGTTGATCAGTTTGTTCTTTATGTCGTATTTAGTGATACTCATATTCATGGAATCTATTGGAATGAACAAAAAATAAAAATGAACAAAAAAGCAAATGAAGTTGTTTTTGAACTCCAAAAACAACTTTGTGAGTTTTGTATGGGAAAGAGAAAAAAGTTTAATATACCATTAAATATAGAGGGAACTATATTTCAAAGAAAAGTATGGGAAAAACTACAAAAAATCCCATATGGAAAAACCTACTCCTATAAAGAGCTTGCTGAGTCTATTGGTAATAAAAAAGCAAGTCGAGCTGTAGGTAATGCGAATGGAAAAAATCCTATAAGTATTATCGTTCCTTGTCATAGAGTTATTAGCTCTAGTGGAGACCTTGGTGGATATGCAGGAGGTCTAGATAATAAACGAAGACTGTTGGAAATAGAAACTGACGGACTAAACTAATGTTGCAAATATCAAAGACCTACTAAAATAGAGACAAAATACCTTTAAAGTATATTTTAACTTCAATATTTATAAGTACTTAGTTCATTTGTCCTTAAACAAAACTTTGCACAAGTATTCCTATGAATTACGGATGCCCTAATAATCAATGTAAGTTTTACCAAAAATCAAGCCAAGTTATTAAAAATGGACATTTTAAAAGAAAGTCCGACTCTCGTTA
>JAOARC010000040.1 GCA_025210745.1 Bacteriovoracaceae bacterium
GCTAAAGTTGCATGAGAATTAGCATGAGTATTATGATCATACTTTAATCTATAAACTTTATATCCAACATTTGCATCATTTGTATTTGAACTAAAATAACTACCATTAGTATATTTAAAATCATTCCATGCAAGTCTAACCATTCCAATACTTCCAAGACTTGAGTTTAAAGAAATTGGAGTTGTAGGTAAAAACTCATCAAACTCAATCGGTGCAGCAAAAGGAACAACTGTTCCATCAATTAAAGTATCTCCTTTTTCTACAATAACTTCAGGAATAACAGCTCCACCATTTAGAGCATCTGTTTTAACTCCTAGAGAAATAACATTTTCCCAACCTTGAGGAACGAGCTTATCAACATCTGTAGTACAAGCAATAGGAGAAATTTCAAGTCCCGTCTTTATCGTTCCTGCATGATCAAACCAAGTTCTAATTCCAACTTTGTAATCTTGTCCAGCAACAAGACCATTAAATGTATATGAGTACTCAGTTAAACCTGGATCAAAGTCAACAAAAGCATCTTCAGTTCCATTGTAATCAAGAGTTGCTCCTTGATCTAAAAAGATTTGAAACTTTGTATATGTCCCGCTAGCAGGAGGAGTCCATTTAACTGTAAATTTTCCTGTATCAATATCAATACACTTTGTTAAATTTGGAGCATTATCAGGATCAACCTCTTCAACAACTTGAACAGCTCCAGGTGCATTATAAACAGGAACTCCACAAAACTGCGCGCTATTTTCAAAAACTCTTTTAGAATAATCCGGCTCAGTAATAGATGACTTGACAACAAAACAATATTCCTCACCCTCAGTTACACCTACAACATTAACACTTTGAGCTGTCGTTGCAGGAATAGACTCTAATCTAACTGCTCCAGTATTTGAAAGAACAGTTGTATTTCCATTATGAGTCATCAAAACCTCATAACTATCATATGCCCCTTGAGTTGCATCTGGTAAAAAGTCCCAATTTAAAGTTATTCTATCTAATCCTACATCGATTGAGTCAATACCAGTAAAAGGAGCTACAGGAGGTGATGTTTTAACAATGAGAACCTTAGCCGCACTTACTGAAGAATAACTAGAACAAAGAGCATCCGCGCACGCTACTACAGAAACTTTATACTCAGTGTTTGCATTAGGAACAAAAAGTGTATAAGAAGTTGTTGTAAGGTCAGTAATATCAACATTTAAAGCATCAAGTTGGTTCTGAGGATCAATGGACGTTGTTAGAGGATTATCAGTATAAAAAATTCTATATCTATCAAAGCCGCCTGTCCCCGCTTGCCAAGTTAAATCAATATTATTAAAACCTGTTGCATTTGGAGCTACTGTTGCCGTAGAAACTCCATCAAATAAAATAGGCTGATCACCTAAAGTCGAAAAAGAAATTTGTCTAATATTTTCATCACTGATAGCAGGTGTATCTGAATCAAGAGCGACAACTTTTATCTCATAAGAAGTTTGAGGGTCTAAAGATGTTAAAACATTACTTGTTATATCAGGGTCCGAAATAAGTTTTGTTAACCAAGATGTTTGCCCATCTTTTCTATAATAAATTCTATATCCAGAAATTTCATGAGGATTAGCACTAAATCCTCCTGGACCATCACTTGATTTTATTGCTTTATTCCATAAAACCTCTAGCGAATTTTTTGCAGCAATACCCGGCATATTTTTAACTTCTCTTACACCAGAAAAAAGTGGTACTTCATAAGTTAAAGTAGAAGCAATAACCCTAACATCATTACTATCTTCAACACCTGTAGATCTATCTTTTGCTCTAATTCCAACAGAATAACTTGTACCAATATCAAGACCAGAGACATCGATAGCAAGCTGACCATCACTTGTTGTTATAGCAAGATTTCCATCAATGAAAGTAAATGGAGTACTATAGTTACCATTTAAATAAACACTATAATCGTATTGACCACTTCCACCATTTGCTGCTTCAAACTTAACAGTTAATCGGTTATGGGCCACTGCAATTGCCTCAGTAATCCCTCCAAAAACAATTTTTGACTTACTCGGTACAATTGTAGAAGCATCTGCTTCAGTTTTCTCTATGGTCCCCACACATGAAGACATAATAATAAAGGACACTAATAATAATACAATTTTCATATTTTCCACCAATTTCATATCAGCAACCTATCGGCATATTTTGCTATTGAGTTTAGGAACCTAAGCTCTATTCATATAATATTCTAAAGGCTTAGACACAATTTAAGGAAAAACAAGTACTTAGAATATTAATAAGCATATAAAACAAGAACTTTTGCCTATAAAACATGGCTTTTTACACTCTTTTAGAGGATAATCTAAGTATGTAAAATCAAGGGAGTACAAGGAAGTGAGACCTTTATTATTAGCATTATTTATATGCTTATCCACAAATGCTGCAGTACAAGAAAACATACAACTTTCATTAGGTATGCTCAATGCTTCTTTTTCAGAAAATCCCAGTAGTCTAGAAGATTCAAACTCCGAACCTGCATCGGGAACAAGTTCGGTTATTGCCATGGATATTCAATACAATTTCATAAGAACAATGAAAAAAAACTTTTTTGCATCAATCAGCTTTCCTTTAATTGGAAGCTCAGGTAGTGCTATCTACCGTCTTGCCTCTGGTATTGATATATTTTGGGCCGATGGACTTAATGGAAACTACAATGTCACAAAGGGCGAAGATAGTATTAACTATTATCCTAAAATGAGGTATTTTTGGGGAGGCTCAATAGGAGCCAATTACCTAGTTTACTCAACACAAACAGCAACAAAATCAGATATACTTGCAGATATAGGGGCCCATGCGGGACTTATCTACAATTTTTCAAAAAAATATGAATTCAAAGGAAAGTTTAGCTTTAGCAGAGGTGTTGGAGTCGCAACATCAACAATGCTCATGCAAGTTTTTGGAGGAGTTATCTACTACTTCTAATGAAATATTTTACTTTTTTTCTTCTTACATTCTATCTTTACTCTCAAACTCCAAAGAAACCAATATCAGATAATATTTTATTTAAAGGGCTAAAGAAATCCTATCAACTTGATATTGAACAAAAAGAATATGAGCTTGCTAGAAATGCTCTCGATGTTATGTACTATATAGGTGGAAAAAACATATATCAAAATAGCTCCAAACTTAGTGATAAAATCAAAGATTTAAAATCAGTCCAATACAGCTTTACAAAGTCTGGTCCCCTTTTAAACCTTAGGGCCACTTTAAAGTCCGAAAACTCATCACAGATAATAAGAAGATGTGACTACAATATAACACAAGGCTCAGCCTCTACATATATAAGACTATGTATCTACGAACTTTTTCTAGGTAAAGATTATGTAAATAATAATATTGAAAAACTTCTTAAACAAGAAAGTAAAAAAGCAATAGAAATCAAAAAACAACTTCAAAAAGATCAAAAGAAAAAGTCAAAATTAGATCCTAAAGGATCTGTAGGTAAAAGTCATAATACTCAAAAAGATGAATTTGTTAGTAGTAAAAAAGGTTTAAGTAAATTAAATAAAAAAACATCTAAACCATCACTTTCAAAAGAAAATGTATCGATGCAAGGAAAAAACAATCAAAAAAAAGATACTCACATAAAAACAAACAAACAAAAAAATAAAGATACCAAACAAACTAACAAATCTTTTATAGCGAAAGTTATTTCTAAAAAAAATAAAAAAGCAAAAGTAAAAGAAGGACAAAAAGAGAATCTTAAAAAAAATTTAAAAGGTAGAAAAGAAATAAAGAAAAACTCTAAAAAGAGTAAAGCAAATGAGAAAAAAAAGGTAACTAACGATAAAAACGCATCTACTACATCAAATAATATTAAAGAAAGTCATTACAAGGATAATGTTTTAAAAGAAGATTCTGTTCCTGTAGAACTTAATCCCTATAAACAAAAATCGACGTTTCTCATTGGTATGGGTTTTAGAGCTTATACAACAACAACTCAAGACTCTCTTGGTATTTTTGAAGCAAACTTAAGCTTTATATCGGCTTACTTAGATTATTCAAATCTTTACTATACAAAAAACTCAACTTATAGACTTAATATTAACGCTACAATGGGAAAAGCTGTTAGAGAAGATGAATTCACTATTAAGGACCTTATTAATATCAGAGGAACTTATCAAAAAAGAAAAATGTTCTCTTCAATTTATCTTGGAGCTGACCTAGAGTATGAACATGTTTACTTTGTAACTCTAAAAGAGTTAAACAAAGGAAAACATATGAATATGAGTAAGATTATTTGGATTGGGCCATCTATTGGATCAAGTAATCAATTTAACTTTCTAACAACAGACATTGGAGCTAGAGCTTTGAGAGCGATGTTTATAAAAAGTGATGAACTTGAAGAATTTACATCACTAAATATGAGAGGAACGAAATTTCAATTTTTCCTCACGGCATCTTTATTCAATAAGTATTATCTTGAATTTATTTCTACTATTGCAAACCTAGATGGAACTTATGAAGATAAAAGAGACTTTAAAGTTGATACAAATAATATATATATTGTTGGAAAATATTTATTTTAAGAAAACTTCCTAAGAAGTTTTCTTAAAATAATAATTATTATTTATAAAAATCCAGCTGTATTAGCGCCAAGATTCGCAGTATTTTGATTAAGAGTCCCAGTATTAATACCTGTATTACCAGTGTTATTTCCACCTGAACTACCGCCTACCCCACATGCCGCCACAGGAGCTGGAATACTTGCTGAAGCAATTGTTCTTGCCTGCAAATGAACCAAAGCATCTTGATTAACAAGTCCCATACTAGGTTGAACAGCTCCTACCATCGGTTCAGAGACAGTTGCATAGTTACTAATCTGAGCATGAGCTTGAGCTAAATTAAAGGCAGAAGTAGGACTACTACTTGAAACACTTCCCGTTGTAATATTTTGTATAACATTAACTGCAGGTAAATCAGCTCTTGAATTAATCATAGCAAATGTTCTTTTACAAATTTTATTATTTGTAACTTCCATATAACTATTATTATTATACTCAAAAAGATTTGCTACCTCTGCAAAAGCATCGCCTGACCTAACAGCACACTTTACATTATCTGATCCACTTTGCTTATAAAAAATAATATAATCTTCTGAAATTGACTGAGTTATTGTCTTTCTCTTTTGCTGATGTAATCCATTTAATTGAGCTGCTAGTTTTGCAAAATTAGGGGCAAGACTAATTCTATTTCTTGCAACGAACTCTTGGATCAATCTTCCACTAAAAGCTTTTGCCGTTGCTGCCATTGACGTATGCAATGATACACCTTGAACTAATAATGGAGCAGCACCATAGCTAATACAATTTAATTTATTCGATGTAGCAAGCTCATTATAAAGAAACTGATTACATTTTTTTCCAGATGTATTTAAAGCCGTAGCAACAGCAACCGGTAGTTGCTCTTTTAACATAATTCTAACACTTGGAATCTTTGCAATCGCATTATATGCATTTTCGGCATCTAAAGCTTTGAACCACTTTTCAATCATTGCTGCCGTATAAACGAAACCTGCAGGAGGATTACTAATAACTGGTGTGAATTGATTAATAGCAAACCCTGTTGCTAGTTGATATTGATTTAATGCCATACTTTGCCACATACTAGGAGCACTAGACGCAAAAGGTGCTGTATCAGCAACAGCCATAACTGCTCCAGACTGTAGCACTGAAAAATTATTATTAATACTTGCTACTGCTTGCACTGTTCCATCAGCTAATGTTTCACCAAATGTATTTTGATTAGCATCATGTAGAGTATTTTTCCCTGAAGCTGCCATTGTATCAACTTGTTGAAAAACAGATTGAACTGTACTTAATTGTGGTAAAGTTGCTCCACATTCTCCGCCTCCTCGGCCACCAAAGCCTTCTTGGGCCAATGAAGCTAGTGAAAGTGTAGAACTTACCAATAATAAAATCATTTTTTTCATAACGTACCTCTATGCTTTATTAATCTTAAGAGCTATCTCATACCTATTCGGTCAACTATTCTTTAATTATAAGGGATAAATTGAAATTTTTTGCTTTTAATATGAATTATTAATAACTTAGAAGCAATTTTTTATAAAACAATGACAATTTTTTGTGTTTTTAAGATTAGATCCACTATATCTGTAGCTTAGGAACTGACCGACTAAACTAATGTTGCAAATATCAAAGACCTACTAAAATAGAGCCAAAATACCTTTAAAGTATATTTTAACTTCAATATTTATAAGTATTTAGTTCATTTGTCCTTAAACAAAACTTTGCACAAGTATTCCTATGAATTACGGATGCCCTAATAATCAATGTAAGTTTTACCAAAAATCAAGCCAAGTTATTAAAAATGGACATTTTAAAAGAAAGTCCGACTCTCGTTA
>JAOARC010000041.1 GCA_025210745.1 Bacteriovoracaceae bacterium
GAAGAAAGTAGCTAAAAAAGCAACTAAGAAGAAAGTAGCTAAAAAAGCAACTAAGAAGAAAGTAGCTAAAAAAGCAACTAAGAAGAAAGTAGCTAAAAAGGCAACTAAGAAGAAAGTAGCTAAGAAAAAAGCGGCTCCTAAGAAAAAAGCGGCTCCTAAAAAGAAGGCTACTGCTAAGAAAAAAGCAGCTCCAAAGAAAAAAACAGCTGCTAAGAAAAAAGTAGTTAAAAAGAAAAAATAATTAATAAAAATTAATTATAGAAAAAGGGGATCAATTTGATCCCCTTTTTTGTATATTTAGATCGTATTTAAAAAAGAGTCGAAAATGGGTGTTTTAAACAGATTGTTTTTAAAAGGTTTGATTACCGTTGTTCCAATTACAGTAACTTTATATTTGATTTTAGCTATCTCGAGCAAATTAGAAGGTTTTTTTGCACCTCATGTCAAAAAACTTTTGGGTCCAACACTCTATATTCCTGGTTTCGGAATTGTCGTAACTATAATCTTGATTATTTTAGTAGGTGTATTAGTAAGTAACTTTGTAACAGGATCAATTTTTAAGGTTTTTATAAAACAATTTGAAAAAGTTCCTTTTATTAAGGCTATCTATAACCCATTAAAAGATTTAATGTCATTATTTGCTGGAAACTCACAAAGTCAGATGCAAAAAGTTGTTATGGTTAAGTTTGAACATCTTGGAATTGAGACTATTGGCTTGGTAACAAGAGAAGACTTTGAAGAGTTTAATAATCCATTATTTTCAAAAAATAAAGTTGCTGTTTATATACCTCTAAGTTATATGTTGGGTGGTTTTACTGCAATTGTCTCAAGAGAAAATTTAACAGAAATAGATATTCCTGTTGATAAGGCATTTAAGCTTGCAATTACAGGTTGGATTACATCTGAAAAATGATTTGTCCTCTTTGCAAATCTTCTAAGATAAAAGAATTTATTGAATACAAAGAAGTTGTTTATCACACTTGTGAAATATGTGAACTTATCTTTATGGATAAGAAATTTCATGTTTCAAATGAAAAAGAAAAGAGCCGTTATGAAAAACATCAAAATAACGAGCTTACTGATGGCTATAAAGCATTTTTATATAAAATAGTAGATAAGATAAAAATATATAGTAAAGCTTCTGAGAATGGCTTAGACTTTGGATCAGGGCCATATCCTATGATGGAAAATCTTTTGGCAAAAGAAAATCTAAAATGTGAATCTTACGATCCATATTTTAATTCAAAAAAACTGAATGAAAGTTATGATTTCATTGTTTTAAATGAAGTTGCAGAGCATTTTAACAATCCTTACGTTGAATTTGATCTTATTTTTAAAAAATTACTTAAAAAAAATGGATTTTGTTACATTCAAACAGGAATTTATACAGAAAATATAGATTTTAAAGGATGGCACTACAAAAATGATCTAACTCATGTTTGTTTTTACAGACATAAGACGATTGATATTATATGTGATACCTATAATTTAAAGATGGTTGAAAACACTAATAATGTCATAGTCTTACAAAGGAAATAAGCATGTTAGAAAATACATCAGCAAAGCATTTGTGGAATATTTTTAATCAATTCACAAAAATACCTAGGCCTTCAAAGCATGAAGAAAAAATAATCGGATTTATTCAAGATCTTGCTAATGATCATGGACTTGAAAATAAAATTGATTCAGCTGGAAATATTATCGTTTATGTTAAAGGATCTAGTGGAAGAGAAGATGAAGATACCTTAATTATTCAAAATCATGTTGATATGGTAACTGATGCAATTTTAGGTAAAAAAATAAACTTTAAAGAAGATGCAATCGAGACATATATTGAAGATGGCTGGTTAAAAGCAGATGGAACAACTCTTGGTGCTGATAACGGAATTGGATGTGCGGCAGCTCTAGCTACAATTTTTGAAGAAGATATGTCACATCCTCCGCTTGAACTTCTTTTTACAATTGATGAAGAAACTGGTCTTCATGGAGCTTTAGGATTAGATGCAAGCCTTTTAAAAGGTAAAAAGATGCTTAATCTTGATACTGAAGAGTGGGGAAGTTTATATATTGGTTGTGCTGGTGGTATCGATTATGACTTTAATAGAGAATATAAGGTTTCTAGTAATACATTAAATAATTATTTTGAATTAGAAATAAAGGGATTTATTGGTGGCCACTCTGGTTTAAATATTCATGAGCAAAGAGCAAATGCAATAAAAGTATTTTCTAAGATTTTAAAAAGATTAGATTCTTTTGAATTAGAAGAGGTAAGATTTGGAAAAGCTCATAATATTATTCCAAGAGATGGTTTTTGTAGGTTTTTTACCAATTCAAATAATGTAGAAAGTATATTAGAAGAAGTTAAAAAAGAACTATATTCATACCTTCCAAAAGCTGATCAAGTCTTTGAAATTAATCTTAAAAGTTTAGAGCAAGCTTCAAAAGATGTTTTAAGTTCAAATGATTCGATAAATTTTGTTAAGTTTATTAGTTTATTTCCAAATGGAGCTCATAGGTTCGATCTTGAAAGCGAAGATACAATCGTAAGTTGTTCAAATAATCTTGCAAAAGCTTTACTTGTTCGTGGAAAAGCATACTTTTTAACTTCATTAAGATTTTTTGATAGAAATGAAGTTAAAGATATTGAAGATCAATTAGTATTTTTAGCGGATACTTTTGGTTATGAATATCAAAAGAACTCTGAGTATCCAAGTTGGAAGCCTGTTTGGGAAAATAGTGTTTTAGAATGTGTGAAAAAATCATATGAAAACTTATATAACCAAAAGCCTCATGTTACGGCTATTCATGCTGGATTAGAGTGTGGTATTTTAAAAGATAAGATTGGTGATATTGAAGTTTGCTCGTTTGGTCCAACTATTGAAGGAGCTCATTCTCCAGATGAAAAGGTTGAAATTGAATCTGTAGATAAATTTTGGAAATTATTTAAAGAAGTATTAAAAAATATTTAGGAGTTTTTATGTCTTATCAAGTTTATAAGATGCTACACATTGTATCGATTGTAATTTTCTTTAGCTGTTTTTATGCAAGTATTCAGTCAAACTTTAGCATGAAATTAAAAAAGATTTTAATGGGTGTGATGAGTTTAATTATTTTAGTTGCTGGTATGGGTCTAATTGCTAGACTTGGAATTCCACACGGTGAACCATGGCCATTATGGTTAAAAGCAAAGTTAGGAATTTGGGCAGTTGTTGTTATTGGAGCTCCTGTTGTAAATAAGAGATTTAGTGTTCATGCTCATAAGTACTTTTGGGTTTGCACTGTTTTATTAGTAGTTGCAAGTTATATGGCCAACTACAAAATTTAAATTTTACATACTGCAAAAATATTTCTAAAATAATAATATGATTAGATTTATTATAAAAATATATATTTATATTGTTATTTTAGATGCTATTTTAAGCTATTTTCCTCAAGTTAAAAATCAAGCTTGGGCCAAAAATATAAAGAAAATAGCTGATTATACTTTAAATCCTATTAGAAAGATTATGCCAAATGATCTTCCTTTTGATCTTAGTCCACTAGTTCTAATATTACTGTTAAATTTTGTTATGCTAATTTGGTAAGGAGCTTATGGAATTTGATATCTCAACTCTTGTTGATGAAACATTTAATCATTTCAATCAGATTAATAGTGATATTCTAAAAAATGAAGACGATATTGCTATTGCCAAGCAAGAAAAGATTTTAGTTCCAAGTTCTCCTGGAGTAGTGTTTACATTAAGCCAAAGTGATTCAACATATATTGTTAGAGTATTAGATACAAGGTGTTTAAGTGAAACATTTGAAGATATAACTCAATTTCCTGAAAATTATCCTTCGTTAAGGCTCAACTTAGACGATAACATCAAGAGTAATCTTTTATTTTTTGAATGTATTGATATAAAGATTGCAAAGACAATTAAAAAAGCTCTTCACGCTAAACGATTTTCAAAAAATGAAGAATTTATTTTAAATATTTCCGATCCGTCGGACTCATGCTGGTTAGCAAAGAGTGAAGATTCCTTAAAGATATTCTTTAATCTTTCAAAGACTAATGAAAGTGATAGCGTTATAAACCTTGGTCCTATTTTTAGTGCTTATGACTATCAAGATAAACTTAATAAGCTATATGGTTATTTTAAGATGCTATTTGATATGAAGAGTTTTTCGTTAACTCAAAATACAATTGAAATGATTCCTGTAAATAATAGCGACTTAGTTTTCAACGACTTTAGAAATCTATTTTATAATGCAAACCTTGGTCAAAATATAAGATCTAAGATGTTAGAGCTAGAACAAAAATCAAAAGATGAGTCTTATTACAAAGATCTTGTAGATGCTAATAACTGGTTATATGAGTTAAGTATTCTTGGTTCTTTTTGGAAAAACGTTCAATTAAAATTAAACTGATTTTCCTGCAAGAAATCCTGTAATCATAAGCTGAGCAAGCAGAGCTACTTCTTCATCATCTTCAATACCGTAAAAGTCTTCTATATGATCAATAAAAGTTTCAGCAGCATCTTCTTCAAATGTGCCAGCGATAAGCTCAGAAATTTGCTCATTAGTTTTCATTTCAAACTTATCAAAGAAAGTATCTAATTGTTCTTTTGTAATTTTCATAGTCTTGTATTATCAAGCTTTGGTCGATCTTACAATTTTTCCAATATATGTTAAAATAATTACATATGAGAATTACAGTAACAGTTGAAAATAGGTTTTTTAGGGATCAAAATAGTCAAGTTTGGACTGAAAACCACTTTCCTTATGAGTTTTGGGACAGATACCTTAAGGTTTATAAAAATGTAAGGGTTGTAGCTAGAGCTCAAGATGTAAGTGAGATTAAGCCTCATTGGAAAAGGGTGGATGGAGATAAAGTGAGCGTATTTTGTCTTCCATTTTATATTGGACCAATTGGATATTTAAAAAACTTTTTTAAGATGAGAAAGTTATGTAAAGAGCTTGTTGTTGCTGAAGATAGATATCTAATGCGAGTTGGTTCTCCTATTGCTGATATTATTCAACCTATATTGTTAAAAAGAAAAATTCCTTATGCTGTAGAAGTTGTGGGAGATCCATGGGATGTTTTTGGTCCTGGAGTTTTTCATCATCCTTTAAGACCATTATTGAGGTTATATTTTACTTATAAGTTAAAAAAACAATGCGCTCATGCAGCATGTGCTTCATATGTAACTCAAAAAATTCTTCAACAAAGATATCCTGTCAAGCAAGGTCGATTTTCAATAGGAGCATCTTCTATTGTATTAAAAGATGAAGATATTGTTTCTCATTCAAGAACTTATGAAAAAATGCATAAGATAAGTATTATAAATATTGGAAGTCTTGAATATCATGTAAAGGGAACTGATACTTTAATAAAAGCTGTGGCTATCTTGGCAAATAAAGGAATCAATATAAGCCTCTCTATATTAGGAGATGGAAGATTTAGAGCTGATTATGAAAAAATGGCACAGAATTTAGGTGTAAAAGAAAATATTGATTTTTGTGGAAATGTTCCTGCTGGAAAATTAGTTCAAAATAAAATTGATTCATCTGATATTTTCATCTTACCTTCAAGATCAGAAGGTCTTCCTCGTGCTATGATTGAAGCTATGGCAAGGGGAGTATTTTGTCTTGGGACAAAGGCCGGTGGAATAAACGAGCTTTTAGAAGAAGATCAAAAAGTTGAAGTTGGAGATTTTGAAGATCTTGCAAAGAAGATTGAGTTTTATATGAATAATCCCGATCTTATGAATAAAGAAGCAAAAAGAAACTTAGAGTTTTCTAAGGGATATCACTATAAGATTTTAGAAGATAGAAGAACATCTTTATATAAACATTTAAGAAACTTATGAAAGTATTACAAATAGTTAAAACAACAGATGGAGCTGATTGGGCATTTAAACAAGTAGGAATTCTTGTCTCAAAAGGTATTGAAGTCCATATTATTTTACCTAATGATACAGGAAGGTTTATAGAGAACTGGAAAAATAGTGGTGCTACCATTCATATTTTAAATTTGGATCTTCCAAAATCAAAGCTATATAAGATATCAAGTAAGGCTAAAGAACTTGCCATTTTGATAGATGAAATAAAGCCCGATTTTATTCATTCTCATTTTTTTATAACGACAATTATAGCTAGAAAGAGTTTTAAATATCATAATCATCCATGCAAGATAATTTATCAGGTAGCGGGGCCACTTCATCTTGAAAAATGGCCATTTAAAATGTGGGATTTACTATCAGCTAAAAAAGAGCGAGACTTTTGGATAGCTTCAAGCATTTATATCAAAAATATATATTTGAATAATGGTATTAATAAGGATCGTTTATTTTTAAGTTATTATGGATCAACTCCTGAAGAATTTAAGGATGAAAAAACAAATGTATTAAGATCAAAGCTTAATATGAAAGATGATTTTCTCATTGGAAATATTTCTCATATGTATCCGCCTAAGTATTACCTAGGCCAATTCATAGGACTTAAATGTCATGAACTAATGATTAAAGCATTTGCCCTTGCTAAAAAGAAAGTAAGTACTAAGTTTGTTTTTATTGGTGGACAGTGGGGAGAAGCCAATAGTTATGAATTAAAACTAAAAGAGCTTGCTAAAAGTACGTCAAAAGATATCTATATGTACGGACATATGGATAGCAAAATGGTTAAAAGTGTTTGGGCCGATTTTGACTTAGCTGTTCATTTTCCTGTGAACGAAAACTGTGGTGGTGTTATTGAACCATTAATGGCAAATGTACCTATTATAGCATCAGATGCTGGAGGCCTTCCTGAAGTTGTTATTCATAATAAAACAGGACTGATTGCTAAACAAAAAGATATAGAAGACTTAAAAGAAAAAATTGAATATGCATTAGATAACCCGCAGAAAATGAAGCAAATGACTGTCACAGGTCAAAAACTTGTTCGAACGATGTTTGATGTAAAAAGAACAGCAGTAGAGATTTTTGATATTTATCACTTTTTAAAAGATGGTGGGCAAAGACCTTCTGATTTTTGTTCAAAAAAGTTCATTGAAAATGAATAGAAAAAACTTTTTAAAATTACTTGCAATAACTCCATTTGCACTTTACGCGAAAAAACAAACTCATGAGCATACAATATTTAAATACGGTGCTAAGGGTGATGGAAAAACTGATGATACAAAAGCTTTTATTAGAGCTCTAAAGAAAAATAAGGAGCTCTATCTTCCAAAAGGAAAAACGTTTATTGTTGAAAGCTTAGTTGTATCAAATGTTAAACTTTTTGGCGGTGGAACCTTAAGATCACTAAAGTCGAAACACTGTTTATTAGTAAATGGCTCATCAAGTATCTTTGATAATATTACTTTTAAATCTAGTCATTCTATAAAAGAGGGAAAAAGTGAAATTAAGCTTTTAGATGGCTGTGAAAATATCACTTTTAAAAACTGTCTTTTTGTTGGAAGAAGTTATTGTTCAATAAGTGCAGATTCAAATGGAAAAGACAATGATAGTCTTATTTATAAAAAACAAGTAAAAAACCTTATTGTAGAAAACAGTGTTTTTAAGGGAACCTATTCAAGACATCTATATCTTCATAATATTAAAGATGTAAAAGTGATGGGATGTTCATTTAATGATTCTTATAATGATTCAATTAGGCTAAGACAAAAGGTAAGTACTGTTTTAATCTCTAAAAATACTTTTAATAATATCGGAACTTCTAAGACAGCAGATTCTAAGGATGCTATTGATACCTTTTGGAGTGGAAAAAATCTTATCATAGAGAATAATCAAATTGAGACTGTGGGTACCCATGGACTTGATATAAAAGGAGTGGAGCCTAAGCTTAGAGAAAAAACATCAAATGTTATTATTTCTAAAAATAATATATCAAGAGCAGCTTTTAGTGGGATTTTTATATCTAGTGCGACTGAAAAAGATACTCATGTAGAAAACTTTATTGTGGAAAATAATATGATTAGCAAATGTAATCAAGCTAAAAAAGAAGCTAATTATGGAGCCATTTATATTCATCACGGAGTAAGGAATCTAAATATTCATCATAATAATATTTCTAATAACCATGCTAGTGGTATTGTTATTGGGAATTTTTCTAAAACGAAGATTTTAAATGAAAATGTGAGTATTACCTTTAATCAGTTAAGTGATAACTATCTTCAAAGTCAAAGCTTCAATTGTATAAATATATTTCCTACAAAAAACTTAGTTGTACATGCAAATCAAATTTCATTTTCTAAAAAAAGAAATGCAGTAGGGCTTATGCTTGGATCTGATAAGAATTTAAAGCAAGCGAGGAACTATTCTGTTCAAGATAATCAGTTCAATAATATTTCGAATAATATAATATCTAAAATAAAAATATAAAGAGAAAAAATGAAAAAAGCGATACATTTATATATCATTCTTATTTTACTAAGCTCTTGTGCAACTAAGTATGATCCTAACTCTAAAAAAGCAGTTTATAATAATATGACTGGTGAAATTATTTGGAATAAAGAAAAGCATAATATGAGTTTTTTTGATCAACAGTATGATGCTGATAAAGTTTTTCTAGATGATAAAAAAACTCAAAATCTTATAAAAGAGTCAAATATGATGAGTAAAAAAGCGAATACTTATTTATGGGGAGGCCTTGGTCTTGCTATTTTATATTTACTCAACTCTAAGAATCATAGTGAAAGTACTAGAAATACTATTTATTATGGAATTTTTACAGGAGTAGGACTTGTGCCAAGTATTTATATTCAAACCAATAGAGAGAGTAAAATCAAAGAAGGAATAAAAGATTACAATCAAAGAAAGGGCTACTCTTTTAATTCTAATAGTATTCCTCTTGGAGTTAAATATAGTTTTAAGTTTTAAGGTCAATCTATCGTTTTTAGTACTTAATGACTTAAAACTAGAAAATAAAAACGATATTACTGATTTTGTTTAGATATCTATGACTGACTGTTTGATTTTATGGTGCATAATTGTACTTAAAGAATACAAAGATTAAGACAAATGGAAGTATTATATGATATTGACCTACAATAATATTTTTTAATCATAAGAGATGAAAATGAGCCTTACACTTGGTATTTGCCAGTATGAAAATTCTTATCGTTGGGATAAAACTTATATCCACGCCATAAATACAATTAAATACTTTAAAAGAAGAAATGCAGATATTGTATGCTTTCAAGAAGCTTTTTTAAGTGGATACGGGGCAGAGTCACTTTTGCTAGATTATGAATTTATAGATTCATACCTTGAGCTTATAAAAGAGTACGCCTATGAGCTAGATATATGTGTGATGATTCCATCTTTAATTATGAGAAATTTAAAAATCTATAATGCAACTTACATTTTTAATCACGATGGAAAAGATACTACAATTTTTAAACAAGGTCTTACACCTAGTGAAAAAATTATTCTTCATTCAAAAAAATCTAAGAAATTCTTTAACTTAAAAGGATATAATATTGGTGTTATTATATGTCGAGAAGTTGAAGATAAGCCATTTACGTATTTCTCTAAACATAAAGTACCAGATCTACTCCTTTGGCCATCGTATTGGGGATGGAGATATAAAAGTAAATGGGGAGCAAAAAAAGATGATGGCAAAAGAAGTAAGGCTTTTAGCCTAATAAAGAAACTTAAAGTTCCTATGATTCAAATTAACATGTCTAAAAGTTCAGATGCTAAGGGAAAACTCATTAAATCTGGAAAGTCAGTTGTTGTTAATAAAGATGCCAGTAAGGTAGGAGTTGGGGCTTTTGCCAAAAATGATCGGTATCTGGTATATTTTGATGGTATAAACCTAGTTAAATAAATCGAAGTAATCACTAGACAAAAGTATTTTACTCAAACAGCCGTATTGGGCATTATTTAGTACCCCGAAAAAACTAAGCCTTATATCAAGTCTAAAACAATTCTTACTTCAAAATGAATCAATAGCTTTTTTGATTTGCCTTTCAAATCTGAAAAAACATTTTTTAAATTAGAAAAATAACTTACTTAAGTAAAAAATTAATTTAAAAGATAAAAATCTTCCGTGACGCTCAATGAAGAGCGCCTTTTTCGCAAAAAGGTTTTGTTATGGAAGACGTAATTAGGGTGCTTCGCTTAACTATTTTAGTATTACAACTTGTATCTGTAATATTAAAATTTTTTGAGTTGTAAGCTTTAGGTGGGTATGAGCGAACATATCCACCACCTAATTACTAATTTAATTCTATCAGATATTAGTTTCAGAAACAATTTAAAACTATCTTTCTAACTCGTTGAAATTATATATTTCTTTTTAAGGCAGATCCACAATCTTCGGAATCTCATTATCTAAAAAGTCTTGAATACACTGATCAAGACCTTCCTCTAAAGAAATTTGGGGCTTCCAATTTAAAAGCTTTCCTGCTTTATCAATATTGGCCCAAGTCTCTTTAATATCTGCTTTATGAAATTCTCTGTGAATATATTTAGCCTTCTTACCAAGTTTATCTTCAATATATTTTATAACATAGTTTAAGCTAATAGGGTTGTTACCACCACCAAGATTGATAACTTCAAAACCTGTTTTAGCTTGTCCTGCTAGGATTGTTCCTCTTGCAATATCATCTACAAAAGTAAAATCTCTTGCTTGAGTTCCATCACCAAATAATTCAATTGGTGTTCCTTCGTAGATCCATCTAATAAATCTAAAGATACACATATCAGGTCTTCCGCATGGCCCATAAACAGTGAAGTATCTAACAACACTAATATCAAGGTCATATAAATGATGATAAGCATGGCACATCATCTCTGCTGATTTTTTTGAAGCTGCATATGGTGAGATAGGAGTATTAACAGCAAGACTTTCTAAAAATGGCATCTGTTGTCCAGCATATAAAGAAGATGTTGAAGCTAGTACCATTTTTTTGATATCGTGTTTAACCATTAACTTTAAAATATTTAAAGTTCCCATTGCATTAGTCGTCATATAAACGTCTGGGTTTTCCATGGAATATCTAACCCCAGCTCTAGCTGCCAGGTTATGAATGATATCAAAATTATGTTTTTCAAAAAGAGTCGCAAGCTCATCATAGTTTTCAATATCAACTTTATGAAATTCAAAGTTTTCTCTATTTTTAAGCTTATCTACTCTGTGATCTTTTAATCTAACATCATAGTAGTCATTCATATTGTCTACACCAACTACTTTGTGACCTTCATCTAAAAGAAACTCTGATACTTTAGATGCAATAAAACCAGCACAACCAGTTACTAAAATTTTCATATTACAGCCTTCCATCTGATTGATCTTTAGGGAAAATACCTTTTAGATCATAAACAACTTGCTTGTCTAAGTTTAGATTAAAATCAATATCTTTAAACTCTTTATGAGCAACAGCAAAAACGATACAGTTATATTGACTCATATCTATTTTTTTAAAGTCGTTAACAATATCAAGGCCATATTCATGTTTAAAGTCAGATCCATCCACATGAGGGTCAAAACAATCTACATTTAAACCATATTCTGTAAGTTCGTGAACAATATCTACAACTTTTGTATTTCTATAATCAGGACAATTTTCTTTAAAAGTTACTCCTACCACTAAAGCTTTAGATTCTTTAATTTTAAGATCTTTTTTGATCATCATTTTAATGGCTTCACTTGCAACATATGATCCCATATCATCATTAATTCTTCTTCCCGATAAAATAACTTCTGGGTTGTATCCAACTTGTTTTGCTTTATAAGTTAAATAGTATGGGTCAACACCAATACAGTGACCACCAACAAGACCAGGGGAGAACTTTAAGAAGTTCCACTTTGTGCCAGCTGCTTCTAGAACTTCGGCTGTATCTAAACCTAATTTATTAAAAATTATCGATAGCTCATTTACAAAAGCAATATTAATATCTCTTTGAGAGTTTTCAATAACCTTAGCAGCTTCTGCTACTCGTATACTAGAAGCTAGATGAGTTCCCGCTGTTACTATACTTGCATAAACCTCATCTACTAACTTTGCAACTTCCGGAGTCGAGCCAGCTGTAACTTTAACAATATCTTTAACCGTTTTATTTTTATCTCCTGGATTCATTCTTTCTGGGCTGTATCCACAATAAAAATCTTCATTGTATTTTAAGTTTGATCCTTGTTCTAAAAGTGGAACACAAACTTCTTCCGTGCATCCTGGAAATACGGTTGATTCATAAACGACAATATCATCTTTTTTAAGATATTTTGCAATTAGCCTTGATGCTGCTTTTATGGGATATAAGTCAGGAATCTTAGATTCGTTGATTGGAGTAGGGACAGTGACAATATAAAAGTCAGAACCTTTTAAGCTCTCTTCATCGCAGCTAAAGTTTACATTGCAACTTTTAAGATTTTCACTGTTAACTTCTAAAGTTTTATCAATATTATTCTTTAGATCATTTACTCTACCTTGTGATATATCAAACCCAACAACATCGTATTTTTTTGATAATTCAACAGCTAGTGGAAGGCCAACATAACCTAATCCTAGTACACAAATCTTTCTCATTTTTTTATTCCTTTTAAATGATTTATGTATTTAATTTTATTTGGTTTTTTACTTATATCAACTAGGTAAAATATTGATTTTCATTAAAGATACCCTATAGAAAAGATATGGTTTTTTTATTAATACTTGTAATAGTACTAAATTACTGTTATTTCGTACTTTTTAAATAAAAGATTCGCTAATTTCGTCATAAATTAACGCCTTGTAACGATTCTAAAGTTAGCAGATCTTTTTGAAGATTTGTGGGTATTTTTAGAATATCTAAAGGAAATGTAAATGTTATTTAATGAAATGAACCTAAAGGCCAACACTTTGAAGGCCGTAGAAGCCCTTGGCTTTGAATCAGCAACAGAAATCCAAGAAAAATCAATACCTCTACTTTTAGAAGATAATATTGATTTTATTGGTCAAGCTCAAACAGGAACGGGAAAGACGGCTGCTTTTACTCTTCCTCTTTTAGAGAAAATCGATTTTAAATCAAATAAGATTCAAAGTATTGTTCTTGCTCCAACAAGAGAGCTTGCGAATCAAATTTGTGAAGAAGTAAAAAAATTATCTAAATTTGAACCAGTTAAAACATTATCAATTTATGGTGGAACTTCTGTAAGTGGACAACTAAGAGAGCTTAAAAAAATAAAACCTCAAATCTTAGTTGGAACACCTGGTAGAACTTTAGATTTCTTAAGAAGAGGAGCTTTAGATCTTAGAGCTGTTAAATTTGTAATCTTAGATGAAGCTGACGAAATGTTAGATATGGGATTTTTTGATGATGTAAATGAGATTGTATCAAGTGTTGAAGATAAGAATACTTGGATGTTCTCTGCTACAATGCCAAAACCAATACTTAATATGATCAATAAAGAATTTAATGATCCTCAAATTGTTAGAGTAACAAAGAAAATTTTAACGAATGATCAAGTTGCTCAGCAGTTTTGTCTTGTAAGATCTAGAAATCATTCTGAGGCTTTATGTCGATATTTAGACTTTTATCAAAACTCTTATGCCATTGTTTTTACAAGAACAAAGATTATGGCAAAAGAATTAACTGATACTCTTAATGAAAGAGGGTATATGGCAGATTCTTTACATGGTGATATGTCTCAAGATCAAAGAGATATTACGATGAAAAAGTTTAAGAATAAAAAAGTTCATCTTCTTGTTTGTACAGATGTTGCAGCAAGAGGTATTGATGTTGATAACCTTACTCATGTTGTGAACTATGGACTGCCTCAAGATAACGAAGCTTATGTTCATAGAATTGGAAGAACAGGTCGAGGAGGATCTAAAGGGATTGCTTTATCAATTATTGATCCAAGTGAGCAAAGAAGACTTAGAGATATCGAAAGAATTACAAAAGCAAAAATTGAAAAAATAGATCTTCCAACAGTTGAGCAGATTATGGATGTTTTATCTCAAAAAGCTTTTGCTAAATTTGATAAAAAGTTTGAAACACTGAGCGAAAATGAAGATGTAAACTTTAAGAAGTTTACCGAAAGCTTTATGGATAAATCTAAAGAGGAAATTTTACAAGCTACTTTTTCTTATATTTTTGAAGAAAACTTTAAAAGATATAAAAATGCTAAGTCAATCGATGCAGCATCTAATGATAAAGGTGGTAGAAAAACAAGTGCCGCTCAAGTTGGTTATGAAAGATTTTTCATCAATGTTGGAAGTAATCAAGGAATGCAAACAGGAGCATTAATAAAATTAGTTTCTAAGGGAGCTGATATTAAAGGTGCTGAGATTGGAAAAATTAATATTAGAGATGGATTTTCATTCTTTGAAGTTCCTGATCAATACACACAAAAGGTTTTAGAGCTAAGTAAAAAGACATGGCAAAATCTTTCTTTAAACCTTGAAGTTGCTAAGGCAGATAGGTCAAGAGGTGGTGGCCGTGGAAGAAGAAATGGTAACCGCAATGGAAATAGATCAAGATCTAGAAACTCTAATGGTTCAAGATCAAGATCTAGAAATTTTAATAGATAATTCTTAGGGAGCTTAAGCTCCCTTTTTTATTCTAATAAAAGTAAGTAATACTTAAGTCAGAGCGAATAGTTTTTACTGAAAAATCATCTGCTTTTAAAGTTGAATGCATTAGCCCTAAATTTAGATCAAAAGAATTACTAAATGAGTAAACTGTACTTACTCCAATACGCGAAATATCTCCAGTGATACTAATATCAGATTCATTATTTCCTGTTATACTATCTATAATAGCATCAAAAAACTTGGAACTTCCCTCATATTCGCCTTTAGCATAATTAAGCTTAAGAGCTACTTTTTTAGAAGCTTGATAAACAAAGTTTAGGCCAAAGAAGTCTCTTCTATCTTCAAAGAAAATTGCATGAATTTGTTCACTTAAAAAGTAAGGTCTTAAGGAAAGCTTATCATTTATTCTGTACCAATAGTCGAAACTGTAAGTTGTATATAGAATTAATGAAGCTAGACTTGCTCCAAAAGTGTGCTTTTCATTGTTATAAATATTCCATCTCAATCCTAGAGGGTAGATCCAGTTTACAGAATCAGATATACCGTGTTCAAATCCAATAATAGGCATACTGACAACAGTTTGTTCTTCGTCTTCATTAAAAGTACTTATTGCTGTACTTGTAATATCACTAGAGCTAAGATCTTGAACTCTAACTCCTAGTTTTGCACTAGCAATATCATCAGGTAGAGCATAGGGTCTTTCGATAAATGATCTTGAATACTCACCTTTAGGTGTACTTGAACAAGAAATAAAAATAAGCGAACTTATTAAAAATAGTATATTTTTCATTATTTTCCTCTTGGTATTTATATTTTGAGTATTTTAAATCTCGTACTTTTAAAAGGCTAGGCAAAAAACTCGACTTTAGTCCATGCATTGTGTTGAAAAACCATAATTGATACAATATTATTAAAAGTATAATAAATTCAATAGGTTGAGACGGGACGTTAAAGTGGAGTTTGTTTTTAATAATCAAGATACATCGAATACAGCTTCTAGAGGAGCTGTGCGAAAACCATACTCGATGGATGGGGCTATTGCTTCAAGTGTAAGAAGACCAGTTTCTGCTGTGGGCGATATTGAGATAACTGGTAAAAAAAGAACGAGAAAAAGAGCTACTTCAGCTCCAGTTAAATATACAGCAAAAAGAAAAGCTAAAAAGAGCTCTTCTGGAGCAAGTTTTTCTTGGAATAAGTTAGGCTGGATACTGTGTGGTGTACTTTTTTTGCGTTTAATATTTATGGACAGTGGGGTTGTTGATTATTACGGTATGGAATCAAGAATTCAAGATAAAATAAATCATTTAGATATCTTAAAAACTGAAAATATGTCTCTTGTAGATGAAATAAAAAAAATTCAAACTTCTCCAAAGTACCAGAGGAAAATTACCCGAAATCATTTGGGAGTTATTGCGCCAAACGAGTATCTAGTAGTATTTTCGAAAAACTAGGTTTTGATTCTATTTTTAAAAAATCTCCAATATTAATTTGTTTGGAAAGTGTACTGGAGGATTTTACCTCTAGTACGTGATTACAGTATACCATTTTTGATAGCGGAACCATATGTTTTGGGCCTTTTTTCGGATAGTGGGCCAGATTTCTATGGATATCAATCACTAGAAAATCTTTATTTAAAAAGAAAATATCTAGATCAAAATGAGTATTAGGCATCCAAAATTGTCTCATTGTTGCTTCTTTGAGTGGAAATAACATTGCATTATTATCTTTAAATTGTTCTTTTTTTAACCCACTCAATCCTTGAGATTGTTCTTTTGCAGTTATTGCGACATAGGTATCTAAGATTTGTCCCGAGACAAGAGTTATTTTAGCTTTTTGATAACCTTTAAAAATCTCCTGATTACAAGATAAAAGCATTAAAAATATAGTGAGCTTTAAGAACGATTGTTGTATAAATATATGCATAATTAATTTTTCCTAGTTGGTATCTATATTAAGGAGTTTACAATGAATCACCACAATACTGCTAGCTCAAATTTACAAGGATTGATGAGAACACATCATTGCGGCGAGCTAACGGCAAAGGATATTGGAAAAGAAGTTGTTTTATGTGGATGGAATAACAAATATCGTGATCTTGGTGGTCTTCACTTTGTGGATATCAGAGATAAATACGGTCTAACTCAACTAGCTTTTGATGAATTTGGATCAGACTTAGGAATATTAAAAGAATTATCACTAGAGTCTGTTATTAGTGCTAAGGGAGTTGTAAGGGCAAGACCAGAATCTGCACTTAATAAAAACATGGCAACAGGTGAAGTTGAAATTTCAGTTAAAGAATTTGAGATTTTATCTTATGCACATGAAGTTCCATTTTTACCTCATGGTAAAGTTAATGCTACAGAAGATTTAAGACTTAAGTATAGGTATATGGATTTAAGGTCAGATAGATTACAAAACTTAATTTCTATTAGATCTAAAGCAATGCAGGCGACTCGTACTGCTCTTTATAGTGAAGGTTTCACTGAAGTTGAAACTCCAATTCTTTATAAAACAACTCCTGAAGGAGCAAGAGATTATGTTGTTCCATCAAGAGTTCACCCAGGAAAAGTATATGCTCTTCCTCAATCACCTCAAACTCTTAAGCAATTATTAATGATTGCTAATACAGATAAATATTTTCAAATTTGTAAATGTTTTAGAGATGAAGATTTAAGGGCTGATAGACAACCTGAGTTTACTCAAATAGATATTGAGGTTAGCTTTGCGACTCAAGAATATATGAAAAACTTAACAACATCAGTTGTTAGAAAACTTTTTGGGTTTGAAGACTCATTTGAAATTCCTGTAATGAGCTATGACAAAGCGATGAATTTATATGGAACTGATAAACCAGATGTACGTTTTGATTTAAAGCATATGATAGTTAACGATGAAGTTAAAGGTGCTGGATTTAAAGTTTTTGATTCTGCTTTAGAAGCTGGAGGAATGGTTAAGGCCATGTTCATTGAAAAGTCAGTAAAAGAATTTTCAAGAAAAGAGCTTGATGCTTTAACTGAAGTTGTTAAGCCTCATGGCGGAAAAGGGGTTGCTTGGTTTAAAGTAAATGGGACAGGACTTACTGGTGGAATCTCTAAATTTATTAATGAGCAAACTTTAACTAATTTACAAAGTAAAGCTGGAAAAGCTGATGGAACATTCTTTTTCTTTGCTGATGCAAAACAAAGTGTTGTTCACGCATGCGCTGATGTAACAAGAAGACACTTTGGTAAAACGTTAGATTTAATTGATAAAAATGATTATAAGTTTTTATGGGTAAATGATTGGCCTTTATTAGAATATGATGAGGATGAAAAGCGTTTTTATGCCGTTCATCACCCATTTACTATGCCAAAAGCAGATGCAATCGATGATTTTGTAAAAGGTGATATTGAAACTCTTAAAAATATGAAAGCTGAAGCCTATGATATCGTTTGTAATGGTTATGAAATGGGCGGTGGAAGTTTAAGAATCTTTGATACAAATGTTCAAGAAAAAATGTTTCAATATCTTGGATTTAGTAGCGATGAAATTGAAGCTAAATTTGGATTCTTTGTTGAAGCGTTAAAATATGGAACTCCACCACATGGAGGATTTGCTTTTGGTCTTGATAGAACTGTAATGCTTATTGCTAAGACTGAAAATATTAGAGACGTTATTGCATTTCCAAAAACAAATGCGGCAACTGATTTAATGTGTAGTGCTCCTAGTATTGCCACTGCGGATCAGTATGAAGAACTACATATAAAATCAATTCAATAAATCATGCTATTTTGTTAGGCAGCTTGATCAAGCCTATCAATATCGATAGTTATAACTTCAGCATCATCTGATTCTACATGTGATGCTGAATCAACTACTATCGTTTTAGAAATAAGGTCTACAAATGATTTTTTATCTTCATTCATAAAATAGAATAATTGAAATAGACCAAAGCCTAAGTAATAGCTTAGAAAACCAGCTGTTCTTTTTAAGTTCGTCGAAAAGCTAATATGCTTTTCGTTATCAGATAATACTTTTAGTCCAAAAACTTTTTGGCCAATTGTATGTCCATTTATAAGAATTCCAGATACTAAAAAGTATCCAGTAAATATTGATAGAAATATTGGTGCATGAACATAAATAGGTGCATTTAATAATGCTTTTTTGGTTCCTGCATCTAAGAAAAATAAAAAGTTTGAAATAAATCCTATAAAAGAAACATCAATAGCAGCCTTTAATGTAAAAACAATTGCTAAATCTACTATGTATGAATAAATTCTTTTTTGTAGAATAGACTTTGATTTCAATTGCTTTTGAGGCTCAGTAGGCGAGATTCTTTGATTATTTTCAATATAATTTATTAAATTTATTACGTTATCTTTCATCTGTTTCTATATCGGTGAGATCTTTGAAGAATTGTATGAGTAAAGTAGTTGGGGAAAATTGTGCCTAAGTAGAATTTGTAGTATACTTTGAAAATGAAAATATATTTTTTAAAATTAGTCGGATTTATGTTTATTTTAATATCTTGTTCGACTACAGGCAGTTATATAGCAGTAAATAGTAGTTTTGAATCTAAGGGAGCTAATTGTGATTTAGAAATCATTATGCCTGGTCAAAAAACTAAATCTAGTAATGTATTAATAGGAACTTTTTCTGTTCAAGAGGCAGGGTTATCAGTTATTTGTGACTGGGAAGATACTCTTGCTAAAAATAAAGCAAAAGCATGCGAGAGTGGAGCAGATATTATCCAGTTTTTAGAGATCGATTCTCCTTCTATCAGTAGTACATGTTATAGAAGTAAGGCTAACTTTTTAAAGAAGAAATAATAAATTATACTATTTTAGCCATTCAAACAGGCCATAGTGTTCATCACTCATGCCTACTTTTTTATAAACTTCAATGGCTGAAGTATTCGTTTTATCCACATAAAGTCTTAAGCCAACAAGGTCATCAGAATTAGAAACCATCAGCTTTAAATGATTATATAGACTTTTAAAAACACCGTGAGATCTAAATTGAGGTAACACATATACGGAATGAATCCAAAGAACATTTTTACACCGCCAATCGCTCCATTCATTCATAGTAAGAAGCATTCCCATAAATTCATCGTTTTCATTTAAAGCAATATAATAAGTACCTTTATTTGAATCTTCGATAACACTTTTGACTCCTTGATGTAAAAGCTTGGGATCAAGATTAAGGTTTTCCGTTTCTTTTGCCATACTTAACTGGCACTGTACAATTGTGTCGATGTATTTTTTATCTGTGACTTGTATTATGTTCATATGATTATCTTTGATGTTTTTAAAGTCTAAGCATCATGCCTGGAGACTCATTTGGACATATGTCAAAGTTAAAACTTTGATAAAGTTTTTTTCCTTCTGTGCTAGAGATGAGTTTTATTATTTTGATATCATTTCCTTTGCACTCACTAATAATTTTATTCATTATCTTATTACCAACACCTTGTCTTTGAAAATCAGGAATAACCATCATATCTACAATTAAAGCATATACATTTTGATCTGAAATTAAACCTGCATATCCGATAGGTTTTTTGTCAGCATATGCAATAATATTTTTCCAGCGATAATTAAAGATAGTTTCCATTATTGAAGGGGAACTTTCATCCCAGCCCCAATGACATGATCTCCAAATTACTTCTATATCTTGTAAATCATTATGAGAGTTCATCAGCTTTATACTAAAATTCATTTATGAAATATCCATCTTAATACATTTATATATGTAGTCTTTATAATATATTTTGCTAGCTTATTCTATTTGTTTAGGAGGAAAAATGAAGGTAGATATACAGCAAATTGATAATATGATTTTTATAATTAGAAATAAAAAAGTAATGCTCGATAGTGACTTGGCTAAATTATATGGGGTAGAGGTCAAAAGACTAAATGAACAAGTCAGAAGAAATATAGATCGTTTTTCAAGTGACTTTATGTTCGAATGTAATTCTAGTGAGTTAGCAGATTTGCGGTCGCAAATTGCGACCACAAACGACCTAAGTGTTTGAAATTACAAGGAGAGGTCGATGCCAATGTTGTTTACTGAAAATGGTGTCGCGATGCTTTCATCTGTATTAAATAGTAAGCAGGCAATAAAAGTTAATATTACAATTATGAGAATCTTTACCGAGCTTAGAAGTTATTACGCTTTAGAGCAAAGACTTGATAGAAAAATTGATAAGTTTGAAAAGAAGGTAACAAAAGTTTTTAAAGTTGTGTTTGAAAGACTTGATGATCTAGATGAGAAGCCAAAAGTTATAAAAAAGAAAATAGGTCTTATTCAAAAATAGTTTGAGGATATTCAAAAAACCATAATAATTTCCCTCAGGGTTGGAGTGGTGATATAAAAAAGGTAGTTCCTGCAGTAAGTCCAATAGCCGTTGCTAAAAAGGCTTTTAAATCTGTTGAAAACTTTTTTTATCTCTATTATCGAGAATATTCTTAACAGTAATACCTGTTGTGGTAAACGCAGAAAGAGCAGTTACACCAGGTAAATACTCATAACCTGTTTTTCTTAGTTCATAAGTATTTTTAGAGCAATTCGGTGGAGCCGACATAGAAAAAGCAGATGTTGCTAATATTAAATTGATAATTGTAAAAAGTACTTTTTTCATATGCTTTCTCTTTTAGAGTTTATAACAACTTCTTAAGCTCAATCAAAACATTCAAAGCATCCATCGGAGTCATATTCATAGGATCAAGATCTTCTAACTTCTCTTCAATCTTTGAAGGCTCAGTTTGTTCACCTGCTGATGCATTAAAAAAGTCTAGTTGAGAGTCATTAGCAATAATATCAGCACCTGATTTATTTTGGCTCTTTTCTAGCTTAGATAAAATCTGTGATGATCTATTTAAAATGGTCTTAGGAAGACCAGCTAATTTTGCCACATGAATACCAAAACTTTGAGCCGCTCCTTGCTCAATTAATGTATATAGAAATTGAACGTTACCATTTTCATTTATTGTTTTAACTGTAAGGTTTTTAGCATGATCAAGAGAGTCAACTAGCTCAATTAACTCGTGATAGTGAGTACTAAATAAAGTTAAAGACTTTGTCTTTTTTACAAAGTGCTCAACTAAAGACCAAGCAATACTTAGTCCATCATAAGTAGATGTTCCTCTTCCGATTTCATCAAGGATAATAAGAGATTTATCAGTAGCATGTCTTATGATCTCAGCTGTTTCACTCATTTCAACCATAAATGTTGATTGGCCTTTAATAATATCATCACTTGCTCCAAGACGACTGAAGATATAATCACATAGACCAATATTTGCTACTTTTGCAGGAACAAAAGATCCAACTTGAGATAAAAATTGAATAATAGCGATTTCTCTCATAACTGTTGTTTTACCTGCCATATTTGGACCTGTTACAAGGCCAAAGTATTTTTTATTATCTAAAGTAATATCATGATTGATAAACTGATCTTTAATAGATTTTTTAATTAATGGGTGCCATCCTTGTTCAATATCAATAATTTTTTCGTCATGGATATTAGGTCTTATAAAGTCTTCTCTATATGCTACAAAAGATAAAGATTGGAAAACATCAACCTTAGATATTGATTTAGCTAAAGTTAAGATCTCAAAAGAGATCTCTTTTACATTTTCAACTAAAGCATCAAAAATTTTTCTTTCTAATTTATGTAATTTGTCTTTAGCACTCAAAACTTCTTTTTCAAACTCTGCTAATTCTTCTGTTTGATATCTTTCAGAGTTGACTAAAGTTTGTCTTCTCACAAAGTCAGCAGGAACTTTTTTCGTATGTGACTTACTAACTTCTATAAAGTATCCTGCAACATTATTATGTTTTACTTTTAAGTTTGATATACCTGTTAGTTCTCTATATTTAGCTTCAAGCTCTAATAAAGAGCTAGCTGCATTTTTAGATAGCTTTGCTAGTTTATCTCTTTTTTTATCTGCGCCTTCTTTAATAAGATTACCCTTATCAAGATTAGCTCCAATCTCATCATTGATAGTTAAAAAGATTTTATCTTCTAGCTCTTTTAAAGCACTTTTTGTTTTTTTACTAAATGGAAGAACGCATCCTGAAATATCTTTTTTAACGATATCCATAATTTTAGTATAAGCATCATTTGATCTCGCTAGATTTAATAAGTCTGAACCATTTACTTTACCTGTAGAGACCTTTGCCATAATTCTTTCAATATCTCTAACGTCATCCAGAATCTCTCTAATATTTTCTAGTTTATCAAAGTTATTAATAAAGTATTCAACAGTGTTAAAACGTCTCTCAATTTGTTCTTTATTATATAAAGGAGCTTGAAATAAAGTCTTAAGGTATCTTGTTCCCATTGAAGTTTTTGTTTTATCAACAAAACCTAAAATAGAGTTTTGATAGTTTTCTTTTGATTTAGGAAAGATCTCAAGACCAACAAGTGTTGGATAAGTGATCTTCATATCACTTAGTGTATTAAGCATTTGAAATGGACTTAAGTGACTAACACTATCAATGGATTGAGTTGAACAGATATAGTAACTTAAAGCTCCAATTGAACTTATAATAGGAGAGTTAAGCTTTAATATCTCATCTCTTTTGTAAGTCGGGATTAATTTTTCAATATAAACGTCAGTATATTTTTCATCAAAATAATCTTCACTTAAATGAGTTTGTAAAATATCTTGAGTTTCAAAGTATTCACTTATAAATTCACTATTATCCCATTGTCCAAGATAGCAAATAAATTCTTCAGGTTTATAAATTTGAACTTTTTCTAAAAATTCTTTTTCATTACTAGCTGTGATTCCAAAAAAATCACCTGTTGTATAGTCAATAAAACTTGCGTAAATCATTCCTTTAAATTCTATAGCACTTGCCATGAATTTATTTTCTTTACTTTCAGCTTTATCTAAATCAAATGGCATCCCAGGAGATACAACTTGAGTAACAGCTCTTTTTACAATCCCTTTAGCTTGTTTTGGATCTTCAACTTGTTCACAGATAGCAACTTTTAGACCTGCTCCAGTTAGACGATCAATATAAGTCGCCGCTGCATGATGAGGAATTCCAGCCATAGGAATAGGATACCCACCCAGTTTTCCTCTGTGGGTTAATGAGATATTTAGAATTTTAGAAGCATTTTTTGCATCTTCGAAAAATAGTTCATAGAAATCACCCATACGAAACATGAGTAAAATACCTGGATATTGTCTTGCAATATTGTAGTATTGTTCCATCATCGGGGTGAGTTTAACGCCTTTATTAACTATTTCTTCTAACCCTATATGAGCTGCATTAGACACTTTAATATCTCCCTTTTTTTTCTCAAAAAACTATAAAGAAATTACTAGCATAGTCCGATAAATTTAGTCAAAAGATGCGCCTTGTAAAAAAAGCTTTATTTTAGTCTAACTATTTGAAATAATTAGATTCAAAAGAGGATATTATTTCATGATAAATAAGAAGTTGGTACTTGTTCTCATTATGTTTTGTGTTGCTAGTTGTTTAATAATGGCTACAGCTTTAAACGTTCGTGCTTATAAAAAAAATCAAGAACTTACGCATTTAGATGAAATATCAGAGAAAACTATTTTCACCAATTTAAACTTTTATAGCATTGTAGATAATATTAAAAAATTACAACTTGATTCTAGTCAATTGATTATTACGGACTCAAAGGTATTAGATTTTAAAAGTCCGGTTGGATTAATGTTTTTAAAAACGAATGTATTTTCTTATTCTGCTATTAAAGGTGAGTTTTCTAATTTAACAAATATATTAAAGTTAGATGGAAATGTGAAATTGAGTGATAATAAAGGCTCTTCACATTTAAGTTCTTACTTAGAGTTAGATACAAAAAATAAGTTTTTTAAAGCAGTAGGAAAGACACTCTCAAATGTTCTATCTGGTACAAGCCAAGAAAGTTTTATTGTTAAAGCTGACAGCTTAGAGTCATGGTTAGACAAAAAACTATATAAATTTCGAGGTAATATCGACACTAAACTTATCAGAAAAAGAGGATATGAGGGACAAATTGTTATGAGTTCTCAGTTTATGGAACTTAACCAGTTAAAATCACATATTTTCTTAGATGGAGGAGTATCCCTAAAGAGAAATAAATACTATTTACAGGCAACAAAGGCAGATATTTTTCTAGAAAACTTTAATAAAAGCCTCAAGTATTATGTGCTTTATGACGATATTAAATTAGAGGAAAAAATAGTTCTGGATGATGGAACTAGCTTGAATCGAAAGGCCTATTCTGAAAAACTAGAAGGTTTTATGAAAGAAGGCAAAGTAGTGATGTCTGGAGCACCTAGAGTTGAACAAGGTGATGATGTAATTAAAGGTTATCAGATAACACTAAGAGAAAATGTTGAGCTTGTTGAGGTGGATGATTCACAAACAAGTTTTGAAATAAAAAAGGATGAATAATGCAAGCCAATTTTCAAGCTACAGAGCTTAAGAAAATTTACTCAGGAAGAGAAGTGGTTAAGAGTGTGAGTATCGAAGTTAACCAAGCACAGGTTGTAGGACTTCTTGGTCCAAATGGTGCGGGTAAAACAACTTCATTTTATATGATGGTAGGTCTTGTTAAGGCCAACAAGGGAAAGATTATTTTAGATGGTGAAGATATAACAGATATGCCTTTACATGAAAGAGCAACTAAAGGCATTGGATATCTTCCTCAGGAAGCAAGTATCTTTAGAGAGCTAAGTGTTGAAGAAAACATATATAGCGTTTTAGAAATTAGAAAGCTTTATAAAAATGAAAAGAAAAATAAGCTGGAAAAACTTATTAGTGATTTTGGATTAAATCATATTAGAAAATCTAAAGGGCGTGAGTTATCTGGTGGTGAAAGAAGAAGAGTTGAGATCGCAAGATGTCTTGCACTGGATCCTACATTTGTTTTATTAGATGAGCCATTTGCAGGGGTAGACCCATTAGCTGTAAGTGATATTCAAAAGATTATTAAAGATCTTAAAAATAGAAATATTGGAGTTTTAATTACAGATCACAATGTAAGAGAAACATTAGATATTGTTGATAAAGCCTATATTATGAGTGCAGGAGAGCTGCTTGTAAGTGGTACACCTGAAGAAATTGTTGATAATGAAATCGCAAGAAAGTTCTATTTAGGTGAAGAATTTAAAATGTAAAAAATAAAATACAACGCACACACACGAAGTTGTATTTGAGACAAATAGGAGTTGAGCATGGCAGGTAAATTGTCATTAAATCTAAAGCAGTCACAAAGTTTGATGATGACGCCGCAACTACAGCAGGCAATTAAACTTCTTACCTTAACTCATATGGAAATGACTAATGTAATAGCAAAGGAAATGGTTGAAAATCCTATGTTAGAAGAAACAGGTGGTGAAAGTACTGTAAGAGAAGTTGAAAGAGAAGCTAAGCAGAATCAAGAAGCTGGTAGTGAAAATTTCTCAGGGCCAGAGCTTATTGAAAAATCAAAAGATAATTTTGATTGGGATAAGTATATTGATGGATATAATTCCACTTCATCAACACCTTATACAAAAGAGTTTAAGTCTAAAGAAGATGGACCTAATTATGAAAATATGGTCTCAAGATCTAATAACCTTCAAGAACACCTTGAGTGGCAACTTAGAATGGAAAACCTTTTAGATAGTGAGTGGAAATTAGCAAAGTCTATTATTCATTCTTTAAATAATGAAGGTTATCTAGAAGATCCAATTGATGATTTTATTTTAGAAAGTGGTTTAGATAGAGAAGATGCTTTAGAGATTCTTTCTATGATTCAGCATTTAGATCCTGTTGGATGTGCAGCATCTTCATTACAAGAATGTTTATTAATTCAAGCTTCATCTTTAGAAGAACCAGTTCCTTTGGTTGAGCTTATAATTAAAAATCATTTAGACCTTTTAATGAAAAGTGATTTTAAAGCTATCTCTGGTGAGCTTGGGGTTGAAGTGGAAATGATTAAAGAAGCTCAAATGATTATTCAAAGCTTTCATCCAAAACCGGGTAGATTAGTATGTAATGAAGATATTCAGTATGTAGTTCCAGATATTTATATTAAAAATATCGCTGGAGAACTTGTTGTTCACCTAAACAACGAAGGTGTGCCAAGTTTAAAAGTTTCCGATCTATATAAAAGTTTAATAAAAAATAAAGAAAAAGCCGATAATGAAACGAGTGATTATGTTCAAGATAAGCTTAGATCTGCTCAGTGGTTAATAAAATCTATTGAGAATAGACAAAAGACTATCGAAAAAGTTGCTCATGCAATTATTAAGTATCAGCCTGAATTTTTCAAAAAGGGTGTGGCTTATTTAAAACCAATGATCTTAAAAGATATTGCAAATGAAATTGGTGTTCACGAATCAACAGTTTCAAGAGTAACGACAAATAAGTATGTTCATACACCAATTGGTACTTATGAATTAAAGTTTTTCTTTAATGCTGGAATTGGTGGAAAGAACGGTGGTATCGATATCGCAAGTGAAAGCCTTAAGCTTAAGATTAAAGAGCTTATTGCAAACGAAGATAGAAAGAAGCCTTTATCTGATCAAAAGATCGCAGATATTCTTTCTAAGAGTGATATTAAGGTCGCAAGAAGAACAGTAGCAAAATATAGAGAGTTAATGGATATATTACCATCATCGAAAAGAAAGCAGGCCAGTTAGGAGGAAGGGCAAAAAAAGATTTTAAATTATAAGTATTTTTAACAAAAGAAAGAGGCACGTATGAAAATTGTTAGTTCATTTAAGCACTTAGAACACACAGAAAGTTTAGACTTAAAAATTCATGAAAAATCACAAAAATTAAAAAAGTTTTTTGAAGGAAACTTTGAAGTTCAATGGACTTGCCATATTGATGATTCAAAAAGGCAGTTTGCTGAATTAAAAATTATTGGACCTCAGTTTGAGTATCACGCATCAGCTCATTCAGAGAGTATGTATAAGTCTTTAGATCAAGTAATTAGTAAGATTGAAAGACAAATTTATAAGAAAAAAGATAAGTGGAAAAATCATATTAGTAAAAAACATAATAAGACTTTTAAGGACCAACAGGTTGCTCAAAGTACTTGGGATGAACAGTTCTGGGAAGATAAAAAAGATATTGCCTCTTAAATATATGGCCACCTTAAAGGTGGCCTTTTTATTGTCTAACTCTTAGGAATTTGATATCTCTTTTATAATATAGGAGAGATTTAAATGAATAAAAGTTTAATTACGAATATCGTATCAATTATCATTATTGCCATTGGATATACTACGCCTGTTTTTTCTACACAAATTAAAGCGATGGGGCTTTATTCTTTTTCTGGAGCTATAACAAATTGGTTAGCTATCCATATGCTATTTGAAAAGGTTCCTTTCTTATATGGATCTGGAATTATTACAAACAGATTTGAAGAATTTAAAGGGGGAATTAAGGATCTTGTAATGAACCAATTTTTTACGAGTGAAAACATTCAAAAATTCACTAGTGGAGCTGCAAGCGCAAATATTGATTTTGATAATATTTTTGTAAAAGTTAAAGAGGCTGTGATGGAGTCTCAATTTGGTTCAATGCTTACCATGTTTGGAGGAGAAGCAGCCCTAGAGCCCTTAAGACCTAAGATTGAAGAAAAATTTCACGAGATACTAAGTTCAAGTACAAATTCTTTTGGATCTGCTGATTTAAAAGCGCAGGTCGACTTAATCGTTGATCAAAGACTAGATGAGTTAACACCTCAAATGGTTAAAGACATTATTCAACAAATGATTAAAGAGCACTTAGGATGGCTTGTTGTTTGGGGAGGAGTCTTTGGAGCACTAATAGGGTTAATATCGACTTTTATATAGTTCTTTACAAAGTATCAGGGGCTTGAGAGCATTTTGTTAATGAAAAAATTATCATTTTTATTAATATTCATGCTTGGTATGACAAGTTCATATGCAGATGATTTTGAGAATAAAATTGCTGCTTATAAAGCAGGGATTAACTCTGAATCTGTATCGATAATTTTTGATGATTTAAACTCACAGTGGCGAGCTTTAGTTGATAAAACACCTGATTATATTTCAAAGGTTGAAGTCTTTGGAGAGCTTCAGTCTTCAAGTATTGTTGTAAATGATGACATCAATAGACATTTTGAAAAACTTCTTATTATTGGACAAGTAAGAAATGAGTACTTAGAAAAGAATGTTGTTTTCAATAAGTATATAGCTTCTTTTTCTTATGAAACAATCTTAGATCTCAAAAGAGAATTTCAATTAATACCAATGAGATTTTTTGCTGAGTTTTTAATAAAAGTCGTTTATGTAAAAGAAAGCATACTAAAAGGCTTTGATGGAATTAAGCAGCTTGTATTTGATCTATTAGGATTACTCGTTTTTTTTATTGTACCTATTTTTATGTGGATTGTTCTACGTAAGTCAAAAAAGATTCTTGAACAGAAGTTAGTTGAGCTTAGGAAAAATCGCTACCAAAGTATGCTTTCTTTTAGAAAATTCAAAATTACAGATATTACTCATTCTTATATTTTGAATATAGGTCTTTTTGTAACGTTTAGATGGTTAAGATCAAATAATGAATCACTAGCTTTTATTTTTTCATTATTTGAAATTTATTTCTTATATAGAATTGTTATTACGTTAAGCTTTTATACTTTTGGGTTTATTTTAGACTCTGCTGTTAAAAGATCAGATCTTTTGGCCCATGAAAACAAAAAAAGAAGATATGCTAAAAGGTTTGGAAAACTCTTTTTAATTTATTCTTTATTATTTCATATTGTTGAGTTTATTGGTGGTGGAGGAATCTCTTTTTACTTTATCAAATTAACAATACAATTAAATGTTCTCTTCATTATGTTTGCTTTTTCTTCTTTTTGGAAAACAGAAGTACAATGCTTTCTTGCAAGAAGAAATAATGATGTTGTAGCGAAAAGATTAAATATATTTTTAAATCATAAGCTTTCTATATTAATCGCATTGCCTGCTCTTATTTATGTTCTTATGTGTAGGGTGCTAACTTTAATAATTGACTGGCTCGAAAGATTTGATTTTATAAAACAAATATCGGCAAAAATTTTTAAAAATAAGTTAAAATCTGATGAGGCAGTTAGTGAAAATGAAAATGTTAGTATTCCAAAAGATTATGAAGAACTTTTTATAGCACAAAATATAGCTCCTATAACAATTAAGAATGCGCCCTATATCGATATAACAAATAATATAGATTCTTGGTTACAAAACCCTCTAGAGGAAAACTCTTTGGCTATAAGTGGTCAGAGTGGATCTGGAAAAACAGTTCTTATAAATAGATTGCTAGAAAAATATAAAATAGATAACTCTGTTAATGTTATATATCATAAATTTATAAAAAGAATTTCAAGTAAAGGTGAGATTGTTACTGAGTTGTTAAGAATTCTTGGACTTGAAGGCAACTCTGTTTCTTCGATATTGGCTTCTGATACAATTATGAAAAAGACAATCGTGATCTTAGATGAATGTCACCATTTGTTTATTTCTAGCCTAGGTGGATTTGAAGCATATAAGAAATTACTTGAGATTATTAATTTAAGATTAGAGAATATATTTTGGGTTTCATCATTTAATCAGAATTCATGGAACTTCTTAAATGCTATTTATGGAAAAAATGAAGGCTATCGCTTTTCATATACTTTATCTGGTTGGAGTGAAGAAGATATAAAACGAAATATCTTAACCATTCACGAGAAATCTAACTATACAATATCTTATAGAAGAATATTAAGAGCAATAAATCAAAACTATGATTCTGAAGGTATTGAAGAAGCTAGTGAGTTATTCTTCAGACTATTATGGGAGCAATCGGGAGGGAATCCAAAGATCGCAATTCATCTGTGGTTATCATCACTTAGCTTTAGAGGTAGTATCATTGAGGTTGGATTACCTAAAAATGATGAAATTACAGACTTACATAAGTTTTCAGATAATATGCTATTTGTATATGCAGCTATTATTAAGCATGAAAATCTAACTGTTAAAGAGGCAATTAAAGTGACTCACTTAAGTGAGGGGATTGTTAGACATGCAATGAAAATGGGACTTGAAAATGAGTTCCTGGCAAGAAATGAAGGAGCTGAGTATTCTTTTTTTACAAGATACCAGTACAGAATATTAAACTATTTAAAGAAGAAGAATTTTATAATTGGAAACTAAGGATTTAGATAAAGTTATTCAAATTGCAGAACTTTTTAAGTTCGAAAAAATCATCTGGATGGTGGTGGCATTTGTAATACTCGTTTATGTTGCAAAAAAACTTAATGAGTGGACATCATCTTTAATTGAAAAGATGCCATCACAAAGACTCTTGTTTTTACAAGTGATTACAATCGTAAATTTTTCTTTATATATCTTTGGAAGTTTTGCGATTATTTACGGTATTTTAAGACCCCCTGAAAAAATGATAATTGCACTAGCTGGTTCAGCGGCGGTTGCCATTGGTTTAGCTCTTAAGGATTTAGTGGCATCAATAATTGCTGGTATAGTACTACTATTTGATAGGCCATTTCAGGTGGGTGATAGAGTCGCATTTCAAGGTACGTATGGAGAAATACAAAAGATAGGATTACGAGCTGTAAGATTAAATACTTTAGATGATAATCTTATCACGATTCCAAATTCTCAGTTTATGAGTAATTATGTTTCGTCAGGAAATGCTGGAGCATTAGATATGATGGTCGTAACAAGCTTTCATGTTGCAATTGATGAAGATATAGATAAGATAAAAGACCTTTTATATGAAATTGTTGCCACATCAAGGTTTGTTTATTTATCTAAGCCAATTACGATATCGGTTAATGAAGCACATATTGCAGAATCATTAGCGATAAAATTCACATTAAAAGCTTATGTTCTAGATGTACGCTATGAAAAAGCATTTGAAACAGATATCAACTCTAGGGTTTTAAAAGAATTATCAAAGAATAAGATAAGAAGGCCATATAAAGGATCTCATGCTAACGGATAAGAGGTTTTTTGGAACATTTTGGACCATGTTTTTTGGTGCTTTTAACGATAATGTTTTTAAAAATGCTCTTGTTATTTTAATTGTTTATAAATCTTATTCTTTAGGTACTGTTAATTCCGAACAAATGGTTGCATTGAGCAGTGCTATCTTTATATTACCCTTTTTTCTATTTTCTGCGTTAGCTGGACAAGTTAGTGATAAATATTCAAAAACAAAGTTAACAAGAGTTATTAAAGCTTTAGAAATAATAATTATGATTATTGGAACTTTTGGATTTTATTTTGAAAATATACCTGTTCTATTAATAACTTTATTCTTAACGGGAACTCAATCAACTTTTTATGGGCCGGCAAAGTTTAGTATCTTACCAGAGCTTGTTGAGGAAAATGAAATAACTAAGGCCAATGCCTATATTGAGATGGGAACATTTATTTCTATTTTACTTGGTACGATTGTAGGAGGAACTCTAATTGCAATTGAAGAAAATGGAGCCTTTATAACAGGAATAGGAACAATATCATTTGCTTTGATAGGTTATATTGTAAGCTTAAAGATTCCACACTTATCAGGAGCAAGTAAAGACTTAAAATTTTCTTTTAATCCAGTGACAACAAATATAAGTATTCTAAAAATCATATTTAAAAATAAGAAGACGAATTTAGCTGCTCAATCTATTTCATGGTTTTGGCTTATAGGTGCTATATTATTAAGTATATTTCCTGTTTATGTAAAAGAATATATAAAAGGAACAGAATCAATCACAACATTTTTATTAGCAATATTTAGTATTGGAATTGCTATTGGTTCATTAATTTGTGAAAGACTATCCCATGAAAAAGTTAATTTAAAGCTATCTAAAGTAGGAGTCTTTTTTCTATCTTTATTTTCAATAGATTTATATTTTTGTGGAAATCTAAGTTTAGATCAAGATGTGAGCTACACCCTTATGGACTTTTTTGTACAAGATAACTCATTAAGAGTTTTTATTGATTTATTAGGGGTGAGTATGTTCTCTGGTTTATTTATTGTTCCTTTATACACTTTGCTTCAAACAGCATCAGATAAAACTGTAAGGGCAAGGGTTATAGCTGGGAACAATATTTTAAATTCATTTTATATCGTAGTAGGCTCTATCTTACTTACTATGCTGTACAGCTATAATTTTACTGTTCCTCAAATATTTTTGGTTCTTGGACTATCGAATTTTCTTATAAGTCTGATATTTATTAAAAAAGCTTAATATATTTTGCAACTAGTCGTGCCATATAAAGTTTTTCTTAATATCTATATCTTACACATATTTTAGACACAAATTAAATGGGAGATTAATGATGAGTATGATGAAAGAATTTAAAGATTTTGCTGTAAAAGGTAATGTTGTTGATATGGCAGTAGGTCTAATTATTGGTGCAGCTTTTAAAGCTATTGTATCTTCATTTGTAAAAGATGTAGTGATGCCACCAATTGGAAAAGCTTTAGGAAATGTTGATTTTAGTAAACTATTTATAAATTTAAGTGATACGGCTTATGCTACATTAGCTGAAGCAACAAAAGCTGGTGCTCCAGTTATTAAGTACGGTGTTTTTATTCAAACAATTGTTGATTTTATTATTATCGCATTTGTAATTTTTATGGTTGTCAAAGGTATTAATGCAACTAAGAAAAAAGAAGAAGAAGCTCCTTCTGAGCCAGCACCAACACCTGAAGATATTGTTTTATTAAGAGAAATTAGAGATTCATTAAAAAAATAATTTAATGTTTAGGTAATACTAATTGGCCCAAGATTAATATCTTGGGCTTTTTTATTTTTTTGAAGTCTCATTATAATGAGACTTGTTTGAATAATTCTTTTTAAAGATTTTTTTATCTTTTTCTCTTGATGAAGAATCAATATGTTTTTCTAATTTGTAATGATTATTTGATATATCGGAACATTGTCCATTTACATGAGTAATTAGTTTTACGGAGTTATTTATATCTTTATTCAGTTTCTTTAAAGAAATTAACTTTTTGTTTAGATTCTTGCAGATATTAACTTCAGGCCCTTCTGTATTACTTAAAAGTAAATTAATTGATAGAGTCCTAAATTCTAGGCGTTCATTTAATTTTTTTAATTCTTTGTCGTGGATTTTTTGATTTGTTTTTATACTTTGAGTAAGGCTTTCTATAAGCTTCAATTCTTCTTGATTAAACCAGGTTATATTGTCGATATCATAAGTTGTCTTAATTATACCATTAACATCTTTATATTTGTCTTCACTATCTTCAAATTTAATTTTTTTATTATAGAAAAAATCTGTTGTCAGGGACTTTTCAAGTTCTCTTAGGTTTTGTTTTTTTAGAAAAATTTTATTTATTGACTTAGATTGACTTAAGAAATGGATAAATTCCTCTAATGACTTTGATGGTGTTGAATCATAGTCATTATATAATTTACTAATATTTTCTATACTTTCTAAGCAATGTTCTTTGATACGATTTACAGCTTTATATTCTTTGTAGTAATTTTTAGTATTTTTCTTTAGCAATATTCTTTCTTTTTCATAACTTGATATATATTCTTTAACATTTTTACATTCTCTTCTTTTTATTTCTTGCTGTATTAATGTTTCAAATTTACTTAAACGAATTAAAGTTTCTAGTATTTTTTCTTTTTTCGAATGCTTTGATAAAAGTTTTTTGTATTCTTTATATTGTTTAGAATGAATCTTATCATATTTATTCAGGTAGAAGTCTCGGTCTTTTAATTGGTGATCTTGTGCTAATAGATAAGATTGAAATAAAAATAAACTAAATAATATTCTCATGAATACCTGATCGTCTTAATCTAGTATTGCTTTAGCTATTTATTAAGAAAACCTTTGTTTTTAGGGAGTTATGTATATATTGATTCATTGAAGAGATTTAAAGCACCATGAAGGATGAAGTCTATTTATAGAAAAAAGGAGACACTAAAAATGAGTTTCACCCTTCATGGCTATTATCGCTATGTATCTATATAGTTTTTTTTTGCATGAAATAGTAAAAAAAATAGGATAAAAAAAAAGCCCTGTAAAAACAGGGCTTTATATAAACTTGGTACTCCCAAGGGGGGAGTGCCTTATAAATTTTAACATCAATAATTTCAAGTATTTCTCAGTCATTTTAAGTGTTTACCGATTTTCTTCTTTCATTATATTTCATCATTTTTAATGATTTTTCATGTTCTATCCCGAACAATCCCGAACAAGTTAAAAATGATTTTTGATTCTGCCGTCGGGAGGAACCTTATATTTTGAAGAAGATTTTTTGGAAAAACTCACGACAACATTACTTTAATTAACAAAAGGATCTTTATGAATAATTTAAATCATCAAAGGAAAAACTTTGAGTAGTAATTCATCTGCAAAAAAAGTGACGGCCCTGTATGCAAGAACGTCGACTTCAATGCAAGCTTCGGGACTCGATGCACAGATTAGAGCATTAAGAAGATATTGTTCTCAAACAAACATTACTGACTATGTAATATATGAAGATGACGGTATTTCAGGAGCGAAAGCATCTCGTCCAGCATTAGACAGAATGATGAAAGATGTTGAGGATGGAAAAATTGATAAAGTTGTAGTATATTCTTTTTCAAGATATGCAAGATCAACGACTCATCTTCTAAAAGCGTTAGAAATTTTTAAAAGTCTTGATGTTGCATTTGTCTCTATTACTGAAAATATTGATACAAATACGCCTCTTGGTGTCGCTGTATTTAGTATAATTTCAGCGATCAGCCATTATGCGAAGTTAAATATTATGCAAAGTAGCTGCACTCTTAGCCAGTAAATCTGGTGACTTATTAAGCTTGCTACTTTGCATAACACTTAGCCTATCAGTGAAGCAATTAAAGAGTCCGGAGCCTTAAACTTTCCCTTTCTTAATCTTAAAGGAACAACAGATTCCATAGCCTCTAGTTTTTCTGAAGGATCAATTCTTAAATAAATCTCTGTCGTCTTAATATCACTATGACCGAGCCATAAAGATACTTTTCTAATATCTTTTGTAGCCTGGAGTATTAAAAGAGCACAGCTATGGCGGAGTTGATGGGGACTAACTTTTCTATCTAAGAGAGTTGGTGCTTTTTTTGAGGCTTTTTTTACATATTTGTTTAGAAGGTACTCAAAACCTGCTCGGCTTATAGGTTCTCCTTTAGAGTTTAAAAAGAGTTCTTCATGATTTGATTTACCTCTTACTTTTAACCAAGACTTCAAATCATTCGCAGTATTTTTCCAAAGAGGTAAACAGCGTTCACGCCTTCCCTTACCAATAATATTCACACTCGGACTTTTACCGAGGTCAATATTAGTTTTTAATAAATTAGTCAGCTCTGATACTCTAAGACCAGCTGAATAGCATAGGTGAAGCATCGCTCTATCTCTAACTCCAAGTTTTGTATTTAAGTCTGGCATATTCAGTATTGCTTGAACTTCCTCACTATTTAGATGCTTTATTAAAGGAGTCTCATGGCGCTTTGAGGGTATTGCTCTAATCTGGCAAACTTGTTCCATGCACGAAGGAACCTTCAATTCGATATATCTCATAAAAGACTTAATAGCAGCAAGTCTTGAGTTTCTAGTGGAGCTGCTGTTCGATCTACTTTCTTCAAGGCTTGTTAAAAAGCTTATTACCATTTCTGCATTTAATTGTTCTACTGATAATGTTGATGGTTTAGTTTTTAATTTCTCTGCTGCAAAACTAAGAAAAAGTTTAAAAGCGTGAGCATAAGTATCACAAGTATTTTCACTGAACCCTCGATCTTTTGGAAGGTACGATCTAAAGAAGCTTGATATTAATGGCGCTAGAGGTGTCATACCTTATCTCCTTTTAGAAAAAAACTTTCAGCATCAATTGATAGCTTTTTCATTAGAGCTGGAGTTGCCTCTAGGTACCAGTAAGTTGACTTGATATCAACGTGACCAAGATAAGTCGACAGTGCAACAAAGTGCTTAGCAATTAAATCTCTGTTATTTGAACATTTTTCTAGTGCTCTCGTTGCAAAGGTATGTCTTAAGTCATGTATTCTAGGCGTTTGTTTTCTACCTTTGCCAATACCAAGCTCTCTTATTGTGGCTAAAAATCTCCACTGAACGGCTTTAGGATAAAGTTTTATTCCATGCATACCTGTAAACAGATAATTATGGTTTGTTGAGATTTTATTTCGAAGAACTAAATACTTCTCAAGTTCAACTAAAGCGCTCGGATGAAGTGGGACATACCTACTTTTTCCAAACTTAGTATCTTGAATATGAAGAATGCCTCCTTCTTTAATATCGTCACACTTTAACTCCAGGGCCTCTGAGATCCTCATGCCAGTACAAGCAAGAAGTCCTATTAAGGTAATAAATATTTCAGGTCTATAAGGATTTGCATTTGGTTGCCTACGGATCTTTTTAAAAGAAGAAAGTATTAAATTAATTTCTTTTTTAGAATAGATATACGGTAAAGGCCTTTCATATTTATGCTTAAATAGTTCTCTAGAAGGGATCTGATGTCTATTGTCCTCTAAGTGAAGATACTTTGCCAATTGGATCACTCGAAGCATTCTGATGTCTTTAGCATAGCTACTTGAGGACATATTCGACCAAGCTGAAGCGTTCTGATTGGTTATATACTTTTCTCCTCTTTTTTCTAAGTAATCGACAAAAAGACCTAGTTGCCGTTCGGTATCTTTTAATTTGTTACCCAAAGATCTGCGAAGCTCAATATATGATTTAAATTGTTCTCTTAACATAATTTAACTCCCGGCCATGGCTGTTGAACTTCTTTTAAAAGATTAAAGTCAACTTTGGCGTACATACCAGTTGTATCAAAGGATCGATGACGCAGAACTGCTCCTATACCAGCAAGACTTACTCCTTTGTCTAGCATGGCGGTTGCAGCCGAATGTCTAAGAGTATGAGCTCCATTTACTTTTGCTTTTACTCCAGCTCGAACAAAAGCACTGCGAACAACATGAGTTACAGAGGCCCTTTTTAACGGCTGTATAGGTGCATCTACTCTAATAAAAATCTCTTTAAATTCTAGCTTTGATCGACCGTTAGTTAAATAATCTAATATTGCATCTCCCACTTCTTGAGGTAGGGGAAGCCATTCTTGCCTTCGACTTTTACCAGATATTCGAATCCTGCCATTTTGCCAGTCGATATCATCAAAAGTTAAATTTGCAACATCACTTGCTCTTAATGCTAATCTAGTCAAAAGAAGTATTATCGCTTTGTCACGCAAACCATTTTCGTCTTTGCCATTACAAGACTTCTCAACCTTTTTAAGTTCACTGTCTGTTAAATATCTCGGGGCAGATTGAAGTCTAGGATTAGAGTGAGTTGGGACTGCACTTATTAAACTTTCTTTACACCTTCCTGTTGCTAAAAGAAAACGAAGAAAAGACCTTATCGCGACACCAATCGCTTGCGCTCGACCTTTACTGTGCCCCTTGGATCTATCAATTACAAATTTGCGAATAAGCTTAGCGCTATATTTCTCTGGTTCACTCCCAAGTACACGAACAAAATCGCGTAAACATGTTTCATATAGATCAAGGGTTGTTTCTTTGATTCCTTTATTTAAAATTGACCAACTTCTAAATTCTCCTAATAAAGGCCATTGCTCGTGAGGTTTTAGATTTGGTTTTGGTCGTACTAATACATCTTGTTCTTGTAAGAAGACAATAAACTTTGAGGCATTAACAATAGAGAGTTTATTTACTCCTCGGCTATAAAGTTTTCTCCCTTTTGCCACAGATTTTTTACAAGCGCTGGTTCCTTCAACAATACTGGTGATATTGAATCCATGCTCTTGCAGCCAGTCCATAAAAATAGCAAGGTAACGTAACTTCTGTTCTAAAACGATTGGCTTAAAGCCTTGTTTGTAAAGCCAATCAGCAAACTCATCAATATACGGCGCAGCCAATCCGTCTCTTAGTCTTTTTCGTGTAACTTCTGATTTTAAATGATCATCTAACATATCAATCTCCTTTTTTAATAAAGGACAATGATATTATGCAAAGCTAGTTGTGCTCTAACGTATTGAAAAATGTGATAAGTTATTCCTCATTGCTAATTTACTTTGCATAACTAATGACTTCACATAATGGGCCTTATGCTGAGCTTTGCATAAGGCCCAGCTCGAAAGAGATCTGATAAAAGAGAGAGTTGTTAATGGACTAAGGGCCGCAAAAGAACGCGGTGTGCGTATTGGAAGAAGGAAAACTCGTCCATCAGCTTTAATAAGAAGACTTCGTTCTAAGGGTTTAACGTATAAACAAATTTCTGAATTGGCAAACTGCAGTCAAGGAAGTGTTTCTTTAGAAATCAAAGAATGGGAAGAAGAGAAAGCTAAGGGAATTGAAAAGAATCTTGACGATGAAATTTCTAATGAACTTCTAGAAAAACCTAAGCCTGAAAAGCAAGAGCAAGCCTTTGAACCACCGCCACTACCTATTCAGGTTGTGAGGTTCTAAAAAATTTTATTTCCAGCACACGATATTTATAACTCAAAAAGTTAATCTTTAACAACAAGGGCCAACGAAAGCCGGCCCTTGTTATATTTTCAAAATTTCTTTAATTATTCGTGTCTGCTAGACTCAAATTCCTAGTGTTTATGTTTCACTTCTACTTAGTTATTCTTCATATCCTTTCAATAGCGTGTATAAAACAGCAAGACGTCCATTTCCACTTGCGACAGAAATCTGTTTGATGTCAAATATTTTATAACCTGAGTTCAGCCTGTCATTTAAAGCTTTTGAGCAAGTAGTTCCCTCGATCTCAAGATCATAACTATTACAAGATACTCTGCAATCAGAAACGTTTTGAGTCAGTAAGCAAGTTTCGACTGCAAAACTCGAAATACTTCCTAGTGCTAATAATCCAATTAATAATTTCTTCATTCGATATCTCCTTTTTGTAGTTCATTAAAGTAATATTTTTATTTCGCCCATTGAACGAGTTTTCTTTGTCTTTATGTTTACGCTCGAAAAAGCCTACTTTTTAAAACTTGCTTTCTCGAACTTCTTATCTTTCTTTTTTAAGTCCTAGCTCTTTCGAGCGAGTACTTTTTATTTAGCTAGACTTTTATGGGCATTTGGCTGCAATATTTGTAACCCGATAGCTCCTCAACTCTGTCTCTGATAATGATGGTGAAATCGTTATTTTTTGTTTAATGCAAGTAAAGTTTTCTTCAGATTCTAAAGGTGTTATTGTATTATCAATAATATTGTCGAGAGTAGATATTAAGCTAATCAGCTCTCGTTCAGCTATACACTGCAAGAATTATCTTTCTTTTGTAAACTTACTCTCACATCTGTTGAGCTCCCATCTCTGAAAGTTAAATTAAGATCGGTATATAATCCTTTATTTCCTCTTAAACACTCAACTTCAGAGGCATTGAAATCTGATAAACTGTTATTATTAATTTTAATTCTTTCCTTAATAAAAGATTGAGCATAAGAGGAAATACTTCCCAGTACCAATAATCCTAAAATAACTTTCTTCATAATTTCCTCCAATATTGATATTCATTTAACTAACAATTCTCTTGTGTCTTTGAGACACTTAATCTGTACGTTACCGTGTAATAATACACGAATTGTAAATTGAATTGGATGGACTTGGTAATCTTTACAGGACATTTTTTAAGCTTACCTTAAAATATGAGATTTTAGATACTTAGGCTTATTTACTCATTTTAGACGATTGTAATAACTTCAGAACACTTTAAGTTCGTTTTAATATGATTTTCTATGGCATTGGAAAAGCTTCCAGACTTGCTAAGAAATAGAAAATTGTCATCAGCTTCAATATACTCTTTAAATAGTCCTTCTGAATGCCCTGAAAACAATACAAAAAGAGTTTCTGTATTAATTCTTCTAAGCTTCTTATAAAGACTAATTCCATCGCCATTTTCAGTCTTCATATCAAAATCAGATATTATAAGGTCAAATGTTTGCTGTTGAATTTTTTTGACTCCTTCTATTCCATTAGGGCAAATTGTAATATTTGCGTCTTGGAAGGAGTGAAGGATTATTGATGATATAGTTTCTCTGATCTCAAAATCATCTTCACAGTACAAAATGTTTAATCCTCTAAAATCTTCCATCGCTTCACCTCTTATTTAATTATTTTTATTGTGACTTCAAAAGTCCCTTTAAAAACCTCATCATTTATATCAATATCTTTTTCAGCTTGTTTTTTAGAAATACCAAAAATAAGCTCATCAACATTGATTCCAATTGTGTTGGCAAGTCTTTTCACTTTTTCAATATCCTTGGGAGTCCTATTCTCTTGCCAAGAGTGAAGAGTTGAGTAGGGGATTTGTGCTTTTGCTGCTAATTCTCTAAGGCTCAATCTTCTATTTTCTAAATAATGTTTAATCACACTGCCTATTTTAATTTCATTCATCCATCCTATATGAAACAATTTAACTCTTTTGTAATCTCCTATCTCTTTAACCGATCATCATTTCTTTGTGGTGGTCGGTACATGGTTAATCGTTACCGCTAACAGATTACTTGAGTTTTTTTATTGAAATTTCAAAAGTAAGCTCCTCTGATTCTTCTATTTTTTCTTTATCAATCATTTCAAATAATAGCTGATCAATTGTAATATCGAAGTAATCAGCAATTCGTTTTATAGAGATAATATGACTTGGAATAACACCATTAAAATAATTGTGAAGAGTACTTATGTTTATTCTTGCCTTACTCGCAAGAGTAGTAATTTTTAGCCCTTTTTCCTTTGTTAGCCGCTTTAAATTTTTTGCAAACTTCACATCATCTCTATTCATCATTTAAAATACTTACTCACTACATACTTTTTTCCCAGTTAAATTCATGCTGGTTTAAAATATTCACGCTAGTTGTGATTTCTTCCATGCTAGTAATCACAACTAAGAATTAAGCTTGGAACTTTGTTTAAGTCTAGTTCTATTTCTCATTTTTAAGAAAAAAAGTACTTGTGGCATTGCCACATAAGTTTTTTATTATTTAAAGCTGGACTTAGAAATAATTCCAAGTAATGCTTTGAAAATGGAGGTCACGATGAAGACTTTAATTGATACTTTCGTTATTGCCATTTATGCATTAGTTATTTCTCTAGGTGGCAAATACACATTAAAAACTATCCACGACCAAGTTCAGATGATGGCACTTGAAAAAGCGGCAATTGGCCTAGGGAGTATGGAGAAAATTGCAAGAAACTTAACAACAAAATGAATTTTTTAGGCCGGAATCTCTATTTTAAAGCAAGTACCTAAGTTTATTTGTGAAGTAACAGAGCATTTACCTTTCCAATGAGTTTCAACGATTTTCTTTACTAGAGAAAGTCCAATACCTGATCCATGACGTTTTTCCCAAGAAAAGTTATTATCCCATATTTTCTCTATAACAGATTCAGGAATCCCTTTGCCACTATCTTTACACTCTATAACGATATGATCATTTTCCCTATAAGAGCTAAGTTCAATCGTTCCCTGATCTCCTTCTATGGACTCGTAGGCATTATTAATCAGATTAGATACAACTTCATATAAGGATTGAATTGATACAGAGGCCACATCATTATTCAGTTCACTTGATAGAAGCTTTATATCGCTAAATTTTTGATACTCAGCTTTTTTCAATTCAACCAATCGTTCCAAGGCGACCTTTATATTAGTTTTAGTATAATTAGCACCTTCCGATTCATAATTTTGTCTAAGAAGAATACCATTAGCATGATAGTTAATCCGATCACAGGCGATCTTGAATAGCTTTTTTTGAGAATCATCAAGTTTGTCATCTAATTTGTTTTTTAAAACATTTAGGGTATGCACAGGTGATTTTATTCCATGAGCAACTTCTCTCATAATATTATATCGGTATTCAAAATGAATAAGCTCTTTATCAAGGTTCATTTTTTCTTTTACAACGCTTAAGTAAGTCGAAAGAAATCTTTTAAAGCCACTTGTTTCGGCCCATGAGTTCTCTGATATTTGATTTATTGTTTTTTCAAACTCATCTGTATTTCCGACACTTAGAAGCTTTAACTTATCCTCAACCTCCATAAGTGCTTTTGAGGTTTTTAAATTGGCCATAATAAGTAAAATGATAAAGGAAATCGACACAATAAATATAAGAGCGATATTTTTTGAAAAGCTATAATAATATAAAGAAGCTAAGTTGACATATATTTCAACACTCCCAAGATTAAGGCCATTAGTATCTACTGGAAATACATATTTCTTAGTATCAAATCGAGGAGCCGATACTTCACCAAGCTCTAGTTTTGATTTTAAAAAATTAAAATCAGACGCTGAAGAAAATTTTATCTTTTGAATATTATCAACTTTAATTTTCCAAATTGTTTCTTTTAAAAGGATTAAGTTTTCTTCGGATAATGACTTTTCAATATTAGCTAAGTTCTGATGAATATTTTCTTTTGTCTGCTCTTTTAGATTATTCAAAAGTAAAAAAGAGCTATATCCTTGCCAGATAACGGTAAAGATAAAAATAGTTACAAGATAACTTTTAAGATTAAATAAAATGGACTTAAAAGCTGCTTTCATATCTTCAGATCACCAATTTCGAGGTATTCTAAGTCATCAATACCCAAGTTTAAGTTTTTAATCTGCTTTGGATAATAAAAATCTCTGACCTCTTGATAAAGAGGGAGAATCAAATTCGATTCTAAGATCGCTTTGTTCAAGTCTTCTAAGATTAGCCCCTTTTTGTTTGCTGTTTTAAATTTGTTATAAAGCTTTTGTGATTTATCGTCTCTAAAGTCGATTACAGAGACATCACTCAAAACTGGTGAATAGAATGCATCATAATCAATGCTAACGGCATCAAGAGCGGCAACAGTCAAATCATAAGGATGTGGGTTTTTTAGAATAATTTCTACGAAATAGTCCATTGTTATGTCGACGACTTCAATCAAAATATTGGTTTTTTCTTTAAGATCGGCAAAATAATTTTTTAATGATTCAGAACTTGATTTATTCCAATTATAAAATTTGTACTTTGGGCTTAGTTTTTCTAGCTTTTTACAATTTTGAGCTGCTTTGCCTTTTTTGGCACTCGGTATTCCAATAGGTAGAATTGTTTTAATATCAGTAAAGCTCAGTTGTTTGGGCATGAAAGCTTGACGAAACTTTTCAATATCCAAGCAATTAAATAGGTATTTTCTTTCATCTTTGTTTTTTACATTGATAAGAAGGTTTACAGATTGCAGTAAAGCGACATTATATTCTTTGTACGACTCTTTAATCCAGCTAGGCAGATCAGTTATAAGAACACGATTAAAGTCTTCTATTTCCTTCCTTTTAAGAATTTTATCATCAGCACCATTATATGATTCAAAGATAATTTCGTTATAACCATCATCAGTTGGCTTTTTTCTAATAAGCTTAATCTTTTGATCTTCAAGAGATACTACTTTATAAGGGCCTAAACCAATCTCCCAAGGTCTATTTGTGACTTTCTTTGATGGAGCATTTTCGTACTTTGCAAGATAGCTTAAAAAATCATTTTGAGGACCTTTAAACTCGACAATAGAGCATTGATTTGATTTTTTGATGACGACATCACTTGCTATTTTTTTAGTTATGACCTTTAAATGATTATGAAATTCTTCCTGCTTATAAGGCATATCATCATCAAATACGAGGTTTTCCTTTAAGCAAAATTTAAAAGCGGTATTATTTTTATTTCTATTCCATTTTGATAATATTTGAGAATAAAGCTCATTGCGGTTCTTAGGTCTTAAAATAGGTTCATGTGTTTGTTTTATAACATAAAGGCCCATGTTAATTTGCGCAATACTCGGTTTAACTTCTTTAGGAAGTCCTACAGCAATAGTATTCCAATTTCTGTCTTTATTATCAGAACATGAAGTAAGAATGAAAATCAGGCCGACTATCAGCGTTTTGAAATATGTGCGCATTTTGGAATAAACCCCATTTTTAAAAAGAATTTTTGACTCTTAATATTCTCTATATGAACACCAGCTTGAAATAAGGTGGACTTTCTATTAGCGAGCCATTTTATAATCATATTTCTGGCCGTATTTTTTTTATTATTATTTAGAGATTGGTTCACCCAAACCCAACTAATTTGCTCTAAAGGCTCTCCTGTACAAAATTTATGATCAAATGTTGTCACCACTCCAGCAAGTTCTTTAGATGAAGGATCAATTAAAGCATAGCTTGCTTCTAACGTAGAGAGATCAGAGAGATATTTCATATTTTCTTTATGCTTATATTCAGGAATATATTTCGCCCAATCTTCTGACATTTCATTTCCATAAGTGTTTTGGATATCGTCAATGATTTCAGATTGAACCCTATAGTTCTTTTCTTCTATTAGCTCTACGTCGTCATTAGAAAATGAAACCTTACTTGGTTCTTGAATGAAACCAAGCTGGATGAAGTAAGAGTCTTTAAACTCCTCTTTTAAATATTCAAGGTCATCTAGATCAACTTTTTGAGGTAATACGACAAAAGTTTCTTTTCCATGCTTTTGCATAGATTCATCAACAATAGCCTTAGTTACATCATTATAAGTTTCGGGTTCAAATAAAATAAAATCGTCTACTATTTTCATTTTAAGCCTTAGAGCAGTGAATATATTCACAAAGACCACAAGCCGAAGATAAATGGGCCGGAAGGGTCTTTGGATCTATATTTTCTTCTTTTAATATTTCACTAAATGTTTTTTCCTTTAATCGTTTATAAAAAGAGCTTTCTAAATGATTTTCTACCGATTTATGAGCAACGCTATGGCCCTCGTCATCATTAAAGATGATGTTTCCACAACAGATCGAAAATCCTTTTTGTGGAATATATGAGATACATTCTATATTAGGACAAGTCTTCTCTAATACCTCTTTTTCAAAAGTTGGATAGCGATAACCAATATCATTACTTTTTGCTCTTCCTACGCTATCAACTTTTTGATAGATAATTGGTAAATCTACGTCCTTGAGAATCATCTTCGCTTTTAATAGATCTGTAGGGTTACTAATACAAAAAGAGATTACTAACTTTATTCCGTTAATTTCCGCATAGGATTTAACATTATTTATATACTCAATTTTAGCTTCATTCCCATGAAAAACATCAAAGGAAAGGAGTATCTCATCGATCACAGTAAACTGTGATAGTGTTTTTGCAGTCAGCTCAAGACTTTTTCCATACCAACCATTACTTGTTAATGTTACAGAGCAATTTTCAATATCTGGATGGGAAGCAACTATACGATTGATTTCATCAGCATAAAATGTTGATTCTCCGCCAGTAAATTGAAGCGATTTCGGAGCATACTTAGCAACATCATGGGTAATTGCTTCTAGTTCTTTCTCTGTCACTTTCAACGTTTGCTTTGGTCCTGAGTCATTAACACAATGAGTACAAATAAAATTGCAAAGTAGGCCTGGCATGACATGAATAGATTCAAATAGGTTTGTATGCATTATTGCCCAATAGTTGCTGCAACAGCTTGTCTTGCAGCTTCAATTCTATTTCCTTCTAAAATATTTGTTAAATCTAAGACATCGTCTTCTGTAAGTGACCTAACGAAAATCTCAGCATTCGTTGGGTTATAAAGCTTAGATAACACTAGCTCATCTATTAACTCCGTATCTCGATTTGAAAGTTCTCCTTCCCAAATAGAAAGCGTATCAGATGAGATTTTATTTTCTTTTTCCTGAACTAAAGAAATTAACGGCTCAACCGAATCTGGAGAGATTTTTTCACTATAAGTTTGTGCTTGTGCATAATTTGCAAATAACCCATAGGTAACAAGTAAAGTGGCGAGTTTTTTTCTGTTTTTAAGCATGAACTTCTCCTTTTCTTTTACTTAAACTGATTCCAAGCTCTCCAAATCTTCGATAAAGAGTCGCTTTTGACATATTATTGTTTTTAGCTAGAAGCACCATACGTTTAGAGACAGGTATATTTTGTAACTCCTGTGCAGCTTCTAACCAGTATATTTTTTCAATTTCATTTTGTTTATTCTTCACTTCATCTATTGATTGAAAGGTGTATTCTGGAACCTTTTTGCTTTTCGCAACAAATATTTTGGGTGAAATAGATTCTTCTTTAATTAAATTATCTTTCTGAAAAACACAGATTTTTTCGATCTCGTTCTTTAACTCTCTAACGTTTCCTGGCCAAGAGTATTTTTGCAATACATTCATGGCTGATTCCGTTATTTTCATTGAATCCCCAGCATAATCCTTAATGAATTTTTGAACAAGTAAAGGAATGTCATCAGGTCTATCGGCCAAAGACTGCATATTAATTTCAATAACATTTAGTCTATAATATAAATCTTCTCGGAAGCTTCCTTTTAAAACCTCTTTATCTAGTTCTTTATTTGTCGCTGCTATTAACCTGACATCGATCTTTATTTCTTTGTTACTACCAACAGGACGAATAACTTGGTCTTGAATAGCTCGCAATAATTTTACTTGCATATTAAGTGGAAGCTCTCCAATTTCATCAAGAAAAAGAGTTCCTTTATTGCATTTTTCAAACATTCCTACTTTTGAACTTGTCGCACCTGTAAAAGCACCTTTGACATGGCCAAAAAGTTCACTTTCAATCAAATTTTCAGTTATCGCTCCACAGTTAACTGTTGAGAAGGGTAAATCTTTGCGTCTAGAGGTCTTTTGTATCGCCTTAGCAATATCGCTCTTTCCAGTTCCCGAGGGGCCTTTAATTAATACGGTACTATCAGTATCAGCAAGAGAAATCACCTTTTGCCCAATATCAAATAAACTTTTAGATTGTCCTTCTAATCCAATTGAATTGATGAGATGACGATATCCAATTTTGTCAGTTTGCGGAGTTGTGATTGCGTAGAGCTTGAGCCACTTCTGATAAAGCTCATTTAAGCGTTCTAGCTTTACATTACTATCAAGATTCTTTTCAATAAAATCCACAGCTCCGGCCTTAAAAGTATCCTTCAAAGCTTCACGTGAATTATCCGCAGAATATATGACAACAAATTGCTTATCATTTATCTCACGAATCTTTGTGAGTACTTCGCTTCCTAAAAGGTCAGGCATTGAATAATCAAGAAGAATAACAGGAAATTCAAATGGTTGCTTTTTAAATATGTCGATTCCCTCATGACCATTATTAGCATGAACTAGAATAATATCAGTATCAGAGAACTCACTACGTGCAGTTTCATGAACAAGTGGATCATCATCAATAAGTAGTAATTTAAATCTCGACACAAACTTCTCCTACGTTTTAATAAAGCAACCACGATGCCAACGTTAACTTACTGTTTTTTAAAGCCTATCTCTTCTTTAAATTCTCATTTTTGAGAATTTAAGAGAGATCAAACTTTTAGTTAAATATCTTATAAGTACATCTAACCATGTATTTGAACGTATCTATTCCTTGAATCTTTAAAATTTCTCAACTTTGAGAATTTCTCATTTTTGATACAATTTCTTTTCTAAAATGGCTGGAGGTTTTTCTGACTTTTGTAAAAATTACTCTATAAAAGGTTAAATATTTACAAGTTATATTGGAATTAAGCTCTTTCTAAAGCTTTAACTTAATTATTATTCATTTCTTAGCTTGTCTGGCAATCCATCATGAGGGCCAAGCTTATTTTGAGGATGACCTTCCCAATAAGCTCCTTTCTCCTTCATTTCATCATTTCTTTTTGGATGAAGTGGATAAAATATTTTGTTTTCAGGCTTTGTGGCTTCACCTCCCACTAACATCAAAACAGTATCTTCAGTGTTATTGATAAAGGTGTGAGCAATACCAGTCCCAGAAGGAAAAGCAATAAAATCTCCTGAACTTAAATCATAGACTTCACCATCAATCCAAGCTTGAGGATTACCCTTGATAACATAAGCAAATTCTTCTTCTTCTTTTTCAGCATGTGGCCATGAGGTTCTTCGGCCGGGAAGCAAAGTTTCAATATGAATTCCGACTTTTTTTAAGCCTAGCTTTCTACCTACGGGAGCACCTATACTTAATAGTTCAGCGCTATCTGGATAATGAGCATTATCTTCATCCATCAAATCTTTATAATTTTTAATAAATTCCGGTCTTTGCATTAATAACTCCTAAAGAGCAGCTTATATAACTTTATGAGTCAAATAGCAAAAACATATAATTCATATATCTCGTTTTTTGAAGATAATTATTTAGTTTAAAGTTTTCATTAAATGATTATCAAAAAGTAAAAAAATTCTCAAAATTAAGATTTTTATTCTCTTATCTTGTCTCATGTTTAAGATTTGAAAATTCATTTTTCTCAGCTTCTGAGATTTTTCTTTCTTCTGAAAAACACATTTCAACAATTTAGGCTTAATTTTTTTTGGCACGCTTCTTTCAATAAGAAAAGGTGTGAAGAGAAATAATATTAAACATCGTGGAGGTGATAATGGATTTTAAAGATGCTTCAAAAAAGCTTGATGGGATTGAAAAAGAAATAAAGAAAATAGAATTAAGTCTATGGGAAAAAAGAAAAGAAGTTTTTGCGATTCCTGTTGATCAAATCTCTGATCTTGGAGATCAGTGGATGTCAGAAAATACTGCTTATGTGATGGCCAATGAGAGGAATCAAAAAGTTCAAAAGCTTAAAGAACTTTATAAAAACAAAAAAGCTATTTTAGAGTTTAAGTTCACTAAGGAATGTAGTGATTGTGGAATATTAATTGAAGAAAACCGTTTAAAAGCGGTACCAAGTACAACACGTTGTATTTGTTGCCAAGAGTTTCATGAAGAGACGACTTTAAGAGATTTAGCAGCAGCTTAAAAAGGTTTTGTTATGAAATTTATAAGAAAATTATTGATTAAGTTTTTTACTGAACAAGAAATTAGTATCCACAGTCAAAAAACTCTAAATCAGCACAAAGAAGAACTATATTTAAAGTATAAGATACATACGCAAGTAATCTGAGAGGAGAAGAATGATTTTTAATGATGAAGATAAAAGGATGTTACTTCTTGCCTTGGCGAGAATTGAAACAAGAAGAAGGAAGTCTATCGTTTTAAGGTTTTGGCATAATTATTCAATTGCAGAGATTGCAAAAGAGCTAAAAGTATCTTGGGATAGAGCTGACCATTTAGTTGAAGATACCATTTTAATGTTAAGACGAATCCTTATTTCGGAGATGGACTTTAAGGAATATAACAAAAGAGAACAACTTTTAAACAAGCTAAGAAAAACAGATAAAGAAAAGCAACTTTTTAAAGCAGCATAAGTTCGAGGAGGAAGTATCAAGTGATTAGCTTATAGGTCGGTTTTGATTGGAATACTAAAACATACAAATAAAATTTAACTACTAATTATTATGACAAAGGATTTATATATGACAAAAAAAATTAAACAAGAAAATTTACATTGGGTTGACCCAAAAAATGGAGCAACTTTCCATGCTGGAATCGCATTTTACGATGAACGATTCGGAGAATACCGCCTAATTTTAGATGGGCCTAGGACTGTTTACAGTTTAAAAGCATTTGAGACAACAAATAACGAAGTTCGTTATAAAGTCTTTGCTCCTGTTCTTATCAAGGGAAAATTTAGCCACAAAGTTGAGATTGGTTATGGCTATTCCAACAATGGCACGAATGGGGATGTTTATATGGTCATCGGAAGATATGGACAAATGCGCCTTGTACTCAGAGGAGTTGAGCAAGTCTCAACTGGGGCCGTATTAAAGGTTGCTTAGTTGAAGTTTAATCAAAGCTGGATGGTGTGCTTAGTTTTAATAATTGGGGTAACTTTCCTTATCCCAGAGTTAGCTTTTGCACAAATTGGAGGAATTGGAAGTGGCGATCTTGCTGGAAGAATGAATGGACTGACAAGCAATGTGATCAATGTCATTCTTCCCGCCGTAAGTATCTTAGGTTTAGTTTATAGTGCGATCTTAGCAGCAACAGGAGATCAAGCAGCTAAATCAAGAATGGTATTAATTGCCTTTGCCTCAATTGTGGGATTTCTTGCTCCGATTATTATTGGATGGCTTAAAAGTGCTTCTGGTGCAGGTAGTTTTTAGATGGAATTAAATACATCCAGTACTCATAGAGGATTGAATGTAAAAATGAAGATTGGGGGCCTTGAGGCCCTTGATCTCATTTGCTCTTTGATCTTATGCGCTACTTTGAACTTGATTTTTGGAACCTTTACGTTTGGGCCTATCATTATTTTTGGACTGCCATCACTCTGTCTTCTTTGCCTCTATTTTGGAAAGAAAAATAAGCCAGATGATTATTTGAAGCATCTTATTCGCTACTATCTGACAACTGGTTACCATTCGGCAGCACAAAATTCATTAAATGAGGAAAAAAGACGAAGGAGAATTTTTTGAACAAATTTAAATCAGTATGTGAAAAAATAGATTTTTGGCATTTTGAAGATCAAAATGACTTTATGATCTACTCTGATGGATCGTTTGGAGTTGGGTATAAAGTTCAAGGTTATGATATTGATTGTAAAACAGAAGAAGAAATAAACTCTTTTAACCAATCTATTGAAAATCTCTTGCTTGGAACAGAAGAAGGATTAAAGATTCAGATTTTTTATCGATTAACTTCAAATGTAAGAAGGTTAATTGAAAAACACAAGAATGTCAGTATAGAGGCATCTTCTATCTATCAACCTATTATCAATGCAAGAATTAAACAGCTTAATGAACAATTTGAGAATAACGAATACTTTATTCCTGAAATTTATCTTTTCTTGAGAGGTAAACCCCTTCAATACAAAAAGAGAAAGCTTTTTGAGAAGAAAGAACAATTTGAACAGACCAGTGAAGATGAATACAAATTTCATTATAAAAAATTTTATAGGTCTGTAAGGAAAATTGAAGCTGCTTTAAGTGGTATGGGATTAAAACCTGTGCAGCTAGAGAAGCAGCATTGGTTTGATTTATGTTTTGAATTTCTAAACTTTGGTCGAGTTAAATCAGTTGGTCATGCTCATTTTGATGATAAACATAGCCCTTTTGTACCAAGTTTAGCTTCTCAGTTAGCCTTAACTGATATTGATACATATAAAGAGGGAGTAAAGATCGGTAAATACTATTTTCAGACGTTAACACTTAAAACTCCGTCTGAAGGCTTCACATATAGTGCCATGATTGATGGCTTTACTAAACTTCCATTTCATTTTTGGATTAGTCAAAATATTGAAATACTAGATCAATCGAAAGAACAAGAAGGCCTCCAACTAAAGCGTCGGATAGCAACATCGATGGCCAGTGGAAGTAATAATGTGTCAGATATTGAAAATGAGTCCAAGCTTGCTGATATTGAAGATTTATTAAGAAATTTAGTAGAAGGAAGTGAAAAGCTTGTTCGTTCCAACTTTACAGTCATTGTATGGAGTGAGTCAAAGGATGAACTAGAAGAAAAAGCTGATGAGGTTTTAAAAGCATTTCGTGAAATGAATCAAGCAGAAGGTGTTGCTGAAACTTTACCTAGCTTTGATATTTTTATGAGTTCACTACCAGGCCTTTGCCGTGGGATGAGGGATCTCAAACTGAAGTCTAGCAATGTATCTCACTTGATGCCACTTTATGGTCCTTGGTTTGGAGGTGATAATCCTGTATGCCTTATCCCAACAAGAGAAAACTCGCTCTTTAGTTATGCTCCCTTTGAAAAAAGACTCCCAGCTTGGAATGCCTTAACGTTCGGAGGAACAGGCGCAGGCAAAAGTTTTAACGTCTGTACCCAGATGCTCTCTTTTTATGGACAAACGTTTAAAGGTAAACCACCAAAAATTGTATGGATTGATAACGGTGCAAGTTCACAGCGATTACTTGAAGTTTTAGATGGTGAATTTATTGATCTCAATATTAATTCAGGGATAAGAATAAATGTATTTGATCTAGAGGATGGTGAAGAATTAAGTTCTGAAAAAATAAAAATAGTTTTGGCTGTTTTAGAACTTATTCTAAAGGATGAGGATAAGAAAGGACTTCCAAAAAGAGAGAAGGCCCTGCTTGAGCAAGCAATTTATTCAACTTACGATCAAAAGAAAGGGAAAATTCCTGTTATGAGTGATCTCAAAAAGATTTTAGATAATCATAGCGATCTTGAAATGAGAAAGTTTGGTGAAATTCTTTTTTCTTGGTGTGGTAATACTGCTTATGGAAAAATGCTAGATGGCTCATCTAATATCAACCTTTCAAAAGATTTAATTACAATTGAAGTGCAAGGGCTAACTAATCACCCTGAGTTAAAAGATATCTTTTTACTACTTTTGACTTCTCAGTTTCAAGACGAAGCAGCAAAGGATTTAGCTAGACCTTATTACTTGATTGTAGATGAGGCTGAAAGACTTTTAAAAACTGAGATGGCTAAACAGTTTGTCATTACTTGCTACAGAACATGGCGTAAGTATAATGCTGGTATTCATTGTATTTCACAAAATTATAGGGACTTTATGTCTGATCCTGAAATTAGAGATGCTCTTCTTCCCAATACAACAAGTGTCTTTATTCTAAGACAAAAGAAAATAGACTGGAAGCACTTTCAAGAAGTTTTTGACTTTAATGATGCCGAGCTTGAGGCAGTAAAAAGCATTGAGGTTGTTAAAGGCTCTCATAGTGAATTTGTTCTCATACAAGATGAAGATATGATGATTCTAAAATTGGTTCCAGAACCTCTGGCATATTGGATTTGTACGAGTGACGGGAATGATAAGGCCATGATAAGTGAAATGGAGCAAGAATTCCCTAGTTTATCAAAAATAGAGGTTTTAGAGAAATTGGCTTTCTCTCCACCCGAGAAATAGTGCTATATGGTTCAATTTACTTAAATCTAAGTGGTTAGAGTTTGTAATTAATAATAAAGACTAAAGACAAAGAATCTATTCTTTGAGATAATAAATTTATGAGTAAACCAATATCCGCGAAAGAATTATTCAAGAAATATGAACAACAATTAAGTTTTCAAAGTTTTGAACAAATGAGAGACCTTATATCAGATAAGGCAATTTTTTATTTTAATGATGGTTCCTTTATTGGAATTAATGAAATTGAAAAGGCATTTGACAAAACTTTTGAATTAATAAAAGAAGAAACGTATTGGCTTACAAATGTAAATTGGCTGCATTTAGATGAAAACTCCGCTTCTTGTGTTTATACTTTTAACTGGAAAGGTATTGTTAATAATAAAGAGGCTCAAGGTTCAGGAAGAGGTACATCAATATTTGCGAAAGAGAATAATAATTGGAAAATTATTCATGAACATTTAAGTAGATTCCCAAATTAAAACTATACAAGGCTATTTATGAAAACAATTACAATATGTGGTTCAATGACTTTTTATAATCGTATGGTGGAGTTAAAGCAGAAATTAGAAAAGCTAGGCTGGAATGTGTTTATTCCAACAGAAGAAGAAACTAAGTTTAAAGATATGTCTTTAGAAGAAAAAATTCGAGCAAAAAAACAATATATAGAAGAGCATCTCAATAAAATAAAGGACTCAAATCTTGTTCTTATTGCAAATTTTACAAAAAATAAAATTCAAGGGTATGTAGGAGCGAATACATTAATTGAAATTGCTTTTTCTCGAGTTTTAGAAAAACCTCTCTTTTTTCTTGAAGAGCCAGATGAACAAGGATGTATTGATGAATTACGTGGGTTTGATTTTAAAATAATTAGCGACTTAGAAGATTTAAAGTAATTCATATTAGATAAAGGTTGTATCATGCATTTAGACTTCGATCCAAACTCCCCCGTACAAGAAGAGATTACTTTCAATGATTTCCTTAAGGTAGACATGAGAATAGGAGAAATAGTTGATATAAGTGATTTCCCAGAAGCAAGGAAACCTAGTTACAAAGTTAAGATTGACTTTGGTCAAGGAGTTGGTGTCAAAAAATCATCTGCTCAGATAACACATCATTACTCTAAAGAGGACTTACTTGGTAAGAAGATTGTTGCAGTTGTTAATTTCCCTCCGAGACAGATAGGAAAATTTATGTCAGAAGTACTAATAATGGGTTTTTCTGACCAAGAAAATAATATCGTTCTTTTCAGTCTCGACAAGAATGTTCCGAATGGTTCTCGCTTGCATTAAAACTACCTAAATCAAGATTAATAAAAAATCTCAGATGAGAACTTACTTCGATTACTTACAACCATTTTTGTATTAGAAGTTTATTTTTATAAATTCCAACTTATTATTAAACAAGGAGGTGCTTAATTCAAAAGCGTTCTTTTACATTTGTATTTTGTATAATAACAGCCTTATTCACAACACCGAGTTATGCTTGGCTTAGTGATGGAGGTGCAGGATTTAAAAACATGGTTATTCTTGGAAAAATTTTAACCGAAAACATTAGGAGGTATCAACAACTGAGAATGATGATTACTCAGGCGAAAGATCATAAGAACTTTTTAAGGACTATCAACAGTGGTCTTAATAATTCAATTGGCCTTTTAAGCTCATTACCTGTTAAAGATGAGAAGATTTTGGCTGAACTTAGGTCATATAAAAGATCCCTAGATACAATTCAAAATGTCTATGGAGCAATTCCAACGAGTAAAGACTCTTTACTTCATGCTTTACATGATCAGACGGTTGCTGAAAGTTTAAGAATGGTAAATTCATTTAAAGATTTTACAAAGAAACAAGAAGAGAATTCGACCATTCTATCTATTCAAGCAAGAAATGCTTCTCCCAAGGGAGCAGCAAGAATGCAGGTTGAGGCAAGCTCTAACATTTTAAAAAGCTTAAGCCAACTGATAAACCTCAATAGTCAGATGCTTAAAATGCAAAGTGAAATCCTTGCTATGAATAACAAAGGAAACAAGGATAACGTTTCAAGTTACAATAAAGTAAATAGTGGATTTAAGAAAGGATTTAAGGACTTTAAACTCAATATGAATCTGGCCCGCTATTGATCTTTGAGAATCTCCACAAGCAAGCTCAAATCTTGCATGGAGAAATGATTGGAATATTCTGGCTTATTTTACCCTGTCTCATCTCATTTTTGATTCTTTTAGAAATTTTAAAAAGTGACGGAGAAGGACCAAATGTTGCTCAGATATTAAAAAGGACTGTTTTAGCTCTTATCATGCTTTGGTCTATAGATTTAGTTATAAACTCTATTGCCATGATTAGTGATGGAATTGCAGATAAAATTAGTTCAAGAGAAAGCTTACTTGAAGCAATAAAACAATTAGGCCCTAAAGAAAGCAGCTCATCAGGTAGTATGTTTGATATTCGAGAAAATATCATCTACATATTTGCCATAGCCGCATACCTTGTTGCTTATATTGGATTTTTTGCATCAGTTGCCCTCGTTAATTTTGTATGGGCCATTCTTTATGTCGTCGCTCCTCTTATGATTATTTGCTATATACCAAAGGCTACATCAGGAATAGCAAAAAACCTTTATAAAGGATTGATTAGTACTGCACTATGGAAAATTTTATGGAGTCTTCTGGGTGTTCTACTTTTAAAAATAGCTCTTAATCCGCAAACCGTTGGTATTGAAGAATATCTACTGACAATTGTAACGAATCTACTTGTGGGATTGAGTATGCTCTTGATTCCATTTTTTACTAAATCACTTATTTCTGATGGATTGCAAACAATGGCTTCTGGACTTGCTACTGCTCCAGGCCTTCTCGCATCAAAATCAGCAACAATGATGGCAAAAAAGTATGGAAAGAAAGGAATACAGAAAGGATATGATGGAGGTCATTTTCTTTCAAAACCTCTAGTAAATCCTTTAACAAGTAGAACAAGAGTTATGGCGGATAAGATGAAGCTACAGCAAAGGTTTAATAAAGCAAAAAGAAGTTACAGCAATTTAGGGAAATCAAAGGAGGCAATTAAACTTGAAAACAAACAAAACAGAAGAAAATATGCCATTAGAGATGGCAAACGAAAAAAACAACAAAGGAGTCAGCATAAAAAAAGAAGATAAAGTGTATTCACAATGGACGGCATTTAATAATACCCATCATTCATTAAAAATGATTTGTATGGGTTTAGTTATTCTTTGTCTTAGCTTGGAAATTCTATGTTTTATAGTTGGTGATAAAACGCCAATCGTCATTAAGGAATCTTTAAGTGGAAATCAATATTTCACAGGAGAAAAGAAAGTCGTTCCACTAAAAGAAGAAAATATCAAAAAACTGATTCGACAATTTTTAGAACTGCGTTATGAGTGGGATGAATTTAAAATCAAACAGATTGAATTAGATATTTCTCCGTTCATCACACAGGGGCTTAAAAAGAAAACAAAAAAGCTCCTTGAAAATCTGTCCAAGAATGATTTTAAAGAGAAAAAACTATCACAAAAAATCACAAAACCTCAAATCACTGTTACTGACAAAAGCACAAGCGCTAGTTTCTATAGGGTTTTAGAAATAAATGAAATCCCTCTTCTTATTCCAACTCAAATTTCATTTGGGTTAGTAAAAGGAGAAACTTCATTTTGGAATCGAATTGGTATTTATATTAATTCGATTAATATCTTTGAAGGGAGTTGAGTATATATGGTTATATTCGGTCGGGATTAATTTTAATATCAATGCTTCATATAGTTCATGCATTTGCTGGAACAGTTAGGACTATTAAGACGGACGATAAAAAAATGAATCGAATTTATCTTAAGATGGGACAATCCACTGTTTTAAGATTTCAAGATGATAAACCTAGAAAAGTCGTTATTGGAAACCTCAATTATTATAACGTTGAATTTGTAAAAGGCACGAAAGATGTCACTCTACAGCCATTAGGTACTGTAAAAACGAACCTCTTTGTCTATTGTCAAAAGAATACTTACGGCTTCTTGATCTCAACCTCTAACTATGGAAAGTATGATGATTTGGTTAATGTTAAATGGCAACCACCGCTACAACGAATCAGAGTCAAAGCAAAAATTATTGTCATAAACAACAAGCGATCAGAAAAGATCAATAAAATGTTAATCCTTAACAATCAGTTAAAAGTATCAAGTTTCATTGTTCAAAGCTACAAAGACAAAAAAAGTGTTTTTATTGATTTTAAAATAACAAACACTACAAAAAAAGAAATTAGAATGAATGATTTCAATGTATTTGCAACAAGAAGTAATAAAAAACTGGAGTATCAAAAACTTGTACTTGAAAAGATTAAAATTGCTCCAGAGGAAAAGATTAAGGCAAGGCTCATAATCGCTCTAGAACAAAGAAAAGGATTTACTATAAACTTTTCTCTAAAAAATGAGAAATCTAAATTTATCGTTAGTAAAAGGCTTTTGCTTTGAATGAAAAAGAAATTGATCGGATTCCTTGGTGGAAATGTTGGAAGTATTTCCTTAAAAAAGAAGGAGAAAAAACTGTTCTTGATATCAAAAGGTTTTTTTATATCTTAGCAATCTTGTTAATTATCACTCTTTTGGCCCTTATCGTCTTTAGAATCATCTATCCAGAACAAGAAGACACAAGCCGCATAAATAGCATGAATCGCCCCATTAATCAGGAGCAAGGGAAAAAAGAAGAAACGGATACTAAAAATAAGAATCAAAAGTCAGTGGGAGGCATAAAGGAAGAAAAACCAGATGAAAAGCCAAAAAAGAAGTATCAAATAGTTAAAAAGAAAATTAACTACCGAGCAAAACAAGTTTTAAGCACAGACGAGAACAATAATGGGAGAACTTTGCCAATAGGAATTAATTTGATTGGTAAGCTTCTCAACTCAATTGATACAAGACAAACAGGGCAAATGGTTAAGGTTCTTCTTCCTTATGGAGGTAAGCACAAAGGCAGTGGAGGCTCTCTTCCTTCTAATACCATTATATTTGGAAGACCTATCTACTCTGGGGAGGGTGCAAAGGTTCAAATTAAATTTAACAGGGCCCTTTTTCCTGATGGTGAAGAAATAAACTTCATGGCCCAAGCTCTAAGTCCAAAAGACTACTCTATTGGTATTGAGGGGGAATTTCATGGAAATACAGGAGGCAGAACTGCCGCTGTATTAGGTTTAACAATGGTTGCTGGAATGTCCGAAACCCTCGTAAAAAAAGAAGCTTTAGGGCAAGGTTTTCAAGTTACACCCAAGGCATCTCTTAAAAATGGTTTTTACAACGGAGTGTCAAAAGTCGCTAATATGGAAGCGAATAGGAATGCAAAGGAGCTAATGGATAAACAGGAATACGTCACCGTAGATGCAGGTAAAAGCATTATAGTTTCACTAACAAGTACATATAAGGATAAAAATGAATAAAAAAGAAAATCATTCAAACAATTTGGGAAAGTTTATATTGGGTCTCGGAATAATATTTGGGCTATTTGGAAAGATGGCCTTCTTTGGGATTAAAAAGGTCAAATCTAATAAGTTAAATTGGCGAATGGGATTACTGATAGCGGTTTTAATTGCAATGAATATTTCGCTTCTATCCTTCGATTGGGATAGCTCAGGTTTTCTAATCTGTTCAGTTATCTATTCACTGTTCTTTATTGCTCTACAAGTAACTATTTTAGGCATACAAGACTGGATTTCACTTCAAAAGATACAGAATAATCTCAATTTAGCAGGCTTAAAAAATGTTCTAGGACTAAGGCCAAAAGTCATACGAATTATAAAACTTGATGAATTTAGGACAAAGCTAATAATTACGGCGAAAGGTGTTGGGATTAATCAATTTAGTGACAAGAAAGGACAATTAGAAAGCGCCTTTCAGGAAACAATAGAGTTGATTAAGATTTCAAAATGCAAAAAATTTGTCGAAATTACCCTTTGTAAAAGAGAGCTTCCATCAATGATTCCATATTCAGAAATTACTCAGAAGGTTAATAAAGAATCAAGCTTTGGACTTGGTGAATCTTTAAGTGGAGGATTTCTTACTCAAGATTTGACAACACTCCCTCATTTATTGATAGGAGGTACAACTGGAGGCGGTAAAAGTGTGTTTTTCAAAAGCACTCTTCTAAGTCTTTTGAAGACGACACCCCATGTTCAAATGTATCTAATTGATTTGAAAAAAGGACTTGAAGTAAAAGAATTTGGAACTCTTCCAAATGTTAAAATTGCTAAAAACGAACATGAGGCCATACAAGTCTTACAATCAATTAAAGATGAGATGGATAAGCGGTATATTTATTTGGAAGAAAAGACAAAAAGAAAAACCATTATTCCAAAACTTGATAAGAAAGATCTTATTGTCATTGGAGTGGATGAAGCCAGCGTTCTTTATGGAAAAACAACGACAAATAAAACTAAAAAGGAGTTAGTCGAAAAAGCCAGAGAGTTAACAGATGAGTTATCAAAATTAGCAAGGGCGGCTGGGATTCACCTTATAATTGCGACACAAAAGCCCATTAAGGATTCAATTGATACCAAAACTCTTGAAAACCTTCCAGGCCGAATGTCTTTTAAAATGTCCACACATGCTGGTTCAAATTCCATGCTTGGAAATGCTAAGGCTTATGCACTGCCAGATATAAAAGGCAGGGCTATTTGGAAAGGTGGAAATAAGTTTATTGAAGTTCAGACACCTTATATTTCAGAAAAGGAGCTTGAGGAAGAAATAAGTGGCATTCAAGAGCTATATGATAGTAAAAAATTTAAAAACTTTGAGCCTCTTATTGAATTAAAACAACCTGACAATGAAAATAAAAAGGCATTTAAGGCAAAAACGACTAAGGATAATGGATGAATAAGAAAATCATTATCACCCAAAGAGATAGACAGGTTCTCAGAGGTTTATTTGAGCAAAAAGTAATGGATCAAGAAACAGTGAAACAAGCTTTCTTTAAAGAAAAAAGCATTAGTGCTTGTGTAAAAAGAATGCAAAAACTTGTTCGTGGAGGCTATGTTAATAAGTCTGGAATACACCAAGATAAAACTAAAATGAAAATTATCTACAGTTTATCAGTACTTGGGTTGGAAGTAATTCTTAGTCATTTTGATTTAATAAAAGACAAAGCGACTTTCAAAAGTGACAGTATCTTACATGATTTGGAACTTTCTAAGCTGAGATATAAGATTAAAAAATATCAGAGTGTGGCCAATTATTTTTCAGAGAATGCCATTAAGAATTTCTGCTATGGCGTAGATGACAAAAAGTTTGAACCGTATAGGAGGTTAAATTCAGATGCTGTTTTAAACATAGAGGACAATGATACAAGTTTTTTTATTGCATTTGAATATGAAAGAAGTATAAAAAGCCAAGAGCGATATATTAAAAAAATTCTTGATTATTATACTGAAAACTCTGTTAATGCTGTCTTTTACGTTTGTCAAAGTCAGACAATTTTAAATCTGATAAAACGAGTTGATGGTAGTCTATGTAAGGAGTATGGAGAATCCAAAATATACACTTGTTTGCAAGAAGATTTTTACAAAGGTATTCCTAAATTGGCGTTTAGAAACTCAGAGAATTACATCTATGAGTTGATGTAATGGCATTATTTTAACATTCAATACATATTCATCATTTTGAATATCAAATTAGCTTAAACCCTTAAAATCATTAGTCTAAAACATTTTATTGAAAAAGCAGAATAAAAATACGCAACTTTTTAAAATGTTGCTTCATTTACCCACTGTTTGGGAAAATAAAGTGCAGTTTAAAAAGCGTATTTTGATTCAAATGCGAAGCAATTTTAAAAGTAATGACTAAGAACTTTTAAAATTAAGAAGCATTTATTCAAGTCAATTATTCAATGACAATAATGACTAAATTAAACCGTAGGAGGTAAATTAAATGAAGAAAATATTTTTAATACTAACTTTATCAACAGTAATTGTAAGTTGCTCCACAATATCAAGGTCTAGCTGGACAGGAGCAGGTTTAGGGGCTGTCACAGGAGCAGCACTCGGACATTCTCTTAATAGAGAAAATAAAGGAAAAGGCGCACTTGTTGGAGCTGCTCTATCAGGTCTCATTGGAGCTGGAATTGGTTATCTCACACATAAGGGATTAGAAAAGAGAGATGAAAGAGTTAGAAAAGAAACACTCTTTAACCTTGATAAGTATGATGTTTCTTACCCCTCTGAGTTGCAGCCCACCGAGAGGAAAGGAGGAAGAGAGATTTTTATTATTACTGACGATAACGACTTCTTAAAAAGGATCAACAAGCAATAGTAATGAGAAAAACTAATACTGGTCGGCGTGTGGCGTTAACAATTGAGGCCACAAAATATCTTGAAGAATCGATTAATGAATTAACTCAAAATAAAAAGTATATAAAAGTCACTGAGGCAAAGCTTGTATCTAAGGCTCTAGTTCTTTATTTTCAAAGATACTTCAAGAAAGATAAAAAAGAGTTAGAAAATATCTTTTTAGACAAGAAGGCTTACTTAAAAGAAATTATTCAAAATTCTCAAAGTGATGAGGAATTAATAAATTCAGTAAAAAAATATATTGGTAAGCAGCATAGAAAAAGAGACTCTCAAGTTAATGCTATATAACGCAGATTGTTTGGATGTCTTAAAGACATTGGAAACAAACTCTATTGATTCAATTGTTTGTGATCCACCTTATGGAATAAATATTATGGATAAAGGATGGGATCAATCTCTTCCTATCAATGAAATCTGGAAAGAATGTTATAGAGTTCTTAGGCCTGGTGGACATATTTTAGCTTTCTCATCAGCAAGATTATATCACCACCTGGCCATTTCTATGGAGCAAGCTGGTTTTGATACTTTTAACATGCTTAATTGGATATACAATAGTGGTTTACCAAAAGGAAAAAATCTTTCAAGAGAATTTGATCGAACAAATGATATTCCAAAGCCTGATGATGCTTTCAGAAAGTATCTTCGAGATGCCATCAAATCGAGTCAGTATAAAATCATAGAGCTTGAAAGTCTCTGTGGAACCTCTGGAATGTTTTCTCATTATTTGGGAAAAAGTCAGCCTGTTTACCCAAGTAACAAAGTATGGAGCATTTTAAAAGAAGTGCTAGAGCTTGATGAAACATATGATTCATTTTTTATTGAACTTGAAAAAAAGAGAAAAGCTTATCGAGCAATCAAAGAAAAACAATTGAATGGTAGTGGTGTCTATGCGACTACGTTTAAAAAGTCTTCTCAGATTAAAAACTATATTCCAAAAACTAAAGATGCAAAGCTTTGGGATGGATGGAAATATGGGAAACAAAGTGTAAAACCCTGTATGGAACCAATCTACTTTGGACAAAAACCACCTTTAAGACCAGTAACAAAAAATATTAAAAATTATGGAGTTGGAGCCTTAAATATAAAAGGTTGTAAGTCAAAAGGAATCGATGGAAGAATTAGAGAGCTTTCAAGTGTAATGATTGATGAGGATATTCAAAGTATTTATCCTAATGAATCAAAATCGCTATCTCTTTTTAAAAATGATAACTTCTATTTCATTGAAAAACCAAGCAAAGCAGAAAGAACTGGAAATTTTCATCCAACATTAAAACCTGTCTTACTTATGAGAAAACTTGTTCGTTTAGTAACTCCTTCTAATGGATTATGTCTTGACCCATTTATGGGATCTGGAACGACAGGTGTTGCATGTAGAGAAGAGGAAATTAGGTTTATAGGTATTGAAAAAGAAAGGGAGTATTTTGAGCTTGCTAAAGGTCGAATTCAAGAATCAGAACAAGGCTTAGCCGCATAAATAAGTCAAACTAAATAATAAGGGGCTTTGAAGCCTAAAGCCCCTTAATTTCATGTTAAATCAGCACTAAATAACAGAAAAATAGCTTCCTCATAATGAGGTATGGAGTTATATTATGAACAACCTGTTCTTTGACATTAATTATAAAGAAAAGAAGATAGCAGACGAGAGTAAGAAGTTAAATCATGAAGAACTTTTTAAGAAGAAAGTGTGGAAGATTAGAGATGTCGCGAGCTTTTTAGATTGCTCAATTGGTCATGTTTATAATCTTTCAAGTCGTGATTTAATTCCAAGAAAGAAAAAAGGTAAATGCTTATATTTTGACCCAAGAGAAATTCTTGAATGGATTTTTCAAGGAGATTAAGTATGAGTGAAAATAAAAAGCGTTACGAGACAATTACATATAAAAATGTAAAAGGAATTAGAAGAGACTCTAGTTCAGGAAAATTCAGAGTTGAGAAGTATATTAGGGGAGAGAGGTTTAGTGCAACTTTCTCCAATGTTAGAGAAGCAGCTGATTGGAAAAAGAATTTTCACCCTAGCTTGTCTTTAAAAAGAATTGATAACTCAAAAATAAAGAACAAAGCTAAAGAAAAACTAAAAGAAATTGAAGTAAAGAAAAGAAACTCCATAAAAGTAATAAATGGAAATGACCTTGGTTATACTTTTTCTGATGTTTGGGAACTTTATAAAATAAAGCATCTTTCCAAAATTGAAAAATCGTCAAGAGATAAAAGATTAGCTGATGCATCATCTTTTTATAAAGGACTGATGGATGTCAAAATGATTCATTTTAATGCCGATCTTATTTCAACTCATCTTGAGTTAAAAAAGGAAATTGCTTTACTAAACCCTAAGTCTAGACGGTTCAATTTTGATAATGACCTTAAAAGCTTAAAGGCTCTTTTAAATTGGTATCGTGAAAAATATGATGACCAATTTTCAAATCCTATCTTAAAGCGTCATAGAGAAGAAGGCATTATAAGAAAGATTCCCAATAAAAAGAAAAAGTTAAAAAAACATGAGTTACTAGCTTTCTTTGATGCTTTAGAGAGTGATTCGTTATTTTGGAGAGATTTTGCGGAAACTCAGTTTTATTTAGCTTCAAGAGTGCAAGAAGTTGCAGGTCTTTTGCTATCTAGTGTTGATTTCATATCAAAGACCCTAGATATAGAGAATGTTATGGTTTGGGGAGTTGATAAGAAGTTTTCTTATTTAAAGGACTCACCAAAAAACAGTGAAGATCGTGAAGCTTCTATTAATGGTAAACTCTTTGAGATTATGCAAAGAAGAAAGATTGAAAGATTTCAAGGCTCTTTTAAGGTATGCCCAGTTACAGGAGTATCACTTGATTTAGTTTTTCACATTGAAGGAAAACCGTTAAGTTATCGACAAATTCAGTATCATTACAACAAGGCACTTAAAAAGGCAGGGCTTAGTCACAAGTTTAGTTCAACACACATCATGAGGCATACAATGGCCAATATGGTGCGATCTAAACTTGGCCTGGATTCAGCTCAAGCAGTCGGTGGTTGGAAAGATAGAAGCTTGGTAGAGAATGTTTATACAGAGACACCAAGTCATATTGGATTAGAGGCAAGAGAAAAAATAGAAAATTTTCTTTATGATAATGCGAACGAAACGCCGCCAAGAAATCCCGCGCAAAATCGCGGGAAACTTTTAAGGTTGGTAAATTAGAGATTTCAATCCCGCGAATTCCCGCGCAGACTTTTTTAGGCAAAAAAAAAGCCCTGTAATTTTAATATCTTACAGGGCTTTTTATAGTAAATGGTACTCCCAAGGGGATTCGAACCCCTGTTACCGCCGTGAAAAGGCGATGTCCTAGACCGGGCTAGACGATGGGAGCAAAATTGTTTTCCATCGAAATGGGTTTGAAATGGTGATCTCGCTGTGACTCGAACACAGGACCCTCTCCTTAAAAGGGAGATGCTCTAACCAACTGAGCTACGAGACCACTTTTGTTTCAAACGTGATATTGAATTTAATGAAAATGAGTAAAGAAGTCAATAATAAAAAATCAAAAAAATGCTATTTTATGTAAATAATTCTCATGACTTTAGAGATCTTGCCATATAAAAAAAATTCGTTTAACTTGCCAAGTCGAAGTTAGGAAATATCAATGCAAAAAAAAGTCGCTTTTCATACATTAGGTTGTAGGTTAAATCTGTCCGAAACAGGCTCTATAGCTGACCAGTTCGTTCAAAATGGGTATAAAGTTGTTACATTTGGTGAGGATGCTGATGTGACATTTTTAAATACCTGCACTGTTACCGATGGAGCGGACTCTACATGCCGTAATTTAATAAGAAAGGCTTCCAAATATAGCCCCGAAGGAAAAGTTGTTGTTGCTGGTTGCTATGCTCAGATGGAAGCAGATAAGATCAAGCAGATACAAGGAGTAGATCTAATTCTTGGGACTAATGAAAAATATAAAGTATTTGATTACTTAAAAGAAGAAGATCAGTTAGAGATAAAAATTGATAATACCAATGAATTTTGGGGGGCAGCGACAACGAAAGCTGATTCTCATACCCGTGCCTTTTTAAAAATTCAAGATGGGTGTAATTATATTTGTTCATTTTGTATTATTCCATTTGCAAGAGGAAGAAGTAGAACGATCTCTATTGAAGATGCTGTTACACAAACAAAAAAACTTGTTGATGATGGATATAAAGAGATTATTTTAACTGGTGTTAATGTTGGAGAGTATGAAAGAACATCTGGTGAAAAACTATCTGATCTAGTTAAGCAAATTGTTGAAGTAGATGGACTTAAAAGACTGCGTTTATCTTCAGTTGAGCCTAATACAATAACAAGAGATCTTCTTGAAGTTTTAAAAGCTTCTGGGAAATATCAGGATCACTTTCATATTCCACTTCAAAGTGGGTGCGATAGAGTACTTAAGTCCATGAGAAGAAAATATGATACTAAGTTCTATAAAGGTATTATCGATATGGTCTTAGAGTATTTTCCAAATGCTTCTTTTGGAGCTGATATTATTGCTGGTTATCCGGGGGAGACTAGAGAAGAGTTTTTAGAAACATATGAATTTGTTAAAAACCTTCCAATTACTCATTTTCATGTTTTTCCTTATTCTAAAAGAAAAAATACAACAGCAGCTAAGATGGATGGACATATTCAAGCAGATGAAAAGAAAAAAAGAGTGAAGGCTCTTATTGCTTTAGGCGAACAAAAACAAGTTCAGTTTGCTAAAGATCTTGTGGGCAAAAGTGGCAATGTTCTTTTTGAAAAATCTAAAGATGGATATTTTGAAGGATATACATCTCATTATATAAAGGTAAAACTTCAAACAGATGAAAACTTGTCTAATCATGTTGTAGAAGTTTCTTTTGATAGAGTCGAGGGAGATAAACTTGTCGCAAGTCGAGTTTTGGAAAAATAAATTTTATCATTATCTAAGCTCTTTTGAATTTGTTGATAGCAGCCATGATATCTTCCATTTTGAAAGGGTCTGGAAAGTCTCTAAAAATATAATTGATGAGTTAGATGAACCGGTTGATGAGTTAGTTATTTTGGCAGCTGCTTACTTTCACGATATAGTTTGTTTTGCAAAAGATGATCCTAGAAGATCACAGTCATCTAAACATGCAGCGATAAGAACAACTGAAATTCTAACTCAAATGGATTTTCCAAAAGATAAAATTTCTCATGTTGCTGATTGTATAGAAAGTCACTCTTTTAGTGCAGGAATTGAATGTAAAACTTTGGAAGCAAAAATTGTTCAGGATGCAGATAGAATGGAATCTTTAGGAGCAATCGGTCTTGCTAGAACATTTTATGTAGCAGGTCTTATGAAGAGCAATATCTTTAACTCTAAAGATCCGTTTGCAAACAATAGAGAGTTTGATGATAAAAGGTTTGCTATTGATCATTTTTTTGTAAAGTTATTAAAATTAAAAGACACAATGAATACAGAAGCAGCAAAAAAAATAGCGAATCAAAGATCCGCTATTTTAGAAAACTATTTAAATGATTTAAAGAGTGAACTTTTTCTTTAAAGTACGTGAGACTTTTTACGTTACAGCGCTGCTTAGTTTGTCTTACGTACCTCTAAGAAGTAACTTCATTAACTAAATTATTATTTACAAAAAATTCGTTAATTTGATCAGCAGCCATCTGTCCAACTCTAAACTGAGCTTCTTCAGTACTTCCTCCTAGGTGTGGAGTTAGAATTAAGTTATCTAGTTCATGTAATTGAGTCTTTTCTTTTAAAGGTTCTGTTTCAAATACATCAAATCCAGCACCTCTAATCGTATTATTCTTTAAAGCATCATATAGATCTGCTTCATTTACAATTTTTCCTCTTGCTGCATTTACTAAAATAGATGATGGTTTCATTTTAGATAATAAGTCTTTATTAACTACGCCTTTAGTTGCTTCAATTAATGGAGTGTGAATTGATACAATATCACTATCGCTAAATAACTCATCTAGCGAGTTAACTTTTTTTGCCCAAGAAAATGGAGACTCAGTTACACCTGGATCAAAAAAGCTTACTTCAACTTCAAAACCTTGTAGTCTTTTACATAAAAGTTGTCCGATTCTTCCAAATCCCATAATGCCAACTTTCTTTTTCCAAAGTTCATTTCCTGTAAAAGCCGCTTTATTCCATTGACCTTCTTTCATACTTGCATGGGCCCAAGGAGTTTTTCTAAGTACACTCATCATTAAAGCAAGTGCATGCTCTGCAGCTGAATTATTATTTGCTCCAGGAGTATTGGAAACTTTTATTCCTTTTTCACTGCAATAAGCTTTATCAATATTATCTGTTCCTTCACCGGCTCTGATAATATATTTTAGATTTGGAGCTTTATCGATAAGTTCTTTATTAGGTTTAGTTGCTGATCTAATAATTAAGCCATTAGCTTTAGGAAGTAATCCTTCAATTTCTTCTTGTGTACATTTTTTATTTGGGTGAACTTCAATATTTTCATTAGCACATAGGCTTTCAAAAATATTTTTGTCCATTCCATCACATACTACAATAAACGGTTTACTCATTATGATCTCCTTTATTAATTTAAAAACGCATTAAGCATATCTTTAATTGATATAAAGGACAAATGAGAAAAGAGTTCTTCTCTAAAATATAGAGAAGAACTCAGACTTTATTATGCAATAGACTTTAGTTCTAAATTAGTTTGCAGAGCATGTAATGTTCCCTGGAACTCTGAAAGGGTAGGCAGATTTCCAAAGTGGGTGTTTTGACCTGCATTCATAGCAATAAAGTCAAAGATTTCAATTGGAGTGGATTTTTCACGATCTTTTTGAAAACATCTCCAGTTTGTTTTTTTCGTGAGTTTGTAATTCTCGAAGATACTTGCGAGAAGTTCTTCTTTGGTTTTTACGCCGATACTTTGAACTTTTCCGCCTCCGCTGATCTCAAGATACCAAATCTTGTAATCTTGTTTTCTAGATGGACCAACTTTCGTTTCGACAGCAACAGCAAGATACATAGTGACCTCCTTGTTTGTCTCTAAAAAACTTAAGCATTCGTTGTGTGTGTGTGAGGTTGCTTAAGTAATTTGATGCTTCCTTGCAAATTTAAATTGGAACATATTTTCATCCTAAAAATACTGTGTCCCAATTTTGGGTCAGCTTCCTGCTAACTATATATTAGCCCATTATAATTTGGGTTTCATCTTTTTTAGGTTAACAATTTCTCTCCTATAGGCCTAAGGATGTAAGATATTAACGGAGTATTAGACTCTTGATTCTTTTGGTCAGGCCATTAAAGTGCTGAAATTGTGGTGTTTTATGCTTTGCCCCTATGTGGGGGCGAAGTGCCCCTATGTAAATAAGTATCTTTCTTTTTACTTAACTAAAGTCAATTTCTTACATAGAATAAAAGCATGAATAAAGTATCAAAGGCTGTATTGGGCCTAATTGCACCATTAAAAATAGTATGGTTGGGTTCAATTGTTAGTGTTGCTATGAATGTTTTTATTGTATTAATTGCTGGTGGAAATACAGCTTTATCTTTTGAAACTATTGGCCAAGAAGTTTTATGGTTTATTTTCTTAATAGGGCTCATTGTTTTTACATTTCAATTACATAAAAGGAAGTATCGTTTTGTTGGAGCTGTGGATTCTAAAAAAACTCCATTTTTAACTCCTTACACAGAAGATGAAAAAGATATTTTAAAATTTTATCCAAAGTATTTTATTTTTATGGGACTTATATGGTTCTTATCTTGTGTTGCGACTATGGGAAGTTTGGCGCTTTCATATACAAGTGGAAATCTATTTTATGTTTTAGTAATTGGTATAATAAATTGCGTTTTAATTATTTTTCAATATAAACCAAACTATTTAAATTTTGTTGTCATTAAAAAGAGAATTCTAAATGAGTAAAGCAAAGATGATTCTTTCATCCTTAAAAATGGCAATTGCGACACTTATTAGTCGAGTTTTTGGACTTATAAGAGAGCAGGTTATGGCATTTTATTTTGGAGCAAGTTCTTTAACAGATGCTTTTTTAGTTGCTTATAGAATTCCAAACTTATTAAGAGATCTTTTTGCTGAAGGAGCTTTTTCTGCAGCATTTGTTCCTAGTTTTATTGAAGTTAAAAATAAGTCTCAAGAACAAGCAAGAACCTTTTTATGGCAGCTTTTTATTATGTTATTTGTGGTAACTGGGCTTTTAAGTTTGCTCATCTATATCTTTGCTCCACAATTGATTGGTTTATTTGCGCCAAATTTTACGGGGGATCCTCTAAAGTTTGAACATACTATTTTTCTCACAAGAATTATGTCTCCTTTTTTATTACTTGTAAGTTTAAGTGCTCTTTTAATGGGTGTGTTAAATAGTCTAAAGGTTTTCTTTATTCCATCATTGGCACCAGCATTTTTTAATATAACAATGATTTTATCTATGATTATTTTGCCATCTTATTTAGCAAAGTATGATATTCATATTATTTACTCATTAGGATTTGGTGTTTTGTTTGGAGGATTTGTTCAAGGGATGATCCAAGTTCCTTTGATCTTAAAACATGGATTCTCTTTTACTTTTCCAAGAAAAATTATCACTAAAGAGTCAATTAAGGTTTTTAAAAAACTTGGGCCTGGTCTTTTAGGTTTTGCAGCAACTCAAATTAATTTATTAGTTACTACTATTCTAGCAACTTCTTGTGCTGTAGGAGCTGTATCTTGGTTAGGTTATGGCTTTAGATTATTTCAGTTGCCGGTAGGTATTTTAGGAGTATCTATAGGAAATTCTAATATGGTTCATTTTACTGATCTTTGGAGTAGTGATAAAAAAAATGAAGCTAAAGAAATTTTTATGAGTAGTATTTTTCTAAGCTTAGCTTTAATGCTACCTGCATGTATTATTTTACTTAGTTTTAATGAGCATATAGTAAGAATTGTTTTTGAAAGAGGCTCATTTGACTCTCTTGCAACAAAAATGACAAGTACAGCTTTATTTTTCTATGGAATAGGTCTTCCATTTTATGGAATATATAAAATTTTAGTACCTGTATTTTATACTTTAGATAAGCAGAAGGTTCCGGTCGTAGTTAGTATTATTACAATTATTGTAAATATAATTTTTTGCATGTTCTTGGTACCAAGCTATGGGTTTAAAATTTTGGCCATAGGAACAACAATTTCAATTAGCCTTAATTGCTTGATTCAATTTATGATCTTAGCAAGATTAATTGATCTTAGGTTTGAGAAGAATCATCTTAAGGCTTTTTCTACTTACTTAATAAGTTTTGTCTTACTTTGCTATGCAGCAATAAATATGGAGAGTTTTATTCATGCAAGTACATTACTTGCTATGCTAGCTAATTTGTTTGCAAGTATGGGACTTGTCTATATATGTTTCTTTGTTCTTTTATATGCCCTTGGGCAAAGGCAGATAGTGTATAGAGTGAAAGATAAATTATTAAAAAAGAGAACTAAATAGTTGTAGTTTTCCTAGATAATGATTAAACTATCTTTGAATATATATTTAAATAAGGATAGGGCTCATCATGAGAACAGATTTTAATACATTAATTGCGCTTGCAACTCACACAGTTAACCATTTAACTCAAGATAACTTAATCGAATACTCTGCTGATAAAAGAGCAGATCTTTTAGACTCTCTTGCAACTGAGCTTGGAGTAAGCTTTTCAACAGATGAAGATATTAGAGATCAAGCAGTTGAAGAAGTTGAAGAGAAGTTTGGTATTGATGAGATGCAAGAAGATATTACTGAAACAGAAATGTTTAACCATGCTAGAAAAGAAATCATTAAGTCTTTCCAAGGAGAGAGTTTGGGTGGACTTTATATGGTTGAGTCTCTTCATAATGTTGCAAATAGAGTTAAAGATTTCATGTTAAATAGCGACCTTGTAGAAGATGTATTTAGCACAGATGAAGATCTTGTAGCGTTTTTAGTAACGAATATGAGAAAGTTTAATCCAAGAGTTACAGCTTAAAAAGTAAATAAATTCAAATACTTATATAGGCGATCCTTTAGAGATCGCCTATTTTATAAATAATTTTCTCAAGTATTTCCTAAAGTTACCGATTAAGCTTTGGAAGAGGGTAATTTTTCCCCCTCCAAAGCACTTATGCATTAAGGTAAAATATTTAGGTGTGTAAACTGTTAAGACAGGGAATATTATGAATAAGGGAATTTGGTTAGTAACATTATTATTATCGCTTAACTCATTTGCGATTTCTGATAAGAAAATTGTTGGAGAGCTATTAAATAAGTGTAAACAGCTTAAAGGTTCTTATGAGGTTTTAAGAGAAGATCCTGTAAGAGATGGTAATAAGCTTATTGAGTGTGCAAAGGTAAAGTGTTCTCTTGCAACGAAGGGGGCGGACGAAACAACTGCACAGCAAGTTAGCTCAAGCGATTTTTCGTTTGAAAAAAGAGGTGCTGCACTAGTTGCTTGGTCTCCACGAAAATGTATAACAACAACATCTGCTTCAGATGATGATTTTATTAATTCTAGTAATAATCAAACAGGAAATAATAATAACCAAAATGGAAACAATAACGTTAATGTTAGCGGTGATATTAACGGAAATGGGAATACTATTGGAAATGGTAATGTTGTTATAAATGGAGATAACAATACGATTATAGGGTTATGTGCACTTAATAAGTGTCCAAGTGGATACTATATTGATGTTAATGGAAATATTAGAGGACCAAACGGTGAAATCATCGGAACGATGGGTGAAACTGATTGGCATATTTATAATGGTAATCAGTCAGGTAGCTGTCCCGGAGGTTGTTATTTGTCAGCTGGTGGAAGTTCAGTTGCATATAACGACTGGGCTAAAAAGTGTTTAAAAATTAAAAAGTTTAAATGGGGTCAAGTTAAAGGACAAATTAAAGGTGTTAAAATTAGAAGAAAGTGCGCTAAGTTAGGTTATGGTGCTTCCTTAGTAAATGGAAAAGTTGTTGTTTCTGGAGGACCTAGTGGCCATATTGGAGGAACTTCTAGTGGATGCTCTGGTGGAAAGGGTGGATGTTCTGGTAATGGTTCATCAAATGGAACTATTGTTATTTCTGATTCTGATGATGATGATTTAATTGTTATCGATGATGGTAGTGGACATACTTGTAATGGTGGTGTTTCGACAAATGGATCTGGAAGATGTGGTGGATCTTGGGTTTGGAAAAATAATAGAAAATGTCCTTATACGAGTAGTTGGAGAGAGTGTTTAGATCATGACTATGATGTGATTACTTCAAGACATGGTGATATATTACATTGTATTAACTGTGAAGGAAGAGGAAGAAGAGGCCGTGCTGACGGTGGTCTTGGTGCATGGGGAAGATCAGCTGGTGGTATTTTACAAGGAGTTGGTAGTATCTTTGGTGCTGTAGCTCCGGGATTATTTGGCTGGCTATCGAGTAAAGAATATGCTGGAGCCATGAAATATGGTTATGAGCAATGCCGTTTGATGCAAGAGAACTATGTTACGCAAACTTATTCTTATATTAGTAATAACGAATTACCTGATAGAGATGTGACATCTCCAGGTTGTAATGGATACGGTATGGGCGGATTCGCTGGAGGCTTAGGTCTTTATGGAAATGGCTATGGCGGTTTTGGAAATCCATACATGGGAGCTGGTTATACACCAGGCTTTATGGCCGGAATGTATGGTCCATATGGTGGAATGAATCCATATGGAAGCATTAATGCAGGAATACCTGGATTAGGTGGAATCTCTGGTGGGTTTGGAATGCCTGGACTTGGTGGTGGACTAAATGGTGGGTTCACTGGCTTAGGAGGTTCTTGGGGAGGTACACCTGGTATAAATGGTGGTGTAGGAGTTCCTGGTTTTGGATGGGGATCTAACCCTTATGGAACAGGAATGGGACCTAATGGAAACTTTGGATTACAGTTTGGATATGGAAATGGTCTTGTTCCTTGGGGCAATGGCAATGGATCATATTGGAATGGTAATGGTGGAATGTATGGAAATGGCGGACTTTATGGTCAGGGTGGAATGTATGGAAATACAAACTGGGGTGCTATAAATCAAAGCTATCAATCTAATGCCCAAGCGGGAGCTATAGGTAATTACTATCAAAATGCAGCACTAGCTGGACAGTACCAAAATGCTGGTAATAATTATTATAATAATATGGCAAATAGTTATTACGGATATGGACCTAGTTATTCTCCGTTTAACTTAGGCGGTGGTTTGAATTTTAATCTTGGCTTTGGAGCTGGTTGGAATTAATTATTATTAGATAATAAAACTATAAAAAGGGCTTTGAAAAAAGCCCTTTTTTATTTTAAAGATTATGTACTAATATTTTTACTTCATGTTGAAATAGAACTTCTATCTTGCCATCTACAAGTGCTTGCACAACTCCTGGGCCAAATTTCTTATGATCAATAAGATCACCAACAGCAAATTTTGTTTTTATAGTATATTTTTGTGATGTTCCAGAGGCACTTGCAATTTCTTGTGCCCATAGGTCGTTAATATTCACAGATTTCTTACTTGCTGCTTTTGATTTTGTTGTTTTAACTTTTTTAGCTTTAGTTGCTGGATCTTTATACGCATGAGTTGCACCGCAAGTTTTACAAGTAACTTTTCCAATAGTTTTTGGATCTTTCATAACAACAATCATATGTGCTAAAGGTAGCTTACACTTTCCACAATAAGAAAGAACTTCTTTACCTGCTGCAAATTCAGACATTTAATTTCCTTTTTTTAAATAATTTAAAACACGGTTTTTTTTCTGATAGAATGGTAATCTTAAGAGATAAAAACTTATAAAAACGATTTATTCTATCTAAATGTATGCAGGCAGTAAAGAAAACTATAGAAAAAAAGACTAAGCAAGAGCTTCTAGGTAAAGCCAATACTTTACCAAAAAACTCAGGCTGTTATCTTATGAAAAATAAGTTCGATGAGATAATATATATTGGTAAAGCAAAATCTTTAAAGAGTAGAGTTGTAAGCTACTTTAACAATAGTGATAAAAGTCCTAAGACTCAAATACTTGTTTCTCATATTGCTGATTTTCAATTTATTCTAACTAATAGTGATGCTGAATCTTTTGTTCTTGAAAATAACCTCATTAAAAAGCATAAGCCGAAATACAATATTAGATTAAAGGATGATAAGTCTTATCCTTTTATAGAAGTTAATATGTCTCATGATTTTCCAAGATTAATATACAAAAGAAGAATAACAAAAAGTAAAAGTAATTTAATCTTTGGTCCATTTCCAACTGGGTCGAATATATATCAAGTCCATAAACAAATTATAAAGTCTTTTAAGCTTAGGGATTGTTCTGATAGAGAATTTTTAAGTAGAAAAAAACCATGTCTTTTATATCAAATGCATCAGTGCTCAGCTCCTTGTGTCGATTATATAAGTAAAGCCGATTATGCCTTAGATATTAAAAGTGCAATTTCTTTACTTAAAAATAAAAAACAAGCAACTCGATCTTTAAAAGTTTTAGAGGATAAAATGCAACAACTTGCTAGTGAAGAAAAGTTTGAAATGGCTGGAGTTATTAGGGATCAGTTATTTGAAATAAAGGACTTTATTGATAGTTCTTATAATCAAAGTGTCGAACTACTTGATGATGAGCAACTAGATGTTGTCTCTTATTATGTTGGGGATGAACAAATTGATATCAGTATATATTTGATAAGATTTGGTAATCTTGTTGGACAGAAGAATTTTTATTTTGATAAAACAGATTTAACAGATGATATTGAAAGAGAAATTATTCAATATCTTCTACAGTACTATGAATTTAAAAGTGAAATTATACCAAAGAGTATTTTATATTCCTGTGAAAAAGAAAATAAAGAGTCCTTTGAAAAAGCGTTAGATGAAATTGCAAAAACTACAGTTAAGATTAAAAGCCATGTTTCAAAATACAAAGCTTTAGAGCAAATGGCATCAGAGCATGCAAAAGAATGCCAAAGAGTTAGAATTGAGACATCTGGGAGCGTGTATCTTGGTCTAGATAAATTAAAAGATTTATTAAAACTAAAAGCAAGACCTAGGTCTTTGGAGTGCTATGATATTGCTATTTGGCAGGGAAGATCACCAACAGCATCTCTTATTTATTCTCATGATGGACAGCTAGATAAGTCTTTATATAGACATTTTTATTTAGAGCAAAGACCTGAAGGAAATAATGATTTTGCTATGATGGAAGAGGTTTTTAGAAGAAGATTAAAGCATGGGAACTTTCCTGATGTATTTATTGTCGATGGAGGAGTTGGACAAGTAAATACAGTGGCAAAAGTTTTAGAAGAACTTTCAATTGATGTTCCTATTGTAGGAATTGCAAAATCAAAAAATATTAAAGAGTCTTTTAAGTCTAAAAGTGAAAAAACTGAAGAAAGGCTTATTATTCCTGGTAGAGCAAATCCATATATTTTGAAAAAGAATATGTCTTTATTTAAAATAATTGTATCTATGAGAGATGAAGCCCATAGGTTTAGTCGAAAATTACATCATAAGGCAGAAAAAGATAGAGTTTTCACTAGTTGGGTAGATCAAGTAAAAGGGCTTAATGAAAAAGTAAGAAAAGAAATCTTAAAGAATCAAACTAAAGAGCTAAGTGAACTAAAAGAGTTGAGTTATATAGAGTTAAAAAGTGAGATGGATTTTCTAAGTGATAAACATGTAAAACTAGTCCATCAGTTTTTACATGCTAATAATTTTTAATTGAGAACGTGAATTAACTTTCTGTTTCCGCTGCCGCATTCAATGCATCTAGCTGTTTCCTGTACTAACAGGTTTTTATAGTCTGGCATATGACTTAATAGGAGCTTTGCCCCACAAACCTTACAATTACAGATCTGCTTTTGAACGTTGTCTGCGTTTCCCCAGTACTCTTCAAATTTTTCGAACTTAAAATCAACTTCATTTGACATCGCTTTTCCTCCAGGAAGTGTAACTATATAACCTTTCGTAATTTCTAAGATGTGCCTTAAATCTATTAAAATATTTTTATTAACTAGGTAAATAGTATCTTTTTATGGTAAAAAGATCTCATGGAATCCATTTATAAAGAAGCATTGCAAAAACTAAGGAAATCTTCTATGTCTAGCTCTACAAGCTTGGTTGAAGATGTCTTTAATACTGACTGGACTTATCAAGTAAATGAAGTGCAAAAGGTTGTTACTAACAATGAGGTTAGTGAAAAGTCTCTTGTTATGGATTCACTAAAAACTTTTGCAGATGAAAAAATTAATGAGTCCCAAAGCAATAGCTTTGAGGAAAATGGTGCTATTGTTTCAAAACCAAGTGAGCCAGTGGCTGTAGGTCATAGTAGTTCTATATCTAATCTAGAAGAGCTTAAAAAAGCATATAGCGGTGTAGTTTCCTCTGATATTATTGATAGAAAACTTAGGGATAAATCAAATATAAGCCTTATGTTTATCTCAGATGAGTACAACTTAGAAGGAGAGTATGAGTCTGAGTTTGATATACTATTTAATGGGCCAACTAGTGAGCTATTTTCAAAGATGGTAAAGGCCATGCAGCTTGATCCATCTTCATATATGTTATCTGCTGTAAAATCTAGTGAAGATGCTTATCAAAGCTTAATTGATGAAATTAATGTATTTAAACCTAGGCTTATCATTTGTCTTGGAATAACACCCTCTAAGAGCTTACTTAAGATTAATAAAAGGCTTAAAGAGATTCATGGTAAGTTTCTAGAAATGAATGTAAATAGTGAAAATTACAAAGTGATGCCATTATTTTCGCCTCACTTACTTGGATCTGCTCCAAATATGAAAAAAATAGCTTGGGAAGATATGCAAAAAGCTATGTCATTTTTATCTAAATAACTATCTAAGCATATAATATTATTGAATTTAATCTTAAAACTCGCTAGAATATTATCAGGGAAAATTTCTAGGAGAGAAATTGAATATTTATCAAGGATTGATAGCATTTATTATTTTCGCAATAAGCATAAACTCCTATGCTTCTGTTCCTACTGTAAAAGTTAAAATTGCAGACTCAAAAGATGATATTACCTTATCTGGAAAAAATATTGTTAATCATTTAGACCTTAATCAATCTACAAAGAAATACTACGGACATCAAAAGCTTAAGTTTAACTGTAAGAAGTTTTCGAGTGCAATCTCTTTAAGAAAGAATAAATCGATTAAGTTGGCTTCCGTAAGTGCTGGTCCAAACTTAATAAAGTGGAATGAGGGAGTTTACAAAGGAAAGATGAATGTCATTTTATCTGATGATGGAAAATCATGTGATCTTGTAAATGAGGTTTCTATTGAAAGTTATATTAGCACATTACTTGCTAAAGAAATGCATAATAGTTGGCCAGTAGAAGCCCTTAAAGCTCAAGCGATAGCAGCAAGAACTTATGCTTTACATAAAATTAAAACCGATGAAGTTTCAAAAACAAAAGGGTTTAATGTTTATTATGATCTTGAGAGCTCACAAAAACATCAGGTTAGTGGATCTTTAAAAGACTCTAGTACCAGAACATACTATGCAACAAGATTAACTGAAGGCCTTGTTTTAGTATCTAAGAAAAAAAAGTTAGAGCCTGCTTTTTATCATTCAAAATGCGGAGGACATACCTTAAGACCTGATCAAGTTTGGAATCATAAGGTATCTGGATATACTGGAGTTAAATGTCCTTATTGTCACAAGCATGGAAATAAAGACTGGAAGGTTAAAGTAAAACCTGCACAACTTATATCTCTTGTTGATAAAACATTACAAGACTTTCATTCAGCTTCTTTAGTGGCTTCAAAAAAGAAATTGAGAATGACTAAAGACAGAAATAAAAATGCAACTCTTAGAATTTATGATGGAGATAATTTAAAAACAGTTCAAAAATCGAGATTAAGAGTAAAACTTGGATATAAAAAAGCTTTATCAAATAACTTTAAGATCGCAAAAATTAAAAATGATGTTTATATGATGGGAAAAGGTATGGGACATGGAGTAGGTATGTGTCAATACGGGGCTTTGGAGATGGCTAAACTTGGTAAAACATATAAACAAATATTAAAACACTACTTTCCTAATTTTAAAATTAGGAGACTCTATTGAAAGTCCTTTTCGCTCTTTTGTTTTTACCGGTATATTGTTTTTCATTTGTTGTTCTTATTGATCCTGGTCATGGAGGACAAGAACTTGGAGCAATAGGTAAACATGGAAAAAAACATATATATGAAAAGGATATTTCTTTGCAAATTTCAAAAGAAATAAAAAGATATATAAATAAGCAGCATACAGTATATTTGACAAGAAGTTTTGATAGAGACCTTTCTTTACAAGAAAGAGCAAAAATGGCAGACACCGTAAAGGCTGATATTTTTGTTTCAGTGCACTTTAATTCTTCGATTAAAGAAAGACATAATGGGTTTGAAACCTTTTATTTACATAATACAAAAAATAAAGCTACTAAAAAAGTAGAAAGAATTGAAAATAAGTCTCTAGAAGGTGATGACAAATTAATTAATAATATTTTAATTGACCTTGTTATTCAAAAAACGACTAAGCAGTCTAAGAAACTTGCAAGCTCCGTTCATTCTCAGTTAAATAGAACTCTTCCAAGTAAGTTTAAAATGCAAGATAGAGGACTTAAAAAAGGTTTATTTTATGTTCTTGCTTTAGCAAAAAGACCGGCAATTCTCTTAGAGGGAGGATTTATGTCTAATAAAAATGATTTAAAAAAAATTCAACAAAGAAACTTTATAAAAGAGTACTCTAAGGCTATTGCTAAAGGGATAGAGATATATTTAGCAACTCTAACGGATAAAACTGTTCCAATATTTTAGAAAAAAAAGCGCAAGACAAGTCTTGCGCAATTGAGAGAGAGAGAGTGTGTTTAGAATTAACTAAACAAGAAGATATTAGCATAAATAAAATTTTGTTGTGATAATTTCGACAAAGTGTGTAAAAATTATAATAAGATGAAAAAAGTACTTAAAATTCAAGCATTTAAGAGTGAACAAAGCAGGTTCATTTTAAAGACAGGTTTAAAGTTTTTGTTTGTATCAGCTCTTACAACTTTTATTCTTGCTGTTGCGCTATGGATTGTTTTTGAGATGAATAATGCAAGCTATATTTCTCTTGGATATCTTTCAACAGTGCCTCTTCAAGAAGCTTATTATGACTTTTTATTTGGAGTTATTTCTGAGAGTTTGATTTGGATTTTTATTTTTAATATTATTATTTTTATATGTGGAATGTATGCAGGATCTATATTGCTAAGACCTTTTGTCATGATTGTTAATCAATCACAAAGAATTAGGGAAAGTATGGAATATGAGCAGGCAAATTATATATTTCGTGACTTTATTATTTTAAGAAGATTTAGTAATTTCTTTTTTCATAATATTTATTCTTCTTTGAAGAAAAAAGAGCTTTTTAAGGATATTGAAATTCCAAAAGATTTTTTAAAAATTAGAAAACCACCTGTCGATTTTGTCTTCTTGGTTAATTTCTCACTAATTAATATTATTATTTGTACAGTCACTGTTATTTTTTTTCATGAGCTAAAAACAGAGGTTTTAAATTCTTTATTTGATCTATCGATTCAAAAGTTGAATATTTCTAATAAGGGACATTTAAACTTTTTAAATGCGCAAAAAGAAATCTTAAATTCTTTAGTACTTTTGTCTGTTATTGTTAGTGCCTCTATTTATACAGCTCTTGCTATTCATCTTTATAGCTCTGTTTCAGGAGCAGCTCATGCTTTCTTTTTAACAATGAAAGCTGTTTTAAAAAATAACTTAAATCAGAGGGTACATCTTGTAGAATATCCTTATGTGAGAAACTACAGTAGGCAATTTAATAAGTTTCTTGATTATTTCTGCAGAGAGATTAGAATAAGTAATAAAAAATAAATTAGGGTAATTAGAACATAACAAAAGGAATTGTAATGAAAATGAAAATGGTTTTAATATTAAGTTTTGCATTGATACTAGTTGTATCATGTAATCAAAATGCTTCAAGTTTAAAGGAAACATTAAAGAAAGACCCAACTATTTTAACAGATGCGATAAAAGCAAATCCGGTTGAGTTTATCGATGCTTTAAATGAAGCAGTTCAAGAAGCAAGAAAAGGTGAAGCAAAAAGAAGAGAGGAAGCTGAAAAGAAAAAGCTGGAAGAGAGTTTTGATAAACCGCTTGTCGCTAAGATCAGAAAAGATGAGCTATTTAGAGGTGATAAAAATGCTCCTTTAACTTTAATTGAATACTCGGACTTTGAGTGTCCATTTTGTAAAAGAGGTTATGATACGGTAAATTCTTTATTGAAAAAATATAAAGGAAAAATCAGATTTGCTTATAAACATTTACCTCTTAGCTTCCATCCAAATGCAATGCCCGCATCAAAGTATTTTGAAGCTTTAAGACTTCAAAAAGCTGATTTAGCATGGAAGTTTCATGATAATCTTTATGAGAATCAATCTAAACTTAAGTTAGGTGAAAAATACTTTAAGTCAGTTGCTAAAAAATTAGGTGCTGATATGAAGAAACTAGTTAAGGATGTTAACTCTGCAGCTGTTCAAAAAAGAATTGATGAAGATTTAGCAGAAGCAAAAAAGTTTGGTTTTAATGGAACACCAGGATTTTTATTAAATGGAATTCCTGTAAAAGGAGCTTATCCTGAAAGTCATTTTGTTCAAATTATTGATAAATTAGTTGAAAAAGGTAAAGTAAAACTTTAATTAACTTTATACTTTATATAGAAAAAAGCCCCATTTTATTAAATGGGGCTTTTCTTTATGGTAATCCAAGCCCACTAGGATTAGGCTTTGTTATAATTAAAGTTATTAATAAAGTTGATGGAATAGCAATTAAAGTTCCAACAATAGCTCCTTTTGCGGCTACACCGAGCAAAATTAGAATAAGTGTAATTGGGCTTAAAAGAACATATAGAATAACAGTGATAACTAAAAAAACTGTTGTTAACAGCGTTAGCTCTTTAATGAATTCATTCGTTGTATGATTTAAGCTCGCTATATTTCGATTTCTTTTTGTTTCTTTATTTTTCTTGATAGATACTTCATTATACTCAAGCTTATGAATTAAGTTAATTAAAAAATCCTGGTAACTTGGAAATGATCTTACTTTGTTTATCATATCCAATTTTGCTTTTTGAATATGTTGTAAATTTGTATAAGGTTGTAATCTTCGCTTTATTTGCTCATTGCTCATTCCACTTTTTTTCATTATGGCATTAAGTAGCTTTTTATTATTTATTGCTTTAGAAAGCTTTTTCATATGTTTCATACTTTTTTTGAGGCGTTTTAAGAAATACTTATCTTGCTTAGCAACAGACTTATTATTCATTTTCTTTACTTCTTTTTTTAGCTTTTTAAGTATTTTCTCTTTATTGATTTCATGAAAGTCTTTCATTACAGTAGAAGTGGAGTATTCAGGAAAATCTCTTTCAAGCTCTTTTGTTAATTGAACAATTTTTGTTAATTGATTTACTTTTGGATGATAAGCAAATGTACTGTTTATACTAAAGCTTAATAAACTAAGTAGTAAAATAATATCTTTCATATGAACTCCTTGATAGCATTTACTTTATATGTAATAAAAGGCTGTGAATATCAAGGTGAGTTTTAGTGATGCTTTTTAAAACATCGCGAATATATTATAGGTAAGAGATGTATAACTTATTGTATTTTTGTATCCCAGATAGGTAGATAGTAAAATGGAGTATAGTTTAATTCTTTTAAATATGAATATTCTTTTATTATAAACTCTATTATTTGATCTTGAATTTGTCTTATTTTTGTTTTGCTCTCGTATGCTTGAGTATGATTAAAGATTGCAAATGATACAGCTTTATCATCGCCAAGATATCCTGCAAGAGTAGATGTATGTCTTAGTGTTCCTGTCTTAGCTAGAACGTATGTTTTGTTTTTAAATCTATTGGCCAGTGTTCCTCCTTCAACTCCTGCAACACTTATAAATTTTGTGAGATCAATTTTATTTTTTTTCGAGTAATCTTTTAACGAACTTAAAATTTGTAATGCGCTCTTACATGTTGTGTAGTTTTCACCAAGTCCCGATCCTGTGTAAAAGTAAGTATCAGACTTTGTAATTTTGTATTTCGTATAGAGATACCTATTAAATGCCTTAGCTCCACCAAGTTTTTCAAAAATACTGTCAGTATAAAAATTATTGGAATAAATATTAACTTGTTTAAAATGATCTAAAAGAGTGGAAGATAGATGAGAAAGTATTAATTCCATATTATTAGTATTAATACTTTTTTGAAATTTTGCTTTGTCTAAAGTAAAGCTTGTTGGAGTATCTAGAGTCAAATTGTATTGAGCTATGTACTCATCAATATTTCTTTTTAAAATATATGTTTTATTTTTCCATGAGGTTGTATTTAAAATATATACTAAATTTTTAGCTATTTTATTTGGATTTTTACTCCAGTTTAGATAAAAGTTTTCATCAAAAAAGATATGATCAATTCTATCAATACTTAATTGATTTAATTTACCCATAATTGTTATTAAGTTTTCTGTAACGAAAAAAGGGTCATTTGAGCCTTTGATATAAAGATTGTTATCTTTTAAGTAAATTTTTGTTTCAAATTGATACTTATGAGTTAGCTTTTCAAAGGCCCATAAAGTAGTATAAAGCTTTGATACAGAAGCTGGTCTTACTTTTGTATGAAAATTAGTAGAAACTATTTCATCTTTATTTTTTAAACAAAAACTTTGCTTAGATAAATCATAACCTTTGTTTGTTATGAGTTTTTTAAATTTAGAATTGAAAGAGTCTGATGCGATAATAGAGAATGATAAAAGAAAAAGTATTGTCTTAAACATATTAAAATCCCCTTAAAAATTATAGATTTGTCATTCAATAAACCAAAATAAAACAACTGACAAGCCCTATTAGAGGGAATTGGCAAAATTCTGCTAAATAATCAAAAAAATAAAAAAAATGTAAAAAAATATTTGCCATTTAAAAAAATAATTGTCACCATTTCTCTATAGTATTATTAACACTGACATTCGGAGATCGCATGAACAGAAAAGAGCTAGTAGAAGCAATTTTAAAGAACAAAGAACTTAACCACTTAACAAAGAAAGACGCTGATAACTTTGTTAACACTTTTTTAGATACAGTTAAAAAAGCTGTTAAAAAAGGTGATGATGTATCTTTAGTTGGTTTTGGAACTTTTACAAAAGTTAAAAGAGCTGCTAGAACAGGTGTTAACCCTGCAACTGGTGAAAAAATCAAAATTAAAGCAAAAACTCTTCCAAAATTCCGTCCAGGAAAAGCTTGGAAAGAAATGTTCTAATTTTTGACTAAAAGTTTAAAAATTATGGGAGAACCTTAGTGTTCTCCTTTTTTTTTGGGAAATTTTCCCTAACTAATATTTGTTTGTGTCAAAAAAACAACGTTTTTGAGAGATTATATATAAAAAATTAGGAAAAATGTACCACCAAATCTTCCATATGCTTGATTCTGTCTATCTCTAAGGTTATAATTTTGACAGGTGATAGGATTTCACTAAATTTACTAAGGATGGAAAACATATGGCCGATGAGCAAAATACACAAGAAAAATCTGGGCAGGATAAACCTGCAAATCCACAGAAAAGTCCATTAATTATTGTTTTATTATTAGTAAATATTCTTTGCTTAGGTTTTGTTGCATTCCAACAGTACAAATTTATGGAGTTGGAAGCTAAAAGACCCGATTTAACACAGATACTTGCCGAAGGTGAAGCTGCAAATAATCCAGAAGTTGTTGATGAAGCAAGGCCAACTGAAACATTGAAAAAAGAAAACTTAGTTGATCTTGAAAGCTTTACAGTTAATCTTGCTCAAGGTGATGGTCCTAGAAGATATGTAAGATTAAATACGGTTTTAAAGATGAGTGATGACTCGGATTTGACGGAAATACAGTCTAGAAAGCCTCAAATAAGAGATACAATAATCAGTATTTTAAATGCTAAAAGACCTGAGGATCTTTTAAAGCGTGATGGAAAGTTATATTTAAAAGAGCAAATTAAATCTTCTATAAATTCCTATTTAATTGAGGGGAAAGTTGAAGATTTATTTTATGTTGGTTTTCAAATCAACTAAAGAATTTAATATGACCTATAGGATGTAGGTCTCTAAGTATGCCCAGGAGGGGACGCACATGGCACAAGTTTTAAGTCAAGATGAAGTTGATGCACTATTAAATGCAGTTAATGACGAGTCTGATTCAGACTTAGGCTCTGGTTTTGAAGATGAAATGGGGAGTTTTGAAGATGAGAATGTTCAACCCTATGATTTAACAAATCAAGATAGAGTTATCCGTGGAAGGATGCCTATTTTAGAGATCATTTATGAAAGGTTTATCAGATCTTTTAGGGTATCTCTTTCTAACTCTCTAAGAAAAATCTCAACAATTTCAATGATCTCAACAGATCTTTTAAAGTTTGGGGAGTTTGTAAACACATTACCTATTCCAAGTTGTATGAGTATTATGAGATTTAATGAGCTTAAAGGACCGGCTCTTGTAGTATTTGAATCAAAGTTAGCTTATGCCATTATCGATTCATATTTTGGTGGAACAGATAGACCATTTACAAAAATTGAAGGAAAAGAATTTACTTCGATAGAGTTATCTTTTATGAAAAGAGTAACCGACATGGTTATCTCTGATCTAGAAGAAGCTTGGGCCCCTGTTCACAAGATAGATGCTCAATATCAAAGAACTGAGATCAATCCACAGTTTGTTGGGGTTGTACCACCATCAGATGTTATTATTACAACAACTTTTGAAGTTGAGTTTGAATCAGCTTCTGGAACGATTATGATTGTTGTTCCATATTCAACAATTGAACCAATTAAGCAAAAGCTAAGTTCAAGTTATCAATCTGAAAATGATGTCGTTGATAGTCTTTGGACGCAATCATTACAGGTTCATGTTCAAGAAGCAACTGCTGATGCCATAGTAAAATTAGGACAAACGGATCTATCAATTGGAGACTTAGTAAGTCTTGAAGTTGGAGATGTTATACCACTAGGACAAGAGGTTTCGGGTGAATTAAGCCTAGAAGTTGAAGGAGCTGAGAAGTTTAAATGTCTTATTGGTGAGTATAAAGGTAATAGAGCCGTACAAATAACAAGAAAAGTAGATAAGTAATAAAGGGAAGATCATGGAAGAAAACAACAACGAAGCAATGGATAATGTAACAGCTATTAATCCTGAACAACAAGAAGCAATCGGGCAATTAGCAGATCAAATTAAAACAGGTGATGATGCTTTAAATAAATTAAAAGTTCAAAACTTAGATTTTATCTTAGATATACCACTTAAGGTAAGTGTTGAGCTTGGAAGATCTCAAGTTGTTATTAAAGACCTTCTTCAGTTAGGACAAGGTTCAGTTATTGAATTAGACAAACTAGCAGGAGAACCTTTAGAAGTTCTAGTAAATGGAAAACTAGTTGCTAGAGGAGAGGTTGTAGTTGTTAATGAAAAATTCGGAATCAGATTAACAGATATTATCAGCCCATTAGAGAGAATTGAAACTTTAAGATAAGGATAAACACATATGAAACTTTCTTTATTACTTTTAACTTTTATTTTTAGCTCGGCTTTTGCATCAGTAAAAGTTTCAGATCTAAACTTTTCTAAAAAGTCTAACAAAGGGATTTTAAGAGTTAAATATACAGGTCAAATGGATGCATATCCACAATTTTCTGTAATTAAAGATACAATTCTTTTAAAGATTCAAGATGCGGCTTTAAAGAAAAAAATTGATAAGTATGAAAGGTTTGCAACTGAATATAAAGATACCAGGTTAAGGGCTTATTATAGTAATAAGAATGAAATAAAGGTAAAAGCAGTTTTTCCTTTTAATATGCAAAAGTATAAAGATCTTGTTTCATTAACGATTAGAGATAATCATATTGAATTAACTTTTCCAAAGCTATCGGTATCAAAGGCAGTCCTTTCTAAGTTAGAGAAAAAGTCACCAAAGACAAAGAACATTATTGATAAGAAAAATGTTAAAAAAAGTGGAGTCGCAGCTAAATCAGTGTTAAATGAACAATATTTAAGTTCTTTAATGGCAAAACATAATGCTACAGTCTCTCCTGCGAAGATGAAAAAAGATATGGTCAAAACGACTCTAGCTGCAAATAAAAAGGTGTCAAATAAGCCTAAGAAAACTGCTAAGAGCTCGTTTTCATTTGCTGCATATGCTGGCAAGTTTGTTGCATTTTTAGCAGTGATAATTGCGTTGTTCTATGGAGTGGTAACTGTAATGAAAAAGGGGTTTATAAAAAAAGGAAAACTTGGTTTTTTAAACAATACAGACCAAGTAACTGTTTTAAGCCAAACGCATATTGCTCCAAAGAAAAGTTTAATGTTAATTAGAGCTCATAATCAAGTATTTCTAGTGAGTAATACTGATGCTGGAATTCACCCTATTTCTGAAATTAAAGATGTTTCAGGCTTAATTAAGGATGGTGAAAAAATAATTGCAGGAAACAACTTTGATGACACATTGACATCATCTGAAGGTGGAAATGTGAAATTAAAAGAAGATATCTCAAAATCAAATAAAGAGTCGTCTTTATCTGATTTTTTAGGGGTAAAAGATAAGATTAAATTTTCAGATCAATTGAAGAAAAAGGTTAAAGGACTTAAACCTCTTCAATAAAAGGAATACATATGATGAATTGTTTAGGAAGAACAATTCCAAAGTTTAAATTATTATTTATTACAATCCTTGGTTTGGTGCCAGGGATTTTGTATGCTCAGTCTAATGTAAATTTACCTGGACTTAGTATTAACTTTGGCCAAGGAACAAATCTTGTAGATACCATGCAAGTTATTGTTCTTTTTACTGTTTTAACATTGGCTCCAGCTTTTATAATTTTATGTACATCTTTTACAAGAATTATCGTTGTTCTATCTTTTATGAGGCAGGCCATTGGTACTCAGAGTATGCCGCCAAATCAATTATTAATTGGATTTGCATTATTCTTATCAGTATTTGTTATGATGCCAACGGGACAAAAAATTTATGATAATTCAATTAATCCATTATTAAAAAAGCAGATTAGTACAACTCAAGCTTTAGATGGATTAGAAAAAGAAATGAGAGTCTTTATGGAGTCTCAAGTAAGAAAAGCTGATATTGGATTATTTTATGATGTAACGGGAAAAAGTGCTCCTGCAACAGTTAAAGATGTTCCATTACACTTTTTAATTCCATCATTTATTATCTCAGAATTAAAAACAGCATTTCAAATTGGTTTTTTACTTTATATACCATTTTTAGTTTTAGATATGGTTGTTGCATCAGTTCTTATGGCAATGGGGATGATGATGCTTCCACCAGTAATTATATCGATGCCATTTAAGTTATTACTTTTTGTTTTAGTTGATGGATGGCAGTTAGTAACAGGATCAATACTTAGATCTTTTAATTAGGAGTTTTTATGGATAGCGGCTTTGCAGTTGAAATTACAAACCAAGCGATGAAAGTGACATTAATGCTTGCTGCGCCTTTATTAGGTGGAGCTCTTATTGTTGGTATCATGGTTTCTTTATTTCAAGCAGTCACTCAAATCAATGAGCAAACTTTATCTTTCATTCCAAAAGCACTTACTATCGTTGGTCTTTTAGTTCTAGCGAGCCCATGGATGATGGAGACGATTACTTCATTTACATACGAATTGTATTCGAGTATTCCACAGGTGGTGATGAATAGATGATAAGTGTTTCAATCACTGACTATCCATCAATTGTTGCTTTTTGGCTGTGTTTTGCTAGATGGGTAGCTGTTGTTTTTCAACTACCAGTGTTTGATAATACAGTTGTTCCTGGAATTGTTAAGATTTTGTCTTCACTACTTATTACATATGTATTTTTTCCTATAACACAAGCTCCTATGCTAAAAGAAATTGGAGCTATTGGAATTGATAATTTTTGGTATTTAACAATATTTCATACAGTAGTAGGGCTTTGTATTGGTTTTTTAGTTAAGAGTATTATTCATTTATTTTCGGCTTCAGGGTCGTTGATGACTCAACAAATTGGTTTTGCCGCCGTTTCTTATTTTGATCCGACTGCTGGTGGAAGAGTTGGTCCTTTTGAAAAGATTATTCAATGGACAATTATCATAATGATTATTTCTAGTGGAGCTCTTTTACCAATGTTTAAAGGTGTTCTGAATTCTTTTTTTACAATTTCAGCACTAAGTCTTGGAAAGATGTCTAGCGTTCATATCTTTTATACTGACTTTTTTAAAGGTGTTTTTAGTGCTGCTTTTTTACTCGCAACACCTATTTTATTTACGAATCTTTTACTTAATTTAGTAATGGGGATTGTTGCAAGAACAATTCCTCAAATGAATATCTTAATGGTTAGTTTTGTAGTTAATATTGGAATTGGACTAGTTGTATTTTTTGCAATTAGTGAAGAATTTTTCCAAGTAGCTTACAAGATGTATGTAGATAAGCTGGGAGCTTGGTTCCAGTTTGTAATATAAGGATAGAAGATGGCCGACGATCAAGGCGAAAAAACGGAAGAACCATCCCAGCATCGTATAGACGAAGCTAGGAAAAAGGGTGATGTCGCCTCTTCTAAAGAGGTTAGTAGTGTACTTGTATTAACTGGAACATTTTGTGTTCTTGTTCTTTCGTCTCTTTATATCTTTGAAATTTTTTCTGAATATATAGAATGGCTTTATACCTTAGATTTTAAGAAAGCTTACACCCAGGAATTGGGTAAAAGAGTTTTAACACAAACGGTTGTGACTCTTGGTAAAGCTATTGCTCCTGTTTTTATAACTTCAGCAACTTTAGGTATTATTGCTCAGATTATGCAAATAGGTATTCTATATTCACCAGAAGTTCTTCAGTTAAAATTTGAAAGATTAAACCCTCTAAGTGGACTTAAAAGAATTTTTTCTAAAAAAGCTATCGCTGAAGTTATTAAAGGTATTTTTAAATTTTCAGTTGTATTGTCAATAACGTACTTTATTATTGATGATAACATGAACTCATTTACAGGCTTTTTACATACTGAATCTGCTGAAGCATTTAACTATGGTAAGATGCTTGCTTTTAAATTAGCATTATCTATACTACTTGGACTTGCAATTGTTGCAGCAATGGATTTTGCTTGGGAAAAGTATTCTTATAAAGAAAAATTAAGAATGACAAAACAACAAGTTAAAGAAGAACAAAAAGAGCAAGATGGTAATCCAGAGGTTAAACAAAAAATTAGAGCTATTCAAAGAGATATGGCCACTAAACGAATGATCAATGATATCAAAACAGCTGATGTTATTGTCACTAATCCTACTCATATAAGTATTGCTATTAAATATGATGGGCAAACGATGGTCGCTCCAGCTGTTGTAGGTAAGGGAAGTGAACACCTTGCTCTTAGAATAAGAGAAATTGCTAAAGAACATGAGATTCCAATTGTAGAAAATGTTCCACTAGCAAGAGCACTATATAAAACAGTAAAGGTTGGTCATGGTGTACCAAGATCTCTTTATAAAGTCGTGGCAGAGATTCTTGCTTTTGTTTATAAAATGAAAAAGAGAAAGAAAGCTATAAGTTAGGAAATAAAAGATGAATAGATTAAAAGAATTATTAAAAAACCCTGATATTGTTGTTGCTATTGGATTAATGGTGACACTAGGACTTATGATTGTTCCAATATCACCTTTTTTATTAGACTTTTTTATTGTTGTAACTTTAGCAGCGTCAATAATGATTTTATTATTATCAATTTATATTAAAAAGCCTTTAGACTTTTCTACTTTTCCATCGGTGCTATTAGTGGCAACTCTTTTTAGATTATCACTAAACGTTGCTTCTACAAGAAACATCTTATTAAACGGAGGAAGTGCTAAAGGTGCTGCTGCTGGAGATATCATTGAAGCCTTTGGTAATTATGTTGTTGGTGGTAACTTTGCTGTCGGTATTATTCTATTTATTATCTTTGTCATTATTAACTTTATCGTTATTACAAAAGGTGCCGGAAGGGTAGCTGAAGTTTCTGCAAGATTTACATTAGATGCGATGCCAGGAAAGCAGATGGCCATTGATGCTGATTTAAATGCAGGACTTATTGATGAAGCTGGTGCAAAAAAAAGAAGAACTGAAGTTGCGGCTGAAGCAGACTTTTATGGATCAATGGATGGTGCTAGTAAGTTTGTAAGGGGAGATGCAATTGCAGGTATTTTAATTACGGCAATTAATATTATTGGTGGAATCATTGTTGGAGTAGCCCAAAATGGTTTATCTTTTGGTGAAGCAACACAAGTTTTTACATTATTAACAGTAGGTGATGGATTAATTGCTCAAATACCAGCACTAGTAATTTCAGTTGCAGCCGGTATTATTGCTACAAGAAATACAGATGAAGATGGATTAAGTTCTCAATTAGGTAAGCAATTTAGTGTTCAGCCAAGAGCTCTTTATATGGTTGCTGGAGTTCTCACAGTATTTTCTTTTATTCCAGGGTTTCCAATGTTCCCATTCCTAACTGTAGCTGGGATTTTAGCATTTACAGGTTTTAGGATTGAAAAAGATAAAGAGTTTAAAGAAAGTGAGGAACAAACTGCTAAAACTTTAGAAGATGCTAAACCATCTGAAACTTTAGAAGACTTACTAAATCTTGAAATGGTTGAACTTGAAGTTGGATATGGACTTGTTAATATTGTTGATTCAGAACAAAATGGTGATCTCTTAGAAAGAATTACTCATATTAGAAAACAGTTTGTTACTGATTGGGGTGTTATTGTTCCTTCTGTTAGAATTAAGGATAACTTAGAACTTAAGCCTGGTGGTTATCAGATAAAGATTAAAGGAATTGTTATTGCCGAATCTGAAATGAGGCCAGATCATTTCTTAGCGATGGATCCAGGAACAGTTATTGAACCTATTGATGGAATAGCGACAAAAGAGCCAGTTTTTGGACTTGATGCCGTATGGATTAGTGAAGGTCAAAAAGAAGATGCTGGATATAATGGATATACAGTTGTTGATTTAGCGACAGTTATGGCCACTCATTTAACTGAAGTACTTAAAACAAATTTATTTGAGTTATTTGGTAGGCAAGAATTAGTACGAGTACTTGATAACTTTAAACAAGAATACCCTAAAATTGTGGACGATTTGATACCAGATATTGCTCCTTTAGGCGTAGTCCTGAAAGTTTTACAAAATTTATTAAGGGAAGGTGTTTCTATACGAGATTTAAGAACTGTTCTTGAAACACTTGCCGAATATGGTACAATAATTAAGGACCCCGATTCATTGACAGAAAAGGTGCGAGAAGGGTTATATCGAACAATTACTGAGAGGATTAAGAGTGAAGAAGGAGATATTCCACTATTTACTTTAGACAGAGCAATTGAGGAGTCTATTGCCCAGAATCTTATTCAAACAGAGCAAGGACAGCAATTATCTTTAGATCCAAAACTAACTCAGACTATTTTAGCAAGCCTTAACGAAAGTATTGAAGAGGCAACTCAGATGGGGGAGAAAATGGTTGTACTATGTTCTCCAATTGTAAGAAGACATTTTAAAAAGTTAACGGAAAAATTTATTCCTAACTTAGTTGTTGTTAGTCACAATGAACTTAGCTCGGATGTAAATTTAAGATCATTAGGAACAGTGAGAGTTTAATTTATGTATGTAAGAACTTTTGAGGGGCAGGATTTAAACGAAGCTTTAGACAAGGTTAAAAAGACTTTAGGCCCAGATGCAATTATTTTAAAAACAGTAAATAATAAAGGTATTTCAGGAGCATTTAAAAAAGCAAGGGTTGAAATTACAGCTGCAATTTCAGAAGAAAACTACATTAATAAAGCAAAGGTTGATAAAGTGTTAAGTGAAGAAGAAAAAGAATCTTTTTATAAAGCCCCAGCTAAAAATGTAAGTTCAAAAATTAGTTCCTATAATGAAACAAGCGCAAACTCTAATGCTGCTGGATATGGAAATATAGGTCTTAACAAAGTTGTGAACACTGTAACAAAGGCTTCTAATAAACTAATGGGAAGTCTTGATGATTTTTTATCTTCACCAAATGTTATAAAAGAAGAACCTGCGGCATCAGTTGTAAATGAAGCTTATAGTTCTTTTGAAGATGATGTGGCTAATAGTTTAGAGGATCATTCTGAGTCTTTAGCTGCCGCTACAAAAAAAAATGAAGCAGATTTCTATGAAAATATTGAGCTAAAAAATGATGTTCAGATTCAAAAAAATAAAATAGAGCTTTTAGAAAAAAGATTGTTAGAGCTAACGAATAAGTTTGATCAACTTTCTGAAGTTGAAGTTAAGGAAGAAAAAAATGCTCTTGATGATTTAGCTACAACTTTAAGATCGATGGATATTAATTCTAAGATCGTAGCAGATCTTGTGAAAAGAGCATCTTACGATTTATCAAAAGAACAATTAAAATCAGCTGATACTGTATTTGAATATGCTCTTCAGCAGTTAAATGATTCTATTCATGTTAAGCAAGCTCTTTTTCAAACAAGTGGTGTTGGAGCAAAGCCTATTGTGACAGCTTTAATATCGGATGCCGCTTCGGCACAATTTAGTAATGCGATTAAGATAGCGACAAAGAAGACTAACTGTCGGATTATATCTTTTGGAAGATCTAATATTGCAAATGATAATTTTGCTGCAAGTATATTTGATATAAGTATTAGTAAAGCTCATACTATATCTGAGCTTTTAACAATGATAAGAAAAACCATTTCAAATGGAGAATCTGCAGTTATTGATATAAAAACGTCTGGAATGGAAACTGATGAGTCTAGAAAAGTTTTAGAGACATTAAAAAGGTCATTTGAGTATGTTGATATTCTTATTAATGTTAGTGCCATAAACTCAGAAATTTACAATAGAAAAATTCTTTCCAAGTACAAAGATTTTTCTGATGGGGTTATAATATCTTATGTGGATCAATGCATGAGTTTTGGTTCATTGTTAAATATGCATTTAGCGCATAATGATGTGCCTTTAACATTTTTTGGAACAGGACATATTGTTCCAGATGATATTGAAACAGCGAGTGCCGAAAGGATTTTGGCTTCTATGTTTAAATTATAAGGCTTGATTTAAAAGACATTTAGTAAGTTTAAAAGGATTTTAAACTGGGGAGAAACAGGAAGTTATGGAAAAAGCGAGTGAGTGGCTATTATCTTTTAATTCGCAAGAATCAGATCATGTTAATTATTTAATTAATCAAAGAAAAAATAAATTTAATAAAACGATAACGGCTTCTATTACAGGAGGAAAAGGTGGTGTTGGAAAGACAAGCATTTCTTTAAAGTTATCAAAAGAGTTATCAAAACTAGGTTTTAAAGTTCTACTTATTGATTGCGATTCAAACCTTTCAAATACAGCAATTAAGCTAGGATTACCTCTTAATAATACATTCTATTCTCTTGTAAGTTCTCACAAATCTTTTGATGAATGCCTATATAAAGAAAATAACTTTCATCTTTTAAGTGCATGTAATGGAAATTTAGATTTATTTGATTCAAGTTTAAATCTGGAAGAAATTATTATTGATATTATCTCGACTCATGAACAGACTTATGATTTTATTTTTTTAGATTGCCCTGCTGGATTGACAAAAGAAGCTTTAACTTTAAATGCATATTGTGATCATAGACTTTTTGTTGTAACGCCGGATAGGTCTTCAATTACAGATTCATATTCTTTAATGAAAGTATTAAAGCATAAGTATGGAATTAATGAAAATCACTTAATCGTTAATATGTATCAGAGTCATAAGCAGTACGAGCAAGTTGTAAAGACCATGAGTGAAACAGTTGAGAGCTTTTTAGCTGGTAGAACACTTATTTTGGGTGGCGTTGAAAAACTTGATATTATGCAAAGCCGATTTGATCAGTTTTTATTGGAGGAGGAAAATAATTCCACTCATAAAAACTTTTTAAAAATAATAAAAAAATATACCGATGAGCTTTTTAGAAACTTTAATACTCAAAAGAGTTTTGAAAAATCTAAATTTGAACACGAAGTTCAGCCGTTTTGCTAAGGAGAAGCTCAGATGTCATCAATTTCAACAAAATTAAGAAACTTAAAAGATTACAGGCAAACACAAGATCCTGCTGTTAAGGATAAGATCATTGTTGAATACGCACCCCTTGTTAAGTTTATTGCCCAAAAAATTGCAGCCAGATTACCTGCGAATGTTGAGCTGGATGACTTAATTTCTTGTGGTGTAATTGGTTTAATGGATGCGATTAGTAAGTTTGATTCATCAAGAGATAATAAATTTAAAACATATGCAGAGTTTAGAATTAGAGGGGCAATTTTAGATGAGTTACGAGCACAAGACTGGGTTCCTAGATCGATTAGGGAAAAATCTAAAACTTTAGAAAGAGCTTATGCTAAGCTAGAAAGAGAATTTGGTCGTCCAGCGACTGATGATGAAATGTGTACTGAATTAAAATGTTCCATGGAAGAGTTTCATGAAATGCTTAATAAATCGAAATCAGTATCACTTTTAAATATAGATGATTCAACGGCCTTTAATAGAGGTGATAAAAAGCTCATGATGGGACTTTTAGAGCATAGAAGATCATCTAATCCATTTGCAGCTGTTAGTTATAAGAGGGCTCAAGGTGTTATTAGGGATGGAATTAAAGCATTGCCAGAAAAGCAAAGACTTGTTTTATCATTATATTATTTTGAAGATTTGAATTTAAAAGAAATTGGACAGGTTTTAGAAGTTACTGAGTCTAGAGTTTCTCAGTTGCATACTCAAGCAATCTTAAAGCTAAAAGCTAAGCTTAAAAATGATTTCGATTCACATGAAGACTTAGCTTCTTAAAAAATAGAATAAATTTACTAAAATATGAGCTCCTAAAATTAGGAGCTTTTTTTTGTCAAAGCGTCATTCTTATTGGATAATGTAGTGCATATACTCAAAGCATTTTACATTTTTGAGTGTGAATCATTCAAGGAAGATATAGATGATTAAAAAGTATAGCGATAAGTTTACATTTTATTATAAAGTGTCATTTTTTATAGTAACTCTAGCATCATTTGGAAGTATTATTTACTTTTGGAGTGGAGGCTTTTTAGATGGAACTAAATCTAAAAATTTACATAGATCTCATTATATCTTAGAAAAGATTAATTCAACAAAGCCGATTAACGAAGTTAAGAGTCTTGTTTTTAGTGAAAATAATAAGATCGCTTTATCTTTGATTGCATCTGTTGAAAAAGACTTAGAAGTCCTTAATAATTCAGTTAGTGATGATGAGTACGATACAATTAATTCTGAATTACAGAGATTGAAAGCGGCTGTTGCAGCTCTAATTTCTTTTCCGAGAACGGATAAAGTTTTTAATGTTTTAAATACGAAAGTTAGTAAGTTCCATAGTTTTGTAAGTAAAAATGAGTGGAGAACCTTAAAAAGAGGTGCAAATAGATTATCTTCTTACTCTGATGGATATATTAATAAAAACTCTTTAAGTAGTATTGTTTCTAAAATGAAAAATGAGATTGCTGCGATGAAGGAAACAACTTCTAATTCTTTTTTAAAGAAAGCAGAAAAAGAAAGAATATTAAAGCGCTTAAACTCTTTTAGCAGTGAGCTGAATATGTTAAGTGATTACTCCCAGCAAAGAAAGAAATTTGTAGGAGTTCAAAAAGAATTTTATCAAATAATGCATAAATGGTTAGGGAAAATCTCTCCTGTTGTTTCTTATCAAAAAATACGTGTAACTAAATCGAGTATGCTATTTATAAGCTCAATACTAATTATATTTTCTTTGAGTCTTTGTCTTTTCATTGTTGGTATTTTAAGGTCAAAAAGGGTTTTAAGAAAATCTTTAAGAGAATACGAAAAAGATCTTGAAGCCTACATTACAAAATGTATTTATGATGGATTAGAACCAGATAGTAATTTTTCTTGTGGATTTAAAAACTTTACAAAAAGGCAACATCATATTTATAAATCTCAAATATCTTTTGGAAAAGTAGTAAAGGAGTCTCTTCCTTTTGCAAGTGCTATGATTGCAAGCAGTGGACAGATTACATGGACAAATTTGGCTTTTGAAAAACTTATAGCAAAGTTTAATACGAAAATTGATAGTATCGAAGATTTTAAAGATTTGTTTGGATTAGAAGAAGATAATCCTTTTGTAGACGCTATTGTGAATGAAACAGGCGGGATTTTTCAGTTAAGACTTGATACAAAAGAAGGATTCTTGCCATTAGAGATCTACTTGAACCCGGGAAGAAGTCATCGTGAAAAATATGTTATGGTTTACATTTATAATCTTGAAACATTTGAACAGACAATAAATGATCAAGCCATTGAAATATTGTCCCCAATAAAAAAAGCAATAAATAGTATGGCAAATGATACATTTTTAGATAATAAGCAGCAGTTGCAAAGAGATTTTGAAGATCACAAAATAGATGAAATATTTAATCTATTTAACTTGTTATCTCATAATATAGAAAAACGTTTTTCATTTTTGTCCTCTCAGATTGATAGTGCTAAAGGAAGCTTCGAAAGAAGCGATGATTTAACTAAGAAGCTTGAAGAAGCAATTGCCCCTAATAGAGATGAAATTATTTTATTAAAAAACGCTTGTAATAAATTTAAAGCTTTTACGATTAACTTTATTAATGAGTCAAAAAGTAATTTAAACTCTTTGAGTTTTATTAAGAAAGATATGAACTTATGGTTAGACGAAGTAGAGCTAAGAAAGAAAGAGCAAAAGATTTGCGAACAAAATATTTCAAATCTTATTTCAAGTATTACTAAAATGAATTCTCTTTTTAAGAGTCTTAAGGAATTTAGGCAATCGATGGCCATATCTAAAGCTAAATTATCGCAAAAAGCTATGAGTATAATACCTGTTTCTGATTTAAATAATTCTCAAAAACAATTTTTAGAAACATTAGAAGAATTTAGTCATTCTTTTAGAGAGCTTGATATTTTACTTAAGGCACTAGATAAAGCTTCTCATTTAAGCTTTTCTATAGCAGATAGTATAAATACACCTGTATTTGATGTTGATTTTGGATTGATAAATCAAGGGATCGTTCAATTAGAAGAGGTGATAAATAAAGCTCGTGTGGATGGAGAAGATGATTTAGTTACTTCTTTGTCTCATATGTATAAAGCCATAAAAAAGATTAGTGTTTCATTGAACTTTAGCTATTCTCACCTACAAAACTATCATCAAGATGTAGAGCAGCATCAGATAAATTAAGGCTTTTTACTTGCTAATTTATATATATGTTTGATATATCAAACATATGAAGAATGCATCAATTATTGAAAAAAACAATATTTATACTATTGATAATATTTTAAGTGGGGATGAAGCCGTTGTGACAAGACTATGGCAATTGGGCGTCCTGCCAGAATCAAGCATTAAGCTTGTAAAGAGAGCTCCTTTATTTAGGGATCCTTTATTATTTGAAGTAGATGGAATGTGTATTGCTTTAACTAGAGGTGAAGCAAGTTTAATTACAGTTAAGGAATCTTAGATTGAAAAAAATAGCTTTAGTTGGACTTCCTAACTGTGGAAAGTCCTCATTGTTTAATGTTATATGTGGTGCTAAACAAAAGATCGCAAATTTTCCTGGAATTACAGTTGAAAAAAAATCAGCGCATATTAAGTTAGAAGGTAATGATATAGAAGTTATAGATCTTCCAGGTCTTTATACTTTAGATGCAAGAACAGCTGATGAAAGAATATCTAGAGACTTTATTTTGAATAAAAAAGATAAGATTGATTTGTTTATTCTTGTTATTGATTCAACAAATATAAAAAGATCTTTATATTTAGCTAAGCAACTTAAAGAACTTAATTTGAACTTTACCATTGCTCTTAATATGATTGATCTTTCTGAAAAAAGAGGACAGAAGTTAGATATAGATAAAATTTCTTCTTTATATGATACAAAGGTTATTGCAACAAGTGCTAGAAATAACCTTGGAATTGAAGATTTAAAAGATTCAATAATTGAAAAGTTAAAAGATAGTATTTCGCCTGCGATTCCAAGTGGATATATTCAAAAGATTAAAGATCCTTCGTATATAAAAGAAACTATGGCCCAAGTTAAGACAGATGCACAGCAAATGATTGAAACTTTAATCAGGCCAGATACCTTTACTCAAAAATTAGACAAAGTATTATTACACCCTGTTTTAGGTTTGGGAGCATTATTTTTAATTCTTCTTTTTACATTCCAACTTCTTTTTACATTTGCTGATCCATTTATTGGTTATATTGAAATGGGGTTTGAGTTTATTGCTTCTATTGTTGATGGAGTATTACCTGATGGGTATTTCAAAGCTTTAATGATCGATGGTGTTATTGCTGGTGTTGGTGGTTTTGTTGTCTTTTTACCTCATGTTATCTTTTTATTTATTCTCATTTATTTACTTGAAGACTTTGGTTATCTTGGACGAATGGCATTTTTATTAGACTTCTTTATGAGAAAGTTAGGGTTACCTGGTAAAGCAGTTGTTCCTCTATTATCTTCTCATGCTTGTGCTATTCCAGGAATAATGGGAGCAAGAATTATTGAAAATCAAAACCAAAGACTGATTACGATGTTGGTTTCTCCTCTTATGACTTGTTCTGCTAGGTTGCCAGTATATACTCTTTTAATTGGAGCTATTTTTACTCCATCTGATAAAGTTCTTGGACTTGATGCTAGAGGTTTATTAATGTTCGCTCTTTATGCATTTGGAATTATAATGGGATTTGTTATTTCCTTTATAAGTAAAAATGTAATGGGAGCAGCATCTGTTAATACACTTATGATGGAGCTTCCATCTTATAAAGTACCTCAAATAAAAAATGTATTAGTTAATTCTTGGCAAAAAGGAATGATCTTTTTGAAAAAAGCGGGAACGATCATTTTTGCACTATCAATTTTAATTTGGGTTCTTGTTACATTTCCAAGTTCAGACCTTGAAGGCTCGGAGCAAATTAATAATAGTTATGCTGCTAAAATTGGAAGAACATTTGAGCCTGTTTTTAAGCCAATTGGTTTTGATTGGAAAATTACAACTGCTCTTATACCAAGTTTTGGAGCAAGAGAAGTTCTTGTATCTGCCATGGGAACGGTTATGGCCGTTGATGAAGAGGATGAAGATAAGTTAGTTACAAAACTATCTGATTCCATGAAATCTCAGTATAGTATTGCAACTTTATTGTCACTATTAGTTTGGTTCATCTTTTCACCCCAGTGCATTGCAACATTTGGTGTTCTAAAAAGAGAAACGGCTGGATACAAGATTCCTATAATCTTTGGGGCGTATACACTAGGATTAGCATATTTCTTCTCGTGGATAACTTATATTGCATTTTCTTAACATATATCAGTGTTAGAGATTTTAAGTAAAAAACGTCGAAAAAACCTATGCGATAGGTATCTAAAATGTCAGACTATTATCATAGAATTAAAGGATGATTATTATGATAAAGTTATTGATGACGACACTAATTAGTTTAGGTGCATTTGCTAGTGAATACACTTATATTACAATTGGAGCAGATGCAGTTCAGACGAACCTAAAATCAACTCCATACTTCAACGTAATTAAAGCGGATAATGAAGTTGCCTTAGTTAAAGTAAAAAACGAAGATATCGAATCTATTTCAAAGTTAATGCATGATAAGTTTCGCAGATGTGGTGGATTTGTTGCCCATGAAACTCAAAAAGAAGCTTTAAAAACTTTTAAGCAAAATGAACTTAGAAGAACTATTAAGTCGATGCCATTTGTTGATTATACAATTACGAAAAATGATATGGTTAAAAGCTTAGTAACGGAAGTTAAAGAATCAAATATTAAAGAAGTAATCGAAAAATTATCTAGTTTTCATAATAGATATTATAAGGCTCAAAGTGGTGTAGACTCTCAAGCTTGGATTAAAAAGAAGTGGGAAGACTTATCTACTTTAAGATCAGATGTAAAAGTGGAGTATTTTAAGCACAGTGCTTGGCCTCAACCATCTGTTATTATGACAATTGAAGGAAGCTCTAAAGCTGATGAAATTGTTGTTATCGGTGGACACGCAGACTCAATTGCTGGTTACTGGGCAAGAGAAAGAGCAAGGGCTCCTGGTGCCGATGATAATGCATCTGGGATTGCTACAATTACTGAAATTATTAAAATTGCAATGGAAAATAATTATAAACCACAAAGAACTATTAAGTTTATGGCGTATGCTGCTGAAGAGGTTGGTTTAAGAGGATCTTCTGAAATTGCAAAAACTTATAAAAAAGAAGGTAAGAATGTTGTTGGTGTTGTTCAATTCGATATGACAAACCATAAAGGAACTGATGATCTTGATATTGTTTTTATGACTGATTATACAAATGAAGCTCAAACAAAGTTCATGGGTAAATTAATAAATACTTATGTTGATGGAGTTAAATGGGGTTACTCTAAATGTGGTTATGGATGTTCAGATCATGCTTCTTGGCATAATAATGGATTTCCAGCTTCAATGCCATTTGAGTCAACAATGGGTGATATAAACAAGCATATCCATACAAAGAATGACTTAATTGAAAGAAGTGGTGGTAACGCTGATCACGCTGCAAAGTTTGCAAAGCTTGGTGTTGCTTTCCTTGTGGAGATGGGGAAATAGGATTTATACAAAGCTTAAATCATTTGTATAAAAAGGATAATTTTGTCTAATTTTTTTGAAGAAATAAAAGAAAGCCTTTCTTTAAACAGAAAGGCTTTTGTACAATCAGGCTCCATTGATGAAAGTTTTCTAAGATCATCAGATGAAGCACTTTCAATCCTAGAAGTTTTTGAAAAAATATCAATGCAATATGATGCTCTTATAGAAGAGCACCACTGTCTTGAATCTTTGTTTGAAAAAGATTTTGGAAAAGCTAAGATTTTTAAAAACAGACAACAAATACTAGATATTTGTTTTTGGGATGAATATATTTTTCCTGATAAGCAAATGTACTTTGTAGATAAAGAGTCTAAACTCGATTTAGAAGTACTATTTGGGTACTATGATGATTTTAAAAGCTGGTGCTATGAAGTCACTCAAAAACATATTGAAACACAAGATCTTATAAAAAATAATTATTCTCTAGATTTAAAACAAAAAGACTTAGCATGCCAGTGTATAAAGTGTCATGCTGATTTTAAGGCAAAGCTAAGAGATTTTGTTTATAAATCACAGGTAGAAGAAATTAATAGATGTGAACAAGAGCTTTTTGATCTTATCGTTGAAAATGATATTTCTTATCTATGTGATTATGTTCAAAAACTTAAAAAAAGATTAGAAAAAGAAGTTCATAAAATAAGATATAGATTAAAAAGAGGTTCATTAAATCGTCTATCAAGCGATGTTAAGGCTCATATGAAAACAAAGTTTTCTTATTCATCTGAGCTTGGACAAGTATATAAAGATAGACTAATAAGCTATTTTAGTGGTCATTTAGATGAGATGGGACATAACCCTGATTTTGTATCTGATCAAGAGTACGATAGATTTTTAATTCAATTAGGAATAGATATTTGGAAATCTCCAAAGTTTTTAAAAAGACAATTTGAATCTTTAGTAGGGGCCATAACAAGTTATAAAAGAAAAGATATTTCAGCTTCAATCTTAAGAGATTATCTTGGACAGTTTTGGGTTCATGCTAGGGCCAGAAGAAAAAATAGAAAAGTTATTTATCATATGGGTCCAACAAATTCTGGTAAAACCTGGAACTCAATTGAGGCCTTATCTAAAGCTAAAAAAGGGTGTTATCTAGCTCCACTTAGGCTTTTAGCAAGTGAGCTTTTTGATACCTTAAATGAAAAAGGTGCTAAAACATCCTTATTAACTGGTGAAGAGGTTATAGAAACACCTGGAGCAACTCATTATTCATCAACAATTGAAATGGCAAAGATGAATGAAGAGTTTGACTGTGTTGTTATTGATGAAATTCAAATGATAACTGATCCAAGTAGAGGATGGGCATGGACAAGAGCCTTAGTAAATATTGATGCTGATGAAATCCATTTAGCAGGAGATCATTCAGTATTAGAACTTGTCCAGCAAATATTAAAGCTAACAGGTGATACATTAGAAGTTAATCAATATGAAAGAAAGACTAGTTTATCAGTTGAAAAAAATCCAATCAAGCTTGTAGATTTACAAAAGAATGATGCTCTTATTGTATTTTCTAGAAGAAATGCGCTTAAGTACAAAAGAGATTTAGAAAATTTAAAATTTAAAGTTTCTATTGTATATGGACGTTTATCTCCAGAAGTTAGAAGAGAACAAGCTAGAAAATTTGATGAGGGTGAAACGGATATTATGGTTTCAACAGATGCCATTGCTATGGGGATGAACCTTCCTGTTAAAAGGATTGTCTTTTCTACTTTAGCTAAGTTTTATGATTCAAAAGAGCACTTTATTACTAATTCTGAAATAAAGCAGATCGCTGGTAGAGCGGGAAGGTTTGGAAGATTTCCTGAAGGTTATGTCACAACTTTGCAAGGTGTTGATGATGGTCTAGAAAAAATTAAAGACGCTTTATCTCATACTTTAAAACAAAGTGAACTTGCCATGGTTGGGCCAGATTTAGATATTTTTAGATCTGTAAACCACGCTCTTGAAGATAATAGTCTTCCAACACTTCGTCTTAGTGAGTTTTTAAGATTATTTAATACCATGACTTTTGAAAAACCATTTTATTGTGTGGATTTAAAAGAGATGATCGAAGTGACAACTATGGTTGAAGCTGCTGATGAAGATGGAGTTTTATCTGATGCAGAAGTTTTTGGATTTGCATGTGCTCCAGTAAATTTAGGTTTAATGGATCATGTTCAATATTATATTTGGATTTTAAATAATTTTGTTAAGGGTGCAAGTATTGAAAGTGAGCCCATTGATACAGAAAATGACGATATTGATTACTTAGAAAAGGCCATAAAGTGTGTTGAGTTATACCAGTGGTTATCAAGACATTTTAATAATAAGAACTTCTCTTATGATATCAGTGATCTATTAAATAATAAGTCTCTTGCTGTAGAAAAATTAAACGAGCTTTTATCTAAAAAAGTTGCTAAAAAATGTTCTTCTTGTGGTGTTAAGCTAGCAGAGTCTCATGATTTTAATATTTGTGAACCATGTTTTTCTCAAAGAAGAGGAAGATGGAGATCATCAAGAAATAATAAAGAAAAAAGCTTTTCTAAAAAAGGAAAGTCTTCTTCATCTTCAAGACCTAGTAAAAAAGGTGGAAAGTCTTTTTCTAAAAAGAAAAAGACTAAATCTAAGTCAAAAGCTAGTGCTTATACAAAAGGTTAATTAAGTTTTGGCATCATAAATGGAGCAAGACATCTTTTTTTATGAATGGGTTGCATAGCGTAAGAAAGAGGATTTTTTAGAAACTCTTTAAACTTTTGGAAGGTGTTTTTAGGTAACTTTTTTAGCTTTTCAAAGCTAAACCATCCTTCAACTTTTCCATAATAAGCTGTTCCTCCAATTCCAGTTCCAATTAAGATAGGTGTTCCAGCAGGAACTCCTATCATATCAAGTGAAACACCAACAACTGAAACGACAGATAAGAAAGTTGCTCTTGATCTTGCCCAATTTTCAACTTTCTGTAGTGATTTATGTGCAAGGTCTATTTTAAATTTATTTGATCCTGTTTTATATAGTTTTATGTCAGCAAGTAATTTTGCTTTATCTTCTACTTTTACTTTTCCAGAAAGCACGGCTTTTTCTAGTTCTAGTATTTTTTGATGTTTTCTTTTTTGGATGGCAATATCTCCTGGAGCTTGGGCAAGCATACCTTTAGCTCCACTTACAGCGACGTCACTAATATGTCCCATAGTACTTATTGGATTTCCTAATGCATCATATACTCCAACTCCATTAGCAATTTGTGGAATTTTTAAAGCACTTCCAACATAGAATAATTCTGTTAAGTACCATTTCATATATTCTTCTGGATGAGAAAGTTTTTTTAAAAAATGATTTTTCACTTTTTTATCTAAAAGCTTGTTAAACAACTTTGGGTTATTTTTCTTAAGGCCAGGATGTTCGTTTGCCAATATTTGATTAAATACTTTTCTTGTTCTTACCTCTTTATTCTCATTAATACCAAGAATACTTCGGACTTTTTTTGCAGCTTTATTTTTTGCGTTAAAGACCCAATTTCCCATATGTTGTTTTGTTAAAAATTTGCCATATTTATCATTATGATAGGTAAAAATTCCAGATAATAGACCTCCCCATACTCCTGTAGAGATAGCTTTAGAAATAGGGAATCCATCTATAATAACAAAGGAAGCTATAGCACTGCCTCCAACAAGACTTGCTCTTACAAAAGTCCAAAATTTTCGTCCCATTTTTATAGCACTAGGAGCTCTTTGCTTTTCAGCAAAGTTTTTAGGAGCTTGTTCATAGGTAAATTCATTTTCAAAATCTAGAATTTCATGAATTCTTTTTATACTCTGATCATCAGAAGACTTATCAGTATTCGTTGTTATAACTTTTGTTTCAAGTGAAGATGTTGGAAAAATTCTTTTTTCTTCATCTAAAAGAGACTTTATATATTTTAACCTTTCTATTGATTTTGGAGTATCATCAAATTCTCCAAAGAAAAATTCTATTGGAGCCCCATTTTTAGGATTCATACCTTCTTCATATTCAGGATGTAATTGAAAATAAATAATGTCATTTTTATTATCAAGCTTTTTATGTGTAAATGATTCGTAATTAATTAGAGATAGGGCTTCTTGGGCATCTTTAACTTGAGCATAGACAGAATTTAAAAGGGCCAAAATTATTATCAAAATTTTCATCAAGTCTCCTAAACTTACTTAATTTCATATACTTATCGGCTAAAAGTTGATATTTCTTTATAGAATGTTTGAATAAAATAGTAGTAAATTTAATGAAATTATCAATACTTACAGATTTAATTTTAAAAGGCGATTCTTTAGAGGATAAGCTTATTGAATTTAAAGAGGTTCAATTTGATAGTTTTGAAGCGTATATTCCTAGACTTCCAGCAAGAAAAAGTTCTATTAAGTTTAGTCAAAAGCAACTAAGATTTCCTCGAGGTCATTTTAGCGAAGATAATAAAAAAGCAATTGCCTTGCATAGCTTTGCTAATCATGAGTTATTGGCCATTGAAATGATGGCAACCGCTTTAAGGTATTTTCCTCATAATACTGAAGATCAAAAAAAAGCAAAATATGGAATCATTCATTCTCTAAAAGATGAGCAAAAACATTTAAAACTCTATATAGAAAGATTAAATGAGTTAGGGTATGAGTTTGGGGATTTTCCTTTAAATGGATTCTTTTGGCAAATGATGGAAAAACTAACTACTTTTGAAAAATACTTTAGTGTCATGTCATTAACTTTTGAAGCTGCAAATTTAGATTTTGCTCATCACTTTGAAAAGGTTTTTAGACAGGTTGAAGATTTTAAAACAGCAGATATATTAAAAGAAGTTTACAACGATGAAATATCTCATGTGGCACTTGGTGCAAACTTTTTATCAAGGTGGAAAGAAGATAAAACCTTATGGCAATATTATGTTGATTCTCTTCCTTTTCCTATTACACCTGCAAGGTCCAAAGGAAAAATTTTTGATAGGCCAAGTAGAATTGCAGCAAGATTACCAGAAAACTTTATTAACAATGTCGAAAAATATCAAGATGACTTTAAAGTTACAAATAGAAAAGAATGGAAAAACTAGCTTACTATTTTAATTGTGATTTAGAGGACTTTTTATCTTCAGGAAAATCTTCATATGATTTTGTAAGTAATAAGTTTAATCAAGAGTTTGAATACTTAATGGTTTTGATAGATGAGATACCTCTTTATACTCAAAAGGTATATTCAAAAGAGTATACTTATTATTTAAAAAAATATTTTAATATTTCTTTTGAATTTTCATATGATTTTAAAAATGCGAAAGGATGGTGTTTCGAGCTATATGATTTAGAGACTCAAAAAAAGATAAACTCAAGGTTTTTTACTACTCAAATCTCAAATAAGTTTAATGATTATAAAAGCTATATAATAGATAGCATTGATCAGTTAGAAAATGGATTTCTTTATAAAGAAGAGTTTAGTGTCAGCGGAATTGGTAATTATACGTATAAGGATAAAGAAAAACTTTATCATATATTAAAGAAACGTCCTGTTCTTAAAGAGAAATTGCATAAAAGACTATTTGATATTTCAACTCTAGTTATATCTGAAAATAAAATACATTATGAAAATTTTATTGATAAAAACTTTGGCTATAAAGGCTCGCGTTTTAGAGATTTGTCGAAATGTGAATGGTATCAAGATTATTGTTTTGGTATTGACTCAATTGTTTTAGAGCTAAAAAGGAAAGTAAATATTAAAGGTGTTTATTCTATAGACTCTTTCTTTGTTGAGGATGGAATACACTTTATGAGCGAAGTTAATAATAGAAAGACTATGGGATACATTGCTTTTCATCTAAAAGAAAAATTCTTTCCAACAAAGAGTTTTTTTGATTTCATATTAATTCCAACTAAAAAAATTAAGAATTTTACATATGATATTTTAATAGAAGACTGCTATCTTGTTAGTCCAAGAGAAAACCTTTTTTCTATTTTTATTTATGGAGCAGACTCTCTAAATAGGTTAAACGATATTAACGGATATCTTTATAAACGATATTGTATAGATTAATAATTTCATCTTCAGCCTCTTTTGCTGTTGAACCGTACGAGATAACTCCATCTTTATGTCCTTTCATGACAAAAGATCCCTTTGATCTTCCATGAATACATTCTTTTGCAGCAAGAGACATTGATTTTGTCCCATAGGGAATGTTCTTGTCTGTTGCGGAAAATTGATTATTAATCATATAAGTCCATATTTTTGAATCATGGATATGGTAGATATAATTTATTTTCTTATTATAGTAGTATATTCCATAATGAGTAAGAGATTCACTTGAAGGAGCAATAGTACCTGTTGCTTGAACCGACATTTGCTCTAAATCGCATCTATCTACAATACAGTATTTATTAAAGTCGAGGTTAGGGTATTTACCTGTTTGGGTTCCGCTAATGATCATTTTATTATGTTTATACCTTTTAGAAATATTGCCATACCCAATTTGTTCTGGAAGATATTGACCAATAAGCTTTAGCTTGAATAGTTTTGAGCGCGAGACTTCAATTTCTTGTATATTTGTTGAATTTAACAGATTTTTTTTGTCAAGATTGTAATTGAATTTTATAACTCCATCATCAATAGTACTATTCATATATTTTCCTTTTAATATTAATGGGTTGTAGTAAAATTATATCATTATTATTTTAACTTTGTTTTGGAGATTAAGATATTTTAAAAAAGATTTTAAATAAATTCATAAAATCAAAATCAGATGAAAATAAAAAAGTTCAATCTGAATTTAATGAAGGTGAGGCGACGGGAGCATTTGATATATCTCAAATGAGTTCAGCTGATGAGATAGATTTAAACTTAACTTCAAATGAAGCTGAAAAAAGAAAACATAAAAGTATTATTTTAAGGTTTTTACAATCTCAAATACCTACAATATATAAATTAATTCCTTTTGATAAGTTTAGTAAAAAGGATTCCTCACAAAATGAAAAAATAGTAAAAGAATTCTCTGAAGAAAAGCCTAAAAAGAAGTTTAAGGTTATTCATGCTATAATCGCTATAGGTATTCTATTTATGGCATTTGAAGAACAAATACTTGGACCTGAGCTAGAAAAAAATAATACAAAAGAGGAGCATGTAAAAAGAAAGCTTAAGAAAAAAAAGAGTCAAAAGACTATCGTGAAAAAAGAAGGTTTTTCTGATCAAAAGAATGAGGAAAAATTTCTCGAAAAAGATACTAATATTGAAGTTATTACTAAAAAAGAGGTTCTACCGATTGAAGATAATTCAAATAAAGAAGATTCAAAGCCTATAAATACTAAAGAAATTATAGTTCCGGCAGATAATATTTCTGATATTAATTCTTCTATAAATGAAGATATCAAGGATATTATTGAGCAAAAGCCAACAGAAAAAGACATAGATACAAATGAGATAGAAGATAGCGATGAAGTTGAGCCTTTTAATGAAAATACAAATATTGTTAATTTAGATGCTCCTCAAATAGAAATTGTTGATGATAAGGATGATAAAACGTTTTCTCCTAACTTAGAATCTGGAGTAAATGATATAACAGAGACTCTATTAAAAGGGTTAGAACAAAAAGCTAGGGAAGTAAAAAAACAACAAGTACACTTAGAAGATATTGCTGTCAATGAACCTCAGTCAGCTCCAAACTATGAGATTTCGGGAAGAGCACTTGTTTATAATTGTATCGATGCTCATTGGGCTTGTATTGATACAAAGTCATTTGTAAAATGCAAAAAAAACTACGAATGGAATAAAAAACAAGAAAAAAAGATTGAGTGTTTTCCTAAAAATATTTATGATTCAGATATTGATTGTGAAAAAGTACAGCAGTTTAATGTTACAAATGATATTAATAGAGATTTTTGCTAGTTAAGCAGCATCTTTTTCAAACCATTCATCCATTAGAGGAATGTAGAATCTTTGTTCATTTTTTGCTTTTTCTTTTTTCATTCCTTGGATAAATAATTTGACTAAAGTTGGATCGAATTGACTTCCTGAAAACTCAATCAGTTCTTGAAATGCTACCTCATAGGATAAGCCTTTTCGATATACTCGAGTGGATGTCATAGCGTCAAAGGTATCGGAAATGAGAATAATCCTCGCATAGAAAGGAATTTCATCGCCCTTTAATCCATCAGGATAACCTCTACCATCAAATCGTTCATGATGGTGTTTAGCATGTTTTGCGACTTTTTCAAAAGTTTTGAAACCTTTGAGTATTTCATAAGACTGAGTTGGATGTTCTTTCATTATTTTAAATTCTTCTTCTGTTAATCTTGATGGTTTATTAAGTATCCTATCTGGAGTACCAATTTTTCCAATATCATGAAATAAAGAAGCAAGTTGCAATTCATACATTTGCCAGTCAGATAACTTTAATTCTCTTCCAACAACCATAGAAAAATAACAAACTCTCATACTGTGTCCATAGGTATACGAGTCTTTTGCATCTAGAGCTTTAAGAATAGTTCTTGCTGCCATTTCAGCAATTTTATGATTTTCATCTTTTAAGGCCTCAATTCTTTTGGCCATACTCATAATAGAAGTATTACCTCTTTGAGGTAGATGAAGAACATTATCATAATTTTTATCTTTCTTTTCCATCTAGAATCTAATCGGTTGTTTTAAAGAAAAATAAACAGTAAAATAAAAAAAATTAAATATATTTAGAAGTGATTTCAATAGGGTACAGATGATTATAGTTGATAAGAATAATGAGGTATATGAATACTTCAATAAATCAGGATTAGCTGAGAGGTTTAGTCTTGTTCGTTTAGATGAAAGTAGTTTTGAATTATCAAATGGATTGTCAGATGAGCTTGTTGTTATACATGAGGTTTGTTTAAATAATAAAGTACTCTTTGAAAAAATAAAGTCTTTTGAGTCGATTTTTGTTTTTACATCTACGTCTCCATCTAGTTGGGAGCTTGATAGTATTATTGGTCTTATTAATAATAAAACAGATATTAAAGTTTTGAGCAACTTAATAAGTCGCTATGATGATATGACTAGAAAATCTTCTATTTTAAAGTCTCAGTTATTAACTATTAATAACGAATTGTCTGATGTTATGGGAAATGTTGAAGTTGAGTTATTAAAAATAAAAAAACTTTATGAGGTAAGGACACCCAAAAGAGTTCAAGATTTTAAGGGTATTAAAGTTCTGTGTAAATATAGTGCCGGGGAGAGTGTCGGCGGAGAATTCTTTGATATACATAAAGCAAAAAATAATATCTTTTTATTAATGAGTTCAACGAATTCTTATCTTATATCGAGTAATATTTTGGCAACATTTTCAGAGTTAAAGGAACTTGATTATATTGATGATGATACACTTCAATCATTTTTGCAAAATATAATATCTCAAACAATAAAGTTAAATGCTTCTAAAAATAAAAAAATTGAACTTGAGTTTGCGGCACTAATGATTAATCCAAGTTCTTTAGAAGTGAGTGGATATATTATTGGAGATTTTGAATTTAAAACATCAAATTTTTCAGCTCTTTTCGAAAATAGAATGAAATATTCTTATGATGAAGTTTCTTTAAAAGATGCTTTTGTAAAAAGTAAAATTAGTCGAGGGCAACGTATACTTTCTACATCTCCTGGATTTAATAAAAATTGGTCTCGTTTAACACCAGATTTTGTTATTGAAGAGCTTTTGGCCAACAAAAGAATTAAAACTTTGGATATTCTCGATGAAGTCTTTTATCAATTAAAAAAGGAATTAAAGCAAAATCAGTTTTTAACTTTTGATGCATCGGCTGTAATTATGGAGGTTAATGAAAATGCATTACATCAAGCTTAGTGTTATTATTTTAATTTTATTTCAAACGGCTCTGGCGCAGAAATTTAATTCAAAGCAGTGTCTTCAATCTAAGTTTAAAACGAAGATTAATGCTGGACAAAAATTTTTTGGCTTAGTTAAAAATGAGTTAACTCTTAATAAGTCTGTATGTAATATTCAAATTAGATTTAATGGGATTTTAGAAACATTATGGGATATTGATCTGTGTCGAGAACCTATTCATATGAAAATTACATCAAAAGGAACTCAAAGCGTTTTGAAAAAAACAAATAATTGTATTGATAGTGCAAGCGATGATTTTTGTTACTACTATAAGGAGTTAACTGAAACGCTATCTGATTATGGACTAATTTATGCAGATGGTGTGAAAGAAAAATTAGATGATGCTCATGGGATGACTTATTGTGCAAGCTTACTATTAAAAAAGTATTTGAATAAAGGGGTTATTTTTTCTGCCTTCGAAGCTCCTGATAATATTTATGAGATGACTTCTTCTAATTGTGATCTTCCAAAAAAAGATGCAGCGATTATACAGGAAGTTCAAAAGCCACTTTCGAGTATGGAAAAACCGTCAACTCTTAATCTTGAACAAAAAGTTGAAGAAAATACTTCTAATGTAAAAAAATTCTAGTTTTTTATGTTTAAGTCGCTTAGTTTTTTTACTCAACACCTTCTTCAACATACATAGCGCCATTATCAAGGGATCCTGCAATGAAGTCGAGTACTCCATCATTATTCATATCCCCAAAGCGTCCACTACCATTTTGCCACCAAGCCCTTTGATAACTACTTTCAAAAAGTGAAATAGCATTCATTCCACCAGCACCATCTCCTGTTGCAAAGAAAAATCCGTGCTCATTTCCACCATTTACATAATATCTATTACTCATTGGAGCCATAATATCCATGTTTCCATCTCCATTAAAGTCAGTACATGCGTGATCATATGTACTAGATGGATTTCCCGTAAAATAAGTTCTTGTTTTAGATTCAAATAAAGTATAGTTCATTGATGCATTATTGTGATAAACATATAAATGAGAGTCTAGTGCTCTGTTAACAAAGTCTTTGTATCCATCTCCATTCATATCTGCAATACATACCGGTGAGTTTAATCCCCATGCAACTCCACCAGCATTTAAATTTGCAACACTATATCCCATGATATTACTTTCACCACCATTTAAGAATGTAGAAAAGTCTCTTTTTCCTGAAGTTGGAGGTGAAACAGTAATAGCATCTTCATATCCATCATTATTCATATCGCCAACACTAATTGAAATATAAGTACCAGATATATCACCTGTCATTGCAGCATATTGTTTTATTGGCTCAAAACTTCCATCTGCTTTAGCTACTGCGTAATAAACAACTCCTCCACCATTACTACCACCGAAGATGATATCTGGATATTCATCATCATTGAGCATTATTGCTCTTGCCATATGATAGATAGCTGTTCCTTCGCTAGGATCTGTAAGAGCCGTACAGTTTTCGGCTTCAAATGTTTGATCAGCTTTCTGTAATCTGTAACAAAACTCTTTATTCCAAGGATCTAAATAAATTAAATCCAGATCTCCATCGGCTTGTAGGTCTACAAGTTGCGGATGGTTTCCAACTCCAAATTCTTGATCATACGTAAAAGTACTATCTCCATTTCCATGGTAACCATAAACTTTATAGACAGACCCAGATAAACCAATCGTGATAAAGTCTAGGTTTCCATCATTATTGTAGTCACCAACCGAGCTGATTCCTCTTCGAGTTCCTGCAACAGTAACACCTTTTGTTGTAAAAGAACTAGCACCTTTATTTGCCACAATATCAACCCAAGTCATTCCACCCAATGAGTCTTTAATTCTCAATTTGTAGTCTCCAGCTTTAGTTGGAAGAGTAATTGCAGTTGTAGCGTTACTTGATGTTGTTGTTGAAACTTTTAAGTAAGTATCTTTTTCAAAAATATCATAAGTAAAAGGAGCACTACCCACGCTTATAGTAAAGTTTTTTATCGAACCAGGATCTTGAGACACATAATAATCATCTACGACAACTGGATCTGGTCTTACAGTATAATTTACAGTTTTAACATCAGATGTTTTAGCATTACTTACGCTAAAGTCAAAACTAGCTTGTCCAACAAAATTAAGAGTCCCAGTTAAGCCAACGCTACAAACACCAGATCCATCACAAGAACAAGCAGTAGACTCAAAAGCGCCTACGAAGTTAGAAACACTACAACTAGTTGCAAGGTCACTTTCTTCATCTGTATAGGTAAGACTAATTGTTTTTTCTGTATTTTTATAAGCAAAAGTAGGATTAAGATCGTCTCCAATGGGAGCATCATCAAAGTTATCAATAGTATAAGAAATAGAAGATGTATTAGATGTAACACCTGCAACAGTGACATCAAAGTCAAATCCAGCAGCTCCATTGTATTGAGAAGTACCTGTTACACCAACAGTACAAAGACCATTACTACAAGAACAAGCAGTTGTCTGAGTAATATTGCTTAGGTTTGATACGCTACATGCAGAGGCATTATCATACTCAGGATCATCATAAGAAAGAGTGATTATCTTCTCAAAGTCTTCAGTTCCATTTGTTTCAGTTTTATTTGTTGTAGTAGGGGGATCATCAGATCCAGCAATAGCAACATCTACAGTAGAAGTATTAGACTTTTTGCTGCCGACAGAAACACTAAAATCAAAACTAGCTTGTCCGTTAAATTGACTTTGTCCGGTAATACCAACAGTACAAATTCCAGATGAACAAGAACAAGGAGTTGTAACTTGTAGTTGACTTTGAACTTGTACAGAACAAGAGTCAGCGGATTCTTTAGATTCAGTTTTATATGGTAGTTCTATAAGATATTCAGAATCTTCTATACCACCAGATGCGACAATGTTTTGTGAAACAGGTAGTAAAAGTCCTGATGTATCAAAGTCTAGAGATTGCTCTTTACAGCTAACAAAATAAATCGAAATAACAATAATTAAAATACTTTTCATGTTTTAATTATCGTTCAGTCTTTTTATACTCTTGAGTAAAAAGATCA